>NZ_JBBDGL010000001.1:0-1385738 GCF_037204165.1 Microbacterium marmarense
ACCGTCGCCGAGTGCGAGAACTCCGTCGCCCCATCCGCCACAGACTGCGTGCTCTTCACCAGCAACCCATCCTTATAGATGTTCGCCACCACACGATGCAGCCCCGCGTTATCGGTCGCATCCACCTTCACCGACAACGCCTGGAACGGACCAGCCGTCGAAGGCGACACCAACACCACCACCGGACGCTCAGTATCAACCTCGGCGACCTCTGGCACCTCGATCGAGCCCTCGTCTGAGGTGTTTCCAGCCTCGTCCGTGGCGCGGTAGGTGATCGTCTGCGCGTCATCGCTGAGTTCCACGACTGCGTCATACTCGATCCATTCGCCATCGTCGAGGCGGTATTGGATCGAGGCGATGCCGCTGGTGGCATCTTCAGCAACGAGACCGATAGTGCGCGGTTGCGCATCAAGATCCGTTGACGCTTCGATCTCGGGAGACGTCGCGTCGATCTTGAACGAGACCTCATCGTCGACCGGGTCGACTTCGGGGCTCGATGCGCGGTATTCGACGGTGTGCTCGCCGTCATCCGTGACCTCGATGGGAGCGGTGTATTCCACCCAGCCCGAGCCGTTGACGTTCACCTCGCGGTAGACGCTGCTCTCGCCGCCGCCAGTGACAGACACTTCAACCGTCACGGGCCCGGTGTACCATCCGTCAGCGCCGCCAGCCTCAGCCGGCGCGAGCGTCGAACTGATCTCCAGCGGGTCGATCGCAGCATCCTCGACTACGTGGAAGTAGTCGAAGCGTGCAGTGCGCGACACTGTTCCCTGGCTGGAGTTGCCCAGCGCGTATACGCCGACCTGTCCTTCCGCTGCGGGAGCGTTGGTCATGACATTTGACATCGCGATCCAGGTGTCTCCGTCGGTGCTGTACGAGCCGCTGAACGTGTCGCCTGCCTTCGAGAGTCGAAGCCACACGTTTCCGTCAGTGGACAAGCCGGTGACAGTAGCCTGCGGGGTCTGAATCGCGCCGCCGATCTCGCTTCGCATCTCTAGATTGCGCACGACTGCCGAACCACCAGCGTTGGTCGACACGAGGTCGATCTTGACGTAGTTGTCGTCATCGCCGAGGACGATCAATCCTGCCTGCTGATACCGGCGGTCGAGTGCCGAAGCATCAACCTTCGTCTCAACCGTCCATTCCTCACCCGGCTGATCCTGCACGATGAAGTTCGGCGCGCCGGTTGCGCTGGTGTAGATGTCTTCCGGCGTGGTGTCGATCTCCAGGTGTCCATCCGAGACTCGGAACCCCTCGGGCTCCGGATCCACCACTGTCCAGCGGCACGTGTCAAGTGCGTCGCCGTCGAACTCGTCGTTCGGTGTGGCTGCGCTTGCGGTGTCGTCGGGGGTGATGTGGAACCAGTCGAAGTGTGCGTCGACGACCTCGCGTGGCGAGTTCGAGTTTGCAAACGCGGCGAGGCCGATGCGCGGATTCTCGATGCCCGCCAACTGCTTCGTCTGCGACATCATCGTGAAGTCGATGCCGTCTGCCGAGTACCACGCGTTAAGGCTGGTGCCGTCACTCGTGAACCGCACGAAGTAGGTCTCGGGGAACGCCGCACCAAGGTTGCCTGTGTTGGACGCTGCGACCTCGTTGGTCACGCCCGCCTCTTCCCGAATGAACTGGAAGATGCGCGTGCCGGTGGTGTTTCGGGCTTGAAGCACCATCTTCGCGTAGTTGTCATCGTCGCCGTAGACGATCAGGCCAGCCTGCTGGTACTGCGCCGTAGCCTCGAAGGTGACCTTGGCGGTCGCCTGCCAAGCGCCGTCAGGCAGCTCCTGCAGGATGATGTTCGATGCGTCTCCGCCTGCCCCGTTGATATCGGTCTTCGTCGCGGGGATGACCAAGTGCCCGTCTTCAACAACCGCTTCCTGGTTGAGGCGAACGTTGCTGTCCCACCGATCGGTGTCGAGCGCTTCACCGAGGAAGTCATCCGAGCGGCCCGAGAAACATACGCCCACTGCAGGTTGCTCAACGGTGATCGTCACCGACTCTTCGCTGGTGGCCCCCGTGTCGTCGGTTGCCCGAACGGTCAGAACGTACTGTCCGGCCTGCGTGTAGACGAACTGCTGCTCGCCGTCACCTTCGAAGAAACCGTCGCCGAGTCCTGCGTTCCACTCGAGCGTGACCTCACCACCTTCAGGGTCAATCGCTGAAGCCGTCGCATTGACGGTCAGCGGCGAACTGCCGGTGGTCTGATCTGCGTCAAGGGTGATGACGGGCAGACCATTGGCGTCAACCCCAGCGCCCACCCACTCGAAGTAGTTGACATTCACCTTGCCTGCTGTGAGCACGAAGTACAGCGTGCCCGTCTCAGTCGGCAGGTCTTCAAGGTCGACGTCGAAGTAGCGGTAGCTCTGCCATCCGCCTGTCGAAGTGAACGGAATCGTCGCGAGCTCTTCGCCATCAGGGGCGTTCCAGCGCATCGAGATGCTGCCCGAACCGTTGGGAATAGCCAACCGTGCGCGCACGGAGTCAATGCCCTTGAAGTTGATCGGCTCGTACGACCACCAGTCGCCGACATCGACGTAGGAAAGGTTCATTCCGCCGCCGGTATCTTCGGTCGTCTCGGTACGAACACCGTCGCTGCCGTCGAGGTTTGCGGTATCTGCGAAGAACTCAGCCTCGAGGTACTTGGGCGTCAGCAGGTTGGTGCCATACCCGGTCAGCGGAACATTCGCTGCGCCACCGTCGTCGGTGTAGCGCACGTCGACGACCCAGAACAGTTTCTCGGTGATGCCGTGGCCACCATCGCGACCTGTCGGGATGCTTCCCTCACAGCCGCTGAGCTGGCCCATCGGGTGCTGGTGAGAGTCGTGCCCCAGTGCCGGCAGCACTTCGATCTGCGAGCAGTCGATCTCGCCACTGCCGTCAGGATCGTCAACGACGACCTGGTACGCGACTTCGTCGCCCCATTCGAAGAATCCGCCGTTCTCGGGGAACACGATGTTCACCGTCGGTTCAACGTTCCCGACCACGAGGTTGATCGAAGCGATCGCAGACTGGCCTTCAGCATCCGACACTGTCAGCGACGCGGTGTACTCGCCGTAGCCGGTGTAGGTGTGCTGCGGGTTCTGCTCGTCAGTCGTGGCGCTTCCGTCACCAAAGTCCCAGAGGTACGTGATCGCTTCGCCTGAGGGGTGGCGTGAGCCTTCCGACGAGAACTGCACGGTGAGCGTCTCTTCCGACCCGTTTGTCTTGTCGGCCGTTGCGCGAGCGATCGGCGACGGGTTGCCCTTGACATAGTCGATTCGGTACACGCCCGAGCTCGAGTTGTTGCCGCCGAATCCCTGGCCCCAGTCGATCACGTATAGCGAGCCGTCGGGTCCCCATTGTGCGTCCATGACGCGATAGAACCCATGGTCAGGATCGAGGATCCCGGGAAGCATCCGCGTGACGCCGACGATTTCGGAGTGCAGCGGCGCATCGGCGGTGTCTTCATTCATCGTGATGCTGAAGGCCTCACCGAGGTTCCAGTCGCCGAAGAATGCTTTGCCATCCCAGTACTCGGGCCACTTCGTGTCGGAGTCGAGCTCAGGATCGTAGGCGTAAACCGGTCCGCCCATGGGAGCACCGGTGTAGCCGGCCGCGCCAATCTCGGGGAACGGGTTGTCGTTGGCGTTGCGCACACCCCAGTACTCAGGGGTGATCACCGGGGGCAGCTCACTGAGGCCAGTGTTGCCCGGGCTGTCGTTGACGAGCGCGTTGGGGTCGAACCGTTCGCCAGACGTAGATGTCTCAAAGTCGTAGTCGATGTAGCAGGTCTCACCCGTGCAGTACGGCCAGCCATAGTTGCCGGGCTCATCGACAATGTTCCATTCCGTCGTTGCAGCTGGCCCGCGGCTGGCGTTCGAACTGCCCGAGTCGGGGCCATAGTCAGCGACGAGAATGTTGCCGCTGAAGGGGTCCAGTCCGATGCGGAACGGGTTGCGGAAACCCATCGCATAGACCTCGGGGCGAGTCTGATCGTTGGTATCAGCGGCCTCATCGAACAGGTTCCCCGCCGGAATCGTGTAGGTTCCATCGTCTTGCGGGGTGATGCGGATGACCTTGCCTCGAAGATCGTTGGTGTTTCCCGAGGTGCGCTGGGCATCCCACGCCGAGCGCCCGTCGCGCCCATCAATGGGCGAGAAGCCGTTCGAAGCGAATGGGTTGGTGTTGTCGCCCGTCGCCAGCACGAGGTTGCCGTCGAGATCGAAGACCATGTCGCCACCGGCGTGGCAGCATTCGTCGCGCTGCGTCGTGATCTTCAGCAGCGTCTGCTCCGAGGTGGGATCGAAAGCGTCGATCGCAGCGTCATAGGTGAAGCGCGAGATACGGTTGTGCGGGCCATCTTCTGCCGACACCGAAGACGGCGACCAGTAGACGTACATCCAGCCGTTCTCGGCGAAGTCGGGGTCGAGCACCGCGCCGAGCAGGCCATCTTCGTTGCCGAGAGTCACGCTCAGGGTCAGCGCTGTGGTGCGCTGCTGAGTGTCGGCGTCAATCCGCTGAATGCGACCGTTGCGCTCGACGTAGAACACGGTGCCGTCGTCTGCGATCTCAAGTGACATCGGGTTTCCGGTGTCGTCCGCAAGCGTCACCAGCTCATAGCTGTCAGACTGCGATGCGCTGCAGTCTGAGTCGACGACACCGGCCGCGGTGCGCACGCCCTCGAGCACGTGCGTGAGGAAGTCCGGCTCCGCGAAGGCTGCGTCGGTGTGACCGCCGGCGGTGTACCAGGACCTGCCACCGTCGTAGACGTTGCACCACGCGATGGGGTGGTCCTCACCCATGCCGCCGTTGCTATACGACGACTCGTCCAGCGAGAGCAGCACGTGCACGTCGTCGCGCGGGTTGGTCTGGAAGTCGTACCACTCATCGAAGCGCGCCCAGGTGTCTCCGAGGTGAGAGGTGGATTCGTGCGCGTGGTCTTCGACCTCGATGACCCCATTCTGCTGTGCGGGGTGGCCTTCGAAGTATGCGCCGACGAGACCCTCGTACCACTCCCAGCCATACTCGGTGTCGCTTGCCGCGTGAATGCCTGCGTAGCCACCGCCCGCCTGAATGTAGCGCTCGAAAGCGGCCTGTTGGGTCGTGTCGAGAACGTCTCCGGTCGTGGAGAGCCATATGACGACGTCGTACTGCTCGAGGTTCTCATCGGTGAAGGCCGCCGCGTCTTCGGTGGCCTCAACGGTGAAGTTGTTCTCGGCTCCAAGTTGCTCGACCGCCGCAACCGCGGTCGGGATATTCCCGTGCCGGAAGGCGGCGGTCTTGGTGAAGAGGAGCGCACTGAATTCGGGCGTTTCCTCGACGGCGGCGGTGAGCGCATCGCCTACGCCCACGAGTGTCACCTCATCGGCCTGTGCGGGCGCGACCGACATCATGGTCAGTGGGAGGGCGATTGCGGCGCTGGTCAAAAGCGCGAGGGCTTTCGATCGGCCGCTTCGTACTGCTTTGTACACGGGAATCCTCTCGGCGCGTCGCAACTATGCGACCTTGCTCGGATTGCACAACCGCCACCTCGTCGCGACGGTTCTCTACTCTTGCGAGAGTAGAGACCCTGTTTGTTGTTTGTCAAGATTTAATTGCTGCATTTCTCACCCTGACTACCCCCGGCAGCGCGAAGATCCGGATATTTGGGGGAAGGCGCCACAAAATATCCTGCTCAGCAGCGCTAACTGCTGACTGTCGGACCGAGCCGGTCGATCCGCGCGGCCGCGCGGATCACTCAGTGAGTCGGGTCACTCAGTGAGGCGGGTCACTCAGTGAGATAGTGCAGCACCGCAAGCACCCGACGGTGATCATCGGCATCGACAGGAAGGCCAAGGGCGTCGTAGATGCGAGAGGTGTGCTGCACCACTGCTTTATCTGAGCAGCCTAGGCTCGCAGCAATCCAGGTGTTGCTGCGACCCTCGGCCATCAGCGCGAGCACCTCTCGCTGCCGCTGCGTGAGGCGCTCGACGCCGCCTCCGAGCATTTGCGCACGAGAAACCAAGATCTCGACCACATCAGGATCGAGAGCGGTGCCTCCAGCGGCGACCCGCCAGAGATCCTGAGTAAAGGTTTCGACATCGGCGATCCGCTGTTTCAGCAGGTAGCCCACCCCTCCGCGCCCATCGCCGAGAAGCTCTTCGGCGTAGCGACGTTGCACATGCTGCGAGAGCACCACGACCGCGGTCTGGGGCCAGCGCTTCCTGATGCGCACCGCGGCGGCAAGCCCCTCGTCAGTGAACGTCGGTGGCATGCGAATGTCGGTGACGACCAGTTCGGGCTCATGCTGAACGACGGCAGCGTCAAGCTGCACGGCGTCGGCAACGACCGCTACCACGTCGAAGCCATCCTGCGCCAAGACCAGGTCGAGACCCTGCCTCAGCAGCGCTTCATCTTCTGCAATCACGACTCGCATGGCAACTCCACCGAAAGGGTCAGTCCTGCACGATCGGTTGAACGCAGTTCTATGGTTCCACCGAGCGCATCGACGCGGTCAGCAAGCCCCCGCAACCCACGACCCGCAACAATCGCACCGCCGCGCCCACTGTCGGTAACGTCAATGTGCAGTGCGTGCGCAGTCTGAACAAGCGTCACCCGCGCCGAGCTTGCATCAGCATGCTTGACGGTATTGGCCAAAGCTTCAGCGACGACAAAGTATGCAGTGTTGCTCACCGGCTCTGACAGGTGCAGATCGGGCGGGTGCACCTCGAAGGTGGTCGGGATCGGCATGCGGTCGACCAGGTCTTCGACCGCATCGCTCAGGCCTCGATCTGTCAGAGTAAGGGGCAAGACGTCGTGCACGAGTCGCCGAAGATCAGCTGCCGCCGAGTCGATGCGCTTTCGCAGTGTGGTCGCGGCAGCCTTGGTCGCTGGCGAGGAGTCAGCAATGCCCGCGATCTGTTGGGCTTCAAGGGCCAGCAGCACCAATTGCACCTGCAATCCATCGTGCAAGTCTTGAGCGATGCGCAGTCGTTCGTGATCGGCCGCATCAACGATGCGAGTTCGGGACTCGCGCAACTTGCGCTGGCTGCTGAGAAGTTCTGCTGACAGCCGCGTGCGATCCAGCGCGACGGCGAGCACCTGACCCGCCCGGCGCACGTGCTCGGCGTTGCCGTTCATGCGGGAGTCATATTCGATGACGGCGATGCTCTCCCCCGCCACCGTCACTTCAACAACTTCGCGGCCGGATGCTCGCGCGGCGACGTTCATTGCCGCGCCAGTCTCATCAACGAACTCTCCTGGGGCGCCGCCGCGGAGCCCAAGGCGCACGGTGTCATCGCCGAGAGTCAGCGCCAGCGCGTCTTGGAGCGATCCTGTCGCCACATCGACGCTCAGCCACGCCCCCAGGTCGGTGAGCTCACCGGTGTGCGTGAAACCACCGCGCAGCATCCCGAATACAAAAGCGACGGGGAGGCCCATCAGCAATACGAGTTGCACCACTTCGCGCGTCGGCGGGGCAAACGCGTCGAACAGCAGCGACGCGAACGGAACGCCCAGCACCACGAACATCCCGTAGGAGAACAGCGGCAAGAGCACCCTGCGGTGCGCGGGGTCAGCCGCACGCACGCGCAATGCGAGCATCAACGACGTTGCTCCCATCACCGCGAAGCCGCACACGCGCTGCGTAGTGATGGCCGTCTCGAGCACCGTCTCAGACGTCGCGAGGTACAGCGGCGTCTGCAGCACTACCGCGACGAAGTAGGCGCCGGCGACAACCCCACGAGCAACGTTGTTCCCAAGTCGCCCAGACGGAAAGGCGAGCAGCAGGTGAACGATCACCGCCAAGATCGTGGTGGCGAATACTGACCCGATCCCCACCAGTATCGGCTGCGACGCGTTGCCCAGGTTTGACAGGTACACGACCAGAGCACCCGCCAGGATCAGGGCAGCCATCGGGTTGCTGGGCCGGCGGTACCAGGCGACCAGGCCCGCCGCGAGGTACACCCAGAACACCGCGGTGTAGAGCACCATCACGCCGGGATACTCAGCGCCTGGGAATACCAGTACCAGCTCGATGAGCCCCCCGAAAATGCCGATCAGGCCAATCAGCCACAGAGCTCGAACGAAGGATGCTGCACGCGCAACGCGCGGCGCTGCTTGCCGTTGCTGCGCTCGCATGCCTCTCGCTTTCACCGTTGTGACCACTATCTTCGCGCAGTCTTGTTGCGGCTATAGACCTAGGTCTATAGCGCGGACCGGGCGGCTCAGACAGAGTGGGTGTGATCCGCAGCAGGGCCATGAGGCGCCGGTTGATCTTGCGGGCGCAGGATGCGAAAAACTGGGGACGTATCCTTCGCCCGCATCTGCTCCGGACGGTCCGGCGCTCGCGGCCGCTGAATCGGACGAACCGCCGTGGTTCGGCGGAGCGTCTCGCGAGTAATGTCGATCAGAAGGCCTAGAGCGGAGTTTCCATGTCGACATCGTCCGAGCGCGCCGCGCGCACCGAAACTGAACTGCAGGAGATGGCGAAAGACCATCTGTGGATGCACTTCGCGCGCCAGTCGGTGATGACAGAGGGGCCAGGAGTGCCCATCATCACCAAGGGTGAAGGCCACCACATCTGGGACTCACAGGGCAAAAAATACATCGACGGTCTCTCTGGGCTGTTTGTCGTCGCCGCGGGCCACGGCCGCAAGCGCCTCGCGCAGGCCGCGGCAAAGCAGGCTGAACAGCTCGCGTTTTTTCCGATCTGGTCGTACGCGCACCCCGCGGCCATTGAGCTCGCCGATCGCATCGCCAGCTATGCGCCAGGAGATTTGAACAAGGTCTTCTTCTCGACCGGCGGCGGCGAAGCCGTCGAGACGGCGTTCAAGCTTGCGAAGTACTACTGGAAGCTTCAGGGGCAGCCGACCAAGCACAAGGTCATCTCTCGCGCGGTCGCGTACCACGGCACCCCGCAAGGCGCGCTGGCGATCACCGGCATCCCCGCGATGAAGTCGATGTTCGAACCGGTCACTCCCGGCGGGTTTCGCGTGCCGAATACGAACTTCTACCGCGCGGCTGAAATGGGCGGCCCCACCGAAAGCCTCGAGGAGTTCGGTGTCTGGGCGGCCGACCGCATCGAGGAGATGATCCAGTTCGAGGGCCCCGACACTGTCGCCGCGGTCTTCCTCGAGCCGGTGCAGAACTCAGGTGGCTGTTTCCCCCCTCCCCCCGGCTACTTTCAGCGGGTACGAGAGATCTGCGACAAGTATGACGTGCTGCTCGTCTCTGACGAGGTCATCTGCGCATTCGGCCGCGTAGGCCACATGTTCGCTTGCGACGCATATGGCTATAAGCCCGACATGATCACTTTCGCGAAGGCTGTCACCAGCGGTTACTCCCCCCTGGGTGGAACCGTCGTCAGCGACAAGATCTACGAACCGTTCGCTCACGGAGACACCGCGTTCTACCACGGCTACACGTTCGGCGGACACCCTGTCTCTGCCGCCGTCGCGCTCGAGAACCTCGACATCTTCGAAGAAGAGGGACTGCTCGCACGTGTGAAAGAGAACTCGCCCATCTTCCGGTCTGAACTCGAGAAGCTCACCGATCTTCCCATCGTCGGCGATGTTCGCGGCGACGGGTACTTCTTCGGAATCGAACTCGTCAAAGACAAGTCGACCAAAGAGACCTTCAACGACGACGAAGCCGAACGACTGCTGCGTGGGTTCCTTTCGAAGGCACTGTTCGACGCTGGCCTCTACTGCCGCGCCGACGACCGCGGCGACCCCGTCATCCAACTCGCTCCCCCGCTGACGATCGGACCAGCCGAGTTCACCGAGATCGAACAGATCCTCCGCAGCGTCCTCACCGAAGCCTCCAACCAGCTGTAGCCGCACGCAACGGCACACGCGCGGGATCGCACTACTCATGCGATCCCGCGCGTTTATCGTCTCTACAGGCTGAGTGCGGCTTTCACACCTGCGTTGGTCACGACACCGTCTCGAACGTTCAGCCCCGAGGCGAGCGCGGGGTTGCCCTCGGCCGCGGCATCCCATCCCAGATTCGCGATCGACGCGATGTAAGGCAGTGTGGCGTTGCTGAGCGCGCGGGTTGAGGTGTGCGGTACGGCTCCAGGCATATTCGCGACGCAGTAGTACAGCGAGTCGTGCACGGCGAACGTCGGGTCATCGTGCGTCGTCGGGCGCGAGCCTTCGAAGCATCCACCCTGATCGATAGCGATATCGACCAGAACCGAACCCGGCTTCATCGCTTCGACCATCTCTTTCGTAACGAGTTTGGGGGCAGCAGCCCCTGGGATGAGTACCGATCCGATCACCAGGTCAGCGTCAGCGAGCTGTTCGGCTATCTCGTATCGGGTTGAGGCTCGGGTCTGCACAGCGCCGGCAAAACGAGTCTCCAGTTGACGCAGGCGAGGCAGAGACACATCAACGATTGCGACGTCTGCTCCCAGACCCAGCGCGTTTGCCGCAGCGTGCTCTCCCGCAACGCCGCCGCCGATCACCAGCACCTTGGCTTTCGGGGTACCGGGAACGCCACCCATGAGCATCCCGCGACCGCCCTGCGCCTTCAGCAACGCGTGTGAGCCGACCACGATCGAGAGGCGCCCGGCGACCTCGCTCATCGGCGCGAGCAGCGGCAGCGCGCGGTCGGGCGTCTGCACCGTTTCATATGCGATCGCGGTTGTTCCCGCGGCCATCAGCGCCTCGGTGAGCGGGCGGTCTGCGGCCAGGTGCAGGTATGTGAAGAGCGTCAGATCTGAGCGCAGTCGGGCGTACTCGGCGGCGATGGGTTCTTTCACCTTCACCACCATTTCGGCGCGCGCCCATGTCTCGTCTGCGGTGGTCACAATCTCGGCCCCCGCGCGGCGAAAACTCTCGTCGGTGATGTTGCTGCCGAGCCCCGCACCGGATTGAATGATCAGCTCATGGCCTGCCTGCACGAGCGTGTCTACTCCGGCGGGGGTCATTCCGACGCGATTCTCGTTGTTCTTGATCTCGGTGGGGACGCCAATACGCATGGGGCACTCTTTCATTGTGTTGAGAGGGCCCACATTTCCAGATTCATTCGCTAGTGCGTCATACCTTGATAGATTCATCGGCAAATAGGTCTTTTCTCCAATGAATAGTCACTGCGGCCTCTACCGCGAGGCCCCTGCATGAAGGATCTTCGCTATGCCTGCCGAGCTCACCGAGCTAGATCAACAGATCATCGAGATCTTGTCAGCCGACGGGCGTGCGACCATCGCCCACATCGCTTCATCGCTCAACATCGCGCCGTCTACCGCACACACGCGCGTGCGCGCGTTGATCGACAGAAAGCTCATCACCGGAGTACACGCGGCACAGAATTACGCGGCACTCGGTCGCGGGCTGCAGGCGATGATCGGCGTGACGCTTCGCCCTGGCGCTCGGCAAGAGAACATCCGGCTGTTTGCCGACGAGGTGCGAGGCCTCCCCGATGTCATCCAACTCTTTTTCGTGGGCGGCACCGACGACTTCTTGGTGCACATCGCGGTACAAGACTCGTCGGGGGTGCGTCGCTTCGTCGTCGATCACCTTTCTGCGCGGGCGAGTGTCGCATCCACCCGCACGAGCATGATCTTCGAGTACCACCGAAACGCTGTGGCCGCTGACTTTTCGTAGTCGACCTCTCGGCGAGGCGTGGCGGAACCACCGGTTGTCGGCCATGATCTGATCATGGCCGTTCATGATCTTCGTCCCGCATGGGATCTGCCGATCGTCTCGCGCGCTGACGCTCGCGCACTCGGTCAAAAGCAGCGCAAAGCTGTGCCACGGCGATCGCTCGGCGTCTTGACTGATCTGCCCCGCCGTGACGCAGTCGCCCACCTTCGTGAGCAGAACGCTGATCGCGTCGCAGAGCTCGTTCCGCTGCGCATGCAACGAATGCTCGCGAACCCCTTCGCGTTCTATCGGGGGACGGCAGCTCTGATGGCCGCCGACCTCGCCAATGCTCCCAGCTCGAACATTCCGGTTGCTGCCTGCGGAGACGCGCACATCACCAACTTTGGTTTCTATGCCTCCCCCGAACGGCGACTGGTATTCGATCTCAACGATTTCGACGAAGCAGCGATCGCGCCGTGGGAATGGGACGTGAAGCGATTGGTGACGAGCGTGGTCATCGGTGGCCGGCACGCAAACTACGACGACCAACTCATCACAGTCACGGCAGACGCCGCGGTGCGCGCCTACGTCAGCTCGCTGCGCGCGAGCAACAGCATGAGTGCGCTGGAACGCTATTTCATGCACCTCAACAGCGAGTTCGCCAACCAGCACATGAGCAAACAGGGCAAACGTGCGGCGAAGGCAGCCATTGCGTCAGCCGAGCGGCGAACCGGATCGCGGGCGCTGGAGCGACTGACCGAACACGCCGAAGACGGCACGCTGAGGTTTCGCGATCAGCCACCCACGATGAAGCGAATCAGTCTTGACGACGCACAGGCTGCTGGAGGCAGCGCGCACTCCGACCACGAAGTCGGCTATCTGTTTCGGCAGTACCGCGATAGCGTGCCGATCGACATCGACATCGTGCTGTCGCAGTATCTTCCCCGAGACCTCGCGCGCCGCGTTGTCGGCGTGGGGAGCGTCGGCACACGGTGCTATCTGCAACTTCTCGTGGGCGCCGACGATGACGCGATCGTCTTGCAGATCAAAGAGGCGGGCGAATCGGTGCTGAGCCTGCACGGCCTGATGAAGCAACCCGAACGCCTCACCCGAGGTGTCGCGACGCATGGGCACGGCTTTCGCGTCGTCGGCCTGCAGCGCATTCTGCAGGCCGTCTCCGACCCGTTCCTCGGCTATCTCGGCGGACCGAATCGCGACTACTACGTGCGGCAGTTTCACGATATGAAAGGCTCCATCGAGCTTGAAGGGCTCTCGTACGAGGCGTTTCACGACTACGTGCTCGGCTGCGCAGCCGTGCTCGGCAGGTCGCACGCGCAGAGCTTCACCGCGGGGCGTGTCGTCGGCTATATCGGCAACCCCGAGTCGGCGAGCGCAGCAATCGTGGCGTGGTCACGGGCATACGCAGATCTCTCGATGCGTGACTACGAAAGCGCGTGTGAGGCGTGGAACCCGACGACAGGCGAAGACAGCAGCTAGAAGGGCCAGATCAGTGGCACATAGAGCACAGCCATCGCGATGAAGAAGATGGCGAGTGGAAGCCCTAGCTTCCAGTAGTCACCAAAGCGGTAGCCGCCGGGTTCCATCACCATCAGGTTCGCGGGGGTGGCGATGGGCGTGAAGAACGCAGCCGCGCCCGCGACCGTGAGCGCCATCATGTAGGGCATGACCGACAGGTCGAGAATGCCCGCCAGCGCGACCGCGATCGGCGCAACGATCAGCACCGTCGCCATATTGCTGATCAGCTGACCGAGCACGAGAGTCAGCAGACACAGCACCAGCAGCGACAGGTACGGGTTGGCCCCGCCCAGCCAGCTGATGAGCGAGTCGGCGACGAGGTCAGCCGTGCCGGTGACCGTGACGGCGGCAGCAAGTGGCATCATGCCGGCGATCAGCACAACCGTGGTCCAAGACACCGAGCGATATGCCTGGGGAAACGTGATGGTGCGGGTAAGGATCAGCATGCCCACCGCGAGCAGGCCCGCCACTGCTGGCGGCACCCAACCTGTCGCAAGAAGCACCACCATGCCAGCAAGAACCAGCAGAGCACGGCGCGCACCTCTGCCCAGCGGCACCGAGCGGCGCAGCGCACGCGGTGGGTCAACGCTGAGAACTCCTGGCTGTTCTGAATTGCGCACGAGTTCATCCCAGGTGCCCTGCATCAGCAACGCATCCCCAGCGCGCACGATGACCTCTTTGTCTTTGATGACGTCGTCTCCGCGCCGCACCGCCAGCACGACCAGTGCCTCGCCGGGCACCGCCATTCCGGGCGCCACCCGCTGGCCGATCAACGGCGAACGAGGTGGCACCACAATCTCGCTCACGCCATCGGTTGCATTGATGATCGCTGCGGTGTCGAGAGTCACTTCATAGTGGCTGCGCAGCAGTCGGGCGTGACGCACAAGATCGACCGGCACGGCGACCGCCGGGCGATCGGGCAGCAGCCGTGGCCCGAGCAACAGCACGATAGCGATGGTGCCCATCAGCAGCGGAATGCCGACCAGCGCAAACTCGAAGTAGCCGAATGCTCGACCACCACTCGATGCGGCAAGGTCTGACACGACGATGTTGACGGGTGTGCCCGTGAGCGTAAGCATCGAGCCCGCCGACGCGGCAAAGGCAAGGGGAATGAGCAGTTTGGATGCTGCGATCCCTGCCCGCGCAGCCACAACCACAACGAGAGGCAACAGCGCGGCGACGGCACCGTTGATGCTGATGAACGCCGAAACCACGGCTACCAGAAGACTGATCACGACGACGATCTTGCTGCGCTTCGTTCCGGCTCGTCCGATCACCCATTGGCCGGCCCAGGCCATCACCCCCGAAGAATCGAGGGACTCGCTCACGATGAAGAGCGTCGCGATGAAGATGACGGTGGGATCGCCGAACCCTGACAGCGCCTCGGGCAGCGTGAGGATGCCCGTTGCCCACAGCGCGAGAGCAACGCCGACCGCGACGATCTCCAACGGCACCCGGTTGCTCACGAACGCGATGATCGCGATCACGAGAACGATGAGTGTCGTTATGACGGGGTCCACGCGGCCCAGCGTAGCGGCAGCTCCGCGCGTCGGCCGCCGCGAGCGGAGGCCGAGAAGTCGCTGCACGCACGAACGCCCCGGTGCGAGCGTTCGCATCGGGGCGTTCGTGCCGTGAAGACTACTGCGGGGCGTTGGCCGCCGCGATGAGTCCATCGATCATCGAGGGGTCTGCCTCACCACCGGCCATCGACATCATCATTCCGAGGCGACCGATCGGGAATGAGCCGATCATCTTCATCATGTCTACCCCCTCGGGCATAACCGAGGACGCACCCTCCATGCCGCCCATCATCTGAGCCATCGTGGCCTGCAAGATGGGCCCCGCGACCGGGTGCGCGAACGCCTCGCTGAGCGAAGTCGTGCGCGTCAGCGGCAAGCTGACCGGGTCGCCCTCCAGCGTGACCGTCGCCGTTGAGCGAATGTCGCGGCTCGACGCTGCCACGTCGACGACGTATTCGCCGCCCTCGACAATCCACTGGTCGACGCGAATGTCCCAATAGGCGAGGTCTTGGCGGCGCACCGTGATGACTGCTTGCTGGCTCTCGCCCGCGGCAAGGCTCAGCACAGCAAACGCCTTCAGTTCGCGTTCCGGTCGCTGCACGGCTCCCGCGGGAAGGCCGGTGTAAACCTGCACGACCTCGCGCCCATCGCGCTCGCCGGTGTTGGTGACGCTCACCCGCACTTCGATGTCGCCATCTGCCGTGACCGCCGCCGTCGCATCCCCATACTCGAACGTCGTGTACGAGAGACCGTGTCCGAACGGGTAGGCGACGTCGAAGCGGCGCGCGTCGTACCAGCGGTAGCCCACGAAGAGGCCCTCGCTGTAGCGAACGTGCGAGAAGTCGCCGGGGAAATCGAGATACGCCGGGGTGTCCTCGAGACGGTGCGGGATCGTCTCGGTCAGCTTGGCCGACGGGTTGACGTCGCCGAACAGCACATCGGCGGTGGCGCCGCCACCAGCCTGGCCGAGCAGCCAGCCCTCAAGAATCGCGGGCACCGCATCAGCGAACGGCAATGCCACGACGCCGCCGTTCGACAGCACGACTACCGTCTGCGGGTTAGCGGCGACCACCGCATTGATCAGTGCGAGCTGATCCGCGGGCAGATCGAGGTCATCGCGGTCATATCCCTCTGACTCGAGTCGTGCGGGCAGACCCGCGAACACGACGGCGACGTCGGCGGCGGACGCCGCGGCAACGGCCTCTTCACGCAGCGCTGCGGCCTGTTCGCTTGAAACGTCGACCGCGGTGCTGAAGCCCGCCGCGTATACGACCTCGGCGTGTGAAAGCGCGCGAATCTCATCGAGCGCGTTGTCGAGTTTGGTCGGCGTGATCATCGACGAACCCGCACCCTGGTAGCGCGCGGTCTCGGCGAAGGCGCCGATGACGGCGAGGTTCGAATCCTTGCTCAGCGGCAGCACGGCGTCGTCGTTCTTGAGCAGCACGATCGAGCGACCCGCGGCCTCACGCGCCAGAGCGTGATGCGCCTCAACATCGAGCGGACCGCTAGCCGCTCCCGCGCCCGCCTGCGACTTGGCGACGAGGTCGAGCACTCGGCCTGCCGCGACGTCGACGACACTCTCGGCCAGTGAGCCGTCGTGAACCGCAGCGACGATCTGAGCATCGGTGACACCGCCATTGGCCGGCATTTCGAGATCCATACCTGCTGCGAGCCCCGGTACGCGGTCGTTGACCGCACCCCAGTCCGAAACGACGAGGCCCTCAAAGCCCCACTCATCCCGCAGCACCTTTGTCAGCAGCCACGGGTCTTCCGAGGCGTATACGCCGTTGATGCGGTTGTACGAGCACATGACCGTCCACGGCTGGGCGTCTTCGACGACGCGCTGGAAGCCTCGCAGATAGATCTCGCGCAGCGGACGCTCGTCAACATCGCTCGACGCGCGCATGCGGTCATCTTCTTGGTTGTTCGCGGCGAAGTGCTTGAGCGATGTGCCAACACCCATCGACTGAATGCCGCGAACCAGCGCCGCACCGATCACCCCTGAGACGATGGGGTCTTCAGAGACGTACTCGAAGTTGCGGCCACACAACGGGGAGCGCTTGATGTTGATGCCCGGTCCGAGCAGAACCGCAACGTTCTCGATCGAGGTTTCGGTGCCGAGCGCCTCGCCGACACGCTCAACCAGGTCGACATCCCACGACGAGCCGAGCCCGACAGCGGGCGGAAAGCAGGTAGCGAGCACGCTGTCACCCATACCCAGGTGGTCGCCGCCTTCGCGCTGCTTGCGAAGACCGTGGGGGCCATCGGTCACCATGACGGCCGGAACGCCAGCGCGCTCCACGGCTTGGGTGTTCCAGAAGGTCGACCCGCTCGTGAGCGACGCCTTCTCTTCAAGGGTCAGATCCGCGACTGAGATCTCGTCGTTCATTGTGCTCCTTTGCCTGTTTTTCCTGCGCTCTCCACCGAGCATGTCAAAACCTTATGCCATTTGGTTTTGAGATACAAGCGTCATCGGGTTTACTTCATGTATGGCAGAACGAACTGCAGCCCCCCGCGGCTCTTATGCAAAAGGCATCGCGAAGCGAGAAGAGATTCTTCAGAGCGCTCTAGAGGTGATCGCTCGCGAGGGCTACCGCGGTGCGTCTGTGAAAGTGATTGCCGATTCGGTGGGGCTCAGCCAGGCCGGTCTGCTTCACTATTTCGACTCCAAGGAAGAACTCTTCGTCGAAATTCTGCGCAAGCGCGACGCCGTAGATGTGGCGACGTACAGCCACGAAGCAACCGACAGTGGTGCGGGCGACATCCGCGACGGATTCATCGAAGTGATGAAACACAACGCCGAGGTTCCTGGCCTGGTGCAGTTGTACGCGCGTCTCTCTGTCGAAGCGACCGACCCCAGCCATCCCGCACACGACTACTTTCTCGCGCGCAGCCGCGGGCTGCGTGAGGGCGTCGCCGACGCGGCTGCTGACAACCCCACGCTGGACGGCGTCACTCAACACCTCGACCCAGAGACGTTCGCTCGAATCCTGCAGGCAGTCGCCGACGGTCTGCAGCTGCAATGGCTCCTCGAACCCGACATCGATATGGCTGACATCATCGAGCAGCTGCTGGGCGCGCTGGCCAGCGCGGGCAGCAAGAATTCATGATGCCCCATCTCGGGTCCGGCATCACCGCCTCCGATTCTGGGCGGCACGCGCGCTAGGGTGAGCCCGCGGCGTTCGCCTGAGCCGAAACGAGGAGAAGATGATCGAGCCCGTCCCTACGATCCCTGGTTGGTATGCAGACACCCGCACGGGCGGATCAAAGTACTGGGATGGTTCGCGGTGGTCAGGCGACAAGCGCCCAGCACGCCGCCGCTTCGCGGCTCCGTTCGGCACCGGATGGATGGGCTACCTCGTGCTCGCGATGGCCGCGATGTGGGTTCCGATCGGCCTGGGAGCGTACAGCGACACTCAGGCTGCCGGCTATCTCGTCGCCGCGATCCTGATTCCGGTTGCGCTTGCAACCACCGGCGTCTACATGCTGCGAGGCCGCGGGCCCACAACGCGAGACGTGCGAACGCGTCTGGCCGCCGAGCGCAACGGCGACACGCGAAAGCCCTAACGCGCGGCTCACCGCCGCGGCATCGTCACGCCAGCGCGCCGATGACCTCGCGCTCGAACAGCTGAATGCCCGTGGTGTCGTAGGCCGCTTCGGGAAAATAGTGAATCGCATAGCCGAGGCCCCGGCGCTCTCGCTCGGCGAGACGCTCGATGACCTGCTCTACCGCGCCGAATCCCGGGGAGTCGAGGTATTGACGCTCGATGTCGTTCGCGCGCTCTTCGCCAACGTGCGGCAGCATGCGTTCTTTCACAGCGGCGAGACGTTCCAACGCATCGGCCTCGGTGGCGCCGACGATGGTGTTGAAGTTCGACGAGCGCGTGATCGTCGAAAAGTCCCGGCCGATCGCCTCACAATGGCCGCGCAGAACTTCGCTCTTGTGATCGAACTCCTCAAGCGTGCCCGTGAAGTTCGTGTACTGGGCGTACTGCGCGGCGATCTTGAGCGTCACTTTCTCGCCGCCGCCCGCGATCCACAGAGGCACACCGTTCGCCTGCAGCGGCGTCGGCTGCACGATTGCATCTTTCACCTGGTAGTACTTGCCATCGAGCGATGCCCGACCTGTTGCCCACGCCTGCGACATGATGTCAACGCCTTCGCGCAGCATCCCCAGCCGTTCAGAAATCGGCGGAAATCCATAGCCGTAGGCTTTCCACTCGTGCTCGTACCACCCCGCACCAATGCCCATCTCGGTGCGGCCGCCCGAGATGATGTCAACGGTTGCCGCAACCTTCGCGAGGTATGCGGGATTCCGATACGCCATGCAGGTGCACATCTGCCCCAGTCGGATGCGTCGGGTTGACGCCGCGAATGCTGCCATCAGCGTCCACGCCTCGTGCGTGGCTTGCTCGGTCGCTACCGGAACGGTGTGGAAATGGTCGTAGACCCAGAGGGATTCCCATGGTCCTTCATCGGCGCGACCCGCGACGGTCGCCATAACCCGCCATTGGTCAGCAGGTTCAATATCGACGAGATCTAGGCGCCAGCCCTGGGGGATGAAGGTTCCGAATCGCATCGCGCCAGCATATCGGGAGCGCTCTCATCTGTGACGACTGCATGCGGCATTCGACGACGCATCACCTCAACCGCGTCAGGGTTCTCATCGACGAGCACGGCGTCTCGCCCCAGCGCCGACGCGACCGCTCCGGTCGTACCGCTACCTGCGAAAAAGTCGAGCACGCTGTCGCCGGGCCTGGTCGATGCCTGCACGATTCGCCGCAGGATACCCTCGGGTTTCTGCGTTGGATAGCCGGTTTTCTCACGCCCAGTGGTGGGAACGATGGTGTGCCACCACACGTCGGTGGGGAGCTTTCCTCGTGCCGCTTTCTCGGCCGTGACCAGTCCAGGCGCCATATACGGCTCGCGGTCAACTTCGTCGGAATTGAACCAGTAGCGCGACCGGTCTTTGACGTACACCAAGATCGTGTCGTGCTTCGTTGGCCAGCGCTTGCGGGTTTTCGCCCCGTAGTCATACGCCCAAATGAGCTCGTTGAGAAATCTCTCGCGGCCGAACAGCGCGTCGAGCATCACCTTCGCGTAATGCACCTCGCGGTAGTCAAGGTGCACGTAAAGAGTGCCGTCGTCGGCGAGCAACCGCCATGCTTCGATCAGGCGCGGCTCGAGAAAGCTCCAGTAATCGTCGAAGGTGTCGTCGTAGGTGCGAAGGTCGCCGCGCAGTCGCTCGTACTCTCGACCGTGGAATCCTCTGCGCACGATGGCGGGCTCGTCTCGCGGCGGAGTGTGCTCGGCAGCTGCGTGCGCTGAGCGCGCCGTCTCGACCGCTCGCGACTGCTGCCGGCCGGTGTTGAAGGGAGGGTCGAGGTAGATCAGCGTGAAAGCTGCATCAGGTAGCTCACGGATCACCGCGAGGTTCTCACCGTGATAGATCTTGACCGCGCCACGCTCGGGGGGTGACGTCGACTCGCTCACGGCACCCGTCGCAGCCATGCGTCGGTTGAGAACTTCGACTCAACCAGCGCTTCGGCTTCGGCGTACTCCTCGTCGGTGATCGATCCCGGCGCAGCACCATAGAGGCGAGTGAACGTTTCGATGAAGCGCTCGATGATGGCGGCGCGCGGCAATCCACTCTGTCGGCGAAGCGGGTCAACCCGCTTCGCTGCTGAAGTGGTTCCCTTGTCGCTCAGCTTCTCGCGACCGATGCGCAGCACTTCGGTCATCATCTGACCATCCATGTCGTAGCTGAGCGTGGCGTGGTGCAGCACTCCCCCGTTGGCGAGGCGTTTCTGCGCGGCACCGCCGATCTTGCCCTGGGGCGAGGCGATGTCGTTGAGGGGCTGGTAGGTGGCTTCGATGCCGAGCGATCGCAGTGCGTGCAACACCCAGTCGTCGAGAAAGGCGTAGGAGTCGGCGAAGGTCAGGCCCTGTACGAGGGCGGCGGGCACATACAGCGAGTAGGTGACGATGGCGTTTGCCGCCATGAGCATCGCCCCACCGCCAGAGATGCGGCGAACCACATCGAATCCGTGCCGCGTTGCGCCTTCGGGGTCGACCTCGTTGCGCAACGACTGGAACGATCCGATCACCACCGCGTTCTCGTTCCCTTCCCAGATGCGCAGCGTTGGTTTGCGCAGGCCCGCACCCACGCGAGTGGTGAGCACCTCGTCAAGCGCGAGGTTCATTCGCGGCGATACCGGCTTGTCATGCACAACTTCCCAGTCGAAGTCGCTCCAGCCCGGCGCCGTGACCAGCGCACGACGTACCGCCGTTGCTACAGATTCGGGCGTGAAGCCCAGCAGTTGCGACCCTTCGGGCAAGGCCGCACGCACCGCGGCCGCGATGGTCGTCACGTCGGATTCCGAGCTCAGCCCGCTGACTGCAGCATCGATGTCTGCAAGAGCGTCATCGGGTTCGAGAAAGAAGTCGCCGGCCAGCCGAAAGTCAACGATGCGGCCGTCGCGCACTTCCAGATCGACGACGACGAGTTTGCCGCCCGGGACTTTATATTCACCGTGCATGAATTCAGCTTAACGATGCCCGGGCGGCTCAGCCGCTACGCGGACATCAGTCGCGTGAAACGAATCGCTTGTTGAGCCACGCGATCAGGTCAGCGTTCACGTCTCCCTTGGCGAAGTCGTTGAAGATCTCGTGGCGCGCATCGGGGTAGACCAGGGTGGTGACGTCAGTGAGTCCCGAACGTTCGCGGTATTCCGCGGCGAGTTTATGCACGCTCTTGGGCCCGCCGACCGAATCTTCGCGGCCCACCATCAGCAGCGCGGGAATGTCGTATCCCAGGTCTTTGCGCGGGCGCCCATACAGTCGGGCGGCATCCGCAACACCGAACAGTTTGAGCAGCGGTGTGCTGGTGGTGAGCGGGTCGTCGATGAAGTCTTGGCCCACACGCAGGTCGGCAGACAGCCACTCGGTGCCCATGGCATCTTTGGCCTTCCACCGAGCGTTCAGGTCGCCGCCGTTGAGCGCGGTGGGGGTGCGCAGCGCAGAACCACTGAGCACGAGAGCGTCGTATGCCTCCGGATGCTGATTGATGAGCATCTGCGCCATGAACGACCCCCACGAGTGACCAAGGATCACGAGCGGAAGCGAAGGGTTCTCATCGCGAATGAGCTGAGTGAACTGCCACACACTGGCGAGTGTCGCGGGCAGGCCGCCGACACCGAGGCGGCCGAGCTTGGATGCATCGCCGCCATGCTGCTTCATGCCAGTGCGCCCGTGACCGCGGTGATCATTGACATACACGGTGTAGCCGTTGGCCACGAGATCGTTGATCACCCCGTGATAGCGCCCGGCATGCTCGCCGACGCCATGAAGAAGCTGCACAACAGCGCGCGGTTCGGTCGCGGCGGGGTAGACGTCGTAAACGATCGCGATGCCGTGCGCATCAATGAACTCAGGCATGACGAGAAGTCTAAACACCATTGCTCTGACTAGCGTGAGAGAATATTGCTAGATAAGCTAGCGAATTGTGACGCACGCAAATCCTCGCCGTTGGTACGGCCTCGTCTTCATCAGCATCGCGGTTTCGCTGATCATCGTTGATTCGACGATCGTGAACGTCGCGATCCCGTCGATCGTCGAAGACCTCGACATCACCTCGACACAGGTGCAGTGGGTGCAAGAGGCCTACACTCTCGTGTTCGCCGCGCTCCTTCTCTTGTTCGGCAGCCTCGCCGACCGCATTGGGCGCAGACGGATGCTGATCATCGGCGTGGTGATCTTTGCCGCTTCGTCGGTGCTGGCGGCCCTCGCCCCTACGGGAGAACTGCTGATCTTCGCACGCCTGATTCAGGGCGTCGGCGGGGCAATGATCTTGCCGACCACACTCTCACTCATCAACGCCACCTTCAGAGGCAAAGAGCGTGGCATCGCCTTTGCCGTGTGGGGTTCGACGATCGGCGGCATGGCTGCCGTCGGGCCGCTGCTCGGCGGCTGGCTCACGACTTATTTCTCGTGGCGGTGGGCATTCGGCATCAACATTCCGCTCGCAATCGTGATCATCATCGGGGTGCTGATCACGGTCGCCGAGTCGCGCTCGGCGACCAAGGCGAAACTCGACGTCGTTGGCGCAGCTCTCTCGGTACTGCTGTTCGGAACCCTCGTGTTCGGGCTTATCGAAGGTCGCACCTACGGCTGGTGGACGACCAACGAAACGATCAGCTTCGGCGATGTGGAATGGCCGTTCGAGCTCTCACCGGTGCCAATCGCGTTCGCGATCGCAGCATTCTCGCTCGTCGGCTTTCTCGCATGGGAGGTGCGCCGAGCACGCGCTGGCCGCTCGACGCTCCTCGAACTGTCGCTCTTCTCGATCGGATCATTCCGAAACGGGAATATAGCCGCCCTCGTAGTGTCGCTTGGCGAGTTCGGCATCATTCTCTCACTGCCACTTTGGCTGCAGTTCGTGCTCGGCTTCGACGCGCTGCAGACGGGCTTCATCCTGCTCGCGCTGGCCGGCGGCTCGTTCGTGGCGAGCGGCTTTGCCGGCGCGCTGAGTGGACGCGTGCGCCCGGTGATCGTCGTGCGTGGCGGAATTCTCGCCGAGATCCTCGGCATTGTCTGGATTGGGCTGATTGTCGCACCGGATGCCTCGTGGGGCTGGCTTGTGCCCGCGCTCTTCGTCTATGGCTTCGGCGTCGGGCTGGCGACCGCACAGCTCACGGGTGTGGTGTTGCAAGACGTGCCCGTAGAACTGTCAGGTCAGGGCTCGGGCACGCAGTCCACCGCGCGCCAGGTCGGCGCAGCGCTCGGCATCGCGATCTTGGGCACCGTGCTGTTCACCACCACCGCGAACTCGCTTGCGGCCAAGCTCGACGATCGCGGCATCTCGAACGAGCAGAGCGATGCGGTGGTGTCTACGGTCGTCGAAAGCGCTGGCGCAGCGATAGCCGGTCTCGAAGAAGATCCTGACACCGAAGAGATCGGCGAAGATGCGGCAGCCGCATTCTCCTTGGGCACCCAGTTGAGCGCGTTCACCGCCGCCGGCTTTCTCACCGTCGGCCTGCTAGCAACAATCTCGCTCGGTTCAAGCAAGCGCCCCGAAGACGATGAGGTGAAAACCACCGAAACGACCGAGCGTCAGAGCAACGAGTGAGTTTACTTAACATGGGTAATGACCTATGTTAAGTAAACCGATGACAAACGAATCTCCTCCTGACGCCCCTGCCTCCGGCGACCTCACGTCCGAAGCGTCGAACCTGCGTATCGCGACATTCCGACTTGCAAGGCGCATGCGCACGCAGCGGGCAGTCGACTCGATGAGTGACGGGCAGTTTGCCGTGCTGGCGGTCTTGTGGACCTTTGGCGATCACGCGCTCAGCGAGCTCGCCGAGCGCGAACGAATCTCGCCACCCGCAATGAATCGCACAGTGAACTGCCTCGAGAAATCTGGCTACCTCTCACGCAACGCTGACGAGTCTGACGGCCGCAAGGTGGTCATCTCGCTCACCGACGAAGGACGCGCTGTCGTCAAAGAGACCGCACGCCGCCGAGATGCCTGGATCGAAGAGGCGCTCGATGATCTAGACGCGTCCCAGCGTGATGTGCTCGCCGCCGCCGCGGTGCTGATGCAGCGGATGGTGGATCGGTGACGCGCCCGCCGACTACCGGCGTCATCCCCCGCAAGGCTCCGGCGATGTTCCGCTCGTTCTCCGTCTTCAACTACCGCGTCTGGTTCATCGGCGCACTGGTATCGAATACCGGTGCATGGATGCAAGCGACCGCGATCAGCTGGGTAGTGCTGACTGAATTGACTGCAAACGATGCCGGCGCGATGGGCATCACGATGGGCCTGCAGTTCGCCCCACCCCTCGTGCTCGTCGGCGTCACCGGCTTCGTGGCTGACCGCTTTGACCGCCGCCATCTGCTGTTCGTGACGCAAGGCCTCTTGCTGCTGCTCGGACTCGCGATCGGCATCTTGCTGCTGAACGACGCGATGACCTTGCCCATGATGTACGCGTTCGCGCTCGGTCTTGGCGTCATCGCTGCGTTCGACAACCCAGCGCGTCAGGCGTTCGTGTCGGATCTTGTGACGCGCGAGAACGCATCGAACGCGGTAGCCCTCAACGCTGCCTCATTCAATGGCGCGCGCATGATCGGCCCGGCGGTCGCGGGTGTCGTCATCGTCGCGGTGGGCACAGGTTGGGTGTTTGTGGTCAATGCGGTGACCTTCCTCGCGATGCTCGGCGCCCTGCTGTTGATTCGCTCCGACGAGCTGATCCCACGCTCGAGAGCCAACGGCGCCGGGCGCCTAGCCGACGGCTTTCGCTATGTGGCACATCGTCCCGACTTGATCGTGACCTTCTCGATGGTGTTTCTCATCGGCGCCTTCGGCATGAACTTTCCGATCTTCGCGTCGACGATGGCGATCGAGTTCGGCCAAGACGCTGACGGCTATGGTCTGCTCAGCTCGATTCTCGCGATCGGCTCTCTTTTCGGCGCGCTTCTTGCGGCCCGCCGCGACAAGGCACGCATCAGAGTGGTGATCGGGGCGACGCTGCTGTTTGCGACCGCCGCCACCGTGTCAGCTTTCATGCCCTCGTATTGGCTGTATGCGGTCACGCTGATGTTCACCGGCTTCGCGGTCGTCACCATGCTCACCACCGCGAACGGCTATGTGCAGACCACCACCGACCCTGCTCTTCGCGGTCGGGTGCTGGCGCTGTACATGGCCATCCTGCTGGGTGGCACGCCGGTCGGCGCGCCGATCGTGGGCTGGGTCGCCGACACCTTCGGCCCCCGCATGGCCATCCTGCTGGGAGCAGGGTCGGCGCTGGGCGCCTTCGTGATCGGCGCGACCTGGCTGCTGGTGTCGGGCAGGCTTCACCGCCATGACAAGAAGCGATTCCGTCTCACGATCGATGAGACTCGCCCGCTGAGTGTCGTGACTCCCGAGCAATTCAGCGACCAGATGGCGCAGACGACACCGATCCCCCTGCCCACCGAAGCAGACCTGCGCGCGGAGCGCGAGCGAAGCTAGCGCACACCGACGCGAACAAGATGATCGTTGACGAAACGCTCTTCAGGATCGTAACGCTGAAAGACTGCGCGCGCGTCAGCGAGGCGCGGATGCACTCTTTCGACATCTGCTCGAGTGAGCCCGTGCAGTTTGCCCCAGTGCGGGCGCGCGCCAAAGGGAGCGAGCGCCGCCTCGATCTTGGGCAAGACTTCGTGCACGGCTCGCGGCTCGTTGCGCCACGTGAAATGAATCGCGAGGCTGTCCCTGCCGAACGCGGGGCTCAGCCACAACTCGTCGGCCGACATGGTGCGCAGTTCGCTCACGAACAGCAGCGGCTCGATGAGCGGTCCTAGCTCACGAACTGCGGCGAGCGCCGCGGCAGCATCCTCGCGAGCGACGAAGTACTCGCTCTGAATCTCATCGCCGAACGAGGGAGTCCCATCGAGCCGAAAGTGGGGCAGACGCAGCATCCATGGCCCTGGAACGCCCCCGATCTCGGTAACGTCGGCCAGCTCGCCGAGTGGCGCAGCCTCAGCATCCAGCACCCCGTCGAGCAAAGCGCCCGCGACAGGGTCGCCGTCGGTGGCGAGTCGAGTCTTCACCCAAACCGCGCCGATTGACTTGCCGAGCCACCGGGTAAACACCGAAACGCTGTAGCCGGCGCCGGTCAGGTCGTCGAGGGCGTCGAGAGCGGCGCCCCAAGAGACCCCGGTGTAGATGTCTTGGCGCATGCGATAGTTCGCCTGGGTCTCGAGCTCCAGCGATACGACGACTCCGAACGCGCCGACACCGACAGCAAGAGCTGCGAACTCCGGTTCACCCCGACGCACTTCGCGCACGTCGCCGTCGAAGGTGATGAAACGGATGCTGCGCACAGCAGTCGTCAGAACGCCGTTGCCGTCACCTGAGCCGTGCGTTCCCGTGGCTGTTGCACCAGCCACTGAGATATGCGGCAGCGAACCGAGGTTGTGCAGCGCCAAGCCCTGCTCATCGAGCCAGGAAGCGAGCACACCATAGCGGGTCCCCGCAGCTACACGAACGGCGCCGGCGCTCAGCGAGAAGTCTCCGCTCAGCCCGGACAGGTCAAGCAGAGTCCCCGTGGTGTCGGGTAGGTCGGTGAAGGAATGGCGGGTGCCGAGGGCGTGCACCGGCCCTGTCGTCGCCGCCAAAACCCGGCGCACCTCAGCTTCGGTTGAGGTAGAGATGATGTGAGCGGCGGCGTAGTCGTGCGTTCCCGCCCAGTTGCGTGTCATGCTCACACGCTACTGGTGTCGCCTCTCCACTCCGACTTCTCAGTCAGCGGCACAACTTCTGGTCGCTCGACGCTCGACGACACCTCGACGCGCGCACCAATATCAGCGGATCGCAGCAGCGCTGTCATCACGTCGAGCGAATGCAGCGCAACGGCGCCGTTCGCGCGAGGCTCGCGCCCCTCGGCGATCGCGGCTACGAAGTCGAGCAGACCGGCGCCGCGCGCCGCATCCACGTAGCCCGCCGAGGCGGCGAGCGGATTCCACCGTTGCGTCTCGGGGTCATTGACGAGCACTTCGCCTGAGAACTGATTGGGGTCGGGCGCCACAAGAGAGACGACATCACCGTGCACCTCGAGGTGGGCGGCCGTCGTCGCGCGCGAATCGAAGCTGGTCGTAATCGTCGTGAGCACTCCGCTCTGGTGCTCCAGCACTCCCGAGACGTGGGTGTAGACCGAGACGGCAACAGTCTCGCCGGCGCGGGGACCGGTGGCGATCGTGCGTTGATCACGCAGCTTGCTCGCGGCACCGATCACCGATTGCACGGGGCCCAGCAGGTGAATGAGCGCCGCCACATAGTAGGGGCCCATATCAAGCAACGGCCCGCCGCCGGGCAGGTAGTAGAAATCGGGATGTGGATGCCATGCCTCGTGACCTGGCGTGACCATCGTGGCGGTTGCCGCCATCGGGCGACCGATGAGTCCGGCGTCGATTGCCGCACGCGCGGTCTGGGTTCCTGTGCCGAGCACGGTGTCGGGCGCCGATCCCACATGCACACCGGCGGCCTGCGCGGCATCGATGATCGCGCGGGCTTCATCCATGGTGACGGCGAGAGGCTTCTCTGTGAAGACGTTCTTGCCCGCTGCGATAGCGCCGAGCGCAATCTCGGCGTGCGCGGCGGGGATCGTCAAGTTGAGCACCGTATCGACCTGATCACTGGCGAGCAGTTCAGCGACCTTCATCGCTGTCGCCGTCGGCAGCGTCGCCGCCACGTCTGCGGCGCGCTCTTCGTTGAGGTCGGCGACCGCGGTGATCACGATGGCCGGAGCATCACGCAGTGTATCGAGATATGCAGCCGAGATGACCCCTAGTCCGATGATTCCTATGCGGTGCGGCTGGCCCACAGCATCCCCCGTTCAATGATGGTTCGTACGTTCGGGTTCTCGAGAACCTCGACGTTGTGGCCCGGTGTCGCCACCATGATGCGACCTGAACCCCACTGTCGCGTCCACACCGCCGGCGACACGTGGGGGCGATGCCACTCCTGCCACGGTTGCGCCGGGTGGGTGGTGGTCGCCAGCACGTCATTGAGGTCGTCGCTCAGCACCCAATACTGCTCGGTGGTGAGTGAGAAGTCATCGAGGCCTGCGGTGATCGGATGCTGACGCCCGAGGTCGCTGATTTCAATGACGTGCGGCAGATAGCTGTCTTCTTCTACTCCGACGACATCGTCAGGATGCTTGCTCGGATGGCAGGCGAACTGCCCGCCGATGAGCTGCAGGTAGTTGGACTCCGCTCGGAATGAGTCAGCAATGCCGCCGTGCCAGCCAGCCATGCCAGTACCGGCCGCGACCGCTTTGCGAAGGCCGGCGATCTCGTCTGCGCTGATCTCGGCCATCGTGACCGACTGCACGATGAGATCGGTGTCAGCCATCACCTCACTGTCTGCATAGACGGCGGTCGAATCTTCGATGCTGACGTCGAACCCATTGCTCTCGAGAAACGGGATGAAAAGATTCGTTGCTTCGACGGGATGGTGCCCCTCCCATCCACCACGGACGATAAGTGCTGAGCGCGTTGACATGTTGCGGTACCTCGGATCGATCGAAGGGTTCAGGCTCGCGGCCGTGTGGAGTCACGCACGACGAGTTCTGGCTGAAAGACAATCTGCTCGGTGGCGCCGGCGCCGCTGACTTCGGCGATGAGCAGCTCGACAGCTCGCAGGCCGATGAGCTCACTTGGCTGTCGAATCGACGATAGCGGCACGACCGCTGCTGATGAGAAATCAATATCGTCGTATCCGATGATGGCAATGTCTTCGGGAACGCTGACTTCACCCAGCATGACCAGCGCCTGCAGCACGCCCACGGCAAGAAGGTCGTTCGCGGCGAAGACGGCATCGGGCCGTTCATCTGAAGCACGCTCGCGCAGAGACTCGCCGGCCGCCCGCCCCGCGAGCACGGTGAGCGCCGTGGTGGGCACCAGCTCAAGAGAAGCATCGGGCTGTTCCGCAATCGCCCGCTTTGCGCCGCTGAGTCGGTCGGCCACCTGACGCACGCTGTCGGGACCACCGATGAACGCGATCCGTCGTCGCCCGGTGTCGAGCAAGTGTCGCACTGCCATGTAGCCGCCCGAAACGTCGTCTACCGATACCGATGAGAAGCCGCTGCCGTCACTGGGCCGGTCGACGAGCACGGCGGTGATGCCGTGCTCGCGCAGGCGTTCCAGTCGCTCGGTCGGGTCGTCCACCGGGCTGATGAGCACTCCGTGAACGCGCTGCTGCTCGAACAGGTCGAGGTAGCTGGCCTCACGTGAAGCATCATCGTCACTGTTGCCAAGCAGCACCGACAGATTGTTCTCGGCCGCTCGCTGTTCTGCACCGCGCGCGATGTCAGTGAAGAAGGGGTTGCGCACGTCGAGCACAACAAGGCCGATGCTGCGGCTGCGACCGGCGCGCAGTTGTCTAGCGGCGTCGTTGCGCACGAAACCGAGTTCGTCAATCGCCGCCTGCACCCGGCTGACCGTCGCCGGGGCCACCTTGTCAGGCTGATTGAGAACGTTCGACACCGTTCCCACCGAGACGCGTGCCAGCGCTGCGACGTCTTTGACGCTGACTGCCATGTTTTTCTCCCTGATCAAGAGGTGAGCATCTTCATCTTGTCAAACGTTCCCGGTGTGACGTATCCTTGAAACGATTCATTATCTCCCAGCTAAGGATGCCTCGATGACGAGCCCCGTCACACCTTCGAACTTCGCGCGATCGAGCGCAACGCGGCACTGCTTCGAATTACAGGTGAAGCCGGAACTGCTTGACGAATACATCGCCCGCCATACTCCGGTCTGGCCCGAGATGCTCGCTGAGATCGCGGCATCCGGCCGAAGAAACTATTCACTCTTTGTCGGTGAGTCTGGCCGGCTAATCGGCTACTACGAGACCGACGACGATGCAGCCGCGCAGGCGTATCTCGCCGCTTCAGCCGTGGCCGCCCGATGGGAATCGCAAATGGGCCAGTTCTTCGTCGCCCTCGACGGTCGCCCTGACCAGGCAGCGCAACCTCTCACCGAAGTCTTCAATCTTGACAACCAACTAACCGCAGCCACGAAAGAGAGCGATGCATCGTGAGCATTCTCACCCCTGAAATCCTTTCCACCCTTGAAAAGCAGGGCATCGAGCTGCCCTCGTGGGCATTCGGCAACTCGGGCACCCGCTTTCGCGTGTGGACCACGGAGGGAACCCCGCGCGACCCCCGCGAGAAGATCGCCGATGCAGCGCAGGTGAACAAATACACGGCGCTGGCGCCGAGCGTTGCCCTGCACATTCCTTGGGACAAGGTCGACGATTACGCGTCGTTGCGCAGCTATGCCGAAGACCTCGGTGTACAGCTGGGCACCGTCAACTCGAATACCTTTCAGGACGAGGACTACAAATGGGGTGCGCTGACGCACCATGACCCCCGCATTCGCCAGAAGGCGATCGATCACCACCTCGAGTGCATCGACATCATGGATGCGACGGGCTCACGCGACCTGAAGATCTGGTTGGCCGAGGGTTCGAACTATCCCGGCCAGAACGACATGCGCTCACGTCAGGATCGACTGCAGAACTCGTTGCAGCAAATCTACGCGCGCCTCGGAGACGAACAGCGCCTCGTGCTCGAATACAAATTCTTCGAGCCGTCCTTCTACCACACGGATGTTCCCGACTGGGGTACGTCGTACGCGCACGTTGCCAGCTTGGGCGAGAAAGCATCGGTCTGCCTCGACACCGGCCACCATGCCCCCGGCACCAACATCGAGTTCATCGTCATGCAACTGTTGCGCCTCGGCAAGCTCGGTTCGTTCGACTTCAACTCCCGCTTCTACGCCGACGATGACCTCATCGTCGGCGCGGCCGACCCGTTCCAGCTGTTCCGCATCATTCTCGAGGTCGTGCGCGGCGGTGGACTCAACAACCCCGATGTGGCATTCATGCTCGACCAGTGCCACAACGTCGAAGACAAGATCCCCGGCCAGATCCGCTCGGTGCTGAACGTGCAAGAAATGACGGCGCGCGCATTGCTCGTCGATCGCACGGCGCTCGACGCCGCTCAGCAGTCGAACGACGTGTTGGCAGCCAACGCGCTGCTTATGGACGCGTTCTACACTGATGTTCGCCCAGCTCTTGCCGAGTGGCGTGAGTCTCGGGGGCTCGCCGCCGATCCGATGGCTGCCTATGCGGCATCGGGCTACCAGCAGCAGATCGCTGCCGACCGCGTCGGCGGAACACAGGCGGGCTGGGGCGCCTAGCCCGCGTCGCGTCGCGCTCATCACCGCCACCGCACCTGCCGCTCGGCCCCAAATTCAATCGCCAACCCAAGGAATCGCAATGACGAACCCCACTGCTGCTGATCTGATCGCCCGTTCCAACAGCCTCGGCTCCGACCCCAAGAACACGAACTACGCCGGCGGCAACACCTCCGCCAAGGGCACCGACATCGACCCGGTCACGGGCGAGCCGGTCGAACTAATGTGGGTGAAGGGCTCCGGCGGAGACCTCGGCACCCTGCAGGAGAAGGGCCTCGCCGTGCTGCGCCTCGACCGCATGCGCGCACTGGTGAAGGTGTACCCCGGGCTTGATCGTGAAGATGAAATGGTCGCGGCGTTCGACTACTGCCTGCATGGCAAAGGTGGTGCAGCTCCCTCGATCGACACCGCGATGCACGGCCTCGTGGATGCCGCGCACGTTGACCACCTGCACCCCGACTCGGGCATCGCCATTGCAACCGCCGCCGACGGCGAAGCACTGACATCGAAGATCTTCGGCGACAAGGTCGTCTGGGTGCCGTGGCGTCGGCCTGGCTTTCAGCTCGGCCTCGACATCGCTGAGATCAAGGCGAAGAATCCCCAGGCGATCGGGTGCATTCTCGGTGGGCACGGTATTACGGCGTGGGGCGACACCTCAGCGGAGTCTGAGCAGAACTCGCTGTGGATCATCGAGACCGCGCAAACCTACATCGACAGTCACGGCGAGTCGCAGCCCTTCGGCGCAGCCCGCGAAGGTTTTGGCGCGCTCGCTGATGCTGAGCGCCTGACCAAGGCGGCTGCCCTTGCAGCGACGATTCGCGGGCTCGCCAGCCGCGACAAGCCGATGGTCGGACACTTCACCGACGACGAGCGCGTGCTGGAGTTTCTTGCCTCAGCCAAAGCGCCCGAGCTCGCCGAACTCGGCACGAGTTGCCCCGACCACTTCTTGCGCACCAAAGTGAAGCCGATGCTGCTCGACCTGCCAGCACACGCGTCTGTCGAGGAGTCCGTCGCGCGGCTGAGTGAACTGCACGAGGCCTACCGTGCCGACTACACGGCCTACTACGAGGCGCACGCCACCGACTCGAGCCCGGCGATCCGCGGCGCCGACCCGCTGATCGTGCTCGTCCCCGGGGTGGGGATGTTTTCGTACGGAGCAAACAAGCAGACCGCACGCGTCGCCGGCGAGTTCTACTTGAATGCGATCAACGTCATGCGCGGCGCCGAGGCGCTGTCGACCTATACCCCGATCTCAGACGCTGAGAAGTTCAACATCGAGTACTGGGCTCTCGAAGAGGCCAAGCTGCTGCGCGCACCGAAGCCGAAAACCCACCAGGGACGCATTGCTTTCGTCACCGGCGCTGCATCCGGCATCGGCAAGGCGATCGCGACCCGTCTTGCCGCAGAAGGGGCTTGCGTTGTTATTGCAGACCTTGACCTCGAAAAGGCTCGTGCGGCTGCTGCTGAGCTCGGCAGCACCGATGTCGCCATCGGCGTCGCCGCGAATGTCGCCGACGCCGACGGTGTGCAGTCCGCGATCAATGAGACATTGCTTGCGTTCGGCGGTATCGACCTCGTCGTCAACAATGCGGGCCTGTCCCTGTCAAAGCCGCTGCTCGAAACCACGGAGAAGGATTGGGATCTGCAGCACGACGTGATGGCGAAGGGTTCCTTCCTCGTAACCAAGGCCGCCGCCAAGTCGCTCGTCGAACAGGGAATGGGCGGGGACGTCATCTACATCTCGTCAAAGAACTCAGTGTTCGCCGGCCCCAACAACATCGCGTACTCCGCGACGAAGGCAGACCAGGCTCACCAGGTGCGACTGCTTGCCGTCGAACTGGGTGAGCACGGTGTGCGTGTGAACGGCATCAACCCCGACGGTGTGGTGCGCGGCTCGGGCATCTTCGCCGCCGGATGGGGCGCCAACCGGGCTGCAACCTACGGTGTCAAAGAAGAAGACCTCGGCCAGTACTACGCGAACCGCACGATCCTCAAGCGCGAGGTCGTTCCTGAGAACGTCGCCGACGCGGTCTATGTGCTAACCGGTCCGGAGCTCAGCCGCACCACCGGTCTGCACATTCCGGTCGACTCTGGTGTCGCGGCGGCATTCCTGCGATGACACACACAGCGGGGGGCGCGGTCGCTGCCGTCGATCTTGGTGCGACCAGCGGACGCGTGATGATCGGTCGCGTCAGTGCGGGGGCGCTCGAACTGGAACAAGTGGCACGTTTTCCGAATGGACCGGTGCAGCACAACGACGGCCTGCACTGGGATTTCACTGCGCTTTACGAGCACATCGTCGCAGGCCTCGCCGAGGCGTTGCGTCGCGAGCCGAGCATCGCCAGCATCGGCATCGATTCATGGGCGGTCGATTACGGCCTGCTCCGCGATGGCGAAATGGTGACCGAGCCTTTCCACTATCGCGACGACCGCACCGCGGTCGGGGTCGAAAGAGTGCACGACGAGCTGCCGTTCGCTGACCTCTACCGCCGCAACGGCCTGCAGTTTCTGCCGTTCAACACGCTGTACCAGTTCGCCGCGGATAGCAAAGTTGCAGGCGCTGACCGAGCATTGCTGATTCCTGATCTTGTGGCCTACCTGCTCACTGGTGCTCAGATCGCCGAACGCACCAATGCGTCAACGACGGGTCTCGTGAATGTTCGCATCGGCGAGTGGGATGCTGATCTGCTCGAACGGCTGAACATCTCCGCCGAGCTGCTGCCCGCTCTCGTCGAACCGGGAGCGAGCGTGGGCAGGTTGCGCGGCGATGCCGAAGAGCGAGTCGGCGCGCCACTCGAGGTCATCGCTGTGGGCTCGCACGACACTGCCTCGGCGATCGTTGCCGTGCCGATGACCTCGCCCAACGCCGCGTATATCTCTTGCGGCACCTGGGGGCTGGTTGGTGTCGAATTAGATCACCCGGTCATCAGTGACGCCGCTCGCGCCGCCAATTTCACCAACGAGGGCGGTGTCGATGGCCGCGTACGATTTCTGCACAACGTCACCGGTCTCTGGCTCTTGAGCGAAGCCGTGCGCACCTGGGAGCAGGAGGACGGCAGCAGCATCCACCTTCCTGAACTCTTGGATGCTGCCTCATTCGCGACCACAGACGTGCCCACTTTCGACGCGAACGATCCGCGGCTCGCTGCGCCCGGCGACATGCCCTCACGTATCGCCGAGCTATTGCGCGAGGGTGGCCAGACAGTGCCGAAAACTCGCGAGGCCTTCACCCGCACGATCGTCGAGAGCATCGCCAAGGCCTTCGCCGACGCAGTGCACACTGCAGCTGCCCTCACCGAACGCGCCATCGACGTCGTGCACGTCGTGGGTGGCGGTTCACTCAACCGCCTGCTGTGTCAGACGACGGCCGACCGTGCGGGAATGCCGGTTCTGGCAGGACCTGTCGAAGCGACGGCAATTGGCAACGTTCTGGTGCAGGCACGCGCTCATGGCTGGTTCGGCCCAGATGCAACGCTCGAGACACTTCGCGCGGCGATAGCGAGCGAGTTCTCGCCGGTGCGCTACGAGCCGCGCGGTGACGCTTAGCTTTCACAAAGTTCGCACGCTTCAGTCGAAGACCTTGCTTGCCGCGTGGATCTGTCGGCGTGCCTCGTCGATTGTCTCCAGAATCGAAACTGTTTCCGCGTGGGTGTGCAGCGGCGATTCCACCCGCCCCTCATCTACAAAGCGAGCCAATGCTGTCGCCTCCCAGGAGAGTCCGTCGAAGCCGGCCAGTCCGGTCTGGTCTCTCCACGCACGTGACTCGCTGCCGAAGACGGCAGTGTCCAAGAGCCTGAAAGAGCTGGGCGCGAAGAAAGGTGCGGAAAGTTCGACACGGGCCTCGCTGCCGGCGACGACCGCGGTGATCGGTGTACGAGTCAACATTCCGGCGCTGAGTACCGAGCGCCGCGCGCCCTCGTAGGTGCAAGCAAGCGTCGCATACGCATCCACTCCGGTGGAAGTCAGAAAACCCTGTGCCACGACCTCGGTCGGGGCCCCCAAGACTTCAGAAGCGAACGCGATCGGATAGATGCCCATGTCGCCGAGGGCACCACCGCCGAGTTCGGGCCTCCAAAGTCGGCGCGAAGGGTCGCGTGGGACAGCCTGTCCGTGATCGGCGAGGACCATCTCGACATCGCCGAGCACTCCCTCGGCGACAAGGCCGCGGATGACGCTTGACTGCGGCAAATAGCGGGTCCACATCGCCTCCATTGCGAGCACGCCCGCTTTGCGCGCAGCGGCGAGAAGAGTTGTCGCGTCCTCGGCGTTGGTCGCGAGCGGCTTTTCGATGAGCACGTGTTTGCCCGCCGCGATCGCCAGCAACCCGAGTCTCACGTGCTCTGACGCCGGGGAAGCTACGTACACCACGTCGATGTCGCCGCGCGAGACCAGCTCCTCGTAAGACCTCGCCGCGTGTGGAATGTCAAAGCGTGCCGCGAACTCCAGAGCCCGCTGAAAAGAACGCGAGCCGACGGCCACCATCCTCTGGTCGGTGAAGCGATGCAACGCCTCGACGAACGCGGAGGCAATTCCGCCAGGAGCAAGCACGCCCCATCGCAACGACGGAGCGCTGTCACGTGAGAAGGTCTTTGCGTCAGGAAGACGGGATGGAAGTCGACTCATCTTCGATCGAGACCGTCTCGAATGATGCCCTTCGTGGCATCACCGAGCGGAACGGGTGGCGACACTTCGCGAAAGGCCTCGATCGGAGCCGGGCCGTTGCCGTGTTTCGGAGTGAGCACGGCGACAACAGTGACTGACATCAGTCAGACCAGCCGAAAGTCGATACCGAGAACGGATGCCGCCGCACGATATGTCGCGGCGCGGTGTCCTGTCGACAGGCTCCAGTGGTGCCCGACACCGGTCGCCGACCACGCATCGACCCACTCACCCGGGTCTCGACCGAAGTCCACGCGACTCGTGGTGTTTCCGATCTCCAACAGCGGGCCCGGAACGACTTTGCCCTCTGAGGCGATGAACGACAACGAGCCATCGCGGTCCTGACCCAGGCCAAGAAGAGTCACCGGACCATGTTGCACGTCGAATTCCACCGAGACACCCCATCCACGCTTGCCGTGGTAAACACCGAGGCCGCGAAGAAGCGGATCACGGGCCGACACCGCGAGGTGCGCCGGTCCGTCATGGCCCATCTCGACAACATCGTCTTCGAAGTTCAGCGACTGAATCTCACAGAATGACCCGCCCGCGCCGACGACCTGGGTGGCAAGCTGCGCCAGCGTCGTCCGTAGTTCATACTCTCCGGTCGTCGGGATGCCACGGGCGGTGAGAAGAGACGCGCCGAGAATCATCCCCGCGCCAAGGCGCTCGTGCTGTTCGCCGTCGAGCCCGCGATGGTAGTAGGCAAGTGAGTCAAGATCGAAGTCTTCGACTAACCGGTCCAGCCCCACTGACACTCGCGCCCCCCAGGCGAAGTCTTCTTCGACCACAGTCTCGTCGAGAGTGAAGATGCTACGAGCAAGCGCCATCCGCTCGGCTACCTCTTGCTCGGTGACCGCGTCAACACGCACCCGTAGGTCGTCAAACTCAAGCACCTCAACGTGGGATCCGAAGGTCGCCGGAAGCAAGGTCAGATCGGTCGAGACATCAAGCATTCCCGGGTACACATGTCCCATCAAGCCGTGACGTGCGTGCCTGAGCGCCGCGCGCACATGTGCAGCCGCGATCCACTGCTCAATGCGCCGCCACGCGGACTCCTGGCGCAGGTATCCCGACACAGACCGGAAAGGGATGCCCGCGCGCATGAAAACATTCCCCACCTCGGGAACCGGGCACTGACCGCAATATGCCAGCCAACTACCGGTGTCGAACGAGGCGTGGTCCATCTTCTCGGTCGGCTGCAAGTCGATGACGAGCACGGGCGCGCCCGAGCGCTGCGCGATCGGTAGCACCATCGAACTGGTCAGATATGTGGTGAGGAAGAGCACGATAAGGTCGCAGTCGGCCCTGCGAAGGGCTTCAGCCGCGGTCGCACCCTCCTGCGCGTCCGAGATGAATCCCACGTCTGTGACTTCGGCGTCCATCTCCGCGAAGCGTTCTGACACATACCGGGCAGATTCCTGCAGCTGCGGCAACAAGTTCGGGAACTGTGGCCAATAGGTTCCGAGTCCCCCAGCGACCAGCCCGATCCGCGGCTTGCGGCGCGAGGCGGGAGGGAGCAAGGTGCTCATTTGGGTTGTTGTCGAAGACATGTATTCCTTCTTTCCTATAGACGAGGCCGGGCGGGTCGCTCTGTCTGGTGTCTAACCTGCAGCCAAGCGGGCCTGTCGAGGCGCACAGCCGCCGTCGAACGCGACATAATTAGGTGCGCCCGCGTAGAGCGATGCAGTAGCGGGCATCACGGGAGGTAGTGGTCGATGTCGCGGGGGCGAGTTCACATCAGAGACGTTGCCCGCATCGCTGGCGTATCGGTCGGCACTGTGTCGAACGTGCTCAATGGACGCACGAGCGTGAAGCCCGAACTTGTCGCTCGTGTGCATACGGCGATGCGAGACCTCGACTACGTGCCGAACAGTCACGCGCGGCAACTTTCGTCGGGCGCCAGCAGGACGCTCGGCTTGCTCGTTCTCAGTAGCTACGACTCGTTCTTCAATACGCTCGCCGAAGTCGCAGAGGACGCCGCTGAGAAGGCAGGTTTCTCGGTGCTTCTCGGAGGCAGTTCGCAGCGAGCTGAGCGCGAAACCCGCTATCTCGATCTGTTCGAATCGCAGCGAGTCGGCGGGATCATGCTTGCGCCGATCGACGGAGTGACACCTCGCATGCGGTCCATACAAGCTGGGGGCACCCCGATCGTCCTGCTCGGCGTTTCGGAAGCCGAACCGAACTTCAGCGTCGTTCAGTCGGACGCCGAACGTGGCGGTTACCTCGCCGTGCGCCACCTTATCGAACAGGGACGCAACCGCATTCTCGTGGCCGGTGGTCCGATGCATCAGGTGCGCGGGCGTGTGGATGGTGCGACTCGCGCCGTCGCCGAATCCCCCGGTGTGCGGATGGACTACCTTTCCACGGTCACCCTCACCATCGACGAGGGTCGCCGCGTGGGCGCACGGATTCTCGAGACCCCGCCTGAGCGACGCCCGGATGGGATCTTCGCCGCCAACGACCTGTTGGCCATCGGCTTGATGCATGAGATCACCAGAGCAGGCGCAATCCGAATCCCCGACGACCTGAGCCTCATTGGTCACGATGACATCGAGTTCGCCGCCACCGCTCAAGTGCCGTTGACCACCGTGCGACAGCCCGTCGAGCTGATGGCGCAGGCCGCCGTCGACATCACCGTCTCCGAGATCGCAGCAGGCACCGCAGAGGAGCATGCTCGACGCGTCTATTCGCCCGAGCTCGTGGTGCGCCACACGTCGTTGCCCACGTCCGTGGGTGTTCATCGGTAGAGCGCGCCGCCGCCCTGGCGTCGGAGCTCGAATTCGTGCCCGCCGCGGGAGAGTTCGTGAATCTCTCCGCGCACACGCACACGAGCGGCATCCGACAGGTTCACCCGATAACGAATGAACTCATTTCCGACCTTCTCCCACTCGACCTCTGCGGTAGCGGCTCCGGCGAGATTCGCCAGTCCTGAGATCCTTTCTCGTCCAAGGTCGTTGACCCTCAGGTCCGCGACGGGCCCGCGGTCATCGATATCAAGGTGCAGACCGAGCCCCCAACGCGACATCTGCCACGTCGGTGCGCCACCCCAATAGTGGCATTGGCTCCAGCGCTCGTCGAAGACCTCCCACCACGTCGTGGCACCGCGGTCCAGCATCCATCCCCAGCCCGTGCGCCACATATCTGCGACTTCTTGGCCTCGGCCGGTGTCAAGCAAAATGGGGAAGGAGTAGTTCGTGAAGTACGGCGTGGCAGCACCTGGGCGCACCTGAGTCCCATCGCGAAGTCGGGCTGCTTTGGAGTCGAAGGGAAAAGCCCTTGAGACGTGCTCCTGGATGTACTGCGCGGCGCCTTCCGGGTCAACGATGCCGCTGTGCACGCCGAGCGTCCATGAGTGGTAGGGGTTTGCCGGGTCGACCATCCATCGCGTCAGCACTTGCGCGAGTCGCTCTTCTTCGGCCGCGTATCGCGCCGCCTGCTCGGGCTTGTCCAGCAGTTCCAGCCAGCGCCGCCAGCTGCGCACTGCCTGATGCACATGAGCGATAACGGCGAGGTTCGGTTGGTCGTTCGGGACGCCGTAGCCCCAGTCGACGAACGACCAAGGAAGATGATGTTTTCCGTCGACATCAACGCACGCGAGAAGAGCGCCGATGTTCGCTTTCGCGCTCTCCTCGAGTTCGCGAAGAATCGAGAGGTCACCTTCAACCCGAGCCACGTTGATGCAGGCGGTGACCCACTGGGCAGCGTACGTCCCGAGATACAGCACTTCCCCTGGTCCGCATCCCGAGACCAGGCCATCGTCACGAGCCCCCGCGGCAGAATGCAGCAGTGCGCGACGCACGAGACGCACATCACCCCACCCCGCGCTCAGCAAATGCAGCGCACTCGAGACCACGTCACCGACCCACTCGCCGCGCTCGCGGACCGAGTCGATCAGGCTATCTTCTGCGGTTGCTCGCAGTGTCTCGAGCCCCGTCATCCAAATGCGATCAAGGAGTGGGTCACCGGACTCGAATCGGCCGGTGGGTGCTCCGAGAAAATCTCTTTCGATGAAGCGGGCGTCGGTGACTTCACAATCGAGACCACCTCTCACCCTTACTTCGACGTATCGGCCACCCAAGGACTGCAACGGTTCAATAGTGGTCTCGCCCGAGTCGACGGTGAAGTGTTGGAGCATGCGCGTGGGGCCTGCAGAGAGCGCGACGACTGGCGAGGGGCGGCCGTCGGGTGTCAGTCTTTCGGCGAAACCTACCGTGACCTCCGCCCTCGCGGAGGAGGCGACCTTCAATGCGACTGACCCCACTCGAACGCGCCCCAGGTCGTAGCGAAACCACTGTCCGTCTAAGTCATCTAGCGGATCGGGATTGTCGTCCGCGAGCAGAAACTGGGTGGCGATGTCATCAAACTCGTACCCCACGTACGTGTCGCGATACGTTCCTGATGCGTGCGGTGTAAGAGGGCGCGAGCGCCAAGCGGGAAGAGCAATGTCCGCGCGTGTGGCTTCGGATCCAAGCACCGATAGATCGACTACCGCCGGCTCTGACCATCCGGCGTGCAGGTCATCATCCCACCAGGCGCCGGTGAAAGGAACCGCCTGCCACTCAACCCAGCCGAGCAGCGGGCTGACGCGCAAGCCTGTGGCGTGATACTCCTCCAACTCCCTGCCCCGCCACACGAGTGGCACCTCAACGTCATCGCTGGCTATCAGGCGCACCCAGCCGAAAGGCGGCAGCGCGGCCGACATGCGGGTCGTGAGAAGCTCGGCCTGCGCGTGCAGCGCGAACCGATGACGCCCCGCAGGCAGGTCGATCTGTTGTTCGTGATACTCCGGGAGCGATGGCGCGTAACGTAGCGGACCGTGAACGACGGTCTCGGCGTCAATACGAAGCCGGAATGCTCCTGATGCCTGCACAGCAAGTCGATACGTGCCGTCGGCAGGCACAACCACGTCAGCGACGAACCCCACGTGTTGGTCGGGGCGCGCGTCCCTAAGCCAAAAGGCGCCAGGAAAGGTCGGCTCAAGAGCACGGCGCACGGCACCGGCGGGCCGTCCGTCGAGGCCCGAATAGCCGTGCGGCTCGATCTGAACACCTTCGACAAGTGCGTGGATGCTGCGAGGGCTGTCTTGGGGACGGATGATCTGTCGCGTTTCGACGTCACTCATGGCTGATCTCGCTGTCATTCTGGGGGTCTACAGGAGCACCCGACTGCTCAAGGACGGGCGGGCTGCCGGGCGCACCATGGGTGAAGGTTGCGAAACTCGTCGCGGTATGAGCAATGAGCTCCGCCATGAGTTCCGCTCGCACGGCCAAGTGGGCCGGGTCCTCGAATACGTTGCGCCACTCGCGAGGGTCGGCCTCGAGATCGTACAGCTCGCCTTGCGCGCCGGCCTTTTTCGGATCGACGAACATGATGAGCTTGTAGCGAGGGGTACGCCACATCCACGCGGGCGCTGGCTCGTGCATTTCGGCGAACGAACCGGACCGGCGAGCCCGCCTTAACAGCGACGTTCCGACAGCGCGAGCATGGATGTCGAATCCAGCGGTTTCGGTGATGGTGGGATACACGTCTACCAATGCGGCGGGCCTCTCGTCGATGGTCCCGCGCAGGTGCGGCGCGATCGCTGAGCCCGACAGCACCAGCGGCACGCGCACGCTGCTGTCGTAGAGGCAATACTTGGAGAACTGAAAGTTACGCTCGCCGAGCAGTTCACCGTGGTCGCTGGCAAAAACAACAAGTGCGTTGGCGAGCCGCCCACGCGCTGCGAGCCTGTCGAGCGCCTGACCGAACAGCGAATCCAGCCAACTGCAGTTCGCCCAGTAGCGCAGTGTTGCCCGGCGTCGTTCGCGGAGGGGCATCGCACGCCACGCGTCACGCCATCGTTTACTGCGGGCCCCGAGGAACGGAGAGTTCTCGTCCCGCACGCGGATATGGTCGTAACGCGATTCGTCCCAGGGCGGGACCTCCAGATCGGGAATCTCGTCTATGTCATACAGATCCTCGAACTCTGCGGACGGGTTGTGCCCAGCGTGCGGCTTGACGAAACTGAGATAGAAGAAGAGCGGCTTGTCAGTATCGAGATCCGGTCCGTCGAGCCACTCAAGAGCCTTCTCCGCGATCCAACCGTCTGGATGATTGCGCATGGGAATAGGCGAGGTGGCACCAAAGTAGCCCACCGGTTCTTCCTCCCCTGGCCCGTAGTCGCGCGTCATCTGCAAATACGCGGCACGACCGTCAGGATCTTCTTCTTCTTGCCAACCGGCAGCGCCGACCTCCAGCCCGAGGTCTCGGGTGCCAACGACCCGCACCTCAAATCCCCGCGTCGAGGGGGTGTCGGGGGTGCGCCCCCAGTGGGTCTTGCCGAACCCTGCGGTCAAATAGCCGGCGTCGCGCATAGCTTCAGCGATCACCGGCGCCGCGATCGCGTCGTCGCCCGGAGTAGCCGCTTCGTTCGAGCGCACACCGTTCTGTGACGGGTACATCCCCGTCATGAGCGAGTGACGGCTGGGCACACACATTGGTGCTTGGCACGTTGCCTGCGGAAAGCGAATCCCGCTCTGGATCAAACGATCGAGGTTCGGGGTCTTGATGAGGGGATTGTGTGCGCCAAGGGCGTCCCAACGCTGTTGGTCGGTCATCAGGAAGATGATGTTGGGTCTGTCATCCGCGGTCATCGTGGATACCTTTCAAAAAAGACGGTGCGCTTGCACGAGCCTGCGCGTCGATCGCGGCGCAGATCACTCGAGGCCGGAGCCCACGATTCCGCGGGTGAACCAGCGCTGGAAGAGCACGAAGACGAGCAGGACTGGCACCATGGCAACCACGGCCGCAGCGAATCCAACCGATGGCGAGATATTGCTGAATTCGCCCTGCGCTAGCGGCGCGAGAGCAAGCGTGAGAACTCTGGTATCGGGTCCCGGAGCGGCCACAAGGGGCCAAATGTACATATTCCACGCGGTGAGAAATGTCACGACCGAGTAAGACGCAATCACCGGCTTCGCCAGAGGCAACGCAATGGAGAAGAAAGTGCGGAACCAACCCGCGCCGTCCAGCCGTGCCGCCTCGATGAGTCCTCCTGGGAAGGTCACGAAGAACTGGCGAAACAGCAAAATACCAAGAGAGGCATGGCCGACGACAGGAAGAATCAGACCTGCGAATGAGCCGATGAGACCCAATTCGAGCGTGACGATGAAGGTCGGAATAAGAGTCAGGTTTGCGGGCAGGAAGATCGGAACTACGAACATCGCCAGAAGGAATCCGGTCCATTTGAGTGGCATCTTGGCGAGGGCGAATCCTGCCGGAAGGCAGATGGCCAACTGAAGGACAAGTACCGACACGACGAAGATGAAAGTGTTCAGCACCGTGCGTGGAGTGAGATACCGCCACGCCTCGGCGTAGTTCTCCCAAACAAGCTCAGTGGGCACCAACTTGGGCGGATACTGCGAAATTTCCTGGAACGACATGAGCGAACCAGACAGCAAGTACAACAGTGGGAATGCCGTGATGAGGCCGAGCACGACAATGGTCGTGTAGCGCCCGAAACGGGTTTTCGTGGAGTTCATCGGTTTGCCCTCGATCCCAGAACGCGCCCGAGAGCAACGATTCCGACGATGAGTAGAAGTTGGAAGATCGACAGCGCGCTGGCGTAACCGACGTCCTGAAAGCTGAATGCCTGTTCGTACGCGTACAGTGCCAGGCTGCGGGTCGCCCCAAGGGGCCCGCCACCGGTCATAATGAGCGCCACGTCGAGCGAGTTGGCGACGAAGTTGATGATTTGAAGAACGACTACCACAAGAGTCGTCGGCATCACATTCGGCCAGGTCATTGACCAGAGCGTGCGCCACGCACCCGCGCCGTCCAAGGCTGCTGCGGAGTAGATATCTTCGGGCACTCGTTGCAACCCGGCCAGGTAGAAAATGATCACGATCGGCAGAGCGAGCCAGACCATCATCAACACCAGTGACGGCAGCGCGAGTGCTTCGCTGTTGAGGAAATCGACTGGCGGTAGCCCAAACGCGCGCAACAAGGCTGCGATCGGACCCTGTCGAGGGTCGTACATGAACGACCAAAGGACGGCGGAAACAGCCACCGACAGGACGACTGGAATGAAGTACAGCACACGCCAGACGGGCACACCAGGCATGTTCACGTTGATCAGCACTGCGATCATGAAGCCGAGTAGCACCGTAGGGATCACACCGAGCACGACGTACTGAATAGTTACGCCCAGCGCTTGCCATACGTCAGGATCAGCGATCAGTCGGGCGTAGTTGTCGAATCCGACGAAAGTCGGAGGACGAAAGAAGTCCCACTGCATGAAGCTCAAGGCGATGCCTACGATCGCCGGAATGATCACAAAGACGGTGAACATCACGACGGCGGGCGTGAGCATGCCCCAGCCTGCGAGAAGGTCCAGTCGGCGCGCTCGGCCACCCGCCGGGCGCGGGGATTTCCCCGCGCCCGAACCGGTGACGATGCGCTGTGTAGCGCGTGTATCAGTCATTACTTCAGAAGCGCGTTGAGCGAGTCCTGAGCTGCAGTGAACGCGGACTCAATCGATTCATCGCGCAACATCACCAGCTGAATCGCCTCTTGAAGCGCCGGCAACACCTCGGGTGCGACGTCGGCGGGATACGGCTGCTGAAGAATCGCGTCCTCGATGGAGGTTTGCACAGCAGGTACGAAGTTCGCCGGAACAGCTGGCGGGTTCTGCTGCCAGGTGCCATTCTCAATTCCGTCGGTTGTCGCGGGGATCACGCCGTCGTCCTTCGCGACCTCAAGACCGCCGTCAACCGAGTAGAACCAGGCGAGGAACTCCCACGCTGCGCTCTTGTTCTCAGATTTTTCGCCGATCGACAGCGAGTATGCGCCACCACCGGTCGTGCGTGTGCCGTCGATGACAGGCATCGCAGCGACATCCCACTCGCTTTGCATCTGCTCGCGCAATGCGGCGATGCGAGCCGTCGACGCGACTTCCATCGCGGCTTGCTCGCTCGGAAAGAGATTCTTGCCCGGGTCGTTTGCCAGCGTCGAGTAAGGGACGCCGAAATCATCTGTGTACGGCTCGAGCAAAGTCGTCCACGCTTCGAGGCCGGCGGGGTTCGCGAACACGAACTCCCCGGCGTTCGTGTCATACATGTCGCTTCCGTACGCACGAATCACTGGGTACCACTGGAAAGGAGTCTCCGCGACACCGAGGGGTGTGACAATACCGAAAACGTCGCCGCCCGAGCCTTCGTAGATGGTGCGTGCAGCGTCATACATCTCGTCGTACGTCCAGTCTTCAGACGGGAGTTCAGCGCCGTATTCTTCGAACTGCTCGATGTTGTAGACAATGACACCGCTGTCAGCAGACACAGGAAGACCAGTGATGCGGCCGTCTTCGCCCTCGAACAACCCTAGGAAGTTCGGTGAGAACTCCGCAGAATCGAGTCCGGAGCGTCCTTCGTCGAGCCACTCGGACATGTCCCAGAGCAGCCCGTTGGCGTCGAGGGTCTGGTTGAGTCCACCCGTGTTGAAAAGCACGTCCGGCACGGAGCCGCTAAGGTTCTCGGTCGCGAGTTGCTGAGTGTAGTCAGCCGGCGACTCAGCCACGGCTTGAACTGTGACGTTGATGTCGGGGTTCGATTCTTCGAACACGGCAGCATATTCCTCGAACTGAGGAACGAGAGATGCGATCATGCCGACACGAATGTCGCCGCTTGCCGTTGACGAGTCCGTGGTGTCGTCGCCCGACGACTCTTCTCCGGACGAGCAGGCGGCGAGCGAGACGGCGAGGATAACCGCGCCGCTGCCGGCGAGAAGCCGACGAGGGAATTTTGGTGAAGTAGCCACTGTGACAACCTTCTTTGCTTGGGACAGGGAATCCATCGGAATGAACCGATTCACGAGAGCGTATCAGGCTCACCCGTGCTCGCGGTAGCCCCAAGAGTGTTCGCATCTATTTTGATCAGTATCTTCCAGCAATACCAACAACTTTGCTTGTCTCCGCAGGTTTTCCTGTGCCAGAATCAGGCATATGAACCGGTTCACTGCTGAACAACAAGCACCCACATCCAGTGCGGTATCTCCGCAACGACCGAACCTCGTGTTCATTTTCTCCGATCAACAATCGCGCGACATGCTCGGCGCGTACGGCCTCAGCGACGTGAAGACGCCCTATCTCGATCAGCTCGCAGCAGAAGGTCTGCTGTTCGATCACGCAGTGTCGAACTCACCCGTATGCACCCCTGCCCGCAGCATGCTGATCTCGGGGCAGCATCCGCTCTGGAACAACTGCTTCACGAACGATCGTCGTCTTGCGACCAACCTCGGTGACTCATTCGCCGAAGTCACTCGTGACGCTGGGTACCGAAACGGCTACGTCGGCAAGTGGCATCTGTACGGCGGCGACAGAAACCGCCCCATCCCCGCGGGGCCTGATCGCCACGGATTCGACGACACGTTCCTGTCCAACAACTGCGCGGTCAACTACGACCCCGACAATGCCTTCTATTGGGACGGCGATGAGAAGGTCCTCTTCGGCGGCTGGGAGGTTGAAGGCCAGACCGATCAGGCCGTGCAGTTCATTCATGAGCAGACACCTGATGAACCCTTCACACTCTTCGTATCGTTTCACGCGCCCCACAACCACAACGGCGGAGACGATGCGAAGTACACGTCGTTCGACGCGCCGGAAGAGTTTAAGGACATCTATGATCGCGACGCGCTGACGCTGCGCCCAACAGTGCCCGTAAATGAGCGCACTCGTCTGATGACGCAGGGTTACCTCGCACTGTGTAGCGAAGTTGACGCTAACGTCGGGCGCATCCTGGCAGCTCTCGATGAGCAGGGGCTACGCGAAAACACCATCCTGGTCTACACGAGTGACCACGGCGAGACCTTTGGCGCCTTCAACAACCATTGGCACAAGTCGAGTCCCGAAGATGTCTCGGCGCGAGTGCCGTTGATCGTTACGCTGCCGTCCGGACGCGTCGAACCGCGGCGCTCCGACTTGATCGTCGGAACAATCGACCTCATGCCCACCCTCCTGGGCCTGATGGGTCTTGAGGTTCCAGAGCACGTGCACGGCAAGAACCTCTCGGCGGAGATTCTTGAGGGCGATGATGACGCCGTGGAATCAGCTCCACTGTTTTACTTCACCACACCTTGGCGCGGCGTCTACACGAAAGAGTGGACCTACTCGACTGAGAACATCGATAGATCCGACGGCACCGAACCGCACCCCGAGTCCGACGTCGGCCGCACCGTTCTTCTTCGCCGGATGGACACGCTCTTCCATCGAGTCGATGACCCCAATCAACTAGACAACCTCTTTGGCCACACCTCGCTTCCAGGGCGGCCTGGGACCGGTGAAATCCAAGACAAGCTGCACTCGAAGCTCGAGGAGTGGCTGGCCTACTTCGAAGATCCCTTTCCCAACCAACACGAGCTGTGGTCGTTCGTTGGATCCGACACAGAGCCGCCTATCACTCTGATGCGCGAGAAGAGCGGCGTCACTCGTGGTGCACTCCCCCGGTAGTCGGGCCCGAATGACTGGAATGGAATTCAAGAATGGCAACGACATACGCCCCTGAACTTCGACAGCAAGTGGCAGAAGGCTGCGGTAGATTCTCGACCGCAGCCGTTCGAGATGACGCCAACGCGAGCGCGACTGTGAGCGCAGCGTACGAGGCGGGCATTCGAGTGTTCGATTCCGCTCGCGCCTACGCTACAGTCAACGATCCTTTTCACAATGAGTCGCTGATCGCGTCGGCGCTACGCGGACGCGAGGACGCTTTCATCATGACCAAGGGAGGGCACTTCCGCACCGGCGACAACAGCTGGGGCGTCGACAACTCCCCAGCGCGACTCCGTAAAGATGTTGACGGCAGTCTTCGCGCGCTAGGTCGAGAGCGGCTCGACCTCTATTTTCTTCACCGCGCAGATGGGCCGCTCGATCTCGTCGACGCATTCGGCACACTCGAAGAGCTCCGCGTCGAGGGCAAAATTGGTTCGATCGGGATATCCAACGCGTCGATGACGCAGGTCGACGACGCGTCGACTGTCTGCCAGCTGACTGCTGTTCAGAACCGCTTCGTCGCGGGCGACTCTGCAAACGAGGTGCGCCGCGCCGAAGACCTCGGCTTGGTCTTCTTTGCCTACTCACCCCTCGGCGGCCCATCGCAAGCAGGTGCAATACCGTCTCGTTTTCCCGCTCTCTCCGCACTCGCGACGGCACGAGGTGCCACCGCGCAGAGACTCATACTGCGTGGGATGCTGGCGCAGTACAGCGCACTCTCGGTCATTGTCGGCATGGGGAGCCCGGAGCGCGCAAGAGAAAACGCCAAGGCATCAAGCGAACCGTGGGACGGAACATGCCAAGCGGCGTGGGAAGCAGATGTGCAAAAACTGGGGCGAGTAGTTGGAGGCGGTACAACTCGATAGCCCGGCGACAGGGCGCAGACCAAACAGCCAATCTGGCCCGCTCGCACGACGCCGAGGTACCCAAAGACTGAGGGGTGGATGCCGCAGCATCCACCCCTCAGTCACTTCACCCTGACAGCAGGTACGCGCCTCAGTAGTTGAGAACCTGGCGACCCTCGTTGACGAGGTCACGAATGCTGGCCTCGCCAGCGGCCTGATCGAGTAGCGGCCATCCACCCGCAACGAGCTGGTCCTTGACCTTGTGTCCGGTAGCGCAGTAGGCGCACGCACCGCGAACGTCGTCTTTGAGCGAGGTGAGCAAGGCGTGCAGCGGGTTGGAGGTGTCGGTAAGGGCAGCGAGCGCCTCGACACCAGATCCATCGAAGACGATGGCGACATCGTCGCCGGCCTCGACGAACTCAGCGGCCGTTTTCAGACCGCGGTAAACGCGGGAGATGTCTCCTGAGGCGGGTTCGTAGATGACAACGGCGATCTTGTTCTGCTCAGACATGAAGACTCATTTCCCAAAAGTATTTGCCATACCGGTCGGTATAGCTAGACGATAACTGAACCGATCGGTACAATCAAATCCATGACTTCGCCAACAGCAACAGCGCCTCGCGTTCCCGCCCGCGACCGTCTGCTTCGAGCCGCGAGCGAGCTTTTCTACGAAGACGGCATCAACGCCACCGGAGTCGAGCGGGTGGCATCGCAGGCCCAAGTGACGAAGGCCACGCTGTACAACAACTTCCGCAGCAAAGACGAGCTCATCGCGGAGTATCTTTCGTTGGGCCTGACGGCCGCCACCGCGTGGATGGAACAGATCAACCGAGACGAACCCACTCCACAACGTCGGTTGAGCGCAATGTTCGAACAGCTCGCCGACGACGTGCGGCTCGGACGTTTCCATGGCTGCCCGTTTGCGAGCGCTGCGGTCGAGGTGCCACAGAGCAAGGCTGCGATGGTGCAGGTGCGCAAGCACCGCGCAATGCAGCTCGAACAGATCAGCCAGATGGTCGGCGGTCACGAGTCGAAGGCCGAGCTGATCCTCGCTCTTTATGACGGCGCAATGATCGCGATGAAGTCAGGCGCTGGCGCAGACACGATTGGCCGCGCCCGCGATGCCAGCATCCAACTCCTAGATACGCCTGGTTGATCTCGCGCAAGCCCCTGTCGCATCGACTCAACGCAACCTACGGTGGGTGCATGGACGAGCGACGCGATGAGAGCCGAACCCCCGAGAACGATTCCCCCAAGGGTGGCGACGACACTACCGAAGGACAGCTCGACGCCGACAACGCGGCGGAAGAGGCCACTGTCGCGGCGCTAGACCCTGACGACTCCCCCGCCTGAGTTGCGCACCTTCACGCCTCGCGGGTGATGGTCACCTTCACGTGGAGAGTGCCCTTGAAGGGGCCAGCGTATACGCCGCGCAACGGCGGCACATCACCGTAGTCGCGGCCACGGCCGACGAGCACGTGACTGTCAGTGATCTCAAGGTTGTTGGTCGGGTCGAAACCTTGCCAGTCCCCCGCGAACCACTCGATCCACGCATGGGATTCACCCGCCACCGGAACACCGATCTCCGCTTCGGGTCGCGAGTGCAGATAGCCAGAAACGTATCGAGCGGGAATGCCCACCTCGCGGAGTGCGCCCAGAGTGATGTGTGCGATGTCTTGGCACACGCCCTTGCGCGCATCCCATGCTTCGACAGCAGTCGAGTGCACGCCCGTGATGCCGCCCACGTACTTCATCGCGTTGCCGATGGCGACCGCGATCGCACGGGCGGCATCGCCCGGACGCTCGTGCTGCGACGCAATCGAGCGTGCAATTTCAGCGACCTCAGGGTGAGGCTTCGTGCGCGGCGTCTGATCCAGCTGTTCGACCGACTCGATCAGGCGCGACGCTTCGCGCTTGAGCTCATCCCACGTCATCTCCGGCTCTTCGAGAGGTCGGGGTCGCACCTCTACGAGAGAACGCGCGGTGAGCGTGAGCGTGTTGTGCGGGTTCAGCACGTCGAACGACGCCACACGGGTGCCGAAGTAGTCGACATACTGGTTGACCGACGTCGACGGCTCGATATCGAGCGCAGACGTGAGCACGAACTGGCTGTCGGTTGAACTGGGCAGCATGCGCGCCTCGTTGTACGACGCTGACACGTCACCTTGATAGGTGAACCCGGTCTCGTGCTCGATACGGAGGCGTTTCATGAGATTTCTCCGATCCAGCTCGGCTGAGCTTGCGTGGGGAAGAACCGATCGCGAACAGCTTCGGATGCTTCGCGGGTGACCGTCTGCACTCGCTGCATGTGATGCGGCACCTCGTCGAGGATCTCAGAAATGGGCCGGTACTCCAGCTCATTGCGGATCTGCCCGAGTGCACGCAACACCGTGTTCGAGTGGCCAACACGATCGTTGCGAGGGTCGATCGCGTGCATGCACTGCTCGGCTTGCTGAATCGAGTAGATGATCGAACGAGGGAACAACCGGTCAAGCAACAAGAACTCGGCCGCGTTGCGCGCGCTCGGAATACCCCGGTACGTACGCAAATACGCCTCGTATGCACCGCACGAGCGAAGAATCGTCGTCCACGATGGCCCCGACACCTCTGTCAACGACCGAGTCGACAGCATGCGCGCGGTCATGTCGGTGCGCTCAATGGCTCGGCCGAGCGTAAAGAACTGCCACGATTCGTCGCGGCTGGTTGACGCATCCACCAGTCCCACCGAAAGGGCTGAGCGCTCGCGCACCCATTTGAAGAAGTCGTGCACCTGATCGATCTGCAAGCGGCGCGGCATGCGAGCGTTCGTAGTGTTGAGCGTCTCCCAGAGATCGGTCGACACGATTTCACGTGCGCGGCGTGCGTTCTCACGAGAAGCGGTGAGGGCGTACGCGATGCTGGCGGGGTTTCCTGCATCGACGGCGAGGCGCTGCAGCACATCGTTGCGGTTAACCTTCTGCACGCCAGCGGGAGGTGCCGACCCCATCACGTTCAGCAGTGATCGGCACGCGGTATCTTCGTCAATCCACGGGTCTTCCAGCAGAAGCTGCAGATGCACGTCGAGGATGCGTGCTGTTCCATCGCTGCGCTCAATGTATCGCCCGATCCAGAACAGGCTTTCGGCGATGCGACTCAGCATGATTCACCACTCTCTGCCCGAGCATCGAGCCGCTGTTGCTGCTGTTGCTCTTGCTGCTGCTCTTGCTGCTGCGAAGTAGCGGGCGATGGGTCTTGCGGCGAGTGACTCACCGCGGGCTGATCGTCGTAGATGACCGGGATCGATGACGTGTGCTGCGCCACGTCTTCTGGGTAGATGATCGAAATCGCCGATGTCTGTGGCGCCGGCTCCGAGCTCACATCCGGCGCCGTGGTCTCTTGCCCATACTGCACGCTTCCGGGAGCCGAGCCGCCCACGATCCACGTGTCTTTCGATCCACCACCCTGGCTCGAGTTGACGACCAGCTGCCCTTCGGGCAAAGCCACGCGAGTGAGGCCGCCGGGCAGAACCCAGATGTCATCGCCATCGTTGACAGCGAAGGGTCGAAGGTCGGCGTGACGCGGCCGCATCCCGTCTTCGACGAGGGTCGGGATAGTCGAGAGCATCACGACGGGTTGGGCGATCCATCCACGCGGGTCGGCGATCAGACGTTTGCGCAACTCGTCGAGCTCCTTCGGTGACGCATCCGGCCCGACGACGAGCCCCTTGCCGCCCGAACCGTCTACCGGCTTGACGACCAGTTCAGGCAGGCGGTCGAGCACTTCTTCGAGGGCCAGCGGGTCTTCCAGACGCCAGGTGTCTACGTTCTTGAGGATCGGCTCTTCTGAGAGGTAGTAGCGAATGAGGTCGGGCACGTACGTGTAGAGCAGCTTGTCGTCAGCGACTCCGTTGCCGACCGCGTTGGCAATCGTCACATTGCCGAGGCGGGCCGCGAGCATGATGCCCGGAGCGCCGAGCATCGAGTCAGCGCGGAACTGCAACGGGTCGATGAAGTCATCGTCAACCCGGCGATAGATCACATCAACGCGCTTGGGCCCGCGAGTGGTGCGCATGAACACCTTGCCGCCGATGCACATGAGGTCACGGCCCTCAACGAGCTCAACACCCATCAAGCGGGCGAGCAGAGTGTGCTCGAAGTATGCCGAGTTGTAGACACCGGGGGTGAGAACGACGACGTTCGGGTCTTCGATGCCAGCCGGCGCCGAGGCGCGAAGCGCGGCGAGCAGCTTGTTGGGGTAATCGCCCACCGGCTGCACCCGCATCGAGACGAACAACTCGGGCAGCGTCTGTGCCATCACGCGGCGGTTCGAGATGACGTAGCTGACCCCCGAGGGCACGCGCACATTGTCTTCGAGAACGCGCATCTCGCCGTTCTCGTCTCGAATCAAGTCGATACCCGACACGTGAATGCGCACGCCGTTGGCGGATTGGATGCCCGCCGCCTGGCGGTAGAAATACTGCGACGAAGCGATCAGCGCCGCGGGCAAGACATCGTCGCGAACGCAGTGCTGGCGACCATAGGCGTCGTCGAGAAAAGCCTCGAGTGCCTGCACCCGCTGCTTCACACCTGCTTCGACGCGTTTCCACTCGTCGTACGCGATCACTCTCGGCACCGCATCGAGCGGGAACGGACGCTCTTCACCGGCGAAGTCGAACGTCACCCCCTGCGCAAGATACGAACTGGCGAGCGAGTCAGTTCGCCCGCGCAGTTCTTCCTGTGTCATCTGTGCGAGCGCCTGATGTAGCTCTCGGTAGGCCTCGCGTGATTGGTCTGGGCCGCCCGGCTGCGCCGGACCGCCAAACATTTCATCGAACGCGGGAACACCCGAGGGCGTCTTGCGCGGCGCGAGAGTCGAGCCGTAACCGTCGAAGAGATCACCCATGGGCCGAGCCTAGTCCGAAGGTGTTGCCGATGTGTTTCCACTTGACGTATCGATCTGACCTGGTAGGCAACCTTGTGAAACCCTTACGAATCGGCCGATCACGCCGCGAGCCGCTACTGGCCGACCTACGCTGTGAACGTGGCAATCAAGCAACCGGCGGATCGCCCCGCCTACCCGCTGACCTGGGTCGCGGGTATCGCGTCAATCACTCTCGGAGCGGGCCTCGGCGAATTGACTGCCGGGGTGCTCGCCCCAGAGTCGTCGCCTTTCGCGGTGGTCGGCGATGCTCTGGTGGATGCTGCGCCTTCGTGGGCGAAAGACGCGGCCATCGCTCTGTTCGGCACCGCTGACAAGGTCGCGCTGTTCGTGGGAATCGCGATCGTCGCCGTCGCCCTCGCGGCTCTCGCGGGCTGGCTGCAGTCACGCACTCCGCCGTGGGGCCTCGTGGTGGTAGGGGCCTTCGGCGCCACGGGCGTCGTCGCAGCGATGACCCGCGCAGACGCTGGCCCGTTTGCCTGGGTGCCGTCGCTGGTGGCAGGCGTAGTCGCGGCGCTCGCGCTGCACCTGCTCACTCGCCTGCTCAGCCCTGCTGCACGTGCGTCACGCGCCGGTGCGCCGTCGGTGGTTTCGCAAGGCACCTCTGCAACGGCGGCGGCAACGGCGGCGACACCGGCGACGGCGGATCAGAACCCCGATCGCCGCACCTTCTTCGTCTGGGCGGGTGCCGCCACGGCGGCTGGCGTGCTCGCAACCATCGCGGGCTCGGCGGTGCGCGCAGGTTCACGCACCGTCAGTGCCGTGCGCCAAGCCATCGGTCTGCCCGCAGCCGCGGTTCCCGCCGCTGCGGTTTCGACGAGCGCTGAGCTCGCCATCAGCGGATTGGCACCGGTGATCACACCGAACACCGAGTTCTACCGCATCGACACCGCGCTGATCGTTCCGCAGGTTGATACCTCTGGCTGGAGTCTGCGCATTCACGGAATGGTGAAGCAAGAGGTCACCATCACGTGGGACGACCTTGTCGCGCTCCCCCTCGAAGAGAGCTATACGACACTGTCGTGCGTCTCGAACTCGGTGGGAGGCGATCTGATCGGCAACGCCAAGTGGCTCGGCTATCCGATTCGCGAACTGCTCGCGCGTGCCGAGCCGACGGCGGACGCTGACATGGTGCTTTCGCAATCGATTGATGGCTTCACTGCCTCCACCCCGCTGAGCGTTCTCACCGACGACCGCGACTCCATTCTCGCGATCGGCATGAACGATGAACCGCTGCCTATCGAACACGGGTTTCCGGTGCGCATGGTGGTGCCGGGCCTTTACGGCTATGTGTCGGCAACAAAATGGGTGACCGAGCTGAAGGTCACCACGTTCGAACAAGACAAGGCGTACTGGTCTACCCGCGGATGGTCAGAACTCGGGCCGATCAAGCTGCAGTCGCGCATTGACGTTCCGACCCGCAATCAGAGTGTGCCCGCGGGCGAGACCGTCATTGCTGGTGTCGCCTGGCAGCCTCACGTGGGGGTCTCAAAGGTCGAGGTGCAGATCGACGGCGGCGAGTGGGTCGAAACGACACTTGCTACCGCGATCTCGGATGACACCTGGGTGCAGTGGAGCATGCCGTGGACGGCCACGAGCGGTTCCCACACGATCAGCTGCCGCGCCACGAACGTCAATGGCGAGACGCAGACCGATGCGATCGCGCCGCCCGCGCCCGATGGAGCCACGGGGTGGCAGCAGATCAGCATCAACGTCGCCTAGCATTCGGCAACCACACCTGATCAGCCTGCGAGCACGACTCTCAGCTGCTCGATAGCCCAGTCGATCTCGGTCGCGCGAATCACCAGCGGCGGCGCAATGCGAATCGTCTGGCCGTGCGTGTCTTTCACCAGCACGCCGCGAGCAAGCATCTTCTCAGCGATCTCGCGACCGGTGCCCAGCGCGGGGTCGATGTCGATGCCCGCCCACAGGCCCGCAACTCGTACATCGGTGACGCCTTGGCCGATCAGGGCGTTCAAGCCGGTTTCGAGATGTTCACCAAGTGCGGCCGCACGGGTCTGGAACTCGCCCGACTCGAGCATCTCGACCACGCGCAGCCCAACCGCCGCCGCAAGCGGATTGCCGCCGAACGTTGAGCCATGTTGGCCCGGCTGAATCACTCCCAGCACATCCCGGTTCGCGACCACGGCCGAGAGCGGAACGATGCCGCCGCCCAGCGCCTTGCCGAGCAGATACATGTCAGGAACGACCTGCTCGCGATCGCACGCGAAGGTGGTGCCGACGCGGCCGAGGCCGGCCTGAATCTCATCGGCGATCATGAGCACGCCGCGACGGGTGCAGATCTCGCGCACCGCGCGCAGGTAGCCCTCGGGAGGAATGATGACTCCCGCCTCGCCTTGAATCGGCTCGATGAGCACCGCCGCGGTGTTGTCGTCGATCGCGGCTTCGATCGCGGCAGCATCTGCGAACGGAACCTGCACGAAACCGGGCGCGAACGGGCCGAAGTCATCGCGCGCACTCGCGTCATCGCTGAACCCGACGATCGTCGTCGTGCGGCCATGAAAGTTTCCGTGCGCGACGACAACCGTTGCAGCATCCGCAGGGATGCCCTTGACCCGATACCCCCACGCGCGTGCAACCTTGATGCCCGACTCGACAGCCTCGGCGCCGGTGTTCATCGGCAGCACCAGATCTTTGCCGCACAAAGCGGCGAGCGCCTGGGCGAAGATGCCGAGCTTGTCGTTGTGAAAAGCTCGGCTCGTGAGCGTGAGTCGATTCAGCTGCTCTTGTGCGACGGCAAGAATTGCCGGGTGACCATGTCCGAAGTTCAACGCCGAATAGGCCGAGAGCAGATCAAGGTAGCGCTTGCCCTCGATGTCGGTGACCCAGGAACCTTCGCCGCGTGAAACGACAACCTCGAGGGGGTTGTAGTTGTTGGCGAGGTGAGTCTCTGCGGTGTCGATCACACGGAGGGCCTCGGTGTGAAATGAGGGAGTAGTCATGGCGTTTCCGTTCAGCGTCGCAGTTCCAGGGTGCAGCATTTGATGCCGCCTCCACCGAGCAGGAGTTCTGACAGATCGACGAGCACCGGGTTATAGCCGCGCTCACGAAGCTGCTTCTCAAAGCCCTTAGCGCGTGGCGAGATGATGACATTGAGACCGTCGCTCGATGAGTTCAGGCCGAACACCGCACCGTCGTCGTCTGACACCTTGATCGCATCGGGAAAGCGCTCGGCGAGAATGCGCTGCCCTTCGGCATCGAATGCACCGGGCAGATAGGCGATGTTCGCCTTCTCAACACCGTTCGGCCCTTCAACGGGGTCGAGCACCGAGATGGCGGTGTCGAGGTGATAGAACCGCGGGTCGACCAGGTTGAGTGAGATGACCTCTTTGCCGAAGACTCGCCCAAGCTCGCCGTGGCTGTCGCCGGTCGAACGAAAGCCGGTTCCGGCAAGGATCACATCACCGACCAGCAGAAAGTCACCCTCACCCTCGTTCACCTCAACCGGGTCGGCAACGGCGAACCCATTGGCAGCGAACCACTCCATGAAGGCGGGGCCTTCGGGCTGCCGCTCAGCGAAACGAAACTTCGCCCCGTACGCAACACCGTCGATGATGAAACCGCCGTTGGCGGTGTAGACCATGTCGGGCAGCGATGCGATTGGGTCAATCAGGTGAACCTCATGACCGAGAGCGATGTACGTGTCGTGAAGCTTCTGCCACTGACTGACGGCGAGCGCAGTGTCAGTCGGGTTAGCCGGTTCCATCCACGGATTGATCGAGTAGCTCACGGTGAAGTGATCGGGACGACACATCAGATACGTACGACGCTGCTGAACTCGAGAAGCGTGGGTATCGACAGCGGGCGCTGACACTGCGTTCTGCGTAGACATGAGTGCTCCTTGCGAAAGGGCGGCGGACGCTGTCCTGGGGCCCGACGGCCTTCGACGCATTGCACTCAGTAACAAGGCAAGAGCGAAGGGAACGATTCGGGCACGCCACGTTCATTCTGCCACGGGAAGGTGGCCCGTCTCGTTCTATCGGCAGCGGGCGGCGAACGCGCCAAAAGTCAGCAGTTCACTGTTTCGTTGCCGACAAGACACCTCATCGGTTCTCCTACGCCACCGTCATCGCGCATCGTCGAGAGACCGGAGGAACAAATGGATACCAACGCAGTGCTGGCTTGGGTCGAGTCACCCCTGCAACTCGTCGGCGCCGCCGAGTGGGGTGCCGCTCACCGCAGAGCGGTGACCGTAGCTGGTCGCCTCACCGCGCAGATGTCAGAGACAGCCGACGAGCTGCTCGCGCGTCGCGCCTGGTTCGGCGAGATGGCGCCGTACCTCGGAATTCCTTGGAAGCTGCTGTCACAGCATGGGCACTGGCTCATCGGCGATGGCTTCTCCGGCCAGTTTCGCCTTGCCGCGTCAGTATTGCGTCCGCGACAGATCACGTTTCTCGATGACGGTGCCAACACGACGTCGCTCGCCGACAGTCTCACCGGCTCGCGTCCCTATGCGCGCCCGGGTATCGCAGAACGCGGGCTCACCACTCGACTGCGTCCCTTCGCACTTGAAACGGTGCGACGAGTCGCGCGCGATCGCCGAGCGTCGATCTTCACCGCGTTCGATCTGGGGGCCGCCCGCGAGAATGCCCTCACGAACTTGGGCTTTTCGGTTTGTCATCACTCATTCGAATGGACGCGCTCGAGCGCGGGTTCGGCGCAGCACCGTGAGAACCGCATCGTGCTCGGAAGCGCCCGCCCGGTAGACGGACGCATGCCCATTGAGCACTACATCCGCTGGGTCGACCACATCGCCGCGGCAGGCGCTGTGGAGTACTTTCCCCACCGCCGTGAGACGCCCGGCCAGCTCGACGCCGTCAAAGCCATCGCAGGTGTAACAGTCGTGCAGACGTCGCTGCCGATCGAACTCATCCTGGCAGGGCATCCGACTGCTCTCGATGTGTTCAGTCAGCCCTCCAGCACCAACACGACCCTGCCGCTCGTTCTGCGCGGCAGCGGATCAAGGGTGCACAGCAGCGCCCCAGGCCCCGAGATTGGCATAAACACGTGAGCGAAACAGTCGCAGTCATTCCGGCGCGAGGCGGATCAAAGGGCATCGAGCGAAAGAACCTTCGCCGAGTCGGGGGAATCCCGCTCGTCGCGCGCGCAATCCTCGCCGCGCAGCGATGCACAGAGATTGATCGTGTTGTCGTGTCTACTGACAACGACGAGATTGCTGACGTGGCACGGGAATGGGGCGCGGACGTCGTTATGCGCTCCGCCGATATCGCCGGCGACGAGGCATCGAGTGAGAGTGCGCTTCTGCACGCGCTCGCGGAACTCGAGGCGCGCGGTATCGGAGTTCAGATTCTGGCCTTTCTGCAGGCCACGTCGCCATTCATCGACTCGACCTCGCTTGCCGAGGCTGTGCGGGTGGTGAGCTCACGCCGGCGCGACGTCGCCTTCTCTGCGGTTGAGAGTTTCGCCTTCATGTGGCACCGCGGCGATGGCGGCTGCGCTGTAGCCCTGGGCCACGACGTCGACTCACGCCCGAGGCGACAGGATCGGGAGCCGCACTACCGCGAGACCGGAGCGTTCTACGTCATGCGCGCGCGCGCATTCGTCGCGGTCGGCCATCGCTTCTACGGCAGCATCGGCATCATCGAAGTGCCTGAGCAGACCGCGATCGAGATCGACACCCTCGCTGAGCTCGAGATGGCTTGTCTGCTCGCCGCGCGCATCGACGCAAACGAACCGATGGATGTCGATGCCGTCGCTACCGATTTCGATGGCGTGCACACCGACGACACCGTCGTGGTGAATGACCGCGGTGAAGAATCGGTGCGCGTCAGTCGCTCTGACGGGATGGGCGTGGCGTTGCTGCGCCGCGCGAACGTGCCGATGGTGATTCTGTCGACCGAGAAGAATCCGGTCGTGTCGGCTCGCGCGGCAAAGCTGAACATCGATGTGCGTCAGGCACTTGATGACAAAGCGGCGGCATTGCGCTCGTGGGCAGAATCCACGGGTGTCGCCTTGTCTCGCGTTGCCTACCTCGGCAATGACGTCAACGATCTCGGTTGTCTTGAGATCGTGGGGTGGCCTGTTGCCGTGCGCGACGCTCACCCCGCGGTCTTGGCGGCAGCTCGCGTCACTCTTGCGAGCACGGGAGGATCCGGCGCGGTTCGCGAGCTGGCCGATCTCACACTGAGCGGGCGCGAAGCGTCAGCATCCATCCACAGCGAAAGGTCCACCTCGTGACTGTCACCATCGGAAACCGTGTCGTCGGCAGCGGCCGCCCCGTCTATGTCATCGCCGAGATCGGCCTCAACCACAACGGCGATGTCGAGATCGCCAAGCAGCTCATCGACGTTGCCGCGAACGCCGGCGCTGACGCCGTGAAGTTCCAAAAGCGCACGCCCGAGCTCGCGACCCCCGAGCACATGCGAACCATTCCGCGGGAGACGCCGTGGGGAACAATGTCGTACCTCGACTATCGCCGCCGCGTCGAGTTCGGCCGCGACGAATACATCGAGATCTCGGACTACGCCATGCTGCGCGGCCTCGAGTGGTTCGCATCTCCCTGGGACGAACCGAGCGTCGCTTTTCTTGAAGACCTAGGCGTCACCGCGCACAAGGTCGCCTCGGCCAGCCTGACCGATCACGCCCTGTTGAGTGCGCTGCGAGACACGGGCAAGACGGTGATCCTATCGACCGGAATGTCAACGATCCGCGAGATCGATGCGGCAGTCGATGTGCTCGGAACCGGTCGCCTGCTCCTCATGCACGCCACTTCCACGTATCCGATGGAGCCGAACGAGGCGAACCTGCGCATGATTCCGGCTCTGCATGATCGGTTTGCCGGTGTTCCGGTGGGCTATTCGGGTCATGAGCGCGGCCTGCAGATCTCCCTGGCGGCCGTGGCACTGGGGGCTGTCGCCGTCGAGCGCCACATCACACTCGACCGCACGATGTGGGGATCAGATCACGCTGCGTCGCTTGAACCGACCGGTCTTGAGCACCTGGTGCGCGACATTCGTGTCATTGAAGAGGCGCTGGGTGATGGTGTGAAGCGGGTCTACCCCGGCGAACTTGCTCCCATGGCAAAACTCCGCCGCGTTCCGGCGTGAGCACGTGGGCTGCGTCCGCCACCAAGGCTGAAATACGGGTCGTCGGCGTCGGCGACACCGACTCATACGTCAAGTGGGGCGCGGCGCTCCTAGGCGGCGCACCCGCTCAGTTCTCGAGCAGCTTCGTCGTGCTCGAAACACCTCTCGCGGTCAGTGCCGGGCAACAACGTGCCGCCCTTGCCGGCAGTGGTCTGCCTGCACACGCGGTGTCTCGCCTCACGCTCGACGCGTTTCACCAGCAACTCACCGGTGATCCCCCCGATGCCGTGCTCGTTGCGGCGCGTGGGCCCCTTGCGCGGGTCATCGCACGGTTGGTAGCGACCATCGAGCCGCGTCCGGTGATCGTCACGGGGCTTCCCGGCATCTCGATTCCCGCGACGCGAAAGGCCTTGCTGTTTCGCGCACAATGCGATCTGTTCGTGTTGCACTCCCACCGCGAGATCGCCAGCTTCACTCACTTGGCGTCGTCCCAGAACTTCGATTCCAGATTCGCTCTCGCCTCGTTGCCGTTCGCGGCACGAGCGCGAGTTGCTGACACGTCGCACCCGCGCGGAACGGATCTGGTCTTTGCCGCGCAGGCAATCGTTCCGCTCGAGCGCCACGATCGTCTTGAGGTCGCCGCACTGCTCATCCGAGCGGCGAAAGCGAACCCCTCGCGACAGGTAGTGCTCAAGCTCCGTGGCGCGAAGGGGGAACACCAGACGCACTCGGAATCTCTGCCGCTGGCTGACCTCATTGACGAACTGGGTGGGGCGCCCGAGAACCTGGTCATATCGACTGGCCCGATGCGTCGCGCCCTCTCGACTGCAGAGGGGCTGGTGACCGTCAGCTCAACCGCGGCGATCGAGGCGATTGCGCTCGGGGTTCCGGTGATCGCGCTCGACTCGTTTGGCGTCTCACCCGAACTCATCAACGAGGTCTTCGACGGAAGCGGGCTCTACGGGAGTGATGATGACGTCGTGCACCGGCGCTTTCGGCAGCCGAATCGGCTTTGGACCCGCGAGAACTACCTCCATGATGCCCGTGACGACAACTGGGCCGCGCGCGTCGTCGAACTCGTTGCACTGCGACACCAGGGTGTGCTGGCGCCGAAACCACCGCTGCGTCGCCGAGGTGGCGTCATTCGCGATGCCTGGGAGCGAAAGCTCGTACTGGGCAGTTTCGACAGGTCGGCTGCCGGCTTTTTCGCCCTGGTGATCGGTGTGCCGTTGCGGGCTATTGTGCGCACCGGCCAACGGGTACAGCGAACGATCGCGCCGCCCGTGGCTGCCGAGTCGCACAGTCGTGAAACTCCCGATGCCAAGAAGCACTCGCGTATGGGGTCACGGTAGTCAACCCGTGACGGTGACCACGATCTTGCCGACCACATGACCGTCAGCGGCGCGCGCCAACGCAGCATCGGCTTCATCGAACGACGACACGTGCTCGATCACGGGTGCGAGCGAGCCCGCCGTCGCTAGCGCCACCAGGCTGTTCAACGTGTCTTGGTTTGCAGTCGCTGCCAGGGGAAGCAGCTTGCGCTTTGACCCCACCGAGATGATGGATGCTGCTGTCAACCGCGCGAGCGGCCCCAGCATACGTCCTCCCTGGCCCGACACCAGCACGACTTTGCCGCCGTCTCGCACGAGACGCTGAAGCGCGCGCAACCTGGCTGTGCCCGCGATGTCGATAACCACGTCGAACTCAGCCTCGCCGAGCTCGGTGGCCCCCGGTTGCACCTTCTTGTAGTCGAAGGTGGCGGCCGCGCCGAGGGACTCGACCAGAGGGCGATTGCGCTCACCACAAAGCGCCCAGACCTCCGCGCCGCGCTGGGCACACAGTTGCACGGCGAAGGTTCCGACCCCGCCTGAGGCCCCGATCACCAGCACCCGCTGCCCCGTCGCGACACCGGCGCGATCGACAGCCTGCAGCGCGGTACCCCCAGCGACCGGCAACGCCGCCGCGACGGTGACATCGAGTTCAGACGGGCGGTGCACAAGCCGCGAGGCTGTTGACACGGCATACTCCGCGAGCGCCCCTCCCGCGAGTTCGCCGACCACCTCATCACCGACCTTGAATTGGGTCACTCGCTCACCTAAGGCCACCACTGTCGCGGCAGCATCCATTCCTCGCACGCGCTGTTTCGGTCGACGAAGTCCAAAGGCGACACGCAAGACCAGCGGCTCACCGCGCATGACATAGATGTCACCCGCGTTCAGCGATGTAGCGTGCGTGCGAACAAGCACTTCGTCACGCCCCACCTGCGGAACGTCGATCTGGGCTTGGACGACAACTTCCGGGCCGCCGTACCGCTCTTGACACCATGCCGACATGGTCGTGGGCAACGGGTTCATTGTTCCTCCGCCTCGGGGTACTGAAACAGATCGTCGAGTCCCACGCCGAACACACGCGAGATCTGGAATGCAAGCTCGAGGGTTGGTGAGTACTTGCCCTGCTCGATCGCGATCAGGGTTTGACGCGTCACGCCGATGTGGCGAGCAAGGTCTGCCTGGGTCATGCTCGATCGCTCGCGAAGCGCGCGAATGGAATTGGTGACCTTGGTGGGCTTGACCATCAGATGAGTCCCCGGCGGTACGCAATGACTTGCGCGACCCCGCCGACGAAGGCCGAGAGCGCGAAGCCGAAGAACATGGTGTTCGCGATCCAAAACCAGTCAGCTTCGAACGCGCTCAGCACGATGACGCCGAGACCCGCGACGACCATGAACGCTTGGCCGACTCTGCCGCCCATGTGCGCGATGTCGCGGTCGCGCTGGTCGGACTTGCCGACCCCGTCGGGGTCGCGCATTCCGGCGAAGATGCCCCATACGACGCTGACGACAATGGATGCTGCGATGCTCGCACCGATCGTCCACGCCATGATCGGCCACCAGTCGACCTCGACGAGCGGACCGCCGGCAGCCTGCTGAAAGACGACGAATACGTAGACCGTCATAGCGATGGCAGTGACGCCGAGGCCCGCCCAGACGTTGCGTTCTTCGTAAACCATGAGTAACTCCTTGATGTCAGGAATGTTTGACATCAAGAAAGCTACCGGGCAATCGGCTCGGTGTCAAGAATTCTTGACACCGAGTAGATCAGATCACGTCAGCGGACCAGTCGTCGGGATTGCCGAAGCGATGCGCTGTGATGGTGATCGACTGTTCTCGCAGAAAAGTGAGCAGCTCAAGGCGCCCTGCGGTCGTGACCTCATTGTCGTAGATCGCAACATCAGGGTCACCCTCGATTGCGTCTGCCAATGCACGCCGCAACACCGAAACGGTCTCTCGGGCTCCGACCAGGCGCACGCGCGACGGTCGCGGCGCTATGCCGCTCAACGCGTCAGTGTCGCTGCTCGGCTTGGCAATCATCCGTTCGAGCCACTGCTCCTGGGTCTCAACGAAAACGACAACATCCTCGTCGCTGAGCGCGCGGCGCACCGCAGCTGGCAGGCCGACCGGAGCACTGATTGTCAGTCGCGTGCCCGCTCGAATTCCCGCCAGCGCAATGCGCAGCAGCGCCTGCCACGATGCATCCGCGGTGGCGCGCACATCGACGTCGTGAACCGGCCGGTATCGAAAGAGATTGCGCTCAACACCCAAGTTCGAGACATCTTTCACTCGGCCGAACTCGCGGTCCCATGCGATCGCATCAGACAGCGCAGCGCGTCGCAACCATTCGAAAGCCTCGTAGTCGAGCGTCGCCTGGGCTGCTTCGATCACCGAGGTAATCCGCGAGTCCAGCCCGCGCAAGTGCAGGGTTGCCGAGGTCGCCGCGCCCGATGTCGCCCGCCATGACCCGAGCCCGAGCAGATAGTTTGGACCACCAGCTTTGGCGCCCGCACCGACCGAAGAACGTTTCCACCCGCCAAATGGCTGGCGTTGCACGATCGCTCCCGTGATGCCGCGGTTGACGTAGAGGTTGCCCGCCTCGACCTCTCGCAACCACATCGCGAGATCTTCGGGGTCTTGAGTGTGAAGGCCCGCCGTCAGTCCGTAGTCAACGGCGTTCTGCAGTTCGAGGGCCCGAGTGAGCGACGAAACACGCATGATGCCGAGCACCGGGCCGAAGAACTCTTCCATGTGAAAGCGAGACCCCGGTTGCACGCCGGTGCGGATGCCCGGAGACCAGACCCGACCCTCATAGTCACCAGCATCGTCTTTCGTCGCCACTTCTCGCGGCTCCACAAGCCACTTCTCTCCGGTGCCAAGGGTGGTCAGTGCCCACTTGAGCTTGCCGTGAGGCGGCTCTACAAGCGGCCCGACCTCGGTGCGTGGGTCAGAGGGCACCCCGACGCGAAGGGAATTCGTGGCATCCACCAGCTGGCGCGCAAATCTCTTGGAGCGACCGACCGAACCGACCACGATCACGAGCGAGGCCGCCGAACACTTCTGCCCTGCGTGACCGAAAGCGCTCTTGACCACATCCGACACGGCGAGATCGATATCTGCGCTCGGCATGATGATCATCGCGTTCTTGCCGCTGGTTTCGGCCAGCATCGGCAGATCGCGCCGCCAGGAGCGGAATAGCGCCGCGGTTTCCCACCCTCCAGTGAGAATGACTCGATCAACATCCGCGTGCGACAGCAGCTGCTTTCCGAGGGAGTCTTCGTCGAGGTCGACGAGTGCCAGCACGTCTCGCGGCACCCCCGCTTCCCAAAGTGCTTCGGCGACGACAGCTGCGCAGCGGCGCGCTTGCGGCGCTGGTTTGAAGACCACTCCCGATCCGGCTGCGAGTGATGCGAGCACACCGCCGGCGGGAATCGCGATGGGAAAGTTCCACGGCGGGGTCACGACGGTGACCCGATCAGGCACGAACAGTGCGCCGCCCATGCTGTCGAGCTCGCGAGCGTTTGCGGCGTAGTAGCGAGCGAAGTCGACGGCCTCGCTGATCTCGACGTCCGCTTCGGCCAGCACCTTGCCGGTTTCAGACGCGGCCACTTCAATGAGCTCTGCACGGCGGCTCTCAAGTGCGCTTGCGGCGGCACGCAGCACGGCGCCGCGGTCGGCGGCGGGAAGCGAACCCCACTGCTCGGCGGCTTCTCTGACGTGCGCGACGATGTGATCAAGTTGCTCGGCTTCGGCGACGTGCGCGGCGGCGATCGTCGCGTCTCCGGCGGTGGAGTCGCCGATGCGGGCAATGATCTCGCGACCCCACGCTCGGTTTGCCGGCAACGCGGGATCGGTGTCGGCGGTGTTGACAAAGCCCGGAGCGCCCGCTGCCGTCTGGCTGCCTTGGCGCGACGCGAACACCGCTGTCTCGACGTAGTTGTCTGCGCCAAAGCGCTGTTCGGCCGCGAGTGGCACCACGGGAACGGTTTCATCGGCATCTGTGGCCGCAGATCGTGCGATGCCCAGCACTGCCTGTGTCAGGCCAGCATCGACCGTCGCGTCGTCCATCACTTCGGAATCAACGGCGAGCGTGTCGCGAAAGAGACTGGGGCTGTCGTGCTTTGACGTGTCGGTGAGACGTGTAGCGCGCGCTCGATCCTGCATGCGGCGCGCTCCGACTGGCAGGCTCTCATCGTTCGCGCGCGCCACGGAGGCGATAAACCGCTCGCGCTCGCGATCGAAGAGGGCCGAATCATCGGCGAGGTCGAACGCTGCCGAGAGAAAGTTGTCGCTCGAGGCGTTCTCTTCGAGGCGGCGAACGAGGTAGCTGATCGCGACATCGAACTCATCGGGCTTCACTACGGGCACATACAGTCGCACCGCTCCGACGTCACGTGAGATCGCAGCGACTTGTCCCTGCGCCATACCGAGCAGCATCTCGAACTCGACAGCCTCTCGCACTTCTCGGCCGCCGGCGAGCAGCCAGGCATATGCGATGTCGAACAGGTTGTGGCCGGCAACCCCGACTCGCACTGCGCTGGTGTTCTCTGGCCGCAGCGCGAAGTCGAGGCAGCGCACATAATTCGCGTCGGTGTCGAGTTTCGAATCGAACGTCGCCAGTGGCCAGCCGTGAACAGCGGCATCCACTCTCTCCATTGCGAGATTCGCGCCCTTGACTAGCCGCACCTTGATACGTGCTCCGCCCGCGTCGACGCGCACGCGTGCCCACGCAGTGAGGGCGGCGAGGGCTGGTTGCGCGTCGGGCAGATATGCCTGCAGCACGATGCCGGCTTCCATCGCCCGAAGCCGCGGGTGAGCGAGCAGCCTGGTGAAGACAGCCACGGTCAGGTCGAGGTCGCGGTACTCCTCCATGTCGAGATTGATGAAGGTGCCGTTGTCGACTGCGGTGAGGTACAGCGGCAGCAGCCGCTCGATGACGGTGCTGACGACTTCGTCGAAGGCCCACATCGATACATGGCTGACGATCGCCGAGACCTTCACCGACACGTAGTCGACATCATCACGGCGAATAAGCTCGTGAATTCCGTCGAGTCGACGTTTCGCTTCAGACTCACCCAGCACGGCCTCACCGAGCAGGTTCAAGTTGACGCTCGCGCCCGATTCGCGAATTCGCGCGAGTGCGGGGGCCAGCTTCTCGGGCCGCGCGTCGACGATGAGATGGCCAACCATCTCGCGCAGCACGCGCCGCGCTATTGGCACCGTCGGCGTAGCGATCACGGGGGCAACTGCCCCGCCCGCACGAACGGCGCCGCGCAGATACCACGGCAGAAAGTCGGGCACCAAAGGCGCGATCCGGTTCAGTTGGGATGCTGCCGCGAAGTGTGACTCCGGTCGCATCACGCCGTCCACGAAGCCGAGTGTGAAAGGCAGACCTTTAGGGTCTTTCAGCACCCCGGCGAGCCGCTGTGCGGCGGGGTCGACATCGGCAGTTGCCGCTTCGTCGACCCATCGGCGCGCAAGCGCGACCGCGCTGTCAACAGTGGCACCCGCCGGCTCTAGAGCGTCGGCGTCTTGGTCGCCATGTTCGGACCGATCAGGATCTTGCCGGTCAGGATCATTCGCCATGTCGACAGCCTACGTCCGCCGCTGCGCGGGGTGCGGGTCATCGCAGCGAGAGTTTTGCTAGCTCCAGACGCTGGGCGCCGCGGCGCGAGTCGAGGGCAACGCTGAGGCTGCGGCCCACTCGAGCATCCACGGCTCAAGGGGAGGCAGGGTGTCGGGCCGGTGCAGCGCGTCGAACAGCTCCTCGTGAGGCACGAGGCCTCCTGAGCGCCGCAAGAATCGTGCGCGCACGATCATCTCTGCGTAGATTTCACCCTTCACCACCGCGCGATGCACCATGTAGACCGACTTCTCATCATGGGCGAGCAGTCGCGTCTCAACGGTGAAGCGCTGCCACAGTTGGAGGGACTTGCGGAACGTGATTGTCTCGCTGGCGACTACCGCGTACCAGGCGTGAGAGTTCACGACATCCCAGACGCCGGTGCGAATGAGCAGATCAAAGCGACCGAGGTCGAACAATGACGCGTACCGACCATTGTTCATGTGCCGCAACAGGTCGATGTCGGTGGGCAGAACGCGCAACTTCACGCGGCCCACAACCGTGGGGTCAAGCGGACCGCGACGACGCAGCAGCGCTTTCGCGCGCAAGATGGTCAGCATTGTTCGCCAGATCACGTTCACGAGGAGCGATCGTAGTGATGCTTGCGCGAATTCGCGATTCGGTTGTGGGGTTTCGACAGCCGTGACTCGGCTCGGAGTCTGGGCTGAGCGTGGCGGGAAGTTGATTTGATGCGGCTGAAAACTCACGGTTCTCACCCCGTTCGTTACACGATATTCACGTTGCATCCACTCGATTTCCGCTCTTGCCCACCCCGGCGTAGAGTCTGGCCATGGAAGCTGAAACGCAGACCGACATCGTCGTCCGTCCTGTGCGGGACGTCGACGCTGAAGCGCTCGGACGAGTGCACGCAACATGCTGGCACGAGACCTACGATCACCTCATCAGCAAGGCGGCGCTTGAGGCTGTATCACCGAAGCGCCTCGCAGAGCTCTGGACGCACTGGGCTGCTCAGGGACCCGATTTCAAGATGGTCGCGGCTCTCGCTGACGGCGAGATTGTCGGCTTTGCCGGCTCGGGACCCGCGCGCGATAAGGATGCTCCGCGATTCCGTGAGCTGTATTTCATCTATCTGCTCGATGCGTTTCACGGCACCGGCACCGGCAAGAAGCTCTTCGATGCTGTGGCAGGTGACGAAGAAGAGATGTACCTGTGGGTCGCCGAAGACAACCCACGCGCGCACACCTTCTATAGCCGCAATGGCTTCGCTCTCGATGGCGCCACCCATACCGAACCGTTCCTCGGCGAGACGCTGACCGAAGTTCGCTTCGTTCGCTGATTCTTCATGCTGCAGGTTTGGGCGCTCTCTGGCCTGCCCGAAGTTGATGCGGGCGCCAATCTGGCTGCGCTGATCGGCGACGCTATCGGCGCGGTCGCCGGTTCGGGCGATGTCAGCGGTTCTGGATCGATCCCCGACGGCGAGTCGCTCGAAAACGGCGACATCGTCGTCATCACCTCGAAGATCGTCTCGAAAGCTGAGGGGCGCTTCGTCGTCGCCGCCGATCGCGAAGATGCGATCACGGCAGAGACTGTCAGGCTGGTGGCGTGGCGCACGGGGCCGGCTGGCACCACGCGCATCGTCGAGAACAAGCTCGGCATCGTGTCGGCGGCCGCCGGCGTAGACGCGTCGAACACCCCTGAGGGCACGATTCTGCTGTTGCCGGTTGACCCCGACGCTTCAGCGCGCGCAATCGCGCAACAGCTGCGCGAGAGATTCGGCGTCGAGGTGGGCGTGCTGATCACAGACACGCTCGGTCGCGCCTGGCGCGACGGACAGACCGATCACGCGATCGGCGCGGCAGGGGTGCACGTATTTGAAGATCTTCGAGGTCAGACCGATGCCGAAGGGCGCCCTCTTGTGGTGACCAAGCCGTGCGTCGCCGACGAGATCGCCGCGGCAGCCGAGCTCGTGAAAGGCAAGGCGTCGGGGTTGCCCGTGGCGATCGTGCGCGGGCGCAGCGACCTGGTGGGCCCACTCGATCTGCCCGGGGCTCGATCAATCGTGCGCCCCGCCGAGTTGGATATGTTTCGCCGCGGCGCTGACGAAGCATACGCCGATGGCTACGCCGCGGCTGTTGCCGAGCGCGACAGCTAGCGGCCCCCGGGCGTTGCCTTCGACTCTCGAAGTCGCTTCACGCCGAAATGAACCTCGACGCGAACCTGCCTCTAGCGGCCGCTGACCTTGCCGAACACGCGCGCGATCGGTGCGAGCACCAGCGGGCGTGCTGCCACCCATGCTGCGGCAATCACCACGAGTGACGCGACGAAGAGCCAGAACCCGAGCCAGTTGTCGGCGTACGCGTTCGGATCGACCGAGCCTTGCGCGGCGTACATATGGTTCAGGTTGCGAAGCGCGCCGGTGGAGAGCACCAGAGCGACGTGCACGAAGATGAACGCGACGAAGTAGAGCATCACCGGAAAATGCACCGCGCGTGCCCACTCGATCGGGTACGCCTTGTTGAGGCCCTTTGCATCAGCGGGCCAGAGCTTCGACATGCGGGCGCCGGAGATTGCAGCGAGCGGTGCTGCGATGAAGATCGTTGCGAAGTAGGCGATCTGCTGCAGGCTGTTGTAGTTGACCCACCCGTTCTCTGTCGGCCAGTCCAGTGAGACGTACTGCAGTGCAGCTGACAGGGCGTTGGGGAACACTTCCCAGCTGGTGGGTATGACGCGCATCCACTGCCCAGAAACGAACAGCAGAACGATGAAGATCACGCCGTTGACGAGCCACAGAATATCGAGTGACTGGTGGAACCAGAGGGTGAGAGAGATCTTGCCTTTGGAGTTGTTTCTCGGCGTCCAGAACGCGGTCGGGCGTTTCTCGGTGCGAACGGTGAGACCTGATCGGATGATCAGCACCATCAAGAAGACGTTGAAGAAGTGCTGCCAGCCGAGCCATGCCGGAAAGCCAACCGGCGCACCTTCGGGAAGGTGGTACTCGCCCGGGTACGTCGCCATGAAGCTCTGCATGCCCTCGAGGCTGAGCAGCCACCGGACGGCAAACACGGCCATTGCGGCGGCGAACAGCAGTGCGAAGCCACCGACGATGACCGAACCGACCCACTGAATCTTCGTGAAAGGTCCGACGCGCTCCGCTTCGGGCTTCGGTGCGGTGCGCGTGCGGGCGTAGCGCCCCTCCCACACCGTGCGGGTGAACGGAAGCGGCGCTGCGAGGTCGTATCCGGTTGCGGTGCGCGGTTGCTCGGCAACAGCGGCTTTCACGTCGCCCGGCTGCGAGTCGGATGCAGCCACGACCGCATCTTCGCGAGGCGCGCCGGCCACGTCGTCGGCCTCAGCCATCGACGGCGCGAAGCCCGCCGGCGGCCACGGCTCTCCCCCAGCCACACGGGGCAAGCCGCGGCGAATTGCGGCACCGGCGGCTGCAGGAGCAGCTGCGACGGGTGCGGTCGGTCGCGCCGGGGCGGGTGTCTCAGCGTCGGGTGCCTCGGGGGCGGCAGCAGCCGGGGGCGCCACCTGGGCAGTACCCGCAGCGGGACCGGGCGCAGACCCGCTCGGCGCGGCGGGCTCTGCAAGAGTGGCGGATGCAGGGGCGGCAAGCGAAGCGGGGGGCCACGGCTCGCCGCCCGGCGTGCGCGGCAGGCCACGACGCACGCTGCGGCCCGCAGTCGGTGCTGCCGCGCTAGCCCCCGCCGCAGCCGAGGCAGCAACGGGCGCTGTTGCGGCAGTCGAAGGTGCTTCGGTCGCCACGCTTGTCGCCGCCGGGGCGGCGGGTGCGTCAGTTGCGGCGCTCGGCGCCTCAGGCTCGGCAACCGCGGCTGCGGCGGGTGCGTCAGAGGCGGCAGGCCATGGTTCGCCGCCCACCACGCGCGGCAGTCCTCGCCGCAACTGTTGACCGTACGTCGCCATGCGCCGTTACGCCTTCTTCGCGTTGAGCGCGTCGATCAGCTGCGGCACAACAGTGAACAGATCGCCCACCACACCGAAGTCAGCGATCTCGAAGATCGGCGCGTCGCCATCTTTGTTGATCGCAACGATCGTCTTCGCCGTCTGCATACCGGCCTTGTGCTGAATCGCACCAGAGATTCCAAGAGCCACATACAGTTGCGGTGAAACCGAGACACCGGTCTGACCGACCTGCGCGGCGTAGGGCACGTAGCCCGCATCAACCGCGGCGCGCGAAGCGCCGACAGCGGCTCCGAGGGCGTCAGCGAGTTGCTCGACGAGTTCGAACTTGTCACCCGAGCCGAGTCCACGCCCGCCCGACACAACCTTGACCGCACCACGCAGCTCGGGTCGAGTCGACGACACCACGGCTTCGTCAACGTTGCTCACCGACGCAACGCGGCGACCCGAAGCAGTCACCTCGAGCTTCTGAACATCCGCGCCAGAAACCGCTTCTGCACGTGCGTCGACAGCGCCCTGACGAATCGTGATCACCGGGGCACCCCACGTGACAGCCGACTCCACGTTGTACGCGCCGCCATACACCGAGTGATGCGCGACCACACCGATGTCATCGCGCGAGACACCAACCGCGTCAACCGCGATACCCGAACGCGTGCGCGCCGCAAACCGACCGGCCGCCTCGCGACCCTCGATCGAGTGCGACACCAGCACGGCGTCAGGCTTCACCAGGTCAGCGGCTGCGGCCAGCGCGTCTGCGACCGGAACCGTCAGCCCCTCGCCCGGCGCGCCAACAAGCACCGCTTCGGCACCCAGCTCAGCCGCCGCAGCGCCCACACCATCAGCATCCGACACCACCAACGCGACCGGAGTGCCCACCGAGGCTGCCGCACCCAACAGACCGGCAGCCGACTTGGCGAGCTCGCCCGAGGGCGTCACGTCAAGCAAAACAAGAATTGAGTCTTCAGCGAAAGTCATGGCATCCACCTATGCAAGCCGGTTCTGAATGAGGAACTCCGCGAGCTGTGTGCCCGCGTCACCCTCGTCGACAATCTTCACGCCAGCTTCACGCGGCGGCTTCTCGCTCACAGCGGTCATGATCGACCGCGACGCCTCAGGATCGTTCGCGTCGAGATCGAGATCCGCGAGCGACAGCGTCTCGAACGGCTTCTTCTTCGCCGCCATGATGCCCTTGAAATTCGGGAACCGTGCGTCAGGAAGCGCCTCGGTGATCGAAATCACCGCAGGAAAGTCTGCACTCAGCTGCGCCGTCGCGCCATCACCAGCACGCTCACCCGTCACCGAACCCTCGGCAATCTGAACCGAACTCAGATACGTCGCGTTCGGAACATCAAGCAGCTCGGCGATCATCGCCGGCAACACCCCGCCCGAACCATCCGTCGACTGATTGCCCGCAATCACCAGATCAAACCCCGTGCGCGTCAACGCGGCAGCCAGCACCTCAGCAGTGAGCCCCAAATCAGCACCCAGCAACGCCTCATCAACAACCTGCACTGCCGAGCCCGCACCCATCGCGAGACCCTTGCGCACCGTCGCCACCGACGCCTCAGAAGTCATCGACAACACAACCACCTCAGTGCCCGCGTTCGCGTCGGCATAGCTCAACGCCACCTCAAGGGCACGCTCGCCGATCTCGTCAATGACGCGCTCACTCGCCTCACGATCGGCAATGCCGGTCTCAAGGCTGAGCTTGCGATCACCATACGTATCCGGGACCTCTTTGACCAAGACGACAATCTTCATGGCGCTCCGCTTCCGTTCGTCCTGTCGATACTAACCGCGCAACAATTTTCGATCGAAACGCGTTGTTACTTCAGGTCATGAACCTGAAGGTTATGGCCGCTTCGGTTATGCGTTTCCGAAATTGGGTGCGCGTTTCTCACGGAACGCGGCCATGCCTTCCTTCTGGTCAGCAGTGTCAAACAGCGGTGCGAAAGCGTGACGCTCAAACCGCAGTCCTTCCGCGAGGCTGGTTTCCATTGCCGCATCGAGCGCTGCCTTAGCCGCATAGACCGAGGGCAGCGACTTCGAGGCGATCGTGTCGGCGACCTTGCCAGCTTCTTCAAGAAGATCGGATGCGGCAACGACCCGCGACACCAAGCCGCAGCGTTCGGCTTCTTCGGCACCCATCATTCTTCCCGTCAAGACGAGCTCCGCCGCCTTCGCATACCCCACGGCGCGGAGGAGTCTTTGGGTGCCGCCCATACCGGGGATGACCCCGAGATTGATCTCGGGTTGACCGAACTTGGCAGTGTCAGCTGCCAGAACGATGTCGCACATCATCGCGAGTTCACAACCACCACCGAGCGCATAGCCAGACACGGCAGCGATCACGGGGGTGCGCACCGCGGCGAACCGTGCCCATGGTCCGAAATGATCGTCCATGATCATGTCGAGGCCAGACTTCGACTCCATCTCTTTGATGTCTGCGCCTGCGGCAAAGGCTCGCTCTGATCCGGTCACAACGATCGCGCCGATTGCGGGGTTCGCGTCGAACGTGGTGGCGGCATGAACCACATCGTGCATCAGCTGCGCGTTGAGCGCGTTCAGAGCCTCGGGGCGGTTGAGTGTGATCCATCCGACGCGCCCACGGGTTTCGGTGAGGATGGTTTCGTAGTTGCTCGTCATTCCTCGATCTTGCCTCTCGTTCGCCCAATGCGCCAGGACGCGGCAAGCGCAGCGCACAACACGCGGGTGTTGCTCGGTGTTCACCCCCTGGTCACCATGCACAGGTATTACTCAGGGGCGCAGTCGCGCGCCTCCGTCATCAAACTCGAGGATCACGATGCCCCTGTATTCCTTCCGCCGCACTGTCGCGATGACAGCTGTGGCGGCGCTCACCTGCTCGCTCGCGGTCGCGACCGCTTCCGCTGCTTCGGCGGCAATCGTTGCCACTCCGCCCACGTACTCAGCCGACGGCGCGGCACTCTCCCTCGCTCCGATCGGCAGCTACGAGACGGGCATCTTCGACGAATCGGCGGCTGAGATCGTTCAGGCCTACGGCGACCGGCTCTTTGTCGTGAATGCTCAGGCTGGCTCGGTCGACGTTCTCGACTACACCGATCCTGAGGCGATGGAGCTGCTCTTCTCGCTCAGCTCTGCCGGAGTCGCCAACTCGGTCGCTATTCGCGAAGACGGCCTCGGCGTCATCGCCATGGAGGCGCCGACCAAGACGGACGCCGGCCACCTCTTCTTCTTCGACGCCAACGCCGACGATGCAGGAGCGGCCGCGCTCGGCATCGTCACCGTGGGCGCTCTGCCCGACATGGTGACCTTCTCACCCGATGGCGCGTACGTCGTGTCGGCGAACGAGGGCGAACCCGACGACGACTTCGCGGTTGACCCTGAGGGAAGCGTCAGCGTCGTTGCCGTACCGGCCACGCTCACTGCCCCCACCCAGAGCGACGTGCAAACCGCGGATTTCCACGCTTTTGAGGCTGACGGCGCACTCGACGAAGACGTGCGCGTCTTCGGGCCCACTGTGGGCGATGACTATCCCGTCAGCCGCAACCTCGAGCCCGAGTACGCAACGGTCGTCGGTGGCACCGCCTACGTGACCCTGCAAGAGGCAAACGCGATCGCTGTCGTCGACCTGGCTTCCGCCACTGTGACCGCGGTCACAGCTTTGGGCTTCAAAGACCACGGCGTTGTCGGCCTTGACGCGAGCGATCGCGATCCGGAAGACAACCCCGAGTTCAACATCGACACCTACGCGGGTCTGTACGGCATGTACATGCCCGACGCGATCTCGTCGTACACCGCTGGCGACACGACCTACCTCGTGACAGCCAACGAGGGTGACGCACGCGAGTGGGGCAACTACGAAGAGCCGGTTCGCGTCAAGGATCTCGAAGAAGACGGGTTCGGCCCGGTCTGTGAAGACAGCGCCGTTGCGGACTACCTCGAAGACGAAGACCTCGGTCGTTTGAACGTCACGATTGAAAACGGATTCGACTCCGACGCAGAATGCTACGACTCGCTGTATGCCTTCGGAGCACGTTCATTTTCGATCTGGACCACCGCAGGTGACCTCGTCTGGGACTCCGGTACCTCGTTTGAAGAAGTCACCTACGCCGCCGCACCCGATTTCTTCAACTCGAACCACTCCGAGTCGAACCTCGAGGGACGCAGTGAAGACAAGGGCCCCGAAGCTGAGAGCGTCACGATCGGCGAGCTGAGCGGCCGCACCTACGCGTTCGTCGGCTTCGAGCGTGTCGGCGGCATCGCCGCGTACGACATCACCGACCCAGCAGCATCCACGTTCGTCACCTACATCAACAACCGCGACTTCGCTGAGTCGGTCGAAGATGGCGGCGATCTGGCAGCCGCTGGCGACCTCGGCCCAGAGGGCATCGCGTTCATCCCCGCTGCCGAGTCGACCACGGGCACACCGTTGCTCGCCGTCGGCAACGAGGTGTCGGGAACGACCACGCTGTTCGAGATCACCGACATGCTCGCACCAACGACCACCGAGGTCACGGTGTTGACGATCAACGACTTCCACGGCCGCATCGAGCAGAACCTCTTTGGCGGCGAGGCCGGTGCTGCTGTGCTCGCCGGTGCCGTTGACTCCTTCGAAGCCGAGAACCCGAACACGCTGTTCGTCTCGGCCGGCGACAACATCGGTGCGTCCACGTTCACCTCGAACGTGGCGCAAGACAACCCGACCATCGACGCACTCGTTGCCGCTGGACTTGATCTCGGCGCCGTGGGTAACCACGAGTTCGACCAGGGCTACGCCGACATCACCGACCGTGTGCTGCCGCGCTTCGGCTCGACGGCGCAGGGCTTGGGCGCAAACGTCTACAACATCGGAACCAACGAACCCGCGCTCGACGAGTACGCCATCGAGACGATCGACGGCGTGCGCGTAGCGTTCATCGGCACCGTGACCGAAGACACCGCGAACATCGTGAGCCCGACGGGCATCGCGACGATCGAGTTCGGCGACCAGCTCGAGGCCGCGAACCGCGTGGCAGACGAACTGACCGAAGGCGACATGGCCGACGTGATTGTGCTTCTGACCCACAGCGGCTCGGCCACCAGCGAGTGCGCAGAGGTTGCCGCTGACGCCTCGGCGTACGGCGAGCTGATTCGCGGGGCTTCCCCCGAAATCGACGCCATCGTCTCGGGACACACTCACCAGACCTACACGTGTGAGGTTGCTGACAGCGAAGGCGCCGAGCGCCCGGTCATTCAGGCACACCAGTACGGTACGACGCTGGGCAAGCTCGACTTCACTGTTGACAACGACACCAAGGAGCTCGTCTCGATCGAGACTGCGCTGGTTCCTCTCGTCGTTGACGGCGCGGCCGCCTACCCGGCAGACGAAGTCGTTGCGGCAATCGTGGCCGAGGCAAAAGAAGAAGCCGACGTGCTCGGGAATGTTGAGTCTGGCGTGATCAGCGCTGACATCCTGCGCGGTGGAACACCATCGGGTAGCGACCGCGGTGTCGAGTCAACCCTCGGCAACACCGTCGCCGATGTGTACCTCTGGGCGACCTCGAACGACGACTATGCGGGCACACCTGCACAGATCAGCATCATGAACCCCGGTGGGCTTCGCGATGACCTGCTCTACGGTGAAGACGGCACCCTGACCTACCGTCAGATCGCCAACGTGCAGCCGTTCGCCAACACACTCGTCACCGTCACTCTCACGGGTGCGCAGCTCGAGCAGATCCTCGAAGAGCAGTGGCAGCCAGGCGCCGAGCGCCCCAAGCTGCATCTGGGTATCTCTGAGGGCTTCAGCTATGAATACATCGAAGACGCGGCCGCCGGTGAGCACATCGTTTCGATGTCACTCAACGGAGTCGCGATCATGGCCGATGACGAGTTCACCGTGGTGACCAACTCGTTCCTCGCGGGTGGCGGCGACAGCTTCTTCACCTTTGCTGAGGGAACTGACCGCACCGACACCGGTCAGGTCGACCTGCAGGCGACAATCGCCTACTTCGAAGAGTTCGATGTGGTTGACCCCGCCCCGCTGGGCCGCGCGGTACTCGCCGACTCGACCGAGCCGGTGGATCCGACCGACCCGGTCGACCCGACCGACCCGACCGACCCGGAGCTGCCGGCGACCGGCACCGACTGGGCAACGATCGACATCGGATCGGGCTCGGTCGAACAGGGCGGCTCGCTGATGGTTGACATCTCGGGACTCGAGGCGGGGCAGCAGGTTGGCGCCACTCTCTACAGCGACCCGATCGTGGTGGACGGCATTCCCGCCGCAGGCACCGACGGCACCGTGTCGTTCGTGGTCAGCATTCCCACCGACCTCGAACTCGGCGCACACACGCTGGTGATCGAGTCCGACGGCTTCCAAGACATCGAGGTAGCCGTCACTGTGGTGGCACCGGGCGCTCTCGCCGTGACCGGTTCGCAGCTACCGCTGGGAATCGCGTTGGTGGCAGCCCTGATGCTGGCCTTGGGTGCGATTGCACTGATGGCACGTCGTCGGCCGGTTGCGTAGCATCCACTGATTGATCGCCTTGCGGCCTCGACCTTCGGGTCGAGGCCGCTTTGCGTGTGCCGTCAAGGTCAGGTCTGTTCGGCACCGCTGAAAGGCATCGAGGCGTCGATGATGCGTCGCAGCGACAATCCCGCCGTCCATCGGTCAGAGCGGTAGGTGATGTGCCCACCCTCCTCGCGTCCGAGGGCGTCGAGATACTCGGTCAGCATCTGCTCTGCGGTCTGCCGCTGTTCTTCAGCAGCTTCCGTCCCGTCAAACGACGCGATCAGGTCGGCGCAAGACCGAACTGACGCCGCACAGTAGCGACGGGTGTCTGCGTCGGTAAAGACCACCCCCGACTCGGCCAGTCGCGCCAACACGTCGATGAGGTTCTGCGCATGGAAGGCCATGCGTTCGAGCGATCTGAGTCGGCGATCGTTGCTGCGCTGCTCGCCTCTATGCCGACGGGCCCGCGGGTTGGCCCGGCTGCTCTCCTGAGCGCTGCGCACTTCGGAGTCAACCTCACGCAACAACCCGCTCAACGGCTCCGCAGAGGCGACGAGCACGGCAGCATCCACCGAGCGTTGCTCGATCTCATCAGCCACTTCTACCAGCGCGCCACGCAAGGCGTCACGCAAAACCGAAAGCTGCGCGTCGGCACGTTTGAGATACAACGGCGGAACGATGACGAGATTGACTACTACACCAACGAGCACCCCCCACGCCATAGTGATCAGGTACGACAGCGAATACCCATCGACGTCACGCCCACTGAGCAACATCACAAACAGCGCTGCGACCGCTACCCACTCGCGCCCAGCTCCGAGCGCGCGCACACCGCCCAGCGCAACACCGACTCCGATGATCAGCGCCATGGCGATCACCGCCGGCACGCCCCACAACACCAGCGTCACTCCCGAAACGCCCAGCGCTATTCCCAGTGCGAGCCCGAGAATCGCCTGCACCCCCGACTTTGCCGAGGCTGCCACGGTGGGGTACATGGTGACGAGCACTCCCAGTGGCGCATAGTAGGAGTACTGCTCGTCGGCGAACGGCACGTACGGCGCGCTCACCCAGGCGATCGCCGCCGCGAGCGCCGCCTTACCCGCAAGCAGAAGGCGCGCTCGATCGGTCAGCTGCCGCCACCAGCTCGCAACACTCGACGTCGGTTGAATCATGCGATCACCACCCCAACCCATTCTGTTGGTCATCGCGGTTTCGCACAGCGACTTGACGCACCCACGCAAGTGCGACTAGCGCACCCGAGAGGCAGCCGTGCTACATGAGCTTTGTCGAGTGCAGCATGCTCTCCATCTTCTCGTTGACCCCGATCAGGGGCTTACGCAACACCAAGCCGAGCAGCAGCATGGGGAGCAAAAATGCGAGCAGCCAAGCGAGCGAGATCCAATAGTCGGCGTGATAGATACCTGCCATGGCGGCACGGAAGGCATCGATCGCATGCGTGGCTGGCAGGAACGGACTGACGTTCTGGAACCACTCAGGAAGAAGCACGAGCGGGTAAGCGCCGCCCGCGCCGGCAACCTGAATGACGAGCAGGAACACCGCCAGCGCTTTTCCGGCATCGCTGAAAGACACCACGAGCGTATAGATGATGAACGTGAATACAGTCGACGTCACCCAGCCGACCAGGATGAACAGGAACGGATGTGCGGGTTGCAGGCCCACGATCAAGATGTTCCCCAAGAACACGAGTGTGCTCTGCGCCAGGCCGAGCACAGCAAACAGGCCGTATCGACCAAGGAAGCGCTCATGCAGCTTGAGCTCTTCACCGCTGCCGAAAGGCCGTGACGGCGGGTCGACACGCAAGGTCACGCTGAGCAGCAACGCGCCGACCCAGAGCGCGAGCGTCGAGTACAGCGGCGCCATGCCGGCTCCGAAGCTCACGATCGGGTAGAGGGGCCGACGATCGACGCCCACGGGGTCTGACAGCGCGTTGGCCAACAGCTCAGGGTCTGAGCCGATGACTTTGCTGACCTCGGCGAAATCGCCCGTGTCGATCGCTGAAGAAAGCAGACCCACAACGCGCTCAAGCTCCGTCGCAGTCTCGTCCATTGTCGTCGCAAGTTCGCTGTTGAGCACCGCAGCATCCTCAATCACGCCTGAGATGCCGCTCGTCGAGGTGCTGAGGCCAGCGACGTCTTCGGCGATACCCCCGAGCCCAGCGCTCAGACCGCCGAGCGTTGCGGCAAGCTCATCGAGAACAGGCTTGAGGTCGTTCTCGAAGACGGCGCTGGCATTGTCGAGCGAGGACTGCGCCGCAGTGATTCGCTGATCGATGTCGGAGTGAAACTCCTGCATGTCGCTGCTTCCCTCGGCGATGCCGTCCGCTGCTTCGCCGAGACTGAGCTGCAGAGCTTGCTCGCGCTCGATTGCGGCGTTGAGGCTGTCGACGACCAGTTGCAGTGCGGCGCGCAGATCGGCGGAGTCTGAATCCACAGCCTGAGATTGTTCCTCAGCCGAGTCATCGTCAGCCGGATCATCATCAGCCGGGTCATCATCTGCGGGCGCTTGGGGCTCTTCCTCGGGCGAGGGCGACTCGATCTCTTCGATCAGGCGGTCGCGCAACTCAACCTGCTGAGCGATGAGATCGTCGAGCTCAGAAATCATGTCGTCGATCAGTTCGATGTTGGCCGCCGCGTCGCTTGCACGCCCAGAGAACACTTCATCGAGCTCAGACGAGAAGACGCCGAGACGAGACGAACCCGTTGCAAAAGCCTCGGCGAGCACGGCCGTCGCCTGGGTGATGGCAGCATCTGCATCCTGAGCGGCGCCGAGCCCTTCTTGCACCTTGCCAGTCGCGACCGAGAACTCCGACTCGACCTTCTGAAGAAGACTGGCCCCGCCTTCAACCAACGGAATACTCGCCTCGAGAATCCCCGTGAACATCGTCGCCGTGCCTGAAGCCGCCCGCAACTGCGTGGCCACATCACTCAGATGAGCCTCTACGCGCAGGAACGCGGCCTGGGAATCGGCGCTGTCCAAGTTCTTCACAATCGAAGAGACCAGGCTCAGTGCAATGTTGCTGAGTTCCTTGGTGAACTCGGAATTGATCTTGGCAGAGAGGTCGTCGGCGCCCTCGCTGGTAATCAGCGGCGCAAGCGGGTTCGACTTGTCGTTCGTGTAGTAGTCGATGTGGGTCTGCTCCGAGCCGTCTCGGTAGAACGTCAGCATCCGCTCACTGAAGTCTTTTGGCAGCACCATCGCGGCGTAGTAGTCACCCGATTCGGTACCAGCAATCGCATCTTCTTCTGTGGTGATGATCCAGTCCATCTGGTCGTTCTCACGAAGTGCCGATTCGACCAGGCTTCCGACGTTCAAGTGGATGGGGATCAGCGGGCTGGTGTAACCCTCATCGACGCTCGCAACGGCAACCTTGAGGTTCTTGGTGTTGTCGAACGGCTCCCAGCTGCCGACCACGTTGAACCACGTGAACACCGAGGGGATGGCAATCAGTCCGCACAGCACCACAACCGCCATGACGCTACTCGTCGCGCGACGCACATCCGAGCGAAACTGCAGCAAGATTCCCTTCATCGCTTCGACTCCAGTTCTGCGAGTTGCTCACGCAATCCCGCTTCGGGCATCTCGCCGACCTCAGTGGAGAGACGAAGGCTGAAACGGATGTACTCCAGCGTGATCAGCGCGATGAAGACGACGAAGAGCCACACAACCCAGAGGCCGATGAACTCGAGCTTCGCGTCGGGGAAGATGAATCCGAGTGCTGTCAGCGCGAGCACTCCCGCTACCCCCACGATGACGATCGCTCGACGATAGCCACGGTATGACCGTGCAAACGGCACCGAGCGTTCCCTGAGCTTTTGGTTGTAGCCGGAGCGATCGGCGAGCGCGCGCAGCACATGGTTGAGGCGGTATCCGCGGCCGGCGGGTTCGCCATCCTCACTCGCGAAGAGCTCGGTGTCGCGTACTTCACTCGTGAACAGCCGCGTGACGTTTGACACATGGGGGCGAAGCACGAGTCCGAGGAAGAACGACAGCGCAGCGAACACGGCCAACATGCCGAGGTAGCGCCAATAGGCGAACCCGGCAAACCCGCTGATCACCTCACGCATAGCGTCGATGCCATAGGTGAAGGGAAAGAACGGATACATCGACTGGAAGAACTCCGGCATGAGCTGGATCGGGTAGATGCCGGATGCGCCTGGAATCTGCAGAATCACGAGGATGATCGCGAGTCCTTTTCCGATGTATCCGAACGTGACTGAGAGCGCGTAGATCACGCTGAGATATGCCAGCCCGATCAGCATCGGAGTGACGACGAACGCAAACACGTTGACGTGTTGAACACCGATGATCAGGTTGCCGATGCTCAGCGTGATCGTCTGCAGCAAGACGATGCACGCGAAGAGCGAGAACCGCCCCAGGTACTTCTGCCGTTCGGTGGCATCTGGAATGCCCTCATCGTCTACGTCGAGCTTCAAGATGACGACGAGCACGAACGCGCCGATCCACATCGACAGGTTGATGAACAGCGCACCCATCAGCGAGCCGTACGATGCGGTCGGAAAGATTGTGTGCTGGTCGACTTCAACGGGCGTCGCCATGAACTGCGCGATCTGGTCAGCGTTCAACCCGGTGAGCTCCGCGAGATCTTGGAACAGCGCTGCGCTGCCAATGGTCTGCAGATCGATGATCGCGACATTCAGATCGTCTTCAAGCAAGGCGAGGCTGTCGTCGAGGCTGCTCAGCGCGGCCGAGGTCTGCTCGAGTTGATAGTCGAGACCTTCCAGCAGCACCTCGGACTGTCCGAGAATCGTCTGCTGCGCCTCTACCGCGGCCAAGAGCGAACTGCTCGCGGCGCTCACACGACCTACGGCCTCCAGCGTGCCTGCGACCGCCTCACCCACTGCAGTAGACCCGATCACTTGGCCGGTCGCCGCCTCACCGGCGAGCCGGAGCAACTCAGCCTGCGCCTCAGCTGCGAGGTTATTGACGTCGACGAGCGTCGTCCTTGCATCAGCGAGCGTCCCGTCGATGCCCCCGATGACTGTCACACTGCTTTGAATCCCCGCCCTGGCGTCTGCGATCTCACCGTCGAGCGCGTCGAGGTCGGTGCGCGTCTGCGCGATCACCTCGGCGACTTGCTGCAAGTCGCCGATGATCTCGCCCTGCGCCGCCTCGGCGTCGGCTTCTGCGGTCGACCCGCCCTCCTGAATCGCCGTTACGACGGCCTGCGCCACTTGTTCGTTGAACGAGTCAGTGATCTGCGTCTGCAGGGTTGTCGCCGCGGTATCGGTGATCTCGGGGGCGACCCCGTTCTCTTTCTCGTTGACGTAGTAGATCAGCTTGGGCTGCGTGAAGTCACCAGATGTGATGCTCAACAGATCGGCTGAGAACGTTTCGGGAACGACGAACATCGCGTAGCTCTCACCGCTGAGCACGGATTCCATGCCCTCGTCTTCCGAGAGGAAATGCCAGCCCAGGTCGTCATTTTCCTTGAGCTGGGCGACGAGTTGATCACCGACATTCACTTCTCCGGCGAGCTCGTTGTACGCCCCCTCATCGAGGTTGACGACTGCGACGCTGAGGTTCTTTGTGTTGTCGAACGGATTCCAAAACGCCGCAATGTTGAACCATGCGTACAGCGACGGGGTGATGAGTGCGCCACCGATGATCACCATCGCCAGCGGCACGTGCAGAAGTCGCCTCGCATCACGTTTGAGAATTCGCCAGACGTTGCGCATTCGTTCGCCCCTCCGACGATCATCCAGATTTGTGACTCTGCGCGGTCGGCATTGCCGCACCCTGCCTCACACTTTCAATGCATGCTGGCACGGAAGAATCAGTCATCGACCGTCAGAGACCAAATCTCACCCCCAGTTCACCCGGCGTCGCCAGATCGGGTCACACTCGGGTACCCACCTCGTCACCCGGGGCGGTTGGCGTCGCGAGAGATCGGGGCTAGAGGCGCTCGATGATGGTGGCGTTGGCCATGCCGCCGCCCTCGCACATGGTTTGAAGCCCGAAGCGTCCACCAGTGGCCTCAAGATGCGCAACGAGCGTGCCGAGCAGTCTTGTTCCCGACGCGCCGACGGCATGACCCAGCGCGATCGCACCACCCCAGGGATTGAGCCTTGCCGGGTCTGCGTGAAGCTCCTGCAGCCACGCGAGCGGCACCGACGCGAACGCCTCATTGACCTCGTAGGCGTCAATATCGTCGATGCTGAGACCGCTGCGCTCAAGAATCCGTCTTGTCGCGGGGATCGGCCCGGTGAGCATGTACAGCGGGTCGTCGCCGACAACCGCGAATGAATGGAAGCGCGCGCGTGGCGTGAGGCCCAGTTCTTTCGCCTTCGCTTCGCTCATGATCAACGAAGCGGATGCTGCGTCAGTCAGTGGCGACGAGTTGCCGGGCGTGATGGCCCAGTCGATCTCGGGAAAGCGCGCGGCGAGCTCGTCGGTTCGAAACACTGTGGGCAGGCCAGCGAGCTTGTCTGCCGTTGTGGTGGCGCGGACCGTCTCGTCGATCGTGACATCACCCACCGGTAGAACCTGCGAGGCAAAGTGCCCATCGGCCCATGCGGATGCGGCGCGCCGGTGAGACTCGACCGAGAACTCGTCGAGCTGGGTGCGCGAGAACCCCCACTTCGTCGCGATCAGCTCGGCCGACACCCCCTGGTTCACCAGTCCCTCGGGGTAGCGCTTTTGCATCAGGGCAGAGGGTGAAGCGTCAGCCCATGCAGACCCGAGCGGCACGCGCGACATCGACTCGACCCCACCCGCGATCGCGACGTCATACGCACCGGAAATGACGCCCTGCGCGGCGAAGTGAGCAGCCTGCTGGCTCGACCCGCACTGCCGGTCGATGGTGGTGGCAGGAACGGATTCGTCAAAGCCTGCCGCGAGCACGGCCTGCCTGCCGATGTTCATCGACTGATCGCCGATCTGGCTGACACAGCCAAAAAGCACATCGTCGATCTGCGTGGATTCGAGTCCGTTTCGCTCGAGGAGTGCCGTGAGAACTCCCGCCGCAAGGTCGACCGGGTGCATCGCGCTGAGCGCTCCCCCTCGCTTGCCTCGGCCTGCAGGGGTGCGAACGACATCGACGATCACGGCGGTGTGCATGGTTCGATTCTGCCACCGGCGCGCGCCCTGCGGTGCGCTACCACGCGCAAAACGGCCGGGCGATTGCACGCCACGCCGGGCGCGTCGCCCGGAACCCGCAGCATCCACCAAACCCCCGGCCGTTTCGTCGCCCGCAACGGGCAGGCACCCGCCCACGCGCGCCGCACACACCCGCCCGCACACACCTGCGGCACCCGCACGCACCTCCCGGCGCGCGGCGCGCACCGGCGCGCCGCGCGGCCGCGCTGGTTACTGCGCTTCGGCGGGCCGCTCGGCGGCCGCCAGCACCGCGGCATCCACGACGTATCCCTCGATATGGCGCTCATCGGGTCCGTTGTATTCGCTGAGCGGACGAATGAGGGCGTTGGCCGCAGCCTGCTCCATGATGTGCGCAGTCCACCCTGTGACACGCGCCGCCACGAACAGCGGGGTGAAGGTCAGCGTGTCGAACCCGATCAGGTTGTACGCGGGCCCCGAGGGATAGTCGAGGTTCGGGTAAATGCCCTTGCGTGAGACGAACTCGCTCTCGAGCGTGTCGTACAGCGCGGCAACCTCCGGGCGGTCGTAGTGCTCCACGAGCGCGTCGAGCGCAGCCTTCATCGTCGGTACGCGTGAATCACCTCGCTTGTACACGCGGTGCCCGAAGCCCATGATCTTGCGCTTCTCAGCGAGGGCTGTGTCGAGCCACGCGTTGACGTTCTCGGCGGAGCCGATCTCGTCGAAGATGTGCAGCACGGCTTCGTTTGCACCACCGTGCAGTGCGCCCTTGAGGGCACCGATGGCGCCGACGACGGCCGAGTAGAGATCGCTCGTGGTCGAGGTGATCACCCGAGCTGTGAAGGTCGAGGCGTTGAACGAGTGCTCTGCGTACAAGATCATCGACTGGTTGAACGCGTCGACCACAAGTTCGTCGGCTTCTTCACCAAACGTCATCCACAAGAAGTTCGCCGCGTAGTCGAGGTCATCGCGCGGGGCGACGATTTCTTCGCCGCGGCGACGACGCTGGCCGTACGCGACGATTGCCGGAAGCACCGCGAACAGCCGAACGCTGCGCTCAAGATTGTCTTCGACGCTGCCGCCGGCTTCAAGCACCGAGCCGTTGCCGGCAAGGTCACGTGCGCCGATGAGGCTCGCCGCGGTGCGCACCTCGTCCATCGGGTGCGCGTCGAGGGGAACGAGATCGATCGCTGCCTTCACATCGGCGGGCAGCGCGCGGTTCTCGCGCTCAGTCGCGCGAAGGTCGGCGAGCGCAGCATCCGTGGGCAACTCACCGTTCCACAGCAGATAGGCCACCGCTTCGAACGGTTGCGTTGCCGCCAGCTCGTGCACCGGGTACCCGCGGTAAAGCAGCGAGTTCGTCTCGGGATTCACTTTCGAGACTGCCGTGTAGTCGACGACGACCCCGGCGAGTCCCTTCTTAATGTCGGTCATCTCAGTCCTTCACAATCTCAAAGTTGAAGATGTCTTGGTCAAAGTGGTTGTACTGCTCGTAGTCGATCAGCTCGTAAAGGTCGGCCCGGTGCTGCATCTCGTCGAGCTTGTTCGTGAGATGCCCCTCATCAAGCAGAGTATCGAGCGCTCGGGATGCTGCGCCCATAGCGATCCGCAACAGCGACACCGGCCAGATGACGATGTTGACTCCGGCGCTGCGAAGCTGCTCGCTTGAGAACAGCTCACTCTTGCCGAACTCGGTCATATTGGCGAGGATCGGCACGTCAAGAGCGGTGCGCATCGCCTCGAACTCGGCGAGGCTGCGCATCGCCTCGGGGAAGATCGCGTCAGCGCCAGCATCCACCAGTGCCTTGGCCCGATCAATAGCGGCATCGATACCGTCGACCGCCGCGATGTCGGTGCGAGCCATGATCAAGAAATTCGGGTCTCGCCGCGCATCTACCGCCGCACGGATGCGCTTGACGGCGGTGCCTTCGTCAACCACCGCTTTGCCGTCAAGGTGCCCGCAGCGTTTGGGGTTGATCTGGTCTTCGATGTGCGTTCCCGCAAGCCCCGCGTCTTCGAGTGTCTGAATCGTGCGAGCGACATTCATCGGCTCACCGAAACCGGTGTCGGCATCGATGATCGCAGGCAGATCAGTCATGCGAGCGATCTGCTGCCCGCGGCCCGCGACCTCGGTCAGCGTAGTGAGCCCGATGTCGGGCAACCCAAGATCTGCTGAGAGCACCGCGCCTGAGATGTAGACGCCCTCGAAACCCTTGCGTTCGATCATGCGGGCGCTCAGCGGGTTGAAGGCGCCCGGAAAACGCAGCAGCTCGCCAGAGGCCAGCCGCTCACGGAACAGGCGACGCTTCTCGTGCGCGGGAACAGTCGAATGCAGCATCAGAACAGGCCCTTGGGCGCGGGCGCCGCCGCCAACACCCCGGGCTTTGCGACGATGGTCAGTTCACGCACCTCTTCTACGGTGAGTTCCGGCAACCGTTCGGCCAAATCGAGGAACCGCTCGATCTCCGCTTCTTCGAGCACCGGCTCTGCGAGCAGACGGAACTTGCGGATGTAGTCCTCGCGGACGAAGGGCCGCGCGCCGAGCGGATGGGCGTCGGCCACCGCGATCTCGTCTTCGAGCACCGTGCCGTCGGTCATCGTGATCACCACGCGTCCGCCGAATGCCTTCTCGTTGGGGTCTTCGGAGTGGTATCGACGTGTCCATTCGGCGTCTTCGGCGGTGGTGATCTTGTGCCACAGCGCCACCGTGTCTTCGCGGCCCGCACGCGAGGGTGCATACGAGTCGACGTGGTGCCACCCGCCGTCTTGAAGGGCGACGGCGAAGATATAGGGAATCGAGTGGTCGAGGGTCTCACGCGATGCCGTGGGGTCGTACTTCTGCGGGTCGTTTGCGCCAGAGCCGATGACGTAGTGCGTGTGGTGCGAAGTGTGCAGCACGATCGACTCAACGTTGGCAGGGTCCATCGCCGCGGGCGATTCGCTGTGCAGCTTGCGTGCAAGGTCAATCCACGCCTGCGCCTGGTACTCCGCAGAGTGCTCTTTTGTGTAGGTATCGAGAATGCCCCGCTTGGGCTCCCCTGCGGTCGGCAACGGCACCTCGTACGAGGCGTCGGGTCCGTCGAGCATCCAGGCGATGACCCCGTCTTCACCCTCGTAGATGGGCGACGGTGAAGTCTCGCCGCGCATCGCGCGGTCGACAGCCTCAACGGCCATCTTTCCGGCGAAGGCGGGGGCGTGCGCCTTCCATGTCGAGATCTCGCCCTTGCGCGATTGACGCGTGGCGGTCGTGGTGTGCAGCGCCTGACCGACGGCCTGGTAGATCGTCTCTGTGTCGAGGCCCAGCAGAGTTCCGATACCCGCCGCAGCTGATGGTCCGAGGTGTGCGACGTGGTCGATCTTGTGCTTGTGCAGCGAGATCGCCCTCACCAGGTCGACCTGGATCTCATAGCCGGTCGCGAGACCTCGGACGAGCGCATGACCGTCGGCGCCGACGTGCTGAGCTACTGCCACGATCGGCGGAATGTTGTCACCCGGGTGAGAGTACTCCGCCGCCAAGAAGGTGTCGTGATAGTCGAGTTCGCGCACGGCGACGCCGTTTGCCCATGCGGCCCATTCGGGAGAGGTACGACGTTCCACGTTGCAGCCGAAGATGCTCGCACCCTTGCCCCCCACCGACACCGGGTGATCAAGCGCTTGCTGACGGGCAGCGCTCACCGGGGCACGTGTGATCGAAGCGGCAGCGACCGCGGCGTTGTCGATCACGCGGTTGATGATCATGTCGACCACTGCTTGCTCAACCTCTACGGGGTCGACGGCGATCTCGGCGATGCGCCAAGCGAGCTGACCCTCGCGCGCGAGATTCTCGTCACTGCGGTGGGCGCGAAGATGGTGGTTGACGGTCATGCTGCTCCTTGGGTCGATGGCGATGCTGCTGGCGACCCGCCGGTTGGCGAGTCGAGAGCGGTCAGGATGCTGCTCAGCGCGTTGTGCAGGTGCACGTGGGTTGCGTGGGCAGCCAGGTCGGCGTCGCGCGCCGCGATTGCAGACGCGATCAGGCGGTGCTCGGCGACGGATGCCGCAAGCCGGTCGGGGTTGTCGCGCGCGAGCCGGCGCACGCGAACCAGATGAGTGCGCACGTTGCGCAGCGCTGAAGTGAGGTAGTCGTTCACTACGGCCGCATCGAGTTGCGCGTCGAACTGCGCAATCAGCGAGTAGTAGGCATCGAGGTCGTCACCGTGAGTGAGAGTCGCCTGCCCGAAAGCGAGAGCAAGCTCTGCGAAAGCGGACGCATCGCCCCGCTCGGCCGCCAAGCGAGCTGCAGTCTCTTCGAGCGCACGTCGCAGTTCGAAGAGTTCGCGAATGTCGCTGGTATCCACATCGCTCACCACGGTGACTCGCGGCGACTGCTGAACGGCGAGTCCGTCAGTGGTCAGCCGGCTGAGCGCTTCTCGCAGCGGGGTTCGACTCACACCGAGGCGGGTGGACTGCTCAACTTCTGCGAGAACTGCGCCGGGAGCAAGCACTCCGGACTGAATCTCGTCAAGCAGAATGGCGTAGGCGCGATCACTTGCCCGCATGCTCACCTCCGCTGGACGACTCTGGTATTTAGTGTATACACAAGTAGCACCGCGCGCCACAGACTTCAATGCTTTTTGCTTTAACGTATACATAATTGAAGCGCCGTGGTAGGGCATGTATTCACAAACCTCGGCGGTCGGCGTAAAGTCAGCGACCATGAGCGATCTCATCCGCACGCGCGCACTCACCAAGCACTACGGCAAGGTCCGTGCTCTCGACGGTCTCGACCTCGCGGTGCGCGAAGGACAGGTGCATGGCTTTCTCGGCCCGAACGGCGCTGGCAAGTCGACCGCCATCCGCGTGCTGCTCGGGCTTGCCCGCGCGAGCGGCGGCGAAGTGCACGTTTTCGGCGCCGACCCGTGGCGGCAAGCAGCATCTCTGCACACGCGCATCGCCTACGTTCCCGGAGACGTCAGCGTGTGGCCGAACCTCTCGGGTGGTGAAGCGATCGACTTCCTGGCGCGACTGCGAGGAGCCGACCGAAAAGGCACCCGCTACCTCGAGAGCAAAGAACGACTCATGAACACGCTCGAGTTCGACCCCCGCAAGAAGGGACGAGCCTATTCCAAGGGAAACCGGCAGAAGGTCGCGCTGATCGCCGCTTTCGCGGTACCAGCCGATCTGTACATTCTCGACGAGCCCACGAGCGGCCTCGACCCTCTGATGGAAGTGGTCTTTCGCCAAGAGATCGCTCGGGTGAAAGCCGAAGGCGCCACGGTGCTGTTGTCGAGCCATATCCTCTCGGAAGTCGAACTGCTGTGCGATCAGGTGAGCATCATTCGCGCCGGGCGGATCGTCGAAAGCGGCACTCTCGCAGATCTGCGTCATCTCACCCGCACCGAGGTCTCTTTCGAAGGCTCGGATGCTGCACCTGCAGCAGCTCTCGCTGACGCGCACAACGTGATCACCGACCAGGGTCGCGTCACATTCACCGTCGACAGCGATCGCATCACCGCTCTGCTGCCCACTTTGGCCTCGTGGCAGGTCGCCGGGCTCAGAGTGACTCCGCCCTCGCTGGAAGAGCTGTTCCTGCGCCACTATGGTTCGACAGCCGAGACGCACCCCGGCGACGTGCGAGCAGACTCCCGATGATGGGCGCCCTGCTCGCGCAGCGAGCCAGACGTGACGCTAGACAGCTGTTGATGTGGGTCATTGGCACCGCCGCGATGGCAGGCCTTGGCTACGTCGGGGTTGTCAGCTCCTTTGCGACCGAGCAAGAACGCGCCGCGCTGTTGGCTGCCGCCATTGCCAATCCGGTCATACTGCTATTTCGCGGATTGCCGTCGGGCGCCGACGAAGCGGCATTCATCGTCTTTCTCATCTTTCCGTGGCTGGCCATTCTCGCGTCGATGATGAGCTTGTTCCTCGCCGTGCGGCACACCCGCGGCGATGAAGAGGAAGGGCGCGCCGAACTGGTTTCTGCTACGCCCGCTGGCCGCACCCGGCCGGTGCTCGCGGCCGCTATTCATGGCTTCTTCGCCAACATCGCACTCGCGTTGCTGACCGCGGTCGCCTTCATCGCCGTGGGGTTGGACGCCATGGGATCTTTGATCGCTGGCGCAGCGGCCGGGGCCGTCGGCATCAGCTTTCTCGGAGTCGGGCTGATGGCCGCTCAGCTGATGCGCACGTCGCGCGGCGCCAATGCGGTCGCAGTGTGGGTCATGCTGACGACCTTTCTGCTCTGCGGGGTCGGCAACGCCATTGGAACCCCGAGTGACGACCTCACCCGCATGGAAAGCTCGTGGCTCACCTGGCTTTCACCATTCGGCTGGGGCGAGAATGTGCGCCCGTTCTCTGACGACCTCCTTTGGCCCTTGCTGCTGTGCCTTGCGCTCGGGGGCGCCCTCTCAGCGGCTGCGATCCTGCTGGCATCAAGACGCGATCTCGGCGAGAGCTTCGTCGCTGAACGGCTCGGCCCTGCCTCTGCCACCGCGGCGCTTGCCACGCCGACCGGGCTCGCCTGGCGGCTCGCGCGCGGCGGCGCGCTCGGCTGGGCAGTCGGCGGATTGCTGGTGGGAATTCTGGCCACAACACTCGCGACCGTCGTCGAAGAGATCGGCGCCGACAATCCGTCGGTGCAAGAGATGATCAACCAGATTGCTGGTGCCGGCGATATCGAGCAGGCGACTTTGACCACCTTCTTCACCATGCTCGGCGTGCTTGCGGCATGCGCGGGTGTTCAGGTGATGTGTCGGGCACGACAAGAAGAAACTCGCGGCACCGCCGAGATCGTCCTCGCCTCGCCCGTCGCTCGCGTGCACTGGCTCGCCGGGTATCTGGCCGTAGGGGTTGCCGTCGTGCTGATCGTTGTGGGGGCCGCGTTCGCGGGCGCTGCTGTCGGCATCGCTTCGCAGGGCTCGTCGTGGAATGCGATGCGCGATGCTGTGGTGACCGGAAGCGGACAAGCAGTTGCGGCGTCCGTGTTCGTCGTGGCGACTGCTCTTGTCTTCACGCTCGCGCCTCGCCTTACGATTCCCCTCGGGTGGAGTTTCATTGCACTTGCTGCTGTCTTGGGCCTATTCGGGCCAATCTTCGGCTTGCCCGAATGGTTGGTGCACCTCTCCCCGGTCGGCGTCGCCCCCATCGTCAGTGGCGACGGCGTTGACGTGCGAGGACTCTGGTGGCTCGTGGCGGCCATCGCCATCGGAGTACTCGCGGCGCTGTCATTGATGCGTCGGCGGGAGCTCGCCCCGTCGGAATAGCCAGTGGCGGCTCACAACGCCTTTTTCGCGCCCCGGGGCCTGCGCGCGTGAAAGAGTGGCGGGAGAACGAATTAAGGAGCTCCATATGCGCGCAATCGTCCAGCAGCAGTTCGGCAACCCGGCAGACGTCCTCGCCGTCGAGGAGGTGCCGCAGATCGAACCCGGATCGGGCGAAGTGCGACTGCGCGTAGTGCTCTCACCTATTCACAACCATGATCTGTGGACTGTACGCGGGGAATACGGTTTCGTTCCCGACCTTCCAGCACGGGCTGGCACCGAAGCGGTCGGAATCGTCGATGCGATCGGTGAGGGTGTGCACAGCCTCGAAGTCGGGCAGCGCGTGGCGGTCGCCGGCACGTTCGGAGTGTGGGCGGAATACGTGATCGCGCGCGCAAGCGGCCTCATTCCGGTGCCCGATGGCGTACCCGACGAAATGGCCGCGCAGTTGGTGGCGATGCCCTTCAGCGCCATCAGCCTCATCGACAGCCTCAACCTCAATGAAGGCGATTGGCTCGTTCAGAATGCAGCGAACGGAGCGGTCGGGCGTCTTGTTGCTCAGCTCGCCTCCGCGCGCGGCATCAATGTATTGGGCCTGGTCCGCCGAGAAGCGGGCATCGCAGAACTCGCCGCCCAGGGAATTCACCGCGTCGTGGCTACCGACACCGACGACTGGGTTGACCAGGCACGCGAAGTGACCGGCGGTGCGCCAATCATCGCGGCCGTCGACTCAGTAGGCGGCTCAGCCAGCGGCAAGATGCTCACGCTGCTCGGCGAAGGCGGCACGCTGGTGGTCTTCGGGGCGATGGACTCGTCGCTGATGAAACTGCCTTCAGGGCCCATCATCTTCCGCGATCTCACCGTGCGAGGATTCTGGGGCTCGACGGTCATCACGAAGCTGTCGGCAGACAAGCGTCAGGCGCTGTTCGGCGAGCTCAACGAGCGCATCGCATCGGGTGTGCTCACGTTGCCCGTCGAGGCGATCTATTCGCTCGACGAGATCGCGAAAGCTGTCACCGCAAATGGCGAAGCGGGCCGCGCGGGCAAGGTGCTGCTGCGCCCCTGACGCTCAGGCCGCAGCGATGGTCGCTTCGAGCGCGTCGATGATGCTCTCGAAGCGACCACTGGCTCAGACGCGGGTCTTGGGCGACACCGAGTAGGTTTCTTCGGGGTCGGTGATGGCGACAGGCGCAAGCGCAGCATCCATCGCTTCGAGGAGGTCAGCGTCGAGGGTCACGCCCGATGCCTTGACCGAGTCTTCGAGTTGCTCCGGGCGTGAGGCACCCACGAGCGCTGCCGCGACGTTCTTGTTCTGCAATACCCAAGCGATCGCGAGCTGCGGCATGGTGAGACCCGCTTGCTCGGCGAGCGGCTTGAGTTTCTGCACCGCCTCAAGCACTTCATCGCGCAGAAAACTCTTGATGAACTGTGCGCCGCTTTTGTCGTCGGTAGCACGTGACCCTGCAGGAAGAGGCTGACCGGGAAGGTACTTGCCGCTGAGCACTCCCTGCGCCATCGGCGACCACACGATTTGCGACATGCCAAGGCCCTCTGACGTGGGCACGACCTTGTTCTCGATGACGCGCCATAGCGCCGAGTACTGCGGCTGGTTCGACACCAGCTGAAAGTTCATCTGCTTCGCGAGTGCGTGGCCTTCGCGCAACTGCTCAGCTGTCCACTCCGACACCCCGATGTAGAGCGCCTTGCCCTGACGGACAATATCGGCGAATGCCTGCATCGTCTCTTCGATCGGTGTCTCGTAGTCGTATCGGTGCGCCTGATAGAGGTCGACGTAGTCCAATCCGAGGCGGTTGAGTGAGCCGTTGATGCTCTCGAAGATGTGCTTGCGCGACAGGCCGGTGTCGTTCGCGCCCTTGGGCCCGGTCGGCCAATAGACCTTCGTGAAGATCTCAAGCGACTCACGCCGCTGTCCTTTGAGCGCTTCGCCGAGAATAGATTCCGCCGCCGTGTTCGCATAGGTGTCGGCAGTGTCAAAGCTCGTGATTCCGAGATCGAGCGCCTTGTGCACCGTGGCGATGGCAGCGTCGTTCTCGACCTGTGATGCGTGCGTCACCCAGTTGCCATAGGTGATCTCTGTGACTTTGAAGCCGCTGTTGCCGAGATAGCGATAGTTGACCATTGCTCCAGCGTATCCGGCACTGCCCTCGCAATCTGTTCCTTGCAACCACTACCCTGATCCTGCGCACAGGCGAACGAACGGGGAGATGCGGTGTGGAGCCAGACCATTGATCCGGTAGGCCAACTGTGGCTGTCGGCCCTGATCGCTGTCATTCCGATCATGGTTTTTCTGCTGTGCCTCGTCGTGGTGAAGATGAAGGGCATCACGGCTGCCCTCATTGCCGTTGGCCTAGAGATCATCGTTGCGATCTGGCCATTCGGCATGCCCCTCCCCTCTGTTGCGGGCGCAGGGCTGCTCGGCATTCTCACGGCGATCTGGCCTATCGCGTACATCATCGTGATGGCGGTGTGGCTCTACAAGCTCACCGTCGCCAGCGGGCGCTTCGACATCATTCGCACAAGCATCTCGGGGGTTTCGCCCGATCAACGCGTTCAAGTGCTGCTGATCAGCTTCGGCTTCGGGGCGTTCCTTGAGGGCGCCGCAGGGTTCGGCGTGCCGATCGCGATCTGTGCTGCTCTGCTGGTGCAACTCGGCTTCAAGCCGGTCAAGGCGGCCATGCTGTCACTCGTTGCCAACGTGGCTGCAGGCGCTTACGGCGCCATCGGTATTCCCGTGATCGTCGGCGCTCAGGTGGGCGATGTCGAGCTGATGGCGCTGTCGGCCCAGATGGTGCTCGTGTTGCAGCTGGTTGCTTTGGCCACGCCGTTCTTGCTCGTGATGATCCTCGACGGTTGGCGCGGTGTTCGTGAGACCTGGCCGATCACTCTTGCAGTGAGTGTCGGCTACAGCGCCGTGCAGGCGGGCATTCTGTTGACGCTCGGCCCTGAGCTTGCCGACATCTTGCCTGGCTTGATCGCCATGGTCATCGTCTTTGTGGTGTGCCGCTCGTGGAAGCCCCGCAACATCTACCGCGAGGGTGGCGGCGAGATCCCGACGCCGGTGAAGCAAGACTTCGGCGATGTCGTTGTCGCGTGGAGCCCGTTCTACATTCTCACCGCGGTGATCTTCGTGTGGAGCATCCCGTGGTTCAAGTCACTGTTCGCAGCAGACGGTCCGCTCGCTTGGCTCGTGTACTCCGTTCCGATCCCCGGTGTGACCGGCGTGATCGTTCCCGCTGGCTCTGATGAGGCAACGACGGCGGCGTGGGCGTTCACTCCCGTCAATGCGACGGGAACGGCGATTCTGATCGCCATTTTGATCACCTTCTTCACCACGCCGCAGTTGAGCGTGAAGGATCTTGGTCAGCAGTTCATCGGCACGATCCGTGAACTGTGGAAGCCGATCGTGCTGATCGCTCTGATTCTCGTCGTCGCCAATATCGCCAACTACTCAGGCGGGTCCGCCAGCATCGGCAACGCGCTCGCCGGAGTCGGCCTCATCTTCCCGCTGTTCGCACCGATCATTGGTTGGTTCGGTGTGTTCATCACCGGCTCGGTGGTCAACAACAACACGCTCTTCGCACACCTGCAGGCTGTCACGGCCCAGCAGATCGGGGTCGATCCAACCCTGCTCGTCGCGGCGAACACCGCCGGTGGCACGGCTGCGAAGCTGGTCTCGCCTCAGTCGATTGCCATCGCCGCGGGCGCGGTGGGGCTCATCGGTCGCGAGGGTGAGATTCTGCGCTCGACCATCAAGTACAGCCTCGGCATCTTGGCCTTCATCTGCGTGTGGGTCATGCTGTTGTCACTCGTGTTGCCCGCGGGCGCCAGCGTAGCGATCGGCTAGCGCTAGACCGAAACGGGCGTTGCCTCAGCGTCGGCCTGATCATCTTCGGTGGCTACGAGCTGGCCGCAGGCGCCATCGATCTCTTTGCCCCGGGTGTCGCGCAGCGTTGTCGGAATACCGGCTTCGTTCAGCCGGCGAACGAACTCGTTCTGCACGGGCACCTCAGATGCCGTCCAGATTGAGCCAGGGGTCGGGTTCAACGGGATCGGGTTCACGTGAACCCACCCGCGTCCTCGGTCGTTGAGTTTCTTCGCCAGCAGGTCAGCACGCCAGGCATGATCGTTCATGTCTTTGATGAGCGCGTACTCGATCGACACGCGTCGGCCGGTCTTGTCGAAGTAGGCACGAGCGGCGTCGAGCGCCTCATCCACTTTCCACTTCGAGTTCACCGGGATCAGCTCGTCTCGAAGGGTGTCGTCAGGCGCGTGCAGTGACAGCGCGAACGTGACCGGAATCTCTTCGGCAGCAAGCTTGTTGATGGCGGGAACAAGTCCAACTGTCGACACCGTGATGCCGCGAGCGCTCATGCCGAGGCCGTGCTTCTTGTCGGTCATCACACGGATTGCCTGCATCACCCGCGCATAGTTGGCCAGCGGCTCTCCCATGCCCATGAACACGATGTTCGAGACTCGGTCGAGGCTGTGGTCGGTGCTCTTCTTGCCACCAAGGCCACCGTCTGCGATAAGACGATTGGCGCGCACGATCTGTTCAACGATCTCGGCAGCTGACATATTGCGGGTGAGGCCGGCTTGGCCGGTCGCGCAGAACGGGCAGTTCATGCCGCAGCCGGCCTGCGACGACACACAGAGAGTGATTCGCCCGGGGTAGCGCATGAGCACCGACTCTACGAGGGCACCGTCGTGCAGCTTCCACAAGAATTTGATCGTGTCACCGCGGTCAGTTTCAAGCCGTTTCACCTCGGTGAGAAGCGGCGGCAACATGCCGTGAACGAGCTCTTCGCGATTGTCGGCAGGCAGGTCGCTCATCTTCGACGCGTCAGAGGTGTAGTGAGTGAAATAGTGCTTCTCAAGCTGGCCAGCGCGAAAGCCGGGAAGACCGAGGTCTTTGACTTTGGCGACCCGATCTTCAGGTGAGAGGTCGGCTAGGTGCACGGGCGGTTTGCCGCGCTTGGGTGAGGCGAACTGCAGAAGCGGCTTGCCGTCAGCATCCTTCTTCTGAGTCCAGCCCTCGGTCGCGGGACGCACCTGGGGCGTGGAAGCGCCGGTTGAGCGGATGCCGCGATTGGGCGGACGGGTCTCAGTCATACCTTCAGGGTAGGCGACGCGGCTGGCAGGAACTCGTGTAGGCGGCACGCGTGGCGCAGGACCGCCTCGATTCCACCGAGCCTCACCGGTCATCATGATCAGCGGTTGCGTCTCTGGTGGCGTGAGAACGGCGTCGTCGAGGTGCTGGTGGGGTCGTTTCTTCCCCCGCAACCTCTATCGTGGCTAGGTGGTCCCCCTCGATAACCTCTTCGCGTTTATGCTCGCGTCGGTCGTGCTGATCGTCATTCCGGGGCCCAGCGTTCTGTTCACCATCGGGCGTGCCCTTGCGCTCGGCAGACGGGGTGGCTTGCTGAGCGTTCTCGGTACCCTGCTCGGCCTGCTCCCGATCATCGCGCTCGTGGCTTTGGGCGTGGGTGGCGTGGTCGCGCGTTCAGAGGTTCTCTTCACCATTGTGAAACTGGCCGGCGCTGGCTATTTGATCTTTCTCGGGGTGCAGGCGTTTCGACACCGCACCCGGGCTACGTCTGCGACGATCAGCGGCACGATTCCTCGCTCCGCCTGGCGGCAGCTGGGGGAAGGTTTCGTCGTGGGAATCACGAACCCGAAGTCGCTCGCGTTCTTCGTCGCCGTGTTGCCCCAGTTCGTCGACATTGACGCGGGCTCAGTGCCCTGGCAAATGGCGCAACTCGGCATGGTCTTCTTCATGATCGCGTTGATCTCGGATGGCGCGTGGGCGCTGACCGCCGCGGCAGCGCGCGAGTGGTTCGGAAAGTCGCCGAAGCGAATCGAAACGCTCACCGCGGTCGGCGGCTGCTTGATGGTCCTGCTCGGCGTGATTCTGCTCTTCAGCGCCCACTAGCGATGCTGCGGCGCCGCAGCATCCATCATCAAGAGCTCGCCTTCGTTGCTCCTGCCGCGCTCTTGGCGGTGGCTGCGACGAAACCGGCGACACGTACCTTCGATTCCGGGGTGTCGAAGCTCGCGCCGATCGACGCTGCTTCGTCATCGAGGTTCTCGCGGAACGTGCGCTGGCTGCTCGTGCGCACCAGACGCTTGGCTTGGCCGAAAGCTGCGGTGGCGTTGTCGAGCCAGAACTGCGCAACCGCCTCAGCGCGTGACGCGATCTCGCCTTGAGGCAGCACCTCGGCTACGAGTCCCCACTCGAGTGCCTCTTGCGCACTCAGCGCACGATCTTGCAACACCAGTTGCAGCGCACGGCGCTGCCCGACAGCCTGGGTGAGCAACGTCGAAACACCGAGGTCGGGCGAAAGGCCGATGTTGGCGTACTTGCACACGAACTTCGACGCATCTGCGGCGACGATGTAGTCGGCAGTGAGCATCAGGCCGAGACCGCCACCAGCGACAGCGCTCTGCACGGCGGCGACGATGGGTTTGTCAGATTCGACGAACGTGCGAATGCCGTCATGAATGGTGTGCGCCATCTTGGTGACGTCGGCGCCAGTCGCTCCCGAGGTGCCCATCTCGAACACGTCACCGCCGGCGCAGAACGCCGGACCCGCAGCGTCGAGGATCACGGCGCCGACCGAAGAGTCAGTCGTGATCTCGTGTGCAACCTCACGCCACCGAGTGCCCATCTCGAACCCCATGGCATTGAGGTACGCGGGGCGATTGAACGTCACGCGGGCAAGCCCGTCGGCGATGTGGACAATGATCGAATCGCTCATGAGTTCCCTTACTTCGGTGCCATGCGAATTGCGCCGTCGAGACGGATCGTTTCGCCGTTGAGATAGTCGTTGTCGATGATGGATGCTGCCAAGCGTGCGTATTCATCAGGTCGGCCAAGCCGCTGCGGGTACGGCACCTGCTGACCGAGCGAGTCTTGAGCGGCCTGCGGCAAGCCCATCAGCATCGGGGTCTCCATGATGCCGGGGGCAATCGTGTTCACGCGGATGCCATAGCGAGCAAGCTCGCGTGCGATCGGCAGGGTCATCGCGTGCACCCCGCCCTTGCTCGCTGAGTAGGCGGGCTGGCCGATCTGCCCGTCGAACGCAGCAACGCTCGCGGTGTTGATAATCACACCGCGGTCGCCGCTGGCGGTCGGCTCGGTGCGGGCCATGACAGCGGACGCCTGCGAGATGACGTTGAAGGTGCCCACCAGGTTGATGCGGATGATGCGCTCGAAGTCCGCCAACGATGTCGGGTTGCCCTCACGATCGAGCACCTTCGCTGGCGGGGCGATACCCGCGCAGTTCACGACAATGCGAAGCGGCGCGTCTGACGAGGCGGTGGCAACCGCGGCGGCGACCTGATCGACGTCGGTCACATCTGCGGGGGCGAAGATACCGCCGATCTGCGCGGCGGCTTCGTCACCCGCAGATGAGGCGAGGTCAACGATCGTGACGGCAACGCCCGCGGCTGCGAGCCGCGTCGCGGTGGCAAAGCCAAGCCCACTCGCGCCACCGGTGATGAGGGCAGAAGCACCCGAAAGCTGCATACGTTCTCCTTCGAACCGCGCGGTCTACAGGGCAATCCGCGACTGCATCCCACCATACGCGGCACTGCGTTTCACGGCGAGCCTCGGGTGTCATTCAGCAGCCTAAGGCGGAGCGGGCAGCCATCACTCTCGCCCGCCACCGCGACCTCTGCACGTGTCGCGCCGTCTACTCTGGCCCGAGAATGAAGTTCCACGCGCCGGTGGCAATCGCCGCCGTCACCGCGATGACCGCAATCGCCAGGCCTACCGCCATCAGCGCCCACTCACGCCCGCCGAACGTCGATGTGCGCGCCCAGGTTCGGGGGATATCCGAGCCGAAGCCGCGCGCCTCCATGGCGGTGGCGAGTTTGGCGCCACGGCGAATAGACAGCACCAGCAGAGCGAAGGCCATGCCGAAGAACCGTCGCAACCTTCCGCGATCGGCCACCCCGCGTGCCCGTCGAGCGAGTTCGAGCGACCGCCAGTCGTCGATGAACAGCCCCACCATGCGCAGGCCAGCCAGGGCGCCCAGCACAAACCGCGATGGAAGCTTCAGTATCTGGGCGAGGCCGTCAGCTAGATCGGTCGGATCGACGCTCGCGAACAGCACGACCGACGGCAGCGCGATGGCGAGCACGCGAAGGGTGGTCGCCAGCGCCAGGTAGAGCGATCCATCACTCACGGTGATGGCAAACCACTCGAAGTACACCTCGCCGGCGGTTCGGCCATACAGCGCAATCGTGAGGCCAGTCAGTGGTGCAAGCACCCACAGCAACCATGTGCGTGCCCAGAACTCGCGCCAGCCGAGCCCGGCGAACGGCGCAAGCATCAGCTCGAGAACCAGCGCGACTGTGGCCGAGACAACGTCGAGGGTGAGCACGAGTGGCACCGTGATGAGCATTGCGGCGCCGAGCTTTGCCACCGGGTTTATGCGAGCGACCGCGCTCGTGCGCGCGCGGGCGTCGAGCAGGGTCATAGCGCCTTCACCGCCGTTGCCATCTCGAATCGTGTTGCCGCGAGCGCGGCGACGACGTCGGCATCATGGGTGATCGTGACGATCGCAGAGCCTTCGTCGCGCAATCGCGCAAGCAGAGCGATCAGCTCGGCCCACGTTCTCGCGTCCTGGCCGAATGTGGGTTCATCCAACACCAGCACGCGGGGGCGGGTCACCAGTGCTGCAGCGACCGTGAGGCGACGCTTCTCACCACCCGAGAGCGTGTACGGATTGGCGCGCGCGAGCTGTTCGAGGCGCAACCGTGCCAGCACTTCGTCAACGCGCACGGCGATCTCGCCCTCTGGCAGGCCGAGCGCGCGCGGACCGACTTCGAGTTCTGCTCGCACGGTTTTTTCGAGAAGCTGATGTTCAGGATGCTGAAACACGGTGCCGATACGCGTGAGCAGTTGCTTCGATGACCACTTGATGGGTGAGGGGGCAGCCTCGCGCCGAAGGAGTGCACCTGCTGTTAGGCGACCTGCACTCGGAGCGAGCAGACCGGCGACAGTGAGCCCCAGGGTCGACTTTCCGACGCCGTTGGGTCCCGTGATCGCCAGGGCCTCACCCTCGCGAAGGTCGAGCGAGATGTCAGACGCGACCGCCCGCCCTTTCACTCGCGCGACGGTCATATCGTGAGCCGACAGCAGAGCGGGTCCGGGTGCATGCGTGGGCGCCGGCGGAAAAGCCGGGGGGATTCCGGGAACCCACACGCCGCTCGCGGCCAGTTCTCGCCCACGCGCGCTGAGCACCTCTCCCGGGGTTCCGTCGGCGACAACCCCCGCTTCGCCCAGCACGATCACGCGGGTCACCAGCGGCAGCCACACGTCGAGCCGATGCTCGACCACCACGAGGGTGGCGTCTGAGCTCTCTAGCATCGAGGCGACCGAGCGTTGCACCTCGGCAACGCCAGCGGGATCGAGATTGGCTGTGGGTTCGTCCAGCAGCACGAGCCCAGGGCGCATCGCGAGGACTCCGGCTAGAGCCAATCGCTGCTTCTGTCCGCCTGACAGCGCCGCGGTAGAGCGATCAAGCGATACATTCAAGCCCACCTGATCAAGGGCGCTGCCCACGCGCTGCCAGATCTCTTCACGCGGTACACCCAGGTTCTCGCAGCCGAAGGCGACATCGTCACCCACCCGCGCCAAGATCACCTGAGAGTCAGGGTCTTGCAACACGAGCCCCGCTCGACCGCGAGCTGCCGCCGCGGGCACGCCGTCGATGAGCAGGTCGCCCTCGGCCTCTCCCTCGTCGTCACCACCGAGAACTCCGGCGAGCGCGTGCATGAGTGTGGATTTTCCAGCACCCGACGCTCCGAGCAGCAGCACGCGCTCACCAGGTTCGATGCGAAACGAGACATCACGCAGTGCCCACGCGGCGCGACTGGCATGACGCCATCCCCAGCCGCGCGCGCTCACCGCGGCGGGTCGAATCTCCGACCCGTTCATGCGGCTAGACGCGTTCGCGGGTCTCGCGGCCCGAGGCGAATCGATCGAGCGCACCGGTCGCGGCGATACCGCGGGCCAGAACCCACGACAGCGCTCCCGCGATCACTGCACCCGAGATCAGAGTGCTGATCAGGTACACCACAACGAATTGCAGATCGGCACCGGCGTACCAAAGCACAAGATTGTTGATGCCGCCGGCAAGAGCCGCGCCCATGCCTGCGAGTATGGCCACCGGCAGCGACCAGCGCCGATAGAAGAATGCCAAGAAGATCAGTTCGGCACCCAGACCCTGAATGAGGCCCGCCTCGAGCGTGAGGAACGCACCCCAGGTGTTGCCCACGAGTGTGAGTGCTGACACCGCTGCGGCGAGAAGCTCGGTGTAAAGCGCGGCACCGGGTTTGCGGATGATGAGCGCGCCGAGCACTCCGGCGAACAGCCAGGGGCCATCCAAGAGCCCCTGCAACCCTGGCAGTAGCGGCTCAAGCAGCGCGGAAGGTCCCTGGTAGAGCACATTCCAGGCCAAGAAGATCAGGCCGGATGCGACACCGATCACGCTGGCGACGACGATATCGACGACGCGCCATTTCAAGACCCGCTCGGGTGCGTTCGGTGTTCCGCGAGATGCAGAATTGGATGCTGATGTGGACGTGGACGTAGCCATCTATCTCTCCTCCCTGCGCTGGCATTACCCAGATCAGGTTCGACGGTCGAAGCGCGATTCGCTCCCTCTCAGCCCAGCTCGGTGGACTCCCGTGGTTGTGTCGATGAGTATACGCGTCCAGCGGCGAGGTATCTTGATCGGGTGACTGTGGATGACGCTCCGGCCCCGACGCGGCGTTCCCGTCGCACCGCCGAGTTCGAGAATCTGTCATTCGACCGCGACGATGTGCTGGCGGCGCCCCTCGATGATCCGACTCCCAGCGACGAGTCAAGCGCTGTCGACGATTCGCCCGACGTCGCAGATGTGCACTCCAACGAAGCGCTCGACAGGGTGGAATCGACGCCAATCACCGAGCCCGCCGCAACGACTCTGGCACTCACATGGGTCGATGAATCCTCGATCGCCACTGGCAACCCACCCGCCGACCTCACGGGAACCAACTCTGGTTACCTTCCGGTGGGCGCCGACCTGCTGGCTGATGCGCCGCGCCGCTCACCCTTGCGGGCGAGCGTTCTCGTGCCGATCCTCGCGGTGTTTCTGGTCGTCGGCGGGTACCTCGCAACAACCTTGCTCTGGCCGCTGTACGCCGTGACCCCGACGATCACCGCAAGCGAGGTTCAGCCGGCCGGTGCACCCAACGCTGCGCCGGCATGGCCAAACGAGGGCAGCGCGTCGATCGCTGTCGCGGGGATCCCCGGCGTGCTCGAGTCAACGGGAGAGCTCGATTCGATCGCCAGCATCACCAAAGTCGTCACCGCGCTGGTTGTTCTTGACGAGATGCCCTTGAACGTCGGCGAAGAGGGGCCTTCGTTCTCGTTCAGCTACGCAGACAGTGCGGACTATTGGCAATATCGCTACCGGGGCGAATCAGCGCTTGATGTGCCCGTAGACGGCAGCCTGACCGAGTATCAGCTGCTCGAAGGCATGCTCATCGGCTCAGCGAACAACTACGCAGACATTCTCGCCAGCAACCTATGGCCGTCCGACGCAGTGTTTGCGAGCGCTGCGAACAGTTGGCTCAGTCTTCATGGCCTCGAAGACATCACAATCGTCGAGCCGACCGGAATCGACGAAGGCAACGTCGCCACACCTGCGGCCCTCATCGCCCTCGCGCAGAAGGCCCTTGCCGACCCGGTCATCGCTGAAATCGTCGCCAAGCAATCGGTCGAACTGCCGGGAGCCGGATTGGTCGAGAACACCAACGATCTACTCTCAGATCCCGGGGTGCTGGGCATCAAAACCGGAACGCTCACCGCGTGGAACCTGCTCTCAGCCAAGACCGTCACAGTTGGTGAAACATCGGTGACGATGTACGCCGCTGTTCTCGGACAGCCTGACAACGACGAGCGACTTGACGTCTCCCGCGCGCTATACGACCAAACCGAGGCAGAACTGCAGCTCGTCCCGTCGGTCACCGCGGGCACCGTCGCTGGGCAGGTTCACACGCTCTGGGCTGAGCCGGTCGACATCATCACAAACGACGATGCCGCCGTGATCTTGTGGAACGGGGACTCAGGCACTGTCAACACGACCTACGCGCTCGACGACTCGCGCATCGAGGGCGAGCCGGTCGGCACTCTGAGCGTCGACGGCCCCTTGGATTCCGCATCGGTCGAGCTCGTCTTGCAGTCTGACGTCGAAGAACCCACAGCGTGGTGGAGAATCACCCACCCGCTCGAGCTCTTCGGACTCGCTGACTGATCAGCTCAGGCAAACCGAACGGTCTGCTGCAGTCGGGTTCGCACGTCGAAAACCTCGTTGCCGCCCATCGAACGAGCACCGGTGATTCCGCGGCGCAACACCGCCGAGAGTCCTGACTGGGCGACGACGGCCACCGGCAGCCCCCGCACCTTTCCTATCTCGTCGATCACCTGCACCACGTCGTCATCGGGCAGCACAACGATCGCACCGCTGAACTTCACTCGGGCCGCGCGGGCGGCCGTGCGCATACGTGCCAGCAGATCGCCGATCGGCGCTCCCGACACCGCGTCGCCGATGATCTCGCCGCGCCGCATCTTGATCGCACCGCCGAAGTCCTCTGACAGCAGTCCGTACAGGCCGCTGGGTCCGAGAACGATGTGGTCGATCTTGACGTCGGGTCTCGCGTCACGCCCCGACGCGTCGACGTCGTGCCAGACGGTGTATCCCATCCCGAGGTCGCCAACGATACGCGCGGTCGCTTCTTCGGCGAGCGCGTCAGCGAGCAGTCGTCTGATGTGGTGCGGCGCCGAGCGCACGAGAGCCGGGTCGTAGGGATCGGTCAGAGTGACCCCTCTGCCCGCCCACTCGCGGATCAGTGTGAGGTATCGCTCGCGACGCCATCCGCCCGGCTGGCCGAAGGAACGGGCGCGAGGTCTGGTATCGCGGGTTTCGGTCTGCGTTGGGCGCCATCCCGACCACTCCGGGGCGGGTGTCTCGCCGAAACCGTGGCCCCGATCGTAGCTTTGGCGTGCCGCGGCAGTTCCCACCAGTTCCCAGGCGCGCTGCACCTGTATGAACTGTGCCGAGTCGCCGCCGGTGTCTGGATGCGTTTGGCGAAGCCTCAGACGGTAGGCCTTGCGCAGCGTCTCTTCGTCGCAGTCGGGCGGTACTTGCAGAACTTCATAGGCGGAAGCCGAAAGGGGACTGTCGAACACGTCAGCTCCACAGCGCCACGGCCGGGCGATAGTTGAGGGCGGATTCGAGCATGTCAGGGTGAATCTCGCCGAGCGAAGCCGGTTGCCAGCGCGGGGTGCGGTCTTTGTCGATGACCTGCGCACGGATTCCTTCGACCAAGTCTGGCTGAGTCGACGCGAACCAAAGCACAAGTCCGTATTCGGCTTCGAGTGCCTCACGCAGGCTGCCGAGTTGGCGTGCTCGCCTCACAGACGCCAGCGTCACGGTGAGCGCAGTCGGCGAGAGCTCTTCCAGAAGGTCGGCAGTCGTTGCCGCCTGATCTTCGGTGCGCTCGCGCAGTCGCTCGATGATCTCAGCGACGGTGTCAGCCGAGAACGTGTCGTCGATCCACTCGCGCGCAGCTTCAAGCTTCGAGGGGGGAGCCGTCTCGTCAAAGAGCAACACCAGTTCGGCGGGGCTCGCGGGATCGGCGCGGGTTTCGAATGCGTCGTAGAGCGCGTGCAAGTGATCTGCGGGCACCAGCTGGTCAGCGAACCCGGCATACAGCGCGTCAGCAGCATCCATTACCCCACTCGTCAGGGCCAAGAACTCACCGATTCGCCCAGGAGCCTTCGACAACAGCCACGTGCCGCCTACGTCAGGAGTGAAGCCGATGCGAGTCTCAGGCATTGCCAGCTTCGAGCGCTCGGTGACGATGCGCAAGCGAGCATGGCCCGCCAACCCCACGCCTCCGCCCATCGTGATTCCATCGGCGAAAGCGACGATGGGCTTCGGGTACTCGGCAATACGCGCGTTCAGTGCGTACTCAGCGCGGAAGAACTCGGCCGCATCATCGATCGCTCCCGAGCTCACCCGCGCGGAAAGATCGCGAATATCACCGCCCGCACACAGGCCACGATCACCTGCGCCGTCGATCACGATCAGTTCGACGTCGGTGTCACTCTCCCAGTCATCGAGAACCTTCGCCAAGGCGCGAACCATGCCGATATCGACGGCGTTGATGGCTTTTGGCCTATTGAGGGTAAGACGCCCCACACCGGCTCGAGTATGGGTGATCACAGTGGATTCGGACGCTTCGCTCACGAGCGCCACCCTACCCGCGGGAGCTTGGTCGCTTGCGCGAGCACGTTCAGGATCGACTGCCGATGGCACAGTGAAGACGCGTCGAACAACATTTTCGCGCACGAATGGCGAACTCTCCGCAAAGATATGGTGAAGCACTCGCGACGAAGAGGGGGTTCGCATGCCGGATGGACAGGTGCTCGAATTCTCGAGGCTCACCAAGCGTTTCGGAACCATCGCCGCAGTCTCGCGGCTGACTGCTCGCGTGGAGCCCGGCCAAGTCACCGGATTTCTCGGGCCGAACGGGGCTGGAAAGACCACCAGTTTGCGCATTCTGCTCGGCCTGGTGCGTGCCAGTGAAGGCACCGCCACAATCGGTGGCAGTGCGTACCGGTCGCTGGCGAATCCGTTGCAGACCGTTGGCGCTGTGCTCGAAGCATCGAGTTTTCACCCTGGACGCTCGGGCGCAAACCATCTGCTGGTCTATGCCCGTGCGGCTGGCCTACCGAAGAAACGTGTCGATGAGGTGCTCGGCCTTGTCGGACTTTCGGATGCTGCAGGGCGCAGCGCGGGCGGGTATTCCCTTGGTATGAGGCAGCGGCTGGGGCTGGCGACCGCGCTGCTGGGAGATCCGGGGGTGCTGGTATTGGACGAGCCGACCAACGGCCTCGACCCCGAGGGCATCAAGTGGATCAGGGGATTTCTGCGACAGCTCGCGCGCGAAGGGCGCACGGTGCTCGTCTCGTCACACCTGCTGGCCGAAGTGCAGCAGACCGTCGATGCACTGGTGATGATCTCGCGGGGAAGGCTCGTGTTCCAGGGCCGACTGGACGAACTCACCGACCCGGCGGAATACACGACCGTCGTCGACGCGCCCGATCGTGCCGCACTGACAGATGCGCTGCGTTCGGCGAATGTGAGTTTCGACGTGTTGCGCAGCGGCTTGACTGTCTCTGGACTCGATGGCTCTCAGGTCGGCCAAGTTGCCGCGAATGCGGGCATCGCTCTATCGTCGCTGCACCGGCGCGGCCCGGCGCTAGAAGAGGTGTTCCTCGAGCTCGCAAACGGCACTCGCACGCACCCGAGCGCTGACGGAACCGTCGCGACGGGTGAAGCCGAAGAGCGTTCGGCTGGCACAGAGCCGCCACCAGCGCCCGAAGGCGAAGTAGCGCCAGAACCAGAACCAGAACCAGAACCCGAAGCCGAAGCCGAAGCAGACCCCGAACCTGAACCCGAACGGGAGTCAGCGCCCGAGCCTGAACGGGAGTCAGCACCCGAACCCGAACCCGAACGGGAGTCAGCGCCCGACCCTGAACCCGAACGGGAGTCAGCGCCCGAACCTGAACTCGAACCCGAGTCAGATCTCGACCCACCCGAACCGTCCGACGACGATCGCCCGTGGGAAGACTACGTTCGCACCGATGCCGATGAAGAAGCTGACGCCTTCTTCTCATCGTTCGACGACGCGGGCCGTCTCTCACGCAACGACGAGGGTGAGGCCACCCGATGAGCCTCATCGCGGCCACCCGCTCCGAAACCACAAAGCAGTTCTCCACCTCAATGTGGTGGGTGCTCGCGATCGTGTTCGTGCTCTATGTCGGCTCGAGCGCGGGGGCACTCGGATTCGTTTTCGCGGCATCTGCGTCGGGCTCGCTCCCCGGTGAAGCGCCGCAGCTGCCCGCATCCGAGATCGCCCCCGTTCTCTACAGCGCCGCGACCTCATTGGGCTATGTCTTTCCGCTGCTGATCGGAACGCTGCTGGTCACCGGTGAGTTTCGCCACAAAACACTCACCCCCACTTTCCTCGCGGTGCCGCGCCGCGGCCGCGTGCTCTGGGCCAAGCTGATCGCGAGTGTTCCGCTGGGCGTGTTGTACGGAGCGTTGGGAGTACTCGCCACCGTGGGGCCATCGGCCGCGCTTCTTGCCGCGTACGGCCTCGACACTGAGCTCGATTCGACCGACACGTGGGCGATGATCGGCCGCATGATGATCGCCACCCTGTTGTGGGTGTTCGTGGGAATCGGCGTCGGCTCGCTTGTGCGCAATCAGGTGGGTGCGATCGTGGGAGTTCTGGTGTTCACCCAGTTCATCGAGCCGATCGCGCGTACCGCGGCCGCTTTCGTCGAGGGCATGACGGCGGTTACGCAGTATCTGCCGGGAGCCGCCAGCGATGCTCTCGTCGGGGCCAGCATCTTGACAATGGCATCCCCCGGCGGCACGGGCGAAAGCCTCGAGTGGTGGGCTGGCGGGCTCGTTCTGCTCGGGTACGCGGCCGCGCTGCTCGCGCTCGGCGCACTAGTCAGCTGGCGTCGTGACGTGAGCTGAGCTGAGCTGCGCTGAGCTGAGCTGAGCTGCGCTGAGCTGCGCTGAGCTGCGCTGAGCTGCGCTGAGCTGCGCTGAGTTGCGCTGAGCTGCAGGCTAGGACTCGGAACCAGCGATCGACGCTTTGGCTTTGCGAGCGCGGGGCTTCTTCTCGACGACGGTCGGTATCGTTCCCGTCTCAGCCGCAATCACCGTGACCTCGGTGCGCTCATCACCGGCGTCGACGCGAAGCGACTGAACGAGCTCTAGCCCGTGCCGAGTGGTGAGAACGACGCGCTGAAACTCGGGGTGCCCCTCGAGGTCGATGACCACTCCCGGGCGGTGCCGACGCACAACCACAAAGTCATCGGCTGCAGTCGAATGCCAGGTGCCCATAGCAACCACCCCGCGCAGATGCGTTCCAGGGCTGGGTACTCCGCGAAGCCACATCCAGGCGTCGTCGATCAGCTGCACTTTAACGATCGTCGACCGCTCGATCGCCACGTTTCCTTTGTAAAAGGCCATGAGGCGCTCCGCGCCGCTCAGCACGACTTCGAGTCGCGTTGAGTCAAGGAACAGAGTCACCATGCACCTATCCTGCCAGCGTCGCGCGAAAGATTTGAGGCATTTTGCTCTCAGGAAGACAACGATCGTGCGAACCCGATGGCCTCAGGCGGTGCAAGACTGGTTCGGTGACCCTGCTCGAACCACCGCAGGCGCTACCCGCGTCGTTCCATAACGCGATCAAACGCGCGCGCAACGGCGAGCGCCTGAGCACCGCCGAGACTGAACTTCTCCTCGCCGCTACTGGCGACAGCCTTGACGCGCTGCTCGAGCTCGCGAGCTCACTTCGCGACCAGGGGCTGCGCGACGCGGGCAGAGCCGCAGTGATCACCTATTCACGCAAGGTCTTCGTTCCCCTCACCACTCTGTGCCGTGACCGCTGCCACTACTGTGTCTTCGTCGACACGCCGGGCCAACTGCTGAAGAAGAGCAAACCAGCGTTCATGTCTTCGGAACAGGTTCTCGCCGTTGTGCGGCAGGGGCAGGCCCTCGGCTGCAAAGAAGCACTCCTCACGCTCGGCGATCGTCCAGAAGACCGCTGGCCTGAGGCGCGTGCCTGGCTCGACGAACACGGTTTCGCCTCGACCATCGACTACGTCGGTCACATCGCTCGCCTGATCACTGCCGAAACCGGAATGCTCGCGCACCTGAATCCGGGCGTGATGACCGCGGACGAGATCAAGAAGCTGCGTTCCACCGCGCCATCGATGGGCATGATGCTCGAGACCACCTCGCGCCGCCTCTTCGAGGAGCCGGGGCAGGTGCATTACGGCTCTCCGGATAAAGACCCGGCCGTGCGGTTGGCGGTCATCGCAGACGCGGGGCGCGAGCGGGTTCCGTTCACCACCGGCATCCTTGTCGGCATCGGCGAGACGCTGCACGATCGGGCGGAGTCGTTGATTGCGATCCGCGATGCACACGAGGCTCATATGGTCACTCGTGACGATGGGAGTCGCCAGGGCCACGTGCAAGAAGTGATCGTGCAGAACTTCCGCGCCAAACCCCGCACCGCCATGCAGGCTGCACCCGATGCAGCGCTTGTTGAGTACGTCGCTGCCGTGGCGACAGCGCGCGTCGTGATGGGGCCGAACATGCGCATCCAAGTGCCGCCCAACCTCTCTGACACGGCGGAATTCGACCTGCTCGTGCGGGCGGGGGCTGACGATTGGGGCGGGGTGTCGCCGCTCACAGCGGATCACGTCAATCCCGAGCGCCCGTGGCCGCACCTTGACGATCTCGCGGCGCGCACGGCCGAGTTGGGGTTCGCGCTGCATGAACGCTTGACCGCTCACCCCGAGTTCATTCGAGAAGGTGACACCTGGCTCGACCCGGCCATGCGCGAGCCGGTGGCGGCGCTGGCTGATCCTCGAACCGGGCTTGCGCAAAACCCGGCGGCCCAGCAGGGAGTTCGGGCGACCGCGCCGCAAGAGCCGAGACGGGCCCTGTCAGGCAACTCGGTGCGCCAACTCGCCGAGGCCGCGGCGTCAGAGCCGCTGACCCTTGACAACACCGAGTGGCAGACGCTGCTTTGCGCCACCGGCTCCGACCTTGATGCGCTGACGGCCACCGCCGATGATGTACGTCGCTACACCGTGGGTGAGGCGGTGAGCCTCGTGGTCAACCGCAACCTCACCTCGAGCGGACTGCGCGCGGTGGCGTCGAACGACCCGGCAACCTTCACTCTTGACGACGCCGCAGCAATCGCCCTCGATGCCGTGCAACTCGGCGCCACCGAAATCTGCGTGCAGGGTCTGCTGCCGGCCGAAAGTGACCCTGCCGACTACCTCGCTCTCGTGCGATCGCTGCGACACGCGGCCCCCGAAGTTCATCTGCACGCCTATCGCCCCCAAGACGTCTTCGATCTGGCTGACCGCGGGGGTCTGGGTCTTGACGGTGCGCTCGCCGCGCTGAGGGATGCCGGGGTCAACACGGTCCCGGGCACCGGGGTGAAGGTCATGAGCGAGCGCGTGCGTGCTCTGGTGGCACCCGGCGACCTCGAGATCGACCGGTGGATCGAAGGAATCACCGCTGCACACCGCGCCGGATTCCAATCGACATCGGTGCTGTTCTACGGCCACGTCGAAACGGCGGTCGAGCGCGTCGAACACCTGCGCGGGCTTCGTGAGATTCAAGGCGCTACGAGAGGCTTCAACGAGTTCGTGCCGATCCCTCTGCCCGGGCCCGCCGGGGGAGTTTCTCTGGTCACGGGCCGTGCGCCTGTTGACGAGCATCGAGCGATGGTCGCCGTATCTCGTCTGATGCTCTCTGGCAGCATCCCCCATATTCAGATTCCATGGACCCGAGTGGGCCGCGAAATCGCTGCCGTCTTGTTGCGCTCGGGTGGCGACGATCTGGGCGGCACATTGCTCGATGGCAGGGTGAAGCCCGAAGCTGGCATCGAGTGCGGTCAAGAGCTTCCGGTGCACGACGCGAGGGCAATGACCGCGCGCCTGTTTCGGCCGTTCCGCCAACGCACCACCGACTACCGCGAGGTGGGGCGATGACGCGCACCCACGACGTGGCGATCATCGGCGCTGGCTTCGCGGGGCTGGGCATGGCGATTGCGCTTCGGCGCGCGGGGATCGACGATTTCGTCATGCTCGAGCGTGCCGCCTCGGTCGGAGGCACCTGGCGCGACAACACCTACCCCGGTGTTGCCTGCGACGTGCCCGCGCATCTCTACGGCTTCGCCAGCCACCCCAACCCCGACTGGTCGGGCCTTTACGCTCAGGGCAGCGAGATTCGCGCCTACCTCGAAACAGTCGCCCTCAACGAGGGCCTCGGCGAGCGTCTGCACCTGCGCACCGCCATGCTTCAGGCGAACTGGGATGCTGAAGCAGAGCTTTGGCGCATCACCACTCAATCGTCTGAAATCACAGCGCGAGCCCTCGTTCTAGCCTGCGGTCGGCTGACAGAGCCGTCCATCCCCGAGCTCGACGGCCTCGACTCGTTCGCGGGCCCGATCTTCCACTCTTCACGGTGGGATCATTCCGCCGATCTCGCTGGCCTTCGCGTCGCCGTTGTCGGCACTGGAGCCAGCGCGATTCAGCTCGTGCCAGAACTCGCGCGCACAGCGGCGCACGTCACTCTGTTTCAGCGTTCGCCGGCGTGGATCGTGCCACGCGGAGCGGTACCCTACTCCGACGATCAGCGCGCACGCTTCGCATCTCGTCCGGCAGAATTGGCTCGCCTGCGCGCGGAACTGTATGCCGAGGGCGAGGCCCGGTTCGCCTCCCGCTCAGGGGATGCTGAAGCTGCCGCGGCCGCCCAGGCCACTGCGACGGCCCACCTCGCAGCACAGGTGCCAGACCCCGCACTGCGGGAGGCGCTCACCCCCGGCTACGACTTCGGCTGCAAACGCGTGTTGCTCTCAGATGAGTTCTATCCCGCCGTCGCCTCAGACGCGGTCACCCTCGAAGCGTCCGCGCTCACATCGATCCGCGGCAACATTCTGGTCTCAGCCAGCGGCGAGTCATATGAGGCTGACGCGCTGGTGCTCGCTACGGGTTTCGCCACGACCAGTCAGCCGTACGCGGAATTGGTTACGGGAGAAGAGGGCGAAACCCTCGACGAGCACTGGTCGATGGGCATGACGTCGTTCGGGTCGACTGTCGTCGCAGGTTTTCCCAACATGTTCGTGCTCGACGGCCCCAATGCCGCTCTTGGTCACTCGTCGTCAGTGCTCATGATCGAAGAGCAGGCCGCCTACGCGGTGCGCGGGCTGGTGCGCTCTCGTTCCGGGGTCTTGCGAGTCGATCCGGATGCCGAGCGGGCCTATAGCGAAGAGATCTCCGAGGCCGCAGCATCCACCCCCTGGATGGTCGGCGGCTGCCGCAACTGGTACGTTGACGAACGCTCAGGGCGGCTTACGCTGCTTTGGCCCGGCACGGTCGACGCGTTCCGCGCGCGACTCGCCCGCGCAGATGGCTCAGAGTTCGTCGATGTAAACACACGCGCCGATGTGCGCACAGAGAAGGGACCATCATGACCATTCCCCTGCGCTTCGGGTACAAAGCCTCTGCCGAGCAGTTCGGCCCGAGCGAGCTGGTTGACTTCACCGTTCTCGCTGAAGAGATGGGGTTTGACTCCGTATTTCTCTCTGACCACTTTCAGCCGTGGATGCACGACGGCGGCCACGCGCCCGCCGCGCTCCCCTGGCTCGGCGCCGCCGGCGCGCGCACCTCGCGAGTGGTGCTGGGCACCTCGGTGCTCACCCCGACGTTCCGCTATCACCCGGCCGTCATCGCACAGGCCTTCGCAACTCTCGGTGTGATGTACCCGGGTCGCATCGTGCTCGGCGTTGGCACGGGCGAAGCGCTCAACGAAGTGACGCTGGGCCTTGAGTGGCCCGAGCCACCAGAGCGCTTTCAGCGGTTGAAAGAGGCCATCACACTGATCGAGAAGCTTTGGGACGACGAGCGCGTCACCTTTGACGGCACCTACTACTCGGTGAAAGATGCCACGGTTTACGACCGTCCTTCTCCTGAGAACAAAGTGCCGATCTACATCGGTGCAGCGGGCCCGGCCGCTACGCGCCTAGCGGGCCGTATCGCCGATGGGTTCATCACCACCAGCGGCAAAGACCCTGCCCTCTACTCCGAGACGCTTCTGCCCGCACTCAAAGACGGTCTCTCGAAAGCTGACCGCGACGCTGGGTCGATCGACACGCTGATGGAAGTCAAGGTGTCATACCACCCCGATCACGCCACTGCGCTCGAGAAGACGCGGTTCTGGGCCCCGCTCGCCCTGTCGCCAGAAGAGAAGATGGGCGTGCACGACCCGATCGAGATGCAGCGGCTCGCCTCAGAATTGCCCGTCGAACGCGCCGCGTCCCGCTTCATCGTCTCGACCGATCCCGACGAGCACGTCGAGCGCATTGCCCAGTACGTCGACCTCGGGTTCCGTCACCTCGTCTTCCACGACCCTGGGCACGACCAAGAAGAGTTCTTGCGCATGTACGGCGCTGAGATTCTGCCGAGATTGCGCGCCCGGTTCACCTCGTGACCCACGACCACTCACCCGACGGGTGGGCGGTCGTCATTCCGGTGAAGGCTGCAACGCGCGGCAAATCGCGCCTTGATGTGTCGGGCGTCGACCGCGTTGCGCTCGCTCGCGCGATCGCGCTCGATACGATCGCGGCCGTTGCCGCCTGCACCGTGGTCACGCGCATCGTCGTGGTCACCGACGACCCCACCCTGGCCATACACGCTGCCGATATCCCGCGGCTGCGATTCGTTGACGAGGGCGATGCCGACGGGCTCAATGACGCGATCGATCTCGGTATCCAAACCGTGCCCGAAGGGATGCTGCGGGCAGCGCTGCTCGCAGATCTACCGGCGCTGCAACCGCGTGATCTGGAGCGAGCGCTCAACAGCGCAGCATCCGCTGATAAAGGCGTAGTCGCGGATGCGGATGGCACCGGTTCGACGCTGGTGACGATGCAAGCAGGGGCGACGTGGAAGACAGCTTTTGGTGAGGGCTCGTTCGCCAGGCACCTTGCTATGCGCCACGCCCCGCTCGATGTGCCCGGCGAATCATCTCTTCGCCGCGATGTCGACACGGCCGAGCATCTTGGCCTCGCGCAGCGCCTAGGACTTGGGCCTCGCACCACGGCGGTACTGGCCCGGGGGACTGTTCAGGGAGACAACAGCAAGTAAAGCGCGCCCGCGATCGTGAAACCGATCACCAGGCGTTCGAAGACCTGCTGGTTCAGTCGGCTGGCGAGCCAGCGGCCGCCTAGGGCTCCGACAACCACCAGCGGCACCAGCACGAGGTCAAGCAGCAGTCCCGTGGGGGTTACCAGCCCCAGACTGATCGAAAACGGCAGTTTCGCGAGGTTCACCAGAGCAAAGAACCAAGCGGCCGTGCCCAGGAACTCCTTCACCGAAAACCGTGCCGCGAGGAAGTACATCGACATCACCGGACCGCCAGCATTGGCGACCGTAGTGGTGAAGCCGCCGAGAGTGCCATATGTCGCAGCCGCAACGCGGTGAGGGGCCGCATCTGACACCGTGGACTGCATTCGCCGGCGCAGCAACGTGATGGCGATCACCGCGAGCAGAATGATGCCGATGGTTCGCTTCACCCACAGGTCGTTCGCGAGATACAAGAACCCCACACCGAGCAGCAGGCCCACCACCACTGCGGGCGCAAGGCGAAGCAATGCCGCCCAATTCGCCGAACGCCGATACATCAGAACCGCAAAGACGTCGGCCACGATCAGCAAGATGAGCAGGGCGCCCGTGGACTCCTTCGCGGGTAAGACTGCCGCGAAGATGGCAATGGAGATGGTGTTCGCTCCTGGAACCGCGGTCTTAGAGACGCCCACCGTCACCGCGGCAACTGCCAGCAGAATCCACGCGATGCTCGACAGTTCGGGCACGTCAGATACTCACGGCCGACAGTGCCGCTTCAGCGAGCGCGGCGGAGCTCGCAGCATCCTTCATCCAAAGCGGCACAACGACCGAACGAATGCCGGCGTCGTCGATGGCTGCGCTCTCGGCCGAGTCTTCCTCACCGATCAACCACGCGTCCAGCACACCGCCGTCAGCACGAGATCCGTAGTGTGCGGCGACAGCGGCGGCAGACGTTTGAACGCCGATCGCGCCGAGGCAGACGTCGGCCATACCGCGAACCACCCGACCGCCGATGATCGGCGAGACACCGACGACCGCGGCTGACGTCTGACGCAGCGCTTCGCTCATGCCGGGCACAGCCAAAATGGGACCTATCGACACCACCGGGTTCGAGGGAGCAAGCAGCACAATGTCGGCCTCGGCGATCGCTGCTTCGACTCCGGGTGCTGGCGCAGACTCATCGATACCGGGATTTTCGAAGCGTGCCGGGGCGAGCCGGGCTCGATGACGCGTCCACCACTCTTGAAAATGCATGCGGCTGGCATCGTTCAGCTCGACAATCGTGTCGACCTCAGCGTCAGTCATGGGCAGCAGACGTGCGCCAAGCTGCCATCGCGCTGACATCCGTTCGAGCACTTGTGTCGGGGTGAGGCCCTCACGCAGCCACCCGGTGCGAGCGAGGTGAGTGCCCAGGTCGAGATCACCCAGGGTGAACCAAGGCCAACCAGCCCCCCATTGTTGGATCTCTTCGTTCACTCTTTCGGTATCGCCCGCGCGACCCCAGCCTTGTTCAGAGTTGTTGACTCCAGCGAGGGCATAGGTGATCGAGTCGACGTCAGGTTGCAGGCGCACACCAGACAGCCACAGGTCGTCACCGGTGTTGACGACGACGGTCAGCGCAGCAGTTGTGTCTGCGAGGCCACGCGCACGAAGTGCGTCTCTGACGCCGAGCACGAATTTCGAGCCGCCTACTCCGCCCGCGAGCACAACGACTCGCGCTGGAGCGGTCACGGGGCGAATTCGTCTGCCGCGTGGGGAAGCGGAAATCTGCCAACGGCTTCGATAAGCGCATCAACGGTCTGCGTCTGCGCGATGACGTCGACTCCCAGCCCTGCCTTGCGCGCATCCTTTGCAGTGCGCGGCCCGATCGCAGCAATCACGGTTGAGTCGGGAACATGCGGAAACTGCTCGTAGACCTGCGTGGCTACCGACCCGCTCGTAATCAGAATCGCGTTGATTCTGCCCGAGCGCACGTCTTCGGCGATTCGATCAGTCACCGGCACGCCGACCGTGCGGTAGGCGACAACGCTTCGCACGTTGTGCCCGGCTGCCTTGAGCATTCGAGTGAGCACCGGCTTTGCGATTTCGCTGCGCAGCGTGAGGATCTCTCGTGGCTCGGTCTCAAGAGCCAGGATCTGCTCGGCCATGCCAGCGGCGGAGTTGTCTTCGGCGGGAACCAACGTGACGTCGTAACCGACCGCAATCAGCGCCGCCGCGGTCGTTTCGCCCACCGCGGCGATCTTGGTCGTTGCGGGAATCTTCGCGCGATATGCGTAGAGAACGTCAACTGTCGTCGCACTCGTGACTGTGAGCCACTCGAACTGACCGGCCGCAAGGTCGGCAAGTGATTTCTCGAGCGCTGCCTGATCGTCAGCCGGAGCGAAGTTGATCAGCGGAGCGATGACGGGCACAGCCCCCTGCTTGCGCAAGTTCGCGGCAACACCGTCGCCCCACGGGCCACCGCGAGGCACGAGAACGCGCCAGCCGGCCAGGGGCTTGGTATGAATCGGTTGTGTCACTGGTTTCATGGGGTTTGACTCTCGTGGTGCAGTCGACCGCCCACGATAAGTTCGAGCAGCCGACGCGCGCATCTGAATCGGGATTGCGCACTATCGGCAGCATTTCGCACCATTGCACTGCCTTTCCTGAGCATACCCCGTGAATGCACGGTTCATCTCAGAAAAGCCCGACAACGTGATCGAGCTGATACGTCAGCGAGTGATCGAGTTCACCAGGGCCCACACGGCGACCCCTACGGTCACCGCACCGGCAACAGCGACCGCCATTGCGCGTTCAGGATTGCGTTGCTGAGCCTTCTTGATTTTCAGTGTCGCCTCGTCGAGGCGGTCCGCGAGTCGGCGGGGAACATTCCCCTTGATCTCGATCGCAGCCAGCGCCGCTTTGAGCTCAGCTCGGGCTTTCTCGACGGGATCGACCAGCCCATTGGGCACCGCTGTGCGCGGCAGGATCTGTGGCGCGTCAGAGCTCATCGCTCATCTCCTTGATGTCTTTGGTGATCGACTGAACGGGGTTCTGTCGTTTGACCATGTTGCGGAATCGCATGAACCCGAGCAGTGCGAACACCACGGTGGCGACGATCATCACGACGAAGATGGTCAGAGCTGACAGCCACACCGGCCACCACGACGACAGGCCGGCGATGAGATAAGTGCCGAAGACGGGGATCGACCAGAAAAGGAAGAACAGCGCGATAAATACCCAGATCGCACCCCACTTGCCATCCTGCGCGGCTCGCGTTGCCCACGTTTTCGCTGCATCGACCTCGGCGATGACCAGGTTTCGAATCAGTTCGGGCAGGTCGCCGAGCAGTGACAGAAAACTGTCGTCTGCGCGGTCGCGGTATCCACGAGGCGTGGGCATATCAGGCTCCGGTGCGCTTGCGAGTTGACTTCTTGGCTGCTTCGCTTACTTCGTCGGCAGCGTCTGAGACGTCATTCGCTGCGTCTTCCGCTGCATCTTTCACCGCGGCGGCCGTCGTCTCAGCGGCCTGGGCGACGTCTGCGGCGGAATCTTTGTTCGCCTTGATGACGGCATCGATCTTCGAGCCAGCGGAGCCATTCGATGACGCCGCCTTGGCCACCTTGACGGCCGAATCCCACAGTGTGCTCGGCAACGCCATCGCCGAAGACTTGGCGAAGTCTGTTGCCTTTGTGACCTGATCCTGAACAACGTCGAGCTGCCAGAGCTTGTTCCACTGAGTCTTGATCTGGTCGTAACGCTCGCGCCCGGCACGTGTGCCGAGTACATATCCGACGGCCAGGCCGACTACGAGTCCTGATTTGCCTCTCATGGGGGCCTCCTTAAGCTCGGTGATGCGCCTATTGGTGTGTCCAGAGTAGCCCTATATGCCAATCCAGGTATTCGGGGTTGCGCGAACAACGGATCATCGACTAGTCACCACCGGCCTCACCCCACAACACCGCGCTTCGGATTCGATCCGCTTCACTCACGGCGTCTGCGACCACTTGCGCGAGCCCGCTTCCCGACAGCCACGCGCCTACCGCAACGAGGTCGCCCGCCTCGGCTAGCTCTGACCGCACACCGGCGCGCCTCTCGGCGTGATCACGGGTCGATTTCGGTTGGTCAAGCACAAAACGCGCACGGTGCATCCCGCGCACGTGCGCCTCATTGAGCGCGACACCCAATAGAGCTGATGCCGCCTCCACGGCGCTCGTGCGAAGCTCAGCGTCGGTCACCCCTGCAGGATCTCCGTCGGTGTCAAACGCCACACTCACCACGTGGCGCCCGGCGTCGGTCTCGCGTTCGAGCCACCGCCAGCGTGCAGTCTGGTGCACGATTCCCGACGCTCGAGACGATCCGGGCACCGCGTACACCTCGGTGCCCTGCGCTGCCGCATCGAGCGCTGGCGCAGCCAGAACCAGGGTCACAATCTCGCGGCTGTGCACGTTCGCCCGCGCGGTCGCGAGCGGCCGGCCAAGCGCCTGCGCCGCCAGGTCACGGCTGATCGCCTCGGGAGTCGCAAGCACAACGACGGTGGCGTTGTGCACGACTTCAGACGATTCGCGAACGTCACCCTCGGCCGCTTCGACATGCACCTGCCAGTGAGCGTCTTGGGAACGTTCGACAGCCGTCACCGTCGCGCCCGTGCGCATCACGACCCCGAGCTCAACCAGCCGTGCTCGCAGGGCCTCGACGAGTTGCGGCATTCCCCCGTCAAGGCTGTGAATCGAAGCTTCCCGATTGCGGTCGACCAGCAGGTCTGAGACGGCGCCACCCAGCGAACCGGTGCGTGTCAGCGCGGCGTTCAGACCGGGAGCGGCGATATCGACGTCGACGTCTTCGGGTGCGATGCCGAAGCGCCCGAATGTCAGCGGCGCCACAAGGCGATCCCGCACTTTCTCTCCCATGCGCGAGCGCACGAGGGCACCGAGATTTCGTGAAACCCCGATGGTGAGTGGTGGCCGCAACCGATCAAGGTACGCGCGCCACGTACCGCCCCAGCCGATGACACGACGCACCGACTCATCCCACGTGTTCGCGGGAATGCCCAGCACGGTGTCAGCGGGAAGCGGGGCTGCCCACCCGCGAGCGGGGTCAGCAATCCACACCTGGTCTCTGGCGGGCGTGACAACGCGATCTTGCAACCCGAGCTCGGCGATCAGAGCACTCATTGCGGGGCTCTTCGCTTGCCACGAGGTGGCGCCCGTGTCGATGCGCACGCCATCAAGCTCCACGGACGCGATCGTGCCGCCGAGTTCATCATCTTTCTCGAACAGCGTTACGGCGATGCCCACCTTTGCGCACTCATAGGCGAAAGTCAGCCCTGCGATCCCGCCGCCGACGATCACGAAATGCGCGTCGTGCGCGTGCGCAACCAGGTTGTTGAAGGCACCATCAGAATCTGCCACCTGCCCATCCTCCCACCGCAGTGAAAGACTAGAGCGCATGAGCCTTCACATCACAGGCGACGATGCCGCAGATCAACTCCTCACCGAAGATCCGCTCGCGTTGCTCATCGGCATGCTGCTCGACCAGCAGATCGCGATGGAATCTGCGTTCGCTGGCCCGCTCAAGATCTCGCAGCGCATCGGGTCGATCGACGCCGCCAGCATTGCTGGCTATGAGCCACAAGCCTTCGTGGAGCAATTCAAGAAGACTCCCGCCGTGCACCGCTTTCCCGGGTCGATGGCGCGGCGTGTGCAGTTGCTGTGCACGGCCATCACCGAAGAGTGGAACGGCGATGCCGCCGCTATCTGGAGTCGTCCGGCATCTGGCTCCGATTCACCGCCCGATGGCGCCACCGTTCTCAAGCGGTTGAAGGCCTTGCCCGGATTCGGCGAGCAGAAGGCAAAGATCTTTCTCGCGTTGATTGGCAAGCAGTACGGCTATGAGGGCGCTGGATGGCGCGAAGCATCCACTCCATATGGCGAGGAAGGCTCTTTTCGCAGCGTCGCCGATATCGTCTCTGCAGAGTCCCTGACAAAGGTGCGAGAGCATAAACGGGCCATGAAGGCAGCGGCGAAGACGGAAAAGGGTTGAAGTGGACAAGACAGGCGGCAGCGTCGCGGCCTTCATTGCAGAAGTAACGCCAGCAGTTCGGCGCCGCGACGCCGAGGTTCTCGTCGCGCTCATGAGCGAGATCAGCGGGCGCGAGCCCGAATTGTGGGGCACGATCATCGGCTTCGGAAGTTGCCATTACCGCTACGCGACCGGCAACCAGGGCGATATGCCCATCCTTGCGTTTGCGCCCCGCAAAGCCGCATCCACGATCTATTTCGACGCACTCGAACGACACGCTGCCGCAATGACTGACCTCGGTCCGCACACCTCGAGCGTCGCGTGTCTCTACGTGAAGGATCTTGAGAAAGTCGACGAATCCGTTCTACGCGGCATGCTCATGCGCGCGTACGGCGACGTGGTGAGTGGAAACACCTCATACGAGTCGCTCGAGGTGACGGGCTAGATACGAGCCCATCATGCGCGATGGCCGTTTTCGCGGCCCGGTGCGCGTCGGTTGATTGCCTGATGAGACCTGAAACAAGAGTCCGGCTTGTTCGAAACAAGTCGGACATATGACGTCACTAACGTCGCCAGCGGTCCTCTCGGATGCAACCACCACGCCCCTCCCCATTGGAGTACTTCCCTATGGCCACGCCATACCAGCGAAGAAAACACACAAGGCGCCTCGCGATTGGCGGTGCCGCCCTGATGGTCGCAACTGCCTGCGTAGTGCCCACGGTCGGCGCCCAAGCCGTCACCGCCGTCACGACGGGCAACGAAGCAGAGTGGCAGTTCCACGACTCCGCTCGACCCGGGCTCGACACCGGCAGCATCCGCGCGATCAGCGAATCAGGCGTGGATGGATTCGGCAATATCTTCGTGCGCGTCACCACCGATGACGTTGTTCGGTTCAACGGCGAGATGATGCGCGGGTTCAGCCTCAGCTTCGACGGCACAAGTGAGTACGAGAGCACCGCAGCAGTCCCGCTTGCTGGCATCAGCATGACGCGCGACATTTCGATCGACATCGATAGCGACACCGCCCGCTACTTCGATTCGTTCACCAACACGACGAGCGCACCCCTCACGGTCGAGGTGTCTTTCGGTGGAGCTCTCGGCTATGGGTCGGGAAGTGACCAGAGCTTGATTAGGTCGACGTCCAGCGGTGACGACCTTGTAACGGCAGAGGACGCGTGGACTCTCTCGGCAACCACCGACGATGAAAATCGCCCGATCGGAGTGGTGCTGGGAACGCCCGCACCGTTTGAGGGCGCCCTCGCGGGCACGGGCAACCAAGAACGTGATCCGTTCACGACTGCGATGGCAACCGAGGGACACGAAGCCAACTTCGTCGGCTACATCAACACCCTCGAAATCGCTCCCGGAGAGACGCAGTCGCTGGCTCGATTCATCATCGCCGGCTCGGATGAGGCGGGTTCGCAAGCTGACGCGGCAATGGATCTCGAGGCTCTTGCCACCGCGCCCGACCTCACCGGGCTCTCGACCGATGAGATCTGCTCGGTGGCGAACTGGGATATCGGAGCGCTCGATCCAAGCCTTGAATGCGCAGACGCGGTGACTTTGACAATGCCAGCCGTTCCAGCAACCGCTGACGCTGTGACCAGTTCTGCGTACGACGTCGTAAACAAGACGATCGAGCAGCTGCAAGCCGACATGGAGTCTGGCGTGACCACGTCAGAGCAGATCGTCCAGGCTTATCTGGACCGCATCAATGTGTATGACGAGGGCCAGTTCGGCTACCACTCCTTCATCACCATTGCAGACACCGCGCTCGAGCAGGCACGTGCCGCTGATACGGCGCGCGCAGGCGGCGCAACGGGCGAACTGCTCGGCATTCCCATCGCGGTGAAAGACCTGTTCGATACCTTCGATATGCCCACTTCTGGCGGCACCGCTGCTCTCGCTGACTACCAGCCCGACCATGATGCTTTCCAGGTTGCGCAGTTGCGCGAAGCGGGCGCCGTGATCATCGGCAAGGCGAATCTCTCGGAGTTCGCCAACTCAGGCAGCCGTAGCGAGAGCTACTTCGGGCAAGTGTGGAACGCGCTCTACCCGTCGAAGACATCGTTCGGCTCCAGTGGCGGATCTGCCGTTTCGGTGGCCGCGAGCTTGGCAGCCGGTTCGTTGGGAACCCAGACCGGCGTGTCACTGTACGCGCCGACCGTAGGGTCAAGCCTTACGACCTTCCGCGGCACAGACGGAATGGCCAGCGACACAGGCGTTATGCCGTTGTCGTGGGCTCAGGACTACGCGGGCCCCATCGCCCGGACAGTCACCGACCTTGCCTACCTGCTGAACGCCACCACCGGAACAGACCCCGACGACATCCTGACGGCCGAAGCTGATGAGCACCGTCCCGAGGACTGGACGGCAGCACTCGACACGTCGGCACTTCAGGGTGTGCGTGTGGGCTACCTGCCTGATTCGTTCGTCTCGGCCTATGCAGACGACGACACCGGGGCTACGGTGCAGTCGCAGTTCGCCGCTCTCGAATCCGCTGGCGCGACGATGGTCGAGCTGGATGCTACGCCTGATCGGCCGTCATCGCCGAGCGGAAGTCGAAGCATCGAAGGATGGGCACGATACATCGAGAAGCAGAACGGTCTGTTCCCCTTCGCTGACGGCAACGAACTGCGGGCTGATCCCAACGTGATCCTGTACCGCCAGCAAGAACTGAACGACACACCTCGCATGACAGATGAAGAGGTTGACGCGTGGCTCGACTATCGCGCCGAGTACAAGGAGATCATCGAGGAGTGGATGGAGGCGGAGGGAGTCGACGTGCTGGTGTACGCCGGATTCTTGAGCGACATCTACAACAACGACGGCAACAGCAACCAGCACAGCGCTGACCGTTCAACCGGCGTTCTCACCTCCAACGTGGGTCTGCCTACGGTCGTCGTCCCAGTGGCAACGAACGAGCACGGCTACTCAGTTGCGATGCAGATCGTCGGCACAGCCTGGACTGACGCAGAGGTGCTTGCGATGGGCTACGCGCTCGAGCAAGAGACACTGGCCCGGCACGTCGTGACCACGGCCCCTGCGCTGACGTATGACGGCACACCCGTGCCCACACCGACGCCTACGCCTACGCCTACGCCTACGCCGACCCCGGACCCGACGACGTCACCGACGCCGACCCCGGACCCGACCACCGAACCGGAACCAGTGGATCCGACGACAGAGGCAAGCGTCACCCTCTCAAGCAGCGAGGTGGTGGCCGGAGGCTCGATCACTGTCACCGCCAAGGGAGTCGCCGCCGGCGAGACAGTAGAGATCTGGCTCCACTCAGATCCCGTGCTTCTCGCGTCGGTCGTTGCGGATGATGATGCCCTCAGCGTGTCAGTCACCATCCCTGTCTCGACGGTCGCAGGATCGCACGAGATCGAGGTGCGAGCCGATGGCATCAGCGTCTTCGCTGATCTTGAGGTAACCGATGCGTCTCAGGTTGCCGCGCTTCCGGCAACTGGCTTCGACGGAGGCTGGCTGCTTCCGCTCGCTGGCGGGCTGCTGCTCTCGGGAGCACTTGTTCTGGCCATTCGCCGCCGCGGTCAGCACAACTCGCAGTAGCAGAATGCGGGGCGCCGGGCGCAGAGCATCCGCTCTGCACTCGGCGCCCTTTGCGTTGCCCACCCTTCATCCACAGATCTCGGTACATTCGCCCTGCGCTGTGTTCTAACGGGTACCGTCGAGAACGACGCTTCAACCTGGAAGGAACGTAGTGGATCTCATCGGTAGCGGGGGCCTCATTGTGCTCATCGCCAGCATCGTCGTTGCGGTGCTCATCCTCTTGGCCATCCTGCTCATTTTCGTGCGCTCGTGGTACAAGGTTGCAAAGGCAGACCAAGCCCTCGTAGTAGTTGGTCGCACGCAGAAGGGCGTCGGCGGCTCGTCGTCGCGCATCGCCGTAATCACCGGCGGTGGCGCCCTGGTGAATCCGCTCACGCAACGCGCCGAGATGATCTCGCTTCGCGCACGCCAGATCAAGATCGAACCGACTGCGCAGTCATCCACTGGCGTCACGGTGAACGTGAACGGCGTCGCGTTGGTCAAGATCGGCTCGGAACCCGAGCTTGTGCGCCGGGCTGCTGAGCGCTTTCTCTCGCAGGATGCCGCCATCGAGCAGTTCACCACCGAGCAACTCGAAGGCGCACTGCGCGGCGTGGTGGCGACGCTTACCGTCGAGCAGCTCATGATGGACCGCCAGAAGCTGTCAGACCAGATCGCCGAGGGCATCAAGCACGATCTGCTGTCGCAGGGCTTGATTCTCGACTCGTTCCAGATTCAGGGAATCACCGACAAGAACGGCTACATCGACGCGCTGGGAGCCAGCGAAGTCGAACGCGTGCGCCGTGAAGCCGATGTTGCTCGCATCAACGCCGCACGTGAAGTCAAGGCTCGCCAGCTCGCCACCGACGAGGCGAACCTCATCGAGCAGACCGCCTACGACCGCAATACCGCCGCCGCAGCCGCCCAAGTCGGCCGCGCCCGCGCCGAGGCAGACCAGGCTGAAGCACTGGAACGCGCCGAGCGCGAGCAGGCCGTGCTGCTGCAGGGCGCCGAGAACAAGCAGGCACAGCTCGACGCAGACATCAAGAAGGTCGCCGATGCCGACCTCTACCAACGGCAGCGCTCCGCCGACGCCGACGCCTATGGCGAGGTGAAGGCAGCCGAAGCCCGCGCTGAGATCGCGGCTCAAGAAGCTGCCGCGACACGTCTTCGCGCCGAGGCTGAGGCAGACGCGGTTCGCGTCACCGGTGAGGCGCGCGCGAAAGCAATCGAGGCTGAAGCCGAAGCGCTCTCACGCAACCAAGAGGCGCTGCTCGCGCAGCGCGCACTCGAGGCGCTCGTGCCGATGATGACCGAGTTTGCTCGTGGCTTCGACAAAGTCGGCTCGATCACGGTGCTTGGCGGAGCCGGAGCATCACAGCACATCGCAGGTGAGTCTGCCGCCGGAATGCGCGCAACCTTCGATGCCGTTGAAGCCGCGACGGGAATCAACCTGCGCGACATCATTCAAGGGCAAGCCACCGGTCGTGGCGTTGCGCAGGGCTTGCGCGACGACGACGCTTCGTCCAAAGTGCCAGCTGCAGCGGCTGACGTGGCTGCCACCCCCGCAACTGAGGCATCGCCGCAGGCGTAAGTCGCACCCCGCGACTGACCCCACCGCGACTACCTCTCGCGACCCGGTCATACAAGAACCGCCTACCGCAGCTCATCGAGCTGGCGGTAGGCGGTTCTTGTATGCTGCGGCGTTAGGCGCCCTTGAGTCGATCGGCGAGGTACGCCTCAAGCGCGTCGAGCGGAATGCGCTCCTGAGCCATCGTGTCGCGGTCGCGCACGGTGACGGCATTGTCGTCCAGCGAGTCGAAGTCGACCGTGACGCACAATGGCGTGCCAACCTCGTCTTGGCGGCGGTAGCGGCGACCGATTGCGCCAGCATCGTCGAAGTCGATGTTCCACCCCCGGTTGCGGAGTGTATCGGCAACCTCACGCGCGAGCGGTGACAGGCGTTCGTTGCGACTCAGTGGCAGCACGGCGACCTTCACCGGTGCGAGGCGCGGGTCAAGGCGCAACACTGTGCGGGTGTCGGCACCGCCCTTTGCGTTCGGCACTGATTCCTCGTCGTATGCGTCAACCAAGAACGCCATCATCGCTCGGGTGAGGCCGAACGATGGCTCGATGACATAGGGAATGTACTTCTCGCCCGATGCCTGGTCGAAGTAGGTGAGGCTCTGCCCCGACGCTTCGGTGTGACTGCCGAGGTCGTAATCGGTGCGATTGGCGACGCCCATAAGTTCGCCCCACTCTTTGCCCGTGAATCCGAAACGGTATTCCACGTCGATCGTGCCCGTTGAGTAGTGTGCCCGGTCGTCTTCTGGAACGTCGAAGCGGCGCATATTGTCGGGGTTCACGCCGAGGTCAACGAACCAGTTCCAGCAGGCTTCGACCCAGTGATCAAACCACTCATCTGCTTCGGCAGGAGGAGTGAAGAACTCGATCTCCATCTGCTCGAACTCGCGGGTGCGAAAAATGAAGTTTCCCGGGGTGATCTCGTTTCGGAACGCCTTTCCTACCTGGCCGATGCCGAATGGCGGCTTCTTCCGCGACGCGGTGAGCACGTTTGAGAAGTTGACGAAGATGCCCTGCGCGGTCTCGGGGCGAAGGTAGTGCAGCCCCGACTCGTCGTCGACGACACCGAGGTAGCTCTTGACCAAGCCCGAGAACGCCTTCGGCTCGGTGTACTGGCCTTTGTTGCCGCAGTTGGGGCACGGAATGTCAGCGAGTCCGTTCTCAGCCTTGCGACCCTTGCGCGCTTCGAAATCTTCGATCAGGTTGTCAGCGCGAAAGCGCTTGTGGCACTGCAAGCATTCAACGAGCGGATCGGTGAAGGTCGCGACGTGGCCGGAGGCCTCCCAGACCCGCTTGGGAAGAATGATCGATGAGTCGAGGCCGACCATGTCACCGCGCCCGCGCACAAACGTCTGCCACCACTGTCGGCGGATGTTCTCTTTCAGTTCGGTACCGAGTGGCCCGTAGTCCCACGCGGAGCGCGAACCTCCATAGATCTCACCGGCTTGAAACACGAAACCGCGGTGTCGGGCTAGGGCAATGACTTTGTCGAGGCGGGACTGTTCGGCCATGGTGGCTCCAATGGTCGGGAGAGGAGAGTGCGAAATCGCAGGATGCTGATGAGCATCAGCATCCACCAATTCTAGGTGAGAGCGGCTGAGTGACCAGTCAGCAAGCATCGGCATATCGTAGGCTGGCCCACGGCCGCGACAGCGGTCGACGGGGGGACCGAATACACATGGCAGAACTGCTCTACCGGCTCGGCAAAGTTTCGGCCCGGCGCGCGTGGCTGGTAATCGTCAGCTGGGTGGCCGTTCTCGCGCTCGCGGGCGTGGCCTTTTCGGTCGGCTACAGCAGCCTCGCCACGAGCTTCGATGTGCCTGACACCGCTTCGGGTGAGGTCATTGATCAGCTCAGCGAGCAGCTTCCTGACTTTGCTGGTGCGAGCGCGACCGTGGTTTTTCACAGCGAAAGCGGCGAGGAATTCACCGCAGAGCAGCAAGCTGAGATCAGTGAACTGGCGGCCGGCGCAGCAGATCTGGCAGGCGTCGCTGAAGTCAACGACCCGTTCCTGTCAGAACAAGAACGAGCAGACCGCGAGCAAGCCATCGATGACAGCCGCGCTGAGATCGCAGATGGCCAGGCCCGGATCGACGACGGACAAGCTCAGCTCGATGCCGGAATCTCCCAACTCGACGACGCACAGGCGCAACTCGACGCAGGTCAGGCAGAGCTGACTGCGGCCCGAGAAGAGGCTGAATCTGACGACGCGTCAGAGGCCGAAATCGCCGCTCTCGATGCCGAGCAGGCGCAGCTCGACGCCGAGCAGGCTGAGATCGATGCCACGCGCGCCGAAATCGCCGCGCAGCAGTTGGCCCTCGACGGGCAGCAAGACGCGCTCACCGATGGCTCAGAACAGCTCGAAACCGGCGCCGCGCTTGTTGATCTCGCCTCGGTCATCAGCGTTGTCTCAGATGACGGCGCAACCGCACTCGTCACGGTCGCGTTCGACGATCCCCAGCTCGAGCTATCGCCCGAAACGAAGACCAGCGTCATCGACTATTTTGAGGCCACGCCCATTGAGGGCGTCGAAGTGGCGTTTTCTGCCACTCTCGCCCAGTCGGTCCCCTCGCTCGTCGGTCCCGGCGAGATCGCCGGTGTGGTCGTTGCCGGCGTCATTCTGCTGATCATGCTCGGCACGGTGATCGCCGCCGCGATGCCGCTCGTCACCGCCCTGGTGGGCGTCGCGATCTCAGTGCTCGCGGCTCTTTCTTTCTCGGGCGTCGTCGACATGTCATCGGTGACCCCGGTGCTCGGCATCATGCTGGGGCTCGCGGTCGGCATCGACTATTCGCTGTTCATCATCAACCGCCATCGCAAGCAGCTGCTTGAGGGCGCCGAGGTGAGTGAGTCGATCGGACTGGCCAATGGCACCGCAGGCAACGCGGTCACATTTGCTGGCTCAACCGTCATCATCGCCCTGCTCGCGCTGAACATCACCGGCATCCCGTTCCTCGGCCTGATGGGCACCGTCGGAGCGTTCGCTGTGCTAGTCGCGGTCGTGATCGCCGTCACGCTCACGCCAGCGCTGCTCAGCCTGGCGGGCATGCGCGTGCTCACCCGCAGGGCACGCGCTCGCGCGGGACGCGTGCACCACGAAGACACGAACGCAAAGCCGATGAAAACCTGGCGAGCGTTGCTGACTGCCGCGGGGGCGATCGTCTTGCTCGTGGTGATCGCGATTCCTTCACTGTCAATGCGGGTTGGGCTGCCCGACGGTTCGAGCGAGCCCGAGGACTCCTCCGCTTATCGCGCACACACCCTGACGGTAGAAGCGTTCGGCGAAGGCGCAACCGGCCCATTGCTGGTTACCGCAGAACTTCCCGGTGGTCAGGATGAAGAAGAGCAGCTGCAGGCGCAGCTCGACATCGCCACCACGATCTCAGAGGTGGACTCGGTTGTCGCCGTCGCGCCGATCGCGGTGTCAGATGACGGCACGCTCGCCGCGTTCCAGGTACTGCCCGCTGAAGGACCGAACTCCGAGTCAACCGAACGGCTCGTGCGAGATCTTCGTGAGCTGCCTCCCGTCGATGACGAATATCCGCTGGGCGTCGCCGGTCAAGCAGCTATCGATATCGACATCTCTGAGAATCTCTCAAGCGTGCTGCCGCTGTATATCTCTGTGGTTGTTGGTCTGTCGCTCCTCATCATGATCGTGGTCTTCCGGTCTCTGCTGGTGCCGATCATCGCGACCGGCGGCTTCATCCTGTCGCTGTTCGCCACCTATGGCGCGACGGTTGCGGTGTTCCAGTGGGGCTGGGGCGCCGAGCTGATCGGCGTGCACAGCACCGGCCCGATTCTGAGCTTCTTGCCGGTCATTCTGGTCGGAATTCTCTTCGGCCTCGCAATGGACTACCAGCTGTTCCTCTCGACGGGCATGCGTGAGGCTTACGTGCACGGAGCCCCTGCTCGCCTGGCAGTGATGCGTGGGCTGCGTGCGGGGCGCGCTGTGGTCACGGCAGCCGGGCTCATCATGGTGGCGGTGTTCGGCGGATTCATCTTCGCCGACTCGACCATGATTCGCTCGATTGGGTTCGGGCTCGCGTTCGGCATTCTGATCGACGCTTTTGTGGTTCGGATGCTGCTGATGCCAGCGCTGATGCATCTGCTCGGCCGCTCGGCATGGTGGCTGCCGAAGTGGCTCGACCACTTCATTCCGAACGTCGACGTCGAAGGTGCAGCGCTCGAGCGCGCTCACCACGCGCCCTGGGTTGACGAAGACGCCAACGACGCTGAAGACGGCACCGCCGCGGGCAGCAGCCACGCTGGCGAGGGACTGATCGTGGCCGAAAGCGAGTCAGTACCCGCGACCACCGCTGTCGAGCCGGCCGCTCCGCTCACCCGCCGTCAGCTTCGAGAACGCGGTGGGTCGTAGCGGTCGGTCGTCACCCCTCGACGGGCGACACCGTGTATGACAGACCCGATTCGCCTTCTGCATCGAACGACCCCAGAGTGACGAGCCACTTGTCGTTCTGCAACGCCCAGATCTTCATCTCACCCATGTCGCTCTCTGACACGACCTCGTAGCCGTCCCCGATCAGCGAGTCGGCGAAGGCGGAAACCTGGTCGAGACTGTCGATGGCGTAGGTCAGTTGATACGAGCCCGCAGCGGCGAAAGACGCCATCAGCTCCCCTGGTGGGAGCGGCACGTCAGAGGGGAAGCTATCGGGAACGCTCGCGCCTGCGCCAGCATCAACGTCGAAGTCGACGTCGCCGCCCGCCGCTTCTTCAACAACCTGTTCGATTCCGTCTTGAATCCCACCCTGCACCAGCTGCTCGAGCGGGTTGGCGCACCCGGTGATCACCAGCGCCGATGCCCCCAGCACCGATGCGGCCACAAATAGACGAACTCTCATCGTTTGCCCCCATGTCAGACACTCCCCCCGAGTGTTTACACGAGCAGTCTCACGCACCAGGCCGCCGCCCGCAAGGGGGGCACCGCAATCCGTGGCAGCAGCTGAACGTCAGCTCACAAAACGAATGGTGAGCGGATAGGTATACCACTCACCCTTGTTTGCCTTGACTGCGGCAATGATGCAGAACACCAGATTGAGAATCGGCAGCGCGATCAATATGACGAACCCGACGAGCGCGATGATCAGAAGCGCGCCGACGATGTAGCCGATCACCATCGTGAGCTGAAAGTTGAGTGCCGCCGCGGTGTGCTCACGCACAAAGGGGCCGCGGTCTTTCATCATCAGATATGTGATGAGCGGAACAATCCAACCGAAGAACAAGGCTCCGATGTGGGTGAGTGTCGACCACATTTTCTCGTCATCGGGGCTCATCGACGGTTGCGCTGCCGCATAGCCAGGCTGCTGCTGCGCGTCTGCAGGCTGCGCTGGCGGTGAGTAGGCGGGCTGCGAATAGCCCGCGTGCGGAGAGCCAGTTGGGGGCTGCGGCGGCACATACGGCGATGGTGTCGACATTCGCCCAGCCTACTTCGCACCAGGGCAATGCACGGCGCCGCATCCGGATTCTCAGGCCGTGACGACCTCACGCGCCACCGTGAAGTCTTCGAGGGCAGCGTGATCGATGTGCACGCCAAGACCATGTCCGGTCGGTACGCGAACGTGTCCGCCCTCAAGCACGACGGGCTCGGTCACGATGTCGCGCGTGTAGAAGCGATCAGACGCAGAGATGTCTCCCGGCAACTCGAATCCGGGTAGGGCGGCGAGCGCAGCGTTTGCGGCGCGGCCGATTCCGGTTTCTAGCATTCCGCCACACCAGACCGGAATGCCGGCACTTCGACAGAGGTCATGAATCTTCACCGCTTCGAGATAGCCACCGACTCGGCCTGCTTTGATGTTGATGATGGATGCTGCGCCAAGCGCCAGGGCGTCCATCGCCGCCTTGTGCGACACGATGGATTCGTCAAGACAGACCGGTGTCTTCAACTGACGCGCGAGGGTGGCGTGATCGACGATGTCGTCTTCTTGCAGCGGCTGCTCCACGAGCAGCAGGTCGAACTGATCGAGCTGAGCAAGAGTCTCAACGTCAGCGAGGGTGTACGCGGAGTTCGCATCGACTTGGAACGGAATGGTTCCGAATGCTTCGCGAACGGCAGCCGTATCGGCGATGTCTCGGCCCGGTTTGATCTTGATCTTGATGCGCACGTAGCCTTCGTCGAGGTAGCCGGCGACGGCATCGACGAGGGCCTGCGGGTCACGCTGGATTCCCACCGAGACTCCGGACGGAACCAGCTCGCGCTCTGCACCGATGTACTCGCCGAATGACCGGCCCTCGGTACGAAGCGCAGCATCCAGTATTGAAAGCTCGAGCCCTGCCTTGACCATCCGATGCCCTTTGAAGGGTTCGAGAATGGTGGGGACTTCTTCTGGAGCGAAAGTGCGCTTGGCGAGCAACGCCGGAATGAGCCAGCGACGGGCGACATCCCAGGCGCTGTGCGTGTACTCACTCGAGTACAGCGGCGCCTCGCTGGTGACGATCTCGCCCCACCCCTCGCCGTCTGCCGTAACGGCGCGAGCGACGATCACCTCGCGCACGTGTTCGGTGCCGAAGGACGTCGTGAACGGTGACACGAGCGGCAAGTGAAGCACTCGTAATTCGACAGATTCGAGGCAGATGGGCACGGACGGGCGAGCGATCGGCATAGCGCCAGGCTACGCCCCACCGTGTGCACGAACTGCTTTGATCAGTGCGCCAAGCGGTCGAACTGCGGCGGCTGCGGGAACAAACCGGGCGAAATGTACGTCGCACGGCGGGGGTGCCGGCCTAGTTTGCGTGGGCGAGCATTTCGACGCGCACGAGCCTCTTGACGGGTCGCTGTAGGCAGTGATTTGCGAATCAGATCGATGACTTCGCGCATGGTGGCAGTCCCTTCGCGGTGGACCGAACGCGGTGGCGGTCGGCACAGGCTAAGAGGCCGTTGCCAGCTGGGTGATACCAATCATGCTGAAGAGCCGCCCTTAGTCGTGAAACCTCTCACGCGGCGAACCGTCAAACAATTTTGGGTGGCGTCAGCGACGCAGCACGAGGTAACCGCGCTCGTCGTCGAATCCGCCGATCACGAGGCCGTCCTGGAGCAAGCCGACGAACTCCTCGCGCACCCGAAATCGCCAATCCGCTGCCGCAACAGGATCTTCGCGACGGACCCTTTCGATGTCGCGTGGGATCGGGATCGTCGTCACGACGCGATCGTCGGCGGGCGTCGGCACCGGCGGCGATGCCAATGCCCACGACACCATGATTCGATCGGTTTCATCACCACGATTGACGCCGTCATCCATAGCGCCGTAGTGATCCACAAGATATTCAGTGACACGTGCCCCGAGAGTGCGCAGGTTGAAGTGCGCATTGCGCGCCACGAGCGGGTCGAAGGTCCATGTGATCTGACCGACCTGCCTGGCAAGCGCCCACTCGCGCTGATGCTGTTTGAGCGCCCGGCCGAGTCCGTGACCCTGCAGACCGGGGAGGACCCCGGTTATGTGCGAGTGCATCGAGCGTTCACCGGGCGCTGCGAAAAATGCCACCGAGGCGCCGATCATGCGGCCTTCGTCATAGAGACCCACCGCATAGTTGCCCGAATGCGCGAGCGCGCGCAGCAGGTTCGGCGGCATTCCACCTCGGTCGCCGCCCCAGACGTCGGCAAGTACCTGAGAAGCCGTGTGCACTTCGTCGACGGCTTCGAGCGGAAGAATCTGGATGCCCATGAAACCAGTGTGCACCTACGCGTGCGCGGCTACGCCACCCATGATGACGTGCTCGGCGAATAGGCCCGGCCAAGCCATCACGCCGTAGGGCGTGCGGGCGACCACAATGCGACTGCCGTCGATCAGTTCGTGAAGGCGCGTCGCAGTGCGCACCGGGTGCGCAGGGTCGCCGCTCCACGCGAGAATCAGCGTCGGCGTGGCGATGCGGGCGACGGCGTCGCGGGCTGGAAAATCTGTCGCCGCCGCCCCGCGCAGCACGGTGGGCAGCAGCGCGTCTGAGATCTCGGGACCACTCTGCGGCGCATCGGCGAGGGCCGGGGGCACCGGAGCGGTATCACCGAGTTCGAGAAACGCTGAGAGGCCATGGCTCTCGATCAGCGACGCGCCTAGCCGATAGTGTTCGGCCTGTGCGACGCGCGATTTGTAGGCGGTCGGCGGCACGACGAGGGTCAGCGTGCGGAACCGCTCAGGGTCACGCACCGCCGCGTGAAGCAATGTGCCGGTTCCCATCGACGGTCCGACGCCGTGCACAGGCTCGCCAGGGGCAACGTGATCCAGCAAGTGCAACAGGTCATCGGCGAGCGCGTCCCAGCCGTAGTCTGCTTCGGCGGTCGACCCGGTGGAGCCACCGTGGCCGCGCGCGTCATAGCGCAACACCCGATGTTCGCGAAGAGCTCGCCCGAGGTCGAGGCCCATATGCGCGTCGCGAGCACGTGAAGATGTCAGTCCGTGCAGTTGTACGACAAGCGGGCCCGCATCGCCGGTGATGTCGTAGTCGATTCGCGCGTTTGAGACGTCGAATGTGGGCATGATCCTCCAGCGAGCGCTCTGCGAAATGCTGTGTAATGCGGTGCACCTAGACTACGGCGCAATGCGCTTGACAAATATCGCCCAAATGGTGCTCCCCCATGGCCGGGTGCACAGCTACGCCGTCACCACGAACGGCGCGGTCAATGGCGCCCTTCCGGTGTCGTTCGACCAGGGCCGCCACGTCGGCGAAGGCGACCGCGCAGGGTCGTGGATGGCACTCGCTGCGCGGCTTCCTGCCGATGTGACGCGCGAATCCATCGGCGACGCGTGGATGGCAGTGGTCGCGCGCCACCACACGCTGCGCACGGCCTTCTCGCTCGAAGGCTGCACCCTCGCTTTGAACCAGATCACCATCGACAGTGGTGTGTGGCATGAGCACGACGTGCCCGAAGGCGCGCCCACCCGCGACGTCGTTCGCGGCATACTCGACGCGAACTGTCGCCCGTTCGCAGCGCCGTCGCATCGCATCTGCCTCGTCGAACCCGAAGCATCAGCACTCGACCCTCGCCCTGCTCTCGTCATCGCCAGTGACCATTCACACGTCGACATGTGGTCGTTGCTGGTGCTGCTGCGCGATCTTACGATCGAGCTCGATCCCGATTCTGAGCCGATGGATGCTGCGTCGCCGTTCGCCGAGCACACCGCAGCACTCGCACAGATGCCGGCGGCGCCCACGGTCGTCACGGAACGTTGGCATGAGCTTCTGGCAGCCGGGGATGACCTGATGCCCGTCTTTCCGCTATCTCTCGGGGATGTATCGACCGCACGGCACGAGGTCGTTGAAGTACGAGATGTGCTTGACAGTGCGGGAGTGCGGCGTTTCACCGCGCGTGCCGATGCGAACGGAGTTCGACTGATCTCGCTCGCAGTCAGCCTTATCACGACAGTGACTCGCGAGATGACGGGTGAACCACTGCGGGCGGTGTTTCCCGTGCACAGCAGACACGACGTTCGATGGCATGACTCAGTGGGCTGGTTCATCACCAATGCCATCCTTGAGTGCCACGACCCCGACTCTGCAACGGCGGCGGTGAAAGAGGCCATCACGCTCGGTTCGTACCCACTTGCGCCGATCCTCGAGCCATACGGCGGCATGCCTGCAACACCCGGTATGTTCGCGTTCTCGTGGCTCGACACACGTCGGCTGCCTGTGCAGGTATCGCCCGAGTACGAAGTGCAGTACGTGTCGGCGGTGGTGCCCACCGACGGCGTGATGATCTGGTTCATCGTCAACGACACCGGGCTCCACTTGCGTTGCCGCTATCCCGATACTCCCGAAGCACGCGCGAACGTGGGCGCCTGGATCGATGCCGTTCAGTCGAGCATTCACGAGGCCAGCCTTGTTGCCCTGGCGACGCCGAGGTGACAGATAGCCTGTGACGATGGGCAACCGGGACGAAGACGCACGCAAGCGCTTGACCCGAATGCCCCGACAGGGCGCGATCATTGCGGTGCTGGCGATAGCCGGCATGTCAACGTCGTTCATGTTCACGCTGGTTGTGCCGATTCAGTCAGAACTGCCCGAACTGCTGAACGCGAGCCGCGAAGACACTGCGTGGGTTGTGACATCCACTTTGCTGGCCGCCGCAGTGATGACGCCGATCTCGGGCCGGCTCGGCGACATGTATGGCAAGCGCCGCGTCGTGTTGATTCTGGTCGGTCTGCTCGTGCTCGGATCGGTGATCGCGGCACTGTCACCCGGCATCGTGTGGCTGATCATCGGGCGCACCTTGCAGGGCGCCGTCACCGGGGTGGTGCCGCTGGGAATTTCGATCTTGCGCGATGTTCTTCACGAGAGCCGAGTGAACTCCGCAATCGCTCTGATCAGCGCGACCCTCGGGGTCGGTGGCGCCCTTGGTCTTCCCCTCAGCGCGCTCATCACCGAGCGCGCCGACTGGCATTTGGTGTTCTGGCTAGCGGCAGCGCTGGGCGTGACCGTGTTCGTGCTGGTTGCTGCAATCGTGCCCGAGAGCGTGCTGCGAACAGCGGGCAAATACGACTATGTCGGCACAGCAGGTCTGGCGATTGGGTTGATCGGAATTCTGCTCGCAGTCTCGCGAGGCAACGAGTGGGGCTGGGGTGCTCCGCTCACACTCGCGTGCGGAGCTGGCGGACTTGTCGTGCTGCTGCTGTGGGCGTGGTACGAGTTGCGAACCGATGAGCCGCTGCTCGACCTTCGGGTGGCAGCACGCCGCCCCGTGCTCTTGACGAATATCGCGTCGATAGCGATGGGCTTCGCCCTGTTCGCTTCGAACGTTTCGTACCCGCAGATCCTCGCTCTGCCCGTCGAGGCAGGCGGATTCGGCCTCTCGCTCGTCGCGGCAAGTCTCGTCGTGATGCCTGCCGGCATAGTGATGATGATCGTGTCGCCGTTCTCGGGACATCTGGCCAGCACGATCGGGCCGAAACTGCTGCTCGCCATGGGCGCGATCGCGCTCATGGCGGCGTATGGCTTCACTCTGTTGTGGGCAACCGAGGTGTGGCAGTTGCTCGTGGCGAACCTGCTCATCGGTGTCGGAATCGGTTTCGGCTATGCCGCCATGCCCATGCTCATCATGCGGTCGGTGCCTCAATCTGAAACAGGCGCATCGAACGGCCTGAACGCGCTCTTCCGCTCGCTCGGCACAAGCATCGCGGCCGCGGTGGTGGGGGCAGTGCTGGCCACCTACTCTGTCGATATCGACGGAATCCCCGTGCCAACACCCATGGGATTCAACCTGTCATTCTGGCTCGGCCTTGCCGCAGCGCTGATCGCGCTGGTGGTGACCCTCTTCATTCCGCGCCACCGCGCCGCCTCCGAGCAGCATCCCTCGCTACCCGATTAGCACCGGGGCGTGAGCAGCGTCAGCGAGCTAGGCGGCACGCACGGGCTGACGCAGGATCGTGCGCAGCTTGGCCGGCTCGACGCGACGGAAGTCGCTGAGATAGATCTCGTGATGCTTTCCGGTCATCGCGAAGCCCTGTTCGGGGATGAACCGATCGTGCATCTCAGCGAGCACGCTCACCTCGTCGTCGAATGACCCCACATGCAGCGTCTGCACACAACGGGACTCTGCGAGCGTCTCGAGCCGCACCTCGTCGAGCTTGGCTGGCCGGTCTTTGCTGGCAACTTTCGCGACTGCTGCGTCGAACATCTCTTGGGTGATCCACTCGGGTGTCATGATCATGAGCGTCCAATCCCACTGCGTCTTATCGCGAGCTGTGGTGAACGACGACATGTCATCAGCCCACCACAATCCCTCAAGCGGCATAACGACATAGTCGCGATCGAGATCTTGCTTGCTAGCGAACTTGAGCTTGTAGGCCAATGGGTACACAGCTCCGATCGCCGCCGAAAAGTCACCGCTCAGCGGAGCTCCGTGACCATCGATCGCGAGATACTGCATCGCCGGCACGTCGAGAACGCGAAACTCGTTCGCCCTCGCACGGTACGAGTCGAGACTCTTCTTGAGGTCAACTTTCACACGGCAGACACTACCGACTCAGCGGCGAAGTGCTCTAGGCCACGCGCCTAAGATCACCGCGACGCTCGACGGCAGATGGGGAGTCGAACTCGTTGAAGTCGATCGCGAGACCGGTCGACGAGTTGGCTCGCCTCGCAAAGTCCTGCAACAGCTCTTGATCCAACGGCGCCGCCACCTCTTCTTCGAAAACGAATCGCATGGGGATCGCCGGATGAATCCAGATCGTAGAGCGGCCACGCACTTGGTCAGCCCCGTGCTTCCAGGTGAATGAGAAGCTCTCTCCACGTCGCAGCTTTGATGCGAAGAGAATCTTCAGGTGACTGAGAGCGTGATCGGGGATCGTGATCGGCTCGGCGTCGTTGCCATAAAAGAGAGCGCCCATGTGAAACTCCTCGGGGGTGGTGAGAAAGCGGTTTGTCTCGCTGTTTAAGTTACTAGACAGACTAGCAATAAGCCTAATGAGATATGTTTAATTTATGGTGAATGACGATTCGGCCAGTCGGGGCTACTGGTATGACGCTGGTATCGATCGACAGGTCGAGCGCGGACGCCGCGTGCTCGAGGCGATGCGTGTGTATCGTGCGGCCGATGTTGCGATGCGCCGACGCACGCGCAACGAGATGGCCATGGGCGACAACGAGCTTCTCGCGCTGCGGCTGATTCTGCGCCAAGACGGCAAGGGCACCCCCACGACTCCTTCAGAAGTTGCCAGCTACTTAGGGATCACTACCGCGTCGACGACGAGTCTCCTCGACCGGCTCGAACGATCCGGCCACGTCGAGCGCCGTCCTCACCCGACCGACCGCCGCCGGGTGGTGCTTCTTCCTACTGAACGCACGAACGATGAGGTGCGCAAGACACTCGGCGACATGCACAAGCGAATGATGGATGCCACCCATGATCTGTCTGATGACGATGCAGTCGCCATCGTGCGCTTTCTTGATGCCATGACGCACGCGGTCGATCAGATTGACCGCCACGCCTAAGCGCTGGCACGACATCGAGCATCGTCTCGAACATCAGCACCCACGCTGAGCGGCGAAGACTCTTGAGCCGGCCGCTATGCGGTCGCCCCCGGCTCGGCGGCGACCTCGTCTATCGCATCGTTGCGACTCGCGTGCGCCTCGGCGCCTGACTGCGACAAATCGACGTCGCCACCCGACGCATCCGCTGCGCCGAATCCTGCAGATCGACGGGCCTGGTCATCGTGCAAGCCAAACAACCCACGCAGATTGAGATCTCGCTGCGGGAACGGAATCTCAATGCCGTTCGAAATGAGCGCATCGTGCAGGGCCCAGTTGTATGCGGCAGCGACTCCCGCAGTCCGCTTGGTTGCCTCGGGATTGAGCCAGACCACAAGTTCGAAGTTGAGCGAACTGTCACCGAACTCGGTCAGCCACACCTGCGGACTCAAGGGCCCGTCGAGATCGAGAGTGAATGGCACCGCCTCGGCAGCTTCGAGCGCTGCCTTCTTCGCGACCTCTTTGTCTGTGCCGTATGCGACGCCGAACGGCACGTGCAGGCGCCTCTTCGCATCGCGGTGGGTCCAGTTGACGACGCGTCCGTTAACAAACTCGGAGTTCGGCACAAGAATGTCGATGTTGTCGTTCGTGACGATTGCGGTCGCCCGCATTTTTATGTCACGCACCTCTCCGGTGACTCCCGACTCGAGCTCGACGAAGTCGCCCACGGTCAACGACTTGTCGAGCAGCAGAACAACACCCGAGATGAAGTTGGCAAAGAGGGTTTGCAGGCCGAAGCCAAGTCCCACGCCGACCGCGCCCGCTATCAGCGAGAACTCACTGAGCGATACGCCCAAGAATGAGACTGCAACGAGCACCCCGATGACCAGCACGGTGTACATCACCAGCCGCGACAACGTGTACCAGGTTGACGAATGAACCGTGTTCTGACGACGAGAGTGCCGCAGAATCAGGTGGCGAAGCACCAGCGCCAGCACGACGGTGACAACCAAGACGCCGAGGGCGCTCAGCAGACCCGAAACGCTCATGGATGTTTCGAGAACGTCGAACGTGGGTGATTGGCGGCGGCCGAGCATGGGTAGAGCCAATCACGAAACGATGCCTGCTGCACCATAGGCTGACCACATGCCCGCGAGCGAAGAAGCCACCGACACCGACCAACGGCGCGAGGCGCAGCATCCACCCGGATCAACTCAAGCGGCAGACCGCCCGCGGCCGTTGCACACCGCGCTCGACTCAGTCTTCGAGCGCGTGCGCGCGCTCACCGACGGCGAAGTCGCCTCGTACATCCCCGAACTCGCACGCGAAGACCCCGACCAACTTGGCATCGCGCTCGCCAGCGTGCGCGGCACGACGCACGAGATGGGTGACAGTGCCGCCGAGTTCACCATTCAGTCGGTGTCAAAGCCCTTCGTGTTCGCGCTCGCTCTTGAACAGCTCGGGCTTGCCGCGGTGTCGACGCATGTCGGTCTCGAGCCCAGCGGCGAACCATTCAATGCGATCAGCCTCGAAGAAGCCTCTGGCCGCCCCCTGAACCCCATGATCAACGCAGGGGCGATCGTCACCACCTCGCTCATCACCGGGAATACCGCGGACGAGAAGTTCGACGTCATCAGCGCCGGACTGGCGGCCTTTGCCGGGCGGGATCTCGCCGTCGATGAGGCGGTGTTCGAGTCTGAAGCAGCAACCGGCGATCGCAATCGGGCCCTCGCCTACCTCGCGAGATCGGCGGGAACGCTCGCCTCAACCGCCGAAGTCGCAACTCGGGCCTACTTTCGACAGTGCGCGATGCGCGTCAACGCACGCGATCTTGCCATCATGGCTGCGACCCTGGCTGCGGGCGGAGTCAATCCGATCACACGCCAAAGAGTCGTCAGCGAAAGCGTTGCTCGCTGGACGAGCGCGGTGATGACCAGTTGCGGCATGTACGACGCCTCGGGCGAATGGCTCGTTCGTGTGGGCTTGCCCGCGAAGAGCGGCGTAGGCGGCGGCATCGTGGCGTTGCAGCCCGAGCGTTTCGGCATCGGCACCTTCAGTCCGCGACTGAACGACCGCGGCAACAGCGTTCGCGGCGTTGCCATGCTCGAAGAACTCAGCGAGCGTTTCGGGTTGCACATGCTCGAGCATCGCGCAGAGCCGCTCTCACCGATCGGCGAGGTGTCTCGCGCAAGCGAGGCTGCGGACGCTGATGTCTCAGCGCGATTGCGCGGTGACCTCAAGTTCGGTGACGCTGAGCAGGTTCTAAGCGAACTGCTCCCCGAGCTTGAAACGGGCGGAGTTCTAACCCTTGACTTCGGTGGCGTCACGCGCGTTGCTGCCCCTGCCGCGCGACTCTTCCGCTGGGCTGAGGCTGGTGCTCGCCCCACAGACACCGGCGAGCCACGTCTCGTACTTCACGACCCAGAGCACGTATTGGGGTCTACCGACTGATCCTTCCGACCGCCGATGCCCGCCGATGCCCGCGACGCCCCCGAAGACAGGGCAGAATCGATGCATGACTGTCGTGCCTGATTCCTCGTTGACCGACCACGCCTGCCTGATCGTTCATGGCGCGGATCGCCCGGGGATCGTAGCCGCGGTTTCTGCGCTGATCACGCGAAACCAGGGCAACATCGTGGCGTTCGATCAGTACTCCGATGACCCGGTCGGAGGGGCGTACTTTCAGCGCGTGGTTTTTCACCGTGCGGGCTTGTCAGCGGCACTGGGCGCAATCGAAGCCGATCTTGAACGCACCATCGGTGGCGAATTCGGCCTCGAGTGGACGATCACCGACCAAGCATCTCCGAAACGCATGGCGATTCTCGCTTCAAAACAAGACCACTGTCTACTCGACCTGCTGTGGCGCCATCGCCGGGGCGACCTGCCGGTAAGCATCTCCATGGTGATCTCGAATCACCCGAATGCCGCCGACGACGTGCATTCGTTTGGCGTGCCGTTCTTTCACGTACCGTCGGTGCCGGGACCGGATAAGTCAGAGTCCGAAGCCAAAATTGTCGAACTGCTGCGTGGCAACGTCGATTTCATCGTCCTCGCGCGTTACATGCAGATTCTCTCGCCGAGTTTCCTGGAACAGGTCGGCGTGCCGGTGATCAACATCCATCATTCGTTCCTGCCCGCTTTCATTGGCGCCGAGCCTTATAAGAAGGCGAAAGAGCGGGGCGTGAAACTCATCGGCGCAACCTCGCACTACGTCACCAGTGAGCTCGATGAAGGGCCGATCATCGAGCAAGACACGGTTCGAGTCGCGCATGGCGATACCGCTTCTGAACTCGCCCGACGCGGCGCCGACGTCGAGCGGCAGGTGCTTTCGCGAGCGGTGCTGTGGCACGCCCAAGACCGCGTGATTCGCCACGGCAATCACACGATCGTCTTCTGAGGCCGCAGCGGCCGCACCCGCGAAGCTGCGGCTTTGCGCCGTCGAATAGGGTGGGCTCATGCCCTCGCAACGTCGCGCATCGGATGTGTCATGGTCGAGCTATCGCGACTCAATCGGCGATCGCTCCGGACTGTTCGAGGGACTCGTCGATCGGTGGCCGGTTGATTGCGCCCTCTATCTGGGCAGCTACGTCGACCTGTCACCGTCGGTCGCTATCGCAGCCGTGACCTATGTCGATGTTGATCGTCGTGCTGCCCGCTTCTTCGCGGACGCGCAACGCGTCGCTGCCGACCTGCAAGGGCGAGCGCGCCCTGGAGCAGCCACAGAGGTGAAGTTCCTCGACGCAGACTTCACGGCTCCGCTCGCCGTTGCGGCGCGAAGTGTCGACCTGATCATTTCGCTTTTCACAGGTCCATGCTGGGACGAGTGCGAACGCTACCTGCGCGCGGGCGGTCTGTTTCTGGCGAATGCGAGCCATGGCGATGCCAGCCTCGCAGCACTCGATGCCCGGCTGACGCTCGTTGCGGCAGCAACCCATCGCGACGGCGTCTACCGGTGGAACACTCACGATCTCGACAGATACCTGGTGCCCAAGAAGCCTGCGGCTGCCGAGGTCGAAGCGATTCGGGCAGCCGGCCGCGGCATCGCCTACACCCGACCCGCATTTGCCTACCTGTTTCGGTACGAGCCCGAACCCGCACCGGCACCGGCACCGGCACCGGCACCGGCACCCGTCTAGCACCGGCACCCGCCTAGTGCACGTACTCCATCAGCTCGACGCCGAGCGCACGAAACGCGTCGTGCGCCCGCATGCGGTGCAGAATCGAGAGATCGTCGAAACACACAATCATGGCGTATGACACCCCGGCGCGCGGACCGGCGAGCACTCCCGCTTCAGCACGGATGCCCGAATCACGCCCGGTTTTGTTGATGAAGAGCAACCCGTGCTCGTCGTTTTCATGAGAGAACGGGTCAAGGCCGGTGGAGGACGCGACGAGTGAAAGATCGTGATTCAAGCTCAACCATTCAGCGACCTGCGCGCTGACGCCGGGCGAAACCGCCTTCGAGTTCACGAGCGCGGCGAACATCTCTGACAGTTCACGCGAAGATGCAAGAGCGAAGTGGGGCGCATCATCTGGGCCTCGCTGATCGCGGAACTGATCAAGCAGTGCTGAGCGCTCCATTCCCAATTGCTCAATGCGAGCACGCACCGCGGGTAGACCCACTCGCTCAAGAAGCACGTTCGCGGCGAGAGCGTCGCCCGTGGCAGCGGTCAACACGGCAAGGTCGATCAGTGGCAGTGCCGGTGCTTTGAGGTGCTGCCACACACCAGAAACCGCTACCGGCGCTACTGCCGAACGATCAACGATTTCGAGCGGGTCGAGGGTGCCCGCCTCGAACGCAGTCGCCACCTCAATCAGCAGTGGCACGACCCCGAGCCCGGCGACGGGCAGGGTGAGAAAGTCGTCTCCCGCGAGCACCGTGGTGCCGCGATCGAGATCGGTGATGCGCACCGAGACCTGCGCCCCAGAGGTGGCGAGGTCGTCGAGCGCTTTGAGCGTCGACGTGAATGAACGTCGACCGATGGCCGCTCGACGCGGCACGCGCAGATTGCTGCTTCGGCGCGACCCCCGTAGCGAGTCAGCGTCCCGTTGGTGTTCTGGGGACGTGCCCAACTGGGCTTCCTTCCGATTTTGGCGGAACATGAGTGGGGCTACCTGGGTGCAGCTGTGCGGGCGGGTGCCGCACAGGATCACCAAATCGTGACGCGCTCATCCTTGTCGAGCCAAAGTGCGTCGGTTTCGGTCACATCGAATGCGTCGTAGAACGCGTCGATGTTGCGAACAATCTGGTTGCAGCGGAATTCATTGGGCGAATGCGGGTCAATGGTCAGCAGTCTGATTGTCTCAGCATCCCGACCCTTCTGTTGCCAGACCTGGCCCCAGCTCAGCAGCAGTCGCTGCACACCCGTGTACCCATCGATAACGGGCGCTTCGGCGCCATCGAGTGAGAGCTCATAGGCCTTCAACGCGATGCCCAAACCGCCGAGATCACCGATGTTCTCACCGATCGTGAGCGACCCGTTGACCTTGTTCTCTTCGGGAAGGCCCGCCGGGGTGAGCTCGTCGTACTGGGCGATGAGATTCTTGGTGCGCACTTCGAACGCGGCACGATCATCGTCCGTCCACCAGTCGCGTAGCGAACCGTCGCCGTCAAAGCGGCTGCCCTGGTCGTCAAAACCGTGCCCGATCTCATGCCCGATGACTGCTCCGATTCCGCCGTAGTTGGCGGCATCGTCGCGGTCCACGTCGAAGAACGGGTACTGCAGAATGGCCGCCGGAAAAACGATCTCGTTCATCAGCGGGTTGTAGTACGCATTGACCGTCTGCGGGGTCATGAACCACTCGTCACGATCGATCGGCTGGCCAACTTTCTCGAGTTGGCGGTCATGCTCCCAGATGTGCGAACGTCGCACGTTGCCGACCAGGTCGGTCGCGTCGATCTCGAGGCTCGAGTAGTCCTTCCACTTGGTGGGGAACCCGATCTTCGGTGTGAACGCCTCGAGCTTGGCGAGCGCACGCTCGCGCGTTTCAGGCGTCATCCATTCGAGCTCGCTTATCGACTGGCGATACGCCGCGACTAGGTTCTCGACAAGCCCGTCCATCGCTGTTTTCGCCGCTGGTGGAAAGTGGCGCTGCACGTACACCTTGCCGATGGCCTCACCCAGGGCCGCCTCGGTGAGGCTGACGCCGCGCTTCCAGCGCTCGCGGTTGACCGGCACTCCGGTGAGCTGAGTTCCATAGAACGAGAAGTTCTCGGCGACGAATTCGTCTGACAGGAACGCGGCGGCACCGTGAACGATCGAGAAGCGCAGCCACGCCTTCCAGTCTTCGAGCCGTTCCTCGGTGAGCAAGGTGCCGAGTCCCTCGATGAAGCTCGGCTGATAGATGTTGACCTCGTCGAACGCGCGGGCGTGATCGCGGGCGATCCCCTCAAGCCAGGGTGTGAGGTCTACCCCGATAAGCGCTCGCACTTCAGCCCAGGGCATGAGGTTGTAGGTTGCCATGGCATCACGGCTCTTGACGTTGTCCCAGTGGTGGGTCGCGATCTCGGTTTCTAGAGCAACGATGCGGTCGGCGTTGGCGGCGGCATCCGCGACTCCAGCAAGATCAAGCAGCTTCTCTACGTGCGCGCGGAACGCGATGCGCGCTTCGCCGAAGTTCTCAAGCCGGTAGTAGCTCTCGTCGGGAAGCGACAGACCCGACTGCACGAAGAACGGCACATAGCGCTCGGGGCTTCCCGGGTCTGGCTCGATGTAGAGCGAGATCATGCCGCCGACACCATCGCGCTCAAGCTCGCCGACAGTGCGCAGCAGCGACGGCACAGAATCGATTTTCTCTACGCGCGCGAGCGAGTCGGCCAGCGGCGCGGCCCCGAGTTCGGCAATGCGGGCGGTGTCCATGAAGCTGGAGTAGAGATCACCGATCTTGCGCGTCTCAGTACCGGGCTCAGCCTGCTGCGACTCTTCGATGATGGCGTGAACATGCTTCTCTGCCTGCTCAGCGATGAGGTGGAAAGAGCCCCAGCGCGCCTTGTCTTCGGGAATTTCCGTGCGGTCTAGCCAGGCACCGTTGACGTGACGGAACAGGTCATCTTGTGGGCGAATCTCAGCGCTCAGCTCTTCGAGCACGAGACCAGATTGGGGCGCATCGGTCATGGCAACAACAATAAGACCCGAACCTTTGGATTAGGTCAGCGTAGGCAACAACGACGTGATCGTTAGGCGAGTCTTCATCAGCTCGTGCCGTTGCCGGCAGCAGGTTCTCGGCATTTGAATCCGGATGCTGCGTCTGCTGGCGACCGTAGGCTGTGAACGTGACTACGCCCCCTAACACGCTGAACCGCGATATTCTGCGGCTCGCTGTTCCCGCACTGGGGGCACTGATCGCCGAACCGCTCTTCCTGATCGTGGATTCGGCACTTGTCGGCCACTTGGGGGTAGTTCCGCTCGCGGGCTTGGGCATCGCCTCGGCTGTGCTTCAGACGATCGTCGGGTTGATGGTGTTTCTCGCCTACTCGACAACCCCGGCTGTCGCGCGACGCCTCGGTGCCGGCAACTCGTCAAAGGCGGTGTCGGTCGGCATCGATGGCATGTGGCTGGCGCTCGGCATGGGCGCGGTGCTCGCAGTCGCCGGCTACCTTCTCACCCCGTGGCTCGTCGGCCTCTTCGGCGCAAGCGACGCGGTGGCTGCGCAGGCCGCTACCTATCTGGGTCTGTCGATGTGGGGGCTACCGGCGATGCTCATCGTTTTCGCCGCGACGGGTCTGCTGCGCGGCATGCAAGACACCGTTACCCCGCTGTGGATCGCTGGCATCGGATTCGGCGCGAACGCGCTGTTGAACTGGCTGTTCATCTATGGATTCGGGTGGGGAATTGCTGGCGCGGCCGTGGGCACTGTCGTGGCGCAGTGGGGCATGGTCGGCGCCTATGTGATCGTCATCGGGCGCATGGCGCGGCGACACGCAGCATCCATTCGTCCTGGACGCGACGGCGTGAGCAGCTCGGCACGAATCGGCGGATGGCTGTTCCTTCGCACGGTGTCGCTGCGCTTTGCACTGCTAGCGACCGTTGGGGTTGCCGCGGGACTCGGCACCGCCGAACTGGCGGGTTGGCAGGTAGCGTTCACCATCTTCTCGACCGCTGCCTTCGCGCTCGATGCCCTAGCGATTGCCGCTCAAGCGCTGATCGGCAAGAGCTTGGGGGCCGAAGACTCCGCAACCGTCAAGAGAGTGCTCGGCCGCACAGTTGCGTGGGGCGCGTGGTTCGGCGTGATCGTGGGCGCAATCATTGGCGCCTGCTCCGGTGTGATCGGGCTGCTGTTCACGGGCTCAGCCGAGGTCGCCGCTCTCGTGCAACCGGCGTTGATCGTGCTCGCGGTCGCCCAGCCCGTCTGCGGCATCGTCTTCGTGCTTGACGGGGTGCTCATCGGCGCCGGAGACGCGAGGTACCTTGCGTGGGTGGGTGTGCTGAATCTCGCACCGTTCTTGCCCGCACTCGTGTTGGTAGCGGCGCTGGCGCCGACGGGAGCGGCGGGTCTCGCCTGGCTGTCGGCGGCCTTCTTCGGGGTGTACATGCTGGCACGGCTGGTCACGCTCGGCTGGCGCGTTCGGGGCTCTGAGTGGATGACCGCTGGCGCATAGCAGCCTGAGCCCAGCGACCTAGGCCCAGCGACGGCACCATTCATACATCACGACCGCGCCAGCCGCACTCGCGTTGATCGAGCGGGTGGAGCCGTATTGAGTGATTTCAATGACTCCGGATGCTGCGGCGATAGCCTCGGCAGAGAGCCCCGGTCCTTCCTGGCCGAAGAGCAGCACGCACTGCTCGGGCAGTTCTGCTTTGTCAACCGGGACTGAGCCTTCGACGTTGTCGATCGCGAGTATCGGGAGGGCTTCAGCATCTGCCCACCGTTTGAATGAGGCGATGTCTTCGTGGTGGCGCACGTGTTGGTAGCGGTCGGTGACCATCGCGCCGCGGCGGTTCCAGCGCCGCCTGCCGATGATGTGCACTTCATTCGCGAGAAAAGCGTTGGCACTGCGCACGATCGAGCCGATGTTCATGTCGTGCTGCCAGTTCTCGATCGCCACGTGGAACGGGTGGCGATGCTGGTCAAGGTCAGCGACGATCGCGTCCATGCTCCAGTAGCGGTACCGGTCGATCACGTTCCGCGAGTCGCCTTGAGCGAGCAGGTCGCGGTCAAAGCGCGGGTCGTCTGGCCACTCATCTTGGCCGCCGGGCCAAGGCCCGACGCCGTGTGGCAGCTGCGGCTCGGCGGCAACAACGTGTTCCGCAGAGGAGTCGTGCTCTGCCGGACCGGTGGGATCTGCGGGTTGTGTCACCGGCTCAGGCTACCCGTGTTAGGGCGGGCACCCATCGACCACGGTCTGAGCGCACGGCCTTGAGTTTGCACTTTTCGGTGACCCGAAACATGGCGTAGAGTTTCGGTGTGCCGAAAGATCTGCCGAAGAACGTCTCATACGCCGGGGGCGCCCCTCGTGCTCGCGGTGCCAAGCCTCCTCGCACTGCGAAGACTCCTCGCGCTGCCTGGCTGATCGGGCCAGCGCTCGTAGCAGGTGTCGCGTACCTCGACCCTGGCAACGTCGCGAGCAACATGACCGCTGGTGCGAAATATGGCTACCTGCTGGTCTGGGTGGTCGTTCTGGGCAACGTCATGGCGTGGCTGATTCAGTACCTGTCGGCCAAGCTCGGCATCGTCACAGGGCAGAGCCTGCCCGAAGCGCTCGGCCACCGCATGAAGAACCGCTGGGGTCGGCGCGCCTACTGGTTGCAGGCCGAACTGGTCGCCATGGCGACCGATATCGCCGAAGTGATCGGCGGCGCAGTCGCATTAAACCTGCTGTTCAACATTCCGCTGGTGTGGGGTGGCGTCATCACGGGTGCCGTGTCGATCGTGCTGCTCATGGTGCAAACTCGCCGAGGCGCGCGCAGTTTCGAGTTCGTGGTGATCGGTCTCATCGCGATCATCGCTATCGGATTCACCTTTGGCGTGTTCGTCGCCCCACCCGATGCGGCCGGAGTTGCCGCGGGCCTGGTGCCGCGCTTCGAAGACACCGGCAGTGTGCTGCTAGCAGCGTCCATCCTCGGGGCGACGATCATGCCGCACGCGATCTATGCGCACTCCGCTCTTTCTCGTGACCGCTTCGCGCCGCCGAAACCGCACCCGAACTCGCCCGAACCACTCGCGAACGATGGCGCCCACGGCACGTCCACCTCGCTTGCGACCCTTCGTGGCATCTCAACCGCGCGCCTCCTGAGCGCGACACGATGGGACGTCACCATCGCCATGGCGATAGCAGGAACCGTCAACCTCTGCATCCTGCTGCTCGCCGCCGCAAATCTCGCCGGCGTTCCCGGCACCGACACGCTCGAAGGTGCCTACGCGGCGCTCTACACCGGCATCGGCCCAGTTGTTGCCACCCTGTTCGCGGTGGGACTGCTAGCTAGCGGACTGGCGAGCACGTCCGTCGGCGCATATGCCGGTGCCGAAATCATGAACGGCCTGCTGAAGATACGCATACCGCTCATCGCCCGACGACTGGTCACCCTCATTCCGGCCCTCGCCATTCTGGCCATAGGCGTAGACCCGACCCTGGCGCTCGTGCTCAGCCAGGTGGTGCTCTCGTTCGGAATTCCGTTCGCGCTCGTGCCGCTTGTCGCGCTCACCGCCCAGCGCAATCTGCTCGGCGCATTTCGCAACCGCATCATCACGACGATCGCCGGGATCGCAGCATCCCTCTTTCTCATCGCGCTCAATGCGGTGCTGCTCTGGTTGCTGTTCACCGGGGCGTAGGGCGCGGCCAAGCGAGACACCTCTCGAACGATTGTCGACATACCGACCTGGCAGATGAGGTCGGTACGTCGTCGCGCACCGCTATGATCCTGACATCGAAGGCGCATAGATCGGGGGGCCGATGCAGTCCGACGAATCGCTCTCAGTCGACAGCATCTTGGACAGCTTCGTCTCAGACTTTCAGTTGCTGCGCCTTGAATCTGGCGAGCTCAGCTACACGCAGATCGCAGACCAGGTGTGCAAGCTGCGCGAGAGCCGCGGCGTGAGCCCTGCCACCGCATACGTCGGCCGTTCTACCGTGTACGACGCCTTTCGGCGGGGGCGCAGGCGCATCAACCCCGCGCTCGTCGCCGACATTGCGACAGTGCTGGGCGAGAGCCCCGAGCGCGCCGAATGGTGGCGCCGCTACTGCATCCAAGCTCGAAATGGCGACCCTTCGCTGAAAGCGGCGGCACCCGAGCAGACCGTGATGGCGGCTTCCGATGACGGCGCGCAGCTCTCGCCGCAACTGACACCGTCCACCTCGCTCGCCGACGCCGCTGCGCCCGCCGCCGCCCCCGCTGCGCCCGTGGCAGCTCGTCGCAACAAGCCCGCTCGCGGCGCCGCCGACCGCCGCCGCATCATCGCGACGCTGCTCATCGTCATGCTGAGCGTGGCCGCCAATATGGCTGGCTCCGAAACTGCCGTTGCGCTCTCGTTGCCGATATATCTCGACATGATCGGCACCGCCGTCGCAGCCATCACCCTCGGACCGTGGTGGGGCGTGCTCGTCGCCGTTTCTACCCACGGGCTGTTCGCGGTGATTGACGCGTCTGCCGATGGCCTGCCGTTCATGCTCGTCAACATAACTGGCGCACTGCTGTGGGGCTACGGTGTGCGCGTGTGGCGCCTGGATCGCACGCCACTTCACTTCTTTGGCCTGACGCTTGCGGTAGCACTGGCCTGCACCCTCGTGGCGACACCCGTGATCGTGTTCGTTTTCGGTGGAGCATCCACGAACGTCGGCGCTCAAGCAATCGCAGAGAACATCGCCATAGTTGGCGCTCAGGCGGTGGGCACGGTGTTCTCGTCAAACATCATCACCTCAGTACTAGACAAGCTGGTTGCGGGTTTCATCGCGTTGGTCGTCGCCCCTGCGTTGATTCGGCGGTACTTCTCAGCGCAACCCCGGTCGATGGCGCCGGTACCCTGATTGCGTGCCCTCTGCTGCGATCGATGACTATCTGAAGGCGATCTATCACCACACTGAGTGGCAGGACGCCCGCATCACGCCCTCCCAGCTTGCAAACGTGCTCGGCCTTGCGCCCTCAAGCGTCACCGAGATGGTGTTGAAGCTCGCTGCACAAGGGCTCGTCACCCATCGGCCCTATGGTCCGATCGCGCTCACCGATGCGGGCAATGAGCGCGCCGCGACAATGGTGCGCCGGCATCGCCTGATTGAGTCCTGGCTCGTGCAGGAGTTCGGCTACGGGTGGGACGAAGTGCATGAAGAAGCCGAAGAGCTGGAACACACAATCAGTGATCGGCTGCTAGAGGGCATCGACGAACGCCTCGGGCGACCCCGGTTCGATCCTCACGGCGACGCGATCCCCGATGCCGACGGCCATGTCGAGCGCGAACCGTTTGTGCTTCTTGCGCTCGCAGCGCCCGGGCACAGCGGTCGCGTCTTGCGGGTCAGCGACCGCGATGCCGATATCTTGCGCGTCGCCGAGGAGGCCGGTCTGACGGTGGGTGCCGAAGTCTTGGTGATGGATGCTGACACTCTCGTGATCGACAACACGACGATCGCGATGCCTGCCGAGACGATCGAAGCCGTCTGGTTGAGCGCCTCGGCCTAGCAGCTGTTCAGCGCGACGGCAGCGGGTGCATCGCCAGCCCGCAGCGCGACGTTCAGGCCCCTGCTGTCTGCGCGAACGGCCACTGCACGCCGGTCACCTCTTCGCTGACCTGCCAGATGCGCTCGGCAACGTCGAGCGATCGCGTGATCTTGGAGGACTTCTGCAGCTTGGGCACGCCCCGCATCGTGGACTTCGGACCCCAATACTCGCCACCGCTGATGTCAGAGTCGACGAGAGCCCTCACCAGTGGCCAGGCACCGTGCTCTTTTGACTGGGTCATCGGAGCCTGCAGGTTGTCGAAGAATCGAGCGCTTCGCGAAGGTTCGTTCACTCCGGTGATGCCCGGCGTGCGGCCACTCACCGAATAGCCGGGATGAGCGATAACGCTGGTCACGTCGACGTCCGCCGCACGAAGTCGGCGATCGGCCTCGTAGCCAAGCACCGTTGTTGCGATCTTCGACTGCACGTAGGCGCGCCAGCCGGAGTAATTGCTCACCAGCTGGGGATCGACAGGGTCGTACTGTGAGATCGACGTCGACATACTGCCGAGCCAGACCATGCGACCTGACGCCGCAGCCAGCGGCAGCAACAGCGAGCCGGCGAGCGCGTAGTGTCCGAGTGCGTTCGTGGCGAACACCATCTCGTTGCCGTCGAGCGTCACCTCGCGCTTTTTCGGGGGGTGCACCATGCCGGCGTTCAGCAGCAGTCCGTCTAGGGGGCCGCGCCCGCGCACACTGGCAGCAGCGGAACGCACCGAACCGAAGTTCGAAGTGTCAAGAATCAAGGTTTCGGTCGCGTCTGGCTCAGCATTCGGAACTCTTCGACGGATCGCCGCGCGGGCAGCTGAGATGCGCTTCGGATTTCGGCCCGACATGATCACTCTGGCCCCGGCTCGAACCAGCTGCTCAGAGGAGAAGTATCCGAGTCCGGCGTTCGCGCCCGTGACGAGATACACCTTGCCTGTCAGATCAGGGAGGTGCTCTGGGTTCCAGGTCGTACTCGCCATCAGTACGACGATAGGCCCCTTTCGGGCCTAGGCTGGCCCATATGCGGACCCGAGCCGATATTGAATGCTGGTTGACCGACATGGACGGCGTGCTTGTGCACGAAAACCGTCCCATCCCCGGCGCTGCCGAGTTGCTTGAAGAGTGGAGCACACAGGGCACCCCGTTTCTTGTGCTCACAAACAACTCGATCTTCACCCCGCGCGATCTCAGCGCTCGGCTGCGCGCATCGGGGTTGATCGTTCCTGAAGAGGCGATCTGGACTTCTGCCCTGGCCACAGCTGACTTTCTCAAGTCGCAGACGCCCGGCGGCACAGCGTTCGTGATCGGCGAAGCTGGCCTGACGACGGCTCTGCACGAGGCCGGTTTCATCATGACTGAGACGGAACCCGACTATGTCGTGGTCGGCGAAACTCGCAACTATTCATTCGAGGCGATTACCAAGGCGATCAGATTGATCGGCGCTGGTGCCCGATTCATCGCTACCAATCCGGATGCGACGGGTCCGTCTGCTGACGGCGTGTTGCCCGCCACCGGAGCGATTTCTGCGCTGGTCACCAAGGCGACGGGCATGGATCCCTACGTTGTTGGCAAGCCGAATCCGATGATGTTTCGCTCCGCACTCAACCGCATCGGAGCGCACTCCGAGAACACAGGCATGATCGGTGATCGTATGGACACCGACATCGTCGCGGGCATCGAGGCAGGCCTTCACACGGTGCTGGTGTTGACGGGCATCTCGAACGATGCCGAGATCAACCGCTACCCGTTCCGTCCCGACGAGGTGCTCCACTCCGTGGCCGACCTGCTCTCAGACGAGCCTGTCGAAAGCGAAGACGTCAGCATTCTCTGAACGACTGCCCGCGCCCGGATAGGCTCGTGGGCATGGGCGCACTAGACGAGGGCGAACGCATTCTCGTTCCGGATGCCGATGCCTGGCGGTCGTGGCTGGAAGCACACCATCGCACGTCGAAAGGTGTGTGGTTGGTGCGCGCCCGTGCGGGATTCACTCTTGAAGCGATCGGCTATGAGGACGCCGTGCGCCAGGCCCTCTGCTTCGGCTGGATCGACGGCCCGACGCGCTCCTTCGACGAACGAAGCGGAGGCCTGTGGTTCTCACCGCGACGACCTAACGGCGGGTGGGCAGCAACAAACAAGGCGCGGCTGATCGTGCTCGAAGAACAAGGTCTCATGACTGAAGCCGGTTGGAAAGCGATCGCGGTCGCCAAGGCGAATGGTTCATGGGAGGTGCTCGACGGCCCTGAAGCGGGAATCGAACCAGAGGCATTCGCGCGGGCGTTGGATGCTGCTCCCGCCGCGCGCGCCAACTGGGATGCCTTCCCCCAGTCCATCAAGAAACTAGGACTCAGCCAGATCGCGCTCGCGAAGCGCGAAGAGACGAAGTCTGCCCGCATCACCAAGATCGTGGCGGACGCCGCGCAAGGAAAGCGACCATCATGACCGAGCTTGAACAGAATCTGATCTTTGCCACCAGCGCCATCGTCTTGCTGGGTACGCTGACCGTGTTCATCTGGCAATGGTGGCGCGGCCGCGATCGCGACTGACAGCGCTCACGGCTGCCCGTCCGGCACGCGGAAGTGCCGTCGCCTCCGCTACTGCGGAGCGAGCCCCAGATCGTCGAGGTCAATCGCGGCAAGCCACTGCAGACCGGCGGCCTCGATTGCCGCCTGGGCGCCGGTCTTGCGGTCGACGATCACCGCAACGGCCACCGGCTCCGCACCCTCCCGGCGCAACGCCTCTACGGCCTTGAGTGCAGACTGACCGGTCGTCGAGGTGTCTTCGACCACTACCACGCGCTTGCCGACAACGTCGGCACCTTCGAGCTGACGACCACGACCGTGATCCTTCGGCTCCTTGCGCACCACGAACGCGTCAAGCGGCTCATCGGTGCGCGCAGATTCGTGCATCACCGAGTTGGCGATCGGGTCGGCGCCGAGCGTCAGTCCACCGACGGCGACGATGCCATCGATGTCGCGAATCAGATCGAGCATGATGCGGCCAATGGCGGGCGCAGCGCGGTGATCGAGCGTGAGCTTGCGCATGTCGACGTAGTACGTCGCCTTCTTGCCGCTCGAGAGCGTGAAGTCGCCGTGAAACACGGCTTCGGCCTTGATCAGCCCGATGAGGGCTTGGCGGTCAGCTTCGACAGAGGGCACGGAGGAGACGGTCATGGTGACGAGTCTATTGACTGCCGCGAACGTCGCCGCCGTGTACCGCGGGGTCGCCGCTCGACCGTAATCTTGAACGCATGCGTCTTGCCACCTGGAACGTCAACTCCATCCGCGCGCGCGTTGAGCGAACCGTTGAGTTCGCGGTGCGCGAGTCGATCGATGTGCTCGCGATGCAAGAGATCAAATGCAAGGTCGAGCAGTTTCCGTTCGCCAAGTTCGAAGAGGCTGGGTACCACGTCGAGGCACATGGGCTCTCGCAGTGGAACGGCGTCGCCATCGCGAGTCGCGAGCCGATCGAAGACGTCGAGACCGCCTTTGCGAACATGCCCGGGTTCGCAAAGGGCCATGAGGGTCCGGATGCTCCGCTTGAGGCCCGCGCCATCGGCGCCACCATTGGCGGCGTGAAGGTGTGGAGTCTTTACGTGCCCAACGGCAGAGCGCTCGGCGACCCGCACTACGACTACAAGCTTCGCTGGCTCAAGGCGCTCGAGGAGTACACGCGCACCTCGCTGGCCGGTGATCCCGACCTTCCGCTCGCACTCGTTGGCGACTTCAACATCGCGCCGACCGACGCCGACAACGGCGACCCGACGATCGTGCCGGGATTTGCTACCCACGTGTCACCACCCGAGCGCGAAGCCTTTGCTGCCCTCCAGACCGCGGGGCTCACCGACGTGGTGCGCCCTCTGGTTCCCTCCGGCTACACGTACTGGGACTACAAGCAGCTGCGCTTTCCCCGCAACCAGGGGCTGCGCATCGACTTCATTCTGGGCTCACGCTCGTTCGCCGACGGCGTGACCGGGGCGGCGATTCATCGAGACGAGCGCAAAGGCGACATCCCGAGCGACCACGTACCCGTGGTGGTCGACGTCGACCTTGATGAGCCCGACGATGACGATCGGCCAATGATCTTCTAGCGCTTAATCGGGCGGCGCGGGCGTGCAATCAGTGGGCGCCGTGTTGCCGCTGATCACGAAATCCTCACACGTGAGAAAGCGGTCTTGGGCAAGACCCAGCATGAACGATGCCATGGCGATGCCTAGCACCACCACCGTGATCAGCCACCTGTCAGCACCCCGGGTGTTGTGCGCGAAGTCAGGCCAGACGATGCGCACGAGAACCCAGAGCGTAAAGGGCAAGCCAATCAGTACGGCCAGGATCGCCCCCAAATCGACGATGATCACGAAGAAGTCTTGCTCTTCGTCATTCAACGTGAACATCAGCAAGAGCCACAGTGACGGCAACAACAGCAAGAACGCGCGCACGAGCCGACCGCCGACCGGTCTGCGCTCGACCAGCACGAAGACGAATGCCGCCGTCGCTGCAGCCCAAATAGCCATCAGCTGATCGAAGAAGATCTCACCGTACGCGCCCAGCGTGAAAGAGGGCCACCATACGGCCACCGACATGGCAACCATCACCACCCCGATCGGCACATCGCGTCGCTGCTTCTGCGCTGCATCCAAATCCTCCGCCGATTTGCCCATGCAAGGAACGCTATCGGACCAGGCCCGCTCACTGTCTCCGCCGCAAGGGGGATGCCCGGGTCATCCATTGCGCCTAGCGTGAAAGCATGCCCTCTCATCCACAAGCCGTGACTCCGCGGCGCAAGCCCGCAACCCCCGCGGAGTTGCGCTCTGACGTGTGGCTCGCTGCCGCGCTGCTCGTCGGAGCGGTCATCAGCGCAGCCCTCGGCGCGACAGCGGGGCTGTTCGGCGATGAGTCCCCAAGCATCGGCTGGGCGATTCTCTACGGCGCGGGGCTAGCGGTACCGCTCGCCTTCCGCCGGCGCGCGCCCGAGATCGCCGCGATTGTGGTGACGCTCGCATTCTTCATCGGGGTGACCGCCCGCATCCCCGAGTTCTATGTGAGCAACATCTCGCTGTTCATCGTGGTCTACTCGGTGGGCGCGTGGGTCGACAACCGCCGCCGCGCATTCTGGGTGCGCGTCGGCATCATCGTCGGCATGTTCCTCTGGCTGATGGTCACTACTTTCCAAGCCGCCACTACTGACGATGACGGTGGGCTGTCTCGCGAGGGGCTCTTCTCCCCGTTCGTCGCCTACATGCTGATTCAGTTTCTGACGAACATCGCGTTCTTCGGTGGGGCGTACTATATGGGCGATCGTGCATATGCCTCGGCTCTCGATCTAAAGGCCCTCGAGCAACGCACGCGCGAACTCGAAGATGAGCGTGAACTCACGGCCGCTCAGGCTGTGGCCCTCGACCGTGTAGGCATCGCTCGAGAGCTGCACGATGTGGTCGCGCACCATGTCTCGTCGATGGGGGTGCAGGCGGGCGCTGCGCGCACGGTGTTAGACGCTGATCCCGCGAAAGCACGCACCGCGCTGCTCGCGGTCGAGTCATCCGCGCGAGCGGCGCTCGACGAGCTTCGGCAGCTGCTCGAGACGCTGCGCTCCCCGCTCGACGACACACCCGATGGCTCCACCCTCACCGTGCACGACCTCGAAACTTTGGTTGCGCATGCGCGCGAGAACGGCATGCCGACAACGCTGACGGTCATCGGCACCCCCACGCAGATGCCCGAACTTGTGCAGGTCAACATCTATCGCATTGCGCAAGAGGCACTCACGAACGCGCGCCGCCACAGCGGAGCAGGTGCCACCGCAGACGTGCGCTTGCGATATGACGAAGGTGCGGTCGAGCTCGAAGTCGCCAACTCAGGTCGTACAGTCGCGACAGCACGCGCCGGCCTCGGAACGCTCGGCATGCGTGAGCGTGCCGCGGCATCGGGCGGAACAATCGAGATCGGACCGCGCCCGCGGGGCGGTTTTCTGGTGCGAGTGCGCATTCCGGTGTCCGTCGTGGTGCCCGCATGACCCGCGCTGCAATCCGCGTACTGCTCGTCGACGATCACGCGATCATGCGCGCCGGTTTTCGCATGATCCTCGAAACCGCCAGTGACATCACCATCGTCGGCGAAGCGGCGAACGGCGCTGAAGCTATCGCGTCAGCGCGTGAGCTGCAGCCGCAGGTGATCTGCATGGACGTACAGATGCCTGAATTGGACGGCATCGAGGCCACCCGCAAGATCACCGAGATCGAAGGGATGGATGCGGCGATTGTCATCATCACCACGTTTGATCGCGATGACTATCTCTATGCAGCTCTCGATGCCGGCGCCAGCGGCTTTCTTCTCAAGAACGCGGGACCCGAAGAGCTCATTGCGGCCGTCCGCGTCGCCGCAGCCGGTGATGCATTGCTCGCGCCCGAGGTGACCAGACGGGTCATCGAACGGTTCGCCACGGCGCACGTTTCGTCATCGGCTGAGCAGCCGATGCCCGCAATCACGGTGCCACTCACTGAGCGCGAAACCGAAGTGCTGCAGTTGCTTGCGCAAGCGCAGAGCAATGCTGAGATCGCCACGTCGCTTTTCATCGGCGAGGCCACGGTGAAGACCCACGTCTCGAAGGTGCTGCAGAAGCTCGGTGCGCGCGATCGGGTCGCCGCCGTGGTCTACGCGCACCGCCACGGTCTCGCTTAGCGCCCATCGTGGCATCGCGGCATCGCGGATAATCTCCCCCTCACGGGGGATGCCCGGCTCAACACCGCAGCCGTAGCGTTGAAGACATGCTGCAATTGACCGGAATCACGAAGGCCTATGGTGAACGCCTCGCCCTCGACGACGTGTCGTTCGACGTCAAACCAGGACGCCTCACCGGCTTCGTCGGGGGCAACGGTGCTGGCAAGACCACGACCATGCGAATCGTGCTGGGCGTGCTCGCAAAAGACAGCGGCGCGATCACCCTCGACAACACTGAGCTGAGTGAGGCTGATCGGCGGCGTTTCGGCTACATGCCCGAAGAGCGCGGCCTGTACCCGAAGATGAAGGTGCAAGAGCACATCACCTACCTCGCGAGGCTGCATGGCTTCTCGAAAGCTGACGCGTCTTCTCGCGCGACCGCCCTCCTCGATCAGCTCGGTCTGGGCGAGCGCCTCAACGACGATGTTGAGACGCTCTCGCTCGGCAACCAGCAGCGCGCACAGATCGCAGCAGCACTCGTGCACGACCCCGAGGTATTGATCCTCGACGAGCCGTTCTCTGGTCTCGATCCCCTCGCTGTCGACGTCGTCGCAGGGGTGTTGCACGAGCGTGCCCAAGCTGGCGCCGCAGTGCTGTTCTCGTCACACCAGCTCGACGTGGTTGAGCGGCTGTGCGACGACTTGATCATCATCGCGAATGGCCAGATTCGTGCCGCCGGCTCACGCGAGCACTTGCGCGCCCAGCATTCGACTCGTCGCTTCGAGCTGATCTCGGAGGGCGACACTGGTTGGCTGCGCGATGATCCTGGGGTCACCGTGCTCGAATTTGACGGTGGCTACGCCTTGTTCGACGCCGATTCCGACGAGGTTGCCCAGCGCGTACTGCGCCGCGCTGTCGAGCTCGGCGCAGTGGCGAGCTTTGCACCGCAGCATCCTTCACTTGCCCAGATCTTCAAGGAGGTCATCCAGTGAGCAACACCATCAGTGTCACCGCGCCGCCATTCGTGCAGAGTGTGGCCCTTGTGGCCGAGCGCGAGATCGGCTCAAAACTGCGCAGCAAGGCGTTTGTGATCTCGACGGCAATCCTTTTCGTCGCCGCGCTTATCGGGGTCATCTGGCTGGGATTCGCCGGCGGCAGCTCGACGGGCACCCCCGTCGCGGTCACCGCAGGCGCGACGCAGTATGTGCAGGGTGTACCCGGGCTCGATGTCACCGAAGTCGCTGATCGGTCTGAGGCTGAGTCGTTGGTCACGAGCGGTGAAGTGGATGCTGCCGTCGTTGCCGACCCCGCGTCACCGGTGGGATTCACTCTGCTCGCCGATGAGAGCGCGGGCAACACCCTGCTGCTGACTTTCGCCCAGGTACCACCGGTGGAGCTGCTGAATCCCAGCGATACCAATGGCGCGCTTGCCTACCTTGCCGCGATCGGCTTCGGAATCGTCTTCCTGATGGCGGCGTCACTCTTCGGCGGAACGATCGCGCAGAGCGTGGTCGAAGAGAAGCAGACGCGCGTGGTTGAGTTGCTGATCTCAGCAATTCCGGTCAGGGCGCTGCTGGCGGGCAAGGTCGCCGGTAACACGGTGCTGGCGATGGGTCAGGTCTTGATTCTGTCTTCCATCGCCATCGTCGGTCTCACCGTCGCTGGACAAACCGCACTGCTGCAAGGACTGGGCGGACCGATCGCATGGTTCGCGGTGTTCTTCTTGTTTGGCTTCATCTTGCTTGCGTCGCTGTTCGCCGCCGCGGCCGCGATGGTGTCGCGCCAAGAAGATGTCGGTTCGACCACGACCCCGCTGACTCTGCTGGTCATGGCTCCTTACTTCTTGGTGATCTTCTTCTTCGACAATCCGCTGGTGCTCACGATCATGTCGTACGTGCCGTTCTCGGCTCCCGTTGGAATGCCGCTGCGGCTCTTTCTCGGCGAAGCGCAGTGGTGGGAGCCGCTGCTGTCGCTGGCGATTCTCATCGTCACGTGCGCCGGTGCCATCGTCATTGGCGCCCGCATCTATCAGAACTCGTTGCTGCGCATGGGCGCGCGCGTCAAGCTTCGCGAGGCGCTCAGCTCATAGCGAGTGGATGCTGGCTGTTCAGTCGTCTGCTCTGCGCGGTGCGACTGCGGGCGGCCAGCTCGGAGCACCGAGTTCACGTGAGATGTTGCGGGCGGCCTCGCGTAGGTCGTTGAGCACGGTGTCGCCAGGCGGGTATTCGCTCGTGGGCATGACGACCGAGATCGCTGCGACGACCTGACCGGAGCGGTCAGCGATCGGTGCAGCAATAGACGATTCGCCGAGAACTGCTTCATCCTCATCGTGTGCGGCGCCCCGCTCGACTACCTGCGCGAGTTGCACGGCGAGATCAGCGGGATCGGTGGTCGTAGCGCCGGTGAGGCTTCGCAGCTCGCCGGCAATGAGTGGATCTGCAACGTTGGGGTCGTAGGCCAGCAGCACCTTGCCCAGCGCTGTCGCATGCGCAGGAATCGTCACCCCGATCTCGGGCATCTGTTCCGAGCCGTCGGGTCGACGATTGTGGTGGATCACAATCACCTCGTCAAACAGCGCCACGCCGAGCCGGGTGGCGCAGCCCGTGCGGCGGGCAAGCTCGGCTGTCCAGCGCATCGCGCGTGCACGCACGTCGAGAGTGTCGAGATAGACGTTCGACAGCTTCAGCAATGCCGGGCCCAGCATGTAGCGGGTAGTGCCCGGCTCTTTTGCCACGAGGCCATGCTCTTGCAACGACTTGACGAGTCCGTGAACGGTCGAGGGCGGAAGCTCCAGGATTGCCGCCAAGTCGGTGATACCCAGGTGGCGAGCGCCCTGAAGACTCGACAGAATCTTCGCTGCTCGGTCAATTGACTGAATCATGCCCGCACCTCCTATGCCGCGGAAGAGCACGTGGTGAACGATAGCGCATTCGTATCGACCCCTTGACACCCTCCCGGTTTCCGGCCATTATTCGATAATGTCGAAAGCAGTTCGACACATCCGGATCAAAGGAGACCTCATGGATGATGAAAATAAGCTCTGGCAGAAACTCGCCGTAGAGCTCATCGGTACGGCAATGCTCGTGTTTGTCGGCGTCGGCTCGGTGCCCGCCCTGGCCCTTGCCCGAGGCGGTGAGCCATTCACTGGCGCCGAACTCGGCTTCATCTCATTGTCTTTCGCGCTGATTGTCGTGGTGACGGTCTATATCTTCGGCTACATCTCGGGCAACCACATCAACCCGGCTGTCACTCTCGCCCTCGCCGTGACCGGAAAGCACCCGTGGAAGCTCGTCGCGCCCTACATGATCGCTCAGGTACTGGGCGCGATCGTCGGTGCCGTCGTCATTCTCGGCGTGATGGGTCAGGCAGCCAGTGACCTCGGGCTGGGCGTTGCCGCCTATGGCGCTGACATCCCATGGACCCAAGCCTTCTTCGCCGAATTCGTCGGCACCTTTCTTCTCGTCTTCGGCGTTTTCGGAGTGATCTACCGCAAGGCGGCTCTGGGGTGGGCGGGACTGGTCATCGGATTCGTCGTGTTCGCTGCCATCATTCCCGTTGCCCCGATCACCGGCGCATCGATCAACCCGGCCCGCACCATCGGACCGATGCTCGTCCAGCAGATCGCCGGCGGCACGATCGCCTGGGAGCAGCTGCCCGTCTATCTCATCGCTGAGCTACTCGGGGGTGTTGCAGCCGGTGTGCTGTTTGGCATAGTGGCTCACACCGCGGCTGACAAAGCCGCCGCAGTCGAGTCAGAACCCGCTGAGCCCGTCGCCAGCGCCTAATTTTCAGTCTTCGATAAAGGAACCCAAAATGAAGAAGTTCATCAATGAGCCCGCAGCCGTGCTCGCCGACTCACTCAAGGGCGTCGAAGCCGCTCACCCCGATCTGCGCGTTGATCACGAGAACCGCGTGATCTATCGCGGTACCCCCACTCGCCCAGGCAAAGTTGCGTTGCTGTCCGGCGGAGGAACCGGACACGAGCCGCTGCACGGCGGATTCGTTGGCACCGGAATGCTCGACGCCGCGTGCGCGGGCGAAGTGTTCACCTCGCCCACACCTGATCAAATGCTCGCTGCGACCCAAGCCGTCGATTCGGGTGCGGGCGTGCTTCACATCGTCAAGAACTACACCGGCGACGTGCTGAACTTCGAGATGGCTGCAGAGCTCGCCGCAGCCGAAGGCGTGCGCGTCGAGTCCATCATCGTCAACGACGACGTCGCCGTTGAGGACTCCACGTTCACGGCCGGGCGTCGCGGTGTGGGAACGACCGTTCTTCTCGAAAAGATCGTCGGGGCTGCTGCTGAAGAGGGCTACGACCTCGACGCCATCGTCGCGCTCGCGGAGCGCGTGAACCAAAGCGGGCGCTCGATGGGCGTCGCGCTCACCAGCTGTACCGTCCCTGCCGCCGGAAAGCCGACCTTCGACCTGCCCGATGACGAGATGGAGGTGGGCGTCGGCATTCACGGCGAACCCGGCCGCCACCGCGTTCCCCTGGCAAGCGCGAAACAGGTCGCCGCCATGCTGGTGGAGCCGATTCTGCACGACATCGATGCCAGCGGCGACGCCATCGTCATGCTGAATGGACTCGGCGGCACCCCGCTCATCGAGCTCTACCTGATGTACGGAGAAGTGGCCGCACTGCTCGAAGAAGCTGGCGTGAATGCAGCCCGCTGCCTGGTCGGCAACTACATCACGAGCCTTGATATGGCAGGTTGCTCGCTCACCGTACTGAAGGCCGATGACGAGTTGCTGCGCCTGTGGGACGCTCCCGTTGTCACTCCCGGCTTGCGCTGGGGAGCCTGAGAAACAAAGCGAAGAGAGAAGATCCACCATGACTGATGTCACGATCGACCAGCTGACCGATTGGCTCCGACGCTTCCAGGTGCTCGTCACCGAGCACCAGACCGAGCTCACCGAGCTCGACTCGGTGATCGGCGATGCCGACCACGGCGCCAATATGACGCGCGGCATGAATGCCGTGGCTGCCAAGCTCGACTCCGAAGAGTTCGAGTCAGTCGCAGAGCTGTTCAAAGCGGTCGGCATGACGCTCGTGACCAGCGTTGGCGGGGCGAGCGGACCGCTCTACGGCACCTTCTTCCTGCGGTTCGGGATGAATGCAGGCGCGGTGACAACGCTCGATGCGGCGGGCACCGCAGCATCTTTACGCGCCGGACTCGGTGGAATCGTTGCGCGCGGAAAAGCTGAGCAGGGCGACAAGACGATGTTTGACGCGATGTCTCCGGCGATCGACGCGTGGGATGCTGCTGTCGCCGCAGGTGAGTCAGCTGCCCAGGCTTCGGCAGCGGCATTGGCGGCTGCCGAGGTGGGTCGCGACGCCACGATTCCGTTGGTGGCCCGCAAGGGTCGCGCAAGCTACCTCGGTGACCGCAGCGCCGGACATCTCGACCCGGGCGCCGCGTCGACAACGTTGCTGTTCCGCGCGCTCAGCGACGCGCTGGGGGAATGACATGATCTCGATTGTTGTCGTCTCGCACTCCCCCGCGCTCGCACAGGCAGCGGTGGATCTTGCTCTCGAAATGGGCGGAGACGCCCCACCCACAGTGCGCATCGCCGCAGGTACTTCTGACGGCTCAACCGGAACCGACGCGGTGGCAATCGCCGCGGCAATCGATGAAGTTGCATCGCCCGATGGCGTGCTCGTGCTGATGGACCTGGGTTCAGCGATCCTGAGCGCCGGCATGGCTCTGGAGTTCGTCAGCAGCGATGCCGCTGTTCGCCTCAGCGATGCTCCCTTCGTCGAGGGACTGATCGCGGCCGTCGTCGTCGCGGCAAGCGGCGCCTCACTGGACGAGGTGGATGCTGAAGTGCGCCGAGCGCTCGATGGCAAGATCGCACAGCTTGAGGGTGCGCCCGGCAGGAAAGCTGCGGCTGAACCGCCCGCAGCAGCGCCAGCCGAAACCGCGACAGACCCCGCACCCGCAACCAGCGGTGTCGCAGTGTTCACGGGCGTGATTCGCAATCCGTCAGGCTTGCATGCGCGCCCGGCAGCGGTTTTCGTCAAGACTGTGGGTCGCTATGACGCCAAGGTGACCATCACCGACCTCGGCAGCGACAAGGCCCCGGCCTCAGGCGCTTCGCTGATCTCGCTGATGTCGTTGGGCGTGACGCAGGGCGCCAAAGTTCGCATCGACGCTAGCGGGCCCCAGGCCCAAGAAGTGATCGGCGAGCTGGAGAGCCTCGTAGCGCAGGGCTTCGGTGAACTCTAGGCGCGAGCACACCAGATTGGATGCCTCACCCGGCGCTCAGCGTGGGTGAGGCATCCGTCGTTTACGCGTTCTGCTTGTGAGCCGCGCGACCGCTGTGACCGACCAGTGCATCAGCCGCGCGCACCAGCGCGAGGTGCGAAAGCGCTTGGGGAGTGTTCCCCGCGTGCCGCCGGAGCGTCACGTCGTACTCCTCCGACAGCAATCCGAGATCATTCGATAGCCCGCAGACTTTGTCCATGAGCAGGCGTGCATCGTTCAGCCGGCCGCTCGCTGCATACTGCTCGACGAGCCAGAACGAGCATGCCAAGAACGGATGCTCGTCGCCCGGCAGACCATCGACTCCCGTCTGAGTGCGATAGCGGTGCAACAGGCCGTCGTGAAGCAGGGTGCGCTCCATCTCGGCAACCGTCGCCAGCATGCGCGGGTCATCGGCCTTGCAGAAGCCCACTGATGGCAACAGCAGAAGCGCGGCATCCACGTCGGTTGATCCGTAGGTCTGCACGAAGTGCCCGCCTTCGGGGTCGACGCCTCGATCGTCGATCTCGGCCTTCATCCGATCGCGAAGCTCTTCCCAACGCGCCGCGTCGCCATCAAGCCCAAACTCGCGCACCGCCCGCGCACCGCGGTCAAACGCCGCCCAGATCATCACGCGTGAGTGGGTGAAGTAGCGAGGTTCGCCGCGAATCTCCCAGATGCCGTTATCGGCACGGTCGACGTTCCGCTCGACGAAATCGAGCAGTGCCCGCTGCAGCGGCCACGAGAACTCGGTCTCATCAACCCCGGCCATGCGCGCCGCCTCGAGCGCGACCATGACCTCGCCGATCACGTCGGCCTGGTACTGGTCGACCGCTCCGTTGCCGATGCGCACCGGAGATGCTCCGTCATACCCAGGAAGATGATCCAGCGTGCGCTCGGTGAGGTCGCGCTCACCCGAGAGCCCATACATGATCTGCAGGTCTTCTGGGCTGCCCGCGATCGCACGGAGCAACCAACGCCGCCACGATTGCGCTTCTTCGACGAAACCATGATCAAGCAACGCTTCAAGCGTCAGAGAAGCATCGCGAAGCCAGACATAGCGGTAATCCCAGTTGCGCGCGCCACCGAAGTCTTCGGGCAGCGAGGTCGTCGCCGCCGCAACGATCCCGCCGGTGTCTTCGTGGGTGAGCGCACGAAGAACGAGCAGCGACCGCACGACCTCGCCGTGATGCGGACCCGCGTGCTCGATGCCCTCTGCCCACTTAGACCACCACGCGACCGTGCTGGCGAGCGCCGCATCGACATCAATCGGGGCGGGAACATCCTTGTGTGAAGAGAACCATGTGAGTGTCAGGTCCACCTGCTCGCCTGCGGCGACAGTGACCGTGCCGCGGTGCGCGTGATCCGACGCGGTGAGGCGAGCGCCACGCACAACGAGTGCATCAGGCCCCGCCGTCGCAATCAACGCGGGCGCATCGTCGGTGCCAGCCTGTCGCATCCAGGGCATAGCCCGCGCGTAGTCGAAGCGCACCCGCAGTTCTTGTTCGAACTCGACGGTTCCTTCGATGCCCCGCACACGACGCAGCACGTCGGCACGACGATCGCCGTGCGGCATCACATCGACGACTTCCGCGACGCCCGACGCGGTCTGCCAGCGTGTGACCAAGATGAAGCCATCGCCGTCATAGTGCCTGGTCGTTTCAGCGTCGGGATCGGTGGGGCGCAGCATCCATTTGCCGTGAGTGTCGTCACCCAGCAACGCGCCAAACGTCGACGGAGAGTCATAGCGGGGCAAGCACAGCCAATCGATGCTGCCCTCGCGCGAGACGAGTGCCGCCGTGTGGCAGTCGCTGAGAATTGCGTAGTCCTCGATCGGTGAAGCCATGTGTTCGATTGTGTCAGCCTCGTCGGTGGCGCCGGGCCGGTACCTGTGCGAAAGACCTGGCCGCTAGGGTGGGCGGCATGACGGACTCCGAAACGACCCTGTGTATTCTCGGTGCCTCTGGCGACCTCACCTTCAGGCTGCTGCTGCCTGCCCTCGGTCAGCTTCTCACCGAAGAGCCAGACCGCACGGTGCACCTCGTCGGCGCCGGGATAGATGACTGGACAGACGAGAAGTGGCGCTCGGTCGTCGCGGACTCATTCGCGACCGCGGATGCCTCGGGCGCAACCGTCGAGGCAGTGCTCGCAGGCGCCCGCTATCGCAAAAGCGACATCACCGACTCAGAAGACTTCGCCGCCCTGCTGGACACGTGCTCGGGGACTGTGGCCCTCTATTTCGCTGTGCCGCCGGCCGTCGCCGCGAAGGCGTGCACGGCCCTCGAGTCGGTCGACCTGCCCGACGGCCTCATTCTCGCGCTGGAGAAGCCTTTCGGCACCGACGAAGCAAGCGCACAGCTGCTCAATAAACAGCTGACGCGGGTGGTACCCGAAGAGCAGGTGCACCGCATCGACCACTTTCTCGGTCGCTCGACCGTGCTCAACGTGCTCGGTCTTCGCTTCGCGAACCGAGTGTTCGAGCCCGTGTGGTCGAGGGAGCACATTGAATCTGTCGCCATTCGCTACGACGAGACGTTGGGGCTAGAAAACCGCGCCGGCTACTACGACAAAGCGGGTGCAATGGTCGACATGATCCAAAGCCACCTGCTGCAGGTGCTCGCGATCGTCGCGATGGACCCGCCGGCCACATTGGATGCTGCAGACTTCCGTGAAGCGAAAGCGACCGCGCTGCGCGCCACCAGCGTGTGGAACCACGATCCTGCTGCCAACTCGCGCCGCGCCCGGTACACCGCCGGCTCCATCAACGGTCGCGAACTGCCGAACTATGTCGATGAGGGCGGTGTCGACGTCACGCGCAATACCGAAACACTCGCCGAGGTGACCTTCGCAGTAGCCACGCATCGTTGGGCCGGGGTGCCGTTCACGCTGCGCTCGGGTAAAGGACTCGGCGAGAAGTGCAGCGAGATCGTCATTCGCTTCCGCCAGGTGTCACTGCTGCCAGCGGGCTTCGACGGCTCTACCGAACCATCGGTGCTTCGCCTCTCCCTCGGTGCCGACAAGATGGCGCTCGAACTCAACCTCAACGGCCCCGGTGCACCGTTTCACCTCGATCGCGCAACGCTCGAAGCAGACTTCAGCGAAGGCGAACGCCGTGCCTACAGTGAAGTGCTCGCGGGCATCATCGACGGCGACCCGTCGCTGTCGGTGCGAGGCGATACCGCTGAGCGCTGCTGGCACATCGTGCAGCCGGTGCTGGAGGCATGGGCCGCCGATCAGGTGCCGCTCGAGGACTATCCCGCCGGTTCGTCAGGGCCGAAGGCGTGGCCCGAGCTCTAGGCGGGTTCCTCTTCCTGCATGACAGCGAGCACGTTGCCAGCGGGATCGCGAAACCATGCGATATCGGGGCCCTGCCCGTTTCCCCGCACGATGCCTCGGTCATCGGACTCGAATTCTTCGTTGCCGTAGATCTTCGTGGTCACGCCCCGCGCGTTGAGGTCGTCGACCGCGGCATCGATATCGGCGACCGGAAAGTTCAAGATCGTGAAACTCGCGGGCGTGTGGTTGGGCTTCGCGTAGATCAGGATGCTGCCTCCTGAGGCGAGAGTCAGGTTGAGGAAACCCATCGGGTTTCTTTCGACGTCGAGCCCGAGTACGTTGCCGTAGAACTCGCGCGCCGCGTCGATGTCATCGACCGAGAACCCGCTGAATGCACCCTCTTTTGTGAACATCTCTTCCTCCTGACATCGCTTCGCTCGCCAGCATTCTCTGCTTCGGTGTCGTTGTCTAGAGCCGTTCGGTAATTGTGGATGCCGCATGCAGGGAATTCCTGCGTGCGTATGTTGTTATCGAAAGTGCGGTCACCGGCGCCCGAGCAGCATCCATTGATTGAAGGAACTCCGATGACCAACGCAACTGTGCTCACTTCTGACCGCCTCGCTAAGACCGATAGTCCCGTCTTGGACGTATTGGCCGGTCGTTGGAGCCCGCGCGCATTCGATGCCGCGGCCCACATCGATGAGATCAAGCTCGCCAGCGCGCTCGAAGCCGCCCGCTGGTCGCCGTCTGCACACAACCTGCAACCGTGGCGCTTCATCGTCGCCCGCCGAGGCACTACAGCACACGACACTCTGGTCGCGTCGCTTCTGGGCTTCAACCAGGCGTGGGCAGCCAACGCGGGAGCGCTCATCATCGCTGTTGCAGAGACCACCGCCGAAGACGGCACAGAGATCGGATTCGCAGCCTACGATCTTGGCCAGGCAGTGGCACACCTGAGCGTGCAAGCACATCACGACGGGCTTCACGTGCACCAGATGGGCGGCTTCGACCGCGATGCGGTGCGCAGCGCATTCGATCTTTCAGAGCGATTCACTCCGATGACGGCAATTGCGATCGGCGAGATTGGTGAGGCTGGCAGCCTTCCCGAGGCACTTGCTGAGCGCGAAGTCGCTCCTCGGGTGCGGCGTCCGGTCAGCGAATTGATTCTCGGGGCCTAGCGCTCGACGAGCACTCCGTCGGCATCTGCCCACACGTGCTTGCCGGGTGTGAAGACGACACCTGCGATGACGACATCCGTGTCAATCTCGCCCGCACCCTCTTTCGCGCTCTTGCGAGGGTTGGTGCCGAGCGCTTTGACGCCCAGTGGCAGCATCCCGAGTGCTTCTCGGTCTCGAACGACACCGTTGACGATCACACCCGCCCAGCCGTTCTTGACGGCTGATGCACCGATCAGGTCTCCCACAAGCGCAGACTCCAGCGAGCCGCCGCCGTCAATGACGAGCACCGCGCCCTCACCCGGCGTCGCGAGCATCGCCTTCACCAATGCATTGTCGCGGTGGCAACGCACGGTACGAATCGGACCATCAAAACTGACGTGCCCGCCAAGGTCAAGCATGGGTAGCGAGAGCGAGTCGAGCGCTTCACCACGTTCGTCATAGAGGTCAGCCGTCGCGATGGTCATTCCCTCAGGCTAAGGGCGAGTGGATGCTGCGCCGGTGGGGCTCTGCGGTGAAAAATCGCAGAGTTTCACACCCAGTGAATGCCTAGCCGGTGGGGGCTCACGTCGCAAGCGCGACCCACGCACCGACTGTGCGTGCTTAGGTGGGGAGTATGACGGCGCGCATCCTCTCCCTCGCCACGGCGGTGCCCCCTACTCGTGTGGCGCAGACGCGGATACGCGACTTCTTGACGTCTCAACCCGGCACAGACCGACTCAGCCAGAGACTCATCCACGCTTCATTTGACGCTGCTGCCATCGACTACCGACATACGGTGCTGACCCAATTGGGTGATGCCACCGCCGAACCCGCCGGCGGAGGATCTGCGCACCGGGGCCCTGATTTCGTCGTCGACGAACAACTTCTGATTCCGAGCACTGGAACCAGAAACGACGTGTACACCGCGGTCGCGCCCGACCTTTCGGCGCGTGCGGCTGCGCATGCCATCGCAGAAGCACACGTGAACGCCGAAGACATCACCCATGTCGTCACAGTCTCGTGCACCGGGTTTTTCGCCCCGGGTCCCGACTACCGACTCGTCCGCGACCTCGGGCTGGCTGCCACGGTTGAGCGGTATCACCTGGGCTTCATCGGCTGCGCCGCTGCTATCCCTGCACTTCGCCTTGCCGCGCGGATCACCTCGGCTCAGCCCGATGCCGTGGTGCTGGTGGTGTGTGCAGAACTATGCACCTTGCACGTGCGGGCTTCGAACGACCCCCAGCAGATCGTCGCGGCATCGGTGTTCGCAGACGGGGCAGGGGCCGCGATCATATCGGCGCGCCCGGAATTGCGCAGTCGCGGCGGACTCGACATGGAGCGCTTTGCGACCACCCTCACCGGGCAAGGCGAGAGCGACATGGTCTGGACGATCGGCGACGCCGGGTTTGAGATGACACTTTCGGCAGAAGTGCCGCGCATCATCGGCCGCGAGATTCGGGGGGCGGTCGACGCCTTTCTCGGCCCTGAGGTGCGGCCCGATGCATGGGCGGTACATCCCGGGGGGCGCAGCGTGCTTGACCGCGTTGAAACCGGGCTGGATCTCACGCCGAACGCGATTGACACCTCGAGAGCGGTACTGCGACAGTACGGAAACATGTCGAGCGCAACGCTCCTCTTCATCTTGCGCGAGATGCTGCACGATGAAGAAATTCGCGACGGTGACAGTGTGTGCGCGCTCGCGTTCGGCCCGGGCCTGACGGTTGAGTCAGCGCTTCTCACCAAGCGGTCGGCCACGCCATGACCGCCCAACTGCGCACCACTCTCAGAAGCCGCGACGAAGACCTGCGGGAGCTGATGGACGATCCCGCCTGCGATCCTGAGCGGCTTCGCGCAACACTGCGACGGTTCCGCACGGTCAACCGCCTCATCTCGGGGTGGGGCGCGGTCTACCGCAACAACCTCGCACCCTTCCTTGTCGGGCTTCGTCGTCCAGCTCGGGTGCTCGACCTCGGCTCGGGCGGAGGAGATATCGTTCTGCGCCTGTCGGCACTGGCTGCAAAGGACGGGCTTCACGTCGAGTGGGTTGGCGCCGACCCCGACCCTCGTGCGCTGCACGCCGCGAATGAACGACCGCGCCCACCGCAGGTCACCTTCCGTGCCGCTGATGCCAATGACCTGATAGGCGCCGGCGAACGATTTGACGCGGTGTTGTCGAATCATGTGCTTCATCACCTCGACACTGTTCAGATCCGAGCCTTCGCCGACGCTTCGGCACAGCTGTCGACGGGCATCGTGCTGCACTCCGATATCGCCCGCAGTCACGCCGCGTATGCGCTGTACGCGATCGGGATCACACCACTCGCCCCGGGAACATTTCTGCGCACTGATGGCCTTCGCTCGATCCGTCGAAGCTTTCGCCGCGCCGAGCTCTCGGATGTGCTCGGCAGTGAGTGGACTGTAGACACACCCAGTGCGTTTCGGCTGCTCGCCTCACGTTCAGGCCATGCCTGACGTCGTCATCGTCGGCGCGGGGCCGGTAGGCATGTTGCTCGCCGCCGAGCTGACGCGTTCGGGCGTCGATGCGCTGGTGCTTGAACGTCGCCGAGAAGCTGGTGCTGGCAGTCGCGCGATCGGAATTCACGCACCGGTGCTGAAAGCGCTTGAAAGCTCGGGGATCACCGACGAGCTGCTCGAAAGGGCCCAGCGAGTCTTGCAAGGTGAAGCGCGGTCGCTCGGAACAGCCCTCGGCCGCGTTCACTTCGACCGCTTGCACAGCGACTTCGGCTTCGTCGCCACGCTGCCCCAAGCCGCTACGGAGCAGGTACTGGCCGCTCGCGCACCAGCGCCACTGCGGGGTGCAGAGGTCGTCGACCTGAAGCCCGACGAATCAGGGGTGCGAGTGCGCGCTCGCATCGATGGGCGGATCACCGAATCACACCCTCCGATCGTCGTCGTAGCTTCGGGAAGTTCCGGTCGCGACCTTGTGTTCCGTCGCCGAGCGAACGCGACGCGCACCTATCGCGATCGCTATCTGATGACGGACGCACTCGCAGATCCACTCGCCGACCAGCAGACTGCGGTCGTGCACCTCGACCCCTCGGGTGTGCTGGAGTCATTTCCGCTGCCCAATGGCTTGCGACGCTACGTCGCGTGGGACGACGAGCATGCGAGCGAAAACCAGACGAAAGCGGGCAGGTTGCGGGCGATAGTGCACTTGCGTGAGGGAGCAGAATCGGCCGCCGCGGTCGAGTCGGCCACGTCGTTCGGAGTACGCCGGTTCGTCGCCTCTCAGTTGCGTCACGGCCGACTGTTCGTCATTGGCGATACAGCCCACGAAGTGAGCCCGATCGGCGGGCAGGGAATGAACCTCGGTCTGCTCGATGCGGCAACCCTCGCACCTCTGCTCACGCAGTGGGTGCGCTCGGGCGCCACCCCCGAAGAACAACTCGGCCTCTGGGAACGCCAACGCGTGAGATCCGCCAGGCGCGCAGCCGCACTCGCATCGCTGAACACGCGGCTGGGTAGACCGCTGCGGCCCGGGGCCGATCGGGTGCGAAGAGCCGCCGTTGCCACCATGCTTTCGGGAACAGGCACACTGTTCGCTCACGCGTACTCCATGGGGCTCGACAGTCACGCATGAGGCCCACCGCGCGGCGTCGGCTATCGCGCACAGCATCAGGTGTCGCGCAGCACCGGACCGCGGGTGCGGCCTCGGCTATCGCGCCGCCTCGGTTTCGACACCGCGCAAGCTACACCACCACGCCAGCTACAACACCGCGCCCGCTATGACGACACCAGGGCTGCACCTGATGCAACCAGCTGCGCGGCAAGCAGCAGTGCGGCCAGCATCACGAGACGAAACAGCGTGCGCGAGGGCGCTCGACGAAACGCCTGAAGCAGGGTGACGACAGCGACCGCGACCGCGGCAGCAAACAGTAGCCACGACGCCGTCGGCACTGCTGTGATGTTGCCGTTTGCGGGTCCGAGTAAGACCGCGACGGCGCCGACGAAAACGGCGGCGACCGCAAGCACCGTCGATAGTCGTGAGCCGAGCCGGTGCGGCAACCCGCGCACCCCGGTGCGTTGGTCATCATCAAGGTCGGGCAGCACATTTGTCAGGTGCACCGCAGCGCCCAGCGCGGCGCCAGCGAATGTGGCCCATGACGGGGCGAGTGACGGCGGCACCGCAGAGAGAGTGGCAAGCGACGGCAACAACCCAAAACTCACCAAGAACGGCAGAATCGACGCGCCGGTCGCCTTCAAGCCTGCGTTGTACGCCCACGCTGAGGCGAGGGCGAGGGCATGCGCTGCCAACATGCCTACACCCAACAGCGCCGACAACAAAAGCGCGATGCCCAGCGCGGTGAAAGCAACTCCCCAGGCTGTGCGCTCCGAGATATCGCCCCGCGCGATCGGCTTGTCAGTGCGCGACACCGTGCGGTCACGCCTAACGTCTAGGGCATCGTTCGATATGCCCACCGACACCTGGCCGGCGAAAACGGCGACGGCCAGCACCAACACTCGCCAGGGCGCAAGACCCGAGGCGACGCCGAGCGCGAGTGCGAGCGTCGTGACAACGAGAGTCGGGCCCGGGTGCGTCGAGCCCCAGAGCGCGCGAACGACGATCATCGAGACATCTCCGAAGGGTATGACTTCTCGGTCATCATCCGTCCCCTCGTCGCATCCAAGTAGTCGACCTGTTCCGTCTGAGGCTGCGCGCACAAGCGTCAGCCGCTTACCTTGGGTTCAGCCTAACGACGATCCTGGCCGTCATTCGTGTGCCGCAAAGTGCGCAAACTCATCAAGAAAGCTCGCAAGATGCCACACACGAGTCGTCGACGTGGGGTGGTCTCTGCGATGTGCGCGGCACCGACGCCGCGCACATCGCGCTAGTCGCCCGCGGCGCTGGTCAAGGCCAGCCCGCTGCCGTCCACGGCCACGTCGACGCGAACGGTGTCACCGTCACGCACACCGCCCGAGAGCAGCGCGGTAGCAAGGCGGTTCTGGATCTCTGTCTGGATCAATCGCCGCAGCGGCCGCGCGCCGAACATGGGGTCGTAGCCACGCTCAGCCAGCCATGCCCGCGCATCAGGGGTGACAGCGAGCGTCAATCGACGCTCAGACAACCGGCGCTGCAGAGCGTCAACGGCGAGTTCAACGATCTGCGCGAGGTCGTCTTCTGTCAGCGCCTGGAAGATCACGATGTCGTCAAGACGGTTGATGAACTCAGGCTTGAACGCCTGGCGCACCATCGCCTGGACGCCTTCGCGCTTCTGTTCAATCGAAAGCGTCGGATCGATAAGCAGCGGCGAACCAAGGTTTGACGTCAACACCAGGATCACGTTCGTGAAGTCAACGGTACGGCCCTGACCGTCCGTCAAGCGGCCGTCATCCATCACCTGCAGCAATACGTCGAACACCTCGGGATGCGCCTTCTCAACCTCGTCGAGGAGCACCACCGAGTACGGCCGACGGCGCACAGCCTCGGTCAGTTGGCCGCCCTGCTCGTAGCCGATGTAGCCCGGAGGAGCACCGACCAGTCGCGAGACGGAGTGCTTCTCACCGTATTCCGACATGTCGATGCGCACCATGGCGTGCTCATCGTCGAACAAGAACTCGGCGAGCGCTTTCGCCAGCTCGGTCTTGCCGACACCCGTCGGGCCAAGAAACAAGAACGAACCCGTGGGCCGACCCGGATCGCTGATGCCTGCGCGCGAACGCCGCACTGCGTCAGAGACGGCCGTGACGGCATCTTTTTGGCCGACCAGGCGTTTGCCGAGTTCGGCCTCGAGATGCAGCAGCTTCTCGCTCTCACCTTGCAACAACCGGCCGACGGGAATGCCCGTCCACGCGGCGATCACCGATGCGATGTCTTCTTCGGTCACCTGGTCGCCGACCATCCGGTCGCCGGCTGGTTCATCACGTTCCGCGTCGATCAGTTGGCGCTCAAGGCCCGGAATCTCGCCGTACAACAGCTTCGACGCCTTCTCGAGGTTGCCCTCACGCTGTGCGCGCTCAGCGTCCATGCGAGCAGCATCCAACTTGGTCTTCAAATCGCCGACACGGTTGAGCGAAGCACGTTCGCGTTCCCAGCGGCCCTGCAGCTCGCCCAGGCGTTCCTCTTCTACGCGCAGTGTTTCGCGCAGCGTGGCGAGTCGCTCTTTCGAGGCGTCGTCTTTCTCCTTCTTCAGGGCGAGCTCTTCAAGCTTGAGCCGGTCAACGTGACGGCGTAGTTCATCGATCTCAAGCGGTGCCGAGTCGATCTCCATGCGTAGGCGGGAGGCTGCTTCGTCAATCAGGTCGATGGCCTTGTCGGGCAGTTGGCGCGAGGGAATATAGCGGTGTGAAAGCGCCGCGGCTGCAACAAGTGCGGCGTCAGCGATAGCGACCTTGTGGTGCGCTTCATAGCGCTCTTTGAGTCCGCGCAGAATTGCGACCGTGTCTTCGACCGTGGGTTCACCGACGTAGACCTGCTGAAAGCGACGCTCGAGAGCAGCATCCTTCTCAATAAATTCGCGATACTCATTCAAGGTGGTCGCGCCAATCAGGCGCAGTTCACCACGAGCGAGCATGGGCTTGAGCATGTTGGATGCTGCGACCGAGCCCTCACCACCGCCGGCGCCCATGAGCACGTGCAGTTCGTCGATGAAGGTGATGATCTGACCGTCAGATTCGGTGATCTCTTTGAGCACGCTCTTCAACCGCTCTTCGAACTGGCCGCGGTACATCGCACCGGCGACGAGCGCCGAGATGTCAAGGGTGACGAGTTGTTTGTCTTTGAGCGACTCTGCGACGTCACCCGCGACGATGCGCTGCGCAAGTCCTTCGACGACCGCAGTCTTACCAACGCCGGGTTCACCGATCAGCACCGGATTGTTCTTCGTGCGCCGCGTCAAGACCTGGCTGACGCGGCGGATCTCGCTGTCTCGACCGATTACGGGATCGAGTTTTCCTTGGCGGGCTCGTTCAGTGAGGTCGATTCCAAACTGTTCGAGGGCGCTGCGCGCGTCCTGCCCCGGGTTCTGCGTGGCGTTCATGGTTCTCCTAAAGTCGCGAGGCTCCAAACTTGAGCCGCCATGACTCAAGTTTACCTCGGCAGAGGATTCGACGGCAACCGCGGCAATCGAAACGCGTTGAAGCCATAGGGTGAAAGTTCGGAGGTGCGATCATCAGCGCAGCGAAAGTATTTCTCAGTCGCCTAGCTAGGCGCGTATGGTTCCGCGCCGCGCTGTTCACGCTGGTGGCGATCGCGTATGCCCTGCTGATCGGATGGATCGGTCCGTTGCTGCCGTTCTCGCCGACGCTTGATCTCGGCCAGGGCGCTATCGATTCGATCCTTCAGATTCTTGCCACGTCGATGCTGGCGGTGACCACGTTCTCACTGACAGCGATGGTGACCGCCTATTCGTCTGCCGCCAGAATCGCCACACCGCGAGCGACCCAACTGCTGGTCGAAGACCGCACCTCGCAGAACGTCCTGTCAACGTTCGTCGGCAGCTTCGCCTACTCGCTGGTCGGCATCGTCGCTCTTTCCACGGGCTATTACCCAGAACAATCGCGCACGCTGCTGTTCCTCGGCACACTCGTGGTCGTCGTCATCATCATCGTGACTCTGCTTCGATGGATTGCGCACCTGGCTAACTTCGGGCGAATGTCTGACATCATCAGCCGGGTTGAGAAAGCGGCCGGCGACACGCTCGCGCAGTACGCTCGTCGACCTGCTCTCGGCGCTCGCCCCCTGCGAGCAACGCCACCTTCGGCCCTGCCGGTGTATGCCGCCTCACCTGGGTTCGTCACCAATATCGACCTCGGCACCCTTGAACGCGTCGCCGAATCGGCGTCGATCGAGGTGCACATCATCGCCACGGCAGGCCGGACGGCGAACTCGCGCACGCCGCTCGCGCACGTAGTCGGCACGCTCAACGACGACACGGCCGACGCGCTTCGAGACGCCTTCCACGTCGAGGCACATCGCAGCTACGACCAGGATCCGCGTCTCGGCGTGATCGCCCTCTCAGAGATTGGCAGCAGGGCCCTCTCGCCAGCGACGAATGACCCCGGCACGGCGATCGATGCGCTGGCTGCACTCGAGCGAGTGTTCACGCTGATGGCTGAGCAAGAGCGTGATGAGGAACTGCTCTATCCACACCTGTGGCTCTCGCCGGTCTCGCTTGAAGACCTGATTGACGATGGGTTTCGCCCTATCGCTCGCGATGGCGCCGCAATGATCGAGGTCGGCCTGCGCGTGCAGAAGGTGCTCGCATCTCTTGCTGCGATGTCGCCGCAGAACTACCGCCTGTTTCGCCGCGCCGCTGCCAGCGCAGAGCGCCGCGGTGCGGCATCCCTCAACCGCGAAGATGCCCGCGCCCTGCGCGACGCGTGCCGAAGCCTCTGGCGGTGACGCGCGCGCCTTCAGCGTTCGAGCTCTTCACGCGCGTCGTTGTATGCCTGACGCAACGTTTCGCCGACCCACTCCGTGCCGCGATAGATGTTTCTCTCACCGATCTCGGCCAATAGACCACCCGCTGCCATCTGAGTCATCACGAGCTCTTCGCTCACGACGATCTTCATCGAAGAGTCGGCGACGCGCAGCGCCGCCGCGTACCGCAGCAACACCTCGACCAGGGCGAGGCCGATCTGGTCGGTGCCTCTCAAGCGAACGATCACCACGGAGTTTCGTGAATCTGCGTTGACAACCGGAAGCTGGTTTTCAACGGTGGGGGCGCTGGCGAAGAACAAGCTGCCGTAGGGCTGAAGCACGACAACATCGTCGGCAGGGATCACGCGTGGCGGTTCCGACTCGCGCATGCGGCCATCGCCACCAAGGTGCACCTGCCGCACGCGAACGCGGTTGGACTGCTGCGCGACAAACAGAATGATGCCCAGGCCGACGCCGGCTAGCACCGCAAACTGCAACGGCACCACCAGCGTGAGCAAGAAAGTCACCACCATGATGGCGGCAGGAAGCGGCCCGGTCTTGAACACCGAATAGATACGACTGGGCTTTACCGCTGTCACGCCGACATAGATCAGCAGACCGGCGAGCGCAGGCATCGCGATGTAGGCGACAAGGTCTGAGGCGAACAGAATCACCAGGGCCGTCACAGTACCCGCGACGAAGTACACCAACCGCGTGCGTGCGCCGGCCTGCACGACGAGCGACGAACCAGACATCGACCCGCCGACCGGCATGCCCCTGAAGAGTCCCGACAGAATGTTGCCGGCTCCCTGAGCGATGAAGTCGCGCGAGGCATTGGCCGGTTTGCCGTCAGGCGTCGGCACACCAGCCGACACCGCAGCGCCTTGAACCATCGCTACGAACGCCAGCGAGACGGCTGGCAACGCGACGAAGAACAGATCGTCGATGCTCGGGAGCACGGGCAGTGGAAGTGCCGCCGGCACCTCGACGAGGTCATTCAGCACGACGACCGGCCGTGAGCCCCAGAGATTCAGCAAAACCGCACTGAGTGAGCCGAGCACGACGGCAACCACAAGCCCGAGCGGGCCGATTCGGGTGTGCTGCAACAGTGCGATGACCAGAATCGTGAGAGATCCCACCAGCACGGCAGCGATGCTCCACTGAAACATGTTGAGAGCAGTATCGATGGTCTTGGTGAGCCGATTCGCGCCTTGCGCGCCATAGCCCGTGAAGTTGGCGAGCTGCCCGAGCACGATGTTCACGCCGACCGCAGTCACGAACCCGGTCATGACGGGTGTCGGCACAAAACGTACGAGCCTTCCGCCGCCAAGCAGACCCGCAATGATCAACACCAGACCGCTCAACATCGTCAGCGTGTAGAGCGCCTGGTCGGGATTCGGTCGAGACTCGAGACCAGCATCCGCCACGATCAACGCCATGGCGCCGGTGACCTGAACTGTCATGAACGCGCTGCTCGTGAACATCGCGGCGCCGACCATGCCGAACAGGTGTCCATACAAGCCGGCAAGCGGATTCACTCCGGCGAGCAGCCCTTGAGCCAGCCCATCGGGCACACTCTCGACTCCGAGCGTGACGCCCGCGACAACGTCTTTGCGTAGCGTTCTACGCGAGAACAACCGCCGTAGCTTCGAGCGCACGATGCCACGCTATCGGGGTCACCGCCCACTCGGCGACACGGGACGACTCAGTCGTGGCGGTCGTGTTCTAACGTTCACCCACGGCGGTGGCGCGGCGGCGCGCGCGGCGGGCGGGACAGCATCTGCGGCGGGGGTGCAACAGCACCTGCGGCAGGGGCGGGACAGTGCGTCGGCAGCGCATGCGGCAGGGATTCCCGGGCGCGTATGGCGGCAGCGCAACAGCGCGTGAGGCTGGGATTCGGCAGGGATGCACGGTGCGGCGGCGTAGCCCCCGGGGCTGAACCCGTCGTGCTAGGCGACGGACACCGGGGCATCGGGCATGCAGGTGAACCGCGCGCGATACGCAGTCGGCGTCGTGCCGAGCACGCGCGCAAAGTTCTGCCGCAGAACCGCCGCCGAGCCGAAGCCTGATTCATCAGCGATGCGCTCGAGCGCGAGATCGGTCTGTTCCAGCAGTCGCTGCGCGTGGATGATTCGCTGTCGAGCGACCCACGCGGCAGGCGTCGCGCCGAAGTCGGCCTTGAATCTGCGAGCGAAAGTGCGCGGAGACATGTGGGCTTTCGCCGCGAGTTGGTCAACGGTGAGGTCGAAGCGCAGATTGTTCAGCATCCAATCGGCGACGCGCGACAGCGAGAGCGACTCGACCTCTGGAATCGGAGTGTTGATGAACTGCGCCTGCCCGCCATCACGTTGCGGCGGCACCACCATGCGTCGGGCGATCTTGTTCGTGAGCTCAGCACCAAGCTCTTGTCGCAGCAGATGAAGACACGCGTCAAGTCCGGCCGCCGTGCCGGCGCTGGTGATGATGCGGCCATCTTGCACGTACAGCGCGTCGGGGTCGACGTCGATCTGCGGATGCATCGCGGCCATCTTGGCGGCATACCGCCAGTGGGTTGTCGCCTTTCGCCCGTCGAGCACTCCTGACGCGGCGATGATGAACGATCCGCTGCAGACGCTGAGCACCCAAGCGCCTCGAGCGACCGCGGCACGCACGACGTCGAGCACTCGAGGGTCTGGGGCTGCCCAGAACTCGCTCGGCACCGGCGACACCACGACCAGGTCGGCCTCACCGGCGAACGAGAGGTCGCTGTCGACGTTGAGCGAGAAGCCCATGCGCGAGTTGACGACGCCTGGCTCGGGAGTGACCACCCTGAAGTCGAAGTTGGGGATGCCCTCGTCGGAACGATCGAGGCCGAACGCCTCGCATGCCACGCCAAACTCGAATGGGGCGAACCCGTCTTGGACGATCACGGCGACGGTGTGCATCGTGGCTCCTTGCGCTTGTGGCAGGTTTCAGTCGAACAGTGGCAATTCTGCCACTCGTGGCAGGTAAAGCGCAAGCGTAGCGTTTCTGCCATGTTCACACTCATCGTAGTTCTCGCTCTGTCCATCGCCGGCGTTGCCGGATCGCTCATCGCCGTCGCCCACGATGGCTATCGCGCCGTGCCCACCGACCGCACCCGTCTGCCTTAACGCAAACCGCGCCTCCGTCGGCGCTGCCCGCCGCGACCGAACGCAGGCCCTGCCACCCACGCCGGCATCCGCCACCGCAGGCGCCGAAACAAGACCTCGTGCGCGAATCAAGCCACCCGCGAACCTGTCTCGCGCACCACGCCCCGTCTCACGTCCGAAAGCCCGCCTCGCGCAGCAAACCCTGCCTCACGCACCAAACCCCGCCTCACGCACCGAGCCCCGCCTCACGCCCGAAGCCCCGCCTCGCACACCAAGCCCGGCCTCACCGAAACAAGACCTCGTGCGCGAATCAAGCCACCCGCGAACCTGTCTCGCGCACCACGCCCCGTCTCACGCACCAAACCCCGCCTCACGCACCAAACCCCGCCTCACGCACCGAGCCCCACCTCACGCACCAAACGCGCGATGGATGCTGCGCCGCGGCGCGTCAGCCGGTGACGCGCTCGTACACCTCGACCATCGCGGCGGTGCGCGACGATTGGCGAAATTTCTCTCGAACGCCAGGGTCAACCTTGACCGGAGTGCCGGCAGCGATTTCGGCGGCCGCGACGCGGAGCGCGCCTGCGAGTGCAGACACCGTCCGTGCGGCTCGCGCTGTTTCGGCGACGGCCCAGTAGCCCGAACCGAGTTCGCGCGCGATGTCGGGGTCACACACGATTGCCGGTGTGCCGAGGGATGCTGCCTCGAACACCGTCATTCCCTGTGTCTCAAATCCGATCGATGTCTGCACCACGGCATCGGCAGCCGCAATCCGGCGCAGCACCTGGGCGTACGGCAACTTTCCGCAGAACGTCACCGCATCCTCAAGCCCATGCTTTGCGACGAGCCTCTCGGCCGCATGCCGTTCGGCCCCGCCACCGATGATCTCGACCTCAGCATCCGCTCCCGATGCAGCAAGCGCGGTCAAGAACGGCAACAGCCGCTTCTCGGGGCTCATGCGGCCAAGCCACACGAACCGGGGGCGGCCGCTCTCGCGCGCTGTCGATGCCTCGGCCAGCACATCGGCGAGCATCTCGTCATCGATCCCGTTCCAGACCACATCGACATGAGGTGCATTCAGCGCCCGCCGACGCGACGCGCCCACGCTGCCGCCCGGCACGACCCCGTGCGCTTCAAGCCGCTCGGCGAAGTGCGCCGACGGAGCAGTAACCGCGTCAGAGCGCAACGCGAAACGCCGTAGTAATGCCCAACCGTCGTGGCCTCGAGGCTTCGGCTCCGTGAGTCGCAGCACGCGTCGCTGCCAGGCGTTGAGCGCCCGCAACACCAGAGCAGGGAACGGTGCGGTCGCTTCTATTCCGACGTCGACCCTGTTGTGCATGGTGTGCACCACCGGCAGCTGATGCCGTGCGGCAAATCGGTGCCCGATGAACGCGCCCCAGAAATCAGCTTGAATGTGCACGACGTCTACGGCTGGGCGGCGGGCGAGCGCAGCATCCACCCATCGGTCGTTCCTTCGCGACGGCCACGTGAGCGAGTACTCCCGGTCGGGAGTGATCGGCACTGACGGCATATCGACATAGGCGCCATCAACGACGAGGCGAGCGCGTGCTCCGTGCATCGCCGGGGCAACGACCGTGACGGTGTGGCCCGCTTTCTCAAGAAAGCGACGTTGCAGACGCATCGAGACCTGAGCGCCCCCGAGTGACTCGAGGTGCTGATCGCCGAACATCACGATGTGCACTGGCTACTCCGGCAGGGGCTCGCCGCGGTACAGCGCCTCAAAGGTGTCGAGCGTGCGCTTCATGTCGTGCACCTTCACGCCTTCGAGAGACGCCCGTTGCATGCGCAAGCGCTCTTCAGCGGGCTGAGCAAGAACCATGGTGATCTTGTCAGCGAGATCGTCGGCGTTGCCGGGCTCGAAGAGGTAGCCGTTCTCACCGTCGTGCACAAGGTGCGGCAGCGCGACCGCGTTCGCCGCGACAATGGGCAGTCCCGAAGCCATCGCCTCCATGGTTGCGATCGACTGCAGTTCGGCAATCGAGGCGATAACGAACAGGCTCGCGTTGGTGAGCAGACCGCGAAGTTCCTCGTCGGTGGTGTGGCCGTGAAAGCGCACGCGCTCGCTCAGGCCCAACTGCGCGACGAGCTGCTCGAGATTGCGCCGTTGGTCCCCCTTGCCCACGATGTCGAAGGTGACGTCGAGTTCTGGAGCGAGAAGCGTCATGGCGTGCAGCGCGACGTCGATCTGCTTTTCGGTGGTGAGGCGCCCGACGAACACCATGCGATTGGCATCACGCGGCTCAAAATCCGCGGTGTAGTTGCTGGCTTGAATTCCGCAACTGATGGGAATCACGTTCTCGACGTTGACCGTCGATTCCAGAAAATCGGCGGCGCGCCTTGTGGGCGTCGTGACGGCCTCGGTGAGGGCGAAGGTGCGCTGGGCGTCTTCCCACGCGAGCTTGAGAATGTAGTCGTTCCACGCGGTCGGCAGAATGGTGAAGTCGAGCACGTTCTCGGGCATCACGTGGTTGGTCGCAATGATCGGGATGCCGCGCTTTGCCGCCTCACGCGAGAGACCGCGGCCGATCAAGATGTGGGACTGGATGTGCACGACGTCGGGGTTGACCGCATTGAGCACCTTGCGCGCATAGTGCTTCGACATCCAAGGCCATACGAACGTGAGCCAGTCGTGCGGCAGGTAGCGGCGCGATGGAATGCGGTGCACCGTCATCTTCTGACCCTCGATGACCTCCACGAACGTGCCGTGTTCCGCGTGAGTCGCACTGGGCGCCTCGACGTGCACCTCGTGCCCGCGCTCCACCAATCCGGCCGCCAAACGCTCCGCGAAACGTGCGGCTCCGTTCACGTGTGGCAGGAACGTGTCGGCGCCGATCAGAATCGTCAAAGGACGGGCACTCGCGGCGGCAGCGTTCTGCTCGTCGGGCGTCGCGGGATCGGTCACGGGTGTGTAGGCCTGTCTGTGCGGCGGTGCGGCTCTGGGGGTCGCTGAGGCGCGGCATCCACCCTACCCGAGGCGCTCTCTCAGCCAGTTATGCGCGGCCGTGCGTACGCTGGTTGACATGCCCCGTTTGCAGGCCGACGCCGATCCCCACCTTTGGGTGCCCGTAACCGATTCGATTGGCTTTCGCGGCCGTCGTCATCGCAAGGCCGCAATCAAGATGCTGCTCACGCAGGCGAGCACTACTGCCGGGTCGACGGCCCGCCCTGCCAGCGGCTTCGCTGCCTGGGCAATCAGCCAGGCGGCTCCGATGCTGATGAAGAAAGCTGCCGGCCGAGTGCTCGTGTGGGTATGGAAAGCGGATGCTGAACTTGTCGTCGCGATGGCACAGGTGCAAGAGGCGACGCCGCAGCTGCGCACTGCACGCGCGATGATGCCGATGGAGTATGACGACACCGAGAACTTTCGCAATGCCTATCTGGGGGTTGGCGAAAAGCTCGTCGTGCCGCTGCCCGGCGATGGCAAGACGCCCCCGTTCGCCACCTACACGTGGGACACCGGCACGCACATCATCACGATCACAGCGGTGTGCGGCGACCGCGAACGCTTCGGCACGGTGATCGGCTCGATCGACGACCTCGCCCGCACTTTGCGCACGGTTGACGACGTCGAGGTCGGCGAATCCCCAACGGTACTGCGTATCGATCCCTCCTGACGCGTCGCGCGATAGCCGCCGTTTCTTGCGGTGATCGGCATAGGAACGCGACCGCAGATCGCGCTACGCTCGACTCGTCAGTTGCGACTATAGGAAGGGAACCCCATGACCGAGTTTCGGTACGGACCCGTCGAGCTCTACCTCGTCGGATTCGAAGGAGAACGTCCAGACCCCGGTGTCATGGAGGCTCTGATCGAGCTGGTGTCGACCGATAAGGTCAACTTGCTCGACCTCATGCTCATCTCCAAGTCAGATGACGGTGACGTCACAATCATCGAGATCGAAGATGGTGACGACTTTGGGCTCGGCGAGATCGCCCTCGGCGCAGCCGGCATCACCGGCGAAGAAGATGTTGCAGAACTTGCAGAGCTCGTTCCCCCGGGAGCCAACGCCATGCTCGTCGCGTTCGAACTCGCTTTCCAGCGAGAGCTGGCCTCTAAGGTCGCCGCGTCTGGAGGCGTCGTCCTCAGCGCTGAGCGCATTCCAGCCCCGATCGTGAACGCGATCGCTGATGCAGTAGAAGACGAAGGAGAGTAATTATGCGTCGTCGTATGGGCCGTCCCGGCCTCATCGGACTCGCTGCCCGCACCGCCGTCGTTGCTGGAACGGCCACTGCCGTCAGCGGCGCAGTCGCGGGTTCCTCGCAGCGCAAAGCGCAGCAGCAGGCTGAGCAGGAGCAGTATCAGGCGGCCCAACAGCAAGCGGCGATGCAGCAGGCCGCTGCAGATGCTGTCGCTCAGCAGCAAGCTGCCGCGGCATACGCGTCCCCGCCCGCACCGGCAGCACCGGCAGCTGGCGTCGACGTTGTCGCCGAACTGCAAAAACTTGCCGGCCTCAAAGAGGCAGGCATCTTGAACGACGCTGAGTTCGCAGCCGCGAAGGCCAAACTCCTCGGCTAGATCGACAAAACGCGGGTGCCCGAACGATCCTTTCGGGCACCCGCGTTCTGTATTGCTGACGACTCAGCGCGTTTCTGACGACTCAGCGCATTCGTGACAACTCAGCGCGTCTCTGACAACTCAGTTCAGTGCCGAGGTGAGGCGGGCGACGCCATCGAGGAAGGTCGCTTTGCTCGGCTCGGCCCGCCACTGCTCAAGGGTCAGTTCCCGACTGATATCGCGATAGCCCTGCTCGACTGCACGCATGCCGTCTACGAACGATCGTCCGCGCACCATCATGGAGATCTCCATGTTCAAGCTGAACGACCGGATGTCCATGTTGCTTGAGCCGATTACCGCGACATCGTCATCAATTGAGAAGTGCTTCGAGTGAAGGATGAACGGCCCCGGGTACAGGAAGATACGCACCCCCGCCTCGAGTAGCGTCTCGTAGTACGACCGTTGCGCGTGGTAGACCAGGCCTTGGTCACCTACCTCTGAAACGAACAGCTGCACTTCGATGCCTCGCTCGCACGCCGTGGTGATGGCGTAGACCATGGCCTCGTCGGGCACGAAGTAGGGGCTGGTGATTATGACCCGTTCACTGGCGGAATGGATGAGCGACAGGAACAGGCGCAGGTTGTTCTCGGTGGCGTAGCCCGGGCCGCTGGGCACCAGCTGGCAGACAAGCTCGCCGTCAGTGGGTCGGGGCACATCGATAGCGGCGACCTGCTCGTCATCGAGCAGGTCGCCCGTTTCGATGAACCAGTCGGTGATGAAGATCGCATCGATGGATGCGACGACCGGGCCCTCGAAGCGCGAGACAAGTTCTTGCCACTTGAGTCCGCGTGCAATGTTCTTGGGGGTGTTGTAGGTGCGGTCGATGAGGTTCTGCGAACCCATGAACGCGACTTTGCCGTCGATCACGACCAGCTTGCGGTGATTGCGCAGGTCAGGCCGCTGATACTTGCCCTTCAGCGGCATTACCGGCAAGAGCCACTCCCACTTCACGCCAATGCGGTCAAGCTCGGCAAAGGTCGCTTTGGAGTTGACGGCACGACGTGAGGAGACGTGGTCCGCCAGCAAGCGGACTGTGACGCCTCGGGCTACCGCAGCCTCCATCGCGGCGAAGAACGGTGCAGTGGTCTTGTCGTTCGAGACGATGAAGAACTCGACGTGGATGTAGCGCTCTGCAGCATCCATCGCCTTGGCCATCTCGATAATGGACTGCTCGTAGTCGCCGAAGAGCTGGGCGCTGTTGTTCTCTTGCGGCGGCAGCTTGGTCAGCCGCTGGTTCTGCGCGACGATCGTGCGAAAGTGAGCGGGCCACGTGGTGTCGTCGACTTCCACGCCAGCCGCAGCAACGCGCTCCGCGATGATGGCGTCGATCTGCGTCTGCTTGTCACGCCGAGACTTCGGCAGCTTGATGCTTCCGATAAGCAGATACAGCAAGATGCCCAAATACGGCACCAAGATGATTGCCAGCAACCACGCCATGGCGGCGGTCGGTTTGCGGTGCTTGGGAAGCACGATCAGTGCGGTGACGCTGATGGCGACATGCAGCAGCACCGCGCCCAACCAGATCAGATTGCTACCGAGTACAGCGTCCATGAAGATCCATATCGCGTAAAAGAGTCACGTGGCCGGGTGGCCGCCATGACTGCACACGTTATCGTGATCCGTTCGCACGCGATGCGCTATTTGATGCTGGTCGCGTCAATATCACCCGAAAGCCACCGTAGCCATCGCTGAGACGGGTCTGAATCGAGCACCAGAGCGCGCACAAGAAGTGTCAGCGGGATGGACAGAATTGCGCCCAGCGGACCAATGATGAACGTCCAGAAGATCACCGAGAAAAAGCTCAGGGTGAGCGATAGGTTCACTGCATCGCTCACGAACTTCGGCTGCACCAAGACCTGCAGGGTCACATTGACGACGCAATAGATCGCCACCACCGCGAAGAAGAGAGGCCATCCCCCTACGACGAGCGCGAGCAGAGCGGGCGGCACCAGCCCGAGCACGAAACCGATGTTCGGCACGAAGTTCGTGACAAAAGCAAGAATCGCCCACACTGCCGGCGCCGGAATGTCGAGAGCCCACAGCGCGAGGCCATCGATAATCGCCACGATTGCGCCGAAGCTCGCATTGACGACGTAGTACTTTCGCACGCCGCCGTTGTAGGCGCGCACACGATCTGCGGTTGGTCGAATCGACGGGCCGAAAGCGGTTTCGGCGCGCGTGTACCGAGCTCCGTCAGCCGCCATGAAGATGATGTACGCGACAACGAAGAAGAATGCGGTGAGCACCGCAAGCACGGTGCTGCCCAGCGACGATGCGAAAGACAGAATCGTCGACGGTGAGAGCAAGCTTGCCGCGGCGTCTGCAGTCGTGGAGTCAAGGCCCAGATCCTGTAGCGACGCGACGATGGTCTGAATGGTCTTCTGCAGTTCGCCTGAGTAGTCGACGACCAACTGGGCGAATTGGGTGCCCGCGAAGAACAACAGCGCGACCAGCACAGCGAGGATCAAATATGCGACGACAATCACGGCGGTCGTAGCCGCCCAGCGCGGCCACCCTTTGCGCTCAAGGGGGAACCGAATCGGATGACAGATGATCACGAGCACCGCACCGAGCACCAGCGGACCGACGAGATCGCGTGCCAGAAACAGGCCTGCGAGCGCTACGACGGTAGCCGCCAGCCCGATTAGCACAGACAGCGTCGGTGAAAGCATCGGCTGAGCGCGCTCGGGTGCTGAAGTGGGTTGCGGGGGCTGACGTCTCACGGCGCAAGCGTATCTGAACCGAAGGGATACAGCAGGTTAAGACCCACTCCCGGGCGTCCGAGTCGGGAGCATTCGATCACACCATCATGTCGATGCAGCGTTCGGGGGCAGCGGCGGGCGAGGCGGCACCTCAGGCTCAGACGCGAGCTTCGTCCCAGGTTCGGGCATCTCACCGAGTCGGGCCGCAATGCCGTTGATCTGCCGTGCGAGCTCACGAACTTGACCGCGAGTGGATGCCTCGTCATCGTCGTGACCGCGCGAAGCGAACTCGATAACCCACGACGCCAGCGTCGCGGTGACCACACCGACAAGCGCCACGGCCGCGGCCATGAGCAACACGGCCACCAGTCGACCCATCAACGTCACGGGGTAGTAATCGCCGTAGCCCACCGTGCTCATCGTCACCGCCGCCCACCAAATCGAGTCACCGAAGTTGACGATGTTCGCGCCAGGGGCGTTGCGCTCGGCATCAAGCACCGAGAGTGAACCGATCCAGATCAGAATGACCACGGCGCCAGCACCGTATACCGCGAGCCGGCTGCGAATGGCAGTTCCCTGGGTGTGTTCAACCCCACCCACCAGTGTGAGCGCCTTCAACAATCGCAAGGGGCGCAAGGCGGGAAGAATCACGACGGTGAAGTCAAACAGGTGCCTGACGAACCAGTGTCGTTTGTCGGCTGCCAAACCCAGTCGCACGACGTAGTCGACGGCGAAGATCACCCAGGTGAACCCCATGATGATCCGGGCGGACATGAAGGCGGTTCCCTGAAAGTCGGCGATCACCTGCCACGAGTACACGACGATGAACACAACGGATGCAACGATGAGCGGTACGCGCGTGAGCTGGCGCCATCGTTCTTCGGTCAGTTTTGCCATGAGTCAGCCTCGCTGCACGTCTTGTTGGAGAGCCGCTGCGTTTCGGATGAAGAGCACGACCCACGTGAACACGAGAATGCCCGCCACCAGTTCCACGGCGGTCAGCGTGTAATACCCCACAGCGAAGTTCACCGCGAGGATCGCGATCACGCCAACGAACACGTAGCCGACCACGATGAAGGCCTTCGGCAGACCGGGAATCCAGCGATGCAGACGGAAGACGAGCGTCGCGAAGGCGACGACCATTCCTGAAGCGACAGCGGTATGGATTCCGAAGAACTCATCGACGGTGAACACGCCGACGAGTGCCAGGAAGACGCCGACGATGATGAGCGCTGTGCGCACATTGCGCAGACCGTGCAGGTTAGGGGTTGGAATCGCACGGGTGGCATAGCGGGCGAGAGTCGTCACGATGAAACCCGCGACGATCAGCGTCAGATTGAATGTGAGCGATGACAGATCGTTGGTCATCCCGAGTGCGCTCAGGTTGTCCATCCACCAGTGCGGGTCGCTGGCTGTCAACATGGCGGCAAGGACGCCTTCGAGCAGGAACACCGCGAGAATGATCGCCAGCAGCTGCAGATCGATGTGTGTCGCTGAGAAGAACGTGAGATAGGCGGTGATCGAGGCTGCGGCGCCCGAGATGATCACCACGAACAGTGCGAACACCTCAGCGTCGATGAACCCGTCTTCCAAGATGACCGCGAAAAGGGTCATCGAAAGCAACGCGATCACGGCGTGCGCGAACGCCAGTGCCACAACATCGAGCATGTCAAGCACGCTCATCGTGTGTCCGGCGGCGCGGTCATGCACCACATAGCGCCCGGCGATGAACGACAAGAACGCTGCGGCCCCAGACGTGACGGCTGAGAACTGACCCACAGATCCGGGGCCAGCGATTGGCGCCTCGCGAAGTTGGAAGACGATGATCGCGAGCACTCCGACAAGGACGAATGCGACGGCGCCGACCCCGAGCGCGAGAGTCTCGAGCGAGCGTTCCCTGTCATCGTGCGGCGCGGCCGAAACGCGCAGACGCAGTTCGCGCCTGGTTGCCGAATGCTCTGTAGTCACGCCACGACTTTAGCGCCGCCGATTGGCCAGCATCCAGTGCACTCGCCCGTCCCCGGCGAGACGGCTTGCCTTACGTCACGACTCTCAACGCTGGTTTGTTTCGGGGCGAGGCGGACTCCACAGCACCACTTCGGTTGCGCGACGCACGCGTGACCCCTGCCGCAGGGTAACCACAGCCCCGGTTGCGCCCGCCGCAAAAACGCGGGCTCCCGGCCGGTTGCCGATCTCAGTGCGCATCTGCTTCTCGAGGTCTGCGACGCGGCGGCGAAGCCCTCGCACCTCATCTTCTAGATCGAGAATGCGCGCGATGCCGGGCAAGCTCAGTCCCTCGGCCGAAAGGCGAGCGACCTCACGCAACTGCTCGACGTGGCGCAACGAGTAGCGGCGCGAACCGCCTTGGGTGCGCGCGGGAACGACAAGCCCGATGCGGTCGTACTGCCGCAACGTCTGAGGGTGCATGCCCGCGAGGTCCGCGGCAACAGCGATCGCGAGGAGGGGGGCGTCTTCGTCAAGCCGATCTTGCTCAGCCATCTGCCATCCTCCTCGCGATCATGTTGAAATGAGCCTATTAGCCGCGTGCTTTCGACATGAGCTCTGCGCGCGGGTTCTCGTGTGGCTCCAGCGCCTGGAACTTCTCGAGCGCTTCACGAGCAGCGTCGTCGAGGTGCGACGGCACCGCGACCTGAACTTCAGCCAACAGGTCGCCGAGCCCCTTCGGACTCTGCACGCCGCGACCCTTGACCCGAAGCACCCTGCCCGAGGGTGTGCCGGGAGCAACCCGCAGTTTGACGGGGTCACCGCCGAGTGTGGGCACTTCGATCGTTGCTCCTAATGCCGCCTCGGTGAATGTCACCGGAACGGTCACCCGAAGGTTCAGTCCGTCACGGGCGAACACCGGGTGCGGCCGCACAGTTACCGCCACAACTACATCTCCGTTCTCGCCGCCATCGGGCGACGGACGCCCGCGACCGCGCAGGCGCACTTTCTGACCGTCAGCGATGCCAGCGGGAATCTTGACCTTGAACGGCTTGCCGTCTTCACCCTGCAGCGTGATCGTCTCACCCTTGGTAGCGGTGATGAAGTCGACGGTCGTGCGAGCTGTGACATCTGCGCCGCGTGTCGGACCGCCGTAGCCGCGGAAGCCGCCGGTCGATTGACCGAAGCGCCCGTTGCCGAATCCACCGCCCTGCTGATTGAACATCGAGAAGATGTCTTCGTACTCGGGACCACTGGCCCCGGGCCGGGCACCACGACCCTGCGAAAACATGCTGAACACGTCTTCGAAGCCGCCCGTGGCGCCGCCACCGCCAGAAGTGAAGCGGGCACCGGAACCCATCGCGCGAATCTGGTCATACTCCGTGCGCTGCTCAGGGTCAGAAAGCACCGAGTACGCCTCGCTGACCTCTTTGAACTTCGCTTCGGCCGAAGCATCCCCCTGGTTGGAGTCGGGATGATACTTGCGGGCGAGCTTGCGATAGGTCTTCTTCAGATCAGCGTCGGCGACGTCTTTCGAGACGCCGAGTGTCTTGTAAAAGTCCTTATCGAACCAGTCCTGACTGGCCATGGTTCCTCCTTGACCGGTCTATTCAGCGGGAACAGCGACGACAACCTTGGCCGGACGCAGCTCCACCGAACCCAGTCGGTAGCCGATTTCGACCACTTCAAGGATCGTCGCCTCGGTTGCACCGGGCGTGGGTGCCTGAAAAATCGCCTCGTGCTGTTGCGGATCGAATGCTTCGCCCGCTACGCCGTAGGTTGTCAGCCCCATGCGGTCAGCAACGGCGCGCAGTTTCTCGGCGATCGGGAAGAACGCGGTGCCCTCTTCGAGATCACCGTGCTTCTCAGCGCGGTCAAGATCGTCGAGGACGGGCAGCAGGCCCTTGGCCACGGATCCCTTGGCACGCTCGATCTCGACCTCGCGCTGGTCTTCTGTGCGGCGACGATAGTTGGCGTACTCAGCCTGCAGGCGCTTCAGGTCGTTCAGCAACGCCGACTCTAGATCGGCGAGCACGGTATCTTCTGCCGCAGCATCGGTATTCTGCTCAGCACCCAAGATGTCATCGACGGTGAGCTCCTCCTGCGGGTCGGGGTCGGAGACCTGCGTCTCCGACCCCTCGTCGCCGAGGACCTCGTCTTCGCCGTGCTCTTCAGCGTTTGGCTCTTCGAAGTCCTTGTCAGCCATGATTACTTGTTGTTGTCCTTTTCGTCTTCGTCGTCGACGACCTCGGCATCTACGACGTCTTCATCAGACGTCGCACCGGCCTCATCGGTCGGGGCCTCAGCGTCGGGTGCGGCAGCGGCGTCAGCCTGGCTCGAAGCATAGATTGCTTCGCCGAGCTTGCCCTGGCTCTCGTTGAGCTTCTCGAACGCAGTCTTCACGGCTTCGTCATCGTCACCAGCGAGGGCGGCTTTGAGGGCATCGACGTCAGCCTGAACTTCGGTCTTGACCTCTTCGGGCAGCTTGTCTTCGTTCTCCTTGATGAGCTTCTCGATCGAGTACGAGAGCGTCTCAGCCTGGTTGCGAACTTCAGCCGACTCACGGCGCTTCTTGTCTTCGGCAGCGTTCTCTTCCGCTTCCTTGACCATGCGCTCGATGTCTTCCTTCGGCAAGGACGAACCACCGGTGATCGTCATCGACTGCTCCTTGCCCGTGCCCTTGTCCTTAGCAGACACGTGCACGATGCCGTTGGCGTCGATGTCGAAAGTAACCTCGACCTGCGGAATGCCCCGAGGCGCGGGAGCAATACCCGTGAGCTCGAAGGTTCCGAGCGGCTTGTTGTCGCGAGTGAAGTCACGCTCACCCTGGAACACCTGGATCGCCACTGACGGCTGGTTGTCGTCAGCCGTGGTGAAGGTCTCGCTGCGCTTGGTCGGGATGGCCGTGTTGCGCTCGATGAGCTTGGTCATAATGCCGCCCTTGGTCTCGATGCCGAGGCTCAGGGGGGTGACATCGATGAGCAGCACATCCTTGCGCTCGCCCTTGAGAACGCCAGCCTGCAGGGCAGCGCCGACGGCGACGACCTCATCAGGGTTGACGCCCTTGTTCGCTTCCTTGCCCGCCTCTTTCTTGACGAGCTCAGCTACGGCAGGCATACGCGTGGAGCCACCGACGAGCACAACGTGATCGATGTCGGCAACCTTGATGCCCGCTTCGCGAATGACGTCTTCGAAGGGCTTCTTGGTGCGGTCCAGAAGGTCCTTGGTGAGATCTTCGAACTTCGCCCGCGAGAGCGTCTCGCTCAGCGATACGGGGCCCGAGTCAGTCAGCGACAGGTAAGGCAGGTTGATGCTGGTCGAGTTCGAGCTCGACAGCTCCTTCTTCGCCTGCTCCGCCGCCTCCTTGAGACGCTGCAGAGCGATCTTGTCGCCCGAGACGTCCACTCCGGTGGTCTCCTTGAACTGCTTGATCAGGTACTCGACGACGCGTTGATCCCAGTCGTCACCACCGAGGCGGTTGTCACCAGAAGTTGCCCGAACCTGGATGGTCGAGAAGTCGTCGTCCTTGCCCACTTCGAGCAGCGAGACGTCGAACGTTCCGCCACCGAGGTCGAACACGAGAATCAGTTCGTCTTCTTTGCCCTTGTCTAGGCCGTACGCGAGAGCCGCGGCCGTGGGCTCGTTGATGATGCGAAGAACGTTGAGGCCTGCAACTTCGCCAGCTTCTTTCGTTGCCTGACGCTCAGCGTCGTTGAAGTAGGCGGGAACGGTGATAACTGCGTCGGTCACGGTGTCACCGAGGTACTCCTCGGCGTCGCGCTTCAGCTTCATCAGAATGCGAGCCGAGATCTCCTGCGGCGTCCACTTCTTTCCGTCAACCTCGAAGCTCCAATCGGTGCCGATGTGGCGCTTGACGCTGGCGACGGTGCGGTCGACGTTGGTGACAGCCTGGCGCTTCGCGGTCTCACCGACGAGCACCTCGCCGTCTTTCGTGTAGGCGACCACCGAAGGGGTGGTGCGGAAGCCCTCTGCGTTGGCGATGACCTTGGGCTCGCCACCCTCGAGGACGCTGACGACCGAGTTGGTCGTTCCGAGGTCGATTCCTACAGCACGTGCCATGTGTGTTTCTCCTTCATTTTGGCCGAGCGGATGCTGCGACCGTGCGTATACGGGAAGTATTGGGCGACTCTGTAAATAGTTGAGTCGTGATGGCTCAAGGCTAGCCGGGGTACCCCAAGGTGTCAAATGAAATTGATACGACTCATATCAACTTTTCAGAAATGGTCACGAAAGTGTTCCGCAGGCTACCGCTTGTTCACCACGGAGCAATAGCGTGTGCACATGAGTGCGCCCGAACGCCCCGATTCGTCACTGCCCGATTTCAAGGGCGTGACCCCTACTGACGCAATGGCCGCGGCCGTCGCCACCGAGGGGCCGGCTCGAACGAGCAAGAAGATGGTGTTCTCCTGGGGCCTGTGGGACTGGGGCTCGGCCGCTTTCAACGCCGTCGTCACCTCGTTCGTCTTCACCGTCTATCTGACAAGCTCGAGCTTCGGGCCGGCCGGAACAATCGAAGCGCAGCTCGGCTGGGCGCTCGCGGGCGCCGGTCTGCTGATTGCCGTGCTCGCGCCGGTCACCGGGCAACGCTCCGACACTTCCGGGCGTCGCAAGCTCTGGCTCGCCGTCAATACGTACATAGTGGTGGCACTGACCGCGGCAATGTTCTTCGTTCAGCCCGATCCCTCTTTCCTCTGGCTCGGTCTCGCGCTGTTGGCCGTCGGCAACGTCTTCTTCGAATTCGCGGGCGTCAACTACAACGCGATGCTCCTACAGGTTTCGACCCCGCGGTCGATCGGACGAGTGAGCGGGTTCGGTTGGGGCCTGGGCTACGTCGGCGGCATCGTCCTGCTTCTCATCGTCTACTTCGGCTTCATCTCGCCTGAGGTGGGCCTGTTGGGCATCACAAGCGAGAACGGCATGGACGTTCGCGCAACCGTGCTGACCTCTGCGATCTGGTTCGGCATCTTCGCGATTCCCGTGCTCCTGTTCGTTCCCGAGTACAAGGGCGTGGGCGTCAAGCGCGAGAAAGTAAGCTTCTTCGCTTCATACGCGCGACTAGGTCGAGACATCGCGCGCCTTTGGCGTGAGAGCCGCCAGACGGTGTGGTTCCTGCTCGCGAGCGCAGTATTTCGCGACGGGCTCGCCGGCGTGTTCACCTTCGGCGGTGTGCTCGCGGCATCTGTCTTCGGATTCTCTCCCGGTGAAGTAATCATCTTCGCCATTGCTGCCAACGTCGTCGCGGGCATCTCCACCATTGCCGTTGGCGCGCTCGACGATCGCCTCGGCGCGAAACCGGTCATCGTTGCCGCACTCATCGGTCTGATCGTGTCGGGATCGCTCGTGTTCTTCCTGCACGACGGTGGAGCCATCGTGTTCTGGACCGCCGGCTTGGCGCTCACTCTCTTCGTCGGGCCGGCACAGTCAGCATCCCGAACCTTTCTTGCGCGACTCATTCCGCCGGGGCGCGAGGGAGAAGTGTTCGGCCTCTACGCGACCACGGGCCGCGCGGTGTCGTTCCTCGCGCCCGCCATGTTTGCGCTGTTCGTTGGCATCTCAGGAGAGGCCTACTTCGGCATCTTGGGCATCATGCTGGTGCTCTTGGCAGGCCTGCTCATGCTGCTGCCGGTCAAGGCAACACAGAACAAACTGCGCGCCTAGCCCACTCAGAGGTCGCCGGGTTGATCCTTCGAAGAGGCCGTGGGCTCGGGCACTGAGCCGGGAACTGCCTCATTGGAATCGGTGGCAGCGACTATCTTCGACGCCTCGTCGACCTCGAGGTCTCGGGGCCTGAGCGGGCGCCGGCCGAGCCACTTCGGAAAGCGAATGCCCTGCCGGTCGGCCTCTTCGACCTCGAGCCCGTAGTAGTCGCCGATGCGTTCAACGAAGGCCGCGCGTTTGGCGAGGTCGTACGCATGCCGCTCACGGCGGAAGGCAACCACCGTCGCCCAGCAGATCAGCAGCATGACCACGCTGAATGGCAGCGCAATCGTGATTGCCGCCGTCTGGATGGCGGTCAGACCTCCCGTGATCAGCAGCGACACCGCGAGGATGGCGGTGACCAGCGTGAAGAATGTGCGCACCCACTTGGCTGGTTCTTGATTGCCACCGGTTGCGATCATTCCCATCACGAGCGCTCCAGAGTCTGACGAAGTGATGAAGAAGATCGAGATCAGCAGAATCACACCGATGGTGAGCACCGAGGCGCCGGGGAAGAATGTCAGCAGCTGAAAGATCGAGCCCTCAAGATCGACCGATCCATCGGGCAAGGTCATCGAGCCTGGGTCGTTCATTTCCAGGTAGAGCGCCGAGCCGCCGAGCACGGCGAACCACAGAATTCCCAGCAAGGTGGGAACGATGATCACGCCGAGCACGAACTCTCGCACCGAGCGGCCCTTTGAGATGCGGGCGATGAAGATTCCGACGAAGGGCGCCCACGAGATCCACCAACCCCAGTAGAACGAGGTCCACGCGGCTTGCCACGCTTCGCCCTCTTCGCCCTGGAAGGCGCTCGTATTGAACGACAAGCCGACGAAGTTCTGAATGTATCCGCCGATCGACTGCACCCACTCGCGCAACAAGAACTCGGTCTGACCGAAGATCAGAATGTAGGCAAGCAGCAGCCCAGCCAAGATGAGGTTGGTCGACGAAAGCCATTTCATGCCCTTTGTGACGCCCGACAGCACCGACATGAGCACGAAGAAGGTGATCACGCCAATGATCGCGACTTGCAGTCCCGTCGATGGCTCAGCAAGTCCAGCGGACTCAAGGCCGGCGCTGATCTGCATCACGCCGAGTCCAAGCGAGGTGGCAACACCGAAGAGCGTGCCGACGAGCGCGATCACATCGATCGCGTGACCCCAGCCCCCGAGCACTCGCTTCTCGCCGAGAATCGGCTCGAGCGTCCAGCGAATCGAGATCGGCCGACCACGGCGATGAATCGCGTAGGCAAGAGCAAGGCCGACGACAACATAGATCGACCAGGCTTGAACCCCCCAGTGCAGGTAAGTCTGGGTGAGCGCAGACTGCGCGAGCACGTCGGGTGGACCCGAGACGCCCGGGCGCGGGTTCACATAGTGACTGAGTGGCTCGCTCACTCCGTAGAAGACCAGCCCGATACCCATTCCGGCGGCGAAGAGCAGTGAGAACCACGCCCCCACCGAGAACTCCGGCTTGTCGTCATCCTTGCCGAGCTTGATGTCGCCGAAGCGAGAGAAACCCATGGTCAGGGCGAACACAACGAAGAACGCCGCGAGCACAACGTAGTACCAGTTGAACGCATTGACGATTGACGACTGGATCGCGCCGAACATCGCTTCGGCGGCCGAGGGTGCGATCAAGGCGAAGGCGCTGAAGGCGAATACGACGGCGGCCGCGGGCCAGAACACCCAGCGCAGAATGCCGCTGGAACTGGTCGTATTTCTGGGTGGAGCAGTATCAGTGTGGGTATCCGTCACGGTGACACGCTATCGACTGGCGCTCACCAGCGGGAGGTGTAGGTGAAAACTTGTGTCGTGGCGTGCACTGTGGTTGAGAGCGCGCTGCGATTGCGAGTTGTCCTGTGGGTGCGGACGTGCGCCCCGCGTGTGGCTAAGACTGCGGCCATCCATCGGCCAGCTTGGTCAGCAACCGGGCGAGGTCAGCGCGCTCAGCGTCGGTGAAGGTCGAAAGCGCCGAGTCGATCGCCTCTCGCCGGTTTCCGGTGAAGTCCTGCACGACGCGGCGCCCACGTTCGGTGAGGGCAACGCGGCTGCGCCGTGCGTCGTGAGGGTCTATCTCTCGACGCACAAGTTCATGCTCGACGCCCTGCTGCACCAATCGGGATGCGCGGGGCTGATCCACGCTGACGGCTTCGGCGATCTCGCCGATAGTGAGAGGGTGGGATGCTGCGGCGAGCGCTTCGAGCAGGCGCATCCGAGCCGGTCCACCGAAGCGCCCGGCCCCGTCTGCCCATGGGGGTCCGCCGAGGCCGCGTCCGCGCGAATGCGGGTGACCGCGGCCGGTGTGATCGTGTTCTGCGTGTCGGGCGGGCCCTTCTTTGGCCCACGGCGGCCGTGGCATGCGGCGACCACGCACCCTGGCCAGCGCGGCGGCGATTTCGTCGGCGTGCTGAGCGGATTCAGCGGGACTGTTCGGCATCCGTCTAATTTACATGCAACTTGACATACTTTACATTCGTATGTCACTGTACATATACATGCGTTCTGACATGTAAATATTCGGCGGTACGGCCGCCCCCGAAAGGACTCCCCATGAATACCGAAAACGACACCACCAAAGGGGCAGTACCGGCCCCTCGACCGCTCGGCTTCTGGTTGCGCGTCGTCGACCGTCTCATCGCTGATGAATTCGCGAGCACCCTTGACGCAGAAGGCGTTTCACGCCGTGAGTGGATGCTGCTCACGGCGCTGTCCGGCGACGTTGACATGCCCGGATCCGCAGAGCGACTCGCTCGAAAAGGCAAGCATCTGCAACGGCTCCGCAAACGCGGATGGGCCGACGAGAGCGGTGACGGCACTTGGTCGCTTACCGACGAAGGGCTTGCCACGAAGGCTCGACTCGACGAACTCGTTCGCGGCATCCGCGCCCGCGTCGCGGGCTCAGTCTCGCCCGAAGACTTCGCCACCACCCTGGCATCGCTGGAATCCATCGCCCGCGAACTCGGGTGGGACGAAAACTCATCGCGCGGTTTCCGAGGCCGAGGATTCGGGCGACGCCGCGGACACCGTCGTGGACACGGCCGCCACGGGCAACACGGACACGGCTGGCACGGTGAGCACCATCACGGACACGGTGGCGCAGGCTGCGGACAAGCCGGCCCCCAGGGCGCAGACTCGCCGAGCGACCAGGCCGACCGCGAAGGTGAGCAGTCGCACGATGACCGCCCATGCCACCACCACGGCCCCGAGCCGCTCGATCACAACATCCACCACGACCACGGCCCGAACATGCACCGCGGGTTCAAACCCGGCACCGGCGAGGTCTAGAACGAGCAGTTCCCCACCCAGCCACGCCGCCACACAGCCATGCAGGCCACGCAGCCACCCCGGCCACCCAAACGGCCGGGGACTTCCCCGATAACCCACCCAGGGCACTCGCAACACGGCGCGTCGCGCAAACCCTCGGCCGTTTCGCACCCGCCTCCGCACCATGCGCCACCGGCTGCACCACCCGCACGCGCCACAGGGACCCACGAGGCCTAACCCCGCAGCACCCGCAACACGGCGCGAGCGCAACCAAACGGCCGGGAACTTCCCCGATACCCCACCCACGGCACCCGCAACACGGCGCGTCGCGCAAACCCCCGGCCGTTTCGCACCCGCCTCCGCACCATGCGCCACCGGCTGCACCACCCGCACGCGCCACAGGGACCCACGAGGCCTAACCCCGCAGCACCCGCAACACGGCGCGAGCGCAACCAAACGGCCGGGAACTTCCCCGATACCCCACCCACGGCACCCGCAACACGGCGCGTTGCGCAAACCCCCGGCCGTTTCGCACCCGCCTCCGCACCATGCGCCACGAAGCGCCCGCCCGCACGCACACGCAGACCCACGCTCCTCCCGCACGCCCACCGCACACCCACGCTCCCCCCGCACACCACACACGGCACAATGGAGAAGTGACGACCCCTGCACTGGTTGCGATTTCGCATGGCACTGCTTCCCCAGCGGGCCAAGCCGCAGTTGAGGCTCTCGGCGCGGCCGTTGCTGCACAGCTGCCTGACGTCACGGTGCGCTTGGGGCACGTCGATGTGCAGCAGCCCGACGTGGCTGCATCCCTCGCCGGGATTGACGAGAAGCAGCCGATCGTTATCGTTCCGCTGTTGCTTTCTGCCGGCTACCACGTGCGAATCGACCTGAAGGAACAGTCGGCGCACCGCGACAACGTCACCATCTCCGCAGCGCTCGGACCAGACGAGCGCCTCGTCGACGCTCTTAACGCGCGCCTCGCACCCCTGAACCCCGAGCACGCAGACGCAATCGTGCTTGCCGTCGCAGGCTCGAGCGATGAGCGCGCCAACGATGACTGCAGAACCATCGGGCGGATGCTGAGCGAGCGACTCGACCAAGATGTGACGGTCGGCTTCTTGGCCGCCACCGAACCACGTCTCGGTACGGCAATCGAAGCCGCACGCGAGGCGGGCGCCGAACGCATCGTGGTGGCCAACTATCTGCTCGCGCCCGGATACTTTCACGATCTCGCAACCCGCCTCGCCAAAGGCGCACCCGTCGCTCGGCCGCTGCTCGACGACGACGAGCCCGCTCACCAGATCGTGGCCGTTGTCGCGGATCGCTACCGAAGCATGCTGCCTCTCGACTGACCTTCTGTGTCGCAGCGTTACGCCCCTTAACGCTGCTTGACGTCACTTGCGCCGACCTCCCTTGAGCGCTCTTACTCTCGGTGAGTGGGCAGATCGATGCTCACGACCGGGGACGCCCGGACATCGGAGGCCATCATGACAACTAGCAACACCGAGACCCGCAGCCCGCGACGCCCCTCGTCGAAGCCGAACGGTCAGTGGAACATCGACGGCAAAGCACCGCTCAACGCCAATGAAGAGTGGAAGCAGGTCGACAACGGTCTCGCCGTTCGCGAGCGCATCGAGAACGTCTACTCCAAGGGTGGGTTCAAATCGATCGACCCCACCGATCTTCACGGGCGCTTTCGCGTGTGGGGTCTTTACACTCAACGCAAGCCGGGCATCGATGGTGGCCGCACCGCGACTCTTGAACCGCACGAGCTCGAAGACGAGTACTTCATGTTGCGCGTGCGCATCGACGGCGGCCAGCTCACTACTGAACAAGTGCGGGGAATCGGCGAGATCTCCACCGAATTCGGCCGTGGCACCGCAGACCTCACTGACCGGCAGAACGTGCAGCTGCACTGGGTTGAAGTCGAGTCGATGCCAGAAATATGGCGCCGCCTCGAGGCCATCGGCTTGGGCACCACCGAGGCGTGCGGCGACGTTCCGCGCGTGGTGCTGGGTTCTCCTGTTGCCGGAATCGCTGCCGACGAGCTGATCGACCCCACCCCGCAGATCAACGACATCACGTCACGTTTCATCGGCGATGAAACCCTCGCCAACCTGCCCCGCAAGTTCAAGACCGCGATCACCGGTCACCCCAGCCAAGACGTGGTGCACGAGATCAACGACGTGGCATTCGTCGCGGTCGAGCACCCCACCCTCGGCATCGGCTATGACCTGTGGGTCGGCGGCGGGCTCTCGGCATCGCCGCGACTCGGCGAGCGCCTCGGGGCATTCGTCACGCCCGACGAAGTGACCGAAGTGTGGCACGGCGTCGCGCAGATCTTTCGCGACTACGGCTACCGCCGACTTCGCAACAAGGCTCGCCTCAAGTTCCTGCTCGCCGAGTGGGGTCCCGAGAAGTTCCGGCAGATTCTGCAAGACGAATACCTCGGCTACGCACTTCCCGATGGACCGCCCGCTCCCAAGCCCCTGACCGCCGGTGACCACGTGGGTGTGCACCGCCAGAAAGACGGTCGCTTCTATATCGGCGCCACCCCCATCGTGGGTCGTATTTCTGGCCCTATGCTCACGCAGCTCGCCGAGCTTGTGGAAGACCACGGCTCCAGCCGCATCCGCACCACACCCCACCAAAAGATCGTCATTCTCGACATTCCTGAAGACCGTGTGGAGTCGCTCATCAAAGGACTCGACGACCTCGGCCTGCAGGCGCGCCCGAGCCTGATTCGCCGCGGCACGATCGCGTGCACGGGCATCGAGTTCTGCAAGCTCGCGATCGTCGAGACCAAAGCGTTCGCGACGGCAGCGGTGCTTGACCTCGAAGAGCGCCTCGACGCTTTCGACCTGCCCCATCCCATCAGCCTGCACGTCAACGGCTGCCCCAACTCATGCGCCCGCATTCAGACCGCCGACATCGGGCTGAAGGGCCAGCTCGTCACGATCGACGGCGAGCAGGTTCCCGGCTACCAGGTGCACCTCGGTGGCGGTCTCGCCTCTGACAACCGCGACGAGGCTGGTCTGGGCCGCACCGTGCGCGGACTCAAGGTTGCCGCAGACGGCATCGCTGATTACGTCGACCGTGTCGTCAAGCGTTTCCTCGAAGACCGCGACGCCGACAGCGACGAAACGTTCGCACAGTGGGCTCACCGCGCCGAAGAAGAGGCACTGCAATGACCGTCTCTCTCGCGCCGCGCATCGAGACGAAGCGTTCGCCCGAAGAACTCAAGGCGATCGCCGAGCGAGGCGCCGAAGAACTCCGCAGCGGATCCGACGACGAAGCGACGCCAGCACAGGTCGTGCAGTGGGTAGCCGAGAATTTCGGCACGGATGCTGCCGCCGTCGCGTGCTCGATGGCTGACGCCGCGCTCCCCCATCTCGTTGCAGAGCACCTGCCCGGCGTCGACGTGCTGTTCTTAGACACCGGCTACCACTTCACCGAAACGCGCTTCACCCGTGACGAAGTCGGTCGTGAGCTCGACGTGCGCATCGTCGATGTGTTGCCCGAGCAGACGGTCGCCGAGCAAGATGCTGAGTTTGGCGAGAAACTGCACGACCGTGACCCGGCGCTGTGCTGCGATCGACGCAAAGTCGCCCCGCTGAAAGATGCGCTGCGCGGCTACGAAGTCTGGTTCACGGGCGTGCGCCGTGACGAAGCCCCCACCCGAGCGAACACCCCTCTCGTGCAGTGGGATGAGCGCAACGGCCTTGTGAAGATCAACCCGGTTGCCTCGTGGACGTTCGACGACCTGCTCGACTACGCCGGCGGGCACAAGGTGCCGGTGAATCTGCTGGTGACCAACGGCTATCCCTCCATCGGCTGCGCGCCATGCACCAAGGCGGTTGCCCCTGGTGAAGATCCTCGGTCTGGCCGCTGGGCTGGCCTTTCGAAAACGGAATGCGGGTTGCACGTATGACTATTGACACTCTGGCCCCCGGGTCCGTTCACCTGTCGACGCTCGACCTGCTTGAAGCCGAGGCCATCCACATCATCCGCGAGGTCGTCGCCGAATTCGAGCGACCCGTACTGCTGTTCTCGGGCGGCAAAGATTCCGTGGTCGTGCTTCACCTGGCCGCCAAAGCGTTCGCCCCGGGCCGCGTGCCTTTTCCAGTGCTGCACGTAGACACCGGGCACAACTTTCCCGAGGTGCTCGCGTTTCGCGATCGCACGGTCGAGCGGCTGGGCGTCAAGCTCGAGGTCGCCCGCGTGCAGGATTACATCGACGACGGCCGCTTGCACGAGCGTTCCGACGGCACCCGCAACCCCTTGCAGACGGTTCCGCTGCTCGACGCGATCGCCGCCGGCCGCCACGACGCTGTCTTCGGCGGAGCGCGACGCGACGAAGACAAGGCGCGTGCCAAGGAGCGCATCATCTCGCTGCGCGATGAGTTCGGCCAGTGGGACCCTCGCAACCAGCGACCTGAGCTGTGGAGCCTCTACAACGGGCGCCACACCGCTGGCCAACACGTGCGCGCCTTTCCCATTTCGAACTGGACCGAACTCGACATCTGGCGCTATATCGAACGCGAGAACATCGAGCTGCCGCCGCTGTACTTCGCCCACGCTCGCGAGGTTTACCAGCGCGACGGCATGTGGCGCCCGGTCGGAGAATTCTCACCGCCGCGCGCCGACGAGCGGGTCGAGCTGCGCACGGTTCGCTACCGCACCGTGGGCGATATGAGTTGCACTGGGGCAGTGGAATCGGATGCTGCCGACCTCGCGGCCATCGTGGGTGAGGTCGCGCGCTCGACCATCACCGAGCGCGGGGCCACTCGTGCCGATGACCGCCTCAGCGAGGCCGCCATGGAGGATCGCAAAAAGGATGGGTACTTCTGATGGCTGACGCACTCGCAGACTCAACGCTGTTTCGTTTCGCGACGGCAGGCTCAGTCGACGACGGCAAATCGACGCTCGTCGGACGGTTGCTGCACGACTCGAAGGCGATCCTCGCCGACCAGCTCGAGCAGGTTGCGCGCACGTCGAGCGACCGAGGCTTCGCTCATGGCGAGTTCGACTTCGCCCTGCTCACCGATGGCCTCCGTGCCGAGCGCGAGCAGGGCATCACGATCGACGTGGCGTACCGCTACTTCTCCACCGGCAATCGCAGCTTCATCCTCGCGGACTGCCCCGGTCACGTGCAGTACACCCGCAACATGGTCACCGGCGCCACCACCGCTGACGCCGTGATTGTGCTTGTCGATGGCCGCAAGGGAGTGCTCGAACAGACGATTCGCCACCTCGCAGTCGTCGCGTTGCTGCGCGTGCCGAACGTGATCATCGCGGTCAACAAGATCGACCTCGTTGAGTACTCGCAGCAGCGTTTCGAACTGGTTGCCGCGCAAGCGGAGCGCGTAGCCTTCGAGCTGGGTATTTTGAACCTGCATGTGCTTCCGGTGTCTGCACTTGAGGGCGACAACATCGTCGATCGTTCCGAGCGCACCCCCTGGTACACCGGGCCAGCGCTACTCGAGTTGCTAGAGAGCCTGCCCGCGGCTGACACCACCAACCAGAAGAAGGACTCTTTTCGCCTTCCGGTGCAGATGGTGTTGCGACCACAGGGCGGGCTCGCACCGAATCTCGTGACGGATGCTGCCGAAGCTGAGCGGTTGCGCGACTACCGCGCGTCAGCCGGTCGCATCGCCTCGGGTGAAGTGCACGTCGGCGATGAGGTTGAAGTCTTTCCGGCCGGGGCGAAGACGACAGTCACCGGTATTCGCGTCGCGGGAGTCTCGGTTGATCACGCCGCAGCGCCACAGTCGGTGTCGATCGAACTTGCCGACGACGTTGACAGCGCGCGCGGCGCGCTGATCGCAGCATCCGGGTCATTGCCCGCGGGCCGTCGCGAGGTCGAAGCCGAGCTCTTCCAGCTCGATTCACGCGCGCTCACCGTCGGATCACGTGTGTTGGTCAAGCACGGCACCGCGACCGTGCAGGCACTCGTAGCGCAGATTGACTCCCGCTACGACCTGGACGCGCTCACCCATCAGCCCACCGAATCACTGCAGACGAACGACATCGGGCGGGTGACGTTGCGGCTCGCCGCTGAACTGCCGCTCGAGCCGTACGCAACGAGCCGCCACGGCGGATCGTTCCTCGTGATTCACCCGTCGTCGGGCGCAACCCTCGCCGCTGGCATCACCCGCAACTAGTTCTGCTCACCGCTTATCTAAGGAGCCACCATGTCGCACGGAAAGGTATCGCTCGTTGGCGCAGGCCCAGGCGACCCGGAACTGCTCACGCTCAAGGGTCTGCGCGCACTGCAGCAGGCCGACGTGATCGTTGCCGATCGCCTTGGCGCACGCAGCGTACTCGAGGGCATCGTGGCGCTGGGCACCGTCATCGCCGCCGAGATCATCGACGTGGGCAAGCGGCCCGGCAACCACGTGGTGCCCCAAGACAACATCAACGAGCTGCTCGTCACGCTTGCGGTGCAGGGTAAGAACGTGGTTCGCCTCAAGGGCGGCGATCCCTACGTGTTCGGGCGCGGCAGTGAAGAGATCGACGCGTGCCGCCGGGCCGGCATCGAAGTAGAAGTCGTTCCGGGAATCACCTCTGCCATTGCAGCGCCCGCAGTGGCCAGCATCCCTGTGACTCACCGTGGCCTTGCCACTGCCTTCACCGTGATCACGGGCCACGACCAGATCGCACAGCTCTCTGGCGGACGCGATCACACCGTGCTGCTGCTGATGGGCGTGGGCACTCTCGCACACTCGGCCCTTACCCTCGCTCGCGGCGAGCGCGGCAGCGATTGCCCGGTTGCGGTAATCGAAGACGCGCACGGTCCGCGCGAGCGGATTACCATTGGAACCCTAGGCACCATCGCGGCACAAGCCGCCGAGCGAGGTATTCGCTCACCCGCGGTCGTCGTTGTCGGCGACGTCGTTCGGGTGAGTCCTCTTGCTCCTGCCGAGTGGGCAGTCAGCTCACTCGAGGTGTCGCAAGACTTTTCCGCGCGTCTCACCGCGGAGCACTCCCTGAAAGGCATCAAGCAGTGACTGATCTCAATCTGCGCGTCGCGATCATCGGCGCCGGGCCCGCCGGCATCTATGCGGGCAACATTCTCTCGAACGCCGTGCGCGATGCCGGCGGCACCGTCGCGATCGACCTGCTCGAATCCCTTCCTGCCCCCTACGGGCTCATCCGTTACGGTGTCGCCCCAGATCACCCCCGCATCAAGGGCATCGTCAATTCACTGCACGAGATGCTCGACGCACAGCACGAGTCAGGCTCGGGTCGCACCATCCGCTTCATCGGCAACGTTGAAGTCGGTCGCGATGTGTCACTCGAAGAACTGCAGCAGCGCTACGACGCTGTGGTCTTCGCCACCGGCGCGATTCGGGATGCTGCGCTCAACATTCCCGGAATCGACCTGCCAGGCTCCTTCGGCGCCGCCGACTTCGTGGCGTGGTTCGACGGACACCCCGACGTCCCCCGCAACTGGACTCTCGATGGAGCCCAGGTGGCGGTCATCGGCAACGGCAACGTCGCGCTCGACGTTGCGCGTGTGCTTGCCAAGCACGCCGAAGATCTGCGTTCCACCGAGATCGCTGACAACGTGCTCGCTGGTCTCGAAGCATCGAAGGTCACCGACGTGCACGTGTTCGGCCGTCGCGGACCGGCAGACATCAAGTTCACTCCCATCGAGCTACGCGAACTCGGCGAAGTGCCCAACGTCGACATCATCGTCTCTGACGAAGACTTCGCTCATCTCGAAGGCGTTGTGCCCGCCAACAACCAGATGAAGGTCATGCTGCGCGTGCTCAACAGCTGGCGCACCCGCGAATCAACCGGAGCGTCACGCCGCCTGCACCTGCACTTCTATCACGCCCCCGTCGAAGTCGTCGGAGAGACCAAGGTTGAGGGCCTGCGCTTTGAGCGCACCACACCGACTGGCGATGGCAGCGTGGTCGGCACCGGCGAGTTCCGCGACTTCGACATCGATCAGGTCTATCGCGCCGTCGGCTACTTCGGCTCGCCCGTCTTGGGAGTTCCGTTCGACGAGGTGCGTGGCGTCATTCCAAACGTTGAGGGACGAGTGACCGATATCGCATCGGCACTGGATGCTGAAGACGGCGGCACCGCAGTGCGCGGCCTCTACGCCACCGGTTGGATCAAGCGCGGCCCCGTCGGGCTCATCGGCCACACCAAGTCAGACGCAATGGAGACCATCGCGCACCTGGTCTCAGACGCTCAAGCTGGTCTGCTCGAGGCACCCGCAGACAGCGAAGACGTGCTCGATCTGCTTGCTTCTCGCGACGTCGCGTTCACAACATGGGACGGCTGGCGCGCGCTTGACGCACACGAGCGCACCCTCGGCGAGAACCACCAGCACTCGCGCGAGCGCGTGAAGGTTGTTCCGCGCGACGAGCAGGTTGCCATCTCGCGCAACGGCGCCCTGATCGACTCCTGACGTCAGTCGTGGTGGAACACCTCGGGTAGCTCCTTCCACCATTCGCCCTCAGCGCGATCATCGAGTGGCTGTTGCAACGGCTCTTGCACGGCCCACCAGCGCTGGGTTTCGGGGTCGGCGGCAACGGCAGCCATGTCGGCTTCGTAGTCATCACCGGTGTACTCGAAGTACGAAAACAGCAGCTCGCCGTGTCGGTAGATCGAGTAGTTGTGGATGTTGCTGGCCGTCAACCGGGCCAGAATCGTCGGCCACACCGCAGCGTGGTAGCGCTCATACTCTTCGCGGTTTTCGGCGGGCAGGCCAATCACCGAAGCGACACGCTTCATCGGTTCTCCTTCGTCGCATCTTGGTCAGCGGCGAACCGCTGCGGGTCGAGCCGGTAGAAGTGCGCGGCGGTGCGTCCCAGCATCCATTCACGCTCTTGTTCGCATACCGAGTCGAACAGCGGCTTGAGCCCGTTCCACACCCGGGTGTATCCGCCGGCGAGAATCGACACCGGCCAGTCGCCGCCGTACATCAGTCGCCGAGCGCCGAAGACTTCGACAGCACGCTCGAACGACGGGCGTATCGTGTCGGTCGTCCATGAGCCGAGTTCACCCGTCGCAGAGTAGAGGCCGCTGACCTTGCCGTATACGTTCGGGCAGGCGGCGGCTTCAGCAATGAGGGTGTGCCAGGGCTCACTGTCATCGAGCCCGACGGGCGGCTTGCCCAGGTGGTCGATCACCATTCGCAAGTCGGGAAAACGCTCGGCGAGAATCGGCACGATCCCAAGGTGGCGCGGCAGTTCAGCCACCACGTCGAAGGCGAGATTGCGCTCCTGCAGCATTGCCAGCCCGTCAGCCACGTCACTTCGCAACAGCCAGTCAGGGTCTGGTTTGTTGTGAATCAAGATGCGCACGCCCACCATGAGCGAGTCATCTGCCCACGAGTTCAGAGTTGCTTCTGCCGCCGCGGCATCGTCGAGAGGCGCGTAGCCGACAATCCCAACGACCTCGGGGTGAGCAGCCGCTGACGCCCGCATCACCACGGTGTCTTCCGCGTTATCGGCGGACTGCACCTGCACCGTGTAGCCGACGCCACACGCCTGCAGTTCGGGAGCGACGTCTTCGAAGCTCATCGCGGTGTTGATCGGCGCGAGTTCGGGGCCCAGCCACGCGTATTCGGCGCGGGCGGGATCCCAGACGTGCTGGTGGGCATCGATCACCGGAAAGGTCATGTTTCTCCTTGATGGTGGGCTCGCGTTCGACTTCGACCCGCGAGCATGGGGGAACATCGGATGACTTCGGGAAAACCGTACACTGACAGACATGATCGACGACGACGCGGTGGGCGGTACCCGCTCGCAGACCGATGTGGTAATCGGCGGCATCAAGCAGATGCTCACGAGCGGTGCTCTGGTGCCCGGTTCGCGTCTGCCCATCGAGAAAGACCTGGCGACTCAGCTGGGAGTGTCTCGAGGATCGTTGCGAGAAGGAGTGCGCGCGCTCGCGACGCTCGGGGTGCTTGAGACTCGCCAGGGCGATGGCACCTATGTGACTGCTCTCGATCCCGGCAACCTGCTCAGTCCACTGGGATTTCTCGCCGACCTGCAGCAGCCCGCCCACGCCGCCGACTTGTTGGCTGTGCGCAGAATTCTTGAAACCGAGAGCGTTGCGCTCGCTGCGACGCGGCTCAGCGAAACCGAGCTCGCCGAGCTCGAAGCGATTTTGGCGGCAGTTGATGACAGCCTGCAGGCCGACGCAGAGATGGATCTGGAATCGTTCATCGACGCTGACACCCGCTTTCATCGCACGATCGCTCGCGCGAGCGGCAATCCTCCCCTCGCTGCCGTAATCGACACGCTCGTTGGCCGCACCTTTCGCGCCCGACTGTGGCGTGCCATCTCGCATCGCGGTTCGGTGCGAGAGACTCAGGCCGAGCATCGCGCGATCCTCGACGAACTCGTGCGTCGAGATTCCGAACGAGCCCGCATCCGCATGGCGGTGCACCTGCTCGGTGTTGAAGAGTTCAGCGCTGCGCATGCCGACGAAGACCCTGAAGCGTCCTAAACAGAAACGGAGTGAACGCTCACGCGAACGCGGCCGGAATGAGGCCAGCGTCAGCGAGTTCACGCCAGACCTCGTCAGGAATCTCAGTCGCGGCGCGGTCAACGTTCGACTGCACCTGCCGCCCGCCACGAGCCCCGAGCACGACATTGACGACAGCCGGGTGCCGGTACACGTAGGCGATGGCTGCCTCGGGCAGCGTCACGCCATGGCGTTCGCACACATCGGCGACGGCGTTGGTGCGAGCGAGCAAATCCGCGGGTGCGGGCTGGTAGTCGAACATGGCATCGGCGGCGGGGCGCGGCTTGCTCAACAGCCCCGAGTTGTAGACGCCCGCCGCGACGACGCCGACGCCGCGTTCCTGCGCGAGCGGCAGCAGGTCAGCCACTGCGGTGTCATCGAGCAGCGTGAACCGGCCCGCGCACATCACGAGATCGATGTCAGCGCGTCGAATCAGCTCAGCGAGCGGTTCGGCATAGTTCATGCCCGCGCCCACTGCCGAAACGACGCCCTGCTCGCGCAATTCGATCAGCGCGCCGATGCCCTCGGTAGAGGCCTGCTCAAAGTGGTTTTCGGGATCGTGAAGATAGAGGATGTCGAAGCGGTCGAGCCCCGTGCGCTCTAGTGATGCTTCGACCGAGCGCAGAATTCCATCTCGACTGAAGTCCCACACCCGTGTGGGGTCGGCGGGAACGTCATAGCCCTCAGTGTCGCGTTGATCGGCAGTCTCGGGTGTCGGCACCAGCAGTCGTCCGACTTTTGTGGAGACGACATACTCATCACGCGGTCGTGAGCGCAGCTGTTCGCCGAGTCGTCGCTCGGAAAGCCCGAGGCCGTAGTGCGGGGCCGTGTCGAAGTAGCGAATGCCAGCGTTCCACGCGGTATCAACGGTTTCAACGGTCTCTTGCTCGGTAGTGACTCGAAACAAGTTGCCCAGTTGTGCGGCGCCAAGACCCAGCTCTGTCAGCTGAAGTCCGCGCGGCGTTGCGCGAGTACGCATGGTGATCCCTCCGTCAGTCACACCACTCTAAGCGATTCATACGATGAAAGTCATCGCCGGACTGACCAAGATTCGACCTCTTCCCCAAAACCGGTGCAACTGAGCTAGAATTCATCTGATCTTTAACGGGTGCGTCAAAGCAGACTGCGGGTTGCCACGCCGACCACCGTTAAACACACCTGATCCAAAGGAGACACCGTGACATTAGGACGCCTCGGAAACGTCGGTGAAGAGATTCCCGTCATCCGCCACGAAGGACGCGTACTCGACCTGCGTTCGTTGACCGCCGATATCGATGGTGCGTTCCTCGCCAGCGACGGCATCGCCCGTGCTCGCGCGGCCGCCGCTGCGGGTGAGCTTGCCGAGCTCGCCGGCGCCGCAGAGATGCGCGTGGGCACACCGATCGCCCGCCCCGGCAAAGTCGTCTGCATCGGCCTGAACTACCACGACCACGCAGAAGAGACCGGCGCAGCCATTCCTGCCGAGCCCGTCGTCTTCATGAAAGATGCTTCGACCGTCAGCGGCCCGTTTGACGACGTGCTCATCCCCCGCAAGTCGGTCAAGACCGACTGGGAGGTCGAGCTGGGTGTCGTCATCGGCACCGAAGCGCGCTACGTCGATTCCCCCGAGGCGGCTCTTGCTCACGTCGCCGGCTATGTGCTTTCTCACGATGTCTCGGAGCGGGAGTTTCAGCTCGAGAAGAGCGGGCAATGGGATCTCGGCAAGAGCTGCGAGACCTTCAACCCGCTCGGCCCCGACCTGGTGCCCGCCGACATGGTCGAAGACCCGCAAAACCTCGGTCTGCGCCTCTGGGTAAACGGCCAGCAGCATCAAAATGGCAACACCTCAGCACAGATCTTCTCGATCGCCTATGTGATCTGGTACCTCTCGCAGTACATGGTCCTTCGTCCAGGAGACGTCATCAACACAGGCACCCCTGCCGGTGTTGCGCTCGGAATCGAAGGCCAGCCATATCTCCGCGATGGCGATGTGGTCGAGCTTGAGATCGACGGCCTCGGCCGCTCACGTCAGACGATGGTGCAGGCATGAGCGCCGGCGAGTTCGACGGGCTTGTCGCCGTCGTCACGGGCGGAGCGTCAGGAATCGGCCTAGCCACGGCGTCGGCACTTGCCGAGCGCGGCGCGCAGGTTGCCGTGCTTGACCTCAACCCCGCAGACCTGCCTGAGAGCCTCACGGGGTTCGTCGGAAACGTCACAGATCGCGAATCAGTGGATGCTGCAATGGCCGCCATCGCTGAGAAGTTCGGCGGCGTCGACATTGTCGTCAACAGCGCGGGTATCAGCTCGATCGGCACCGTCGAAGAAGCCACCGACAGTGACTGGGCTCGCGTGCTCGACATCAACGTCACCGGCACCGCACGCGTCAGCGCGTCGGCGCTGCCGTGGCTGCGCAAGTCGGATCACGCTGTCATCGTCAACATCTGCTCGATCGCTGCGCTCAACGGTCTTCCACAGCGCGCGGTCTACTCTGCCTCGAAGGGCGCGATTCTCGCGCTGACGTTTGCGATGGCCACCGATCACGTGGCTGAGGGTGTGCGCGTGAACTGTGTGAGCCCCGGCACCGTGTCGACTCCGTTTGTCGACCGGATGCTGCAGAAGTTCGACGACCCGGTGAAAGAGCGCGCCGCGCTCGACGCCCGCCAGGCGACCGGCCGCATGGTCACGCCTGAAGAAGTCGCCGGTGGCGTCGTCTACCTCGCCAGCCCGCTGTCGGGCTCGACTACCGGCATCGCGCTTGACGTTGACGGTGGAGTGACCCACCTTCGCGTGCGCCCCAAGTCGTAGCGCCGACGAAGGCAGTCAGGCTCAGAGCAACCGGCGAGCGCCGGGTTTGCTTTGGGCCTGATGTCGTTGGGCCCTGTGGGTCGCGGTGCGGAGCACGCGTGCAGGCTAACCGCCGAGCGAACCCGCGTCGGTCGTGCCCACGTTGGTGATGTGGAAGTTCTGGAACGATCGGGATGCTGTCGGTCCTCGTTGCCCCTGATATCGATTGCCGTACGGACCCGAGCCGTACGGCGTCTCGGTCGGCGACGACAGGCGAAAGTAGCAGACTTGTCCGATCTTCATGCCGGGCCAGAGCTTGATCGGAAGCGTCGCAACGTTTGACAGTTCGAGCGTCACGTGACCCGAGAAGCCCGGGTCGATGAAGCCGGCGGTCGAGTGAGTGAGCAGCCCGAGCCGGCCGAGCGAAGATTTGCCTTCGAGGCGAGCCGCGATGTCATCGGGCAGTGTGATCTGCTCAAAGGTGCTGCCGAGCACGAACTCACCGGGGTGCAGAATGAACGGCTCGTTCGGCGCCGTCCCGATCAAGTGGGTCAGTTCAGGCTGGTCGACTGCCGGGTCGATGAAGGGGTACTTGTGGTTGTCGAACAGCCGAAAGTAGCGGTCGAGGCGAACGTCAACGCTCGAGGGTTGCACCATGGCGGGATCCCACGGGTCAAGGCCGATGCGGCCAGCGTCGAGCTCGAGTCGGATGTCGCGGTCTGAGAGCAGCACGGGTTCAGCCTATCGGCGTGACCGGTGGGGTTTGTTATGCTGGCGAAACGCCTTTTACCCGGCCTACGGGGATGTAGTTCAATGGCAGAACTTCAGCTTCCCAAGCTGATAGCGCGGGTTCGATTCCCGTCATCCCCTCCAATGTCCTCACGTGCGGCCGAAGGTCGTGCGGGAGGACATTTGTGTTGGATGCCGTAGGGATCGACACGTACCTAGTCACAAGCCGGTCGCCTCGCGGGACACTTGTCACATGCAGTACAGGCTCATGAACGATTACTCGGCTGACTGGCCGTTCTGGGGCGGCAAGGGCGGTGCGGGACTTTGCGCCGACGGTGATCTCGCTCTTCCCGTAGAGACTGCGATCGCTGTTCGCGCCTGGGCATCCCAATTCAACGCGTTGTTCGACTGGCAACACGGATGGCCAAGCGCCGCGATCGCCGCTGCGCATGCAGAGGAGGGAAGGAGGCTTTACGACGAGGTCAAGAGCGCCCTACCTGGAGACGAGGTAGTTCTTCAATACTGGGAGCGCACGTACCGCGAAGGCCCATAGGTGTTCACCTGCCCCAGACCCTTCCACTCGACGGCAAAGCGTCGCGGGCGGCGCCCGATGTGGAGTTCAGCGCTCTTTGGCGGTGTTCTGTGATCGCTCTGTCTCGTACGCCCATGGGTTTCGAGACCGCCACCGCGTCGCGTATGAGGCACCTATGTACGGATGCCTACACGGACAGCCTCATCGGCGGGAGCGCGCCGAATTGTGAAGCGTTGCCCGCTAGCGGAGGTCTTGTACTGGCGCCTCTGGGCGCCAGTACCGGGCGCCGACTGCGAAAGTGACTGAGAGCGCCACAAGTCCTGCGACGACTAGCGGGTGGACTTCGGCTCCGGACTGGAACAACGAGGGAATGAGCAAGATGAGGATGCTCGCGCTCACGGAGAATCCAATGATGCACAAAACACTCAGTGCGGTCAGGCTCGGCCACCAGCGATTTCTGGAACGGTCCATATCAACGAGTGTACGGGCCGAGGCTGCGCGGTCTTGTGGCGATCACGGTCACCGACCCCCTAGTGAACGGCTGACGCCGGTTCGGTCTCAAGCCCGAAGGTGCGCTGCTGGTCGGGTTCTTCGAGGGCGAGGTGGTCGAGGACCGTGATGCCATACTGAACGACGTGGCCGACCTGACGACGGGATGAGACCCGGACTGCGCAACGAGCGGCTCTTTCGTGGCCTATCGCCGGCGTGTGGTGTCCTGTTGCTGCAGCCAATTCAGGATCGCGTGGTTGAGTTCGGTCGGCTTCTCTTGCTGGATCCAGTGCCCGCAGTCGAGAGTGACGACCTCTACGTTCGGCACAAAGTCTGCAAGCGTCTCGGATTTCTGGATCATGTCTCGGTCACCGTAGATCATGAGCGCGGGCTGCTGAATGATCGGGTCCACGTCGGCCAGCAAGCGCCAGTTGCGGTCGAGGTTTCGGTACCAGTTCACACCGCCTGTGAATCCGGAGGTTTCGAACGCGGAGACGAGAACGGCGAGTTCGGTGTCGCTCATCACCGGATCACCGAGTGGCGTTTCTGCTCGAGCTAGATCGATGAAGGCCATACCCGGCTTGGGCTCCTGAGGAGGCTCGTTCTTCCGGTACAGGTTGCGAAGGAACTGGAAGGTGTTCTCGTCGAAGACGGCGTCTGCGACGCCAGGCTGTCGATTGAAGTGGACAAAGTAGAAGTCGCCGCCGAGCACGGCTTCCATGAGCTCGATCCAGGGGATCTCCCCCCGCTCCTGATAGGGCAGGCTCATGTTGACCAGCTTGCTCACACGGTGGGGATGCAGCAGGGTCAACCCCCAGACGACGTTCGCGCCCCAGTCGTGACCGACGAAGGTGGCGTTGTCGTATCCGTAGTGATCGAGAAGTGCGACAAGGTCACCTGACAGGTGCTCGATGTCGTAGGCCGTCACATCAGCCGGCCGCGAAGAGTTGCCGTAGCCGCGTTGGTTCGGGACGATGACGTGGTAGCCCGCGGCGACGAGGGCCGGCACCTGATGGCGCCATACCGACGCATGCCCCGGCCACCCGTGGCAAAGCACGATTGGGTTCCCGACATTTTCTCGTCCTGCCTCGAACACTTCGAGTTCGATGCCGTTGACGGGGATGAAGGTCGGGTCGGGGAAGTCGGACGTGTTCATGGATGCTCCTCTGAGTTGGTGCCGGATCACGTGCGGATCGGCTGCGCTCAGAACATACGAAGCATTCTGGACACCGGGCGTCCTAGATCCGCGACAAGCTGAGATCATGCGAATTGATTCCACGGGCAGAGCCCTGCAGCTGCTGTCGCTTCTGCAGACCCACCGCTTCTGGCCCTGTGCAGAACTTGCGACGCGGCTCGGGGTGACCGAACGTACGGTGCGCCGAGACCTCGACCGCCTTCGCGAGCTCGGCTACCCGGTCGATTCCATATCGGGAAGGCACGGCGGCTACCGGCTTGCGACGGGAGCGCACGTGCCGCCCCTGATCCTCGACGACGAGGAGGCGGTCGCGGTGGCGATCGGATTGCGCTACGGCGCTGAAGCCGCCGTCAGCGGGATCGAGGAGACGTCGCTGCGGGCGCTGGCGAAGATCGAAGCCCTCCTGCCTCACCGACTCCGTCGCCGCGTATCGGCGCTGCATTCGAGTGTCGCATCACTGCCGCGGGCAGTCGACGACGACGTCATCCATTCAGAGTCACTGAGTGTGTTCGCCGCGGCATGCCGCGACCATGAGCATGTACGGTTCGACTACCGGCGAAGGCACAGTGACATTAGTAGGCGCCATGTCGAGCCGCATCAGCTCGTCACAGCCGAGCGTCGCTGGTATCTCGTCGCGTGGGACGGGGACCGTCGCGATTGGAGAACGTTCCGACTCGACCGGATCCAGGAGCCGCGGCCGGTCGGCAGTCATTTCACGCCCCGCACAATCCCGGGCGGAGACGCGGCCGAGTTCGTCGCGAGCTCGATCGGACACACTGCTCGTGCTCACGACGCGACACTCGTCATCCATAGACCGTTCGCAGAGATCGAGGGCGTCCTCCGTTGGGCTGACCACACTCTGAGGGAGGAGCACGCAGAACACTGCGTCGTCGGAATCCGCAACGAAGACCTCGGACGGCTCGCGATGACCGTTGCGGAGATAGCGCTTGACGCCCCCGTGTCCGTCATCGAACCGCCCGAACTCGCGGGTGCCATCGAGAGGCTCGCCACTCGCCTCACAGACCGCGAGCGACTCGCATGACTGCGGCGGCCTAAAAGGCCGCCCCGGCCATTCTCAAACGCTCTGTTGCGGATAGTGCACCCAGCCGGACGTCCGGTTTGGGGATGGCCGATACTCCCCCCGTCAGGGCTACTCGATGCGAGCCGACGCCTGCGGCCCGCGAGGCGACCGTCAATCGATGAGATAGCCGGTGCGCGGATCGATCTCAGCGAGGAACGCCCGGATCTCGGAGCGGATGTCTTCGTCCGTGAATGAAGCAGCGCCCGATCCGCCAACCGAGAACCCGTAATTCGCGTTCGGGCCGCTGACCCAGGTGTGGTGAATTGAATCGCCGTCTTTCACCACGTCAAACGCCTCGCCGTCGACGACAAATCGGACTGGTGCGTTCACGACCCCATGCTCTCACCTGCGCCCCCATCTCACACGCCCACGGATCCGAGCCGTGCGGGCTGATATCAACAGAGCAATGCTGGGCGCATGGATGCAATGCAGATCGGATACACCAGAGCCTCGACAGCAGATCAAGACCTCACTGCTCAACGCGACGGATTGTTGCGGCTGGGCGTTCGCGATGCGGACATCTATGTCGACCACGGAATGACTAGCACGAACCGTAGCCGCCCAGGTCTCAGGGAAGCGCTCGCCGCGACACGAAGCGGGGACACATTGGTGGTCACCAAGTTGGATCGGCTTGCGCGCTCCCTGCGTGATGCGCGCGAAATCGCCGACGAGCTCACGGCGAAAGGCGTCGCGCTGAGTCGCCGAACTCTTCGGCATCTCGCGTGCGACCGTCTACCGCGAGCTTCAGCATCGGCGTCAGGCATTCCTTGCCTCATGCGAGGCACACATCTACTAGCCTGCCGCGGGTTGAGTGCGTGCATGCCCACGATCCCGATCCACGCCGATCAAACGCCGGCAGGCCCACGACAGTTCGTCGCGCAGAAACGTTCGGGTGGAGGGGAGGTGGGGCCGATTTCCGCCGTCCCCTCCACCCCGCTAAACCACCGACCTCGCGGTGTCCGTTCCGAGGGACTCCTCAGGCCTGCGGCCCGCCTTCTTTGCTGTCGGTCAAGTCACTCGTGCCCGCGCAGGAACGCATCGAAGCATCCATAGCGCACTCACACGATTCGCATGATGAATGCGCTATCTGCCGGGAGTAGATTTCGGACTGTCAGCACCGCGAGTGCCTGCGATATGGAGCCGCTCGAGTGCCGACAACCCGCACGAGCTCTTCGCCCACTATCGATGAGCGAAGTCGAGTAAGACGAGCACCAAGGAGAATCCTCATGACCGATCCCAACTACTCACTTTTCATCGGAGCATACGACGACGAGACAGCAGCGCAAGAAGACTTCGCTACAGTCAAGGCTCTCGACGACGTCTCAGTCGTGGCCGCAATCGTGCTGTCGCGCGACGAAGAGGGTAAAGTCTCGGCAAAGGAGCACGGCGGCAAGGTCGTCGGCAAGGGCACCGGAATCGGTGCGGTCGCCGGGCTCGTCGTGGGCCTGTTCGCGCCGCCGCTTCTGCTTTCGGGAGCAGTCGGCGCCGGTATCGGAGCCGCAGTCGCGGGCATCGTGAAGCACCACGAGCAGAAGAAGATCGGCGTAGACGCCAAAGAGTGGTTGCCCGCCGGCTCTTCAGCGATCGTCGCGGTGATCGATGACAAGTACCTGGACCGCATCGATGCCGCCGTCGAGAAGTCGACTAAGAAGACCAACAAGGCCATCGACAAGGGCGACTTCGATGCCGTGGTGAAAGAAGTCGAAAAGGGAGACGAGAAGATCGCCGAGGCGATCGCTTCCTAGCAGCACCTCACGCGCGCGAAACCACGCCGTGTTGTGAAGGGGCCTTCTTCGTCGAGCACAGTCTTCATCGACTGCATTCCTCGAAGGAGGCCCTTCTCGTGCAATTCCACTATCGCGCCTCGTCGCCCTTCCAGGCGGCGTTGAGAGCAGCGATGGCGCCATCCACCTCGCCGAGAAGTTCGTGCTTCTCATCGTCGTTGCACCATGCCGCTTCGAATCCCGCACGCGCGATTCGAGCACCTTCGGCTCCACCAAAGCCCATGGCCGGCAATGCCACGGTGTATTCCTTGCCGATATCGGTCTTGAAGAAGACCGCATCGTCGGTGGCAAACGTCACCGGCAGGCCAGCACGAATCATCTGTGCAATGCGGTGATCGGGCGTGAACTGCCAGCTCGAGAGCATGTCTGTCGAATGGGGAGTGCACGTGAACGCGACTCCGCTGGCTGCGACCTTCTCGAGCGCCACGGCATCATCCACGACGCGGTACCCATGATCGACGCGATCGACGTTGAGAACTTCAACGGCGTCGACGACGTTCTGCGCGGATGCGTTCATGGTTTCGCCCGCATGGGCGCTGCGACGCAAGCCATGCCGTTCGGCCAAAGCGTACGCCTCACGAAACCGCAGCGGGTCTTCGGTCAGCTCGGGCGTGAGGTCGTCTTGTCCGATACCGACCACAGCGTCGCGCGGATGGGCAATGACGGTCCGCACCATTTCGACGGCGGTCGCCGGGGGCAACGAGCGGTTGATGGCGGCCACGATCCGAAATCCGACGCCGAAGTCGCGTTTTGCCTGTGTGAGCCCATCCGTCATCGCGTCGATGAGCGACGGGTATTCGAACCCCAGCGAGGTGAAGTTGTCGGGGTTCACGAAGTACTCGCGATAGCGCAGATTGCCATCGCGCACGGCATCGTGAACACCTTCGTAGGCGACGCGTGCGATCTCATCACCCGTGGTAAGAACGTTATGCGCGGCGTTGAACACATCCAGAAAGTCCGGAAGGCCGTCGTAGTCAAGCAGCGCATCAAGATCATCGGTCTTCAAAAGCACGTCATGGGCCGTTGCGAGCTCGCGCAACGTAGTGAGCCGCATCACAGAAACGAAGTGGCAGTGCAACTCCGCCTTGGGCAAGAGCCGCAGGTAGTCAGTGAGGCTCAACATGGTGTGTCTCCCGGAGATTGATGTGCTGCGCGCTGGCGCGGAGCCTAAAGCCTAGCCAACCCGGCGCACCGCACTGAGCCACGGCGGCGAGCAGACGTCACATGCTCGCTTCAATAGCGGTTGCCATCGCACGGAAGGTTTGGTCTGCGGGGTGCGCTCCATCTGCCACGTTCGACTCGTTCATGTAGACGACGATGCTCGCGCCAGTCTCGGGCTCATAGAAGGTGGCGGCGGTGAACCCGATGCCCTCGCCGTTGTGACCCCACCACCCGTCGGTGGTGCCAATGCCCACCGCGTAGAGATCGTACGGCGGGCTGGGAATCTCGTGGCCGACCTCGCGGATCTCCTGCATCTCGGGCGTCACGAGCGCTCCGGTTCCGAGCATCTCAGCCCACACGCGACCGTCATCAAGGGTCGAGAACATCGAACCCGCCGGGCCGAAGATCGAAGCGTTCTCTTGCTGTGCAATCGGAACACCGTCTTCGACGATGTAGCCCACCGCATGCGGCTCAGACCAGTCATCAACGTCGGTGATGTAGCTCGTTCCGGTTTGCTCGAGTGGCTCAAGAATGCGCTCGGTGAGCACCTCGGTGAACCGCTGCCCGGTGGCCTCTTCGATCACCGAACCCAGAAAGTTGATATTCGAGTTCGTGTATAGGTACTCACTGCCCGGCGCGAACTGCGCTGGCTGCCCGATCGCAGCCGCATTCAGTTCATCGAGCGTGAAGACTCGCGTGGGATCGGCGACAAACTCCTCGATGAACCCCTCATTCACATAGTCAGCATTGCCGCTCGACATGTTCGCCAGTTCGAGCAGGATGATCTCGTCGCCGTTCGGCACGCCATCAACGTACTGATCCAGAGTGTCGTCGAGACTCAACGTGCCCTCGTCTGCCAGTTGCAGCAGCAGGGTGACCGTGTACGACTTGGTGATGCTGCGGATCGGCCACACCATGTCGGTGGTCGCATCGACGCCGCCTTCGACGTCAGCAAGCCCCGCCGCGGTCGTCCATGACCCTTCGCCCGGAATCCACACGCCGGCTACAGCCCCCGGCACGTCATACTCCGCCATCTTCTCGTCGAGTGTTGCCTGCAGTTCTGACTGAAGCAACTCCGGCAACTGCCCCTCCGGCGCGGCCGGGCGCAAGACGGCTTCGGCCGCGGAGGTCTCTGCGGCATCACCACCGCCAGCAGACGTGCAAGCACCGAGGGAAACGCCCGTCAGCGCGATGACGGAAAGAGCAAGTGCTCGCTGGCGGCGTGAACTGCTAAAACTCGTCGGCATGCTCGTCTCTCCTGCTGTTGTACACGGGGCTGCGGTTCCCATAATCTCAGCGCCAGGTGCGCGCGGCCATAGACCTAGGTCACGCTTGACTCTGGGGCGTCACTGTTTCGTGAACTCGACAGGATTGCTCGGCTTCTGCACCACTGCGGTGAACCGACCGCTGACGTGGGCCACCGCGGCCAGAAGCGCCATCGTGAACATGACCACCGCGAGCGGAAGAGTCGCTTCGCTGCCCCCCAGCCCGACAAGCGGCGAAACAATCGCAGCAAACCCGAATTGCGATGCCCCCAGCACCGCAGAGCCCGTGCCAGATGCACCGGGAACCGCTGAAAGCGCGAGAGCCGTCGCCGGCCCCATGACAAATCCAAGCGACGCAACCGACACGAAGATGGGAACCATCATCCACGCCGCGGGAAGAGCCGAGAGCGCGAGCGCCAACACTGCGGTCGTCGAGCCGACAAGCCCGATCACACCCCAGCCGAGCACTGTGCGCGAAGTGAAGCGACGCAGCATCCGACTGCCGATGAAACTGCACCCCGCCAGCCCGAGGGCGTTGAGCCCGAAGAACAGTCCGTAGACCGTCGGCTCCAGCCCAATCACGTCTTGATAGAGAAAAGGGGATGCTGAGATGTAGGCCATCATCACCGAGAACCCGAACACGAAAGTTGCCGCCGGTGTCAGATACTGCGCAGAAAGCAGCAGACGAAAACGGCCGGTCCCTGCCGGCGAACGCTGCTCGCGGGGCAAGGTCTCTTTCACCACAAACCATGAGCCCAGAAGCATCACGATCGAGAGAGCGACGAGCACTCCGAGCACGCCTCGCCAGCCCAGCTGATCCAGCACGAGGCTTCCGGCAAGCGGCGCTATCACCGGGGCGATACCACCCACGATCATCATGAGGCTGAAAGCTCTCGCCGCCGCGTCGCCCTTCTCACGATCAGCAACCACGGCGCGGCCGAGCACCATGCCTGCCGCTCCGCTGACGCCCTGCAACAGTCGCGCGGCGATCAGCAACTCGACCGACGGTGCGAGCATCACCGCAATGCTCGCGAGTACAAACACCGTAGAGCCAATGAGAAGGGGCCCACGCCTGCCCACCCGGTCAGAAATCGGTCCGAAGACAAGCTGACCGATCGCCAGACCAATCAAGAAGCTCGTCAGGGTCAGCTGAATCGTTGCCGCCGAGGTGTTCAGTTCCTCCGCCATGACCGGAAACGCCGAAAGATACAAGTCGGTCGAGAACGGCGCCACACTTGCCAACAGGGCCAAAGTGACCAGGAGCAGCGGCCCCAGGCCGGTCGATCGCGAGGTGCGAGTCATGAAACTCCTTATCAAAAGTTAACTATCCACAGATAAGGATATAGCATTGCTTCATGGATCAGCCCCGCTCACCATCGCTGTTCGCTCTCGCCGATCTGATCCATGCCGTCTCACGGCAGATGAACTTCAACGACGACAGCGGAAAGCCGGTTCTCACGCCTCTCGAGACCACCGTGCTGCGCTATGTGGACCGCCACCCCGGCACCGCAGCCGGCGCGGCCGCGAAAGCAGTGTCGCTCCAGCCGAGCAACTTCAGCCGCGCCCTACGCAGTCTCGAGACCAAGGGCTATGTGCGCCGAGAGCAAGACACTCAGGATGCCCGAGCGGTTCGCCTGCACCCCACCGATCTCGCTGCGAAGAACCTCGAGATACTCGATGCCACGTGGACAGCAATGCTTCAGGGCATCGTCGATGACAACATGCGCGACACTATGATCGCGGGCCTGGAACGCATCGAGCACGCACTTGTCGAGCGCCACCGCCACCGCTGATCAACGAGACCTGAGCCGGCCCGGCTCCAACCCGAGCAGCGGCTCAACGGCTCGCACGAGCAGCTCGCGTCGCCCCTCGGACTCGCCCCACCGCACCAGCGTGTGCGCGCTGAGGCCGTCGATCATGCCCAGGAGCAACCAAGCGACGCCCTGAGTGTCTTCGACTCGAAAGTCCCCCGAAGCGACGCCGGTGTGCAGCAATGCCGCGATGAACTGCTGCCACTCATCCATGCGTGAACGCGCCTCGGCTGCGAGCGCCTCGTTGCGCTCTCCCATCCCCCACGACTGCACCCAGACCAACGTCACATCGGTTCTCGATCCGTCGAGCACGGTCGCCAACAACGTCGCTACTTGCGCTGTAGGGTCGGCGATCCCGCTAAGTAGCATCGCCAGCTCAGCGAGCTCGCCACCGACAATGTCGCCGAAAGTAGATGCCACCAACTCGTCCATGCTGGGCGCATAGTGCGCAACCAACCCAGAAGCGACACCCACTCGCGCGGCGACTGCGCGCAGGGTGACGGCCGAGAGACCCTCGGCGAGCGCAAGTTCGCGGGCCGCATCGGTGATCTCGGCTCGGCGCTGATCGGCCGATCGGCGAGTGCGTGGTGCGGGCATGACAGCGATTCTGTCGCGTCAGATGCGATTGATCAAGTGATCAACATGCACGAGGCGACTAGAAGCTGCCGATGCCCTTTCCGATGAGATTGACTCCGATTACGAGCATGAGCAGCGCCATGATGAGCGCGTTCTCGTGAGCGAGCCACTCCCGCATCTTGTCGAGGGGTGCGCGCAGCTTGGTCGGTGCGATCAAGTAGGCGATCACAGGAACCGCGACCGTCGAGGCAGCGATCACGACGAAGATGACGATCACGATGACCGTTGACCCCGCGTCGAGGCCCGCCGTGCCGATGCTGACGCCGGCCGACACCGCCAACAGCAGGTTCTTCGGGTTGACGGCCGAAAGCAAGAAGGCGAGGCCAAAAGCGCTGAAGAAGGTCACGTTGTCGATCGCCTTCATCCACTTCGGCAGCTTCGGAGTCTCGCCGGCTTTTGGTCGGCTCTTCCACTGACGAACCGCCACCACCAACAGCAGCAGACCCAGCACCAGCTGAATCGTGCCTACCACCGGGCTCGATCCGCTGGAACTGTCGGTAGGAACCACCGACGACAACAGAGTGAACGCGGTCACCGCCACCACGATGCCGACGATCCACCCCAGCAAAAACCCGACACTCGTCACTTTCGCTTTGGGTGAGAGCAGCATCAGGATTGCCGCAATGATAGGCACAACGCTGATCGCCACCCCCAGCGCGAGCGGTAGAACGTCGCCAATGACACTGTTCATGCCGAAACCCCATTCGTCGATCACCGCCAGCCTAGGGCCAGCGCGTGGTCGCTCACTTCGCGGCGCGCACGAGCATTGACGCCGCGGCTCGATCTGAGTATTCTCGGGGCTAATTGATCAGGCGATCAATACAAGAAGAGGATGCTATGAACTGGCGCATGCCCGCAGAAACCGCACCCCACGCCCGCACCTGGATGGCGTTTCCTCGTGAGGGTGTCACCCTCGGCGAGTCTGCTGCAGAGCGCGAGGCAGGCTACGCCGCATGGGCTGCCGTGGCCCACGCCACCGCCCAGTTCGAACCCGTCACCATGGTCGTCGATCCGACCGAGTTGGTTCGCGCCCGACGCATGCTGAGCGAAGACATCACAATCCTCGAAGCGCCCCTCGACGAATTCTGGATGCGCGACATGGGGCCCACCTTCGTGGTCGACGATGACCGCCCCGGAGTGCTCGGCGCTGTGGACTGGACTTTCAACGGCTGGGGTGCTCCGGAATGGGCGGAGTGGCGGCTCTCTGCCCAGATCGGCCGCTTCGTGGCTGCGGCCCGCGGCGCAGAGCTTGTGAGCTCTTTGCTCGTCAACGAGGGCGGCGGCATTCACGTTGATGGTGAAGGCACCGTGCTGCTGACAGAAACCGTGCAACTCGACCCTCGCCGAAACCCCTTCGCCGATCGCGCTCGCGTCGAAGCAGAGATGCTGCGCGCCCTCGGCGCGACGCGCGCGGTCTGGCTTCCTCGCGGGCTCACTCGTGACTACGACGACTTCGGCACCAACGGCCACGTCGATATCGTCGCCACGCTCACCTCTCCGGGAACGCTGTTGCTCCATGATCAGCCGAACCCCGGCCACCCCGACCACGCGGTCATGCAAGAGATCCGCGCCGCACTCAGCGAGCAGACAGATGCCGCAGGTCGACGTCTTGAGATCGTCAACATCGTCGCACCCGAAACTCTGCGCGACGACGAAGATTTTGTCGACTGGAGCTACGTCAATCATCTTGTCGTCAACGACGGCGTGATCGCCTGCGGATTCGAGGAAGACCGGGCGGATGCTGCGGCGCGCGCCACGCTCGAAGCGGTCTACCCTGGGCGCGAGGTCGTCACCGTTGACGCACGCGACATCTTCGCGCGGGGCGGCGGCATTCACTGCATCACCCAGCAAGAACCCGCGCTCACGGAAGGTGCCGCATGATCGACGTCGTCGAAGCATCCATCGCTGACCTACGGGCTGCGCTTGAGTCTGGCAACACGACGGCAGTGCAATTCGTTGACGCCTACCTGGCACGCATCGACGCCTACGACGCACCAGATACGACCACAGCCCTCAACGCCGTCGTGGTGCGAAACCCCGACGCGCGCACCGAAGCTGCCGCCTCTGACGCACGGCGAGCAGCGGGCGAGACGCGCGGTGCGCTTGACGGCATTCCCTACACCGCGAAAGACAGCTACCTGGTCGCGGGGCTCACCGCGGCAGCTGGCAGCCCAGCATTCGCTGAGCTCATCGCTCAACGCGATGCGTTCACAATCGCGCAGCTGCGGGCGGGCGGCGCGATCTGCCTCGGTCTGACGAACATGCCCCCGATGGCGAACGGTGGCATGCAGCGCGGTCTGTACGGACGCGCAGAGAGCCCTTACAACGGCGAATACTTGACTGCTCCGTTCGCCTCAGGCTCGTCGAACGGCTCGGGAACAGCGACCGCCGCGAGCTTTGCCGCATTCGGGCTGGGCGAAGAGACGTGGTCGAGCGGGCGAGGCCCCGCCTCACACAACGCGCTGTGTGCGTACACACCGTCGCGCGGCGTGATCTCCACCCGAGGCAACTGGCCGCTCGTTCCCACGATGGATGTCGTAGTGCCCCAGACGCGAACAATGGCTGACCTCCTCGAAGTACTCGACGTGATCGTCGCTGACGACGCAGACACACGCGGCGACTTCTGGCGCGCGCAGCCGTGGGTTTCGCTACCCGCAGCATCCACTATTCGCCCCGATTCCTACCCCGCTCTTGCCGCGGAACGGGGGATGCTGGCCGGCGCACGCTTCGGCATCCCACGCCTCTACATCAACGCCGACCCGCTCGCTGGGACGGCCAAGGCCCCGGGAATCGGCGGACCCACGGGGCAGGCCATCCACACGCGAGAATCTGTTGTCGCGCTGTGGCAGTCAGCCCGACGAAGCCTCGAAGCCGCGGGGGCGACAGTCATTGAGGTCGACTTTCCCGTCGTTTCGAACTACGAGGGTGATCGCCCAGGGGCGCCGACGATCGCAACTCGCGGACTCGTGAGTGCGCAGTTTCTGCAGCGCGAGATCGTCGACCTCTCGGCGTGGGGGTGGGAAGACTTTCTCAGCGCGAACAACGACCCGACCGTGAATACCCTGGCCCACATCGATGGCGCCACCATCTTCCCCCACCCCGAAGGCGCGCTTGCCGACCGCTATACCGGCTTCGACGACGACATCGCCGAGTATCCCGACTGGGTTCGCGAGCACCCAGGTGCCCGATTCGAAGACATGCCCGAGCTCGCAGACGGTCTGCGGGGGCTCGAAGAAACACGTCGACTAGATCTCGAACAGTGGATGGATTCACACCGTCTCGATGCCGTCGTCATTCCGGCGGTCGCTGATGTCGGCCGCGCCGATATGGACGTCAACCCCGTCTCAGCCGAGGCAGGGTGGCGCAACGGAGTGTGGATCGCCAATGGCAATCTGACAATTCGTCACCTGGGAATCCCCACGGTGACCGTGCCGATGGGCATCATGGGAGATATCGGAATGCCGGTCGGTCTCACTTTTGCGGGTCGCGCCTACGACGACTCCGCTTTGCTGAGCATCGCGGCGGCGTTCGAAGCTACCGGCAGCCGCCGAATGGCACCACCCCGCACCCCACCCCTGTCTGGAGATCCGTCATGACCCACGGCGCAAACCCCGCCCGCATGCACGAGATCAGCGACGAGACGACCGCGATCGTCGACCTCGTTCTCGCGTACTCGCGCGAGCGACTGCTCGCCACCGAGAACCCGCTCGACAAGCCCCTACCCCCCGCTGAGCTCGCACGCCTGGCCGGGCGCACGATCAGCGAGCACGGCATCGGCGCGCGCAAAGCCCTGTCGACGTTCGAGCATGTGCTCGCACCCTCGTGCATCACCACCGATGACCCGCAGTACCTGTCGTTCATTCCATCTGCACCGACGAAAGCGTCTGCGGCCTTCGACGTGGTCGTCTCGGCAAGCGCCCTCTACGGCGGTTCGTGGCTCGAGGGCGCCGGCGCAGTGCACGCCGAGAACGAAGTGCTTCGCTGGCTTGCCGGCGAGTTCGGTCTGCCCGCAACCGCCGGTGGCGTGTTCGTGCAGGGCGGAACTCTCGGCAACCTATCGGCACTGGTCGCTGCCCGCGAAGCCGCACGTGAACGGGGCGTTCGCCCCGACCGCTGGCGCATCGTGTGCAGTGTCGAAGCACACTCGTCAATTGCGTCGGCGGCTCGCGTAATGGATGTCGAGATCGTCAGTGTGCCCTCAGGAGACGATGGGATGCTGCGCGGCACCGCCGTGCGCGACGCGCTCTCTACCCACGGCGACAGCGTCTTTGCGGTGGTCGCGACCGCTGGCTCAACGAACTTCGGCATCGTCGATGACATCGCTTCGATCGCCGAGGTCACGGCCGAGTTCGGCGTCTGGTTGCACGTTGACGGTGCCTACGGCCTTGCCGCCATGCTCTCGCCCCTCGCCCGGCACCGCTTTGCCGGTGTCGAGAGCGCCGATTCGCTGGTGGTCGATCCGCACAAGTGGCTCTTCGCCCCTTTCGACGCGTGCGCGCTGATCTATCGCAACCCCGAACAGGGCAAGCGTGCGCACACCCAACACGCCGAGTACCTCGACACGCTCACCGAGACCGGTGACTGGAGTCCGTCCGACTACGCCGTGCATCTCACTCGACGACCGCGCGGTCTGCCCCTCTGGTTCTCGCTCGCGACATACGGGGCAGCCGCCTACCGCGACGCCATCACAGCCTCACTGGAACTTGCTCAACGGATCGCCGACGAGATCGACGAGCGCGACGAGTTCACCCTCGTGAGGCGCCCGCAGCTGTCTGCGGTCGTATTCGAACGCAACGGCTGGCAGAAATCCGACTACAGCGTGTGGTCGAGCCGGCTGCTCGACCAGCAGCATGCGTTCGTGACACCAAGCAGCCACCGCGGGCGCACGAACGCGCGTTTCGCGATTCTCAACCCGCGCACCACGCTTGAGCATCTGACCGCGATTCTCGACACGATGTGAGCGCCATCGTCACGCGAGGGGTTCGGCCGTCTCTCGCGCGGCGCGATTCGAAGAGCGCACGGCGCCGATGCTCGCGACCACAACCAGTGCGATGCCGAGCAGTTCAAGCCAAGACAGGTGCTGCTGCAGAAGCAGAAAGCCCGCCAGCGTCGCGGTCGCTGGTGACGACGCCATCAGGATGGCAAACACCGCGGCGGGCAATCGACGCAGCGCGACGAGCTCGAGCGCGTAGGGGATCGTTGACGAGAGCATGGCCACGGCAGCGCCCATCGCGATGATCTCGGGGCGCAGCAACGCGGGGCCCGCATCGACAATCCCGAACGGCAGCGCGATGATCGCGCCCACAGCCATCGCGAGCGCGAGTCCGTCGAGCTTGGGGAACGCTTGACCGACCTTGGCCGACGCGAGAATGTAGAACGCCCAACTCGCCGCAGCCCCGAGCGCGAAAAGCACCCCGAGCGGGTCGAGTCGATCCCAGCCGCCGCTGCCGAGAGCGAGCACCCCCGCGAAGGCGAGCAACGCCCACAGCCATGCCGAAGCACGTCTGCTGGCGACGATGGAAAGCACCAGCGGCCCGAGCACTTCGATGGTGACCGTCACCCCGAGAGGGAGCCGCTCAAGTGCCAGGTAGAACAGGCCGTTCATGACTGCAAGCACGACACCGAACCACAACACGGCCGTCCAGTCTGCGCGGGCGTGTCCGGTGAGCTTTGGTCGAGCGATCAACAGCAGAACGACCGCCGAGAAGACCAGCCGCAACATCACCATGCCGAGCGGGCCTACTTCGGGAAAGAGCAGCACCGCCAGCGAGGCGCCAACCTCTTGGCAGGCCAGCCCGACCACCACGAACACAATCGCGGTGGTCTGCGCCCGTCCGGTCACCGAGGTGCTCGAAAGGCCGCGCGGTCAGTCACCGGCGGTCATTCAGCGGGAGCAGCACAGATCGCACGCTTTGCGAGATCGGTTTGGTACTGTTCGGCTGTCCAGGGCAGACCGGCTTCTGGAGTCGTCTGGTCTGCAGCCGCAGGGGCCTTCGAAGCGATCGCGGCCAGCTGCCATGCGAGGTTGCGAATGAAGCTCGATCCGGCCGCCGAGTTGTTCAGCACGACCGCAACTGTCAAGCCAGTGTCAGGGTCGGCGAACGCCGCGGTGAGATACCCCGGGACAGCGCCGTTCTGACCCACGAGAGACCCTGCCTGAAACGCCCCTCCGATTGTCGTGTGCCAAGACGGAGACTGTGGCGAAGGCGGTTTGGGATCATCGAAGCGATCCGTGTCGTCCGGCATGAGCGACTCTGCCGCCAACGCCTGCGCATACCGGCCCAGATCATTGATATCGGTCACAGCACCCGAATCGGTGAAGCCTGAACTTGTCGAAAGCGAGGTGACGTTGACGGGCTCTACGCAGTCGTACGCGCCGTCGACTTTGCGTGAGAGATGACCCTCTAGCACCGCATCGCCGTAAAACGCGCTGCCCAGCCCGGTCGCCGGGAGGTCAAGAGGCTGCGTGATGTACTGCGCGAAGTAGTCGGCGGCGCTCAGTTGGGTGGCACGTTCCAGCGCCATTCCCAACAGCACGTAGCCGGAATCCGAACTGGAGTAGACCTCACCAGGATCGGTTGCACGCTCCTGGCCGAGGCCGAAGCTAGCCAACTCTTGGGCGTTCCACACCCGCTCCGGGTTCTGCAACCACATCTCGAACAGCGTGCTTTCATGTGAGCCGATCCCCGAAGTGCTGTCGCAGAGTTGGCGAAGCGTCACATCTTCAAGATCTGGCACACCGGCGACATAGTCCACAACGCTGTCGTCGACATCGAGCTTGCCCTCAGCCTGCGCAACAAACAGCGCATCACAGGTCATCTCACGCGTGACAAGTCCCGCCCGAAACTGCATATCGGTGGTTACAGCTGCCCCGCCACCCACCTCTTGGGTGCCGAGTCCTGCGACCCAACTGCCACTCCACGGCGCCCACACGCCAGCAATGGCGCCGGGTGAACCGGAACCGATCATGGCCGAGGTGACAGCTTCTTCGAGGCTAGCGATGGTTTCATCCGGCAGTGACTGGTCTACCTGCTCAGGAACATCAATGGTCGTCTGTGCGCCACCCGAGCATCCCACGAGAGCGGCCGACAGCGCGAAAGCAGCAGCCGTCGCACCTGCGACTCGACGTCGAGCTTTGGTCATGCTCACTGAATACACCCCTGGGACTTTTACCCTCCAGCCTAACCGCGATTGTTGGGCGCCCCATGCGTAGTCTCATTGCATGACCCTTCTTTTCGACGATTCCACTGTCGCGGGCGTGCTGGCTCATATGAATGGCGACCACGCCGACGACAATCTGCTCATCAGTCGCGCGTTCGCCCCCGATTCGGACATCGTTTCAGCGTCCATGGTGGGCTTCGACGGCAACGGCGGCCGCTGGATGGCGCAACTGGCGAGCGGCGAGCAGCTGGCGGTCAGCGCAGCGTGGCCATCAGGTCCCATCTCTGAGCGGCCCGAAGTGAGACGAGAGATCGTGGCGCTGTATGACGAGGCGTGCCGCAGGCTCGATGTTGTGCCGCGACCTCACGACTGAAACAGGTCTGGGTTAGGCGACCCTAAACCCCTACTATGGGACTCATGACCGACCCGATCCCGTTCTCCGCTGCGCTACGCGACCGCTCGAGCAAGGCACACTCATCAAGCGAGCACGCGGGTTTCATGGCCGATCTGATGAAGGGCGAGGGCACCCGCGAAGACTATGTAGCGCTCGTGGTGCAGCACTGGTTCATCTATGAAGCCCTCGAGCGCACCGCCGATCAGATGCGCAACGATCCGGTGGCGGCCGTCTTCATCACCGACAACCTCACTCGGCTTCCCGCCCTCGAGGCTGATCTTGAGTTCTTGATTGGTGCTGATTGGCGTGAAGAGGTCACCGCTCTTCCCACTACGCAACGCTACGTCGACCGAATCAACGAGGTTGGCGCAACGTGGGCCGGTGGCTTCGTCGCCCATCACTACACGCGCTACCTCGGCGATCTCTCGGGTGGTCAGTTCATCGGGCGCCTGATGGCTCGTCGCTTCGGTTTTGAAACCAATGGCATCGGCTTTTACCTGTTCGATGACATCGCCGACCCGAAAGCGTTCAAAGACGTGTACCGCGAACAGTTGGATGCTGCCCCTTGGGACGCCGCCGAACAAGAGCGCGTCATCGACGAGGTGCTACTGGCTTACCGCTTCAACACCGAACTGTTCGACGACCTCGCCGATGCGAAGGCTTCGCAGGTCGCCTAGCTAAGACTGGCGCAGCGCGTTCTGCATCCACCGCTGCACATCTGGGTCCACCCGAATGTCGCTGGGGCGCAGCGCACGCGACAGGTAGAGACCGTCAAGCGACGTCAGCCGCGAGAGCGCCACGTATGTCTGCCCTGGCGCGAAAGCTCCCGAGCCCAGGTCGACGATTGCGCGATCGTAAGTCTTGCCCTGCGACTTGTGAATTGTCACCGCCCAGGCGAGCCGCAACGGAAACTGGGTGAACTCGGCGACTACATCTCGGCTCAGTGACTTGGATGCTGCGTTGTACGAGTACCTGAATCGTTCCCAGACAGTTGGTTCTACATCGAACTCTTCGCCGTCGACATCCACGCGCACGGTCTCGCCGGCAATGCGAGTAACGGTGCCGATCGTGCCGTTCACCCATCTCGGCGGCTCGCCATACGACCCGGTGTCGTTGCGAAGAAACATCACCTGCGCACCGACCTTGAGCTTCAGTTCGGCATCAGCGGGGTAGCCCGCCTCACCCCGGCCGAAGTCGCCGCTGATCTCGGCAGCCGCCGTCTGCTCGCGGCCCACCAGCTCATTGAGGTGGCGGCGGTTGATGTTGTTGACGATGTCGTTACGCGTGGCGAGGGTGATGATCGGGTGCTCGCCGTCGGCTGGGTCAGGCGGCGTGCGCGCACCGGTGTCATTGAGAATCTGAGCGATGTCAGCGGTCACGCGCCCGTACCTGACCGCATTGAGCATGGCTTTGAATGCAGGGTCTGCTTGGCGGTGAATGTCGACGAGTTCACGCACGTGCAACTCTGCGCCGTGGCGGCCAACGTCCAAGATTCCGTCGCCCGCGCTTTCGCCGACCCATACCTTGGCGTCGAAGAACCAGAACGAGCGATAGTGGTCGCGAATGTACATCAGCTCGTCGCCGCGGGGCGGCACTGGAGCCAGTTGATAGGGATCGCCGAACATCACGATCTGAACCCCGCCGAAAGGCTCGCCGCGGCGGCCGCGAGCTTGGCGCAGCGACCGGTCGATGGCGTCCATGAGGTCGGCGTTGACCATCGAGATCTCATCGATCACCAGGGTGTCGATGGCGTTCATGATCTTTCGTGCCGGGTCAGACTGTTCGATCTGGCTACCAGCGATAAGCCCCACCGGCAGGCGGAACAGCGAGTGGATTGTCTGACCTTCGACGTTCAGCGCGGCAACGCCCGTGGGGGCGCACACGGCAACCTGTTTCTTGGTGTTCCACGCGAGGTGCTGCAGCAGGGTTGACTTGCCCGTTCCTGCTCGCCCCGTGACGAAGACGTGCTCGTTCGTGTCTTCGATAAGCCGAAACAGCGCCTCTTGTTCTGCAGAGAGCGCGGGGGTGGTCACTGATTCATGCTATCTGCGCCGGCGAACTACAAGGACTATGCCCAGACCATCCGGCACATCTTCAGGCGCACCTTCTTAGAATGTGAACGTGGCCGTCGATGCGCTGAGTGAGAAACCGGGTGGTGATTCCTCGCTGCCCGATCATTCAGCTGGCCGCCTCACGCCGCCCCCGAGCAGCCGTTCTCGCCGCCGTGTGGCGATTGATCTGTCGCTGCTCGCCGTTGTCGGTGTTGTACTCGTCGGCGCCGTCGCGGCAGCCTACGGAGCGGTTCAACGAGAGTTTTACAGCCCCACGGCGTTTGTAGAGCAGTATCTCTCGATGCTCGAAGAGGGCCGCACCTCCGATGCGCTGAGCGTGCCCGGGGTCGCTGTGGCATCGGCAGACCTTGAAGCTGCCGGCCTTCCACCCACGGCGCACGATGCCCTGCTGCGCAGCACCGCGCTTGCCACCCTCACCGACGCTCATGTGGTCTCAGAAGAGCAGCACGATGACTTCACCACCGTCAACGTCGCCTACACCGCGGGTGGTTACGCGGGCACGACGTCGTTCGACGTAGAAGACGGTGCCATCGGCATCGCTCCCACGTGGCGCTTCGCGTCGAGCCCCCTCGCCGTATTGAGCCTCAACGTGGGTGGGTCGATGTCGTTCAACGTGAACGGCTTCGCTCTCGACAAGAGACAGGTCTCTCCCGAGGGCGTGGATGCTGATCCCACCGAAGCTGTCAGCCTGCTCGTTTTCTCACCCGGTCTCTACTCGGTGTCAGTAGAGACCGCCATTGCGTCAACCCCGGGTGTTGCGGTGTTGTCAGACAGTCCGTTCACCAGTGTGCCCGTCACCGTGCAGGCGCAGCCGACAGAAGAATTCGTTGAGGTCGTGCAGGAGCGCGTCGAGGAGTTTCTTTCGACTTGCGCGAGCCAAGAAGTGCTTCAACCGACCGCGTGCCCCTTCGGCTACGTCGTCGAAGACCGAATCGCGTCGATTCCTGAGTGGCAGATCGAAACGCAGCCCACGATCTCTATCGAGTCCGACGGAGCCGACTGGAAGATCCCGGCGACACCTGCGGCCGCGCGCTTGAACGTCGACATTCAGTCGCTTTTTGACGGTTCCATCACGACCGCGAGCGAAGTCGTGCCGTTCTTTGTGACCGGCACGATTCGCGTGCTTCCCGATGGAAGCGTCACGATCTCAGTCGGCGGCACTGAGGGCGAATAGCTTCGGATCAGCGTTCGGCCTTGGCTTCACGCTCATCGCGCTCGGCGAGCGCTGCGAGCTTCGCGTTATAGGCGTCAAGCTCAGCGTCGCCCGTGCGATCCGCGTGACGGTCACGCCGCTTCTGCGTGCGTTCGTCGGTGCGGTTCCATTGAATCGCCACGGTGATCGCCAAGATCAACGTCGGGATCTCGCCAATCGACCAGGCAATACCGCCGCCGGTCACCTGGTCTTCGAGCGGAGTCTCACCCCAAGTGCGGCCCATCGATCCGAACCACTCTGCCACCATCAGGCCGGGTTGCATCATGATGGCGATGCCGAAGAACGCGTGCATAGCCATGATGCCGATCAGCAACAGCAACCGCCCGGGGTAAGGCAAGCGATACGGCACCGGATCGATGCCGGCAAGACTGAGCACGAACAGATAGCCGGTGATCAAGAAGTGGGCGGTCATCCACTCGTGACCGAGGTGATCATAGAGCGCCCAGCGAAAGAGGTCGGTGTAGTAGAAGATCCACAGCGATCCGATGAACAACCCAGCCGCCACGAACGGGTTGGTCAGCACGCGCATCACGGGCGAGTGGACGCCCCACAGGATCCACTCCCTGCCGCCCCTCGTGCCATCGTCGCGCCTGTGAATCGCGCGCGCGGCGAGGGTGACGGGCGCCCCGGCGACCATCAACGGTGGAATGGCCATCGTCAGCAGCATGTGCCCGATCATGTGATAGCTGAACAGATAGGACTGGTAGACGTTGATGATTCCGCTGGTTACCCACAGCAGCAATAACATCCCGAACGCCCACGAGAGAGTGCGGTGCAGTGGCCAGGCATCGCCGCGGCGGTGCAACCGCCACGCGCCAGCGAGGTAGAAGAACATGCCGAAGCCGGCAGCGGCGACCCAGATCCAATCGATGTTCCACGCGACGAGCCAATCGACGAGCACCGGCTCATCGGGTAGCGGAGAGTAGGTGAGGATCTCGGCCGGAGTGCGCACGAACGCGGGCAGCTCTCCGAGCGGAGGGGCGGTGCGGGCCAGGGCTGCCGCGGCACCACTGGCAATCCCCATGATCGCGAGCTCCCCCGCAATGAGAACCCAAAATGCGCGGGATGCCGCGTCTTCGCGCATTCTGCCGATAAGGCGGCGGCGATACCACGCGCCGAACAACCCGAGCGCCACGAGAGCAATGACCTTCACCGTCAAAATCGCGCCATACGGCGAGAAGAACGCTTCCCACGTTCTGAGCCCGACGACCGCGCGCACCAGCCCCGACACCGCGACCACGACGAAGGCCGCAACGGCGATGCTGGAGTACCGAGAAACCACGTCGGCAAGGGGACCCCGCTTCAGGGCAGGCCGCACGATGACGAGCAGCAGCAGACCACCCAGCCACACTGCAGCGCCGATGATGTGCAAGATGATCGCGGTCATCGCGATGTGGTGGTCAGCATCGTCGCCGGAGTGACCCTGCGTGCCCATAGGCACCAAACTTGCGAGCGCGAGGACCGCCACGAACAGTGTCGCCGTCCACGAGCGCACGGCGAACGTCAGCACCGTGAGCGCAGCACCCGCGACCGTTGTGATGAGCCAGGTTCGACCCACCTCGGTCTCGACCAGATAGCGACCCAGCTGCGCGCCGAATTCGGGGCCCCCGCTGATCACCGGGTTGAACGCGTCAATGAACGTGAGAAAGCCCGTGGCTGCGGCAGACACCGTGAAGATGGCCGCAGAAATCGATGCGGTGTCGAGCGCGAGATCGAACTCGCGTTCGCCTGCTTTGAGCGTGAAGAGCGCAGTGACCAGCACACCCGCCATGCCGGCAGCCGAGAGGTTGACCAGAAGTTTTGCGGTGGGCAGACCCCACCGAGCGAACGGGCCGGGGTCGCCGATGGTCAGGGGATCTGCTCCGCCACCGTAGGCGAGGGCGATCGTCATAGCCACGAGCGCGACCACAATGAGGATCGCAGGCCCGACGGCCCGCAGAAGGCGGGGATTCACCCCTCCAGCCTAAGCCGAAGGGGGACACCGCTCGCGCGGCATCCCCCTTCGGTAAAGCGTCGTCGGCTACTACTTGACGGCAGCCTTGAGCTTCGAGCCAGCGGTCACCTTGACGCGCTTGCCTGCAGGGATCTGGATCTCTGCGCCAGTCTGGGGGTTGCGGCCGGTGCGAGCCGAGGTCTCAACCTGCTCGAACGCGATCCAGCCGGGGATGGAGACCTTGCTGCCCTTGGCAACAGCCTCGGAAACGGTGGCGAACAGGGAGTCGAGCACGCCCGATACGGCAGCCTGGCTCTGTCCGGTGGCGCTCGCGATGCTCGCGACGAGTTCGGTCTTGGTGATGGACTTGTCGGCCATGGGTGTTCCTCCAAAGGGGGCGGATTCGCCGCCCTCTCATTGCTGGGACCGGGCAGCTGAACGCTCCCGGCTGGTCGGATCGACCGCCTCGACTATAGCCAATTTGCCGCGTAATCACGCGGATTTCAGCGGGTATTGGCCCTATTGGTCGGCGTGTCGTGGTTCAGATGTGGTTTTTGTGACAAAAGTGACTCGAATTGGGCGCACAAACGCGACAGCCCCGCAGTTCCAAAGAACTGCGGGGCTGTCGGCGTAAGCGGTGCTTACCAGCTGGACTTGGTCACGCCGGGCAGCTCGCCACGGTGTGCCATGTCACGGAAGCGGACACGCGAGATGCCGAACTTCGTGAGGACACCGCGGGGACGACCGTCGATGACGTCGCGCGAACGCAGACGAACCGGCGATGCGTTGCGGGGAAGCTTCTGCAGACCGAGACGTGCGGCTTCGCGCTGCTCGTCGGTCGACGTGGGGTCAACAAGAGCCTTCTTCAGCTCAAGGCGCTTTGCGGCGTAGCGGTCAACGACGGCCTGACGCTGCTGGTTGCGCGCGATCTTGCTCTTCTTAGCCATGGATCAACGCTCCTCTCGGAATTCAACGTGCTTGCGGATAACCGGGTCATACTTCATCAGCGTGATGCGGTCAGGGTTGTTGCGACGGTTCTTGCGCGTGACGTAGGTGTAACCCGTGCCAGCGGTCGAACGCATCTTGATAATCGGGCGAACTTCCTGTGACTTCTTAGCCATTAGAGCTTCACTCCCTTCGCGAGGAGGTCTTTGACGACGGACTCGATGCCGCGTGCGTCAATGACTTTGATGCCCTTTGCCGAAACGTTGAGCTTGATGCTGCGACCAAGCGACGGAACGAAATAGGTCTTCTTCTGCACGTTCGGGTCGAAGCGGCGCTTCGTCCGGCGGTGCGAGTGCGAGATGGTGTGACCGAAGCCGGGAACAGCTCCAGTCACCTGGCACACTGCTGCCATAATGATTTCTCCTTAGTACCGTGGCACCGGACGGTGCCACCCAAGATCCCTTGTCTGCACCCCGCGCAACAGCGGGCCATTTCTGGCCGGAATGTGGTGTGGGGGGCGAACTGCGTGCTGGAGTGCGCGCAGACAAGGAGTCAGTCTAGCACGCCGGGCGTGTCGCCCTGTCAGTCGCGCACTGGCATGAGGTCCGCCGCGCCGCGACCCCAACGAAACGGCGACACCGTCGCATCGCCGGCAAGCCAGAATCGCCACGGAAACGCATCCGTGCCCGCCACGCCAGCAACCCCCACACGTGGGCCCGACGCGTATGCGGTCAACGGTGACTCCCGAATGAGCAGTCGAGCGGAGGCGCCTTGTTGAACAGCACCAGTGATCACGTCGATTCCGTCATGAATGGGATGCCGCAGACCCACGGCTTGGCCCAGCTTGCCCGGCCCACGAGCGAGGTCCCTCGCGGTGCGCGCCGCGACGCGGCGGCGAGTGGCAGCATCCAACCCATCCACCACCTCGCCCGCGCGCAGCAGCACTCCACCAGCGACGTCCTCGGGTGCGCACACAACGTTCACGCACGAATGGATGCCGTGGCTGAGATACACGTAGATGTGTCCGGGTTCGCCCCACATGGTGGCGTTGCGCGCCGTCTTGCCCATGCGTGCGTGCGATCCCGGATCGGGAACGTCGCCGGTGCCTTGTCCGTGATAGGCCTCGACTTCCGTCAACCGCACGGCAACGGTTTCACCGCCCACCTCGGTCACCAGCACCGCCCCCAACAGCCGAGGCGCGACGGCAACGGGCAAATCTGCGAGATCCTCGCGTGTGACTTCACGCAAGTCGGGCCGGTCCATGCGGGGATTCTACGCACGATTCTTCGGCACGCGGCGCGCGCTTGTCGCTAGTGTCCCAGTATGAAGCATTGGTCCGCGCTGATCATTCTCGGGGTTTCGCAGTTCGTCATGGTGCTCGATAGCACCGTCATGAACGTGTCGATATCAACGGTAGCCGCCGACCTCGGCACCGATATCTCGGGCATGCAGGCAGCCATAACGCTCTATGCGCTCACAATGGCCTCTTTCATGCTCACCGGAGGCAAGCTCGGTGATCGGTGGGGCCGCAGCGCGGCATTTCGCATCGGCTCGATCATCTACGGACTCGGGTCCATCACGACGGCGTTGAGTCCGACGCTTCCGGTGTTGCTCATCGGCTGGTCACTCGTCGAAGGCTTGGGCGCGGTGCTGGTGATCCCTGCGATTGCCGCGCTTGCCGCCACGAACTACGCCGGGCGCGACCGTGTTATCGCCTTTTCAGCACTCGGCGCCATCACCGGGTTCGCAGCGGCAGCTGGGCCGCTGATCGGTGGGCTGATGACCACCTACTCGTCGTGGCGCTACGTTTTCGTCGGCGAAGCAATCGTGATGGTGCTCGTGCTGCTGGCGTCGGGCACCCTCAAAGACACCCCCGGCAACAAGGCGATGCGCATCGATGTGTCAAGCGTGTTCTTGTCAGCCGCGGGCATGGCGTTGCTCGTGTTCGCGGTGCTGCAGAGCAAGACCTGGGGCTGGTTGCAGCCGCTGAACCCACCGACGGTGGGTGACGTCACCATCGCCCCGTTCGGCATCTCGCCGGTCGCGTACATGATCGTCATTGCGATCGTCGTGCTGGCGATCTTTGTGCGACGACAAAACCGCCTTGAGGCCAGCGGAAGAGTGCCGCTGCTCAAAGTCAGCATGCTGAAGATCCCCGCACTGCGCAGCGGGCTCACGATGTTCTTGGCCCAGTACTTTGCGATCGCTGCGCTCTTTTTCGTCGTGCCGGTGTACCTGCAAACAATTCTTGGATTCAACGCGCTAGAAACCGGCTTGCGAATCTTGCCCCTATCACTCGGGCTGATCTTGCTCTCGATCGTCGGGTCTCGAATGTCGACCGTGCGCTCAGCCCGCAACATCGGACGAATCGGACAGCTTCTGCTCGGCATTGGCATCTTCATCGTCTTCGCTGCCGTTCAGCCGACTCTTGCCGGCTGGCAGTTCGCGACAGGAATGTTCATCGTCGGTGCTGGATTCGGTCTGCTCGCCTCACAACTGGGCAACGTCAATATGTCTGCGGTCAGCGCAGATGACACGTCAGAAGTCGGCGGTTTGCAGGGCACATTTCAGAACCTGGGAACGTCGTTCGGAACCGCCGTGGTGGGGTCGGTGTTCATCTTGATGATGACGTCCGGATTCGGAACCGCCGTCGCCTCAAGCGCGACTCTGCCTGAAGACGTCATCTCTCAGGTAACCGAGAACACCGCCAAAGGCGCGCCCATCATCTCTCAACAGCAGGCAGAGCAGGCGATGCTAGACGCGGGCAGCACCGCCGAACAAGCGTCAGAGGTCGCCCAGATCTACGCCGACGCGCAAGTCGAGTCACTGCAGCAGTCGTTGTTCATTGTCTTCGCCCTGACCCTGTTCGCGCTGCTGCTCTCACGCGGACTGCCGTCGAAGATCGCGGTGCCCGAAAAGCGCGATACGTCCGAAGCAGATTAGTACGGCGGCACCTGGCACCAAGAGATCGACGAGCCCGTGACAGCGATGGTTTCTTGACCGTCAGCTATCTCGAGAATGCGGGTTTCGAGGTAGCCAGGCAACGGCAGCTGGTACGTGTCGTATGCGTTGTCGATCACATCGGGGGCGACGATCAGCGCGAGGTAGCGCGCACTTGGCGATACGCACACCTGAACGAGCGCGTCGGTTTCAGCGATCTCTGCGAGCGCCCTGGTGTCGCCATCGCTCGCGACCACATCCACGGTGGTTCGACCGGTCGGGGTGTCTCCGTCAAGCACCGCGCCAGAGCGGACCGTCGAGTCATCGGGCAGCGGGGTGACCGTTGTCACGAGCGGCAATTCTCCGTCAGCGGCGACGAGTGGTTCCTCGCTTGCGTCAGTGAGGTCGAGGACCGTGCGCTGATCGATGCGTTCAACGATGGCGCGCGAAGACCCTCGCGCAATGCCATCAATCCCCTGCGCCGTACCCAGATTCGTGGCTTGACCGGCACCCTCTGCCGAGGCGCCGAGGCCTTCCGAGCTGCCGAGCAGCAGCGCTCCGTCAAAAGTAAGCAGCAGAATGCTGTCGGTGTCGGGCACGAAGCGCCAGTCGTTGATGCGCGGATCGGCGCCCTCGACCTCGATGGGCACGGGGGCTGCATCCGGATCATCCAGCGAAACGGTGAACAGCATGCTCTCACGCCCGCTCGTCTCGGTGAGTTCGGCATCTGAGTATGTGTACCCGACCACTTCACCGCGATCCGCGCTCTGCAGGTTTGTCACGTAGCCATCGCCCGGCAACGGCAGATCCTGTGCGTTCTCACCGTTCAGATCGGTCATGATCAGACGCGCTTCATCTGCCTCGGTGCGCGTCGAGATCACGAGGTGCGTGGCGGTCGCACGAAAGTCTTCGATGTGAGGGTCGGTGAACACCGCTATCGCTTCATCACCATCAAGGTCGGTGCGAAAGATGGTGTCCTCGGTGGCATCCCTGCGCAACAGGTGCACCTCGATGGGCGGAGTGGTGAACGTCTCGGTGACGGTCGTCGTCGGGCCGCCTCCTAGTGACTCCACATCGTTGATCGTCACCGTGTACTCGGTGTCGTCCCATAGCGGCAGCGTGAAACGCACCCCGACGCTGCGACCCGAGGTGTCGACAGCGAACGGTGTCGCGGGGCTGACCGTCACTTGTGAGGCGTCAACTTCTGCGATCGACTGCGAGGTAGTCACGATGAGTCGTGACCCTGATGCTGCTACGGCCGCTTCGGGATCCACCTGCACGTCAGTGACGCGCGGCCCCTGGGTGACATTCGCCGCAGCGCCCGCGACTCCGATGAGCGCGAGAACGCCGGCCACGATCGCAAAAGACCGCACGAACGCTCGCCCCCGACGCTGGCGTGAGGCACCGCGGCGGGTGGGCTTCGCAGCGCGGCGCGTGGACCTTTCGGCGCGGTGCGGCGGCGGTGGCGAACTAGAACTCATAGGGAATCTCGGGCTCGTCGATCTCTTCGATACTGGTGGGCTCGATCGCAAGCTGCCCGTCTGAGGTCGAACGCACCGTTCCGGTGACCGTCACCCATTGCCCGGTTTCGGGAATCTCAGCGTTTGACGCGATCGAGACGCTCGCCGGCTGCGCATCGATGACGCAGTGCGTGATCACCAACCGGGTGATGTCGAAATCGCCGCTTTCGCTCGGTGTCACGAACCCGGTGAGTTCGACCGCGTTCCCATCAAATGCATCGGGATTGGTGGCGGTTGCGAACACACTCGCCCACTCGCCGACACCGAACGAGTCCGTGTCGCCGGTCGCCGCAAGGGTCACGATGTCGCTTCCCGCAAACAGCGGTGCGGCACCGACGTCTCGAGAGATGGCAATCTCTGCAGACAGCGAAGCGGGAGCCAGTCCGAGCGTGAGCAAGACGACTCCGGATGCTGCCACGCCCCCAACGACCGTTGCGGCAACTGCCCCCCGGTGCGGCGCGTGTGAGTGTGAACCCTCATCAGCATCGTGGCCATGATCATGGCCGTGGTCGCTCTCAGCACCGAGCGGCAACGCAAAAGAGGCCACCGTGCCGATGAGCACGATGAACGCCATCGACACCGCGAACCACGTCGAATCGGGGTTGATGTAGAGCGCGAGCCGGTCAGTGAATGCCAGGCTCAGCGTCACGACGGAAAGAATGGCGGCAAGCCCGACCCCGAGCCACCGGGTGCTGAGCGCCTCGAGCTTAGGCAAGAAGATTCACCACCGTTCCGATGGCAAAAGCCGCGAGCAGCACGACCACGACCACTCCGGCCAGAGTTCGGGTCGTGAAGGTGGTGCGCATGAGCGCGAGCATCTTCACGTCAACCAGCGGGCCCACGAGCAAGAACGCCACCAACGAGCCGGGCGTGAATGTCGAAGCAAACGAGAGTGCGAAGAATGAGTCGACGTTCGAGCAGATCGACACCACCATCGCAAGCGCCATCATGGCGACAATCGACAGCGCGGGGTTTGAACCGATTGCGAGCAGCATGTCCCGTGGCACGATGACCTGCACCAGTCCGGCGAGCGCCGAACCGATCACGAGAGCCGGCATCACGGCGCGAAGTTCCACGACAAACTGGGCGAGTGTTTTGCGGCCCTTTCCGCCGGTCTCGTGCGTGACCATCTCGCAGGTGTCGCGAAAGCGATCGGTCAGGAGCGCATCAGGCGATGGGTGCCGACTGTAGAGCCAACCGATGAGGTTGGCGATCGCGAAGCCGCCGAGCAGGCGTGCGATCAGAATGCCGTCGTCCATCCCGAACGCCTGGTGGGTCGTGATGATGACGATCGGATTGACGATCGGCGCGGCGATGAGGAATGTCATCGTGTCCGACACCGAGAAACCTCGCATGAGCAAGCCCCGCGCGAAGGGCACGTTGCCGCACTCGCACACCGGAATGAACATGCCCAGCAGTGACAGCACCGCCCGACGCGCCCACGCCCGCCGCGGCATCCATCTTTCGATCATGCCCGGGGGAATCCACACCTGCACCACGATCGAAAGCACGACACCGAGCGCGACAAAGGGCATCGACTCGATCAGCACGCTGATCGACAGCGTCAGAGCGTCTTGGGCTCGGGTTGAGAGCGGGTCGCTGAAGAGCGTCGGCACAAATGCGTCGATCACAAAGAGCGCGGCGACAGCCAGCACTCCAATGCCCAACGCAACGACGGTGCCCCGCACGCCCGAAGACGCGTCGACCCGTCGGGTGTCAGTGATCGACACGCTCGCCTTGCGCCCGGGTGCACGAGGCGCACAGTCCGAAGATGTCGACGATGTGCTCGGCCGCGGTGAATCCGTGCTTCTCGGCGGTCGTGCGCGCCCACTGCTCGACGGCGGTCGCTTCAATCTCGACAGTGCGCCCGCAGTTGCGGCAGATCAGATGGTGATGGTGGCCACTCGACACGCAGGCGCGATACAGCGCTTCGCCGTCAGGACTCTGCAGCGAGTCGGCTCCGCCATCGGCGGCAAGCCCGGCAAGCGCGCGATACACGGTGGCAAGTCCGATGCCAGTGTTCTCGTCGCGAAGGGTGGCGTGAAGCCCCTGTGCGCTGACGAACCCGCCAGCATCAGCGAGTGCTTCGCGCACGCGTTCGCGTTGCCAGGTGTTGCGCTGAGCCATTGTCGGAGTCTACCGGCGCGTACCCGAACCATTGCTGGACGAATACCGAGTCATTTGGCGATCTTCGCAATCGTCACGCGATCTCGTCGAGCCCCGATGATGCGGCAGACCACGTAGATGAGAAACGACAGCGTGGTGATGTAGGGGCTCACCGGAAGGGTGCCAGCGATGGCGAGCAGAATGCCGCCGACTGCTGAGACGAACCCGAACACGGCCGACAGAAGCGGCACGCTTAGCGAGCCTGATGCCACACGCATGGCTGCAGCCGCGGGCGTGACAAGCAGGGCCATCACCAACAGCGCACCGATGATGTGAACCGCGACGGCCACCGTCAGCCCCAGCAGCAGCATGAACCACAGCGATACGCCGGTCGTCGGCACGCCACGAGCCGCCGCTGACTGCGGGTCGAGTGAGTCGAACCTGAGCGGTCGCCACACCAGCAGCAAAGCGATCAACACGAACGCGCTGATGCCGATCAACCAGCCGAGCTGACTCGATTGCACTGAGACGATCTGCCCGGTGAGCAGGCTGAAGCTGCTCGCGCTGCGACCGTCGTAGAGCGCGAGAAACAAGATTCCGAGACCGAGACCGAATGGCATCAGCACGCCGATGATCGAGTTGCGGTCGCGCGCGCGGGCGCCCAGCCAGCCGATGATCGCCGCGGCGACGATCGAACCGACGATCGAACCGCTGACGACGTCAGCGCCGATCAGCAACGCAGCAGCGGCACCCGCGAATGAAAGCTCGCTGATGCCATGCACAGCGAATGCCATGTCGCGCTGGATCACGAAGACGCCGATGAGACCGCCGATCAGCCCAAGAACGGCCCCCGCCCACACGGAGTTGGAAACCAACGCGAGAATTTGCCCGTAGTAGGGCAACCCGCCAAAGAGTGCATCGTAGATCGCGTCCCAGTTCACTCGTGCACCTCGTCACCGTGATGGTGGTGGTGTGAGTCCTCGGCGTCGGGTGCGCCCACGACGACCAAGCGGTGTCCGGCGCGAAGAACGAACACGGGTGCCCCGTAGAGAGCGCTGAGCACAGTGGAATTGAGAACTTCTTCTGGAGTGCCGAGCGTGAACCGTCCCTGGGCGAGATACAGAACGCGATCCACCTGGTGCAGCAACGGATTGATGTCGTGTGTCACGAGCATGACGGCAGCGTTGTGCTCGGTGCGGTGCTTGTCGATGAGCGAGACCACCGCTTGCTGATTGGCCATGTCAAGGCTCGTCAGCGGTTCGTCGCACAGCAACAAGCCCGGGTCGTCGGCAAGGGCCTGGCCGACGCGCAGCCGTTGCTGTTCGCCGCCCGACAGCATTCCGACAGGGCGGTCAGCGAACTCGGCGGCGCCCACAGCCTCGATCAAGGTGTCAACGCGGGCCCTCTCGCCGCGACGCGGAATCGGGAGTCCGAATCGATGCCCACTGACGCCGAGAGCCACAAGATCCCGTCCGCGAAGCGCAGTATCTGGCGGCAACGGTCGAGACTGCGGAATGTAGCCGATCTCTCGGTTTCCTTTGCCGCGCACCACCTCGCCAGCGACCGTGACGGTGCCTTCACTCAGCTCTTCGAGACCGAGGATCGCGCGAAGCAGGGTGGTCTTGCCCGAACCGCTGGGCCCGAGCACAGCGATCATCTCACCGGCGTGAACCGTCAGGTTGAGGCCAGCCCACAGCTCTCGCCCGTCACGCCTGAGTGCAGCATCCCGAATTTCGAGCGCAACTGGCTCCTGGCTCACGAATCGAGCGCTGCCGCGAGGTTCTCGATGTTCTCCTGCATCCACGAGATGTAAGTCTGGCCCTCCGGGAGCGTTTCTGAAAACGCGACGACTGGAATATCTTCGGTGTCGGCTTCTGTGACAACCTGCTCGGTCTCGGCGCCGCCGGTCTGCGTGTTGGTGATCATGACGCTCAGCTCGCCATCGGTCACGATCGAGAGCGCCTCAAGCAGGATTGCCGGGGCGACATCTTGCCCCTCTTCGACCGCTTCACTGAACTCGGACGGGGTCACATCTTCAAGCCCGGCCGCGATCACCAGGTAGCCTCCGACGGGCTCGGTCAAGAATGCTTCGTCCCCAGCGTGTGCGGCGTCGATTTCTTCTAGTGACTCTTCGAGCCCTTCGATTTCGTCGTGAAAAGCTTCGGCGTTGGCCGTAAAGATCTCAGCGTCGTCTGGGCTGATCTCGCCGAGCTCTTCGGCGATAGCGTCGGCGACGTACGCCATGGTATGCGGGTCGTACCAGACGTGCTCGTTGAAGCCTTCGATGTGATCGTGACCAGCGTGGTCATCTTCATCGGCGTGCTCCTCGTCTTCATCCTCGGAGTGCTCGTCCTCGGAGTGATCTTCGTCACCCTCCTCAGTCGGCCACGAATGCGAGAACTCTGCCGCCGTGATGACGTGCGCCTCAGAGCCGCTGGCCTCAACGAGCGATTCCATGAACGAGTCGTATCCGCCGCCGTTTTCGATGACCAGGTCGGCCTGCTCAACGGTCAGCTGATCGCGCGCGCTCGCCTCGAAGGAGTGCGGGTCTTGAGCAGCATTCGTGACGATCGAGGTGACTTCCACCAGGTCTGCGCCCACTACCTCAGCGATCTGCCCATACACGTTGGTCGACGCGACCACGGTGATCGCATCTGTCTCAGAGTCAGAAGTTGCGTCTGAGGTGGTGCTCGCGCAACCAGAAAGGACGAGAGCGGATGCTGCACCGAGACCGAGCAACACGAGGGGGCGAGAGGGCGTCTTCATGCCGCAATCGTACTTCTGTTGATAATGGTTATCAAATCCGTTAAAGAGGATCTGATGTCAGCTCAGGATCAGTCGAGCAGCAGAGCCGGCTCTTCGAGGATCGATGCCACGTCGGCGATGAAGCGGCTCATGCCGTCACCATCGATGACCCGGTGATCGAAAGAGCCAGCGACCGTGGTAACCCAGCGTGGCCGCACCTCACCGTCAACCACCCAGGGCTTCTGGCGAATTGTGCCCAGCGCCACGATTCCGGCCTCACCCGGATTGATGATCGGGGTGCCCGCGTCCATTCCGAAGACGCCGATGTTCGTGATCGTGATCGTGCCGCCCTGCTGATCCGCAACCGACGTCTTGCCCTCGCGTGCCGTCAACACCAGCTTTTCCAGCGCGCGCGCGAGCTCGCGCATCGACATGTCTTGCGCATCTTTGATGTTGGGCACGAGCAGGCCCCGAGGCGTGGCAGCGGCGATGCCGAGGTTCACATAGCGGCGCACCGTGATCTCGGCCGCTCCATTCTCGCCATCAACCCAGGCGGCATTGACCATCGGCGTGCGCTGCGCCGCCCACACCACGGCACGAGCCATGATCAGCATCGGCGAGACTTTGATATCAGCGAAGTCTGTCGAACTCTTCAGCCGCTTGACCAGTTCCATCGTGCGTGACGCGTCGACGTCGGTCCACACACTCACATGAGGTGCCGAGTACGCAGACTGCACCATGCCTGACGCCACAGCCTTGCGAACACCCTTCACGGCAAACGTCTCTTCACGCTCGTCGCCGTTGGCCACGGTGCGCTCAGGTTCTGTCGTGCGCGTGGGTGCCGGGCGCGGCGACACTGGAATCGACTCCTCGCGCACGTCACCCCACTCAGGTGTCTCGATGTTGCGGAAGACGCTGGCCTGTGACGCGTGGCGCAAGACATCGTCACGAGTAACTTCTCCCGCAGCGCCTGTCGGAGTCACCGCAGCGAGCTCCACGCCGAGGTCGCGGGCGAGCTTGCGAATTGGGGGCTTCGCCACGACGCCCACCGACGACGTAACCCGTTCTTGAGCTGACGCGACCGGCTTGCGGCGACGCGATTTCACCTGCCCCCCGGTGCCGTACCCCACGAGCACAGCGCCACCACCCTCATCTTCTGCGGGCGTTGCTGGTTCACCGTGCTCGCTCTGACCGATCGTGGCGGGTGACGCAGCGGCATCCACCACTGCGACGATCGTGATGATCGCATGCCCCACACTCACCGTCTCGCCCTCGGCTGCCAGAAGTGTGCCGACCGTGCCGGCAAAGGGCGAGGGCAGTTCGACGAGTGACTTGGCTGTTTCGATCTCGACCAGCACATCATTCACAGCGACGGTGTCACCAGGGGCAACGCGCCATTGGACGATCTCAGCTTCGGTAAGTCCTTCACCGACGTCGGGAAGAACAAAGGTCGATTCTGCGGGAGTGCTCATCGGTGTCTCCTCAGACAGTGTCAGTAGGCCAGCGCGCGGTCGACCGCTTCGAGAATGCGGTCGGCATCGGGAAGGAACTTTCCCTCGAGCTTGGCGGGAGGAAAAGGTGTGTCGAACGCTGAGACGCGCAACACCGGCGCCTCAAGGGCATAGAACGCCCGCTCCATCACCGTCGCGGCGATCTCGCTGCCGACCGAGGTGAAACCGGGCGCCTCTTGGGCATAAACCATGCGGCCGGTCTTTCGGACGGATTCGAGGATTGGCCCGTAGTCGACCGGCGACAGCGAGCGAACGTCAACGACCTCGCAACTCGTGCCCTCAGATTCGGCCAAAGCTGCTGCCTGCAACAGCGTCGTCACCATCGCACCGTGACCCACAAGAGTCACATCGGTGCCGCGCCTGACGATGCGAGAGGCGTGCAGGGGCACTGAATGCGCGGTGAGATCGACCTCACCCTTCTGCCAGTACTTGCTCTTGGGCTCAAGAAAGATCACCGGATCAGGCGAGCGAATCGCATCTTGGATCATCCAATACGCATCGTTCGCGGTCGACGGTGAAACGACCCGCAGGCCCGGCGTGTGCGTGAAGTACGCTTCGGGGCTCTCTTGGTGATGCTCGATTGCGCCAATGTGGCCGCCGTAGGGAATGCGGATGACGACCGGCATCTGAATCGCGCCCTCGTGGCGATAGGTCAGCTTGGCGAGCTGCGACGTGATCTGGTCGAACGCAGGAAAGACGAAGCCGTCGAACTGAATCTCGCAGACGGGTCGAAACCCGCCCATGGCAAGACCGATTGCTGTTCCCACGATGCCCGATTCGGCAAGAGGCGTATCAAGCACGCGACGCTCTCCGAACTCCGCCTGAAGCCCCTCCGTCACACGAAAAACGCCACCGAGCTTTCCGATGTCTTCGCCCATCAGAATGACGTGATCGTCTTCTGACATGGCCGCGCGCAGCCCGGCGTGTAGAGCACGGCTGAGGGGCATGGTGGTCATCTCGCTCATGACGCATCTCCTTCGAGGGATGCTTCATACTCGGCGAGCCACGTGCGTTGTTCTTCAATCAATGGGTGTTTTTCCGAGTAGACGCTGTCGAAGATCATTGACTGCTCAAGTCCGCCCAGCTCGTTTGTTCGAACGCGGATGTCATCGGCGACGGCAGCGCATTCGGCCTCAACGTCATCGAAGAATGCGTCGGCCGCGCCGCGCGAGCGCAGGAAGGCACGCATGCGCACCATGGGGTCGCGTAGCTGCCACGACTCTTCTTCGGCCGCGGTGCGGTACTTCGTGGGGTCGTCGCTGGTGGTGTGGGCGCCGAGCCGGTACGTCATGGCTTCGATGGCCCGGGGGCCCGCTCCGGAGCGCGCCTCATCGAGTGCTCGGCGCGTTACGGCATAACTTGCGATGACGTCATTTCCGTCGATGGGGATCGAGGGCATGCCGTATCCCTCACCGCGCTTGTAGAGCGGTGAGCGAGACTGCGTGGCGACGGGCACTGAGATCGCCCACTGGTTGTTCTGCAGAAAGAACACCTCGGGCGTCTGATAGCTCGCGGCGAACACCATCGCCTCGTGCACATCGCCCTGGCTCGAAGCGCCGTCACCGTAGTAGACGATGACAGCTTCATCACGGTCAACGTCGCCGCTGCCGCAGCGGTCATCGAATACGAGGCCCATGGCGAGCCCGGTAGCGTGCAACGTCTGCGACCCGAGCACCATCGTGTAAATGTGCGTGTTGCCGTTCTTCGGGTCTGTCGGATCCCATCCGCCGTGGGTGAGTCCACGCATGATGCGAATGATGTGAATGGGGTCCACCCCTCGAATGCGCGCTACTACATGCTCGCGATACGAGGGAAAGAGGTGGTCCTGTGCACGCGCTGCCCGCGCCGAACCGACCTGCGCAGCTTCTTGCCCATAGCTCGGTGGCCAGAGTGCGAGCTGACCCTGTCGCTGCAGATTCGTCGCTTGCACGTCGAACGCGCGAATCTCAGCCATATCGCGATATAGGCCTTCGAGCTCAGCATCGCTCAAAGAGTCGACGAGGTCTAGATATGGCTCTGCCGCTGGCGTGGGCGCAAACGACCCGTCCGCGGCGAGAATACGCACGATCCCGGGAGCCTCGGGGATCGCTGGGGCGTCAGTGGTCAACGATTCTTCAGACGTCACGGCTCTAACGCTACCGTCGGCCCCGATGAGCGGCTGGGAGGGCTCCAACAATGGATTCGGCGATTCGTAAGACCTTGCCTACAGATTCCTCCTCGCCGACGCTGATGCGAATGCCTTCACCGGCGAAGGGGCGAACGATCAGTCCCGCCGCTTCGAAGGCCTCAGCGGCCGCCATCGTCTCGTCGCCGGTGGCCAGCCAGACGAAGTTGCCTTGCGCGTCAGGTACGCGCCAACCTATCTCGCGAAGACCTGCGGCGAGGCGATCCCGACGCTCAGCGATCACCGCAACACGTGCCCGCAGTTCGGTCTCGACGTCGAGGCTCGCCAACGCAGCCGACTCCGCGTGAGCGGTGACCGAGAGCGGAATGCCGGTGCTGCGCGCGGCATCGAGAATTCTCGAATGACCGACCGCGTACCCAATGCGCAGGCCTGCCAACCCCCATGCCTTGGAGAAGGTGCGCAGCATCACGACGTTTGGATGGGTGCCTCGTGCAAGTACGAGAGTTCCGTCGACCGCGCCAGGCGCTGTCACGAATTCGGCGTATGCCTCGTCAAGAATGATCAGTACGTCACTCGGGATCTGCGCGGCGAAGTCGTCGAACTCTGCCTGCGTCACCACCGGGCCGGTCGGGTTGTTCGGCGTGCAGACGATGATGGCCCGCGTGCGGTCAGTGACGGCGCTTGCCATCGCGGGCAGGTCGTGGCGAGCGTCTTCGGTAAGCGGCACCTGCACGCCGACGGCACCGGGAACCACCGTCAGCCATGGGTACGCCTCGAACGAACGCCACGCGTAGATGACCTCGTCTCCCGCTGCGGCGGTGGCGAGTATCAACTGCGACAGAATCGACACGCTGCCAGCAGCCACGTGCACTTCGTCAGAGGTCACCCCGAAGCGCGCGGCGAGGCGCTCGCGCAGTCGCCTAGCCGTGGCATCGGGGTACCGGTTGACGGCGCTTTCGGCGCGCAGTGCTTCAGCTACGCCTGGCAACGGATCGAACGGGTTCTCGTTGCTTGAGAGCTTGAAGGCGTCGCCGCTAGCTTGCCGACCCTGTTTGTAGGCGGGGAGGGCTGCGATCTCGGGGCGGACGCGGACGGGGATATCTGCAGCGTCGGTCACCTGCTGAGTCTACGAGTCCGCTGGCATGCGAGACTATCCGCACTATGAGCTTCTTCATCCGCATCATTGTGAACGCGTTCGCTATCTGGGTGGTGACCCTTATTCCCGCCCTCCAGGTGAGCGTGATTCCCTTCGCCCCCGGCGACACTCTGCAACTTGTGCTCACCCTGCTGCTGGTGGCGTTCATCTTCGCGCTGGTCAACATGATCATCGGCACCGTCATCAAAGTGCTGGCGTTCCCGCTTTACATCCTCACTCTGGGTCTCATCGGTCTTCTCATCAACGGATTCTTGCTCTGGTTCAGCGCATGGATTACCGAGTTCTGGGACTTCGGTCTGCGTGTCGAGGACTTCTGGTGGGGTGTAGTTGCGGCGATCATCATCACCCTCATCAACTGGTTCTTCGGCATCATTCTTCGTCCCCAAGAGAAGCAGTAGCGCCCTCGGAATCGGCCCGCGTCGCCGCGAACTCGGTGACCTCAACCGTGGTCGCGTGTGCGAGCTCCTCAAAGACCTCGCTCAACTGATTCACCCGCGGGTCAGCGGAAGCGTCAAGCATCGTCGCCGTTTCGACGTAGCTCGTCATCTGGTGAGATGGAATGCCCAGGTCGTCCGTGCCAGCCAAAGGATGCGCCTCGCGTTCCGCGATGAAGCTGCCAGGGGCGCCCACCGACTCCATGAAACCCCCACCGGCGAGCGCAGCAACCGGGTCATCGGTGTGTCGAATCCCGACGCTCAACGTTGATGAGCCCACATCTGCCTCGACTGGTGAGCCGAAGTTCACGAGTGTGCGGGTGCTGTACTCGCTCTCGAGGGCAAGATGACTGGTGATCATCGCGCCCTGCGAATGACCGAACGCGTGCACGACGTCACCCGGGCGTGCACCCGCAGCACGCAGCGCGGATTCGGTGGCGTCGTATGACGCGGAGCGCGATCCGCTGTAGAGCTCGACGTTTGAGCGGGAGTCCCACGGCTCCGTTGCGCTCACCGCCATCGTGCGCGTGCCCGAGACATAGACGGCGAACTGTCGAGTTCCATCAGCCATCGTGTACTTCTCGACCCTGACCTGGCTCGCCCCGGTGCGGGGTATGCGCTCCGCAGCACTGGTGAGGCTCGTCGGGGCAGCAGCAGGCGGTTGCTTCGAAGCAGCCACCTGCACAGGCTGCGCCGATCCGTTCAGCGTCACGTCACTTTGCACTCGACCCCAGCCGCCAACACCGGTGAGCGCAGCGAAGCCAATGGCGGTGCCGCCCACGGCTACGCCGCCTACCGCGGCCGCAAGCAGGTCAGCGCCTCGAGCGGTATCGAATAGCCCGCCGAGGTCGTAGCCTGCCTCGGTTGCTTGACGTACGAGGTCGCCGGGCCAGAGCACGGCACGTTCGAACTCGGCCAGACGAGCGCGTTCCATCGCTTCGGGATGCTGCGCCATCAACGCGGCCCGCTGTTTCTCGATCGCCGCCACAGCACCGTCGTCGCCCGCCCAGAGCGCCACCGTATGGCGCGCATTCAGCTCAACCAGCTCGTAGATGGCCGCCGCGGCCCGCAGATCTGCGGCGATCCTCTCGCCACGCGCGGCGGCATCAGTCAATCGCGCCGTCAGCAGCGCGAGCGTCGACAATGCCACCCCCGCGTATTGCCGCTGGGCGAAGAGCATGTTCTGCAAGCTGCCCACGCGTGCGCAGATTCGGCTGAGTTCGTCGGAAGCGACGATGAAACGTGCGGCGGTCTCTCGAAGCGTGGCGGTGTCGACTTCAACTGCTCCGCCACCTCGAATGTCGAGCTCGCCGCTCACTCGCACGCCCACGCGGCGTAGGCGGCATGTTCATGCGCGCGTCGCACATCACCCACGCCCTCATATGCGAGCACGCCGAGCCGGCTGAGGTCGTGTGCCCAGTCCTCAGCCATCAGGTGAAACGCCGTTGCTGTCTTGGACTGCCACTGCGTTGCGGCATCCAGCGCGCGTGCTTGCACAAGCGCGGTGCACAGCGGAGCGATGATCGACTCCAACTCCCGCACCACAATCGCCAACTGATCGGTGGCGGTAGCGGCAGGAGAACAGGGCGCTTCAACGAACATGACGTTCATCTTTGTTGCCGCGTGCGCGGCAGCATCCACCCCTGATCGAGATGTGAACGCGGCCGGTCTGCCTCGCGGGTGGGGAGGAGCGAAGTCCTCGATTCACCCGAATGCCCGTCGTATCGTGACCGCGACTCGATGAAAGCGCGCCAACAGGGCCAGAATGGAAACTATGACCGCGAGTGCCGCCGAGCCTTTCCGCGTCGTCTTCGTCTGTACCGGAAACATCTGCCGATCGCCTATGGCTGAGGTGGTATTTCGCAAGGTCGCTGACGATGCTGGCTTGGGCGCGCGAGTGGCATCAAGCAGTGCAGGAACCGGCGACTGGCACGTCGGTGAGCAAGCTGATCAGCGCACGCTCGACTCGCTCGCTCGAGCGGGCTTCGATGGCAGCCACCACCGGGCGCGGCAGTTCACCCATGCCGATTTCGCGCACAACGACCTGATCGTGGTGCTCGACCGAAGCCACGAGCGCATTTTGCGCGGATGGGCGCGATCCGACGCAGATGCAGACAAGATCGTGCTGCTGATGTCGTTCGACGACCCTGCAACCTCGGTGGATGTGCCTGACCCGTACTACGCGGGGCCCGGATTGTTCGATGAGGTCCTCGGTATGATTGAAAGCGCGAGCCGGTCTCTCTTCCGGCAACTCGAACCTGCGATTCGCCCGGTGCGCTGATACCGGCTATCGCCTCAACGCGCTTCGACGGGAGCACCGTGTCCTCTCTCCCCCCTCAGCCCCTCAGCCCGCTCGATGGTCGCTACCAGTCCGTCGTCACCGGACTCGCTGACTACCTTTCAGAGGCCGGCCTCAACCGTGCCCGCGTCGAGGTAGAAGTCGAGTGGCTCGTAGCCCTCACCGACCGCTCGCTGTTCGGAACAGCACCATTGGCTGACGACGATAAAGCCCGTCTACGCGCGCTCTACCTTGAGTTCGGACAGGCTGAGATCGACTGGCTCGCCGACAAAGAAGCGGTCACCCGACACGATGTGAAGGCTGTCGAGTATCTGGTGCGTGACCGGTTGTCGACGCTCGGTCTCGACTCGATCGCCGAGCTGACGCACTTCGCCTGCACCAGCGAAGACATCAACTCGACCGCCTACGCCCTCACTGTGCAACGTGCGGTGCAACGGGTCTGGTTGCCTAAGTTGCACACTGTGATCGAGGCGCTCTCGCAGCTCGCTGTCGAGCACCGGGATGCTGCGATGTTGTCGCGCACGCACGGTCAGCCCGCGACCCCCTCGACGATGGGCAAAGAGATCGCCGTGTTCGCGTGGCGTCTCAAGCGGGTGGCCGCGCAGATCGAAGGCGGCGAGTACCTCGCGAAGTTCTCTGGCGCGACCGGCACATGGTCTGCACATCTCGCCGCAGAACCTGATGTGGACTGGCCCGAGCTCTCCCGTTCGTTCATCGAAAGCCTGGGCCTGGGATTCAACGTGCTCACCACACAGATCGAGTCGCACGACTGGCAGGTGGAGCTCTACGATCGCGTGCGTCATGCCGGTGGCATTCTTCACAACCTCGCAACCGACATCTGGACATACATCTCTGTCGGCTTCTTCACCCAGATTCCGGTTGCCGGCGCCACTGGCTCGTCGACAATGCCGCACAAGATCAACCCGATTCGCTTCGAAAACGCCGAGGCGAACTTCGAGATTTCAGGTGGACAGCTCGCAACGCTGTCGCAGACCCTTGTGACCTCTCGTATGCAACGCGACCTCACCGATTCGACGACGCAGCGCAACATCGGGGTCGCTTTCGGCCACTCCCTGCTGGCTCTCGACAATCTTGCGCGCGGCCTGCGCGAAATCTCTCTTGCCGAGACTGTGCTGTTGGCCGATCTCGACGCAAACTGGGAAGTTCTCGCCGAAGCGATCCAGACTGTCGTGCGCGCCGAAATCGCTGCCGGTCGCTCACAGATCACAGATCCCTACGCGCTGTTGAAAGAACTCACCCGCGGGCGCCGTGTGGGAGCGGTGGAACTGGCAGAGTTTGTGCGCGGCCTCGATATTGGCGATGCCGCCAAGGAGCGACTTCTCGTTCTGACGCCGGCTACGTATGCCGGTCTCGCGTCACAACTCGTGGACGAGCTCTCGTAGCGGCGAGCGCCTACGCCTTCGGACCGGCGTCGCCTTCAACGTCGTCAGTCGATTCTTCATCGGGCAGCAAGACCGGCTTTTCGAGCGGTTTGGTGAACTCAGTGGGATCAATGGCGAGCAGCAACAGCGACACCACGAGCAGCACTGCGATGAATGAAACACCCGCGACCACGAGCGCGGTGACGATTGCGACCTGTGCGTCACTGCCGGGGCGGTCTTGAAAGAAGCCCATCGATACCAGAGTGACGACTCCCGCGAACAGCGCTGCGGCGAACGCCAGGCCCAGCAGCTGCACCGGCTTCATGAGGTCGCGACGGGTGGTGGGCTTGTCGTCAGTCACGCGGGGTCCTTCTGTTCGACGGGCGCAGAATCCGCCGCTTCGGTAGTTGTTGGCGTGGCGGCACGCGGCGAAAAGCCAGCGATTGCGAGGTACACGGCCACGATTGCCGCGTATGCACCAAACACACCCACACCAACGACAATGCCGGTGAGAGTGAATGTCTGGGCCGCTTGGTCGATCGTGTACTCGAGCGCAAACTCCGGGCGCACGAACAACAGTGCCGTGGCGAAGATCAGCGTGAGCGTGCCGATCACTACTCCGTCTCGTGCCTCGCTCTTAGCTGCAGGATGCTGCGCAGCGAGCGCCGCGGCGGGCGCAACGCGCTGCTCGACACCACCAATGCTGGGCGCGGCACCCGGTGTGCGCGCGTTGCGCAACGCTCGCGCCCCCGCGAGCGTCTCAATCAGTCCGCTGGCGATGGCCCACGTGATGACGAGCACAAGATAGCCGACAGCAGTGCGCGCGGGAGCAATGCTTCCGACCATGCCGGCAACGAGGGCGGCGATGCCCAAAAGCACAGACGGCCAGCGTGCTCCGGCCGGATAGACCAACCACACCGACAGCAAGAACACCATTCCTGTGGCCACAGCAAATCCGCTGAAGACCGTCGTGCCGATGAGCGCCGAATGGTCGGGGGAGAAGGTGATCATCACCGCCGCAATCGCCGCGAACGCGGCACGAGCGAGTTGCACGTGCCGCACTTCGAACGTGGGAATACGGGCTGGTGATGTCAAGGGAATCCTGCGGAGATCTCGGGCCTGCAATCGCAGACGAATGGTGCAAGTCTAAGTCGTGTCGCTGGGAGCGACCGCCTAGCGCGAATTGCTATTGGGAGAGGAAAGACAGCGCCTGCTCGCGAAAGTCGCGTGACCCAGGCGTGTTGAAGTGGTGACGATCGGGCACGGGCGCAAAAATCCCCTGCGGCGTGGCATCGGCGAGCAACCGCGAACGCTCGAATATTGCGTCCTCCGTTCCGGTGGCAAACAGCACCGGTTGCGTGGGAGGATTCGCGGGATCCGGATCGCTGTCGGCGAGACGCATTCCTTTCGCGAGGGCGATCAATGCCTTGATGTCGTTGCCGACCACGCGTTCTGCGAGCGTTACATAGTTCTTGGTCACCGGATCCTCCACCGCAACTCCGTTCTCGGCGTACGCTCGCGCCTGCTCGATCTGCAGGCGTGCCAACGGTCTGCCGTCTGGAATGCCGCCCAGAACCGCGCGTGAAACGTGTTGCGGTGCATCGACGGCAAGCTGCCAGCCAACGCGCGCGCCAAGCGAATAGCCGACAAGTGAGACGTCGTCGAGCAGATACGTGTCTAGCACCGTGAGCAGATCACCGACGAGTGACGGCATCGTGTAGACGCGAGCCTCGTGCGGCTTCTCGCTCGCTCCGTGTCCGCGCTGATCGACAGCAAGAACACGGAAGCCGGCGCGGGTGAGGTCACGCACCCATCCCGTGCTTACCCAGTTGTCGCGTGAGCTCGACGCGAAGCCGTGCACGCAGAGCACGGTCTTGGCGTCGGTGTCTCCCCAGCTATACGTCGCGATGCGAATTCCGTCTCCCGACATCACAAATCGCGGGTCTGGAACTTCGGTGATCAGACGCGACGACGCCTTCGGAGTGGCCACTGCGCTTCGCGGCTTCGAGCGGCGCTCGTCTCGCGGCGTGCTCGTGGCCGGCGCGCTCGGGGGCGGCGTCTTTGGCGGTGAAGCAGCCCTCAATGTCGGTGAGCCCATCAGTTTCTTCGGCGCGATGCGAATCACCACGCGCTTCGGGTTCGGCTGCGGTTGGCGATACCTCGCTGAGTAGAGCTCCACCGCGCGGGCAACGGCTTCTGGATCCCGTTCAATCGTGGCATCACCGGCGATGCTCAGCCATTGGGGCCCTGCGACCTGCCCGACCGTCGCGCGCGGGTCGCGTTCGATGTTGCGCACCTTCTGAGTGCCATCGCTCGTGATGATGCGAACGACCCCGTCCGCGACCGTGAATCCGACGGCCACTACGTGCAAACTGCCGTCGGGCGCGACGGTAGAGAGCGTAGCAAGGTGATAATCCTCGATCAGCTTGCGTCCATCGTCGCTGAGCGCAGCATCCAGATCCATCGATTCCTCCCCGCGCGCCTGTTTGGCGCCTCTCGCACGACGCTATTACACGGGAGCGGCTGCGGGCCGGGGAATGTCCTAGGCGAGAGTCAGAAAGAGCTTCTCGAGCTCCTTCACCTGGGTGTCAGAATCGGCATCCGTATCAGCAAGACACTCTTGCATCGCGGTGGAGATCACAAGGAACCCAGCACGATCGATCGCTTTTGACACGGCCGAGAGCTGTTGCACAACATCGCGGCAGTGCGCTTCGCTTTCGACCGCGGCGATAACTGCGGCCAGTTGGCCCTGGGCACGCTTCAGCCGGTTTGCGATCTTGCGCTGCGCGTCAGGATCGTGCACGGCGGGGGAACTGCTCTCTGGGGGCATTTCAGCATCCTCTCGGTTGTCGAGCACCTCTCCAAAATACCCTAAGGGGTATAGATTCGGGCGGCCCTAGAGAGTATTCGCGCCTCTTTGCGCTCATTGAGCCGTAGAGATCCCATGAAATCGGGCATTGGTTTGATGGAATGATTCTCTTTGGGTTAGGTTGATACCTATACATCCGATGTTTACTCATTGGCATGTGGAGAGGAAGACATGGCTGTCATCACCAACGTCGTCACACACGACATCCGGTTCCCCACGTCGCTGAGCCTCGATGGCTCCGACGCGATGAACCCCGACCCCGACTATTCCGCTGCGTACGTGGTCATCGAAACCGACGCGGCCGACGGTCTCGAAGGGCATTCGTTCGTATTCACGATCGGACGCGGCAATGACGTCGAAGTTGCCGCGATCAACGCGCTGCGCGATCACATTCTCGGGCTAGACATCGACGAACTGCTCTCAGATATGGGTGCCGCATCTGCGCTGCTCAACCACGATTCGCAGCTGCGCTGGCTGGGCCCCGAAAAGGGCGTCATGCACATGGCGATCGGCGCGGTCGTCAATGCCCTCTGGGATCTTCGCGCCAAGCGCGCGGGCGAGCCGCTCTGGCTTCACCTGTCGAAGCTCACACCCGAAGAAATCGTCTCGATCGTCGACTTCCGCTATTTGACGGACGCGATCACGCCAGATGAAGCGTTGCAGATTCTGCGCGCCGCTGAGCCAGGGCGCGAGGAGCGCATCCAGAATCTGCTCGACTCTGGATACCCCGGTTACACGACGACACCCGGCTGGCTCGGGTACTCCGATGAGAAGCTGGCGCGTCTGTGCAAAGAGGCCGTCGCGGATGGCTTCGGGCAGATCAAGCTCAAAGTGGGCGCCGACCTCGACGACGACATTCGTCGCATGAGAGTTGCCCGCGCATCGGTGCCGGCCGGCTTTCCCATCGCCATCGATGCGAACCAGCGCTGGGATGTCGCAGATGCGATCGAGTGGGTGCAAGCCCTCGCCGAGTTCGAGCCGGCATGGGTGGAAGAACCCACGAGCCCCGATGACATCTTGGCGCACGCTGCGATCGCCCGCGGCATCGCACCGATTCGCGTCGCAACCGGCGAGCACGTGCAGAATCGCATCGTCTTCAAGCAGATGTTGCAGGCAGGGTCGCTATCGGTGATGCAAATTGATGCTGCGCGCGTCGGTGGGGTCAACGAGAACATCGCGAACCTGCTTCTGGCTGCCAAGTTCGGGGTGCCGGTGTGCCCCCATGCCGGCGGCGTCGGGCTGTGCGAGGCAGTGCAACACCTCTCGATGTTCGACTACGTCGCGGTGAGCGGTGAGATGGAAGGGCGAATGATTGAGTTCGTCGATCATCTGCACGAGCACTTCATCACACCGACGGTGATTCGCGACGGTCAGTACATTGCGCCCACCACGCCGGGTGCAGGAACAGAGATGCTCTCGACCTCGATCGAGGAATTCACCTGGCGCGGACAACCCGCCAGTGCGTGACTCTTGAGCGCGTAGCGCGGCTGGGCTCAGCGGGGGTGGCTTCAGCCATCTCCGCTGAGCCAAAGCCTGGCGTTACGCCACATCGTCCGGGGGCGTCGCGTCGCGCAACCATTCCTCAACACCGCTGACGTGCGTGAGCATGCGCGCCGCGGCAAGTTCAGGGTCGCCTCGACGAAGTGCTGCGAGAATCGCGCTGTGCTCGTCGATGGTTCGCCTCGCGGCACCCTGCTGAGTGATGCCGCGCCAAACTCTCGCGCGCACAGTCCCCCCTGAAATCGACTCCACAAGCCGCGCCAAGTACTCATTACCCGATGCATCGACGATGCCCTGGTGAAACGCCACATCGTGACTTACAAGCTCTTCGATAGAGCCCTCAGCATCGGTCTCATCTATTTGAAGCTGAAGCGAGTCGGCTATCTCATCGGTCATATGCAAGGCGGCCAGTGATGCCGCCGCAGGCTCCAGGATGCGACGCACGCCGAAGATCTCCACGAGTGAGTGGTCCGCGTGAAGATCAACGACGAAACTCAGCGCTTCGAGCAGCAGGCGCGGTTCGAGGCTGGTGACGTACGTGCCATCGCCGCGCCTGACGTCGAGTACGCGCATCACCTCGAGCGCTTTCACCGCTTCGCGTAGCGAGTTGCGTGAGAGGCCCAGGCGCTCCCCGAGTTCCTTCTCTGGTGGCAGTCGGGCGCCGGGTCCGAGTTCTCCCGACGTGATCATTTCTTTGATCCGAAGAATCGCTTCGTCAGTGACAGCCATACCGCAATGATATCCAGACATCGGATCTCTTTTGGGGCGAGGAGGAGGCGAGCGAAAACCGCCCGCAGAGCCTAGCCGTCAGGGGATGTCCACCTCGACGCTCACCGTATCGGCCTGCTGTCCGTAGTCTTGCACGTCGGCGTCGAGAACGAGCGTCGTGCCAGGCTCAAGATAGTTCAGCGCATATTCGATAGCCGGCAGATCTGCCGAGATGCCGTCGTCATCGGTACGTTCATATTCCCACTGCTCATCGTCGACCAGCACGAGCGCGACCGGGTAGATCCAGCCATCGCTATCTGGAACCAACGCCCCATAGGTGCCAGATTCGTCAAGAAGATAGAAGTCCTCCTCGAGAATCGTGTCGTCGTCATCGACGATGATCGACAGTAGCGCGTCTTGAATGACATCATCGTCGGGTGAAACGTACTCGAGCGGAACGTCGATCGTTCGATAGCCGGTCTCGGGGTCAGTCGTCACGTCCTGATATACGTCGATCTCGCTTTCGCCATCGCTGAGCGTCATGTAGGTGAGGTCGTAGTCAACGCTCATCGATGCGCGGTCGACGCCAACCGACAAGGGCACAGCCATCTCGGCCACATAGACGATGTCGTCGCCGTCGCGGTATCCCACCGACACGGTCGAGCTGATCACCGCAGCTGCTGCAGCCGCCGGAATTGAAGCCGTGAATGATACGCCAGCGTCGCTGAAGCTGACGTCGGTCGCGGTTTCGTCGTCTTCAAAGCTGGCTCTCATCTCCACGGCGAGCTCGCGGCCACTCTCGAAGAACGCTGACAGCACGCCTGGCCAGGCTGGCACGTCCTCGAGAGTCAGATAGTCAGACAGAAAGTACTGTTCAACTTCAGGAAAGTAGATCGACAGGCCAGAGGCCGAGTCGGTTGCGGGTCCTGTCGTCTCTGCGACGACAATCGCCTCGAGTGACGCCGTCACCGCGTCGGCAGCGTCGGCAACCTGAGCGCCCCCAGACTCAGCGAGGTTTTCCACGTAGCTGCCGAGATCTATTTGGTCAGTAGCAAGTTCTGGATCGGGATTGCGACCAAACTCGAGAATGCCCGACTGGGCCCTCGCCATCGTGGGCCCGAGCCCGTCAGGATCCGCTTCGTAGGCACCTGCGAGCTGGGCAACGGCAGCTTGAAGTTCGGTCACTTCAGACAGATCGAGGAGGGCGAGCGTGATGTCTGATCCCGTCCCCCATTCGTCAGCTTGCAGGGCGTACCCATCAATGAGGGCGGTGCCGAGATCAGTGGCAGTTGTCGTCTGCGGGCCATCCGTGAGCACAGCCAGCTCTTGGTAGTTCCAGCCGTGTCCTGGTTCGAGCTCCTGCGACGCGAGCATGAATTCGGCGTGCAACGACATGATGCTCGCGACCTCGTAGGTGGCCATGAGGCAGGCGTCAAACCCGACGAAATCCAGAGCCTCGATGCCCGCGCGTTCGAGACCGTCGCTCAAGCCCTCATTCATCTCGGGAAGCGTGAGGACATCGAAGTCGTTGGTCTCGTCTGGCCCCATTCCCGGCCATCCAGCGCCATGATCCCAAAGAACGAGTCCGTAGTGATCGGCAGGAAACTGCATTGCAGTGTCGGCGACGAAGTCGGCGAGCGTTTCAGGATCACCCATGTTCAACTCGCCGGGCTCATCGACGATTTGCAGGTGGTCTTCTTCCACCCGGAAGGCCACGGTGTCTTCCCAATCGGCGAGATCGACCGCCGGGTCGTCAGAGTAGTCGGGGCTGCGATCCACCAGGGCGACGATATTCACGTCATCGGTCGAGCCGACTGACGCCATCTCAGCGAGATCGTCGAGCGCGAACGGTTCGAGGTCGGTGTCGGCGATCATGTAGACCATGAGCGTCCAACTGCCAGCCTCGCGCACCTCGCTGTCGCTCGTGGCCTCATCGCCGTCGGGTCCAGATGAGGTGACCGCGATGAGCACCGCGAGCCCCACGAGCACGACGGCGAAGATCGCCCCCAATGTCCACCACCGCAGTCTTGTATTGCCCATTCGCTCATTATGTCGGCGCGTCCTGCCGCTCGCAGACGAGAAGCCGCCGATCCGTCAGTTTCATTCGAATCACATGAAATTCTGCATCGCCGGTGTCGTTGCCTCGCCCTGGGCGACCGCCAGGTTGCGGTGTGTGGCGACCCCTACTTCGCCGCGCAGTTGACACAGCGCAGAGCCGCAGGACGGGCCTCAAGCCGCGCCGCCGGAATATTGCGCCCGCAGCCGATGCACACGCCGTAGGTGCCGGCTTCAGCTCGCGCGATTGCAGCAACCAGGTCGTCGAGCTCGGCCGCCGTCGCGACGCGCAGACCTTCGAGTCTCGACCATTCACCCGACAGCGTCGCACCGTCAGGGTCGTGCTCATCGTCGGCGGCATCGGCGCCGCGCTCTTGTCGCAGAAGGTGCATCTCTGCCTCCAGCCGCTCTCTGCGCTGCTGGGCCTCGAGCCAGTTGCGACGCAGTTGCTCCGACGGTCCGGTCATGGTGCAAAGAGTTTCATACTGGTCCCGTCTTAGCAGCGGGTTCAGGCACACCCGAGGCGAACGCCGCCATCAGGGTGCGAAGGTGCGAGTGCACATCTACCCGAAGTCGCCCGGGGCCATGTCGGTGAAGCGGGAGAAGTGGCCCTGGAACGCGACGGTGAGTGTGTCGGTGGGTCCGTTGCGGTGCTTGGCGATGATGAGGTCGGCCTCGCCCGCGCGAGGACTGTCTTTCTCGTAGGCCGCTTCGCGATGGAGCAACACCACCATGTCAGCATCCTGCTCGATCGAGCCCGACTCGCGAAGGTCGCTCAGTGCCGGCTTCTTGTCAGAGCGCTGTTCGGCACCACGGTTCAACTGCGAAAGCGCGACGACCGGAACACCGAGCTCCTTAGCGAGCAGCTTCAGTGCACGCGAGAACTCAGACACCTCTTGCTGGCGGGATTCCACTCGCTTACCGCTCGTCATCAGCTGCAAGTAGTCGATGATGACCATCTTCAGACCGACGCGCTGCTTGAGCCGGCGACACTTGGCGCGAATCTCAACCAGCGTCATGTTGGGGGAGTCATCAATGTAGAGCGGTGCATCGTTGATGCGGCCGCGCGTCGACGCGATGGTCGTCCAATCGCGGGAGTCGAGCGTGCCCTTGCGCATCGACTGCAGCGGGATCGATCCCTCGGCACTCATCAAACGCATGGCGATCTCGCTACGGCCCATCTCAAGAGAGAACACGATTGTGGGCATGTTGTTTGCGATTGCTGACGAACGGGCGAAGTCCAGTGCAAGCGTCGACTTACCCATGGCCGGACGAGCGGCGATGATGATCATCTGGCCGGGGTGCAAACCGTTTGTGAGCTGGTCAAGACCCGAGAACCCGGTCGGGATGCCGGTCATCTGACCGTCGCGACCGCGAGCCGCTTCGATCTCTTCAACCGCCGCGTCGACGGCAGTCGTCAGTGGTACGTAGTCTTCGGTCGCTTCAGCACCGTTGACCGAGTAGATCTCGGCCTGTGCGTTGTTGACGAGGTCGAGCGCTTCGCCCTCGCCCGAATACCCCAACTGCACGATACGGGTGCCCGCATCAACGAGACGACGCAACAGAGCCCGCTCAGAGACGATCGACGCGTAGTAGCCGGCGTTGGCCGCTGTCGGGACGATCGAGGTAAGGGTGTGAAGGTAGTCGGCCCCGCCGGCGCGCTGCAGTTCACCGGTCTTGATCAACTCGTCGGTGACGGCGACCACGTCGGTGGGCTCGCCGTGCGAATACAGCGTCAACACGGCCTCGAAGATCAGTTCATGCTTCGGGATGTAGAAGTCCGTGCCGCGCAGGGACTCGATAACGTCAGCGACGGCGTCTTTCGAGAGCAGCATGCCCCCGAGCGTGCTCTGTTCTGCGAGAACGTCGTGGGGCGGCGTGCGCTCAAAGTCTCGGGGCTTGCCGAGGCGATCCTCGGAGATGTCCGCAATCGACATAGGTGCAGCGTCCTCCACATCGACCGGGTAATGGGCAGCCCTCAGCGCGACGTTCGAGAGGGCCGCCCCCAACGCTAAGGACGGGTTCCGACACACGCAACATGGCCTGTGGATAACTATGTGGAAAGCCTGCGCGAAACGCCGCATAGCCTGTGCACAACATCTGTGGATAGATTCGGCTTGAACCGGGGGTTGTGACACTGAAAAGCGGTTTGATCTGGCTTTTGAATTTCCACACCCTGTGGATGACTTGTGGGTTGAAGCAGGACTTGAAGGTTGTGGATGCTAGCGCTCCCTGTGCACAACTTCGCAGCCATCCACTCCCGCGGAATCACGCGAAATGCGCACATTTTTGACTTCCCTCTAGACGCGGTGCGCGCGGATCAGTAGGTTGAGTATTCCAGGCACCCTCGAGCGTTCACCCATCCGGATGAATGCGGCTTTATTTTGTCGACGTGATCAGTCGTAGGAGGTGAAATGGACACTGCAGCTACAAATCGTCTGGGCAATCTGCCCCGATTTGCTCTCATCGGCGCCGGTGTCGCATTCGCCTGGTTGGGGCTCTCCCTCACTCTCGGACTCGGTTCGGCAGGTTCACACGCCGCCGACGGATCTGACGACGAACGCAGCGTTCTGGGCGCCGTCACCGGGTTGGTCGACAAGGCCACCTCCAGCGCGACCACAGCGGGGACAAGCGCCACGACGACTGTCGCCGAGGTCGTCGATGAGGTCGTCAAGAAGGCGCCTGAACCGGTCAAAGCTCCCGTGCAGAAGGTTGCCGAGCCGGTCAAGGCGGTGGCACAGAAGGCCACCGAGCCGGTCGCCGAAGTCGTCAAGAAGGCCGTCGTCGAGAAGGCCACCAAACCCGCCGTCAAGGTCGTCGAAACCGTGACGAAGCCTGTGGCAGTGGTCGTCGAGGCGGTGACGGAACCCGTTGTCGAGACGGTCAAGCAAACTCCGATCGTCGGAGAGATCGTCACCGAGCTGGGCATCGACGATGTCGTCACCGGCCTGGACGACGCGGTGGCCGACGTTCCCAGCGCTCTCACCGACGTGACGCAGACCGTCGACCGCACGCTTGCCGTCACCGTCGATACTGCCCAAACGACCGTCGACGGCGTGTTGCCGACGCAGCCCCCCGCAGGCCCGGGCGTGGTGCTCCCGCCTCTCCCCGGACTTCCCGGGGTCTCGACAACGCCATCTTCGCCTGATGCCGTTCCGGGCGACTCCTCGACTGCGCCGGTCATCGACCCGAACGGAGTCACTTCCGAGCTCGCCGAGGCCACGCTCCTCGCGCGCTTTGCCGACGAGAGGCCCCTGTCGTGGGCGTCAGATGGTGCGCTCGCGGCGCAGTTCCGAGCCGCGGCCGGCCAGGTCGTGGCATCCGTCATCTCTTTCGCTCGTGGCGCGCTCGCGCCCGCAGACTCGCCGTCGACGCCAGGACTCTGCGCGTCGACGGTTTCTTCCGCAGGACCCGGTGGTGCGGGTCCTGGTGCCTGGGCGTTCCTCGCCCTGATTCCTTTCGTCGCACACCGTGCCTGGGTGCGACGCGCTGGACCAGGAGACGAGCACGCGCCGCTGGCACCTGTCGGCAACACCGACGTCTCTCCCGACTGATCACGCCCCTGTCGCGCTTCGCTCCGCGCGACACGCAGCGGCTTTCGCGTGCCTTCGCCGCGCGCACCAATCGATCAGTCTTTGAAGGAGACATCATCATGCGTACTTTCATTTCCCGTGCCCTGCTGGGCACGCTGGTAGCCGGCGGCATCACGCTGTTCGGCGCCACGGTCGCACAGGCGGCCGAAACATCAGGAGAGGACGGCGTCGCCTCGGGCTCGCAAGCCCTCATCGACGTCACCCTCCCGGTGACCGTCAGCGGCAACGCCGCGTCGGTCGTCGGCGACTCCACCTCGCAGCAGGCCGAAGAGCCCGCGAGCGAGTCGGCTTCGCAATCGGCCAGCGCGCCGGCAGCCCAGCCGAACATCGCCGTGACTGACGGACTCGACGGAGTGCTCTCGGGCACGCAGGCCGTCGTGAGCGTCAGCGTTCCCGTCACCGTCGAGAACAACGCGGTATCGGTCGTCGGTGACAGCTCATCCGAATCGGGCCCCGCTGAGGGTTCGGCTACTGAGCCCGCGTCAGCTCCGGCGGCCGAAGCGCAGACCTCAGGCGAAGACGGCGTGCTCTCGGGCACGCAGGCCATCGTCTCGGTCGACGCCCCGATTTCCGTTTCGGGCAACGCCGTCTCTGTCATCGGGGACAGCTCATCCACCGGTGCCACGTCGGGCTCCGGAGCGGATGCTGCTGCCAGCGGCACGGGTTCCGCGACCGACGCCACCACCACCACCAGCGGCGAGGACTCCATCCTCGGCGGCACACAGGTCGTCGCCCCGGTCAATGCACCGGTGAGCGTCACCGGCAACGGCATCTCGGTCATCGGCGACAGTTCATCCTCCGGCGCTACGTCGGGCTCCGGATCGGCTGCTGCTGCCGGCATGGGTTCTGAGGCTGACGGCTCGACCAACGGCGAGGACTCCATCCTCGGCGGCACGCAGGTCGTCGCCCCGGTCACTGCACCGGTGACCGTCACGGGCAACGCCATCTCCGTCATCGGAGACAGCACATCCGCCGGTGCCGCGTCGGGCTCCGGATCGGCTGCTGCTGCCGGCAGCACGGGTTCTGAGGCTGACGGCACTACCAACGGCGAGAGCTCGATTCTCGGCGGAACCCAGGTGATCACACCCGTGGTCGCACCGATCAGCGTGGTCGGCAACGCGATCTCGGTCATCGGCGACAGCGAGTCCACCGGAGCCACGTCGGGCTCGCGATCGGATGCTGCGGCCGGCGTCACCGACGGCTCGACCAGCGGCGAGAATTCGGTGCTCGGCGGAACCCAGGTGATCACACCGATCACGGCACCCGTCAGCGTCATCGGCAACGCGATCTCCGTCATCGGAGACAGCGCCGCCACCGGTGCGATGGGCGACGCTGTAACGGACGGGTCAACCGCGGGAACGACGAGCGGTGCAGGAAGCATCCTCGGCGGTCTTCAGGTGATCGCACCGATCGCGCTGCCTGTCACGATCGGCGCCAACGCCGTTTCGATCATCGGCGACTCCACGGTGACCCCTGGCGCCACCGACGGAACCGACGGAACCGACGGGACAGACGGAACCGACGGGACGGACGGAACCGACGGAACCGACGGAACCGACGGAACCGACGGCACCGACGGCACCGACGGGACAGACGGAACCGACGGGACGGACGGAACCGACGGAACCGACGGAACAGACGGCACCGACGGAACCGATGGAACCAACGGAACCAACGGAACCAACGGAACCAACGGAACCAACGGAACCAACGGAACTGACGCAACCAACGCAACCAACGGAACTGACGCAACCAACGCAACCAACGGCGGCACCGACACCGGCACCACGGTGACCGGCGCGGTGGCGGCATCCCCTGCCACTCCGCTCGCCGTGACCGGAGGAACGGGGGCGCTTCCCGCGCTGCTGACGAGCCTGCTGCTCGTCATGCTCGGCGCGGCGGCACTCGTGTCACGGCGCCGCTCCGCGTGACTCTGACCGCGGAGCCGATGCCAAGCGACTCCGCCTAAGACGTGGGGGAGGGCGACGCAAGCCGCCGCCCTCCCTCACAACTTCCCGTAGGTGGGTCAGGCCGTGCCTGGACTGTTCCACCTACGGGATTCATTGCGCCCGCCGACTGCGCCCGCGGACACGTTAAACGACGAATGCCGCAGACCCGTAGGCCTGCGGCATTCGATTCGATCCGAGGATCGAGGGATCGCTGCTACTTGGCAGCGACCACCTGAAGAGTGATCACAGCGGTGAGGTCGTCGCGAAGACGCACCGTCGCCTCGTGCTCGCCGACAACCTTGATCGCCGACGAGATCTGGATCTTGCGCTTGTCGAGGTCACCGAGACCGGCAGCCTTGACTGCATCGGCTACGTGTCCGGTCTTCACAGAACCGAACAGGCGACCTTCGTTGCCAGCCTTGACCGACAGCTTGACCTTGTTGGACTCAAGGGCATCCTTGAGCGCGACAGCTTCTTCGTGGTCGTGGATCGCACGGGCTTCACGGCCGGCGCGAATCGACGCAACCTGCTTTTCGCCACCGCGGGTCCACGCCACTGCGAAGCCCTGGGGAATGAGGTAGTTGCGGGCGAACCCGCTCTTGACCTCGACTACGTCACCGGCGCTACCAAGCCCGGTGACCTCATTCGTGAGAATCAGCTTTGCCATCGGGTGCTCCTTAGCGGCCAGCGCCGGCGTAAGGCAGGAGCGCCATTTCGCGCGCGTTCTTGATCGCCTTGGCGATCAGACGCTGCTCCTGCACCGAGACACCGGTGATACGACGAGCGCGGATCTTGCCACGCTCTGAGACGAACTTGCGGAGGGTGGCGACATCTTTGTAGTCGATGAGGCCAACGCGGGTCGGCTTTGCCGGGGCTGCGTTCTTCGCGCCCTTCCGCGGCTTGCGGCGGTCGCCGCTTGACTTTCCAGCCATGTTTTTTCCTTACTGAGAAATTGAAATCTGTGTCAAAACGGGGTGTCGTCGCCGTAGGCGCCGGGAGCACTCCATGCATCCGCACCGCTGCTGCCGCTGTTGGCGTTGCCGCCAGCATTTGCAGAACCCGGCGTCGACCACGGCTCGTCGGCAACCTGAGCCTGTCGGCCCTGACCACCGCCGCCACCAGCTGCGCGGGTGACCTGAGCGGTCGCGTAACGCAACGAGGGGCCGATGTCGTCGACTTCGAGTTCGATTGCCGTGCGCTTCTCGCCTTCACGCGTCTCGTAGCTGCGCTGCTTCAGGCGACCGGTCGCGATGACACGGGAACCCTTCGTCAGCGAGCCCGCGACGTGCTCGGCAAACTCGCGCCACACGCTCGCGCGGAGGAACAGCGCTTCGCCGTCCTTCCACTCGTTCGCCTGACGGTCGAAGTTGCGCGGCGTCGATGCGATCGTGAAGTTCGCGACGGGAAGTCCGTTCTGCGTGTAACGCAGTTCGGGATCAGCCGTGAGGTTTCCCACGACGGTGATGATCGTCTCGCCGGCCATCAGCGTTACGCGTCCTGCTTGGCGGCCTTGGCGGGGCGGGCAGCCTTGCGGGCTGCCTTCTCGTCGGCGCGCTGCTTCTCTGACGCGATCATTGCGATAGCTTCCTCGGCGCGAAGCACCTTGGTACGCATGACCTGCTCGTTGAGGCCGAGCTGACGATCGAGTTCGTTCGTCACGTCGCTGGTAGCGGTGAAGTTGACGACGGCGTAAATGCCTTCGTTCTTCTTCTGGATCTCGTATGCCAACCGGCGGCGACCCCAGATGTCAACGTTCTCAATTGAGCCGCCACCATTGGTGATGACCTTGAGGAACTTGTCGAGGTTTGGAGCGACCTGTCGCTCGTCAATCTCGGGGTTCAAAATAACCATGAGCTCGTACTGGTGCGTCACTAACCCACCTCCTTCGGACTAGAACGGCTTCCGGGCATTTCCCGAAAGCAGGAGGGTGTGTTGCACGTGTCGGGGCTTGCGCACGCAGGGGTGCAGCCAGACAACCCTCCTATACTACCGGATGCCCTCTCAGCGGGCGAATCCGTCACGAGAACGCGCCGATGCCGGTCAGGTGTTGACCGAGAATCAGGGTGTGCACCTCGTCGGTGCCTTCATACGTGCGCACCGACTCGAGGTTGGCCGCGTGGCGGATGGGGGAGTGCTGAAGCAAAACGCCGTCGCCGCCGAGAATCGTGCGCGCCTCCCGCGCGATCGCGATGGCCTCACGCACATTGTTGAGCTTGCCCAGTGAGATCTGCGTCGGGGTAAGAGTGCCGGCGTCTTTCGCGCGACCGATGTGCAACGCGAGCAACGCGCCTTTCTGTAGCTCGATGACCATGTTCACGAGCTTCTGCTGGGTGAGCTGGAACGACGCAATTGGCACACCGAACTGCTCGCGAGCCAGCGAGCGACGAAGTGCCGCCTCATAGCTGTCGCGCGCTGCGCCGAGCGCACCCCAAACGATTCCGTAGCGCGCCTCATTGAGGGCTGAGAACGGCCCGCGCAGTCCTTTGGCTTCAGGCAGCAGGGCGGATGCTGCCAGTCGCACCTCATCGAAGTGCAACTCGGTCTGGATCGACGCGCGCATCGATCCTTTTGGTTCGAGCACGGTGGTGTGAAACCCGGGGGCATCGGTCGGCACGATGAAGCCGCGCACGCCGTCGTCGGTCTGCGCCCACACGACAGCGAGCTGCGCAATCGACGCGAGGCCGATCCAGCGCTTAGATCCGTTGAGAATCCAGTCGTCGCCGTCACGCCTGGCGAAGGTCTTCATGCTCGACGGGTCTGAGCCGGCACTCGGTTCAGTGAGACCGAAACTGCCGATCACCTCACCCGCAGCCATGCGCGGCAGCCATTCATTCTTCTGCTCTTCGCTTCCCCACCGGTGAATTGAGCCCATCGCCAGCGATCCCTGCACCGACACGAAGGTGCGAAGCCCCGAGTCGCCCGCTTCAAGCTCCAACGCGGCCAGGCCATATTCGACGGCGGAGCGCCCGGGGCAGCCGTAGCCATCGAGGTGCATGCCCAGCACTCCGAGTTTGCCGAATTCGGGGGCAAGCTCTGCCGGAAAATACGCCCGGTCAAACCAGTCAGCGATGTTCGGGCGTATCTCGGCGTCAACGAACGCTCGCACCCGGTCGCGCGTAGCGCGCTCGTCATCACTGAGCAGCGCATCAAGTCCGAGCACGTCAGAGGCGTCGCGCAGCGCTTCAAGGTTGTCGGGATCTCGCGGGGTCACCGTAGGCATGCGCTCCTCCTCGAACTCGGCGCGCCGTGCAGCCGCGCTCACCTCGATCTTGCCTCACCGCGTCGCTCGCTGCGGGCTGCAACTCGAGTTGCCGCGTGCGCCGCGTGCGTAATTCAGTCTGCACGCTGACAAACCGTTCGAAACCGCGGTCGCTGGCGGCATCGGACACCTTGCAGACTGAATTGCGAACGGCGCACGCGCCCGCCGGTAGCGTGAAGACATGCAATGGACGCCCGATACCTCTGCAGGAGTCTGGCTGCGCGATCGCATCGATGACCCGTGGGCCGCAACGATGCACGACATGGTGCCGCGCGGCTTCGAGTCGTATACCCGCATCTTTCACGGCGCGAGCAAGTCGAAGCCCTTCGACGACGCCTGGCCCGCCCTGCCATATGAGCAGCACCGCGACGCGTGGCAGGCGTTCAGCGCACGCCAGCCAGAGATCGAGACGGTTGCGGCCCGCTGGGGCGACGCTGCGGCGGCTTTTGGCACCCACATGCACGCCAACGCGCAGTGGGGCACGATCGTGCGCGTGCCAGGCACGGATCCGAACCTGTGGGGACAGGTGAACGCGCCCAACGGCTGGCGGTTCGATGCTCCGCCGGTGGGAAAGCTCGACACCGCGCTCGTCAGCGTAGTTGCGGCACTCGCAGCCACGCACACGACCACCCCCGATGACGCGTTCGTAGGCTTGTGGGAGGGCTGGGCCGGGCTGGTCGGAGCCGTGGGCTACGGACCGGCCCGCGGTTTCTATACGATCAACGACGAGACATCCGATAGCAAAAAGGCTCACCGTTGGACGTCTCTTGTCGAGGCCACCCGCAACGGCTGGCTACGCAAAACTTCATGGCAACCAGGGATGCTGTCTGATGAGATCTCACGCGGACCGCGGTTCAGCCTGCTCAATCGCGACTTCGTGCTTTTTCGCAGCGCGCTGGCAGAACTCGCTAACCCAGATTGGGTGCTTTCGGTTCCGTGGCGTGATCGTGAGAGCGAAGCGCACGGTCTCGAGCCGAGTGCCCAGTCGCCGAACATCATCTGGCCCGCCGACCGATCGTGGGTGATTGTGAGCGAAATCGATTGGGATTCGACGATCGTTGCGGGCCCCCACTCCCTTGCGCAAGCATTGCGCGACGACCCCCGACTCGAGACGTTCAGCGTTCGAGAAGGCGCCTCTTTGCAATGGGATGCTGACGGGGTGAACCGATGAGCGCTGCCGCACCACCGCACTATCCGTTCTACACGGCGCCGTTGACTGAGCCCGTCGACGGCAACGCCGCTCGCACGTTTGAGAAGCACCTGAGGGCAAGCGATCGGCTGCCCAAGAAATCCAGCCAAACAGTGATGTTCGTTGTGGTGGGCGTGGTGTTCGCCTTCATGCTGTTTCCGATGTTCGGGGGAGCCCTCATCGCCTTGGGCGGATCCACTGACCCGTTCGCCGCGTTTGTCGAAACAATCACTCTGCTGGCGCCGATCTTGTTCATCGGCATCGCCGCGACGGTTGTCATAGTGATCTTCGTGCGGCGCGGGCCCGCGGGAGCCGTGCGCATGTACCGGCTCGATCGTTTCGCTCGCGCGAACGCGATGACGTATGAACCCCACCTGGCCAATCCCGGACTGCCGGGCATGATCTTCACCCAGGGTTCAGCTCGAGCGTCGAGCGATCTCGTTCGCGGCGATCAACCTCGCTTCGTCGAGTTCGCGAACTATCGCTATACGACTGGATCGGGCAAGAACCGCACCACCCATCAGTGGGGCTATGTCGCTGTCAAACTCGACGTGCCGTTGCCGCACATCGTGCTCGATGCGCTCGGAAACAACGCACTGTTCGGTTCAAACCTGCCTACGTCTTTCGCCAAAGATCAGCGGCTGAGCCTCGAGGGCGACTTCGACCGCTACTTCTCGCTCTACTGCCCGAGCGGCTACGAACGCGATGCGCTGTATCTCTTCACGCCCGACATCATGGCCCGCTTCATCGACAATGCCGCCGCTCTCGACGTTGAAATCGTCGACGATTGGCTGTTTCTCTACGCAAAGCGTGACTTCTCGACCCTCGATGCGGCCACGTGGGCGTGGCTCTTCTCGGTCGTCGGCGCCCTGCTCGACAAACTGGCGCAGTGGGCGCGCTGGCGTGACGATCGATTGAGAATGGATGCTGCAGCAGCCGCCGCACTGACTGCCACCGCTGCGCACGATGCCGCGAGCATGAACACCGGCGCCGCCCATGACGACGTGCCGTTCGCCCCGCCCCTCGACACGCTTCGCCCGCCCCCGGGGGTCGCGGCGCCCGGCAAACGGCTGACACGACGCGGTCCGTGGATCGTGTTCGCTATTGCGGGCGGATTTGTGCTGCTCTGGTTCGTGCAGATGATCGCGGGCGGATTCTTTCTGCTGCAATAGGCCCGCACCGAAGCGATCAGGCTTCGGCTGGCGCCTCAACCGGCGCATCAAAGCGCACACGGCGCAACGGCATGGCGTCGGGAGACTCACGACGCACCCACGCGGCGAGCTGCTCTCGCACCATGCACCGCAGATCCCACAGCGAGCCCGAATCGCGCGCGCTCACGACAATGCGAACTTGCAGCACGCCACCGACCGCGTCAGTGACCTGCACACTCTGAGACTTGCCGTCCCACAGGTCGGTCTCGCCGAGCAGGCGCTCAAGCTCTACCCGCATGTCGTCGACCGATACCCGCCAATCAAGATCGAAGTAGACGGTGCCGAGCAGTTCTTTGCCGTTCTTCGTCCAGTTCTCGAATGGAGTCGTCGTGAAGTAGGTGCAGGGCAGCACAAGGGTGCGCTGGTCCCACAGTTCGAGCACGACGTAGCTGAGGGTGATCTCTTTGATTCGGCCAAACTCGCCCTGAACCACGACAACGTCTCCGACGCGAATCGCCTCGTTGAACGCGAGTTGCACTCCGGCGAAGAGGTTGCTCAGCACCGACTGCGCGGCAAGACCGGCGACGACCGATGCGATTCCGGCCGAAGCCAGCACACTGGCGCCGATCGCACGCACTGAGTCGAACGTCATCAGGATTGCGCCCAGCGCGATCGTGATGATCACCACGATCACAAGGCGGCGAATGATCTGCAACTGCGTGCGGATCTTCTGCGCGGTAGTCGTGTCGCTGTCTTCAAGTCGATAGCGGCGAGAGCCCGAATCGACGAAGAACAAGAAGATCTGTGCGAGCAGCCACGCGCCTGAGATGATGATCGCGATAACGATCGTGTGCACGATTGCTGCATCCCACGACTCATCGATAGGCAGAGCTACGGTCGACACGACCAGAGCAAGCAGAAACAACGTCGTGCGAAACGGCCAGCGAACACGTGCGCTGAGTTCGCTAGGCCAGGTTTTGCGGCGTCCGATCAGCGCGAGGGTGATGGCTGCCGCTACCGAGATTGCGACAACGAAACCCAACAGGATCGCCAGCAGAATCGCCCAGTCTGTCCATGTAGATGCTTCTGCAGCGTCGTCTATCAAGTCGATGTCCACCGGCTCCTCCCTCGTGCCAGATCACCACGCTAGGCAATCCCCCCGGGGGGAACGCAAACTCTCGCGGCGATGCGGAGCAAACCCGAAGGTGCAGTGTCGGCGCCAGTTTAGGCCGGAGCGAGACCGAAATGCCGCAGTTCGGCCTCATTCAGCATCCGGGATCGAACAATGAAGCGCTTGCCCGTGGGCCCCTCGACACTGAAACCGGCGCCTCGGCCGGGCACAACGTCAATCGTCAGATGCGTGTACTTCCAATATTCGAACTGCGCCTCGGAGATGAAGACGTCGATCTGATCGTCGAGGCCGACGTCGAGCGCATCAAGGTGCACGTCGCTCGGACCGGTGATGAACATTCCGACCGGATAGCACATGGGGGCTGAACCGTCGCAGCATCCACCCGATTGGTGAAACATGAGCGGTCCGTGCTTGATGGTGAGTTCGCGAAGCAGCGATGCTGCCGCATCGCTCACTTCGACTCGGTGTTGCGTGGTCATCTCAAGCTCCAAGCTCGATGGCGGTGTCGATCGAAGCTGTGGGTGGCACGACTCCGCCACTCGAACGGAGCCATGCCACCTATGGTCGGTTTAGAAGAACCCCATCGCACCCTCGGAGTACGACACGAGCAGATTCTTCGTCTGCTGGTAGTGGTCGAGCATCTTCAGATGGTTCTCGCGGCCGATGCCTGATTGCTTGTACCCGCCGAACGCTGCGTGCGCGGGGTACTGGTGGTAAGTGTTCGTCCACACGCGCCCGGCTTCGATCTGCCGACCCGCGCGATAGGCGGTGTCGCCCGAGCGGCTCCACACCCCGGCGCCCAGACCGTACAGCGTGTCGTTGGCGGTCGCGATGCCGTCGTCGAAGCTGTCGAAGCTCGTCACCGAGACGACAGGCCCGAAGATCTCTTCCTGGAAGATGCGCATGCTGTTCTGACCTTCGAAGACTGTCGGTGCGAAGTAATAGCCCTCGCTGAGGTCGCCGCCCAGGTCGACCCGCTCACCACCGGCGAGCAGCTTGGCTCCTTCTTGCTTGCCGATGTCGATGTAGCTCATGATCTTTTCGAGCTGGTCGTTCGATGCCTGCGCACCGATCATCGTGGCCGGATCAAGCGGGTTTCCTTGAATGATCTTCGAAACCCTATCGAGCCCGTCACCCAGGAACTGGTCGTACATCGACTTCTGAATCAGTGCGCGCGAGGGGCAGGTGCACACTTCACCCTGGTTGAGCGCGAAGAGCGCGAACCCTTCGAGCGCCTTGTCGTAGTAGTCATCAGCGGTGTTGCGAGCGACATCGTCGAAGAAGACGTTGGCGCTCTTACCGCCGAGTTCGAGAGTGACAGGGATCAGGTTCTGTGACGCGTATTGCATGATCAGGCGCCCGGTCGTGGTTTCGCCCGTGAACGCGATCTTGCGAATGCGCTTGTGCTGCGCGAGCGGAGCGCCCGCCTCGATGCCGAACCCATTGACGATGTTGACGACTCCAGCCGGAAGCAGGTCGCCGATGATGTCGAACAAGAAGAGGATGGATGCTGGCGTCTGCTCGGCAGGCTTCAGCACCACGCAGTTTCCTGCCGCGAGTGCCGGAGCGAGCTTCCACGTGGCCATCAGAATCGGGAAGTTCCACGGAATGATCTGGCCGACCACTCCGAGCGGCTCGTTGAAGTGATACGCGACAGTGTCTTCGTCGATCTGGCTCAGTGAGCCTTCTTGCGCACGCAGCACGCCCGCGAAGTAGCGGAAGTGGTCGACAACGAGGGGGATGTCTGCGGCGAGAGTCTCTCGAACGGGCTTGCCGTTGTCCCAGGTCTCTGCGACCGCGATGGCTTCAAGGTTCGCCTCGATGCGATCAGCGATCTTGTTGAGAATGTTCGCGCGATCAGCCGGTGTCGTGCGCTTCCACGACTCGAATGCTTTCCAGGCGACATCGACAGCACGGTCGATGTCTTCAACAGTGCCGCGGCCAACTTCGGTGAACGGCTTTCCATTGACGGGTGAAAGGTTCTCGAAGTACTCGCCCTTGATCGGCTCAACGAACTCGCCGCCGATGTAGTGGCCGTAACGGGGGCGGTAGTCGGCGACCGCTCCGCGAGTGTTGGGAGCGGCGTAGATGCTCGAAACGCCTTCTTCGACGATGGTCATAGCTGGTCTCCTTCGACGGGTGCGCGACCTCAGTGTCGCGTGGCGTCGACGTTAGGTGACGCAACGTTGCATCGAGTTGCACGGCCCGTCGGGGCCCGCCGGCTAGCGCGATGCCAGTCGCTCGATGCGCGTGACGAGGCCCGCGCGGCGGGGTGAACGAGGCGGAAGCATGGTCAGGCACAGCTGCAGCAGGTCGATGTCGTCTGATCCGCTTTCGGTGTCGGCGAACGCCAGCAGTACGTCGATGGATGCTTCACTCATGAGTGCTTCACGCAGAGCGCTTTGCACGCTTTCGCGAAACTCCTCGACGCCCGGTGCCGTCGAGTGGGGCAGCACTTCGCCTCGATAGGCAGCGAGCGCGACCCGATGCGCACCTCGGTCAAGCAGCGACACCACCTGATGAGCGTCGGTTTCTAACTCGAACCCCAGCCGGTAGGGGCGCGATTGCGGCACGAGAGCCGGTGCTGATCTCTCCAGCACCTTGCGCATGCGCACCATTTCAGCGCGAAGCGTCGAGCCCGCATCTATCTCGCCGTAGACGAGTTCACTGAGCCGTTCCGCCGAGAGTCCCTGGCGATGCACGGCAAGCATCAACAGCAATTCCGCGTGACGCGCCCCAATCTCGAAGATCGTCTCGGTACCTTCAGTCCGCGTGCCTTCAGACTGCGTGCCTTCGCTGGACACCTCCAGCATCGCGCGGTCGCGCCCAAGTACCCGCAGCGTGGCGCGAGCGGCGGGCATTCGTCGCGATCTCTTTCTTGCTGGCGCCTCTGCCGAGCGTTTTCTGAGGCGAGCGACGAGCAACTCCCCCTCGACAGCACGTGCGGTCGCATCCACCAGCAGCTGCGCCTGCGGGGCGGCAGCCTCGGAGCCGCCGGTGACATCGATCACACCCAGAAGGCGGCGGGTCTCAGGGTCATGCACGGGCGCTGCGGTGCACGACCATGGCTGCACGAGCCGGTTGTAGTGCTCGGCGCCATGAATCTGCACCGAGCGATCGAGCGCGAGTGCCGTACCCGGTGCCGAGGTACCTACGGCTTCTTCTGACCAGTTGGCGCCCGCGACGAAACCCATCTCGCCGGTGAGCGCGCGAATGTGACGGTCGCCCTCTACCCACAGCAATCGACCCGCCGCGTCGCCGACAGCGACGACGACGCCAGATTCGGCCGGGTCGCCCGGCAGAAGCAGTGCGCGCACCATCTCCATCACATCAGCGAGCGGGTGCGCTCGGCGGTACGCTTCGATCTCGTTCGCATGCACGTCGAGCGGAGGCAGGCCCTCGGCGCCGACGAGGCTCTCGAGCGAACGCCGCCACGAGTCCCGCACCATCGGCCGAACATCCAGCAGCCGCTGATCTGCGGCGTTGCCAGCAACCAACTCTTCGTGCGCGCGCTCGATGAGCAGCCGCGAGGTCTCAGGTGAAACCTCACGACGGGATGACCACGGCGTTGACATCGGACTCCGGTCGACGTTGAGGAGCGTGCGCCAATTCTATGGCGTGCGCGGCTGCACCGGTTGGGTCGATCGAGTAGATCAGTCGAGCTGGCGAACGACCGATACCGAGACGCTCGTATTGCCGGCCTCGCCCCGCACCGTCAGGGTGAACAACTGCTCCTGCGCGAAGCACTCGTACTCGAGCCCGGTGTAGCTCGACGAATTGACCGCAACCTGCTCGAACGGCTGCACTGAGGCATCGTTGGTTCCTTCGGCGATCCACGCCACTTCGGCATCGCTCGTTGACCAGCTGAACGTGAGGGCCACCGTACTCGCCCGGTCGTCGGCGCACACAGCAGTCTCGGGCGACACCGTGAAGGAGTTGATGACAGCGGTTGCGGCGTCGGGCTCGGCGGGTGGAGCGGATTCAGTTGCGCCTTCGTCGGATTCTTCTGCAGCCGCAGTCGCGGTCGACTCCGGCGCCACGCTCGTGGTGGTCGTCGGCGTGGCGATGGGTGTTTCCGACGGGGTGACGCTGGGGGTTGGGCCAGCAACAGGTTCGCTCGGCCCGGGCAAGAACGCCCAGATACCGAGAACCAACCCGACGACGATCAGAACACCCCCGCCGATGAACAGCGCTAGCCGGCGTCGCTGTGGCGGAGCAACGGCTTCTTCAGAATCGCCGATGACGACGTCGGCACCAGCATCCCGCTCGTGTGAGGGGTTGTCGTCGGTCATCGTCATCCTTGTCGTGCGTGGAGCTCTCGCTGCACAGGTGAGCCTAGGGCAGCGAGGGGGCCGCCGAGGCGACCCCCTCGCTGCTGTGCGCTAGATCTGGCGCGCGGTACGTGCTCGTGCGAGCATCGCGATTCCGGCACCGAGCAGCAGGATCGACATCGCCCCCAACACGAGACGAGAGGTGTCACCGCCACCGGTCACCGCGAGGTCACCACTGTCACCGCTGGATGCGGTGGCTGGTGTCTCGGTGGCAATCGGAGTTGCCGAGGCCGTGGCCGAAGCTGTCGGCTCCGCGGTGGGCGTCGGTTCGACAACCGCAGTGGCGACGCTCAGGTCGTCCCAGCCGAGCAGCGCTCCCTGGTCATCGACAACGGCGATCTTGTGCTCACCGAGAGCAGCATCCGCGGGGATCATGACCTCGAACTCACCGCCGACGACCTCGAACTCACCGAGTTCGATCGGGTCTGAGAACATCAGCACCGAAACAGTGCCGTCGCCCCCCTCTCCCATCGTGACCGGGATGGTCTCGCCGGGCTCCGCGCTGTCGGGGATGCTGACGGTGCCGCGCGTTTCGTCGGTGAGGTCTTCTTCGATTACTGCCCCAGGAGGCGTCACGCTCTCGCCCTCGGCTGCTGCCCAGAAGATCGCCCGTGCGACGTCGCTGAACGCGCCGACCGGGTGGTTGCGGAAGGTCGGCGAGCTACCGAGCACGAAGGCGCGGCTTCCAGACTCGCCGACTGCCGAGAAGGCAGCGGGCTGGGCGGCTGCGTCGGACTGCGCCCGACCCGAAGTGGCGGCTGACCAGTGACCTGAGATAAACGGGTCTTCGGTTGCATATGTCTGCTCGACAGTCGTGTTCTCGCCGAGTTCGGTAAACCAGACGAACGGGTAGCCGAAGGCGGTGTCTTGTGGATAGTCCCCCAGCACACCGTCTGCGACGGTGTCGACGCTGGCGATTCCGTTTGATCCGCTGGCTCCGCTCACTGACGAGACCGCTGCGATTCCGAAGGCGTTCACGAACGTCGCTCCTGCGGACTCGAGACCGACCACCGGCTTGCCCTCGGCGATGTATGCCTCCACAGCGGCAATGCCGTCTGCTTGCGACGTGCTGTTGAAGTTCAGGTTCGATCCAACAAACAGCAGGTCGATCTCGGTCAGGTCAACCTCACCCGAAGTGATCGTGCCCGTGGTCACCGGCACGATGTCATCGAAGCCCAGTTTGGTAAGCGCGTCACGGTCGTCGCTGTTGCTCGCGTAGCCGATGCGCACACTGCTCAACGCGGTGCTCTCGCCATCGCGCAATGCACGTCCGTCGTTTGCGGTGAAGTCCACACCGAACAGTGCTGCCGCAGAAGCAGCCGCCGCATAGCTGGCCTCATCATTGCCCACGATCACGGTGCCATCGGGAATCTGAGACAGCGCGATTCCCTCCTCCAGCAGTTCGTTGATCGCCACATAGTCAGCGACGCCACGCGGCTCGAATGCAAGGTAGGTGCCGGCAGCGGGTACTGAGCCCGTGAGTTCTGCCTCAGTGATCATTTCAAGGGCTGTGGTGGGCGCAGCATCCGTCGTCGTTCCGAGCACGTCTACATCCGCACCCCACAGCAGCGCCAGGCTCCAGGCGGAAATGTCATACATGCGCCCGATGCGATCGGTGATGTCGGTGCCCTCGTCGAGCAAGGCGTTCGCGAGACCGCGCAGGGGCTGGTGCATGTCGACGTAGTACGACCCAGCCGGATACGTGACCCCATCAAATGAGAACTCTTCGGTGGTCTTCGACACATCGATGTTGTTCACCAGCAGCTGCTGAACCAGTGTCTGCGCATCAGACTCCGAGCGCTGCGAATCACCCATCGGGATCACGTAGGCACGCGGAAAGTCTGCGGTGTAAACGTCGGTCTCGTCCCAGATCTCCACCCATTCGGTTGGCACACCCTCTGCGAGGTCTGCCTCGGTGATGTCAGCGGGAATCTCAACGCTCGGCTCACCAGCAACCCCGCGGCGGAAGATCTCGATCTGGTTGTCGAGTAGCGCATCGCGGTTCTCGCCGACGTAGTCGACGACCGTGTTGATGACGATCTCAGCAACTTCGATGTTGATCACCGCGCGTTCCGCGTTGATGGGGTTGGTTGAGTCGCGATCGCGACCGAGCGGTAGCTCTACCGTGTTGGTGATCGCGCCCTGGAAGGCGACGTACTGGGGTGCGAAGATCGGGGGCCAGTCATCCCATCCTTCGCGAATATCGCGGTATGGAATCTTGATCTTGCCGGTGTTCTCTTCGGTCGGTCGACCATCGGCGCCCAAGTAGGTGTTGCCCTCGATATCAGCGGTCACAACGGCTTCTTCGATCTCGAGCGCAGTCGCGTAAGCGTGGGGAAGGAACAGATCGTACTCGTAGCTCTCGCCGTGGGGCGGCCCGCAAGGCTCGATCTGAAGAACACTCGTGTAGCCGTGGATGTCGATGAAGTACGTCGGCTGAATGATGCTCGCCAGGTCGCGCACGATCGCCGACTCAGCGGTCGCGCCAGTCACGAAATCGCGGTTCGCGTCGTAGCCGGTCGCCGTTGCACGCTGTCCGAGCGCGCGTCCGTCCGGGTTGTTCGTCACGGTGAAGTAGAGACGGTTCGCGGAAACGAGGTCGGCAACAGCAGGGTCGTCGCTCGTTGCGAGTTCCTCGATGTAGTTCAGCGTCGCGTCAGTTCCCTCCCATTCGTTGCCGTGGATGTTTCCGTTGAACCAGATCGGGGTTTTGTACCCGGCCTGCAGCGCCTCATCGGCGAGCGCGCTTTCAGCGTCGTACTTAATCGTGTCGCGCCACTCCAGCTGCTGCGCTGTTTCAGCAGCCGTCTCTGGGCTCGTGACCGTGACCATGTACACGTCACGCCCCTGATCGGACTTGCCCACAACCTGCGCCGAAACACGGTCGCTCGTTGCCATCAGGTTGTTGATGAACGGGGCGATCTCGTCGTAGGGGATCGTGCCGCGGTCGATGGATGCGTCGGTCTCAAGGTCAGGAAAGACGTCCAACGTCGGCTGAATGGGGTAGCTGTCGGGCATGTCGATATACGGCGACATCGGGCGAACGATCTCGAGCTCGGGGGTCTCGATATCAGCGACTGCGACAGGGGCGACGATAAGTCCTGTCGCCACCACTGCCGCGCAACTGACACTCGCTAGTAGGCGTTTCACGAATTTTCTCCAGGGTGAACGATCAAGCGGCACGACGGTGGAGCGCAAGTCTTACCGCGGAAAAGATACTCGTCAAAGATCCGACGAATATCGTGGGTTGCCGCTAAATGTAGAGAGGTTATGTTTCAGCTGTGTGTCAGCTGCGAGAAGTCCACCATTCGAGGAGCCGGCGCTCCGCCTCAACCGCGCCGAGCACGCCCTCGTCGAGGCGGAGATCGAGCAGAAAGCGATATGCCTCGCCCACGTCTCGCCCCGGACCGATGCCCAGAATCTCTTGAATGCGGTTGCCGTCGAGGTCGGGACGCATCGAGGCGAGTTCTTCCTCGTCGGCGAGCTCGGCGATGCGGCGCTCAATGTCGTCGTATGCCCGCGCGAGTCGCGACGCTTTCCGCTTGTTGCGGGTGGTGACGTCGGCGCGGGTGAGTATGTGCAGCCGTTCCAGCTCCGGCCCGGCATCCCGCACATAGCGTCGTACGGCCGAGTCGCTCCAGGCACCTTCGGCGTAGCCGAAGAAGCGCAGATGCAGCTCGATCAGCTTCGCCACCGAGTCGATCGTCGCCGCGTCAAAACGCAGCGCCTTCATTCGCTTCTGTGCCATGCGTGCACCGCGAATGTCGTGGTGATGAAAGGTCACACCGCCACCCGGTTCAAGTTTGCGGGTCGATGGTTTTCCGATGTCGTGCAGCAGCGCAGCGATTCGCAACGGGATGTCGGGCGGCGAATCAGGGTGTCGCTCACGATCCAGTTCAATCGCCTGCTGCAAGACAGTCAGCGAGTGCTCGTAGACGTCCTTGTGATGATGATGCTCATCAACCTCGAGTCGCAGCGACGGCACTTCGGGCAAGAACTCGTGCATGAGAGCGGTGTCGACGAGAAGCCTGATGCCTCGCACCGGATCGTCCGCGTGCATGAGCTTTACCAGTTCGCCTTGAATACGTTCGGGGCTGACGATACTCAGCGTCTCGCGAAGCTCAGCCATGGCCTCGAGCGTCTCTGGCGCGACCGTGAACTCTAGCTGCGAGGCGAAGCGTGCGGCCCGCAGCATTCGCAACGGGTCATCGCCGAAACTGACACTCGCTTTTGTGGGAGTGCGAAGGCGTTCGCCGAGCAGGTCTTCGACCCCGCCCGTGGGGTCGATCAATGTCTGAGCGGGCACACGCAACGCCATCGCGTTGACGGTGAAATCGCGGCGCACCAGATCGCCGTCAAGGTCGTCGCCAAACTCAACGGTGGGCTTTCGGGTGACGCCGTCGTAGCTGTCGGCGCGATAGGTGGTGATCTCTACTTGTTCGCCCAGCACCTTCGCGCCGATCGTGCCGAATGCACGACCGATGTCCCATTGCGTCGTGCTGACCGGGGTGACGATCCGCAGAATGTCGTCGGGACGAGCGTTCGTGGTGAAATCGAGGTCGTTCGTCGCCCGATCCAGCAATGCATCACGTACCGGTCCACCGACAATCGCGAGCTCGAAACCGGCGGCATCGAACGCGCGCGCCAGGGTCGAAACAACGGGAGACTCAGCGAGCGCGCCGAGGCGCGCCACGCCCTCGGCCATATTGAGCATGCGTCAAGCCTACCGAGCCGCTACGGTGTGTTCAGATTCAAGAAGCCCATAACCGCCAACTCCCGCACTCGCGGAATCAGGTCGGCACGCAATGCGGCAGCATCCACTTCGAGCAACTGGGCGATTGCGTCGATGAGCACGCCGGCTGCGAGGTCACCGTCACACGCACCCACGAGCGCGGCGAGGCCAGAGTCAACGTTGAGCGATCGGCCAAAGCCACCACCCTGCCGAAGTTCGATGATCGTCGGATCTTCTTCACCGGGCAGGTGGTGACGTGCCTCGGTGACGTCGGGCGCAACCGTGAAAACCGATGCGGCGACACCCTCGGCATCAAGCTCATGAAGTCGGTCATGGGTTTCAAGGGCTTCGGCTAGGTGCACGCCCAAGCTGTCTGCCACGAGCGCCTGGTGCAGCTTCTCATAGCGAGCGAGTGTGGGCGGTCCCGACAGCGGGCGACGCAGCAGCAGATAGCCGAAGCCCACCGCGCTCACCTTGCGGCTGGCGAAGTCGTCGAGCCACGCGTCGATCAGATCGGCAAAGCGCGCGGTGCCGGGCAGTGTGCCGCCATCGCGAACCCACAGTTCCGCGTACGCGAGCGGGTCAACGCTTTCGCGCTCAACTATCCAGGCATCGAGGGGCACCGCAGATGATTGCACCCACTCGCGAACTCGATCAAGACCGTCAACGCCATCTCGGGACTCCCAGTTGCCCAGAAGCTGGGCAACTCCGCCCGGCACCAGATGCTCGCCAACTCCGGTGACGAAGGCTGACACGAGATCATCGCCGACCATCCCGCCGTCACGATACTCATAGGCAGGCACCTCAGCCGAGCGTGGTGTGATGACGAACGGCGGGTTCGACACGATCCGGTCGAAAGCCTCGCCGGCCACCGGATCGAAAAGACTCCCCGACCGGGTTTCGATCGCATCGACACCGTTGATGAGGGCATTGAGGCGCGTGAACCACAGCGCTCTGTCAGAGACATCGGTGGCAATGGTGTGGGCCACGTTGCGTCGTGCGCGAAGCGCTTGGATTCCGCACCCTGCGCCAATGTCGAGCCCTCGCGCCGCCGGCGTCGGCAACTGCAACGCGGCAAGAGTCAGCGATGCTCGGCCGACACCCAGCACGTGCTGTTCGGGTAGCGGGCCACCCAAGGCGGCCTCGTTGAGGTCGCTCGCAATCCACCATTCGCCCGCGCCCATCGCGTCGGCGTAGGAGTGCGGACGCACAACCGCAGCCGGTGTGACGACCGCGGCGTGCTGGGTTGCGATTCGTAGCTGCACCAGTCCCTCAGTCCCGACGCCCGGAAGGGCCTTCGAGACGGATGCTGCGGGTTGCGCAAGGCCCAGCACAAGCAGCCGGGCTAGCACAGCGAGGGCATCGTCGCGGTCGCCGAGCGCACGAGCGGCGGGACCACGCAGCCCGCGAGCAATCGCGTCGTCGGCGGGGGCTCCCCAGGCGTCTTTCAACGCCGAGGCCGTGAAACCTGCGGCGCTCAGATCGGCCGCGAAGGTCTCGCAGAGCAGTGGGTCGGGTTCGTGAAGCATCCGTCTATTCAACCGCGCTCCCGGTGAGGCTGGGGAGCCTCAAAGCTTCATCACCGTAGAATCGCAGTCGATCGTGCGGTTCGGATATCGCACAGGAGCACACCTCACAGCATGACTGTCACCACATCTGGAAAGCCCGCGCGTCGCGGCGCACTCAGTGCACGCTTCGCCGCGGGGTTCGTAGCGATGCTTCTGGGTGGGTCGGTCGCGATAGCCGCCCCTGCCGTCGCAGCAACGCCAGAGCCAACTCCAACGCCTATGCCCACTCCCGAGATTCCACCAGGCACGACAGCATTCACGCTGTCGCCAGTGGCTTCGGGAATCGTCTACCCGGGCGACAGCCTCACCGTTTCAGTAACGCTCCAGAATGCGACCAGTCTCCCGACCGACCCGGTCGAGGTGACCCTTGAGCTCGGCGACCAGCCGATCACCGACCGGCGCTCTCTCACGTCATGGCTCGATGGATCTAGCACCAACCTCGAGACATCGCCCGTAGCCACCACGACGCTAGAAAGCGTGCAGGCGCAAAGCGAGTACTCGCAGGGAATGCTCGTCGACGCCGACGATTCCTCGATGCTCGATCTCGCGAGTGGCATCTATCCACTGGTGGCGACATACGAAGACGACGAAGAAGTCCGCTCCACCAGCGTGATGATCATCCCGAACGATTCAGCCGACGCAGGCACAGCCATCGGCGTGATCGTGCCCGTCACCGCACCCTCGCTCACCGGGGGTCTGCTCACTTCGAACGAGTTGGCAGAGCTGACCTCGGCCAATGGCTCGCTCTCCAACCAGCTGAAAGCTGTTGAAGGCACGCCAGCCATCCTGGCCATCGATCCGGCCATCGTTGCCGCGATCCGCGTGCTTGGCACCGCCGCGCCAGAGTCTGCCGTCGAGTGGCTGAACAACCTGCTGGCGTTGCCGAACTCACGCTTCGCCTTGCAGTTCGGTGACGCAGACGTCGCCGTGCAGATTGAAGCCGGCCTGTCTGAACCGCTAGCGGCCACAACGCTGACGCCATACATGTCAGAGCAGGATTTTTTGAGTCAAGGTGAAGAGCCCGTCAGCGCAACGCCGAGCGCAACCCCGACCCCGACCCCAACCCCAACCCCAACCACCGACACCGACACCGACACCGACACCGACACCGACACCGACCCTTTGCTACCTGATCTGTCGGCCCTGCTCGACATCGGCGCGGGCAGTTCGGGTATCTATTGGCCTGCACCGAATTCGCTCGACGACGACACCCTCGAAACCCTTGGTGCGGTCATGATCGACGACGTGGCTTCGGTGACGCTGCTGAGCTCTGACGAAACCGCGGCCGGTGCCGCGGGGGCAACAGTGGGCGCCCGCGTGGGCATCGACGATGCCGACGCCCTCGCGTACGACACCGAGATCTCAACTGCGTTGCATGCGGCATCGTTGCAAGACAACTCGGCGCTGCGCAGCGCCGAGTTGACGGCGGCAACCGCGCAGTTGATGCTTGCCGGTGCCAACGCGGGCGGGGCGGCACTGCTTGTCACCGTAGACCGCGATTCCGATCGATCCAGCGTGGCACTGCGCACCGCGATCCTGGCTGCAGCTGAAGCTCCCGGCTTCACCGCAACCGACCTCACCGCCCTGATCGATGCGAGCGAGCGCCGGATGCAATTGGTTGAGGCTGAAGAAGAGCCCGAGCGCGTAGCCGAGGCTAAGGCGCTGCTCGAAGACGAGACCGAGATCAACCGATTCGCGAGCATTCTTGAAGACCCCACGTTGCTCACCGGACCCGAGCGAGCCGAGCTGCTGCAGCTGCTGAGCGTCTCGTGGATAGGAAATCGCGGGTGGAGCAGAGAAGTCGACGCTCACCGTGAACAGACCGACACGACGCTCGACTCCGTCGCCCTGTTGCCGAGCAGCACCATCAACTTGCTCGGCGCCGGCGCCGGACTCGGATTCTGGGTGCGCAACGATCTGCCGTATCCGGTAGAGCTCGTGCTTTACACCTCTCCCGATGATCTGCGCCTTGACGTGCAACGCGCCACGCCTGTCGTTGCGACCGCGTCGAGCAATACTCGCGTCGAGGTTCCCGTGCAGGCGCGGGTAGCAAATGGCGAGGTGACACTGACACTCCAGCTGCGCAGCCGCACGAACGTCGCTATCGGCGATGCCGAATATGTTCAGGTCAATGTGCGCGCCGAATGGGAAGCATTCGGCATCGGTGCCCTCGCCGTCGTGGTCGGGGGGCTGCTGATCGTGGGTGTCATTCGCACGGTGCAACGCACCCGGGCTTCGGCAACCAATCAACCAGAGCCTGAAGCGGCCGCGAGTGAGTTGGCATCAGACGAAGCACCCGATCGCAAGGACGACGAGTGAGCGGGATCGGGCGCGCGAGTGTCCTGATCGGCGCGGGCACCGTCGTCTCACGATTGACAGGTTTCGTTCGCTCGGCTGTGCTCGTTGCTGCTGTGGGCTCGGTCTCGGAGGCCGCTGACGCTTTCGGGGTGGCGAACCAGCTGCCCAACAACATCTATGCCATTGTCGCGACCGGTCTGGTCGCCGCCGTGATTGTGCCGCAGATCGTTCGTGCCTCGCGCGATGCCGACGGCGGCCAGAGCTTCATATCGAAGCTCATGACGCTCGGAGCCGTGGCGCTGCTCGTTGTCACCGTCATTGCGACGGCGGCTGCCCCACTGCTCGTGCAGATCTACGCCCCGGGGTTCGCGCCCGACCAGCTCGCCCTCGCGACAGCTTTCGCCTACTGGTGCCTGCCGCAGATCTTGTTCTACGGCATGTATGCCCTGCTCGGCGAAACCCTCAACGCCCGCAGGGTGTTCGGGCCTTACACCTGGGCTCCGATCATCAACAACGTTGTGTCTATTGCGGGTTTCGTGGCGTTCATCGTGGTGTTCGGCGGCGATCAGACCGCGGTGGCTGTCTGGACGCCACAGATGATTGCCCTTCTCGCGGGAACCGCAACCCTCAGCGTCGTTGCGCAGTCAGTCGTTCTCGCGATGTTCTGGCGCCGCGCCGGTCTTCGTCTGCGCCCCGACTTCCACTGGCGCGGCATCGGTCTGCGTCATCTGGGACGCCTGGCTGGGTGGACCTTTCTGATGGTCATCGTGGGTCAACTGGCTGGGCTCATGCAGTCACGTGTGTTGTCGCTGGCGTCGGGCGTCGGTCCGTCCAACTTCGCCTCGGGCAACGCCTGGCTGCTGTTCATGCTGCCGTATTCGATCATCGTGCTCTCGATCGGTACGCCGTACTTCACCCAGCTCAGCGAACATGCCAAGGCCGGTCGTGACGACGAGGTGCGCGCTGACATTCCGCGCAGCATCCGCACCCTGGGACTGTTCATCGTGATTGCGACCGCCGCGCTGGCTGTGGCCTCGGTTCCCGCCTCACGCATCCTGACGAACAGTCGTGAAGATGCCGTAGACGCAGGTTCGCTGCTCAATGCCTTTCTGATCAGTCTCATTCCTCTCGCCGTGCTGTTCGTCATTCAGCGCACCTTCTACGCCTACGACGACACCCGCACGCCGTTCGTCTTCACGGTGATCCAAGCATCGCTCGTCGTTGTCGCCGCGCTCGTTGCCCGCCAACTGGCGATCGATGAGGTGATCCCCCTCACTTTGCTTGCTGCGGCGGTTGCGCTGGGTCAGTCGTGTGCAACGGTGATTCAGGTGATCATTGCCACATGGCTGTTGCGCCGACGCCTCGGTGATATTGGAATTCGATCATGGATGCTGGCGCTTGTTCGATTCGCGCTGGCAGCGGTGCCCGCAGCGATCGTTTCGTGGCTCGTGTACCAGTGGAGTGGCGGAGTTGACGGCTGGATGGTTTCTAGCCAGCTGATGGGCGCCGTCGGCTCCGCGGTGTTGTGTGTGGTCGCACTGGTTGTCTACATTCCCGCGCTCGCGATCCTTCGCGCTCCGGAACTCGGCCCAGCCATGACGATGCTTAAGCGGTTCTTGCCCAGCCGTTGATCTGCCGTTCATGAAGTTAAGTCTTCATATAGGCATCCCTGCCCCGTTCGAGTGACTGGCTCTCAGCGCGTGGGAATGAGCCACGGCTAGCATGTGTTGTGGCAAGTGGCGCGAGTGAAGCGTCGTGCCAAAGACTTCTGAAAGGTTCTCCCGTGCGTAATGTCATCATCATTGGATCCGGTCCTGCCGGGTACACCGCCGCGATCTATGCCGCCCGAGCGAACCTCGAGCCGTTGGTCGTCGCAAGCTCAGTAGAGGCGGGTGGAGATCTGATGACGACCACCGACGTCGAGAACTTCCCTGGGTTCCCTCAGGGCATTCAGGGCCCCGAGCTCATGGGAAAGATGCAGGAGCAGGCCGAACGGTTCGGTGCCGAGGTTCTTTTCGACGATGTCGTCACGCTTGACGTCGACGGCCCGGTCAAGAAGGTCGTACTGGGCAGCGGCAAGGAGTACGAAGCCGACGCAATCGTTTACGCCACCGGCTCAGCGCACCGCAAGCTCGGCGTTGCAGGTGAAGAGCGTCTTTCAGGTCGTGGTGTTTCGTACTGCGCGACCTGCGACGGGTTCTTCTTCCGTGACCGCGAGATCGCCGTCATTGGCGGTGGCGACTCCGCCATCGAAGAGGCCACATTCCTGACCAAGTTCGCATCGAAGGTCTACCTGGTTCACCGTCGTGACGAGTTGCGAGCCTCGAAGATCATGCAGCAACGTGCGTTCGATAACGACAAGATCGAGTTCGTATGGAACAGCATGGTCGCCGACGTCGTCGGTGAAGAAGCTGTAACTGCTCTCGTGCTTGAGTCGACTGTCGACGGTTCGCGACGCGAGCTGCCGGTCGAGGGCGTCTTCGTCGCGATTGGAAACGACCCCCGTACGCACCTCGTGCACGGAAAGCTAGACCTCACCGAGGCTGGGACTGTGTGGGTGGACGGCCGCTCATCGCGAACCTCCGTATCGGGTGTGTTTGCTGCCGGCGACGTCATCGACCCGACCTACCGGCAAGCCGTCACCGCCGCTGGTAGCGGCACGGTGGCTGCTCTCGACGTCGAGCACTTTCTCGCAGGAAAGAACGAAGCAGGTTCGCCAGAGTCGGATGCCTCACAGATCGACAACCTCGCCGGCGTCGAAGCCTAAAACTGACCGCACGGAACAATTCGCAGCGAGCGAACGTTCCCCTCGAGCAAGCGTCTTAAAAAGGAGACAGAAACTATGACCGCACAGGCAACCACCTCAGCTACGTGGGAACAAGACGTCCTTCAGGCAGAAGGGCCCGTACTCGTCGATTTCTGGGCCGTCTGGTGCGGTCCTTGCCGCATGGTCGCTCCCGTCCTCGACGAAATTCAGAGCGAGCACCCTGACAAGATCACGGTACTCAAGCTGAACGTCGATGAGAATCCTGACCTTGCCATGAAGTACCAGATCACGTCGATCCCAGCGATGAAGGTCTTCAACAAGGGCGAGGTCGAGAAGACCATCATCGGAGCAAAGCCGAAGTTCGCTCTCGAGCAGGATCTCGCCGATTACATCGGTTGATCGCTGAGCCTTTTGGGCCCCAGCACTCGTTTGCCAGCAACGGGTGCTGGGGCCTTTCAGTATGAACAGCGGTATTGCCTACGTGATGTCTGCGCGCACGGTAGAGTCCCAGGCTCGATGAGTGTTGGCGTCGCCCAGTAGGCGCCACACAGCCTCCGTCAACGGCGGGTAGTCAATCGCTATCTGGCGCAGTACCCGGTAGTGACGCGCCGCGTTGGGTCGGGCTCCCCCATTCTCGGCGATGTTGTCGGCTCGCAGAATGAACACGACGAGTTCGTCAACGCTGGGGAGGTCTTCCATGAAGTCCCACGGATCTTCGCCACCGCGCAGGCGCTCAGAAACCAGTACGGAGAGCTCGTCGGCTGCTTCAGCACGGAGCAGTTCCAAACTGGCTCGGCGTCTAGGCGTGTTTTGGTCGTTTCCCACTCATCAAGGGTACGCTCCGAGCGCCGCGGTCAGGCCGACCCGTAACCAGTCTCACCCAACTCTTCGAGAATTCGATTCAGATCTTGGATGCTTGCAAAATCGATGCTGACCTGGCCTTTGCGAGCAGTGAGAGAGATCTTGACGCGGGTGTTGAGTCGATCCCCCAGTCGTTCCGCCACTTCGTCGAGATGCGATCGCCGTGAACCTGCTTGGGGTCGGGGCGCACGAGGCGCTGCGCCGTCCGAACCCTTGGCAGCGGCCTCCGCGGCGCGGACAGAGAGATCTTCGTTGACGATCTTGTCGGCCAGGCGCTGCATCGATTCCGGCGTTTCCAGCGACAGGATCGCGCGCGCATGGCCCGGCGTGAGAACCCCCGCGGCAACCCGCTGTTGCACGGGCACCGGTAGCTTGAGCAGGCGGATCGTGTTGCTGATCTGGGGTCGCGAACGACCGATGCGGGTGGCAAGCTCTTCCTGGGTAATACCAAAGTCTTCGAGCAGCTGCTGATACGCAGAGGCTTCCTCAAGGGCGTTGAGTTCCGAACGATGAAGATTCTCGAGGAGGGCGTCACGCAGAAGGTGCTCGTCGGCAGTCTCTCTGATGATGGCCGGAATCGACGTGAGACCAGCTTCACGTGATGCTCGCGTGCGGCGCTCACCCATGATGAGCTCATAAGTGCCGTCTTCTTTGGCGCGCACCACCACAGGCTGCAGCACTCCGAACTCGCGCACACTGTGCACGAGTTCCGCGAGGTCATCGGGCTTGAAATTGGTTCGCGGCTGACGCGGGTTGGGCACGATCTGGTTCGGATCGATGTGCACCAGTCTCGCTCCAGGAACGACGACCAGATCTTCGGTCTGCTCGCTGGCCGGAGCCTCAACTGTGTCGGGCGACTCAGTGGACTTGTCCGCGCTGCTGGTGCGCGGGAAGAATACGTCAGAAGGCCGATCGTCGGTTGCTTCACTGGTGGGGATCAGGGCACCGATTCCGCGGCCGAGTCCTGTGCGCTTTGCCATCAGGCGCGTCCTTCCTTCGTGGACGCACTGTCGCGTCGAATGATTTCCACTGCTGCTTCACGGTATGCGATCGCACCAGCAGACTGCCCATCATAGGCAATTACCGTCTGGCCGAAACTCGGGGCCTCTGAGACACGCACAGATCGGGGAATGACCGTATCGAGTACCTGCTTTGCGAAGTGTTCGCGCACTTCTTCCGCAACCTGCTGCGCTAGACGCGTGCGGCCGTCGTACATCGTCAGCAAAATCGTTGAAAGCACCAACTGCGGGTTGAGGTGCTTCTGGATCATACGCACAGTGCTCAGCAACTGACTCAACCCTTCCAGCGCGTAGTACTCGCACTGAATAGGAATCAGCAACTCACTGGCAGCCGTGAAGGCGTTGATGGTGAGCAGGCCCAGCGACGGCGGGCAGTCAATGAGAACAAAGTCCATCGTGTTCTCGGCTGACGAAAGGTAGTCATCGAGCGCGGTGCGCAAACGGTGCTCTCGAGCCACCTGTGACACGAGCTCAATCTCGGCGCCAGCGAGGTGAATCGTGCTCGGCGCACAGAACAGGTTCTCTGCTTCTGGGCTGGTTTGAATGATGTCTGCCAGAGGAAACTCGTCGATGAGCACGTCGTAGATACTCGGAGTATCGGCCGTGTGCGGCACGCCGAGAGCCGTGGATGCGTTTCCTTGAGGATCCAGATCGATGACCAAAACCCTTGCGCCCAATGATGCGAGTGCCGCGGCAGTATTCACCGCAGTCGTGGTCTTGCCCACGCCCCCTTTTTGGTTCGAGACGGTGAGCACACGAGTTCTACCCGAAAGCACCACGTTCGCCGACGCCAAAGCCCGGCGGCGTGCACTGAGATCGGCAATTTCACGGGCGAGTGGGGTGTCGTCTAACGAAAAAGTCTCCGTAGTCTCCGACTCGTCGGGTTGTTTCACGTGAAACACTTCTCTCTTTTGCGAGCCTGCAACAACGCTCTCCACTCTAGTCGCCCCTGTCCCCACTCCCCGCGTGTTGCCGCGATACTCGAATGCCGTCACGCTCGCGGCGCCTTGGCACCTCGCATAGCGCTGCGCACTCAGCGTCGGGAGTGAATTCGAGGAGCTTCGCGACGTTAGATACTCAGGTGCCGTACTGCCGTCGATGTCTGCCGCACGGAGAGCCGGTCACGTCTTCAACGGCGGGCTACACCCGCGAAGCCCCCATCTTGGTTTCACGTGAAACAATCCGACCTTGCAAGCCAACACTCATGAACGACTTCGAGGTCAGACTCCTCATGCATGCATGCGTTGCGGTCACGGAGTCGAGGCGCGCGCGAACCCCCGATAGCCGCGCGCGAACTTCGCCTAGCCGCGCGCGAACTTCGCCTAGCCGGCCCACCGCTGCCCCGCACTATTCAGTGCTCCTGATATCGCACGAGCGCCGCGGAAGTTGGGCTGCTTCTGCCTGGGGATCAAGCGCCACGTCGGCAGTGCAACTCGAAGTAAGTACGTATCGCGAGACACCAACTTCCCACTCGACGCGTGCTGCCGTTTCACGTGAAACGCTCGCGGCGATCCAGCTGCTCACCCGGTTGCGGCAATCACTCGTGACCACCCACTCGTGACCACCCACTCGTCATCACCCGTTCGTGAGCGCCCCTTCGTGACGATCCCTCCGGTACTTACCCCTCCGGTACTACCCCTTCGGTCCCCGTCCCCACCCCTTCCCGACCCACCCTTCGTGACGATCCCTCCGGTACTACCCCCTCGGTACTACCCCTTCGGTACGACCCCTTCGGTTCCCACCGTCTCGGTCCCACTCCTTCGTGACCGTGCCTTCACGACCACTCCTTCGTGACCGTGCCTTCACGACCACTCCTTCGTGACCGTGCCTTCACGACCACTCCTTCGTGACCGTGCCTTCACGACCATCCACTCGGGATCGCTCCATTCGGGGCCCTTCATGAGCGCACTCGTGATCGCCCACTGTGACCGCGCACTCGTGTCGCCTCATTCCGGATCGTGGCATCGGGCGACTGTGCTTTGTGCGTTCTGTCTCCTCAGTGCCCATGTGGTGACTGGCGTGAATATTGGCTCTGGCGGTCATCCCGCAACCTCATTATTGTGCAGGAGCGCTGCCGTCCAACTGCTCGCAACTCCCACGGTTGATGCATTGCGCGAGCAAGGACTGATCCGCTACTGCGCAGGGGATCGGGCCTGATGTTTCACGTGAAACGCCCGCTACGGTGAGCGTCATCGTCGAGACCGTGAGTGTCATCGTCTCGGTCACCACACCGCGTCAGAACACACGAAGCTCGCGGCGGGTCACTAATCCCAGTTATCGAATGGGTCGTGGCTGGGTCAAAATGCGCGTCACTTGATACGTTCATCGATGCGGACTTCGAAGGCCGTCGCATCACGAGCTGGAGCGCAATGTTTCACGTGAAACGCGCGGTACTGTCGGTATCATCCACGCGACTACCCAGCATTTCCGGCCACAGTGCGGGCGAGACGCAGGACAGCTCGTCCAAGCTGATAACCCAGGTATTGGACGCATGCCTGGATTCCACCGCCGAGACGACCTAGGCTGTCGGGATCAAAGCGGAAGACGCACAACGGTGCATCCGACATGTTTCACGTGAAACGCGCCGCGCAGCGGGATTGTGATCAGCGCCGAACACTTATGTGCGCGACGCTTGCCCGCCCGCAGCTCTGCACTAATCGCACGACAGATGGGCTCTGCAGCCGGCGATAGCGGTCGTTGCAGAGGGTTGTGACCACCCTCGCTGCCTAGAGCCTTCGCTCTCGATCTGCACGCACAGCGCGGTCCGGCCCCAAGCAGCTATCGAGCGGCGCGAACAGTCGCTCGAATTACACGCGAGGGATCGTCAAGTACGCCGTCGCCGACTACCTCTACGCGAGCATCAGTCAGCCGAAACTTACGTAGAACCTTGTCGGCGGCTGCGATCTCATTCGGCGCATTCGCGCCCTTCAAGAGGATCAGTTCACCACCGTCGCGCACGAGTGGGGCGGTGAGTGGCAACAGAGTGCGCAATGCGCTGACGGCACGAGCGGTGACGGCATCAAGGGTCGCGCCGTGTTGCCAGTCTTCGGCCCGCGCGCGAACGACTTCAACATTATCTAGCCCGAGTGCCTGTGCCTGCTCAGACAGCCAAGCGACACGACGCTCCATGGGTTCAATCAATACCCATTCGATGTCTGGACGTGCAATGGCAAGCACAACGCCGGGAAGGCCCGCTCCCGAACCCACGTCTCCTACGCGGCCGGGGGAGAACAACGGAGCGATGATTGCACTGTTGAGCACGTGACGACTCCACAGGCGTGGCGGCTCCAACGGGCCGATAAGCCCGCGTTCTTCGCCGTGCGCTGCGAGTGCCGCAGTGAACTGGCGGGCAAGTTCCAGCCGGTCGCCAAAAACTTGGCGCGCGACGGGTGGTTCGTCCTCGACGACCATCATGAAAGTTTCACGTGAAACATCGCCTGACGGTCACCCGCGCCGGATGACGGTGTGCCGCTCAGCACCCTCGCCGTACGACTCCGAAACGAAACCGCGTTCTGCCACGATGTCGTGAACGAGTTTGCGCTCGTAGCTCGACATCCCCGGCAGCGAAGCTTGAGATGCGCCCTCATCGAGACGCGCAATAGCCCGGTCGACGAGAGTCGCGAGCTGACGTTCGCGGGTTTGCCGAGAGCCACCCACATCCAGGATCAAACGCGAGAACCGACCTGTGCGGGTCTGCACGGCGATGCGCGTGAGCTCTTGCAGCGCTTGTACGGTGTCGGGCTGTGCGATCAATTCCACAGAGCCGTCCTCGGGAGCTTCCACCGAAACGTACGCGCGCCCTGACCGCACGTCGAGGTCAAGATCACCGTCGATATCAGCGATGTCGAGGAGACCTTCGAGAAAGTCCGCTGCGATGTCGCCCTCTTGTTCAAGCTGCTCGACGGTTGCCGGAACGCGTTCGGCGGTTGCAGACTCCGTAGTTTCAGTAGTCATGATGCCTCTCGAAAGTTGGTTAGGACGCCGTGTTTTTGCCGTCGTCGCCGGCAGGCTTGTCACTCGGTGGGTTTGATTTGCCCTCAGCCTGTGACTTGTTCAATTGATTCTTGCCTGCCTGTTGCTTCTTGGCGCGTTGCTTACTTACAGGCTGCTGCCTCTTGGGTGCAGCCAAACGTGCTGCTTCAGCTTCTTCGAACAGCCGCTGTTGTTCAGCCTCGTACTTCTCCATGGGAATGACTTTTCCTGAAGCGTCGAGCGCCTTGCCCTTTCGAGCCAGTCGTTCCTCGCGGGCTTTTGCTGCGTCAGAACCCGGCGTCGGCATCTCGCGAATAACGAGGAACTGCTGCCCCATGGTCCAAAGGTTTGAGACAAACCAGTAGATGACAACGCCAAGCGGGAAGAATACGCCAGAAAATACGAACGCGAACGGCAGCACGTACAGCATGATCTTCTGCATCTGATACGCCTGACCAGTCTTGGCCTCGGGCGAAAGGTTCTTCGAGATGATCTGAAGCTGCGTGAAGAACTGCGATGCAATCATCAGCACAACCAGCGTCACAAGGATCGCGATCGCCGGCACGTTACCGGTGTTCACCGCGTCAATGAGGGTCTCGTGTAGCGAGGCAACACCGAAGAGCTTGGCGTTGTAGAACTCTTGCGTGAGTTCTGCGCTGAGCAGCCCGACTCCACCAATGCCCGCAGCAGCATGCTTGGTCACGTCGTTGAGCACGCTGAACAGTGCAAAGAAGATGGGCATCTGCACGAGCAATGGCAAACAGCTCGCCACCGGAGTGGTGCCGTGCTTTTTGTAGAGCGCCATGGTCTCGCGACTCATAGCCTCGCGCGAGAGCTGATCCTTCTTGCCTTTATACTTTTCCTGAACTTTCCGCAGTTCAGGGGCGATTTCCATCATCTTGCGCTGACTCTTGATCTGCTTCACGAAGAGCGGAACGAGAGCGGTGCGCACGACCAACACGAGGCCGACGATCGACAGCACCCAGGTAATGCCATCAGCGGCAGGTAGCCCGATAAGCGTGAAGAACCAATGCCAGAAAACAAGCACTGCCTCGACGGCCCATTTCAGCGGCCAAAGGATAGTTCCGAGAAGGTCAAACCCACCGCCTGACGAATCAGTGGATGTGGAAGTAGCGGCCAACAAGAGATCCATGCGGTGGATCAGTCCTTTCCGGTGGGGGATGGCACGACGAATCCGTGAGGAGTCAGCGCGTGCCGGAAGTTCTTGTGGGCCGGAACGTCGTCGACGCCCCCCTGAGCCCAGGGGTGACAACGCGCCAGTCGCGCTGCAGTGAGAGTAAAGCCTCTGAAGATGCCATGTTGCTGATAAGCCCCGACGGCATATGCCGAGCAAGATGGGTAGTACTTGCACACGTCGCCATAGGTGTGAGACACCGTGGCGCGATATCCATGGAGCAGCGCTAGCGCGGCGTTGCGCGGAATAAGTGGAACAGAGCGCGCAAGGTCTGCTGGTGCAAGCACCGCATCTCCGAGGGCATATGCCGGCAGAACACTCATGCCGCTCGCCTACTCAAACAACGAGAAACTTCGTCGCGAAGGTCAGCAAACGTCGCGGTCGCTGCTGAGGGAAGGGCACGGATCACAATGTCGTTTCCAGGCTGCAATGAAGGAAGCGCTTCAGCGCACACGGCTTTGAGTCGACGTCTCACAGAATTGCGTACAACAGCACCGCCCACTTGGCGGCTTACGATGAAGCCGAACCGAGTGGGCGTCGCGAGAACTGCTGGTGTGACATAAGTCACCGTGTGCGCACCGGCACAACGACGACCCCTGCGGACAACGGCCTTGTATTCCGTCCCGCGGGTGAGTCGGTTAGGCCGCGCCAGCACCGTGTGGGTCAGGCCGAAAGTTCGGTACGGCCCTTGGCGCGACGCGCTGCGAGGATGCCGCGACCTGCGCGAGTGCGCATACGAGCACGGAAACCGTGCTTCTTGGCACGACGACGATTGTTGGGCTGGAAGGTGCGCTTGCTCATGGAGATCCTCCGGATCAGATGTCACCGGGATGCTCTGCCGGGACGTTCGTGTATGGGGACGGCCCACAAAGGGCGTAAGTCAACCGATTAAGGCTACGTCTTGTCGGACGATAACTCAAACTGAGAACACTGAAACCGCATTACGCCCAATCCCTTCAAGATACTGGAAAGACACGCGGGACGCACCTACAGTGGAGTTTGCTCCCGGACCTCCAGCGAACTAGCGTTGCTCCGGCAGTTTTCCACAGGCAATCCGTGATTTTTCCGCGGATTGGAGTGGACTCATCAACAACCCGGGGGGGCCATGTCATCGCACGATATTCCAGATGTTCCGGTCTGGTCAGCAGTGCTCGATGTGCTCGCCAGCGACGATCGCATTACGCCGCAACTTCAGGGATTTCTCAGCCTTGCTGTTCCGCAGGGGGTCATGGGGGGAACTCTGTACCTCGATGTGCCCAACGATCTGACATCCGCGCAGTTCACCAAACGCATGCGCGCCCCAATCATGGAGGCGCTGGCGGCAGTCGGACAGAAAGATCAGCCGCCCACCGCGACGTTTCGGGTAGTCGTGAACCCCGAGATCGCTGATCCGCGTTTCACGGCGCCAGTGCAAATTCAGGACGAGCCAGCACCACAGCAGTTGAACACCGGTGCCCCGCGATCACCCATGGAACAGCCCATGGAAACTCAGCACACCGGTTCCCGCAACGACACGCGCCTGAACCCGAAGTACACGTTCGACAACTTCGTGATCGGGCAATCCAACCGCTTCGCGCATGCCGCAGCTGTCGCCGTTGCCGAAGCGCCGGCGAAAGCGTACAACCCGCTATTCATCTATGGCGACTCCGGGCTCGGCAAAACGCACTTGCTGCACGCAATCGGCGACTACGCCATGAGTCTGTACAGCGGAATCCGAGTTCGCTATGTGTCGAGCGAAGAGTTCACCAACGACTTCATCAACTCCATTGCCAACAACCGCGGATCAGCATTCCAAGCGCGCTACCGCGACGTTGACATACTGCTCATCGACGATATCCAGTTCCTGCAGGGCAGAGCCGAAACACAAGAAGCCTTCTTTCACACGTTCAACACCTTGCACGATCACGACAAGCAAGTGGTCATCACAAGCGACGTGCCGCCCAAGCACCTCACCGGCTTCGAAGACCGCATGCGCAGCCGGTTCGAGTGGGGTCTCATCACCGACGTCCAGGCGCCTGACCTTGAGACGCGCATCGCGATTCTCCGCAAGAAAGCTCAGAGCGAGCGACTTCATATTCCTGACGAGGTACTCGAATACATCGCCACCGTGGTGTCATCAAACATCCGTGAACTCGAAGGAGCGCTCATTCGTGTATCGGCCTTCGCGAGCCTGAACCGATCGTCGCTCGATATCGCACTTGCCCAGACTGTGCTGCGCGACATTATCGATCAGGACGATGCGAATGTCATCTCTCCGACAGACATCATCACGGCGACCGCACAGTACTTCAAGCTCACCGTCGATGATCTCTATGGTTCAAGTCGTTCGCAGTCAGTCGCCACGGCTCGCCAGATCGCAATGTATCTGTGTCGGGAGCGCACCAGCCTGTCGCTGCCCAAAATCGGTCAGCTCTTCGGCAATCGCGACCACACAACAGTGATGTACGCCTATAAGAAGATCAGCGAATTGATGAAAGAGCGCCGCTCGATCTACAACCAGGTCTCCGAAATCACGACTCAACTCGGCCGCAACGGGCGCTGAGCGTCGCGCGCAGCATCCATTCGCGTGCTGACTTGACACCCGCTCCAGTGCGGCCTTATATTCCGGTTCTTCACAGTGTGGAAAACCTGTGGATAACTTCAAAACTCTGCGGAATCACTGTGCAACAAACAGTGTTGCCTGTGGATGAGTCAAAAAAGCCGCGAAGCCGAAGACGCAACTTTCACGCCACAATCCGCAGCGGTTCCACAACTCACACTCGTGTAGTTCCATTGACCTGGCAGGGATCCACAGAGTTATCCACAGTTTCCACAGCGGTTAACACCATGACAAATAGTTCTAATGAGGAAAAGGATTCGATCACCTAAAGACAAACCTGCTGTCAGATCAACCGATCTCACGTTCGTCACTTGTCACAGCCACGAGTGGCACTAACATGAGAACCCCAACCCGGACTCGAGGGAGCATTCGTGAAGTTCCACGTCAATCGCGATGTGTTCAGCGAAGCAGTGTCGTTCGTCGTCAAGCTCCTGCCACAGCGAAACCCGCAGCCAATCCTGGCTGGCGTGCTCATCGAAGCAACCGACGAGGGGCTTTCACTCTCAGCGTTTGACTACGAAGCATCCGCACGCACCACCATTGATGCGACGGTTGACAGCCCAGGAACGATTCTTGTTCACGGGCGTCTGCTGTCCGAGATCGCGAGCCGGCTTCCCAATGCTCCGATTCAGATCGAAGTGGAAGAAGACGGCGGGATCCTTCTGACCTGCGGCTCCGCGCGCTTCACGCTCTCTTCGATGCCTGTTCAGGAATACCCGGCCATCCCCGAGGTCTCGGGGGATTCGGGTCTTGTTCCCGCCGATGAATTCGCCATGGCGATCGCACAGGTCGCATTCGCAGCGTCTCGGGATGACGTGACACCTGTGCTCACCGGTGTGCAGCTTGAAGTCACCGGCAACCGTCTGAGCTTGGTCGCCACCGACCGCTACCGCGTTGCGCTTCGCGACATTCCGTGGGACGGCGGATCTGTTGACGATGAAGAGGCGACGACAGCACTCGTGCCCGCTCGCACGCTTACCGAGGTGGGCAAGACCTTCTCGCACAGTGGCAACATCTCGATTGCTTTCTCTGGCTCTGGAGACCGCGAGATCATCGCTTTCACATCGGGCAACAAGACGGTCACCTCGCTGCTGATCAAGGGCAACTTTCCGCCGGTGCGACGGTTGTTTCCCGAGCAGACCGAACACCACGCTGTGGTCAACACGGCTGACCTTGTCGAAGCTGTTCGCCGTGTCTCACTCGTGCTCGACCGCTCCGCACCGCTGAGATTCACCTTCACCTCCGACACAGTGTCGATGGATGCATCAGGTACAGAACAGGCTCGCGCCACGGAGTCCGTTGATTCCAATCTGGTCGGCGAAGATGTCACGCTGGGTCTCAACCCGCAGTATCTGCTCGAATCCCTCAGCGCAGTCAAGAGCGAGTTCGTTCGCATCACCTTCACCTCGAGTGACAACGCGAACAAGCTGAGCCCGGTGCTCATCACACCGCAGACGTCTGTAGACAAGTCGGGTGAAGAGTCCTTCCGCTATCTGCTCCAGCCCAACCTGCTGTTGCGCTGATCTGCACTCGATCGATCGCCGTTGTCGAAGGCGCCGGGTAGTCTGACCCGGTGATTGTCGAGCAGCTGAATCTCGTCGACTTCCGCAACTACGCGGCAGCCGATGTCGCTTTGGCGCCCGGGCCCAACGTTTTCGTGGGACGAAACGGTCAGGGAAAGACCAATCTCGCAGAGGCAATCGGATACTTTGCGACCCTCGGCTCACACCGGGTCTCCACTGACGCACCGATGGTGAGGGATGGCTCTGAGGCCGCGATTGTTCGCGCGAGACTCGCACATGGTGAGCGAAGTGTGCTTCTCGAAGTGCAAATCAACCGTCAGGGGTCGAACAAAGCCCGCGTCAACGGTGCCGCTGTGAAGCCGAACGAGCTGCCACGATATGCCCAGGTTGTGCTGTTCGCGCCCGAAGACCTTCAAATCGTTCGTGGAGATCCATCCTCCCGACGCAGGTTCGCCGATCAGCTGCTCGTGCAGCGCTCACCGAGGCTTGCGGGCGTTCTCGCCGACTACGATCGCGTTCTGAAACAGCGCAACGCCCTGCTCAAGTCCGCGAGGTCTCGAGGAGTGCGGGGTGAGGGGCTGGCGACGCTCGACGTATGGGACGAAAAACTTGTCACCCTTGGCACAGAGGTGATCGAAGCTAGAGTCGCACTCGGTGTTGAGCTTTCAGGACCACTCGCGACTGCCTACTCATCTATCGCCGGTGCCGACCATCAACCCCAGATCGAGTGGGCACTCTCTGTTGCGGGTGCTGATCCAGAAGACGACGGCGGACTTTCGACGGTGGATGCTGCGCCGGGCCGCACTGCGGAGCTGTTTCGCAACGCTCTTGCTGACAAACGCGCTTCAGAATTGGACCGCGGTGTGACCCTGGTGGGACCTCACCGAGATGATCTGCTGTTGCGAGTGCGAGGACTCCCGGTCAAAGGCTACGCCTCACATGGGGAGTCATGGTCCGTTGCTCTGGCGCTGCGACTTGCTTCGGCCGAGCTGTTGCGCGCGGAATCTCAACTTGGCGACCCAGTGCTCATACTCGACGATGTTTTTGCCGAACTTGACGCCGATCGTCGCACGAGACTCGCAGCGCTGGCCGGTGCGTATGAACAGGTTGTCGTCACCGCAGCGGTTGAAGAAGACGTGCCGACCGCGTTGAGGGCGAGAGTCGTACGCGTGCACGCGGGACAGATAGCAGACGCCCACCATGACTGATACCTCCGACGAGATTCCTGAAACCGTAGCCACATATCTGCGGCTGCGCGGGCTTGCTCCTTCGGCGCGGTCATTCAAGCGACGCAAACGGCGGGCCGTCGACGAAGAGAACATTCCGTTTTCTGCCGGCAGAGATCCCAAAGGGATCTCGGACGTCCTCGGAGATCTCACGAGGCAGGCCGGCTGGGAGCCACAGCTCGCACGTGAAGATGTCGTTCGTGCCTGGGCAGAGGTCGCGGGAGCAGAGACTGCTGAACGCACCAGGCCGGTCGCGTTCTCGGAATCCACCCTGACCATTCAGGCTGATTCGACGGCTTGGGCGAAACAACTCCAGCTGATGCGAGCGCACATCCTCTCGGAGATCGTTCGCCGCTTTCCTGAAGCGGGGGTCGAGACCATCCGTTTCATCGGACCCGACGTTCCCTCTTGGAAATGGGGCCACAGAACGATTCCAGGGCGTGGCCCGCGCGATACCTACGGATAAACCACCATCTGGGTTGTCTTAGGTAATTTGATCGCGTCACAGGGGCGCAGAACCGCAAAGATCGGGCTCTGGTTGGTAGACTGTCAGCATCCTCGCCTATCGATGTGGAGCGCTCGAACCCTTATGACGTCTGAAACCCCCGAAAGCGTTCCCACGGAACCCGAAACGCCAGTAGAAGCGACAGTTCCGAACGAGTACGGGGCCGATGAAATCCAGGTGCTAGAGGGGCTCGAAGCGGTCCGCAAGCGCCCAGGCATGTACATCGGCTCGACCGGCGCGCGTGGGCTGCACCACCTTGTGCAAGAGATCGTCGACAACTCCGTCGACGAGGCGCTCGCTGGGTACTGCGACACGATCGATGTCACGATTCTCGAAGACGGCGCCGTGCGTGTCATCGACAATGGGCGAGGCATCCCTGTCGATATGCACAAGACCGAGGGAAAATCGACCGTTGAGGTCGTTTTGACGGTGCTGCACGCCGGTGGAAAATTCGGCGGCGGCGGCTATGCCGTATCGGGAGGTCTGCACGGTGTTGGCTCCTCGGTGGTCAACGCGCTTTCGACGCGTCTCGAAGTTGCCGTGAAGCGTCAGGGCTTCGTATGGCGACAGTCATATCGGGATGGTGGATTTCCGCAGGCGCCTCTGGCTCGAGCCGAAGAGAGTTCCGAGACCGGAACCACCATCACGTTCTGGCCCGATGCGACGATTTTCGACACCGTCGACTTCGACTACGACACATTGCGCACGCGCTTTCAGCAGATGGCGTTCCTGAACAAGGGACTGCGCATCAACTTGCGCGATGAGCGCGTCGAGCTCTTTGTCGAAACCGGCGAACCCGGCGAAGAACAGCTGGGTCCGCGCGAAGACAGTTTTCTCTATGAGCGAGGACTCGTTGACTACGTCGAGCACCTCAACAAGGTGCGCCACGCTGAAGTGGTCAACGACGAGATCATTGACTTCGAAACCGAAGACACTGAGCGCAAGATTGCACTCGAAGTCGCCATGCAGTGGACGACGAGCTACACCGAGAACGTCTTCACATACGCGAACACAATCAACACCCACGAAGGTGGTACGCACGAAGAAGGCTTCCGAGCCGCGCTGACCACCCTCGTCAACAAGTACGCGCGCGCGCAGAACCTTCTCAAAGAGAAGGACGACAACCTTTCGGGCGATGATGTTCGTGAAGGTCTCACGGCCGTCATCTCGGTGAAGCTCTCTGAACCGCAGTTCGAGGGGCAGACCAAGACGAAGCTCGGCAACACCGAAGCGAAGGCGTTCGTGCAGAAGGTGGTGGGTGATCAGCTCGGTGACTGGTTCCAGCGCAATCCAGTTCAAGCCAAGAATGTCGTTCGAAAAGCGATCGACGCCGCTACCGCGAGACTCGCCGCGCGCAAGGCCCGTGAAACAGCACGGCGAAAGAGCGTATTCGAGTCGGCTGCAATGCCCGACAAGCTGAAGGACTGCACGAGCAAAGACCCAGCGATCAGTGAGATCTTTCTGGTTGAGGGTGACTCGGCCGGCGGTTCCGCCGTTCAGGGACGCGACCCGCACACTCAAGCGATTCTGGCGTTGCGAGGAAAGATCCTCAACGTTGAGCGCGCACGCCTTGATAAGGCGCTCGCGAACAAAGAAGTCCAGGCGATGATTCAGGCCTTCGGCACCGGCATCGGCGAAGATTTCGATATCGACAAGGCTCGCTACCACAAGATCGTGTTGATGGCGGATGCTGATGTCGACGGTCAGCACATCACGACCCTGCTGCTGACTTTGCTGTTCCGGTACATGCGCGGATTGATCGAGGCAGGATTCGTCTACCTCGCGATGCCGCCGCTGTATCGACTCAAATGGACGAACGCGCCACACGAGTACGTGTATTCAGATCGGGAACGCGATGCGCTTCTCAAGGATGGGCTCGCCAATGGCCGCCGAATCCCGAAGGATGCCGGCATTCAGCGCTACAAGGGTCTTGGTGAGATGAATCCCAAAGAACTGTGGGAAACCACGATGGATCACACGACTCGCACCCTTCAACAGGTGACGATCGACGACGCCGCGGCCGCGGATGAGATCTTCACCGTGCTTATGGGCGAAGACGTCGAGTCGCGGCGCGGGTTCATCCAGCGCAACGCAAAAGACGTTCGCTTCCTCGACATCTGATTCTCGATTCTGCCCCGCGGCAATCGAACACCGAAAGTGACAAATGACTGACGAAGAGCGTCCCGAAAGCTACCACGAGCACGGCAAGATCGACCAGGTCGACCTGCAGCTCGAAATGCAGCGCAGTTACCTCGACTACGCGATGGCCGTCATTATCGGCCGCGCCTTGCCTGATGTGCGCGATGGTCTAAAGCCGGTTCATCGTCGAGTGATCTACGGCATGTATGACGGGGGCTTCCGTCCCGACAAGTCGTTCTCGAAGTGCGCGCGTGTCGTCGGCGAAGTCATGGGTCAGTATCACCCACACGGTGACACTGCGATCTATGACGCACTGGTGCGGCTGGTGCAGCCCTGGTCGATGCGCTACCCACTCGCACAGGGGCAAGGAAACTTCGGTTCACCAGGGAACATGGGCGCAGCTGCGCCTCGATACACCGAAACGAAGATGGCTCAGCTCGCGCTCGAAATGGTGCGCGACATCGAAGAAGAGACCGTCGACTTTCAAGACAACTACGACGGCCAGACCCAAGAGCCGTCAGTCTTGCCGGCCCGATTCCCGAACCTGCTCGTCAACGGTTCCGTGGGAATCGCAGTGGGTATGGCAACGAACATCCCGCCGCACAATCTGCGCGAAGTCGCCTCGGGAGCTCTATGGGCACTGGAGAACCCAGAGGCAACTCGCGAAGAACTGCTCGAAGCGCTCATGCAGCGCATTCCCGGGCCCGATTTTCCGACCGGTGCGCAGATTCTCGGCACGAATGGCATTCGTGAGGCCTATCGAACCGGCCGCGGATCGATCAAGATGCGCGCAGTCGTGTCGATTGAAGAACTGCAGGGTCGCACCTGCTTGGTGATCACCGAACTGCCCTACCAGGTCAACCCCGACAACCTCGCGGTGAAGATCGGCGACCTCGCGCGCGACGGCAAGATCACGGGAATCGCAGACATCCGCGACGAGACCAGCGACCGAACCGGCCAACGCCTCGTCGTCGTGCTCAAGCGTGATGCTGTTGCGAAGGTTGTGCTCAACAACCTCTACAAGCACACCCAGCTGCAAGAGAACTTCGGCGCGAACATGCTCGCGATCGTCGATGGAATCCCTCGCACTCTGCCGATCGACGGTTTCATCTCGCTGTGGGTTGACCACCAGATCGAAGTGATCGTGCGTCGCACCACGTACCGTCTGCGCAAAGCCGAAGAGCGCATGCATATTCTGCGGGCGTACCTGAAGGCCCTCGATGCGCTTGATGAAGTGATTGCGCTGATACGTCGTTCACCGACCGTCGACGAAGCACGCGCGGGCCTCAAAGTGCTTCTTGAGATCGACGACATTCAGGCTGACGCCATCCTCGCGATGCAGCTGCGTCGTCTGGCAGCACTGGAACGTCAGAAGATCATCGATGAGGCGACCGAGCTTGAAGCTCAGATCGCCGACTTCAAGGCGATTCTGGCCGATCCGACCCGCCAGCGCACCATCATTCGCGATGAGCTGACTGCGATCGTCGACAAGTTCGGCGACGATCGTCGCACGCAGATCATGCACGGCTTCGACGGTGACATGACCGACGAAGATCTCATTCCAGAAGAGGAAATGGTCATCACGGTTACCCGCGACGGCTACATCAAGCGCACGCGCAGCGACAACTATCGCCAGCAGCATCGCGGCGGGCGAGGTGTGAAGGGTGCGCAGTTGCGCGCCGATGATGTCGTCGAGCACTTCTTCGTCACGACGACGCACCACTGGCTGCTGTTCTTCACCACCAAGGGCCGCGTTTACCGGACGAAAGCGTACGACGTTGCAGAAGCCGGTCGTGACGCAAAGGGACAGCACGTTGCGAACCTTTTGGCACTCCAGCCAGACGAAGAAATCGCTCAGGTGCTCGACATCCGCGACTATTCCGTCGCCACCTACCTGGTGTTGGCAACTCGGGCTGGTCTGGTGAAGAAGACCCGTCTCACCGAGTACGACACCAACCGCCAGGGCGGAGTGATCGCTATTCGTCTGCGTGAAGGCGACGAAGTAGTGAGTGCGCTGTTCGTGGACGAAGGCGATGATGTTCTCCTCATCAGCCGTCATGGCATGTCGTTGCGATTCACCGCGACCGATGAGGCCCTTCGCCCCATGGGCCGAAGCACCGAGGGTGTAAAGGGAATGTCGTTCCGCGAGGGTGACAGTTTGCTCTCCGCATCGTTCGCGCGCGACGCGGGCTACGTCTTCGTCGTGACAGAGGGCGGCTATGCCAAGCGCACGGCAGTCGATCAGTATCGAACCCAGAGCCGTGGCGGACTTGGCATCAAGGTTGCCAAGCTGAACGACGATCGAGGTGAGCTGGCGGGCGGTTTGATCGTCTCGGAGCTGGACGAGGTCCTTGTGGTTCTTGCCAGCGGCAAGGTGGTACGCTCTGCCGTGGCCGAGGTGCCTGCCAAGGGTCGCGACACCATGGGTGTTGTGTTTGCTCGTGCGGGCGACGATGACAAGATCATCGCGATTGCGCGCAACGGCGAGCGGAGCTTGGCCGAGGCCGCACAAGAAGCGGTTGAGCCCGAGCCCACCTCTGACGAAGCGTCTCCCGAGAACCCCGAAGAAAGTACTGACGAATGAGCACAGTAGCGGACAAGCTCGCAAAAAAATCGAGCTCCAAGTCGAGCAACAAACAAGTGCGTCTTCGCCTGGTCTACATTGACTTCTGGTCGGCAGTGAAGATGTCGTTCTTGGCAGCGATCGCTATCGCGATCGTCACCGTTGTATCGATGGTCATGGTGTATTTCGTCGTCGAGACGACTGGTTTGATCACTCAGGTTGACGAGCTGGTTGGCACGCTTTCTGACGGCAGTTTCACCCTGCAGCAGTACCTCAGCTTGCCGCAGGTGCTTGCGTTTTCGGCGGTCATCGCGATCCTCAATCTGATCGTGGTCACCGTGCTCGGTGCGGTTGTCGCCGGCATCTACAACCTTGCGGTCAAGGTGACTGGTGGGCTGCTGGTCGGGTTCACATCCAACTGACGGTTTGCAATGACGACTCGATTTCAGAAATCATGCCAAATCGGGTAAAGTCTTGGAGGTTGCCGACGCAAGGACAGCAACGAAAACGGGGCTATAGCTCAGGCGGTTAGAGCGCTTCACTGATAATGAAGAGGTCCCTGGTTCAAGTCCAGGTAGCCCCACGCAGTACCCCCTCACGGGGCCTTAGCTCAGTTGGTAGAGCGCCTGCTTTGCAAGCAGGATGTCAGGAGTTCGAATCTCCTAGGCTCCACAAATTACATGAAGACGCCGACCCGATGGGTCGGCGTCTTCTCTTTTGAGTTGATTGCGCGATCTGCGCCGCGAGCGCGTCGCCCGAGGCAGCATCGACTCTTGTGGGCGACAACCCGGCGCTGGGTGAGGCGCTGGGTATTCGAGTGTGAAGCTCTCTGCCCGCGGCGGGTGATCTGGGGGTGAGATTTCGCCTCGAGCCCGCGACGCGTGATTCTCCCGTGCCAACATGCATAGAAAGCGTGAGGCAAGGGAGCGGGTATGACGACCGGCGCCGACTGAGATGCCTCTCAAGGAAAGGTAACGAGTATGTGCACGCGAGTTGTTTGGCCCGATGCCAATGGGTCAGTCATCGTTGGTCGGAACATGGACTTCCACATGGATTTGCTCTCCAACATCTGGAAGTACCCGCGTGGCATGGAGCGCACCGACGGCGTTGACGGAAACCTTTCCTGGACATCGAAGTACGGAAGCATCGTCGCGACGGCATTCGATCTGATCGCCACAGACGGCATGAATGAGCAGGGTTTTGCAGGACACATCCTGTGGCTTGCGGAGTCTGATTATGGCAAGCCTGAAGCAACCGCAACTCAGCTGAGTCAGGCAGTGTGGTTGCAGTACTATCTCGACAATTTCGAGACCGTGGAAGAGGCGGTCGCATGGACGAACGACACGCAGGTAGAGATCTCACAGCTGTTTGATCCGACCGGTCACCTGGTACCTACGCTGCACCTCGCTATCAACGATCCCTCTGGCGACTCGGCCATCATCGAGTACACCGATGGCAAGCCGCGGGTGTATCACAGCCGTGACTACAAGGTCATGACCAACTCCCCCACCTTCGACAAGCAGCTTGAGCTTGTGAAGACGGTGGCGGGCCTCGGCGGCGACACTCCGCTCCCCGGCTCTACACTCGCGAGCGATCGGTTCGCACGCGCCTCGTTCTACGTCGAGCACCAGGTGCCGCCCAAGACGCAGGTCGATGCGATTGCAGCGATGTTCAGCATCATTCGCAACGCTGCACAGCCGTTCCGCACCCCGGAGCCGGGTAAACCAGACGCATCGCAGACGATCTGGCAGGTGGTGCTCGACCTGACGAACAAGCGTTACGTCTTCGAGTCCACGACGCGACCCGGGATGGTGTGGATCGACCTCGACAAGCTGAGCTTCAACAAAGACACCAAGGTGCTCAGGCTGGATCTGGTGAGCCGATTGATGTTGGAAGGCGGGCTTGCCGGAGACGTCAGCCACAAGTTCTCAGATGTGGGTGAAGCAGCCAACGAGGTTCTCGCGACCGGTGTTGAAGCCCTCGAGTTCATCGCAAAGAAGCAAGACGACTTCGCCGCCATCAAAGTCGCCGTGCAGGATCTGGTCGGTTCGTCCAAGTAGAAAACGGATGCGACAGCCGGTTCGATAGAACGACAAGACTGCCCCTCTGCTCTGGAATGAGCAGAGGGGCAGTCTTCTTGGTGCAGGTCGGGGAGACGATCAAAGCGATGGACGCGAGATCAAAGCAACCGGCTGGCTGTCCCAAAGAAAAAGGCCGCCGGGCTCTCTCAATAGGGAGAGCCCGGCGGCGAATACACGGTTGAGCACCGAAACGGGGTCAACCAGCGTCGTGCTTTCAGGCGTCAGGTGCACGCAGCGGGTCGTCGGCAACCCAAAGCTCGTCATCGGCGCGCAACGTCTGCCAAGCGGCGTAAAGCACACCCAGTGCGGCGGTTACACCGAGGATGATGGCGATCGTTCCGCCCACACCCATCCGCTTCTTCTCGGGCTCCAGAAGCGACAGCTTTGCAGCGAGCTTCTTCGTGGCATCCTTCGAGTACTTGTCGGCCTTCTTGGCGTATGCCGCCGAGTCGACTTTTCCGAGACCCTTGCCGTCGGCGAGACGCAAACGAGTGTCGTTGGCGGCGTCCCACACCGAAAGCGCGGAGCCCACGACGGCGCCGGCGGCCGGAACAACGCGATCCGACAAGATTTGCTTTGAATAGTCGACGCTCTTCGCGTAGCCAGCCTGCACCTGCGGTGCGACCTGCTCGCGACCATAGTGGTTGAGCTGGCGACTTGCTTCGCGTGCAATGTCGGCGGCTTCACCCACCAACGTCTGCTGCGACTCCCACAGGTTGTTCGCCTGTGACTGAAGCTTCTTGAGTTCCTTCGTGCGCTTACGGCTGAGGCTCACAATGCCCTCCCTGTCTTGGGGATGTCTGTCTCCCTATCTTGCCAGATGGTCAGCGTATCGGCAGAGCCTGGCGCGAACTCTGAGAGAATGGCACAATGACGATTCACACTGCTGTCGCAACGTTCCACACCAATCACGGCGACATTGTTGTCAACCTCTTCGGTGACCACGCACCTCGCACCGTCCAGAACTTCATCGGTCTCGCCGATGGAACCGGTTCATGGACTGACCCCGCTACTGGAAAGCCCGGTGAAGGAGCGCTCTACAACGGCGTGATCTTCCACCGCATCATCCCCGGCTTCATGATCCAGGGTGGCGACCCCCTCGGTCAGGGCGTCGGCGGTCCCGGGTACAACTTCAACGACGAGATCCACGGCGAACTGACCTTCACGGATCCGTACAAGCTTGCTATGGCAAACGCTGGACTTCGCCGCAACGCCATCACCGGCCAGGCCGAAGGTACCAACGGTTCACAGTTCTTCATCACCGTTCCTGGCCAGGGTGGCCGCGGCCCCGAGTGGCTGCAGGGCAAGCACTCGATTTTCGGTGAAGTTGCCGACGACGCTTCGAAGGCGGTCGTCGACGCGATCAGCGAGGTACGAACTGGTGCTGGTGACCGTCCAGTGGAGCCTGTCGTCATCGAATCGATCGACATCGTCGCCGTCTAATACCGGCGCATAAGCGTAAACGTGAGCACGAACGAGTTCCAGCGCAATCGCGACAACTTCTGCTACCGGCATCCGGATCGCCAGAGCTTTGTGCTCTGCCAGCGATGCCTGCGGACGGTGTGCGCGGAATGCCAAACGCCTGCGGCCGTTGGCGTGGTGTGCCCGGAGTGCTTGCGTGATCAGCAGAAGGCCCAGACACCGGCGCAGCGCACCGCGCAGCGCCGGTGGTCTCGGTCTCGTGCGGTCGTGGCTGACTCACGTCCGCTTGCCACATACGCAATCGTCGGCATTACGGCGCTGTCATTTTTGCTTCAGCTGATCCCGGGTTTCGGTTCTGACATCTATGAGCCCGCGATGCTGTTTTGGGCGCCCTACCTCTACCCGGAGATCTCAGGAACGTTCCAGCCCTGGCGACTCTTCACCGTCGCGCTGGTGCATTCAGGGCTCTGGCACCTCGGCCTGAACATGTTGGCGTTGTTCATGATTGGGAGAACTCTCGAGCCGATTCTGGGACGCGCACGGTTTGTCACGCTCTACCTGCTGAGCACGCTCGGCGGCTCGGTAGCGGTCGCACTGCTCTCATTCGCAACACCGGTCGTGGGAGCCTCTGGCGCGATCTTCGGGCTTTTTGGCGCGTTGCTCATCATCGGGCGTCATCTCGGCGCGAATGTGATGAGTATCGCGATCATCCTCGGAATCAACCTGGTGATCGGATTTCTGCCGGGCTACAACGTCTCTTGGCAAGCGCATGTGGGTGGTCTGCTCACCGGCTTGTTGGTGGCATTCATCTTCACGCGCACCCGAATGGCGAGTCAGCGCAGATCCCAGATCTGGTTGCTCATCGCGGTGGGAGCCGGACTTGTGGGACTGCTCTTCGTGCCGGCCTTCATCTACGGCTAGCGAGTTATCCACAGGTTCATCCACAGCTGGGGATGAATCACACCCGTGTAATTCGCCCGTGGCACCTTCTTGCAGACACGCAAAAGAGCTGCTCCGCCGAGGCGGGCAGCTCAGTGCCTAATAGTGCTGGGCGCTAGCGCCAGCGCGTCGTCATCAAGAAGCCGATGAAGGCGATCCCGAATCCGATCACGAGGTTCCACGCGCCGATGTCAGGGATCGGACCTGCGGAGCCGCTCAAGTAGAAGAAAAGCACCCACACGAGGCCAAGGAGCATCAGCCCGAGCATGATGGGCTTGAACCACACCGGATTGGGTGCCGCTTCGCCTTCTGCGCGCTCGATCAACGAGTCGTCGTCTTTGCCGGATCTTGCCATTGGCACAGTCTAACTGCCAGGGAGAGCACAGTGTTGCCCCTCTAGAATCTCCCTGTGAGTGAAGCGGCCTTTTTCGACACGAATGCCAGTGCTGATGGGCTGCGTGATCGATCACGACGTGCGCCCAAGAAGCGTCCACGCGCCACTTTCTTGGGCGTTGTGGGTGAGATTCTGATCACTCTCGGTGCCGTGACACTGCTGTTCGTTGCGTGGCAGCTGTGGATCGGCGACATCATCTATGGCGCAGAGCGAAACGCCGCTGGTCAAGAACTGTCAGAACAGTGGGCTCAGGAGTACGAACCGCCCGCAACGACGCCCACTCCTAGCGAGGATGGCGACGACGCTCCGTCGACGGCAGATCCGGTCATTCTCTCCGAACCTGCTGACGGCGAGATCTTCGCGAACATGTACGTCCCGCGATTCGGCGATGACTACGTTGTGCCGATTGCCGGCGGAGTTACGCGAGAGACAACGCTCGACCCGATCGGCATCGGCCACTACCCCGGTACAGCGATGCCCGGCGAAGAAGGCAATTTCGCTGTCGCAGCACACCGCACCACCTACGGCGCACCCTTCAACGCCATCGCAGATCTGCACGTCGGCGATGCCATCGTCGTCGAGGTGGAAGAAGGCTGGTACACGTACCGCTTTCGCACCCTTGAGTATGTGACCCCGAGCGAAGTGGAAGTGTTGCTGCCCGTGCCGCAAGCACCGGACGTTCCCGCTGGCGGCAACTACATCACGATGACAAGCTGTAGCCCCATGTATTCGCTGGCAGAGAGAATCGTCGGGTACGGACTCTTCGAGTCGTTTACCCCGCGGTCCGAGGGCCCACCCACTTCGTTGACGGAAGGCGTCTGATGTACGCAGCGCTATGGCATGTTCTGCCCGGACCTTGGTGGTTGCGGGTCTTCTTCTTGCTCATACTGGCGGCAGCGGTCGTCTACGGGCTCTTCTTCTGCGTCTTTCCGTGGGTGAGTCCGTTTATCGTTCCGCAAGAAGTCACTGTTGGCTGACGCTTCGGACCCGATCGCGCCAGTTCTCGTGATCGACAACCACGACAGCTTCGTTCATACCCTGGTCGGCTACGTCAACGAACTCGGCGTCGCGACAGACCTGGTTGAAGCAGACGCTGTCGACGATCCCGAAAATCTGGTCTCGCAGTACCAGGGCATCATCATCTCGCCGGGTCCTGGGACTCCCCTCGATGCGGGAGCGTCAATCGCCATCGTGCGCGCGGCAGCAACTGCCAGCATCCCGCTTCTTGGTGTCTGCCTGGGCCACCAAGCTATTGCAGAAGCGTTCGGCGCCACCGTCGAGCGTGCACCGGAGCTCATGCACGGCATGACGTCGCTCGTGCATCACGATGGTGACCCGATCTATGCCGGACTGCCCGACCCATTCACCGCAACGCGGTACCATTCGCTGGCCATCCTCCCCCGATCATTGCCGCACGAACTAGTCGTGACGAGTCGCACCGAGGGTGGGGTGATCATGGGCATCGCGCACATGACTGCGCCCATGCACGGCGTGCAGTTTCACCCTGAGAGTGTGCTCACACAGGGCGGCTATCGGCTGCTGGGCAACTGGCTCGCGTCAATTGGCTTTGCGGATGCTGCGGTTCGCGGCGCGGCATTGCGACCCCACCGCGGGGCAGGCTACGTGCCAGAGCAGTAAACGAGTGTGATTTCGGAGTGGATCGGTACATCTCCGGGAGCCAAGGACTGCGAGGCGACGACGGGGTCCGCGTTGGATGACGGGCACGAGGTGTCTTCTTGCGTCAGAACCGCGAGCTCGAGTGCTTCAAGATCACGAGTGGCGGCATCGACGGTGTAGCCGGTCACGTCGGTGATGGTTACTCGACCCGAGGCGACTTCGAGATTGACCGTAGATCCGATCGGCACGACGGCACCTTCAGGCTGGTCAGCCGAGATCACGGTGCCTCCAGGCAACGAAGGATCGTTGCGCTGAGTGACGATTCCCAACTCCAGCCCCGCACTTTCAAGCGCAGCGGTTGCGGCGTCTTGACCGAGACCGTCGAGCGTCGGGACGGTGACGGTCTCTTTGCCCTCGGAGACGTAGACACGCACCTCTGAATCCGGAACGAGGGTCTCGTCTGCTTCGGGGTCCGTGCGGATGACGTTGCCCTCGGCGACCTGGGCGTTTTCTTCGTTGATGCGCACTGCAAGCAGCTCCGCTTCTGCCAAGGTCTCAATTGCGCGTTCATACGTCATGCCCGTGACGTCGGGCACCGTGCTCGCCGACGTTGGAGGAGCTTCGTCTGGACGAATCGAGAACACCCAGAACGCGATCGAAATTAGCAGTACTGCCAGAATTCCGACGCCCGTCCAAATCCATGCGACCGGGGGACCTGCCTGAGTGCGGGTCATCGTGGTGTCGGTGCTGAGCTGGCGAAGTGACCGAGCTGTCTCGGCCGCATGACGCGGATTCGGGCCGTAGAGTTCGCTGGTGAGCGTGCTGACCTGTCGCTTTGAAGGTGATCGACCATCGACCGTTGCGTCGACGGCGTCACGGAACGACGCTGCGTCTTGGTAGCGCTGATACGGGTCTTTCGCCAGGGCGCGCAGGGCGACGGCGTCGAGAGAGCGCGGCACCGTGTCGTTCACCTCGGAAGGAGCGATCGGCGCTTCGCTTACGTGCTGGTAGGCAACAGCAACCGGTGTTTCGCCGCGGAAGGGCGGTCGACCAACGAGCAGTTCGTATAGCACCACGCCGGTGGAGTACACGTCAGCGCGTGCATCGACCGGTTCGCCTTTGGCCTGCTCGGGAGAGAAATAAGAGGCGGTGCCGATGATGGCTGTCGTTTCAGCAACGGTCGACGACCCGTCTGAAACAGCCCGCGCGATGCCGAAGTCCATGACCTTGACGCCGCCGGCCTCGGTGATCATGACGTTGCCGGGCTTGATGTCGCGGTGGATCACCCCGGCGCGGTGCGAGTATTCGAGCGCTTCGAGAATGCCGTCGATGTACCGCACTGTGTCAGCGACGGGCACCGGCCCGGCCGCGATTATGTCCTTGAGCAACCTGCCCTTGACGAGCTCCATCACGATGTACGGAACCGGGCGGGTGACCCCGTCGTCACCGACCGCAGCATCTTCACCCGCGTCGTAGACACGCACGATGGTGGGGTGCGCCATGCGTGAGGCTGCTTGGGCTTCTAGCCGAAACCGCGTGCGAAATGCATTGTCGTTCGCCAAGTCGCGATCAAGCACCTTGATCGCGACCTCGCGGCCGAGCGTGAGGTCTTCGCCGCGGAACACCGTCGCCATGCCGCCGCGACCGATGACTTCATCGATGCGGTAGCGACCTGACAGCACACGTGGTTCGGCGGTCACGGCGTGGGTGTCGGCGTCGGGTCTGGTGCTGGGTCGGTAATCGTGGCTTGAGCCTGGCTGGATGCATCAGAATCGCGGCTCGTGCCGTTGCCGGTGCACGAGACCGTGTAGGTGACGAACAGCGATTGACCGGATTGATCCGCGACCACCAGATCAACCGGGCGATCGGTGGGCGAGAACGATGCTTCTGAGCCACCGGTAGTCGAGAACGTGCCGTTCACTGCTTTGAGGTTGTAGGCGCTCACGGTCCCGGTGCCAGATGGGCACGTGAACGCGCTCCAATTGACCTGCACGGTGGCGCCGGCTTCTACGGATCCAGCGGCCGAACCGCCGACCTCGATGGTGGGTGCGCTGGGTGCGCCGATAGCCGTCATCGGGCCGTAGTAGGTCAACACGAGTTCGCGTTCCTTGGGAACGTTTCCTTGCGGTTCGAAGGAGTAGACAGTGTCGACCTGATCTTCAGAAGTTGCCGCATTGCCTTCGGTGCACGTTACCGTCTCGATGCCAGCCTCGAGCGCGGTGTTTCGGGCATCGTCGCAGCTCATGCCGTTGAGCCCGAGAGCGTTCACATCGACTGTCTCGGAGGTGGGCGTCGGCGTCGGTGTGGGTGTCTGACTCCGAGTGGGCGTCGGTGTCGCCGTGGTCGTGCTCGCTGACGGCGTAGGTTCGGCGTCGCCGCCCCCAGCCAGCAGTGCCCATACCGTGCCACCGAGAACGAGCAACAACAAGACGATCAGCGCGATGAGCGGCCAGGTCCATGGGCTGCGCTTCTTCTTCTCGGGCTCACCGTCGGCATCGACAGGAAGATCTGTTGCAGACAGCAGTTGAGTGGTCGCCGAGGTCTGTCCTGAAGCAGTCAATAGCTTCGTCGAGTCATCGAGGCCGCCAGCAATCGCGGGAATGGCCACGATGGCTGCCGCGACGTCGCCGCGTCGCAGGGCCGCAGCGCCGTTGGCGACTGCCGCTGATGAAGCCGGACGATCCTCGGGTTTCTTGGCGATCATCGCCATGACGAGGTTCTGCACCGGTTCCGCGACCGTAGCCGGAAGCGGCGGCGGCTGCTCATTGATCTGCGCCATCGCGATCGCGACCTGCGATTCGCCCGTGAACGGACGTCGGCCGGCGAGGATCTCGTAAGCGACGATTCCCAACGAATAGGTGTCAGTCGCCGGAGACGCGGGATGGCCAGACGCCTGTTCCGGTGATAGGTACTGCACCGTGCCCATGACCTGTCCGGTGGCCGTCAACGGCACCTGGTCGGCAATTCGCGCAATGCCGAAGTCAGTGATCTTGACCCGACCGTCGGGCGTGATCAGAAGGTTTCCGGGCTTGATGTCGCGGTGCACCAGACCTGCCGCGTGGGCAGCCTGCAGCGCTGCCGCCGTTTGCGCCACGATGTCGAGCGTTTTGTCCGTCGACAGTGCGCCTTCACGCTCGAGAATTGTCGACAGCGCTTCGCCAGGAACAAGTTCCATGACCAAGAACGCGCTACCCGCTTCTTCGCCGTAGTCAAAGACACTGGCGATGCCCTCGTGGTTGACGAGCGCCGCGTGGCGAGCCTCGGCGCGGAAGCGCTCGAGGAAGCCCGGATCGCCCATGTACTCGTCTTTAAGAATTTTGATGGCGACAGTGCGGCCGATCACATGATCAGTCGCTTCCCAGACCTCGCCCATACCGCCGATCGCGATTCGGGAATCAAGCTCATAGCGGCCACCGAAGGTCACACCCTGCGTTGGTCTCATTTGCTTAGCACCGCCTCCATGACCTTCTTCGCGATGGGCGATGCGATGGAGTTACCGCTGCCCGTTTGTCCCTGCCCGCCACCATCTTCAATGACGACGGCCACGGCTACCTGAGGGTCATCAGCCGGAGCAAATCCGGTGAACCACAGAGTGTACGGATCATCCGCACCGTTCTCTGACGTTCCCGTCTTTCCGCCCACCTCGACCCCGTCTATTCTTGCACCCGACGCAGCACCATCACTGACATTAGCGACCATCATCGCGACCATTTCCTCTGCAACATCAGCTTCCAATGCTTGGGCGAACTCGGTGCTTTCGAATGTCTCTTGCGAGGTGAGGTCGGGGCCGATCACGCGTGAAAGCATCCTGGGCGTCATCACGACACCTTCGTTGGCGATTCCTGCCGAGACCATAGCCATTTGAATCGGAGTTGCTGTCACCTGACCTTGACCGAAGCCGGTGAGTGCTGTCTGGGCGTCATCGAGTGCTCGGGGATACACCGACGGGGTAGAAACCAGCGGGATCTCGACCGAAGAGTTGAAACCGTATTTCTCCGCCTCTTCGCGAATGACGTCGTCGCCGAGTTCGACAGCGAGCTCAGCAAAGGGAATGTTGCAACTGAGGCGAAGGGCGTCTGCGATCGTCACTTCGTCGCCATCGCCGCACGTGCCCCTACTTGCGTTGTAGACCACGCTGGTGGATTGCGGCAGGGTGTACGTCGATGGGTTGGGCAACGTGGATTCTGGGGTGTAGTCGCCTGACGACAGTGCCGCCGACGCGACCACGAGCTTGAAGGTCGACCCAGGAGGGTTGAGGTCACCAGCAATTGCGCGGTTGTACAGGGGATTGGACGGATCCGCGACGAGAGAGTCGTAGTACTCGTTCGTCGCATCGGCATCGTGAAGCGCGAGCAGGTTGGTGTCGAACGAAGGACTCGACACCATTGCGATCACGGCGCCAGTTTCGGGATTCAACGCGATCACGGCGCCTTCCAAGTCTCCCAGGGCCTCGTACGCAACCTGTTGCACTGCGGCATCCAGGGTCAGAACCACGTTCGACCCGCGCGGCGGTTGACCGGTGAAGATGCGCTCGACGCGCGAGAAGAACTGAGATCCGGCCGTGCCGCTGAGAACCTGATTCATCGACTGCTCCATGCCGGTGGCAGACCCGAGTACCGGGTTGATCCAGCCTGTGACGCTCGCCCACATCTCGGCGTCGGGGTAGACGCGCTGCCAGCTGTACACGTCGTCGGTGCTCACCGATGACGCGATAGCCGAACCGCTCGCAATGATCGAGCCTCGTTGCACCTCGTACGAGTCGTAGAGTGCGCGCTTGTTGTCAGGATTCTCGGCGAGTGCATCAGCGTCGATGACCTGAATCCAACTCGTCGAGGCAAACAGAGCGATCACCATGGCAAGGAGCACCAAGCTCACCCGGCGTAGTTCTTTTGTCATCTAGCCGATCACCACCCGGGGTCGACTGCGCACGGCATCTGAGATGCGCAGCAGGATGGCCACAATGATCCAGTTTGCAACCAGCGACGATCCGCCCGCTGCAAGGAAGGGCGTGGTCAGGCCCGTCAACGGGATCACTCGCGTTACGCCGCCAACCATGATGAATACCTGCAAACCGATCGTGAATGACAGTCCCGTTGCGAGGAGCTTGCCGAAGTCATCTTGACCGGCCAGCCCGATACGAATGCCTCGACTCGTGAAGATGATGTAAAGGCAGAGGATCGCGAACGCTCCGATCAAGCCGAGCTCTTCACCGAGGCTGGGGAAGATGTAGTCGCTCTCGGCGACGGGGGTGAGATACGGGCGGCCTTGTCCCAGGCCTGTGCCCAGCAGGCCACCATTGGCCATGCCGAAGATGCCCTGAACGAGCTGGTAACTGCCGCCCGGCGCTTCAATGACAGCGGGATCGAACGCGTAGATCCAGTTCTCGAACCGACTGCGTACATAAGGCAGAATCTGCGTGGCGACGAGTGCTGCCGCGACCACAAGAACGAGGCCCATAAGCACCCAGCTGGTTTTGCCCGTCGCGACGTAGAGCATGACGACGAACATGCCGAATATCAGCACGCCAGTACCAAGGTCGCGTTGCAACACGATGATGGCGAGCGAGATCAGCCAGACCACCATCAGGGGGCCGAGCTCGCGGGCACGCGGCCAGGTGAGTCCGAGGAATTTCGTTCCCACCGAGGTGAGGCTCTCTCGCGTGCGCACGAGATAGCCAGCGAAGAAGATCGCTAGCGCGATCTTTGCCAGTTCTCCCGGTTGGAACGAGAAGATGCCGACTGATATCCACACGTTGGCGTTGGCATTGGTGCTCAGGAATGGAATGAACGGCAGCAGCAGCAGTGCAATTCCCACGAAGCCGAAGATGTACGTATAGCGAAACAGCACGCGATAGTTGCGCAGCGCGTAAGCCACAATGAGCGCACAGCCGAGGGCGATTCCTGCCCACACGAGCTGTCGGGTGGAGAAGGAATCCCACCCGTGGCGGTCCCAATAGATGTCGAGGCGGTAGATCTCGGCGATGCCGAGTCCGGTGAGCAGAGTGGCGATCGGCACAACGAACGGATCGGCGTCGCGCGCACGCAGCCGCAGCAGAATATGCAGAGCCAATACGATCGCCGTCAGCGTGCCGCAGTAGATCAGGAACGTCCAGTCGAGGGCATCAGTGGCGCCCAGTTGCACAAGTGCGACCGCTGCCCCGTTGATGAGGAAGACGAAGATCAACAGTCCCAGTTCGCGGTTGCGCTGCGTTTGAGGTGCGCGGATCTTGCGCAGGGCGCGGATGACCGCCGTGTCGGTTGAGACGTCGCCGGCAGGTTTGGTGATGTTGCTCATTCGCCTCCTCCCGCGATCTCGCTGATTGAAGTGACGATACGGCGTGCGTCTGTGAGAGAGCTCGCCGAGATCGTCTGCTCAACAGTCGCCAGCGCGAAGTCCGAGAGCGAATCCAACGGAATCTCGGTGTCTTCGTACGGGGTCGACAACGAGATCGGACCGATATTCTGCTGCACCCCTTGGAAGATCACCACGGAGTCTTCGTCCGCCCCCACGAAGTACCGAGTCTGAGTCCATTCGTAGCTGAACCACAGCGCGGTGCCGATCATGCCGAGCACGAGAATCACACCCACGATCCAGCCGATGCGCCGTCGGCGATTGCGGCGTTTGTCTTCTTCGATGAGCTCTTCGAGAAACTCCGGCGCGGGCTCGAAGTGAGTGGGTTCATTGGCGGCCTGACGATTCGGGTGCAGCCAACTGGTGCGGCTCGGCTTGGCCGCGGGAACTTCGATGCCGGTCGGGTTCGAAGCTGATCCGACGATGGTGGGTGTGCCTGAGAACAGTGGATGCTGCCCGCCGACGTCGACAATCACGATCGTCACGTTGTCTGGAGCGCCGCCATCGAGGGCCTGCTTGAGCAGGCTGTCGGCGGTGCGTCCGGGAGCGAGGCCGAGCGCCAGCGTTTTGCTCGTATGAGGGTCGTCGACAACTCCGGTCAGACCGTCTGAGCAGAGCAGCCACCGATCGCCTGGCTGAGTCGGCATGATGAAGGTGTCGAGCTCTGGATTGGGATCCATGTCGCCGAGCACACGCATGAGCACCGATCGGCGAGGGTGATAGCGCGCTTCTTCTGGAGTGATGCGCCCAGAGTCGACGAGACGTTGCACGAAGGTGTGGTCGGTGGTGATCTGGGTGAGATTGCCATCGCGAAAGAGATAGATGCGCGAGTCGCCGATGTGCGCGATGACCGCGTACTCGTCGACCATCAGCAGTGCGCTCACCGTCGTTCCCATGCCGGCCAGCTCGGGGCGCACGTGCACGGTGTCGATCAGATCGGTTGCTGATTCGGTAATAGCGTCTTGCAGTGCGCGTTCGGCCACCGTGGTGGACTCGTAAGGCACGTCGAGTTGCTGAAGCCGAGACACGGCGAGGCTTGATGCCACATCGCCGCCAGCGTGTCCGCCCATGCCATCGGCAACCACGAACAGATTAGAGCCGGCGTAGCCGGAGTCCTGGTTGTTCGAGCGCACCTTCCCGGTGTGCGAGATGGCGGTGCTGGAGCCTTGAAAGACCATATGGGTGGGCCCGCCCCGTTACTTTCGCAACTCGAAAGTAGTGGCGCCAACCTTGATCGGAGCGCCCACGATCACCGGCACGGGCGTGGTTACGCGAGTGCCGTTGTGCCACGATCCGTTCGTCGAATCGAGATCCTGCAGCATCCACTGCTCGCCCCACAGCACGAGACGCGCGTGATGGCTCGACGTGTAGTCGTCGCGAATCACCAGGCCAGATTCGCTGGAACGCCCGATCGTGAGCGGCTCGTGACCCAGTGGCAGCTCGAGACCCGCCTTGGGGCCGCTGGTGATGACGATGCGTTCTACCGTGGTGGTGGTGGCTGGGCCCGCTTTCGAGGGCGGCGCGGCCGCAGGCGGCGCCACGGGAGCCGTCTTGTTAGAGGGTGCGGACTTTTTTGAATCCGCTCCAGCTGGTGCGGCATCGGGCATCCGCCGCACTTTCACGCCGAACAGATCCGCTCGAAGCGAGTAGACGACCGCGAACACGAACGCCCACAGCAACACCAGAAACCCGATGCGCAGCAGGAGCAGGGTGAGTTCACTCATGCCAGGGGACCACCATCTCGAAGGTTGTAGGCGCGAGTCGCGTCGTCGGCAGAGAGCTTGGGTTTCGGAGGAGCGGAGTGAGCCACCACGCGGAAGACGATCGCCGTGCGTCCGATTGTCACCGTGGAGTCGGGCGGCAACGCAGCTTCGGTGATCTTATGGCCGTCGAGCATCGTGCCGTTGGTCGAGTTGAGATCGCGGACCATGGCGCGCTCGCCGTCCCACAGAATCTCAACGTGCTTGCGGCTGGTGCCAGCGTCGGAGATGGTGATGTCGGCATCGCTGCCGCGTCCGATCACGGTTCGGGCCTTGACCAGCGGATGCCGCTTGCCTTCAACGTCGACCACGCCACGCCATGCCACTGTGCCGCCCTGGGCAGTGGAGGAGTCCACCCGCAACGTGCCGGTGGATACCTGCTCATCACCGGTCAGGGTGATACTGACGCTGCCCGCGAAGGAGTACCCCTGTGATGTCGCGTGCTTGTTGACAAGCGTGAGCAGTTCGTCGTTGAGGGCGTTGCCCAGCGACGCCATATTCGCGTCATCGGCGGGCGAGAGCCGCACAGTAAAGGTGTTCGGAGCCAGGATGCGGTCGCGGGAGACGACGGCAGCTTTCTTGTCGAGCTCGCTGCGTAGCGCAGAGGCGATTTCGACGGGCTGAATGCCGCTGCGGAAGGTCTTCGCGAATGCGCTGTTTACGGCGCGCTCGAGACCTTTCTCGAAACTGTCAAGTAGTCCCACGGAGCTCCTCGGACGGGGGGTGCCGGTTGGTACATGCTAGTTGCAGAGTCTGAGTCGGCGAAGAACCCTCTTGTGTAGTTGAGCTCATGCCCACCAGTTCGAGGCTAGTGCAGGAGGCGTGATATCCTCGGGAAGTTGAGTTCGAGGTTCTTTTTGGCCTTGTCAACATGCGCGGGTGGCGGAATAGGTAGACGCGCTGGCTTCAGGTGCCAGTGCCCGCAAGGGCGTGGGGGTTCAAGTCCCCCCTCGCGCACACATTGTCCTGAGTCGCGGCATCGTTTACGAACGAGTCGCGGCTCAGGACTTTTTTGTCGGTTCTGACGTAGGCAAGGCCCGGATGCGCGCAGCATAGCCGCTCATGATCTCGCCCGGGATTGCTGGTTCGGGCGTCGATAAATCGATACCATGTGGATGTCACGCATGGCGTGGCCTATCCGGGGGGATCCGTCGACGTCCGGGCTTCGAGTTTGCTCAGCCCGGGCGTCCGATGGTGTTGGGGACTTTGATCGCACGTCAGGAGTACGGCTGTGCAACATTTGGGTCACAACGAGTAATTTCCTCGCGATCATCGCCCCAGTTATATAGCGTGGAAGTGATTAGCGCACGGGGCGCTAGCACACCAAAGAACGGCAAGTAATGAGCACGCAGGGTACCGTCAAGTGGTTCAACTCGGAGAAGGGCTTCGGCTTCATCGCTCCGGATGAAGGCGGCGCAGACGTCTTCGCCCACTACACAGCGATCACCGCGAGTGGATACCGCTCGCTCGAAGAGAACCAGCGCGTCGAGTTTGAAATCGCGCAGGGCCCGAAGGGCCTCCAGGCGGAAGACATCCGCCCCCTCTGATTCTCGCTGAGATTTCAATATCTCATCCACATAAGCCGCTCTCGCACAGGTGTGAGGGCGGCTTATGTGCGCGTGGTGTGAGACCTTTACTACCCGGGGGAATTATTCTCGCCGTAACCTGGGAGAAGCACGTCGCCCATACGGTTGAATGACGCGCGCTCACTCCGCACGCGTGGGCCGAAGACGTCCGATTGAAAAGAACGGACCACACATTGGGTGATATCTCACGACGAACGGCGCTTTCATTGCTGTTCGCCGCCGCGCCGGTGACGCTGATTTCATGTGCGCCTGTTTCGCCGGTCGCTCAGACCCCGACCGCTGTTCCGACGCCGACGCCGACGCCGACCAGTTTGGCGGCAACCAGCGCGCCTCGTGGGTCGCTGGTCAATGCGGAATTCGGTCCCACCGGGGCGCACTGGCCGACTCGGACGCCGCTGCTCACAGATGACTTCGACGTCGTGGTCGAAGCGGATTGCAACTGGACCGCCATTGGAAATGCCATCAAGTACGTCGATGAGCGTTCGCGTGAGCTGACCGGGTGCGTGCTGGTGAAGCCGGGGGTTCTGCCTGGTTTCGGAGCGGGATCATCAAGTTCTCCAGTGCTCCAACTGATCGGTTCGGCCGGAAGATCATCGCGAGTGGTGGTCACACCCCGTGATGGCATCTCGAGTGTGAGCTTGGAAGACTCCATTCGCATTGACCGCGTGATCGGCGTCTCTTTCATCGGGTTCTGGACCTTCCCCAATAGCCTGGTGCTCACTTCGGTGCAAGACTTCGCCTGGGCGCGATCGAAGGGTCGTGCGTTCAACATCACCGGCGGTGACTACGTGCCTGCCCAGCAGGTCGAGCTCGTCGAGTGTGTCACGCCCGAAGCACAGGTCACCGAGTCGGATGCATGGGCCTTTCGCACTGGTGACAACGCCGTGGAGGGCATCAGCGTAGTGGGGTGCTACATCGCGCCTTCGTACAAGCCCGACGGATCCAAGTCGCACTGCGACACCCTGCAGCTTTCGGGCAACCCGCTGCAAGACGGCATCACGATCACAGACTCTGTGATCTTCGCATCGACGAACGCAGCATTCATCCCCTCGAGCAACGCGCGGAATGTCGTATTCGATCACACGTTGATCGTTGCGGGCGACCGCATGCTTCAGCGGTATCCGTTATCTGCCGAAGCGAATGCGTTCACATCCGGGCTGCCGGCCGCGGTCAACGGCGCGGGTAGCGTCGGAATACTGTCGGCGCGCAACTCGACGTTGATCGGCAACCTACGCGGCGAGTGGGCGACGGTGACAAACACTATGATCTCGGCCGATGCGTCTCGTATGGTCGTACAGAACGGTTCGTTCACGACGGATTTCGCCTTGGCATCAATCGATACCGCGTGGCTGGAGAGCAAGACACCAATGCCGACCGACGAGCGGTTGCTGTCGATCTGGGGAGGAAGCGAACAAGAATGAAGCTTCCGGCATGGGTCATGAAGCCACTGCGCCATCCGCGAGTGATCCGATTCGTGGACCGCGTATTCATGCGTCTGCAACCCGCGCCGGGGGGAGAAGCACACGTGCTGGTCGCGCCACCTGGTCGCGGCAACATCGGTGATCAGGCCCTCGTGGAAGCGTTCGTCGAAACGGTCGAAGGTCACGTAATCGTCGCGGTGCGATCGACGAGAGACATCGCAGTTGCGCCACGCTTTGCCGGCCGTATGCAGTTGATCGAGCTTCCGGCTCTTGTGTATGGCTCGGCCATGGGAAGGGCCAGAGACCTGCGTCGTCTCGCGGCGGCGGCATCGGACGCGACGACGTTCTCGATCGTCGGTGCAGACATTATGGACGGTGCATACGTGCCACGGGCGTCGGTGAATCGCGCGCTGCTGGCACGCCGTTTTGCGGAGCTCGGGTGGAACACCCGTGTGCTTGGGTTCAGCTGGAACGCTTCACCTCACCCGGTCGCGTTGGATCAGCTGCGAAGAGCTGCCCGCGCCGGCGCCTTGCTATGCGTACGCGACCCGCTCTCGGCGGAACGCGCTCGTCGCGATGGCCTTGAGGTCACCGAGACGGCAGATATCGTCTTTGTCGCGAAGGGCGGCGATTCGCTGGCTTTGGCGCGCGTCTGGCCGACTCTTGTCGACTCCGATCGACTTGCGCTCGTCAATGCCTCCGGTCTCGTCGAAGCCGGCATCGAGCCCTATGTCGCGACGATTCAAACCCTGCGCTCGAGCGGCATGAAGGTGCTGATCGTGCCGCACGTGTCGCGACCGGGCGCTGACGACCTGCCCTTCTGTGACGAGCTCGCGGCGCGGTTCTCGAACGACGAGGGCGTGAGAGCGCTGCGTGCTCTTCTCACCCCGCCCGAGATTCGCGGATTGGGTGCGCGAGCGAGTATCGCGGTCACAGGCCGCATGCATCTCGCCGTGATGTCAACGATGAGCGGCACGCCCGCTCTCACACTGGCCACGCAAGGGAAGGTCGAAGGCCTCATGAACCTGTTGGGCACCCCGCAGCTCTGCCTCGAACCCGGACCGGGACTGGAACAGCGCCTGCCAGAGGCGGTGTCGATGCTCATCGAGAACGAGCCCGAGCTTCGAGGTGCGATCCTGGCCGCGCTCCCGACCGTCACCAGCCTCGCGAGCAAGAACTTTGATGGGATGCTGCCCGCGGGCGCGAGAGTCACTTCGAGCGATGGCGCTCACGGAGCCGCCGCATGAACGGCATGAAGCTGATTCAGAATGTGATGCGTGTGCGTGACGCCGCCTTCACAGCCTTCGTGAGAGGCGGCTTCGCGCATATTGGTCGGGGCAGCCGAATCATGCTGCCATTTCGCGCGGGCAACCCGCACAAGGTCTCCATCGGCCGCAACGTTCTCGTGGGGCCTTCATCGTGGTTCATGGTTCCTCGATTGGATACGCCCGGCACCGTGATTCACATCGGAGACCGCGTGCGGATGAACCAGGTCTCAATCGCGGCCGTGCAGGAAGTGGTGATCGAAGAGGCGGTAGCCATGGCGCGGGGGGTCTACATTGCCGACCACATGCACGGCTTCGACGATCCGACCATTCCCATCCGTGACCAGGCGCTGACCCGAATCGCACCCGTGCGCATTCGACGCGGCGCGTGGCTCGGTCAGAACGTCGTCGTCATGCCAGGGGTCGAGATCGGTGCGGGTGCCGTTATTGGTGCGAACAGCGTGGTCACTAGCGATGTCCCGCCGCGCACCATCGCGGTCGGCGCGCCTGCGCGTGTGATCCGGGAGTTACCGCAATGACGACGGGCCGTGACGTTGTCTTCACGTTCTCTTACGAGACGTACGCAGACGCCGAAGCCCGCGGAATGATGCGCCCGCCGGATCGCATTCTTCAGACGCTGCTCAATGCGGACGAGGTCGCGGGTCTGTTGGTGGCGAACCCGTACCGATCTATTCCTAGCGTGCTGCGCGCTGGGTTCTCGCCCGAGACCGGCCCGAGGTTTGCCGCCAGCAAACGGGGAGCGCTGATCACCCCAGCTCGAATGCGTCGTGCTGATCCTACGAAGCTCGGCGCGATCGTCGGTGAATACCGCCGATACGATTCCGTTCTCAAACGACGCTCTGAGCAACTGGGTCTGCGCGTTCCCGTCATCGTGACAGCAAACCCTCTCGTGGCCGCTTTCTGCCCGTTCGCGTGGGCATCGAGTGTGCTCTACTTCGGGCGTGATGACTGGCTCAGCTCGACCAGCCGGCAGGAGTACTGGCCGGCATACCAAATGGCCTACCAGCAGATACGAGAGTCCGAGATAGCCGTTGCCGCGGTGTCCCAGCAGATCATCGATCGCATCAGGCCGTTGGGCCCGTCGATGGTTGTTCCTAACGGTGTTTCGCCCGCGGAATGGCTTGCGCCGCTGCCGCCGGAACCGGAGTGGCTGGCAGCGCTTCCAAAACCAAGAGCGGTCTATGCGGGCACGATTGATCAGCGGCTCGACACCGACGCGGTCGCGGCGCTCGCGCACAGCCGGCCAGACATGCACTTCATTTTGCTCGGCCCGTCTCCTGACCCTGACTACGTCAGCCAGCTGCGCGAACTTGCCAACGTGCATGTCCACGGGGGAGTCGGTCGCGATGAGCTCGTGGCAACACTGCGCAATTGCCAGCTGTCGCTGCTCGCCCATCGCCGTACAGCGCTCACCGAGGCAATGAGCCCTCTGAAGATCTACGAGTATCTTGCAGCAGGCCTTCCCGTCGTATCGATCGACCTGCCGCCCGTGCGCGGAATCAACGACCGAGTTCTCGTGGCACCCACTGCCGCGGGAATGGGACCGCTGATTGACCGGGCGCTTGAGATCGGGCCCATGAGCGAGGCCGAGCGACGGGATTTCGTGAGCGAACACAGTTGGGAGTCGCGCCATCGCGTGATTCTCGATCTGTTGATGCGATCGCCATTGTTACATCGAAGTGAAGTGTTTCGGCGCTGACTTTACAGATGTGACCCGCGCCCCCTACCTTTGGTGTTGCCTGGGGGGTTGCTTTAGAGCCAAGGCATAGAAGTATCGCTTCATCCGCTGTGAAACTGGGAATCCAGCGGCCTGGCAATCAGGCCGCACCATTCGTCCGACTGCTGTGCCTGGGGGCACTGTGAGCATGTTGAATCAAGCTGAGTTCGTGGAACCGAGAACGGTCTCTGCGGACTTCGACGTGGTTCCGCGCCAGCCGCGTTCACCCGGGTGGTATCAGCGCCTCGCCGCGGGCGTGCTGATTGGCGACGTACTGGCGATCATGGCTTCTCTGGCGCTGGCGAGCACCGTGCGCTTCGGGGTGATCCCGACTTGGCGTGAACCAATCGACGCGTATTTCGCGATCGCGGCGGCTGCGATCGGATTGGTGTGGCTGATCGCGCTGTGGGCCGTGAGAAGTCGCGCCAAGCGCTTGTTCGGTGAGGGCCTCACCGAGTACGCCCGCGTGATCAACGGCACCCTTGTCGCGTTCGGCTCGGTGGCGGTCGTCTGCTACGTGGCGCAGATCGACTTCGCTCGCGGCTACGTCGCGGTCGCGCTCCCCGTGGGGATCGTGTTGCTTCTTGTGGGCCGGCTGGCGTGGCGCAGGGTGCTGATTCTGCTTCGGCGTAGCGGTCGATGTGCCACCGGAGTCATGGTGGTTGGCGCACCTGACGACGTTGCCCGCACGGTTGTCGAGCTGCGGCGCAATCTCGCGGCCGGTTATCGGCCGGTGGCGGTCTCGCTGAGTTCGCCCCTCCACAAGGCCTCGCCGTCCGACCAAGCGATCCTCGACTCGCTTCCGCGCGTGTCGTACGAAAGCGCTGTGTCAACCGCACGCATTTCACGGATCAGAGCGGTGATGATCGCGGGCGAACTTCCCGGCGGGCGCGACCAGATCCGGAAGCTCGGGTGGGCGATGGAGAACTCCCGCGCTGAACTCATCTTGGTCTCACGACTGACCGATGTGGCCGGCCCGAGAATCCATCTGCGTCCGGTAGCGGGTTTGCCGATGGTCCATGTGCAGCTGCCCCAGTACTCTGGCTTTGCGCACTCGGTCAAGAGGCTCTTCGATGTTGTCGCCACTCTCGGCGGCCTCCTGCTCATCACCCCTGTTCTCGCGATAATCGCGATCCTGATCCGCGCTGGCGACGACGGCCCGGTGCTGTTTCGGCAGCAACGAATTGGCGTAGGCGGCAAGACCTTCACCATGCTGAAGTTTCGCTCCATGGTCGTCGATGCCGAAGCGCAACGAGAACTCCTTGAAAGCAAGCGCCTCGGCAACGACGTGCTCTTCAAGGTCAAGGATGATCCGCGCGTGACTGCCGTGGGGCGAGTTCTTCGGCGTTACTCACTCGATGAGCTGCCTCAGCTATGGAACGTGCTTCGCGGAGAGATGAGCTTGGTCGGCCCGCGACCGCCGCTGCCCAGCGAAGTAGAGGAGTACGAGGGTCACGAGACTCGACGTCTGATATCTAAACCCGGTATCACGGGTCTCTGGCAGGTGAGTGGCCGCAGTGATCTCAGTTGGGACGAGAGCATTCGACTCGATCTGTACTACGTCGAGAACTGGTCACTCACCGGGGATCTGCTGATTATCGGCAGAACGCTCGTTCAAATGTTCAAGCACGATGGCGCCTACTAATTGGGGAATGAAATGGCGAAAACACTTATGGTCTGCTCTGGGGGCGGCCATCTCAAGCAGCTCTATACACTGTCGAGTCGACTGGGAGTCGACCCAGCGGATCAAGTCTGGGTGACGTTCGAGAATGGTTTATCGTCTTCGTTGCTGGCCGATCGGGAGGTGCACTATGCGCCTTTTGTCGCACCACGCGACCTCGTCAATCTCGCAAAACTGTACTCCGTGGCCAGAAAGGTGATGAAAGCACACACCTATGACAGGGCATTCAGCACCGGTTCAAGCCCAGCGGTCGCGGTGCTTCCCATGGCCGCAAGCAGTGGCGCCCGCACCTATTACATAGAGAGCGCCGCGCGCGCGGACGGTCCCAGCATGACTGGCCGAATCCTGCAGCAGCTACCCGCCGTGCAGACCTACACGCAGTATCCGGCCTGGCAGAGCAAACGCTGGTCGTATGCGGGCTCGATCTTCGATGAGTTTGTGCCGAACGCGCCCGCAGTGGTGCCGTCGAGGCGGGTGAGCAGAGCGGTCGTCACTGTGGGCACTCAAGAGGGCTACGGCTTCGACCGGCTGTTTGATGCACTTGTTCCGCTGCTCCATGACGTCGACGAAGTGCTCTGGCAGGTAGGACCTCAAGACACGTCGCGCTGGGGAATCGAGGGACGAAACCGGGTGCCCCACGAGGAGCTTTGCGCCGCCATGCGTGAAGCCGATGTGGTGATCTCCCACGCTGGCACGGGCTCGGCGCTTACCGCCTTCGAGCAGGGAAAGTGCCCGATTCTTGTTCCGCGGCTAGCCCGCTACCGCGAACACGTCGACGATCATCAGGTGCAGATCGCTCGCGAGATGCAAAGGCGCAAGCTCGCGTTCATGCGCACACCTGAATCAATCACGCCGCGAACGCTGCTGAATGCGGCAAACCGTGCGGTGAGCACTGTCCATCCCTCACCCATGGAGCTATCGGCGTGAGTCCCATTTCTCCAGAGCGACTTCGGCGGCCGGCCAGGCAGCTTCTGCCAACGTTGCCTGCCCTGACAACGACGCATGGAAGTGATCGAGCGGCGACACATCCTCCGCGGTGAACTCGACGTCGTGAACCGCGTAGTCGTCGAACGTGCACCGCTCGATAAGTGAGCAGGCCTCCTGAATTGATGCGTTGTATTCGTCAATCACCGCGTCGATTGCGTCACGTCGCTCTACGTCTTCGGGTTCGTCCGAATCGGCGTCGGCCAGCAGGGATCGGCACGAAGGGCTCTGGCCCCACAGTGAGACCGTCTCGGGGTCATCGCGGCCAAGCTGCCACAGCCACAACAGGTCGGGCACCGAGTATGCGACCAGTTCTGCATCGGGAAGCTCGTTGTGAACGCCTGAGAGCAGTTCGCTGTATGAGGCGTCGAACTCCTCTGGCGTGGTGACATCATCGGTGGATGCGGCGCACGCATCGTTGGCACCGAGCAGAACGAGCACGATGTCGGCCTTCGTGGCGCGGATCGACAGCACCGCCTGTTCGGCGTAAGCGACTCCAGCTCCGATGCGGGCGACCGCGGTCGTCTGCGGCTGCTTGCCGGTCACCGCCGAGAGGCGCTCCGCGATCGAATTCACCTCTGGGTCGGTGCCGACCGCCCACGAGGCCTCTACGCATGCCTTGGCGGTGTCGCATGCGGCGACTGCCAGAGACATCGAGTCGCCGATGACTGCCAGAGAGTCCGCTACTTCTGCTTTCGGCGTCTCTACGGTCTCGGTCACGACCGGCTCAGCTGTAGGCGTGGGCTCAGGCGTTGAGCACGCCGAAAGCGCGAGAATCATAAAGCCGGTCATGGCGCCGACGAGGGTGCGAGGATAGCTCATCATTGTTGCTCCGGGGTTGGGGCGGTTCGAGGCTTGCGGGCCCGCTTGACGAAGTCAATCATCATCGCGTAGTCGCGGCGAACAGCGGGAATAGCCGCGGCAGCAGCTGCGACGGCGGCGGCTGCGAGCGTTGCGGTGACGATCTGCAAGATTGCCGGCCAGGCCGTGACGAGAGACGCGGTGGTGTGCGCGACGCCAAAGATGAGAATCGCCAGCAGGACTGGGCGCACGAGCGGCGCCGCGATATCGTGCCATCCGCGAAGGAATGTGCCGTGAATCGCAACGGCGAATCCGGGCACCAGCAACACCATCGTGACCAGCCCATAGAGCAGCGCCAGTCCGTCCATTCCGTTCCACCAGATTCCGACGAAGAATGCCGCGATGACGAACGGCCGGGTGACGATGTAGTAAACGAGTTGCCGGTGCGCTCGCCCGAGGCTGATGTACAGCCACCCTTGAACGTTGCCCACGGCCTGCGCCACGCCCGCGATCGCGAGCAGCGCGAATATCGTCGCCGCAGCATCCCACCCTGGACCAAGCAACACCAGCATGAGGGGTTCCGCCACGGCGGCGGCGATGGCGTAGGTGGGCAGTGCCAGGTAGCCGATGACGGTGAGCGCACTACGCACATAACGGCGATAGCGCTCGGCATCGTCTTGCAGTCGAGATAGGACGGGCAAGGCCACACGCCCGAGGGGTGCGGTCAATTGCTGCTGGGGGAGAAGAAATAGGGCATAGGCGCGTGTGTACTGCCCGAGCGCGGCCGGGCCGAGTTGCTGACCGATTATGACGTTGTCGAGGTTGCGCACCGCATAGTTGAGCAGTTGAACGCCGAAGATGCTTCCGCCGGTGCTCACGAAGGGGTGGATGTCTCGACCGATATACGGGCGCCCGAACTTGGGCTTGGCCGCGACCCAGAGAGCGATGAGTCGGTACACCTGGCCGGCGCCAGCGAGAACGATCAGTGACCACACCCCCCAGCCAGCGAGTGCGGCAAGCACCGAAAGCCCCACGCCGATCGCCATCGCCATCACATCAATCTGTGCAAGCGTGCCGAACTGCATGCGTCGTTGCACCGCCGCCTGCATGGGCATGGCCACGCCGTTGGCGAGCAGTGTCGGCGCGATCGCGAGCGTGAGCACGATCAGTTGCTGCTCATCGTAGAGAGCTGCGATCAGCGGAGCCGACGCCGCAACGGCGACCATAAGCACGGCGCCCAACAACGTCGAAAACCACAGCAGGCCCGACCACTGCTTGCTCGTGAGATCGCGTGCCTGAATGATCGCCCCTGTCAACCCGAAATCACGAACGAGGTCGGCGATTCCGACGATCGCCATGATCATCGCGACGAGCCCGAAGTCTGCTGGATCAAGCAGGCGTGCGAGAAGCATCGTCGACCCAAGCTGGATCAAGGTCTTGAGCCAGAGTCCGCCCGCCGTCACCGCGGCCCCGCGGGACGCCTTGTGACTGAGGTTGTTGGTCGAGCTGTCGCTCATCGGGTCACGGCTTCCCTCGACGACGAATCGCGAGCCCAGGTGATTGGTCGCTGGCGGTCGCGTCGCGCGCGCAGCTTCACCGAGGCGAATCCGAACAGATACACGGGCAGGCTGGGCCAGAGGGCGGGTCGGGCACCCACTTTGCGCAGCAGGCTCAGGTAGCGGCTTGCAGCGGGTTTCTGCGACGCACGCTGCACATGGGAAGGAAGTTGCTGGTTGCCGCGTTCAATTCGCACTCCGCGGCGGATGTGGGCACTCATGCTGCGCGAGGCGGTCACGACGAAGACGTCGTCGAGCTTGATTCGCTCTTCAGCGGTGAATCGCTGCTGAACGAATCGATCGTCTGCAATCAGGTCAGGAAACTCGTCCCATCGGGAACGGCCGCTGGCGTTCACCGCATAGATTCCTGAGCCGATGTGGCCGTCAGTGAGGTAGTCGGACTGTTCCCAGACGCGATAGTACGCGCGCACCGGCCAGGTGCTCTTCGTCGAGTCGACGACCATCTGGGGGGATGCAACGCGGGCACGATCTTCTGAGGCGAGGGCGTGCCGAAGTTCGCGCACCGCCGATGCAGACACGCTCACGTCACTGTCGATGTACGCGCGCGGAAAGCTCGTGGCGACGCGGTCTCCCGCGTTGAGCGCGGCGATCTTCGAGGCAGTTGCGATCTCAATCACTCGAACGCCCGGCACTGCTCGCGCCTGAGATGCGGTGTCATCGCTGCAGCCGTTGGCCACCACGATCACTTCGAACTCTCCCACGGATGCATCGTTCAGGAAGGAACGCAGCGTTTTCGCGACGAGCGCGCCCTCGTTGTGCGCGGGGACGACAATGCTCATCGTCGGGCGCGTCGGCGAGAAATGCAGCTTATCGGCACTCATACGTTCACGGATCGGTTGCGCGAAACGGCGCTTCGTGCGGTCAGAGCGGGAGGACTAGCGGTCAGCAGCCATGCTCCGATCGCCAGGAGCAGGCACCAGATGAAGAACGTTTGATAGAACCCGAAGGCGTCGTAGAAGAACAGGGCGGCGATGTAGCCACTCATCGACACTGCGACCGCGAACGCCAGGAGAGCGAATCGGGTGTCGTCCTTCGATGTGGTGAATGCAAAGCGAAGCAGCATGCTCGCCGGTGCCAGCGTGAATACAGCAAGGCCGAGCACCCCCACCGCACCGGTTTCAAGAAGAGTGCCGAGCACCTGGTTGTCCAAGATGAATGCATTGCTGTCGTCACCGACGACGATTCTGCTTCCGATGCCCGTTCCGAAGAATGGGCTCATCTGCGCTTCGGCCATCGCCGGCCCGAGGTCGGCAAGTCGCCCGGCTCCACCCCACCCTGGCGACGTCTGCTGGGAAGCAATGAGGCCGTCAATATCGAGAAATGAAAGCACGAGCGTGTCGAACACCTTAGGCAATGCGACCAGGCCGACGAGAAGGCCGGGAACTGCAAGCAGTAAGAGCGCGATACCCAGGTTGGGGCGCAGCACGATCGTGAGCAAGAGCATGACCCCGAGCACGATCACGGCGGTGCGTGACACAGCAGAAAGCACGCCGCCAAGCAACACCAGCACGGCGGCTCCGTAGACGATTCGTCGAGATATCTCGTTCATCGGCCGCTTGCCGTAGCGCGCCAAGTAGATGGCGAGCGGAATCAGCATGCAGAACATCACAGACAGGGCGATGGGATGCTGCGACGATGCGTATGCGCGATAGCCGCCTGCGCGAAATGATTCGCTTTCGTCGGTGAGCAGTTCGAGCGGAAGAATCGTGTTCAACCGCCAAAAGAGGTTGACTCTCGTGGCGCGCTCGAACATCGCCATGACGGCGACTGCCACACCGCTCCACACCAGTCCGAGCAGCAGTCCTGTGACGATGCGTTCGGTAGTGAGCAGCTGACGCACGATATAGAACGTCGAAAGCAGCAGCAACACGTTGATGAGCGCGCCGACAGCCGATGAGGCGAGGCCGTCTTCGACAAGGCTTGTGCCGTTGGCCACGATGGAAATGACGAGCGACGCTACAAAGATGCCAATCGGCCAACCGAATGCTACGGGTTGCCAGACCCGATTGCGATCGAGCACCAGCGCGGCAACCAACGCGAGCACGAGCAACACGAGCATGATGCGATACGGCTCGAGCTCGAACGGCAGCGGAATCGGAACTGCGTATCGCCGCACGGGTATGAACATGATGACCGCGACGAGCATGGTGAGGCCGGCGACCCAGGTGAAGACCAGCCTCCGGGCGAGGTACAGGATCGACACGAAGACCAGCATTCCGGCCGCCGCCAGCGGGGGCAGTAGCAAGATTGCCGCGAACCCGATCGCCGCGACGATCAATGCCGCGACAATCTGGCGACGCACCGGAATCGGCGCGCGCGTGTCTGATTCATCCCGCTCGATATCGGGACTACTCCGCTGCGGTGGCAAAGAAATGCTCATGCGGCCCGCACCTTAGGGTGCAGGTTCGCTGGCGAGCGACGGATCTTCCGCGGTTGGTGCGTGGGTTGTGGCGCGCTTCGGCCGTCGCGCGCGCCGGCCCTTCACAGAGCCTGAATGAACCTCGCTATCGACAGATTCATCCGCGTCATCGACGGTCTCTTCTGGCGCGTCATCGATAGTCTCTTCTTCGGCGTCATCGATGGCCTCGTTCGTGTCGGCGGGCGCCGCGGGGTGATCGCCGTGCGACTCGTTCGACGTTGCCTCATCGTCGGCATCCCTCTTCTGCAAGCGTGATGATCGCACGCCGCCAATGATGAAGGCGGCTACGACGAAGAGCAGGAAAACGCCCAAGAATGCGACGGCTACGGGGATTGCAGGGTTGCTTCCCTCGAGCTCTGTTGCGACGGGGGTGTCGAGCACGCTCACGACCACACGATCAGAATCCGGGATGTTGGCCTCATCCTGCTGCGTGATCATGTCGTCGATGAAGACGTTGGCAGCTGTCGCCGAGATCTCTTCGGCTCGTTCTTCAGAGGTGGCTAGACCGATGACGCCGATGAGGGGCAGTGAATACTGACCGGGAAACGCTTCGCTTCCGCCTGGCTGCGTCGTGCGCCTCACCGCGCGAAGGCTCTCGGTGTCAGAGAACTCGCCTATCTGGCTCTCTACTTCGCTCTGCACGGGCGAGCTGCTGAGAATGTATGCGAACAGAATCGCTTTGGAGGGCAGGTCGACTTGTTCAGGTTGTGTTTGTCCCTCAACAAGCTGCTGGCCCGGAATGACCGCTTGGAACATATCGGCGGTCGGATTAGAGAGCAGGAGCGTTGTTTCTGCGGAGTACTCAACAGTCGCGCGGGACTTCACCTCTCCATCGGTGATTGTGAAACCGGCGAAAAATGCCACGACCGCTGCGACCACGGCTCCCACAATCAGCAGCCACTTGCTCTCCCACAGCACCTGCAGATACCTAGGTACATCCATCGTTCGCTCCCCCAGCCCACCCCAGCGGGCAATGATCGATTGCATGCGCCGCTCTTCGGAACGAAATCCGCTGAACGCGAAGTCGGCACCCAATGACCATAGTGGGCGCGGAAGGTCGTTCGCATGTTGCCAGGATGTTAATGGTGCGCGACGATTCGGTGCGAGGGCCATCGACTGCTTGCCCCTACACTGTCTGAAGCCGCAAAGTGGTGGCGGGGACTGGGCGTGGCCTGAGTGCAGGCGACCTTAGCTCTTACCCGGATTGACGACTTTTGGGGGGTCGCGGATGCGGATACTGATTTCTTTCCCGCACTCGCTCGGCGCGACGGGGATTGGCTGGTCTGCCTGGAATCAGGCGGACTCACTGATCAGAGCAGGACACGAAGTCCACGTGGTGGCGGCGAGTGTCGGGCGTCCGATCGTTGGCGCGGCATCTGTCACCACGACGCTGTCGGCTCGTCGTTTGCGTGTGCCGCATCGTGCGATCGGTCGAGAGCGCGCATTTCGCTGGCACGACCTGCAGGCTCGCCGCACCTTGGCGCGCACCCCGGTCGATGTTGCGCACCTGTGGCCGCTGGGCGAGGGACTGACGGCAGCCGCTGCTCGGGCATCGGGGGTCGCGGTGGTGCGAGAAGCGCCGAATACCCACACCGAGCGAGCATGGCGAACTGTCGGTGCTGAGACGCACCGGCTCGGCATCGTGGCCGAGCCCACCGCGCACACCCCCTCTGCCAGCCACCTCCGGATGGAGCGCGCTGAATGGGCTGCATCCACAGCCATCCTCGCCCCTTCACAGGCCGTGCGGGATTCGTTCGTTGCCGAAGGTTTTTCGCCTGAGAGGGTGTTGCGTCACCGCTACGGATACCGCCCGGGAACGCGACGGCCGCGTGTTCGTTCAGCGGATCCGAGACCACTTCGCGTGGTCTATGTGGGTCTCGGAGAGCCCAGAAAAGGGCTTCACCATGCGCTGCAGGCGTGGCGCGCATCGCGCGCCAGCGTGGATGGCACGTTCACGGTCATCGGACGCATGCTTCCCGCGTACTCCCGCGCGATCGCTAGTGATCTCGCCCAGCCGAGCGTCCGCGTTGTCGGTTTCAGCGACGACGTCGAAGCCGCTCTCGCTTCGGCCGATGCGCTGGTCTTGCCGACAGTCGAAGAAGGCAGCGCTCTCGTGACGTATGAAGCCCAGGCGATGGGTTGCGTTCCGCTTGTCTCGACCGCCGCGGGGGCGGTGATCGAAGATGGCGTGCAAGGGTTGCTCCACACGCCGGGTGATGTGGCAACGCTCACCAGTCAATTCGATCTGCTTGCCAGCGATCGCGCTGTACTTGCGCGCCTCAGCAAAGCAGCGCTTGAGCACGCGTCGCACTTGACGTGGGACGCGGCCGCCATCGAGTTGCTGGCGGCCTATCAGGTTGCCGTTCAGATGGCGGGGAGATCCGATGCCGTCGGCCAGTGACACGACTGTGATCGTCTGCTCGCGTAACCGCGCCGACATGCTCGCCGACGCGCTCGCCGCGATCAGTACGACGTCACCGCCAGAGATCGAAGTCTTGGTGGTCGACAGCGCAAGCGACACCGACGACACGCGCCAGGTCGCACTGGAACGCAACGCTCACTACGCGCGATCAGGAAAAGGACTGAGCATCGCCCGCAATGTCGGCATCACCACGGCGGCGCGTCCGATTGTGGTCTTCACCGACGACGACTGCTTGCCTTCCCCGGGGTGGATAGAGCATCTGCTCTCGGGATTCGACTCCGAATCAGTTGCCGCGGTGACCGGGCGGATGCTGGATCACACGGTGAGTGCTGACACACCATACGCTCGGCCTCGGCGGTACGACGCGCCACTCAGTGGACTCGACGCCGGCCACGGGGCGGTGATGGCGTTTCGTCGTGAGGTTCTGTTGCGACTCGGCGGGTTTGACGATGTGATGGGTGCCGGACAGCGACTGGCCGGCGCCGAAGACCTCGATATCTTCATAAGAATTCTGCGCGCGGGGGCAACGATCGTGCATGACGGCGCGTGTGTCGTCACCCACGCAAACACGCGCGTGGGTGAGGCGTATGTCCACTTGCATCACGGCTACGGACTCGGACTCGGCGCGCTGGTTGGAAAGTGGCTTCGGCTCGACTTTCTGTTCGGGGTGCGCGTGTTTTGGACTCTTTTGCGCAGGTCGCTGGCGCGGATCGCGCGCGCCAAACGCGGCGGTCGTGCCTCGCCGCAGGATCGAGCGCTCATCACGGGCGTGTTTGAAGGCATCCGGGAGGCGCGTGCGATTCCACTGCTGGGAGAACGTTTCGTGCCCGCATGGTCGCCTGATGGGCTGCCGACTCTGAGAGCAGACGGAGTTTCCGATGAGTAAGCCGCCATTACAGATCGACCTGATGCGCACGCTCGATGAGCAGAACATCAATTCCAGCATCGCGTTCGAGGCAATGCATACCGGAGCGGTGCTTGTGATGGACGGCGCGCCATACCTGAGGGCGGATGGCGGCATCGATCGTCCCAAGGTTCTTGAGCAGCTGGCACGCGCGATTGATCGTGTGCCGGAGTTTCACCTGAAGCTCATGTCTTCACCGCTGGGGCTCACCACACCCGCGTGGGTACCAGATGCGAACTTCGCACTTGAGTCTCATGTGACCTTCGACGACACCCCAACGGACCTCTCGGCAGCCACTGTCGCTCAGGTGGCGGGTTTCGGTGAGGCAGTGTTGCCCGACGATCGTCCGTTGTGGGATGTGCGCTTCACCGTGTTGACCACGGGTCAGATTGCGCTCGGGTCGCGCATGCACCACGCCGTCGGCGACGGCGAGTGGGGTTTCAGCGTGATCCGTCGGTTCACGACAGCGCAGGCTGAGCCCGCTGACGCAGAGCGCGAAGTATTGACGCTCGGCAGGGCCCCCGCGAGCTCGTTTGCCATTCCAGTGCACGCCGCACGTGAACTGGTCAAGTCCCGCGACTCGGTACGCGGTGTGTGGCATGAATACTGGCGCAAGCCGATGCGCAAGCGCGTCAAGCGGCTGGCCGCTCGCAATGCCCGATTCGCCAAGGAGTATTGGATCCGTCGCACCGGCCTTCGCGCACGCATGCTGCCGCGAACTCACCTCGCGCTGTTCGACGTCGAAGTGTCGTCGACCGTGCGCCGCGCCGCAAAGCTGCGCGGATCGTTGACCGACTTGCTCGTCGCCGCAGCGATGGGCGCTGTCGATGATGACGATCGCGGTGTGGATGTTCTCGTGCCGGTGTCGCATCGGCGCGGCAACGCGGGCGTCGATGCACGCAACCACGTGTCGATGGTGAGGGCTCACGCAGAACCCGAATCCGATCTCAAGACGCGCGTCGCCGCGGTGCGCTCGATCGTGCGCAAGATCGTCCGCGGCGAGAGCGACGACGACATAGCTCCAGGCCGGTTGGTTGGCTACGCCACGCTGATGCCGTTGGCAGAGCAGCCGGTGTGGTTTGGTGAGGCAAAGGTCGATCGCGTCGTCATTCTTCCGGCAGGTGATCCGCGCAGCGAGGTCTCGGTGTTCGGCACCGTCTACGGCGACACGCTCTCTGTCACAGTGGTTTCGCGTCTTGAGCTCGACGTCGACGCGATGGCAGATCGTGTTCGCGACGCATTGGCACCTGCTTCTGCTGAGGCAGGAGCCACGAGCGAGATGCCGGGTGGCAACCAAGCAGACAGGACTTCACAAGCATGACCCGAATCCTGCGCGCTATCGCCTCGGTGCTTGACCCGCGCACATATCTGCACGGGCTGCGAGTTCTGCACTTCTACGGCTACTCCTACGTGAGCCAGGTCCGCAAGCTCGATCGCGGCGACAACGTCTCGTTCGCGCCGAACGTGTCGTTTCGAAATGCTGAGCGAATCCACCTCGGCAGCGGAACCCACATCGGAGAGCACTCGACCCTCTGGGCCGGAAACTCAAGCGGACAGATCTTTGTGGGAGAAAAGGCACTTCTAGCACCGCGCGTGACGCTCACCGCCTCTAACTACGCGATCGTGAGGGGCACGGCACCGATGGACCAAGAAAAGCTCGAACAAGACATTGTGATCGGTGCACGCACCTGGCTGGGCGCGAACGTGGTAGTTCTGGCCGGAGTGACCGTCGGAGACGACGCGATCGTCGCTGCTGGCGCGGTCGTGACCAAGGACGTTCCCGCCAACGCCATCGCGGGTGGAGTTCCGGCACGGGTGCTTGGCTGGCGCCCCGATGCGCTGCCAGCCAAGACCGTCGACTCCCTTACCTCTCGGACAGAACCGTGAGCGCTCCACGAGTTGACGTCATCATCGTCAACTACAACACCTGCGAGCGCACGATCGAGTGCATCGAGTCGGTGCCGCGTGGCGCGAATTCTGCCTTTCGAGTGATCTTGGTGGACAACGGCTCCAGTGATGGCAGCGTCGAACGGATCGGCGCAGCGTGTCCTGACGTGAAGATCATCGATGTCGGCGAGAACATAGGATTCGCGCGCGGGGTCAATCGCGGAGTTGCGGAGTCCGATGCGGTGTACGTGCTGCTGTTGAATCCCGACACGACTGTTCTTTCAGGTTCGTTGGAAGCGCTGGTCGCTTTTGCAGAACTCAACCCGGAGTACGGCATCTACGGTGGGCGCACGGTCACCGAGGATGGCTCACTCGATCCTTCGTCGTGTTGGGGCGCTCCCACGCTCTGGTCCCTTGCGTGCTTCGCGACAGGGGCAAGCACCGCGTTCAAGCAGTCTGCTGCGCTAGACCCCGAGTCGTTGGGGGGATGGGCGCGCGACACGGTCCGCGAGGTCCCCGTCGTTACCGGATGCCTGCTTCTGGTCGGCCGGGCCGATTGGCAGAGAATCGGCGGTATGGACGAGCGCTTCTTCCTCTACGGAGAAGACGCCGAGTTTTCGGCTCGAGCCCGCGCCGCGGGGTATCGACCCGTCATCGTCCCAGAGGCCGTGATCCAGCACGATGTCGGCGGCTCGACGGGCTCGACCGGTCGAAAGATGGCGATGGTGATGGCGGGCAAGGTGACGTATCTCTGGTGTGTGTGGACTGCACCAGCAGCGCTCGCTGGAGTGCTCTTGCTGCAAGCCGGGGCAGGCTTGCGGGCCGGTCTCGAAGTGGCCACTCGAAGCGCAAAACGTACATGGCGAGACGTCTGGGCGAACCGCCGGGCGTGGCGCAAGGGTTACCCGAGCGCGGAGCGAACTCTCTTCGGACGCCAGCCGCGTCTGGTGTCGCGGCAGCTTCGGGTGCAGGCCGAACCCGCATTTCGCACGGAGGGGGCAAATCCCTACAACGGCAGCTTGTATCGCTCGATCCAAGTTCACGGCGCGCACGTGCGTGATCTCCAATACTGGCGACTGGTCACCCACCGCACCGATGTCGTGCATCTGCACTGGCCCGAGTTGTCATTCTTGTCAGGTTCGCGCTGCAGTCTGCATATTGTTCGGCTGGCGTTGTTCTATTCAGCTTTGGCTTTTGCGCGGCTTCGCGGCACGGTGCTCGTGTGGACGGTGCACAACGTCACGTCGCACGAAGAGCGATCTTCGCCGCACATTCGCCGAGTGGCGCAAGGGCTGCTTATTCGCAACGTTGACGGCATCATCGCGCTGTCAGAGCAAGGGATCGACGCTGCGCGGCAAGCGTATCCGCAGCTCGTCGACGTGCCCGCGGCGGTGACTGCACATGGCCATTATCGGAACGAATATGACTTCGCAGTGCGGCCCGACGAAGCGCGGAAGTCTCTCAACCTGCCCGCTGACGGCCCGGTCATAGTCGCCATCGGTCAACTTCGCCCATACAAGAACATCCCGCATTTGATTGAGGTGTTCCGTTCGCTGGACTCCGACGCGACCCTGTTGATTGCAGGCAAGCCGTCGCCCATAGAACTCGAGCAGCAGATCCGCGAGGCCGCGGGCGACGACCCGCGCGTTGTTCTCGATCTGCGGTTCGTGCCAGACGAGGATATTCCCGTCGTGTTGGCCGCGAGCGATCTGGTGGTGTTGCCCTACAGTCGCATCCAGAACTCCGGTTCAGCCATTCTCGCCGCGTCGGCAGACCGGCCGGTACTCGTGCCCGACCTTGGTGCAATGCGTGAGCTGCAAACTCAACTCGGCGAGGAATGGGTTCAGCTCTTCGACGGTGAACTCACCGCCGAAGATCTCAAGGCCGCGATCGAATGGGCGACGACCTCTCGTCAGGATGCGCGCCCCAACCTCGCGCCGTTGGAGTGGGATGTTATCGGTGAGCACACTCTTGATGCGTACCGACTGTTTCGGGCAACAAGGCAAAGAAACCGGCGGCGCTTGTCACAGTCGTGGCGCGCGAGCGGTACCGGCTCAGTCCTTCTCTCCCCGCAGTAGCTCGAATCCTGCCCCCGCGAACTGGCGCACGGTCGCGTCGGGCAGGAACGCACGCGTGAGGGCCCCGCCGACACGGGTGAGGTCGGCTTCATCGCGGAAGAGCAGATACATCGTTTCGTAGCGGGGGTGGAACTTCTGCTTGAAGCGGTGCAGTGATGCAAAGCCGTAGACCGGTTCAAGAGCGTCAGCGAGCTTTTTGCTCAGTGCGGCAATCATGCCGGCGTCTGCCGGGTAGTCATGGGCGAGCGGTGCACCAGACAGCGACATGATCTGGGCTCCCTCTTCAGAGAACAGCTTTGCAGAAGAGCCGATGAGAAACTCCATCACCGGTGCGAAGCCACCATCACGCCGCCGCATCAGGTCGAGCGTCCAGCCGCGCGCCTGTCCATCTGCCCCGTAGACCGGCAACCAAGAGAGAAATCCGTCGACATCTCCCTCGGGTGAAAGCGCAAGAGCGAGGCGCACCTCCGGATCGGCTGCCTCGTCGAGCGTGCCGAGGGTGAATCCCATCTCGGGAAGACCCTTGTCGCCGACCCACATCTCTGAAATCGCCCGCAGCTGTTGACGAACGCCCCATGTCTCTTCACCAAGCGTCGTCATGCGAAAGGTCATGTTCTCGCGTCCAGCGCGGTTGAGCGACGTGCGCACTGAGCTCCAGCGCTTTCCCGTGAAGGCGAGTCCTTCCAGATCGACGATGGTGTCATCGGCGACGACAATGCTGCGCCAGGTTGGGGGCACCGCCTTCTTGGTCTCTTCGTCTGAACTGAAGAAACACGGCACGAGGCCGGCGTCCTCAGCCATGCTGATGAAATCAGTGACTGCCTTGGCTCGAGACCCTGCCGGGCCAATCGGATCAGCGAGAACCAGGGCGACACCGTTGCGCCGTTGGTAGGTCAGGATGCTGTCGCCGACGCGAGCGTATTCGTTGCCGTCCCACGTGCTCATCCACGAGAGCGTTCCGCCACCGTGCGAGTGGAGAGCCTCTTTCACTTCCGACAGCGCCGGCGTGGGCTGATCACCGAGCGGAGACTTGCGTCGGGAACGGAATGCTCCTCCCACGCGAAGCAGATAGATGGCAAATGCTGTCCACAGCACCGAACTCGCCACGGCCAGTTCGGTTTCGCTGTCAAGAGTGCCTTCGACGACAGACTCCGATACCAACACGATGAAGATCACCACGACGATGCCCGAGAGCAGGTTGATGGCCGCAAGAATGAGGCTGATGATCCAGGCCCAGCGGCGTCCTCGCAGTAGTCCGCGCCCGATCAGGATGAGCACGAGAAGGTCGATCGCGACGTCGACAAAGCCGCCATCGGCGGGTTCGGTCGGTCCGAACATGCCATCGGTGGGCACCAACAGCGTGACGATCTCGAGCGCCACGAGAAAGGTGATTCCGACCACTGCGAGCAATCGCTGTTCGCGCACCGTGGTGCGGCGGACCTTGAGCGAGCGGTCTACCGAGAGCACGAGCACGACGGCGAGCAGATGCTCGACGTCGGCGAGCTCGCCCCAGTAGAGAACCGCAATTCCCACGAACGCCAGCAGCACAAGCCACGCTCGCACTCGCCAGGGCTGTCTCAGCAAGCCGATCGCTGCCGCCAAGCACGCCATCGTTCCGCCCGAGGCTCCTACATCCAGCGCGGCGGCTTCGGTGATCGCCCAGTTCCACGGCAGACGGGCGAGCACCAAGAAGAGCAGAGACGAGGCCAGTACAGCGAAGAGCTGGCCGATCGTGAAATAAGCCAGCGCCACACGCCATCCACGACGCCACTCGAGGTAGGCCATTCCGGCGAAGCTGAGGATGGTCGGAACGTACACCCACGGCAATACGACAAAGAAGGTGCCGGTGACGGGAGTCCACCAGCGACCTGCCTCGAGAGCGGGAAGGCCGTAGGCGACGACGTCGAAGGTCGGGCTCTGCTCGAACGGCGACCAGAGACCACCCCAGATGATGCCGCTGGCGAGGATGATGCCGATAAGCGAGATCGTCGCCGGAATATGCGCGACGAATGCGACGAAACCGGGCCGCTGGCGCGGAGCCACGTCATCGGGCACTGCAGGGGAGCCTGTCATGGCATCTTCTTTCGTTGCTGCTCGGAGTCGTAGTCGGCCAGGGCGCTGGCATCTTCAGCGTGCAATCGCGCTCGCCGTGCGGCATCGAGAGCGGCCACGGGGTCGCTCGCTTGGCGAGCGTCAGCCAGCGATGCTTGAGCTGCGATCAAGCGCGATCGCGCATCGGCGCTTGTGGAGGAATGGCTGAGGGATGCTTCCGCGTGCGCGATGGCGATGCGCGCGGCAGCCAGAGTGCCGGGCAGTGCGGTGCGCGCGCCTCGGATGCGCTGCTGCGCTGTGTTGGCATCGCCCACGGCCAAATCGAGGCGATCACGTACTCGCGCGATCTGGTTGACGGCGTCGGTGGGGCGACGGGCAGCATCCACCTCGATCTTGTTCAGCTCGGCATCGCACGCTCGAATCTCATTGCCCAAAAGGTCGCTCGCTTCGGCGCCGAGATGCTCACGGACCACGATCGCTTGGCGCACTGCGGTGCGCGCGGCGGCGAGTTCGTCGCTGAGCGCAGCCGAGGCCTGCGCCGCGAGCCGGTGCGCCTCCTCGAGCGCGCGAGCGTCGACCTGTGCGCTGCGAAGGCTACGCTCTGCTGCGGCGAGTTCTGGCAGCGCAGCGCGCGAAGGATCCGCTGCTAGTTCGATCGCTGCGGCGAGGTGCCGCTGCGCATCTGCGACGGCGGCAAGGGCGCCGTGGGCCGCACGCGCGGCGGGCTTCCACTCTTCGGCGTCGTAGCGCGCCGCCATCGACGATACGAGCGCCTCGGGGTCGCCCATCGAATCACGAAGCTCGCGGAGTCTCTGCTCGGCGGCTGCGATCTGGTCGGACGCTGACACGTTCGCCGCCATCCATTCCGCGTGCTCAGCACGGGCGCTCGCGATTGTGGCGAGTGCGGCCTGCGCCTGCGCCTCGATGCGGTTGGCCACTCGTCTGATCTCGGCCGGGTGCACGTGCGTTGCGCTGATCGCCTCGAACCGAGCAAAGGCGTCATCGCGAACGCGTTGCGCGCTCAGCCTTGCTCGTCGCAGCGACGTGGGGGCGTGGCCGCCGTAGAGCGCACCAGAGAGTGCTACCTCGAGTTCAAGCTCATCGACGGCATCGTCCAGGCGTACCAGTGTGATGCCCGCGCGGGAGCGCACCTGCTCGGCTCCGGCTCGAGCGCGAGGCGAGCGACGCGCGCGCCTGATCGCCCAAATAGCCGCCGCGATCACAATCGCGGCGGTGACGAAGACGACGACCGCAGGAACGACCCACTCGAGAACTCCGCGTGTGGTGTCATCCATCTGCGGGCCCCCTTAGTTGTCGGTGTCGCTTAGTTGTCGGTGTCGTTGATCAGCAGAAGATCGCGCAGTTCGTCGACGGAATTGACCGCTGCCATCGCGCCGTCAGCCTCGTGAGGCCAGCTGAATCCCCATCGCACGAAGATAACGGGCACGCCGTGCTGCGCACCACCCTCGACATCATGATGGCGGTCGCCGATGAGTACCGGTTGGTCGGTGTCGACGCCTGCAACGCGCAGCCGGCGCAGCGCCTCCGCGACGATGTCTGCCTTCGCGCTCAGCGTCTTCTCATCGGGGCTGGCCCCCGCCATCGTCGTGAGCGAGGGTGCAAGCCCGAAGTGCTCCATGAGGGCCACCACTTGAATCTCAGGCTTCGAGCTCGCGGTGGCCTGCGCAATTCCGGCGGCGGCAATCTCATGGATGAGTTCCTCGATGCCGGGAAAGAGCTTGGCACCCGTGGTGTATCCGTCGGCCTTGCCGTGCACTCGGTAGTACGCCACCGCCTCAGCGGCCTCTTCTGGCGTCATGCCGGCGCTCACCTGGAATGACTCAAACATTGGCGGCCCGATCCAGTGCACGAGTTCGGCACGAGTCGGCGCTCGCCTTCCGAAATGTTCGAGTGTGACGGTGAGACGCCGAAGGATGCCCTCAGAGGCATCCACGATCGTTCCGTCAACGTCCCAGAGAATGCAGGTCCAGCGAGAGCGAGTTGTCACGCGTCAACGCTATCGTTCGAAAGAGTCAGAACAGGCGCGGTGCCCCAGACTCGGTTCCTTTCATGCCGTCATAGTCGAGCGTGACGCAGCGGATGCCACGGTCTGTCGCGAGCACTTTCGCCTGGGGTTTGATCTCTTGGGCGGCAAAAACTCCCGTCACCGGTGCCAGATGCGGATCTCTTCCCAGCAGTTCGAGATAGCGGGTGAGTTGCTCGACGCCGTCAATGTCGCCCCGCCGTTTCACTTCGACGGCGATCGTTCCGCCTTCGGGATTGCGAAGCAACAGGTCGACCGGACCAATCGCCGTCGGAAACTCCCGCCGCACCAAGGTGAGTCCGTCACCGATCACCTCGACTTGCTCAGCAAGCAGACGCTGCAGGTCAGCCTCGACCCCGTGTTTCTGCAGCCCGGGATCGACGCCGAGCTCGTGATTGGAGTTGTGGAGCACTTCATAGATGCGCACCAGCAACGAGTCGCCGGTCTTGGCGTGGGTCACGCGCCAGTGTTCGATGACTCCAACAGAAGCAGACTCTTCATCGGGTTCCTCGACCTCGAGGCGGCAGGGCGGGCTCATCCAGTTCAATGGCTTGTAGCTCAGTGAGTCGCTGTGCACCAGCAGGCTTCCGTCGCTCTTGTGAACGAGCAAGCGCGTGGCCAATGGCAGATGGGCCGTCAGCCGTCCGGTGTAGTCGACAGAACAACGAGCAATAACGAGGCGCACCCGACGAGCCTAGTCGGGGTCAGTGCTGATGGCCCGCGCCAACCTTCGAGCCCGCAATCGGCTTCGCTGCAGACGAGGCCAGACCCGAGGCGATTGCGAGCGCCACGAGGATGTACAGCGTGTTCAACAGACCGACTTGCTCGCTGATAAAGCCGAGAATCGGCGGGCCGCACAAGAAGGCGACGTAGCCGATCGTCGCGGCAGCGCTGACGCGCGCGGCAGCCTTGGCGGGATCATCCGCCGCCGCAGACATGCCCAGCGGAAATCCGAGCGACGTGCCAGCGCCCCATAGCGCGGCTCCGACGAACACGAGTGGCACAGTGGGCGCGAGAATGAACAGCAGCAGACCCGTCGCTGCCAGACCGCTCAGCACTCGCAAGGTAGTGACGCGGCCGAATCGATCCACCAGTGGTCCACCGAACACGCGAACCACCGTCATGCTGACCGAGAACACTGCCAGCCCCAGCGCACCCAGCGCCGGGGTGGCACCGTGTCCATCGACCATTCCGAGAGCAAGCCAGTCGTTGGCGCCACCCTCGGCGAATGCCATCCCGAGAATGATGATGCCGAGGGCGTAGGTGCGTGGTTCGCGCCACGCTGCCATAGCGGTGTGCACGCGCGCACGCCAGTGCGGCTTGTCCTCTGCGGCAGCAGTGTCACCAGTGATCTCACGCACCGGCACATTGGCGTAGGAGACGACCGCGATGATGATGATGATCGCGGTCATGAAGAGGGCGTGCAGCAATACGTTGATCTGCCACGCGGCGGCCAGCGCCCCGATGCCCGCTCCGATCACGGTGCCGAAGCTGAAGAACCCGTGAAACAGCGGAAGAATCGTCTTGCCGGTGTGCTTTTCTATCGCCGCGCCTTCGACATTCATCATCACGTCGACCGCTCCGTTGCCCAGACCGAATAGCGCCAGGCCCGCGATCACGGCGACATATGACCCGAGCAGATCGGTGCCGATGCCGATGACGGCGACGCCGGCGGCGAAGGTGAGAATCGCGACTAGCATGCCCCTGCGCGCTCCGAACCTTGCCAGAACGGGTGTTGCGAGTGACAGACCAACGATGGAGGCGACACCAGCGCCCAAGAGCATCAAGCCGATCTGGGTGTTGTCGACATCGAGCGTTGTTTTGATCGCCGGAACGCGAGAAGCCCAAGTGGCGATGCTGAGCCCGCTTGCCAGAAAGATCGCAAAAATGGCGGTGCGCCAGCGCACGAGCTCTGAGCGGGTGAGGGCGAGTTCCATAGCCGCAACATTAGCGACTCGAATACCCACTCTCGAATCGATTCGACCCCGGCAGCTGGCCCGTCTATGATCGAACCGATATGAGCACGCGTCGGGCGACCATTTCTGACGTCGCGCGCGAGGCCGGTGTCTCGCCGTCGACGGCATCCGTGGTGTTCAGCGGCAAAGCGCCAGTGTCTGAAACCACCCGCGTGAGGGTGACCGAGGCAGCTGCGGCTCTGGGATACACCGGTCCTGACCCGCGGGCCGCCTCGTTGCGCAGCGGCCGCTCTGGGATTGTCGGCGTGGTGTTCGAAGAGCATCTTGGGACAGCGTTTCTCGATCCTGTGCAGACGCTCATGATGGACGGACTGGCTGACGGCGTCGCTGAGCTCGGGGCCGGGTTGCTTTTGCTGCGCGATGCGCCCCATGCGGACGCGCCTCGCGCAGCGACTCTCACCACCGCGCCGGTGGATGCCGCCGTATTGATCGGCTGCAGCGGCAATCTTCGCGAATCTCTGGCCGCGGTGAAGGCACGGGGCATTCCCGTCGTCGTCATCGAGGGCGATGCCGGTGCTGACGTTCCTCGGATCGGGCTCGACAACCGAGAAGCGCAACGGCAAGTAGCGAGCCACCTCAGGTCACTCGGTCACGAACGGGTAGCCATTGCCGCGCTGCCGGTGCGTTCGGGCTGGAGAGGAGCGTGGCTTGATGATGAGATCGACATTCGCATCGATGTCACCCGTGACCGACTGGCTGGTGCCCGCGACGTCTTCTCTGACGCACCGGTGTTCGCCGCCGCCGGAAGCTTCATCGATGAAGGGCTGATCGCCGGACGTGCCATCTTCTCGAGCGCGATGCCCCAGGTCACGGCCGTCATCGCACAGAGCGATCTGCTTGCGGCCGGGGTTATTCGCGCGGCGCAGGAATCTGGGTTGCGCGTGCCCGAAGACGTCAGTGTGACAGGCTTCGACGGCATCGTTGTAGACGGCCTTGCGCCATTCGAGTTGACCACCTTGGTGCAGCCAGCCACGGAAAAGGGGCGGGCCGCCGGCCGAGCAGTCACCGCCATGCTCAAGGGCGTCCCCGCAGCGAGCGTGAACTTCACCTGTGAATTCCGCGAGGGGAATACCACGGCAGCAGCACCGGACGAGCGCGGCGCACGGGTAGACTGACTCCGACACCCTGATCGCCAGCACCGCGGGCTTACCGCGGTCGACGACCACGAGGAGGAAGCTTGATGCTCCTCCTGCTTGGCGCGTTTGCCATCACGCCAATGCTGTTGCCGTGGCTGGCAGCCCGCATTGGTTCACGGGCCTTCCTCGTCGCGGCGGTCCTGCCTCTCATCGCGTTCGCCCAGGCGCTCATGATGACCCCAACGGTCGTCGCTGGCGGCGCGCCGTTCGAGACCTACGCGTGGATACCCAGCCTCGATATCGCGCTGTCCATGCGCATGGACACACTTTCGTGGCTGATGACCCTCGTCGTGACCGGCGTCGGCGCACTCGTGATGATCTACTGCCGCTGGTACTTCGATGACAACGCCGAGGGTCTCGGACAGTTCTCTGCGGTGCTGCTCGCCTTTGCCGGCGCGATGTACGGCCTGGTGCTGACTGACGACCTCGTTGTGCTGGTGATGTTCTGGGAAATCACCAGCGTGTTGTCTTACCTGCTGATCGGCTACTACCACCGCAGGGCGGCCAGCAGACGAGCAGCCCTTCAGGCGTTGCTCGTCACCACTCTCGGCGGGCTCGTCATGCTCATCGGCGTGGTGTTGATGGTGGTCGAGGCCGGCACCTCGAGCATCTCGCTGATCCTTGCCGAGGCGCCGAGTGGAACGGTTGTCAACGTCGCCCTCGTGCTCCTGCTGGTAGGAGCACTGAGCAAGTCGGCGATCTTCCCGTTCCACTTCTGGCTTCCCGGTGCCATGGCTGCGCCGACACCTGTCAGCGCCTACTTGCATGCCGCGGCCATGGTGAAGGCCGGCATCTACCTCATCGCCCTGCTTGCGCCCGTGTTCGCCTTCACTCCGACATGGCGACCCATCGTGATCACCCTGGGAGTGTTCACAATGCTGCTGGGCGGCTTTCAAGCGCTGCGCGAAAGTGACCTCAAACGCATCCTCGCCTTCGGCACGGTCAGCCAGCTCGGCATGCTGGCAGTCGCGCTCGGCTACGGCACGCGCGACGCCGCTCTCGCTGGCATTGCGCTGCTGCTAGGCCACGCGCTGTTCAAATCGGCGCTCTTCCTCATCGTCGGTGTGATCGATCGTCAGGTCGGAACCCGCGACATCGGTGAACTGTCGGGCATCGGGCGGCAAGCCCCGCTGCTCGCAACGGCGGCGTTCGTTTCTATCGCTTCAATGGCAGGTGTCATTCCCACGATCGGATTCGTGGCCAAAGAAGCAACGCTTACTGCCCTGCTTGACGAAGCCGTGCAGGGCGAGGTCTGGGGAATCATCGCCCTCGTGGGCGTCGCCGCCGGCGCAGTGCTGACCGCCGGATACGGCATCAGGTTTCTGTGGGGCGCATTCTGGACCAAGCCGGGTGTCAACGGCGATCCGGCCCCAGCCACAACGTGGCCCAAGACCTCAATTGGCTTCCTGAGCGCGCCGCTGATCCTCTCGACGCTCACCATTCTGGGCGGTCTGTTCGCCGCAGCTCTCGACGCACCGCTGGCAGGCTACGCCGACCAGTCGCCGCTGTCTTCGCCCGGAATCGCGGCTCCCGACGAGATTGCGCACCTGGCCCTGTGGCACGGGTTCGAGGCCGCGCTGTGGATCTCGCTCGGCACCCTCGTTCTGGGAGCGGTGGCATTCTGGATCACGGCGAAGCGCGATCTCACCTCACGCGTGCTGCCGTTCACCGCAAGCGACGTGTACAACATCACGCTGCGTGGCATCGCGCGGCTGTCTGTCATCACCACCAGCCTCACGCAACGCGGTTCACTGCCGGTGTATGTCGGCACGATTTTCGTCGTGCTCGTCGCCGCAGAAGGAACGGCACTACTCGCTGGCTCTGACTGGCAGTCAGAGCTTGACCTGTATCAGACCCCGATGCAGCTGCTGGTGGCGCCGGTCATGATCGTTGCGGGAATCATCGCGGTGCGAGCACGCAAGCGATACACGGGTGTCGTGCTGGTCTCGGTGACCGGGCTCGGAATGGTGCTGCTCTTCGCAAGCAGCGGCGCCCCCGACCTTGCGCTCACCCAGATTCTGGTCGAGACCGTCACGCTGGTGGCGTTCGCCCTGGTTCTCAGGCGCATTCCCTCGCGTCTCGGCGATCACAACCAGTCTGTGGCGCCGCTGTTCCGGGCGTTGCTCGGTGCCGCAGTCGGCATCACGATGGCGGTCGTAGCCATCGTCGCCACTGCAGCGCGAAATACGCCACCGATCTCTGAGCAGTTTCCCGAGCTCGCGTACACACTCGGGCATGGCAAGAACGTGGTGAATGTGGCGCTGGTCGACATCCGCGGCTGGGACACCATGGGCGAACTCTCGGTGCTCATTCTCGCGGCAACCGGTGTGGCGTCCCTCGTTTTCGTGACGCACCGCTCCGACACCCTCTCGCAGGTGCAGTCGATTCCCGACCGGTTCGGGCGCAGCCGCACACCTCTCGTTGAAACGCCTGACGGAATGAAGCCTCGCACCGCCGGCGGCAGCACCCGCACCGCGTGGCTGGTGGGCGGGCAGAAGATTCGACCTGAGAATCGCTCGATTCTGCTCGAAGTCATTGTCCGAGTGCTGTTTCACACGATCATCTTGGTGTCGTTGTATCTGCTGTTCGCCGGTCACAACCTTCCCGGTGGCGGCTTCGCGGGCGGCTTGGTCGCTGGCATGGCCCTCGTGATGCGATACGTGGCGGGCGGCCGCTACGAACTCGGTGCGGCAGCACCCACTGATGCGGGTCGCCTCCTCGGCGTCGGAATGAGCATCGCGGTCGCGTGTGCGATCGTGCCGCTGTTCTTCGGCGCGGCCCCGTTGACGAGCGCGGTCTTCGAGGCAGAGATTCCCGTGCTCGGACACATCGAGTTCGTCACCTCGACGATCTTTGACATCGGCGTCTATCTCGTCGTGATTGGCCTTGTCCTCGACGTCTTGCGCAGCCTGGGCGCCGAGGTCGATCGCCAGTCGATGGATGCTGCTGGCACAACGACGCGCGAGGTGAACATCCGATGAGCGTGTCACTCGTACTGATCATCATCATGGCAGTGCTCTTTGCCTGCGGCGTTTACGCGATGCTCGAGCGCAGTCTCACCCGCGTGCTGATTGGCTTCCTGCTGCTCGGAAACGCTGCGAACCTTCTGCTGCTCATCGTGATGGGTCAGCCCGGTGAAGCGGCATTCTACGGATCTGTTGAAGTCGATGAGATGTCGGATCCGCTCCCTCAGGCGCTGACACTGACAGCTATCGTGATCACGTTTGCCATTTCGGCTTTTCTGCTTGCCCTGATCTACCGGTCGTGGCAGCTGGGCCAGGCAGATACGGTTACCGACGATGAAGCAGACATCGCCGTGCGCCGTGGCACGAGCGATGTTGATGAAGCGATCGACGTCGAGACTGAGATCGAGGGTGACGACCAGGGTGCCCGGTCCGACTTCGTCGGCCTCGACACTTCGCCCATTCGTGTGCTCGGGGCGAAAGACTACTCGCGTCTGAACGACGATGCCGGTGTTGACCGGCCGCAAAGCGCAGACGATGACCTGCCAGCGGGTGGTGAGAAATGAACCAGTTCTTTTTGGTGATCTCACCCCAGCTCGTGCCGCTGCTCGTGACACTTCCGTTGCTGGGAGCCGCGTTGGCGCTGATTGCGGGGCGGTACCGCCGCGCGCAGATTGTCGTTTCTGTCACCACTCTGACCTTGGTGACTGCCATCGCCGCCGTCTTGCTGGCGACCGTGGATTCGAGCAACAACGCCATCGCGGTGTCGGTGGGTGGGTGGCCGATTCCATTCGGGATCGTGCTCTACGTAGACCGGCTTGCGGCGCTGCTGGTCATGGTTTCGAGCATCGTGCTGCTCGCGGTGCTGTTGTTCTCGGTGGGCCAGGGAGCGGCAGACAACGATGACGACACCCCGGTGTCGATCTTTCACCCGTCATATCTGATTCTCGCCGCGGGCATCTTCACGGCCTTCATTGCGGGCGATCTGTTCAACCTCTACGTCGGCTTCGAGATCCTCCTCGTTGCCTCGTACGTCTTGATCACTCTCGGCTCTACGGAGTCACGCATCCGAACCGGCGTCGTGTATATCGTCGTGTCGCTGGTGTCATCGATTCTCTTCTTGGCCGCCATCGCCATGATCTACGGCGCGCTGGGAACCGTGAACATGGTGCAGATATCTGAGCGCATGGGCGGGCTGCCGCAGCAGACGCAGTATGTGCTGCACATCATGCTGCTGCTCGCGTTCGCGATCAAGGCGGCCGTGTTCCCGCTGTCGTTCTGGCTGCCAGACTCGTACCCCACCGCACCAGCACCGGTCACCGCCGTCTTCGCGGGGTTGCTCACCAAGGTGGGCGTTTACGCCATCATCCGCACCGAAACCGAGATGTTTCTCGACAATGACATCAACGACGTGTTGCTGTGGGTGGCGCTGGCAACCATGGTCGTCGGGGTGTTGGGCGCAGTCGCGCAGGCCGAGCTGAAGCGAATTCTCTCGTTCACCCTCGTGAGTCACGTCGGATACATGATCTTCGGGCTTGCGATCGCCACACCTGCGGCAATCGGCGCCACGATCTATTACATGGTCCACCACATCGTGGTGCAGACCACGCTCTTTTTGGCGGTCGGCCTCGTCGAACGTCGCGCGGGCGGTACGTCGATCCTTCGGGTGAAGGGACTGATGAAGGCCGCGCCGGTAATCGCCGTGCTGTACTTCATTCCGGCCATCAACCTGGGTGGATTGCCGCCGTTCTCTGGGTTCATTGGCAAGTACGCGCTGTTTGACGCCGCGGCTGAAGAGGGCACCTGGTTGATGATGGTGCTCATCGTCGGGGGCATCGCCACCAGCCTGCTCACCCTCTACGCCTTGATGCGCGCGTGGAACCTCGCATTCTGGCGCGAAGACGATGATTCCGCCGAAACTGAGGCACGCATCTCGTATCTGGGAGCATCGCCGTCCGGTGTCGACACCGAGCGCCGCGCGATCCCGAAGATCATGACCGCTGCGACAGCGGGAATGGTGGCGGTGACAGTCGCCTTGACGATCTTCGCTGGCCCGCTCTACGCGATCTGCACTCGTATCGGCGATGCGCTGCTGCAGCCAGTGACACTTGTGCAGCTCGAAGTAGAGAATGAGATCAGCACCGGAGACCAAGAGAAGGAGCCAGAGGAATGAGCCCGCAACCGCTCGCCGTGCAACTCTGGCGCCAGCTGCCTTTCTTCGTCTGGCTGGTCGCGGTGTGGATGCTGCTGTGGGGCCAGTTCACGTGGCTGGCGTTCCTCACCGGCGTGATCATGGCGCTGCTCGTGACCCGGGTGTTCCGACTGCCCCCGGTGGAACTGTCTGGGCGCCTCAATTTCTGGTATGGCTTCATCTTCGTTGGCGAGTTTCTCGCGTCACTTGTCGCAGGTTCGCTCACTGTTGCGTGGCAGGCGCTTGATCTTCGCAGGCAGCCCGGAGCAGCAATCATCGCGGTGCAGCTGCTGACCGATGACGACCTCATCATGACCCACGTCGGGGTGACCGCGTCTCTTATTCCTGGGTCGCTTGTCTTAGAGGCCGATCGTGAGCGGCGCATTCTCTACCTACACGTGATCGGTGTGCGCAGCGCTGCCGATGTCGAGAAGCACCGTAAGAGCACCCAGCGCTGGGAACGCCGCATTGTGCGCGCGGTCGGTTCACGCCATCAGGTCGATCAAGTGCTTGCTGGAGCCGAGCGAGCAGGAGGAGGCGCCTCGTGAACGTCATGCTGATGGTGATCTATGCCGTGTTCACCGTGGCGGCGCTGCTCACGCTGTGGCGCATCATCATCGGACCGTCGATTCTCGACAGAGCGGTCGCATCCGATGTGCTTCTCACCGAGATCATGTGCGTGATGGGCGCCGAGATGGCTATCAATCATCACACCCGCTCTCTTCCGGTGATGCTGATCATCGCCGCTGTCGGGGTCTTCGGTTCCATCTCGATCGCGCGTTTTGTAGCACGGAGGGACAACGCATGACCTGGGATGCTGCACTCGATATCGCCGCGCTGGTGCTGATTCTTGCTGGTGCGCTGCTGTGCCTCACTGCCGCTATCGGTCTATTGCGGTTTCGTGATGTGCCGTCACGACTGCACGCCGCCACCAAGCCGCAGGTGCTGGGCTTGGTGCTCATCTGCTTGGCAATTGCGCTGTCGCTTCGATCGTGGCCCGTCGTAGCATTTCTCATTCCGATCGTGCTGATCCAGCTCGCGACCGCTCCGCTTTCGGCGCATATGATCGGACGCCAGGCTTATCGCAACGGCACGATCGATCGCAGTCACCTGTTCGCTGACGAGCTCGCTGACTCACAGCGCACCCCGCCTGCCGCTGGCGGCTAGGCGCCCGTAGCGGTGCTCGCGTTCCGCCGCGCTATTGCCCCGGCGTGAGGGTGAGGGTGTGTGTTGTCGCGTCCTCGATGGCTTGGCGCGTGAAGGGCCACGATGTCAGCTCCGCGTTCTGCCACCCCTCGGTCTGGTCGACATAGTTCGGGTGATAAGTATGGCCGCTCGCGCCGGTCAGATTGTTCCACCCCGACGCATCCAGGTCTGCCAGGTCAACTACCATGCGCATTGAGGGAACGGTGACGGTCTCAAAGCCGCTGCCAACGACCCAGCCCGTGGCATTGACCACCGAGCTGCCACCGCCCACCGGGTACGGGCCGCGGTTGAAGAGATATTCGATCGGCGCGATACCCGACGTGCCGAAGGAGTCATTCGTCAGGGTCAACGCGTGCAGGTCTCCCCATCGCCATGCCGTGGGATTGCTTCCCGCGAGATCGACGAGGGTGTCATAGGCGTTCTTGGCGCTCAGTTCGAGCATCTCTTGCTGGTTCGCTACGTCGAGTTCCTCGTTCGTCCACCACGGCGAAGCCGGGTCTGCGAGAAGTTCGTCAACGACCAAGAACATGCGCGCCTGGTCTGACAATGGCGCGGGGTTCTCGCGTCCGCGCGTGAACAGGTTCTTCGCGAGTTCATCCCACAGCACATTCGCGTAGGCGGCGGCAGGCGAGTCGGCGCTGTTCTGTGCGTCCCACTGCTCCAGCAGCGCGAGCGCAGCATCCGGGCCCGTTTCATCGACCGAGATATCAAGGTAGGCAGCGATCAGCCGTTTTCCGATCCAGAACTCGTTGTCAGCCATGATCGCGCGCATGCTTTCGACAGTGAGTGGTCCCTCGGCGATCTTGCGATCAAGCAGATCGGTGATGCGGGCTGCGCGCCAGCCGTAGTCCCAATCACTGGTGAGGAAATACTCGTAGTCTTCACCCACGATCGCGTTGTTGGCGGTCGCGATGTAGCCCTCGTCAGGGTTGTACGACACCGGCAGATCTTCGAACGGAATGTAGCCCTGCCAGTCGAAGGCCGAGTCCCATCCGGGCTGCGGCATCGAACCGTCGGCCGCACCGCGAATCGGAAGTCGACCGGGAGTCTGGTAGCCGATGTTTCCGTCGACATCGGCATAGATCAGGTTTTGTGCGGGCACGTCGAATTGCTCGGCGGCACCTCGGAAGTCCTCGAAGTTCTGAGCAAGATTGAGCGAGAAGATCGCAGCTGCAGTCGTGCCCGGCTCGAGCGCCGTCCAGCGCAGACTGACCGCGTAGTCGCCTGCCGGCGCATCGGTGGGTTCGGTGATCGTGCCATCTGTGCCGACGTAAGGGGCCGCTGCGATCGCGGTGAAGTCGTCGGTAAGACCTGAGACGATCGGGCCGTTGTCGGTGGTCTGAATGTTCAGCTGCACATCCTCGCCGCCGGCAACCTTGATCGTTTCGGTGCGTGTTTCCAGTGGCACGAGCTCGCCATCTCGCCAGTATGAGCCGTCTTCGATCTTCTGAAGATAGAGATCGGTGACATCGGTGGTGAGGTTCGTGAAGCCCCACGCGACCCGATCGTTGTGCCCGATGACCACACCGGGTAGACCCGAGAAGCTGAACCCCGAGACGTTGAACGGGCAGTCCTCGCTGACCGTCGTGCACTTGAGGCCGATCTGGTACCAGACGCTGGGCAGCGCAGCCCCGAGGTGGGGATCATTCGACAGCAGCGGCAACCCAGATTCCGTGATTGTGCCCGACACGACCCAGGAGTTCGAGCCGATGCCCTCGCCCGCGTCGCCGACGAGAGCAGAGACGGCTTCGATCACACCGTCGACCTCGGTCCACTCGATGGATGCTGCGCTGCTGATGTCGCTGCCCGCAGAGATCGCAGTCGATGCGGTGGCAACTGCGGGAGCGTCAGAGATCTGTGGAACGATCACCGGGTTTTCGTCGAACGGATACCCAGGGTAGAGTTCGTCGATCTCGTCGGATGAGAGCGTCGACGCGAGGATGGCTCGTTCAGTTTCGTCGCCGATGTTGGTGCGAAGATCCCAAGCCATCGCTTTCAGCCAGGCGACGGAGTCGGTTGCTGTCCAAGGCTCAATCTCATAGTCGTCATTCTGAAGCGCCAGCACGGCGTATTCGAACGAGGCATCAGCGCCGTCATTCTCAGCGAGATACGCGTTGACTCCTCTGGCGTAAGCCTCGTAGTAGGAGCGCGTGGTCTCATCAAGCGCTGAAACTTCTTGTTCGGCGATCTCGTGCCAACCCAGCGTGCGCAAGAATCTGTCGGTGCCGAGTTGCGACTCGCCGAACAGCTCCGACAAGCGACCGCTGGTTACGTGGCGACGAAAGTCCATCTCCCAGAAGCGATCCTGCGCGTGCACATAGCCTTCGGCATAAAAGAGGTCATCTGTGGTCTGTGCGGTGATGGTGGGAACGCCGAGCACGTCACGCTGCACGGTGACGTCACTTGCCAAGCCTTGCAGCTCGATGGTGCCCTCAAGCTGCGGGAAGGACCGCTGCACGTTGTACACGAGCACGCTCACCGCGATCAGCGCGATAACCGTCACCCCAGCGACGACACTGAACACCGTGATGCCTATCGTTCGGCCCACCGAACGGCGCGGTGCGGGTACGTCGTGATTCTCGGAGTCTGTCAGCGTCGACATTGAAGAGCTTTCGTTGTGGTGCGGGCTGCGCAGTGCCTATGTGCGCGTGGCGGAGAGTCTTCAGTCGGTGCCGAAATCGAACGCCGAACCCTCGGATGCTTCATCGACAGCGTCAGCGAGTTCTTCGCGCTCGGCGCTCAGCGGCGTCGCGTGTTCGGTGATCTCGCTCGCCGCGCCAGCGGTCACACGGCCAACGAGCTCGCCTGTCGGCCCGCCGATGAGCCCCGCCGAGGCGTAGTACTCAAGCCGAGCCCGTGAGTCAGCGATGTCGAGGTTGCGCATTGTCAGCTGTCCAATGCGGTCGGTGGGTCCGAAAGCGGCGTCGCCGACCCGCTCCATGGAGAGCTTCTCTGGGGAGTACGACATGCCGGCCGCCACCGTGTCGAGGATCGTGTAATCCTCGGCGCGACGCAGACGCAGCGTCACCGTGCCGCTGATCGTCGACCCCACCCACTTCTGAATGGACTCGCGCAACATGAGCGACTGTGGCTCAAGCCACCGGCCCTCGTACATCAGACGACCGAGACGACGGCCCTGCTCGTGATAGGTAGCGAGAGTGTCTTCGTTCAGGATGCTGTTCACGAGGCGTTCGTACGCGATGAAGAGCAGAGCCATGCCCGGCGCTTCATAGATGCCGCGCGACTTGGCCTCGATGATGCGGTTCTCAATCTGGTCGCTCATGCCGAGCCCGTGACGCCCGCCGATGCGGTTCGCTTCGAATACCAGCGCAACGGGGTCGGCGAATTCCTGACCGTTGAGCGCAACCGGACGGCCACCGTCGAACGTGATGCTGACGTCTTCGGTTTCGATTTCGACGCTCGGATCCCAGAACTTCACGCCCATGATCGGCTGCACTGTTTCGAGCGAGACGTTGAGGTGCTCGAGCGTCTTGGCTTCGTGGGTGGCTCCCCAGATATTGGCGTCGGTGGAGTAGGCCTTCTCAGCTGAATCGCGATACGGGAAGCCACGCTCAACCAGCCACTCGCTCATCTCTTGACGGCCGCCGAGTTCAGTGACGAAATCGGCGTCGAGCCACGGCTTGTAGATGCGCAGCGCGGGGTTTGCCAGCAGGCCGTACCGGTAGAAGCGTTCGATGTCGTTGCCCTTGTACGTAGAGCCGTCACCCCAGATGTCGACGCCATCGTCTTTCATTGCCCGTACCAGCAAGGTGCCGGTTACAGCGCGACCGAGCGGCGTGGTGTTGAAGTAGGTGCGGCCGCCAGAGCGGATGTGAAACGCGCCACATGCGAGCGCGCCGAAGCCTTCTTCGACCAGCGCCGTCTTGCAGTCGACCAGGCGGGACACCTCAGCGCCGTACTCGAGGGCGCGATCAGGGATTGCCGCAATGTCGTCTTCGTCGGGCTGCCCGAGGTCGCCGGTATAGGTGCAGGGGACAGCACCCTTCTCGCGCATCCACGCGACCGCTACGGAGGTGTCGAGGCCTCCAGAAAAGGCGATGCCGACGCGTTCGCCGACCGGGAGGGACTGAAGGACCTTGGACATGCAGTTAAGACTATCTTCCACAACCGGCTTATCTTCTCGGCGGCATCGTCGGTATCGTGTCGTGCGTGCGTATTCACCTCGTGGGAAACCAAAAATGATGCGACAGATGCGACAGATGCGAGCGCGAATAATCGCGTGCGTCGCCACGATCGCGGTCGTGCTGAGCGGAGCTGTCGTTGCCGCCCCTGCTGCCTTTGCGGCAGACGGCGACGTCGAGATCACCAAAACCGCGAGCGTCTCTGAGGTCGCACCGGGTCAGACGTTCAGCTACACCATTGTGGTGTCGTGCACTTCGATCACGACCGGCTGCAACGACGCCGTGCTCACCGACTCGGTGCCGGCCGAACTCATCGTCAACAGCGTCGCCATCGGCGCGGGACTCAGCGGCTCGTCTTCGGTCGACGGTCAAGACGTCGAGGTCGACTTCGACATGCCCACCGCGTCTGGCGGCACGGGACTGCCTGGTGGAACGACCGGGATCGTCACGATCAGCGTCACCGCCCGCGATCCGCTTCCCTATGAACTCAACGGCACCACGCTGACCAACACCGCGGTGACCGATGCGTCGACCCAGACCTCGGGTCCGCTTGACTCTTCTGCTGACGTGACGCTCGTCGTGCCGCTCGACCTCGCCGTCGATACCGCCAAGGTGCTCGATCCGCCGAGCGCAGTGGCGACCCCGGGGCTGCCCGTCACGGCGACGGTGTCGGCGACCAATAGCTCCAACGCGAACGTCGATACCGTGACGCTCACCGACCCGGTCGACCCGACAGCCGCCGACAACCCCTTCGACACCCTTCCGTTCACCGGCATAGGTGCGGTGACGTACCCCGACGGCGCTGAGACCGCCCAGGTGCTGGTCTGGGATGACACCACCGGCTCGTGGGTTGCCGGAGCGGTCGTCACCGCACCGGCGCAGCCGACCGCGCCCGACGACGTCGACCCAGCCGACGTCAAGGGAGTGCAGATCGTGTTCACCAGCACGGTCGATCCTGGTATCGCTGCAGGATCGACCGGCTCTGTCGAGATCGGGATGCAGCATCCCGACGACGTGCAGAGCTTGCCGACGTCGATGGTGACCAACACCGTCGACGGCACCATCGATCTTGCCGGCAATACATCCAGTGACGATGCTTCGGCGACGCACGAAGTCGTTGCCGAAGATATCGACATCGCGGCAGCGAAGGTCTTCGACCCCAACGCGGTCGCTGCCGGCGAAGCGAGCACAGCGACCATCACCGCGGGCAACGACAGCGACTTCGCCCTGACCGACATGACGATCACTGAGCCCGCGCTCGGTGAGGGGGGCGACCCCTATGCCGATGGCTTCAACGCGTCGATGGCCTTCGGCGGGTTCACCGAAGGCATCGAATACCCGCAGGGTGCTACCGGCGCGACGATCACGTATTACTACGATGACGGCACATCCGAAGGGCCGTCATCGTTCCCCAGCGGATCCACCCCGGATCCGAGCGGCACGGTCGTGCGGTTCGAGATCACCTTCACGGGAGACATCGAGCCCGGAGCCACTACCGATATCCCCTTCGAGGTCGACACCGATCCTGATCAGGAGGGATATCCGGCCTCGCTTACCAACGTAGCGACGGTCGACGGCACCGGTCCTGCCGGTGGCAACGTCGCGGCGGACGCCGATGACGATCTTCTCGTCTACGAGAAGCACCTCGAGACGATCCTGGACAAGTCGATCTATCCGTCTGAGATTCTCGATCGACCGGGCGAATGGGTACTGATCACCCTGACCGGACAGCTGAGTCCGTTCCCCGGGTCGACGACAGACGCCACCGAGATCATCGTGCAAGAACCCCAGACAGTGCCCTATGACGTCAACGGGACATTCTGGGACACCTTCGATGCGACCGAGATCACGAACACGGCGGTGCCGCCGAACACCACCATGACGATCAACTACTGGAACGGCACCGAGTGGGTTCCCCTGCTCGACGCGTCGGGTCAGCCGGTATCGGTAGAGGGTCCGGTCGACGACTTCACGATGGACATCACTCCGGAACAGCAGGCGCAGATCGAAGGGCTGCAGTTCGTCTACACCGCCGATGACGGGTCGTCATTTCCGCCCGGCACGACAGTCGCGCCCCACTTCACTGCCGAGATTCGAGACAGTGAACGTGACCCGTCGACGCTGACCGAAGCTCCCGTGACGATCGAGAACTGCGGCACGAGCTCGGCTGGCGGCTCTGACGGCTTGACGTCGGCGTTGGCAGCGACGTCGTCGGACTGTGATGACGTCGATCTCGATCCGTGGAACCCCGAAGAGGGCCCGGACGTACTCGAGAAGGACATCACCCCCAACACCGTCGTCGCGCGCTCGCAGGCCAACGTCCGCGCCCACCTCTACTGGTCAACCGGTGGTCTGAGCGGTATCGAGCAGATGGTCATCCAGGATGAAGCAGACCCTGCCTCGCTCGCGGGCGACGATGACGCCGACGCCGCAGCGCTCGCCGAGTCGTTCTACGATGCGTTCGACCTCATCAGCATCGATCCCATCACCGCCGACGACGATCCCTACCTGCAGTACGACCAGATCGCCGCGATCGAAATCTGGGATGGTGAATCGTGGCAGCCGATCACGGGTGACCCCTGCCCGTGCGACGGTTCTTTCGAGGGGCTGACCCTCAACGGGGCAGATCGCAGTGCGGCACTCGGCGTGCGCGTGATCTTCGAAGAAGGCAGCGGTCGGATGGATTCCACCGACCCCACTGCGCCGCCGGTCGGCAGCGGAGTAACGCGCTCGAGCGGCAATGACCGCGAGGTCTCTTTGCACTTCCGGCTGCGTGACGAGCGTCGCTCAGACGGGGAGCCCGTGATGGGATATCTCGATTACAACGTCGACGACGGCGACGACGCGATCGGCACAGTGCTCGATGTCGCGAACGCGAGCGGCACCGACGCCGAAGGTGACGTCGTCGTCGACTCCGACGATTCCGACACGATCGCAATCCTCGACGTGCCGCTGAACGTCGACCTCACCAAGACCTGGTCGAACAGCCCGTTCGGTCTTCCGATCGAGGGGAGTACACAGGCGCAGTATCCGACAGGTCGCGTGACCCTCGATGTCGTGAACTCGACCGCCACGAAGGTCGACCAGCTGACCATCCAAGATCCGATGCCTGGAGCATCTGAGACCCCGTTCGAGTACTTCGACCTGCTCACCTTTCGCCAGATCGACAATCCCGCCGGCTCAGACGCGTCGCTCACGACCGTCACCTTGGCGCGTGATGAAGACGGTGACGGCGTCGCCGATACGTCGTCGGTGCTCGACCGTGACGAAGCTCTCGCACTGGATGCTGCAACGCTGGCGAATGTCGTCGGGGTGACGGTCGACTTCTTCGGCCGCATCGACTCCGACGCTCATGGCGTTGTCGTCATGGACCTGCGCCTTCGCACCGAAACCCGTGCGACTGACGTGGTGCTGGATTCAACGACCGACCCGGTTCCTGATCCGCTCACCAATGTCGCCCTGGCGACCGTCAGCGACGCTGGAGGTGGAGTCGACGGACAGAACGTGACCGAGGCTGAGGCCGATGCCACTGTCGAGTTCGACCAGCTGAGCCTCGAAGTCGCAGGCGAGAAGGTGTTCACTCCAGACGCCCAGACCGAGCCCGACAACGACCCCGTGACGATGACGCTCTCGGTGCAGCCGCAGGGCTCCGCGCGAACTGGTGCTACGCGCATCGTCGACCGAGATGACACGTTCTGGAACGCGTTCGACTATGTCGGTATCGATCAGTCGGTTACCTTCACCGAGCCCATCAACCGCGTGCGGATGGACGTTCTGCGCGATGTGACGTACACCGATGTCGCCGGCGAGTTGATCACGACAGGCGGAACCTGGACCAACGGCGTCGCCCAGACCGAGGCGGAGTTTCTTGCAGACCCGTTGCCCGCCGGGCTTGACGCCGCCGATGTCAGGGGCGTGAGGTTCACGTTCTTCCAGCTGAACGATGACGGCGAGTTCGCGCAGTGGGAGAACCCCACTGATCCTCGCCAAGATGTGCCGGTGATCGTCGAACGTCGTTCACAGTTGCGCTCCGGGGGCGAGGTGCCCACAGACCGAAGCGATCTCGACCCGGCGCCGGGCGAAGCAGCGCCAGGTGAGTTCACCAACGACATCGACGTCTATGCCTGCGCGATTCTCGATACCGTCTGCGAGTCTGAGGACCCCGATAACCCGAATCTCGTGCACGCCGAAGCATCCGACACCATCTATTACGAGCACCTGCCGAGCTCGGTGACGATCGAGAAGTCCCCCGTCGAGGGAAGCCAGGTGCTGCCCGGTGCGGTCATTCCGTACACAATCTCGGTGACCAATGACGGCGAATTGCCAATCGAGAACCCCGTGATCACCGACACCCCCGATGCTGGGCTGCTCGAGTTGAACCCGGATGCCGGTGCCGACGGTCCCTATAGCTATTCCTTGACGGGCACAGCGCAGGATTCGACCGGTCTGCCGATGCCGGTCGACACCGCCGATGTCGCTGTCACTGTGGTGGACAACGTGTATACCTTCCGGTTTCCAGACGGGACCAATCTTGAAGTCGGTGAGACCTACACGATCACTATCGACATGGTGACGGTCCCCGGCGTGGCGGCAAACACTGTGATCAACAACAGTGCCGACGTTTCGGGCGACCGCATCTTCGACGAATGCAACGGCTCGGGGCCCGACACCGATACGTGCAGCACCGACACCGAGGTGCAGGTGCTGTCTGCCGGCGCGGCGCGCTCTGGCAAACTCGTGCGCGTGCTCGATCCCGAGCTCGGCCAGTTCACCTCCCCATCAGGCGAGGACTGCGGACCTGTATCGTCCGATGTGCTCGACCCTGGTGCAGAGGGCTTCTACACCGCCACGTGTGTGCCGATTTCGAAGCCCGGTGGAGTCGTGGAATGGAGAATGGCGATCGCGAACACGGGAAACATCCCGATGGATCGCGTGATGCTGGTGGATCGCATTCCCACTCCCGGTGATACCGGCGCGATCAGTTCGATAGAACGCGACAGCCAGTGGACGCCCATCTTCGTTCCCGGCAGCATCGAGATCGTCAACCGTACGCCGCTGTCGTGGAGCTACCGGGTGTCGACGGGAGACGTATGCACCGATGACCTCGCGACGACGTCAACGGGCGCCTGCGCAGTCGGTGACTGGGTCGACGTAAGCGAGGTAGCGGATCCGGCGACGATCACCGGTATCGAAGTGGTGATGGACTTGTCAGACGACCCGCTCGAGCCAGGTGAAGTAGTGCTGGTCGATGGCCGCACCTACACGCCGGCAGTGTCTGAGACCGCGGGCACGAACACGATCGCGTGGAACACGGTTGCGACCGGTGCGCACCTCACGCTTGAGCAGAGCAGCGGATCGCAGGACATGGTTCCCGTCGAAGGCACGAAGACGGGTGTGGCTCTGGCTACCGGCGACCTCGAGGTGCTCAAGACCGTGAGCGGGCCAGGAGCATCGTTCGCCCCCGACCCATTGACGGTGACTCTGCAGTGCGTCTCGGCGGCGGGGACGCCCGTCGAGGCCGAGCTTGATCCGATCGTGTTGCAGCTCAGCCCAGGCGAGCCTCAGACGGTCGAGAATCTGCCGTATGGCGCAGAGTGCGAGATCGTCGAGGGCGACAATGGTCAGGTCTCGTCGTCGGGAACCGGCGGCGTCGTTGCCGGGCCGGACAATTCCGAGCAAGTCGGACAGGCGACCCTCGACAACTTCTACGATCTAGCCGGCCTTGAGATCTTCAAGTCCGTCGAATCCGATGCGGTCGACCAGGACGCCAACCCGATCGACTACGGACCGTTCAGCGTCGCAGTCACCTGCACTTTCAACGGGCAGACCGTGCTGGCGGAGGGTTACGTGGTCAGCCCAATGCTCGTCTCGATCGATGTTGGTGATCCTGCCGCGCTCACCGGGTTGCCTGCGAACGCGAGCTGCTCGGTGGTTGAGACCGACACAGATGGGGCAGCAAGCACGACGACCACTGCCTCCAATGCCAACGGTGACGTGCCCTCGACCGGCGCTACTTCGACCACGATCACCCTTACTCCCGGCGAAGGCAACGCGGTGACGAACGAGGTTGCCTTCGAGAACGTCTTCGGCGACGGTTCGCTTGTTCTGAGCAAGGTTGTAGAACCGCTCGACTCGCCTTTCGCGGAGGGGCCGTACGTGTTGCAGGTCGACTGCACGCTCGACGGAGACACGACGTGGTCTGGCGAGGTCGTGCTCGGGCCCGACGCCGCGGATCCAGGGGTGCCCGCAACAGTGCAGATCGATCAGATCGCGGCTGGTTCGGAGTGCTCGATCGTGGAAACCGACGATGGCAACGCCACGTCGACGATCATCGAGTTCTCTCCGACCACGATCGTCGACGACGAGGCGGTTGATGTGGTGATCACCAATACATTCGCCGAGGGCAGCGCGACGGTGAAGAAGACCTTCGACGGCGATTCGAGTTGGGCCGACTCCTCCTACGAGGTCACAATCACGTGCATTGACATCGGCAGTGGGCAGTTGTTTGTGGACATTCCCGGTGGTGATGTGCGCACGCTGTCGGACTCGAACGCTTTCACCGCGACCTATGAGCGGCTTCCCGCCGGTGCCTACTGCATTCTCAGCGAGACAGACCCGGGCAATTCCGTCAGCAACGTGATCTATGACGACGTCACCGGAGAGCCGGTGAGCTTCTGGCAGGTGCAGGGCGAGGTTGAGCGATCCTTCACGGTCGTGAATACCTTCGAAGTTGGCAGTATCGCAGTCACCAAAGAGACATCTGGCGACGGTGCGGGGCTTTGGGACGACGCTGAGTTCACCGTTTCGCTGGCGTGTACCGCCGAGATCGATGGGGTGGTCGCAGATATCGATATTCCCGGTGGTCCGACTCGCACCTTCACCGTCGGCGAGACCGTGAGCTACGAGGCGCTGCCGCCCGGTGCCGAATGCGTCGTCACCGAAACCGACGACGGTGGAGCAACCGCGTCGAGCATCTCGCCGAACAACGGCGAGGTCGTTGTCGGGGGACCTGGGGCGCCGGTCGCCGTCACTGTAGACAACACCTTTGACCTCGGTGAGATCGTGGTGACCAAGACAGTATCGGGCGAGGCTGCCGAGTGGGCGACGCCGGCAAGCTTTACGGTCGAGCTTTCGTGCACATTCAATGGTGCGACGATTGTGATCCCAGGCGGAGCTTCTCGCGATCTCGCAGCGGCCACCGGCATGACCGCCACGTACCAAGATCTGCCCGACGGCGCAGCATGTGTGCTGGCTGAGACCGATCAAGCGAATGCCTCAGAAGTGACGTTCACGCCGGCCGACGGCGCCGTCATTGTCGAACCCGGCGCATCGGTGTCGATTGGTGTTGATAACCGCTACGACGTCGGCGGGATCGATGTGCGCAAGGTGATCATCGGTGAGGGCTCGGAATACGGCTCGCAGACGACGTTCTGGGTTCACCTTTCGTGCACCTGGGAGCTTCAGGGCGAGACCATCGAGATCGATGTTCCCGGAACAGCACTGCGTGCGCTGAATGCCGACAACGACTATCGCAACAGCTATCAAGGTCTGCCGAACGGAGCGGAGTGCTCGCTTACTGAAACCGATACCGGCGGGGCTGGCAGCGTGTTCATCCTCCCGCTGAGCGGTTCAGTCACGGTCGAAGAGAACACGTCGGTCGACATGTTCGTGGTCAACGTGTTCCGCTCCGGCGATCTCGTCATTCAAAAGGACGTCGTAGGAAGTGGCGCAGCAGATTTCGGGCAGGGTCCCTTCACTGTTCACGTGCGTTGCGTGATGACCACCGGCACCCTGCTGCCATTCGTGGTCTACGACGAAGAGATTATTCTCGGCGGCGATCAACCGCTTGAGGTGACGATCACGGGTATTCCGACCGGCTCAAGCTGTCACATCTCCGAGACGGATGCGGCAGGCGCCAACGAAAGCACGGTCGAGCCAAACCAGGTGATCATCGGTGGCCCGACAGACGACCCGGTGCGCGTTGTGGTCACCAACACCTTCTTGAGCGGCTCGGTCACCGTCGAAAAGCGGGTGAGCGGTGAGGGAGCTGACCAACGCGGAGAGGGCCCGTTCGAGGTGACCATGCAATGCATCGATCCGAGTGATGGAAGCATCGTGCCGAACATCGTGGGCGGCGCAGTCAGAACGCTCGACTCGAGCAACGACTACACCACCACCTACGAATCAATTCAGGCGGGCACCAGGTGTGGGCTCGTCGAGACCGACACGGGCGGAGCCGATTCGACGCAGCTGTACGATGCGGACGGCAACGTGATCCCACAGATCAGTCTCACGAGTGTCTCCGACAGTGCGGCAGCAGACGACGGCTATTTCGAGATCTATGGCGATGCCGCGCTGTCGTTCACACTCGAGAACACCTTCGAGCCGCCACTGCCGGCGACCGGCCTCGATTCTCGAGCGGTATCGATCGCGTCGTCGCTTGCCGTACTCGTGATCGGGATGGGCATTCTGCTGATCGTGCGACGCCGTCGCGAGGTCTGACCTCCGACGCTCTTAGGTCGAGACGGTGCGCCCCGGATAGGATGGGGTGTAACCGTCTCGACTACGGGGGGAAGACCTATGCCAGGCATTGTGATCGTCGGAGTGCAGTGGGGTGACGAGGGCAAGGGCAAGGCCACTGATCTTCTCGGTGACCGAACCGATTGGGTCGTCAAGTTCAACGGCGGCAACAACGCCGGCCACACGGTCGTCATTGGCGACAAAAAGTACGCGCTGCACCTGCTGCCGAGCGGCATTCTCTCGCCGGGAGTGAACGCGGTGATCGGCAACGGCGTGGTTGTCGACCCCGAAGTGCTGTTCGCCGAACTCGATGCACTGAAAGCCCGAGGACTCGACACTTCGCGACTGCGGGTGAGTGCCAACGCGCACCTCATCACGCAATACCACCGCACACTCGACCGTGTGACCGAGCGCTTCTTGGGCAAGCGTCAGATCGGCACCACCGGTCGAGGCATCGGCCCCGCCTACGCCGACAAGATCAACCGCGTCGGTATTCGGGTGCAAGACATCTTCGACGAGAACATCCTTCGCCAGAAGGTTGAAGGTGCGCTCGACCAGAAGAACCACCTGCTGGTGAAGCTCTTCAACCGCCGCGCCATTACCGCCGACGAAGTCGTCGACGAATTGCTGTCGTACGCACCCAGGCTCAAACCGATGGTGGCTGACACCGGACTGCTGCTCGACAACGCGCTCTCCAACGGAGATGTGGTCGTTTTCGAGGGTGGCCAGGCCACCATGCTCGACGTCGACCACGGCACCTACCCGTTCGTGACCTCATCTTCGGCGACCGCGGGTGGAGCATCCACCGGTTCGGGTGTCGGACCGAACCGTCTCGACCGCATTGTCGGCATCGTGAAGGCGTACACAACCCGCGTCGGATCGGGACCGTTCCCGACGGAACTCTTCGACGAAAACGGCGACTTCCTTCGTTCCCGCGGTTTCGAATTCGGCACGACCACGGGCCGCCCTCGTCGAGTCGGCTGGTACGACGCCCCGATCACGCGGTACGCGACCCGCATCAACGGCATCACCGACCTCGTGCTCACCAAGCTCGACATTCTGAGTGGGCTCGAGCAGATTCCCGTGTGTGTCGCCTACGACGTCGATGGCGAACGTTTCGACGAGGTGCCGGTCAATCAGTCCGACTTTCACCACGCGACGCCGATTCTCGAGTACCACCCCGGATGGCAGGGCGATATTTCGGGGGCGCGCACCTTCGAAGAACTTCCGATCGAGGCACAGAACTACGTGCTCGCACTCGAGGCCATGAGCGGCACCCGAATCTCGGTCATCGGGGTGGGGCCGGCTCGCGATGCAGTCATCGTGCGCCACGATCTCGTCGACTGATGGCGCGGTTCTGGCTCGGCGGCTATGCGGCTGGCGCTGGGGGCATCGCCTCGGGAATCAGCACGCTCGTGGCGGGCGATGTTGACTCAGAGTCAGCAGGCGGGCCGCTTTCTTTCGGCGGCGAGGTTGCGGCGGCATCAGGATCGCCATCGTGGATCAGCGCGCATCCCACTCTCGATGTCGTATATGCCGCCCTTGAAGGCGCGGGGTCCGTGCAGGCATATCGCCGCACCGGCGAGTTTTCCTTCGCGCCGCTCGGCACAGCGGTCGAGGCAGGGGAAAGCGTCTGTCACGTCGCCGTCGCGCCGAACGGGTTGTCGTTGATCGCCAGTTGCTGGAGTGATGGCCGGGTCGTTCGAATGAGCCTGGATGCCGCTGGTCGCCCATCGAGTCCGACTCTCGGTGCTCCTGCGGCAGACCCGTACGCGCTCAATGCGTCGCAGGAACCGCAGCCCGATCCCGGCGCCGACCTCGCGCAGGCGACTCGTGCGCTCCGCGCGGCAGCCGGATCTGAATTCTCGCATCTCATTCCCGATCACGATGGCCCCATCGACAATGTGCCCGGTGTCGAGCAGGTTCCGGCCGACGCCCCAGGGGTGGCAGCATCCCGACCGTCACGCACCCATCAGGCAGCGTTCGTGCGTGACGGCCTGATCGCGACCACAGATATGGGTCTTGACCTCGTCAGGTTCTGGCGCATGGTCGATTCGCAACTGCAGTTCGTGCAGCAGGTCGTGCTTCCGCTTGGCAGCGGCCCACGGCACATGGTGTGGCATCCGAGCGGGCATCTGTACGTTGTCGCAGAGCTCAGTTGCGAGATCTTCGCGCTCGCCCCCGACATCACGGGCAAGTGGCGACTCGTGGCGGGATCCCAGCTCGGCGCGGGAACCTTGCCCGGTGATACCGCCGCTGAACTTGCCCCATCTCGCGACGGCGAATTTCTCTACGCGGGCGTGCGCGGTAGCAATACCCTCGCGACAATCCGCGTGCGCGGTGCTGGCGATGCGCTGGCTCCGGTCGCGGTTGTTGAGGCGGGCGTGAACTGGCCCCGCCACCACGTGGTCGTGCGTGACACGCTGGTGGTCGCCGGTCAGTTCTCAAACGACATTGCTTCGCTCACCCTCGACACACGCACTGGCGTGCCTTCTGCGGTGCGACACCGGGTTGAAGCGCCGTCGCCGACCTGCCTGCTCGCTGCGCGGTAGCGCGCGGGCCGCTAGACCTTTGCGTCTTGCCGGGGAATCAATACCTGTTTGATGATGAGCAGGATAGAGGCCGTGACCGGAACAGCGACAAGCGCTCCGAGAAGGCCGAGCAGTGTGCCACCGATCAGCGCTCCGATGACAACGAGCGCGCCGGGAATCTCGATGGCCTTGCTCATCACCTTCGGCGTGATCACGTAGGCCTCGATCTGGATGTAGACGAGGTAGCAGAGCGCGAAGATCAGCGCCGAGATCGGGCTGGTGAACACCGCGAGCACCGATGCGACGATCCAGTAGAGTACGGGGCCGACGAGCGGGATGATCGTAATGCAGAAGGCGAGCACGCCCATAAGCAACGGGAAGGGCAGACCCAGCACGAGGTGCAGCGTGAAAGCCACGAGCGAATTGAAGAAGGCCAGCACGACCATGCCCATCAGGTAGTCACCGACCGAATCGGTGATCTCGTTGGTCATCGCACTCACCTTCGGCCGGTTGCGCGCGGGGGCAAAGCGAGCGAGCGCTTCTTTCATGGGCTCCAGCGAAACCACGAAGTACAGCGTCAGTACAACGACGATGAGCAGACCTGAAATGCCGGTCGCAATGCTGACGCCGACCTGCAACGCGCCGCCGCCGATCTTCGCGATGTTCGACGGGTTGGTGAAGAAGGTTTCAGCCTCGGTGAGCAGACCCGACAGCCCGGTGCCGAAGATGCCTTCTAGCCAGTGAAAGAAGTCGGAGTTCTGAAAGTTCGAGATGGTCGTGGGCAGGTCGGTCACGAACTGAGTGATCTGCTGCACCAGGGTTGGGATGATCAACCACAGAATGCCCACGAAGGCGACGGTGAGCGTGAGAAACACGATCGTGACTCCCCAGCCACGAGCCACGTTGTGGCGCTCAAGACGCTTCAGGATGGGATCGATCCCGAGCGCAGCGAAGAGCGCGAACGCAATGTAGATGATGATCGTGACGAGATTCGAGATGGCGAGTCCCAACACCAGCGCCGCCAAACCGCCGAGCGTGAGCATGAACCCCACCCCAAACGGGCCGTCCAGCCTTGCCCAGAATCGGGCAGTCGGCGCCTCGGGGTAGGTCGACAGGGCGGTTGAGCCCGCGTCTGCACCTGCACTGACATGGGCGCTATCTGTCCCCGCTGCGGCAGACGCGGCAAGAGGGGTCGACTCAGGTGTGCCATCGCTCATGGTTTCACCTTAGTGGGCACTCGGCTGACGCTCAGGTATCCTCGACATTTGAGGGGAGGACCACCCATGAACGAAGACCCGACACTCACGCTGAAGCGCCTCCGCGGCAGCATCGACAACGTCGACGCTGCACTGATGTATCTGCTTGCGGAGCGCTTCAAAGCCACCAAGCAGGTAGGTGTGCTGAAAGCAGAGCATGGGATGCCGCCGTCTGACCCTGCCCGCGAAGAGCAGCAGGTCGCGCGCTTGCGCCAGCTCGCTCTCGACGCAGAGCTTGATCCCGAGTTTGCCGAAAAGTGGTTCAACTTCGTCGTCGCCGAGGTTATTCGTCACCACACCGAAGCAGCCGACGGCCACTGAGTTGTCCCAAGTGGCCGTCGGCTGCAGGTGACACCCGCTAGGGCGTGGCGCGGCGCAGCGTCAAGAAGGCGACTAGCGAAGTTACCGCCAGCAGCACCACGCCCCACAGCGATAGCCCCACGGCGCCCAACTCATTGATCCACGTGAACACTGCGGCCCAGGCGTCGAGCTGTCCGATGACGAACATTGCAAAGACGACGACCACGGCGAGTCCCACGAGCGCTACCGTCAACCCGAGACCGCCGAAACGTCGGTAGACGGTTGCGAACCACAGTCCGGTGATGAAGAACAGCATTGCAGTGACGAAGTACACGAACGCGGCGCCCACCGGACCGCTCTCCCACACCCATTCGAGGTAGAAGAACCAGCCGTTCAGCCCCCACCCGTCGGTGGCGAGCTCGATGAGTCCTCCGACGACGAACACGGCAGCGAGTGCGATCGAGGCCAGCATGGCTGCAAGCAGCGTGCCGCCTAGAAATTCGCGTCTCGTGACGCTCATGGCCTGCGAGAAAGGGAATGTCATCGTGAGAGCTTGGATTCCCACCGCGAAGAAGTACCACAGCGGCGCCTGCGCGCCGCCGCCTACTTTGGGGCCATCGACTCCGGCAGCGATGAGAATGCCGTAGATCGCGAGGGTGATGGCAAATGCGCTTGCCAGAATGATCAGCGGGATCCAGACGTAGGTCTGCTTGTTGATGAACTGCATTCGAACGACGTTCACTGTGCGGCTCATCGCATTGCTCCTTCGTCGAGAGAGGTCTGTTCATCGGTGTTACCGCTGGCGTGCTGCGTCATGCGAACGATCAGCTGCTGCAGTGACACCGGCGCGACATCGAGGCCCGTCGCCGCGAGACGTGCGCGATCTTCGCCGGTCAGAGCGCCCAGCACCGTCACGGAGGCTACGCGGCCGAGGCTCTCACGATGAATCACCTCGCGCTCGCCGATGAATGCGTCAACTGCTGCAGCATCGCCGACGATGTTCGCCGCGCGGTCACGCGTAGCATCCGTGCTCTCGTCCATGATGATCTGGCCCTTGTCGATGACGAGTACGCGTTCGATCAGGTGCGACACTTCGTCGATCAGGTGGCTCGACAGAATCACGGTTCGTGGATGCTCGGCATAGTCCTCGAGCAGGCGATCGTAGAAGATCTGGCGAGCGACGGCATCCAGACCCAGGTAGGGCTCATCGAAGAACGTGATCTCGGCGCGCGACGCGAGACCAATGATCACGCCAACCGCCGACAGCTGCCCGCGCGAGAGCTTCTTGATGCGTGTCTTCTTGGGGAGCTGGAAGTCCTCGACCAGCCGATCGGCCAACTCTTGGTTCCAGTGCGGAAAGAACAGTGCCGCCATGCGGAACGCGTGCGAGGGCAGCGCGTCGTCAGGGTACTTCTGGCTCTCGCGAACGAAGCACATCCGCTTGAGCACGTCAGCGTTCTCGTAGGGCTCCTCGCCAAAGATCTTGACGCTGCCAGACGTGCGAAAGTTCTGCGCGGTGAGGATCGACATCACCGTTGTCTTGCCGGCGCCGTTTCGGCCGAGCAGGCCGTAGATCGTGTCTTTCTCGATGGTGAAGCTGACATTGTCAACCGCGGTGACTTCGCGGTATCGCTTGGTGAGGTCGGTGACCTCGATGACTGCAGTCATCGTGCGGGTCCTTCCTGGATTGAGTCGGATGTAGGTGTGACAGCAGAAGCTGCTCGTGACTGAATGAGTGCGGCAAGGTCATCGCTGCTCAGGCCGAGCTTGCGAGCTTCGCCGATGAGCGGGTCGATGAATCGCAGCGCGAAGCGCGCTTGGCGCTCTTCAAGGAGCAGGATTCGTGCGTTCGCCGCCACGAACATGCCGATGCCTCGGCGCTTGTAGAGAATGCCTTTGTCGACGAGGAGGGCAATGCCCTTGGCTGCCGTAGCGGGGTTGATGCGGTGGAATGCGGCAAGCTCGTTCGTCGACGGAGCCTGTGCCTCTGGGGCCAGGCTGCCGTCGATGATCGAGTCTTCGACACTCTCTGCAATCTGCAGGAAGAGTGCACGGCCATCTTCGATCACGGCGCCTCCGTTGGTTGGTTACTTACTTGACTAACTAACCATGCAACAGGGATCGCGCTGTTGTCAACCCCGCCGTATGACGAGCGTGGTCTTCATTGCTCGCGCGGGGTCGACAGCTGGCAACGGTACAAGGCATCTGGCGCGCGCTTCCAATGGACAAGCGAATCGTCATGCACGTGTGGCGCGTGACGAGACTAGAGGCGCCAGCGCCGCATAAAGCCAGGTTGGATGGCTTTTCGAGCAGTTGTGCGCGTTGACGCGTGGGGTGGATAACTCGACGCATACCGGGAGCAACATATTTCCAATGACGACCGGCGCTCGGGTTTCACTTTGACGCGCATGCTCTCGCGGGTTAGCGTTGAAGAGGCTTTTGGCCTCTGACGACCAGTCCGCGGTTGTCGCATCAGTGGGACCCTGGGGGTTCATGTGCGACGAGCGTATGGTCGACGGTCTTAGCGATGAACCCGATGTTGCATCGCCGGATGCGCTGCCGCGTCACCTGTGAGGTGACGTGTCTGTGGCGCCAATGACCGTCACCCGGGCGTAACCGAGAGTGACCGCGGTTTCAAGCGGCACCCAGGTGAAGCAATTGACCGTCGAAAATGCCCTTGAGGCACGCAATCTATACAAAGTATTTGGCCGCAATCCTAAAGACGCAGTGAAACGACTGAAAGCTGGCGCAACCCGCGCTGAGGTCGCGCACTCCGGAACAGCTGCTGTGATCGACGCGAGCTTTACGGTTAAGCCCGGTGAGATCTTCGTCATCATGGGGCTTTCGGGCTCAGGAAAGTCGACGGTCATCCGCATGCTGAACGGGCTTCTTGAGCCCACGGCAGGTGACGTGTTGGTGCAGGGCCGCAGCGTCGGCACCGCGTCGGCGAAAGAACTGCGCGATATTCGCCGTTCGTCGATCTCGATGGTGTTTCAGCACTTCGCCCTCCTGCCGCACCGCACTGTGCTGGACAATGCCGCGTACGCCCTAGAGATCCAGGGTGTTCCCGCCGACGAGCGCAACGCTCGTGCTCGCGAGATCCTCGAGAAGGTAAGCCTCGGCGATCGCGCGGACGCAATGCCCAGTGAGCTATCGGGGGGAATGCAGCAGCGTGTGGGCCTTGCCCGTGCGCTGACCGCTGGAACTGACATCCTGTTGATGGACGAGGCCTTCTCGGCACTCGACCCCCTCATTCGCCGCGAGATGCAAGAACAGCTGATCGAGCTGCAGCAAGAGCTCGGCAAGACGATCATCTTCATCACCCATGATTTGAACGAGGCGATGTTCCTCGGTGATCGCATCGCCGTTATGCGCGATGGGCGAATCGTGCAGCAGGGCACCGCGGAAGAGATCCTCACCGATCCCGCTGATGACTATGTTGCGCAGTTCGTCGCTGACGTCGACCGTGCTCGGGTGCTCTCAGCATCCAATGTGATGGACAAAGCCCGTGCGGTCATGAGCGCAAGCGCCGGCCCGCGCGCTGCGCTGCGCACCATGCGCGACATGCAGACCTCGATCGTGTACGTGGTTGGCGGTGGCAGAAAGCTGCTGGGTGTTGTTCACGATCGTGATGTGATGCGCCTCGTGAAGAAGGGCATCACCACGCTGGAGTCGGTCATCCGCACCGATTACCCGGTAGTGGCCCCCGACCAGGTGCTCAGCGATCTCTTCGAGAGCGCGGTCGAATCAAACCTGCCGCTCGCGGTGGTCGATGACCAGCAGCGTCTGCTCGGCGTGGTTCCGCGCGTCACCCTGCTCGCCGCACTCGGCAACATCACGAGCGACACCGGCGAGATGCCTGTCGTTGAGCTGCCACCCACCACAATCTCGATGGACATGTTCGACGAGACTCTGCACGAGGGGACGGACGACACCGCGACGCCGGGCCTCGCATCGACCGAGGAGGTCGCACGATGAATGACTTTCGTCTACCGATCGGCGACTGGGTTGAAGCGTTCATCGACGTTCTCACCGAGGCGCTAAGTGGCTTCTTTGCCGTCGTGCGTGCAGTCTTCCTCGGCTTCTACGACGCCGTCGATTTCGTGCTTTCCACCCCGGCCTACTGGATCATCATTCCCCTGATCGCCCTGCTCGCTTGGTGGGTCAAGGGGTGGAAGCTCGCCCTCGGCAGCGTCATCGGTCTGCTCTTGATCGTCAGCGTAGGCCAGTGGGAAAACGCGATGGACACCCTCGCGCTCGTGCTGGTCGCCAGCACGATCGCGGTCGTCATCTCTGTTCCCGTCGGCATTCTCGGCGCTCGCAATGACGTCGCCTCGCGCATCATCCGCCCGATCCTCGACTTCATGCAGACGATGCCCGCCTTCGTCTACCTGATCCCGGCGCTGATTCTGTTCCGCGTCGGCGTCGTGCCCGGAATCGTCGCCACGATTGTTTTCGCCATGGCACCCGGTGTGCGATTGACCGAACTCGGCATTCGCGGAGTGGACAAAGAAGTGGTTGAAGCCGGTCAGGCATTCGGTGCGTCACCGGGTCGCATCCTGCGACAGATTCAGTTGCCGTTGGCGATGCCGTCGATTATGGCTGGCGTCAACCAGGTGATCATGCTCTCGCTTTCGATGGTCGTTATCGCCGGCATGGTCGGGGCGGGCGGCCTCGGGGGCGAGGTCGTCGCAGCACTGAACCGCATCAACGTCGGACTCGGCTTTGAAGCGGGGCTTGCCGTGGTGATTCTCGCGATCATCCTTGACCGCATCACGGGTGCGCTCGCGGATGGTCGCGCCAGGCCACGTCTTTCGCTTTCGCGCGAAACCGGCCTCACCGAGGCATCCGACCACATGGCGCAGCAGAAGCTTGAGGGCAACGCACCGTCGCGCGTAAGCAACGTGACGGCAGCCTGATCACAAACTTCGGCTGGAGACTTCCAGCCGACGAGACCGGGTGGACGCCGCCTGCAACGGCATTCGTCCGCCCACCTGCTCGTGCAGATAGCGCGAGCCTCCCCACACCCGTGCCACAGCACACGGGAGGAAAGGAAACAGCAATGAAGAAGCGCAACATCACCGGAGCCCTCGCACTGGGCGCAGCAGCGACCATGGTTCTCGCAGGTTGCTCGGCAAGCTCTGACGACACGTCGGCAGAAGGCGGCCTTGACAACGGAGACCAGCAGGATCTCACCATCGCCGTGTTCAACGGCTGGGACGAAGGCATCGCAGCGAGCGAGCTGTGGAAGGCCATTCTCGAAGAGAAGGGCTACAGCGTCGAGCTCGAATACGCCGACGTCGCACCCGTCTACCAGGGCCTGAGCGACGACGACTACGACGTCGTGCTCGACACCTGGCTGCCGATCACCCACGCTGACTACATCGCCGAGTACGGCGACGAGATGGTCGACCTCGGCGCATGGAACGAAGAGGCCAAGCTCACCATCGCGGTGAACGAAGACGCTCCCATCGACTCGCTTGACGAGCTCGCTGAGAATGCGGACCTGTTCGACAACCGCCTTGTCGGAATCGAGCCTGGCTCGGGCCTGAACCGCGTCACCGAAGAGGTCGTCATTCCTGGTTATGGCTTGGAAGACATGGACTACCTGACCTCGTCGACTCCCGCCATGCTTGCAGAGCTGACCGCGGCTACCGAGGCCGGCGAGAACATCGCTGTGACCCTGTGGAGCCCGCACTGGGCGTACGACGCGTTCCCCATCAAGAACCTTGAAGACCCCGAAGGTGCACTCGGCGACGTCGAGGGTATCCACTCGTTCGGTGGCAAGAGCTTCGAGAGCAACTTCCCGACGCTTGCCGGCTGGTTGACCGAGTTCAAGATGGACAGCGAACTGCTGTACTCGCTTGAGAACGTCATGTTCAACGCTGACGAAGACATCGAAGACTACTCGCCGATCGTCGAGCAGTGGATCTCAGAGAACCAGGAGTGGGTCGACTCACTCACCTCCTGATCTTGATCAGAAACGAAGGGCGTCGGCTTCGGTCGGCGCCCTTCGTCGTTGGTCAGGCCTCGGGGCGTGCCTCGCCAAGGCCGCTCGGCAGTTCGAGCGCGACTTTCTTCTCGAGCCCGTCGATGGCGTCATCGGAGAGCGAAAGCAGGCCATCAAGCTCTTCGCGCACCCGGCGGTAGGCGAGCTGACGCTCAGCTGGGGTCGCAGCCTGGTCGATCGCAACTCCGAGCAGCTGCTTTGCTGTCGCCAGGCGCTTGCGCTCGAGCTCAGTGAAGTTCGAGTCCTTGATGCGGCGAGCGTCTCTCTCAGCAACGTCGAAGGCCACCTCGAAGTCGGTGACAGCGCTGCGGTAGTCGGCCAATTGCTCTTTGGTAACACGTGCCTTGGTTGACGCGGGTCGAAGTCCGTCAGCAACCCGTTTGGCGCGTAGAAAAGCAGCGGTCAGCGGCTGTCGCCCATCACTCATCGCCGGAAAGGCGATGACCTTCGAGACGTCAAGTTCGTAGTCAAGCCACCGTGCAGAAACCTCATCGTGCTCGGCGAACAAGCGTTCAAGCTGCCCAGCGATAGTTCCCTCGTGCGTGGATTTCTCGGATGCAGCCTGTTCAGCGGGTGTTCCTTCTGGCGGTGTTATTGCGGCGCGCGACGCTGCTTTCAGCGATGCCTTAGCCTGAAGAACTTCAAGGCGTCGTTTGTGGCGGCGGCGAGCGTTTCTCTCCCAGGCGCCGCCAACTGAGGCGAGCACCCCGAACAGGGGAAATGCCAGCCACCAGTATCCCGCGAGGAACGTATAGAACTCACCCACCCCAACATGCTAGCTGGGTGGGGTGGTGCCCGTTCGGGGTATCTCCGCCCGCGCTGCACGCCCGGCGTCTCGTTCTGCTGCCACCAGGGTCGACTCCGCTTCACGCACCGCGATGCGGTACGCCGCATATTGTTCCGGGCTCACCCGATCGCGAGAGGCGGTATCGGGTCGTTGCGCATTTGCCCGCTGGTGGGCGCGAAGAAAGGCGAGGGTCACGGGATGCTGCGCATTCAGCATCTGCGGAAAGGTGAGCGCGAGCGAGGGGTCGGTCTCATATGAAAGCCATCGCGCGGTGACCGCATCATGGCGTGCTAGCAACGTCTCGATAGGCAACGGAGATCCGGCAGGGGTGGTGCTGTAGTGGGTCATCGCAGCTTTCACGCGGGCGCGTTGAGCCCGCAGCTGCAGCGATGACGCGCGTTCTTGCTGCTTGGCAGATTGCAGTACCCGTTTGGCGTCGTACAGCGAGGGCGCTCCAGCGGCTGGGGCACCGCGGCGTGCCTTCGCAGCCAGCACGTCGGCGTGTGCTGCGCGCGTGTTGGCCCGAGAAGCCTGCAGGGCGCGGTAGGCGAGTGCTTCTTCGTGGCGCGCGGCGTCGAGTTCAAGCCGCCGTGCACGGCGAGGCCTTGTGGTCAGCGCGCCATAGGCCGTCGCACCGGCGCCCACGACGACCGGAGCGATCCACCACCAGGTGCCCGCAAAAAGGAGGAATGGCTCCACCCGTCCATGCTAACCGCGCCTACGGTCACTCCGGCAGGGGCTATGCGAACAGCAGGGCGAAGACGGTGGCACCGCCGGCAACAAGAATCAGCGCGACGATGGTCACCCACGCCACGATCTTCATCCGTCGCTGCCTACCGTCGTTGAAGCCGGCGTACTCGTCGTCGTCCACGGCGTTTCCCATTGTTCGTCTCCTCGCGGGTCTCAGACTGCGGTTTCGGTGATCGTGGCCCCGAACGCAGCGGGGAGCGTCGCGGTCGACAGATCGCGCAGCTCAACCAGGGGCAATGTGAACAGCCCCTGCACTTCAAGTGCTGGATCGTCGCCATCGGCGGCAGAGTCAGTGACTCCGATGCGCAGCACCGGGTAGCCGCGGCCTTCGCAGAGCCCGCGGAACTTGACGTCGTCTTCGCGGGGCACGGTCACGAGCACGCGACCGGTGGATTCCGAGAATAGCGCGGTGGCAGCATCCACCCCATCACGGTCCATAATCTCGTTCAGCCAGACGCGAGCGCCGACCCCGAAGCGCATCACCGACTCGGCGAGCGACTGTGCAAGTCCGCCCGACGAAAGATCGTGGGCTGATGAGATCAGCGACTGCAGAGAGCCTGCGTGAATGAGTTCGGCGAGCTTGCGTTCTTGGCTCAGGTCGACAGCCGGAGGGCGTCCGCCGAGGTGACCGTGAACGGTGCCGGCCCACTGTGAGCCCGACAGCTCATTCGCCGTGACGCCGAGCAGATAGATGTTCTCTCCGGCGTCTTGCCAGCCCGAAGGAATACGCCGCGCGACGTCATCAATGATGCCGAGAACGCCGACCACCGGGGTGGGGAAGATCGGCTGATCACCGGTCTGGTTGTAGAACGACACGTTGCCGCCGGTGACAGGAATGCCGAGTTCGAGGCACCCGTCGCTCAGACCATCAACGGCCTGCGAGAACTGCCACATCACTTCGGGGTTCTCTGGGCTGCCGAAGTTGAGGCAGTCGGTCACCGCGGTGGGGATGGCACCCGTGACGGCGACATTGCGGTACGCCTCGGCGAGAGCGAGTTTGGCGCCCTGATACGGGTCCAGTTGGCAGTAGCGACCGTTGCAATCGGTGGCGATGGCGAAACCGAGCCCTGACTGCTCGTCGACGCGAATCATGCCGGCGTCGTCGGGAAAGCTCAGGGCGGTGTTGCCGCCGACGTAGTAGTCGTACTGGTTCGTCACCCAGGCGGTGTCGGCCAGGTTAGGGCTAGCCACAAGCTGGGTGAACTGCGCACGCAGAGTGTCTGCGTCAACCGAACGGGGCAGCGCCGCGGCTGAGTCGTCGCGCAGGGCGTCGATCCAGGTGGGGTACGCCACGGGGCGCTCGTAGACGGGTCCATCGACGGCAACCGTTGATGGGTCGACGTTGACGATCTCTTCACCGTGCCAGAAGATCTGCAGGCGGCCGTCGCCGGTGACCTCGCCGAGCACGCTGGTCTCGACATCCCACTTGCCAACGACCTCGAGAAAACGCTCGAGCTTCTCGGGAGCGACGATCGCCATCATGCGCTCCTGACTCTCGCTCATCAGGATCTCTTCGGGGGTAAGGGTGGGGTCGCGCAGCAGCACGTTCTCGAGGTCGACGCGCATTCCCGAACCGCCGTTGGCGGCGAGCTCACTGGTTGCACACGAGATGCCGGCGGCGCCGAGGTCTTGGATGGCTTCGACGAGGTTGTCTTTGTAGAGCTCGAGGCAGCACTCGATGAGCACCTTCTCGGCGAAGGGGTCACCGACCTGCACTGCGGGGCGCTTGGTCGGTCCGGTCGAATCGAACGAGTCAGAGGCGAGAATGGATGCTCCGCCGATGCCGTCGCCGCCGGTGCGTGCACCGAAGAGCACAACCTGATTGCCAGCGCCGGTGGCGTTTGCCAGCTTGATGTCTTCATGGCGCATGACGCCGACAGCAAGTGCATTCACGAGCGGGTTGCCCTGATAGACCGAATCGAACACGGTCTCGCCGCCGATGTTGGGCAGGCCGAGGCAGTTGCCGTAGAACGAGATGCCGCTCACAACGCCGTGAACGACGCGAGCAGTGTCGGGGTCATCGATTGCGCCGAAGCGCAACTGGTCCATGATCGCGACCGGGCGCGCTCCCATTGAGATGATGTCGCGCACGATGCCGCCAACGCCGGTGGCTGCGCCCTGGAAGGGCTCGATGTAGCTGGGGTGGTTGTGTGACTCGACCTTGAAGGTAACCGCCCAGCCTTCGCCGATGTCGACGACGCCGGCGTTCTGCCCCATGCCGACCATGAGCCGTTTGCGCATTTCGTCAGAGACCTTCTCGCCGAATTTGCGCAGGTAGATCTTGCTCGACTTGTAGGAGCAGTGCTCCGACCACATCACCGAGTACATCGCCAGCTCGCCCGAGGTGGGGCGGCGACCAAGAATGTCGCGAATGGAGGCGTACTCGTCGCTCTTGAGCCCGAGTGCGCCGTAAGGCTGATCTTTCTCAGGGGTTGCGATGGCGTTCTCGACGGTGTCGGCCACCGGGCGTGATGCTGCAGCGGAAGACGTCAGGGAAGGGGTAGTCACGCGGCTGAACTCCTGGATCGAGGGATGCCGGACTCGTTCATTCTAGTTGGCGTGCGAAGCCGGAGCGGTCAGCCGATACCCGACACAGTCGGCGGCTGTTCATTGTTGCGGACGGTGAGCAGCGTTCCACCCGTCTGCTTGAGTTCGTTCTCCCGCATCGAGTCAATCCCGGTGTCGAATTGCCACAGCACCTCACCTGTGTCGCGTGACACACCGGCCAGGACCGCTGCTTGCTCGGGCGGGTAGACAAAGCCGTAGACGACGGAGTCGGAGGTGAACGAGCTGGTGAAGTCAAGGCCGTCGACGAGACCTACCCCGCTGGTGATCGAGACTCCGGAATCGCGCACGTCAAAGTAGGCATCACCGAAGGGTAGGACTTCACACTGCGACGCTGTCACCGCCGAAGCATTCCCTGGAATCGAGCCGCTGAGCCTGACGCTGGTCACCTCACCCGATGAGGGGTCGAGGAGCGCGGCCTCGGCGTTGTCGCCGCTCACGGTCGCTAGCTGTGACCCGGCGATGATCGCGAAATCGCCCGTCGACTGCCAGATGCTCGCTCCCGTTGTCGGATCAATACGCTCGGCGTGTGCGCCCGCATCGTCCGAGAAGAGGTGAATCGTCGCTTCATCGACCTCGGCGTATGTGCCCGAGGTGCGTTCCCATGCGCTGCGTGATCCATCGGTGAGCCGGTGAGCCGCATCGCCGACAAAGATCAACTCACCTGCGGCGAGGATCGGTTCGCTGGCAGCCTGAGAAGCCGGGTTGGCGATCAATGCTGACGCGTCGATCGACCACACCGGCGTCGAAAGATCGGCAGGGTCGAGGCGTTGAACCTGCGCATCGCTGTTCAGTACGAGCAAGTCGCCGTCGAAAGTGGCTGTTGTGGCGCTGAAGACGTCGTCATACGCCGTTTGTATGTTCTGGAAAGTTGATTCAACCTCAGTGCGGTCGACGATCGCGCCGCTCGTACGATCCAACGACACAAGTGCGTAGTCGCCACCTGCCTGCGCTTTGATCAGCACGACAAGGTGCTCGTCGTCTGGTGCGACCGCCCACAACGCCGTCCAGCCGACTGTTTCGGGCAACTCAGCGCGCCAGGCTTCAGCACCGCTGCTCGCGTCCAACAGCGACAGATCTAGGCTGCTCGCCGCTGCTGATGTTGCCAGGATCGCATCGCCCTCGCGCCCGGTTGCATATGCGGTTATCCAACGCTCTTCGGTCGTGTCGGGATGGCTCCAGAGGGCGGCGGGAATCTCGGTGATGTCCTTGGCAACTCGGCACGCGGGCCAATTTGCGGAGTCGACGCCCGCTACGGGTGCTGAGGCGGCAGGTGTTGGGGTAGGGGTGAGAGCGACGGTAGCGATCGGCTCGGCCGGTTCTTCGGTGCGTGGCCACAGCAGCCATGCTGCGATCACGGCGACGACGGCTACGGCGGCAAGGGCGATCCAAACGGTGCGCTTGCCGCGTGAAGGCGCGAGCGGGGGACTGTCCGTGTTCATTCGAGACTTTCGAGACGTGGGAGATGAGGGAGGGGCTACCGCGACCGGGTTCGCCTTTCGAGCATAAGCCAGACCCTGAGTTCGAGCGACGGATTTCACGCCTGACCAGCGGTCGTTATCCTTCGCCCTCTGCGCCTGACCAGCGGTCAGTGTGCTTCGCCCCTTGCGCCTGTCGGGTGGGGTGACGACGTTTATGGCTACGGCGGCGCTCTGATCCGTACGATGGGGCCGTGGACTTCTCTTTTGCCTTCACCCCTGACCTGATCGCGGTCTTCGTCACGTTGTTCGTGCTTGAGATCGTGCTCGGCGTCGACAACGTCATCTTCATCTCGATACTCGCGTCGAAGTTGCCCAAAGAGCAGCAGGCGAAAGCGCGCAACCTAGGGTTGACCCTCGCGATGGTGATGCGAGTGATTCTCGTGTTGTTCGCAGGGTGGATCATCACGCTCAAAGATGACATCTTCACCATCTGGGGGATGGGATTCTCTTGGAAAGACATCATCCTCATCGCCGGAGGTCTGTTCCTGGTCTACAAAGCAGTGACTGAGATTCATCACAAGCTGGAGGGGCTCGAAGAAGAAGGTCACGCCGGCAGCAAAGTCGCTACCGCGACTTTCGGCTCGGTGATCGCACAGATTCTGCTTCTCGACCTGGTGTTCTCACTCGACTCGGTGATCACCGCAGTCGGCATGACTGAAAATCTGGTGATCATCATCACCGTGGTGGTGCTGTCGTTCGGCATCATGCTGTTCGCTTCGCGCTTCATCTTCACTTTCGTGAACAAGCACCCGACGGTGAAGATGCTCGCGCTGTCATTCCTCTTGCTGATCGGTGTGTTCTTGATCGCCGAGGGCTTCGGTGCCTACATCGACAAGGCCTTCATTTATGGACCGATGGCCTTCGCGATTCTGGTCGAAGCGCTCAACCTGACCTACGCCGCTCGAAAGGCGAAGCGCGAGCAGAAGAAGACCAGCCCGGTGCGCTTGCGCGCGCAATACGCCGACGTCGATGAATCTGTTGCAGTCGACGCCGCGCTGTCGGGAGCCCCAGGCTCAGGATCCGTCGGTCTGTCGAGCAAGCCAGTTGCGGGTGACCGCTTGGGAACTGACGAACGCGCCGGTCTCGGCTAGCGTCACGCTCGTCTAAAGAGGCTACGCGCGGCTGAGGTCGTCTTCGAGGGCGACCCAGGCGAGCATCGCGCACTTCACGCGGGCAGAGAACTTCGAAACGCCCGAAAGCGCAGCCGCATCAGAGAAGACCTCTTCGTCGAGAGGGATCTTGCCGCGGGAGCGCAACGCCTCACGAAAACCGTCGATCAGTGCGGTGGCCTGCTCTTTCGGCAGACCGTTGTCACCGCTGTCTTCGTCAATGAGCGAAGCGAGCATTGAGGCCGACGCCTGCGAGATCGAGCAGCCAACGCCCTCCCAGGTGACCTCACGCACGGCCGAGCCGTCGTCGGTGAGATGCACGCGCAAGGTGATTTCGTCGCCGCAGACAGGATTGCGCTGATGCGACGTCGCGGTGCGACCCTCTTCGCTGCCCAGGCCTTTGCCGTGTGGACGCTTGGAGTGTTCCAGGATCAGTTCTTGGTAAAGGGATTCGAGGCTCATGAGCTCACTCCAAAGAAGGAACGGATGCCGCTGACGCCGTCGAGGAAAGCGTCGATGTCGGCGTCAGTGTTGTAGAGGGCGGCGCTGGCACGTACCGAAGCGGTCATGCCGAAACGGCGGTGCAGTGGCTGGGCGCAGTGGTGTCCGACGCGCACCGCGATGCCGCGCGAGTCAAGAAACTGCCCGGCGTCATGGGCGTGCACGCCCTCGACGTCGAACGCCGCTATGCCGACGCGAGAGCTGCGATCGGTGTCGCCGAGCATTCTCACTCCCTCGATCGAGCGCAGTCCAGTGCGCATGCGCTGCTCGAGACGCTCTTCGTGCGCGTGAATCGCCGACATGCCGACACCGTCGAGGTAGCGCACGGCAGCAGCAAGGCCGATGGCTTGAGAGACCGGCTGGGTGCCAGCTTCGAAGCGCTGCGGCGGCGAAAGGTACGCGGCCTCGTCGAGCGTCACCGTGGTGATCATCGAGCCGCCCGTGAGAAACGGCGGCAGCGCCTCGAGCACCTCGGCACGACCGTACAGCCCGCCAATCGAATATGGGCCCATCATTTTGTGGCCAGAGAAGACGGCGAGGTCGACTCCGAGTGCGGGGAGGTCGAGTGGCATGTGCGGTGCCGACTGGCACGCATCCATCACGGTGAGTGCTCCGACGGCTTTGGCCATCGCGATGATCTCGCTGACGGGGTTGACGATTCCGAGCACGTTCGAGACGTGGGTGAAAGCGACCACACGGGTGCGCTCGGTGATGAGGGATGCTGCAGCATCCATATCGAGAGTGCCGTCGTCGCGCACTGGAATGTGCTTCAGCACCGCGCCCGTGCGCGCGGCGAGCTCTTGCCACGGAATCAGGTTCGCGTGGTGCTCGGTTTCAGTGAGCACGATCTCGTCGCCGCTTCGCAGTGCAAAGGGAGCACTGGCGGGAGCCCCGCGACCGATCGAGGCGTTGCTGAGCGAGTAGGCGACGAGGTTGAGCCCCGCCGTTGCGCCACTGGTCCACACCAGCTGTTCGGGCTGCGCGCCGACGAAGGCCGCAACGGTTTCGCGCGCGTCTTCGAAGAGATCGGTGGCGTCAGCGGCCATAGTGTGTGCGCCGCGGTGAACGGCCGCGTTTGTTGTGGTGAGAAACTCCACTTCGGCGTCGATCACGGCCTGGGGTTTCTGGCTTGTCGCGCCCGAGTCGAGGTAGATCAGCGGATTGTCATCGCCGCGAGCGGCCAACAGTGGAAAGTCGGCGCGAAGAGCGGCGGCATCGAGGGCCTCGGGGGCAGGAGCGGACGCGGCGGAGTTCACTCTTCTAGGCTACGCCGCGAGCCTGGGCGGTGGGTCGGTGTGACCGGGCCCGACTGCTCGCGCCTACGAGCCGAGAAACTCGCGCGCCGCGACCACGAGGTTTGCGACGCCGTTCGACAGCGTCGGCTGCAGCACCGGCGCGAAGTAGGGCGAATGGTTGGTCGGAATGTCGCGTTCGATTGTTCCCGCGGCCGATGCCTCGGCGAACTTCTTCGCGTCGACTCCGCCCCAGAACCAGTAGACCAACGGCACGCCTGCTTCGCGCGCAAACCATGACACGTCTTCGCTACCCGTGAACATGCCGGGGTCGACAACAGTGCCCGCACCGAATGCCGAATCGAATGCCGTCCGCAGACGTGCGGTCGCAGCGTCGTCGTTGATCGTGGGCGGAAGCGTGTGATCGATCGTGATCGTGGGGGCTTGCTCGGCGCCCGATGCTGCCGCTTCGGCGTTGACGATGCGCTCAACCTTGGCCATAACGCGCTCGCGCGCCTCATCATTGGGATATCGCAGGCTGAGCTCGAGCGTGGCGTCGGGCGGAATGATGTTGTTCTTCAGCCCAGAGTGAATCGAGCCCACAGTGACGACTGCGACATCTCGAGGATCTATCTCGCGCGACACGATCGTCTGCAGACGCATGATCGTTGCCGCTGCCATGACAACCGGGTCGACAGTCGAGTGCGGCCGCGAGCCATGGCCGCCTCGCCCGTGCAGTACGACACGCAGGCCGTCAGAGGCGGCCATCTGCGTGCCGCTGCGCACACCAATCGTGCCCGCGGGCAACGGAGTGACGTGTTGACCGAGCACGATGTCTGGCTTCGGAAAGCGCTCGAGCACGCCATCGGCGATCATCGCCTGTGCGCCCGCGCCGTATTCTTCTGCAGGTTGAAAGACGATCACGAGGGTGCCCGACCACTCGTCTTTCGTTTGGGTGAGCTGCTCGATAGCGCCGATCATCGCCGAGATATGCATATCGTGGCCGCACGCGTGCATGACCGGTACTGCGGTTCCGGCAGGATCGACCCCGCGTACGACGCTGGCGTATTCGAGCCCGGTAGCTTCTTCCACAGGGAGGCCGTCGGTGTCGGCGCGCAGCCACACCACCGGGCCCTCGCCGTTGCGAATCACGGCAGCGATACCGGTCTTTCCGATTCCTTCTTCGTATTCGATGCCCAGTTCGTCGAGCTTCTGCGTGATAACGCCGGCCGTTCTGGTCTCTTGGAACGAGAGTTCAGGGTGGCGGTGCAGGTCGATGTAGAGCGCGTCGAGATCGATAGCCATGACCCGAGCCTACGACGAGCGGGCCGTCGCCGCGGGTGAGGTCTGGTGGAATCGGGCTGTTGACCCTCTCACGATGAGTTCATACGGCAGGCTCGTCGGTTCTTGCAGCGGGTCGCATGCTGAAGGCTCGAGCTCTCTGAGCAGCGCCTCGGCGGCTCGTTCACCCTGACCGAGCGGAAACTGGTCGACCGTGGTCAGGTTGAAGAATTCACCCAGATCATGGCCGTCGATGCCAACGACCGAAAGGTCGTCGGGCACGCGATAGCCGAGCTCGCGCGCGGCGAGCAGCGCCCCGATCGCCATCTCGTCTGAGGCGGCGAAGATCGCAGATGGACTGACGCCCGGCTTTCCCAGCAACTGCTTGGCCGCGCGAAAACCACCCTCAATGGTGAAGTCAGCGGGCTCATATAGCGCCGCCTCCGCGGCGATGCCGGCATCGGCAAGCGCGTGTTCGAACCCCAAGCGGCGTTGGGTGGGCACGTGAAAGTCGATGTCGAACTCGGGGTTCGCGCCGATATGAGCGATTTCTCGGTGACCGAGCGTCAACAGGTGCTCAGTCGCAAGGCGTGCCACCGCGACGTCATCGACCGTGAGCGTTGTCAACTGGGGGTTCGGACCACCGATCGCGATGACCGGAAGCTTCAGCTGTCTCAGTAGTTCCGTCTCAGTCGCATCCAACTCGATGGAGATCGCCACGATGCCGTCGACCCGCTGGCGCCGAAGAAACGTTTGAAAGAGATCACGGCGCTCGGCGCGATCAGCGGTCAGGTTGTACAGCGTGATGTCATAACCGCGACGCATGAGTGCTGTTGCGATGCCGCTCAGCACGGTGGAAAAGAACCAGCGGTCGATGTAGGGAACGAGCACGCCGATGTTGCGCATGCGACCTGACGCGAGGCTGGACGCAGAGGCAGACACCACGTACCCCAGTTGCGCTGCCGCCGTCTCGACCCTGACGCGGGTGGGCGCGGAAACGTTTCCGCGCCCGCTGAGCGCCCGCGAGACCGTGGCGGTCGAAACGCCAGCGCGCCGGGCGACCTCGTCAATGCTCACCATCTTGTACGTCCCCAGCCGCTGCGCCCGCCGACCTCGCTAGGAGACGACGATCCAGACAGTCGTGTCGCCCGAAAGCTCTCCAGCATCAACAGGCCCGCTGCTCGCGATGACCGATCCGCGCGGCAGGTCGATTGCCGAGGAGCCGGTGTTGGCGATCACGGTGACATCACCGTTGCGGAAAGCCACCGTGTTGTCACCGAAGCCCTCGAGCCACTCGATGGAGCCCGCACCGAGGTCGTGAGTTCGCCGCTGCTCGAGCAACGTGCGATACAGCGAGAGCGTCGACGACGGATCCCCCAGCTGCTGATCGCGCGCCAGCGTCTTGAACTCGGCTGGCTGCGGCAGCCAGGATTCTCCGGACTCGCTGAAACCGTAGGCGCCACCTTCGGCAGTCCACGGAATCGGAACTCGGCACCCGTCGCGGCCGTAACGCTCACCGTTTGTGCGGAACCAGGTGGGGTCTTGCCGTGCCTCGCCGGGAATGTCGATCACTTCGGGAAGCCCCAGCTCTTCGCCTTGGTAGAGATAAGACGATCCCGGAAGAGCAAGCATGAGCGTTGTGGCTGCTCGCGCGCGGGCAAGGCCCACGACCGGGTCGGGAAGGCCCGCAGAATCGGGGCCGATGCCGGCGCCCTGCGGGTTTTCGGCCGTCAGTGCGAGGCGTGACGCGTGACGTACAACGTCGTGGTTTGACAGCACCCACGTGCTCGGCGCGCCGACGGCACCGTACGCCGCGAGGGAGCGATCAATGACCGCGCGGAGTTCTGCGGCATTCCAATCGGTCTCGAGATAGGCGAAGTTGAACGCCTGGTGCATCTCATCGGGGCGCACCCACAACGCGGTTTTCTCTGGCGTGGGCATCCACGCTTCGGCGCAGAGCGCGCGGTCGCCGTCGTATTCCGCGACAACCTGATGCCAGTCGCGGTAGATGTCGTGCACACCGTCTTGGCCCCAGTAAGGAACATCGGCTTCTTCGCCACCCATCGACCCTGCCTCGGGATCGGGGGTGTAGTCGGGCAGGCCATCGGCCTTGATCATGCCGTGAGCGACGTCGACGCGGAAGCCATCGACCCCCCGGTCGAGCCAGAAACGCAAGATGCCGCGGAACTCTTCGCGCACCTCTTCGTTGGTCCAGTCGAAGTCGGGCTGCGACGAGTCGAAGAGGTGCAGGTACCACTGGCCATCGCTGCCATCGGCCTCTTTGATACGCGTCCACGCGGGGCCACCGAAGACGGAGTCCCAGTTGTTGGGGGGCAGTTCGCCATTGGCGCCCTTGCCGTCGCGGAACATGTAGCGCGCGCGCTCTGCGCTGCCTGGAGCGGCTGCAAGAGCCTGCTGAAACCAGATGTGTTGGTCGGACGAGTGATTTGGAACAAGATCCACAATGATCCGGATGCTGCGCTCGTGCGCCGCGGCGAGCATGTCGTCGAAGTCGTCTAGCGTGCCGAAGAGTGGGTCAACGTCGCAGTAGTCCGACACGTCATAGCCCGCATCTTTCTGCGGAGACCGCTGAAATGGACTCAACCAGATGGCGTCGACGCCCAGATCAGAGAGGTCGCCTATGTGCGAGGTGATGCCGGGCAGGTCGCCGATTCCGTTGCCCGTGGCGTCGGCGAACGAGCGCGGGTAGATCTGGTAGATCACGGCGGTGCGCCACCACTCCTTGCCAACGCGGCCTTCGGATTCTGTGGGGAGCGTGCCTGGAACGGGAGAAGTCATTTCATCAGCGTAATGCAAGCGCTTACATCCTGTGAGATAGAAGGTCGGGCGGTGGTACTGTCGCTCAGTAAGTCGTGCGACGCGGGGTATCGTGGGCGAGTGAACGCAGCCCTAGAGCGCGCCCAGTCGCTGATCCGCACCATACCCGACTATCCCGAAGCAGGTGTGTTGTTTCGCGACATCACGCCCTTGCTGGCTGATGCCGCGGCCCATCGAGCGGTGATCGATTCGATGATCGAACCCTTCGCTGGCGAGTTCGACGTCGTGGCGGGTGTGGAAGCGCGTGGCTTCTTGCTCGCTGGTGCGATCGCCGTGGCGGCGAACGTTGGGCTGGTGCCGATCCGCAAAGCAGGCAAGCTGCCTCGACCAGCTGCTGCCGTTTCGTACACGCTCGAATACGGCACCGCGACCATCGAGGCGCACGATGACATGAAGCCCGGTGCTCGGGTGCTGCTGGTTGACGACGTGCTGGCCACCGGAGGCACGCTGGTCGCCGCGCACGAACTGGTCTCGAAGCTGGGTGGCACCGTCGTGGCGACCTCGGTGCTCATGGAGCTCGAGGCGCTGGGCGGGCGCGCCGTCGTCGGTGACGTGCACTCGGTGTTCACCGCCTGAGCCGCCGACACCAGCCGCGACTGTTTACTCGTTGGTGGTGGTTTCGAAACCTGCTTACTCTTAGCCTGGTACGACGACCAAAGACGGTCGTCAGCAGGTGAACAGGAGCACTTCGCAATGAACCACAACCCAGCGACGCTCACGATCCAGGAGCAGCATGCCGAGGCACTGAGATCGTTGCCGTTTTCTGACAGACGAGATCTTGACGACGCCCAACGCGGCTTCGTTGCAGCGCTCAAGCCGGGCATCGTGCGCGCAGCAGACGGCACCGTCGTGTGGGATAACGACAGCTACGCGTTTCTGCAGGGCGATGCCCCCACGACGGTTCATCCGAGTCTTTGGCGCCAATCCAAACTGGTTGCGACGCAGGGCCTGTTCCAAGTCACCGATGGCATCTATCAGGTGCGCGGTTTTGACCTGTCAAACATGACGATTGTCGAGTCAGAAACCGGCATCATCGTCATCGATCCGTTGATCTCGACTGAGACCGCGGCCGCGGCTGTTGCGCTATACCGCGAGCACCGGGGTGAGAGGCCTGTCGTCGCGGTGATCCACACGCACTCGCACATTGACCACTTCGGAGGCATCTTCGGTGTGACGTCGCAGACCGAAGTCGATTCGGGTGCGGTGCAGATCATCGCTCCCGAAGGCTTCGTTGAAGAAGCGGTATCTGAAAACGTCTACGCGGGCACTGCGATGTCGCGTCGCGCCGGCTACATGTATGGGCAGGCGCTGGAGCGCGGCCCGCAGGGCGCGGTCGGTGCGGGGCTTGGTCAGACTACCTCTACCGGTGAGGTGGCGATCATCGCGCCCACGCTCGAGATCACGACGACGGGTGAAACCCACACCATCGATGGTGTCGAAATCGAGTTTCAGATGGCGCCGGGCACCGAGGCACCCGCTGAGATGCACTTCTACTTTCCCAAGCACCGCGCGCTGTGCATGGCCGAAAACGCCACTCACACGCTGCACAACCTACTCACCTTGCGCGGCGCGCTCGTGCGTGACCCTCACGTGTGGGCGCAGTACCTCACCGAGGCGATCGACACGTTCGCCGGACGCGCCGACGTTGTGTTTGCCTCGCACCACTGGCCGACATGGGGTGAGGAGCGCATCGTCGAATTCATGTCGACGCAGCGCGACCTCTATGCCTACTTGCACGACCAGACGCTTCGACTGATCAACAGCGGATACACCGCGGCAGAGGCCGCAGAAGCATTCGTGCTTCCGCCCGCACTCGAGAACGCATGGAACGCGCGCGGCTACTACGGGTCGGTCAGTCACAACGTCAAGGCAATAGTGCAGCGCTACCTCGGCTGGTTTGACGGCAACCCGGCGCGCCTGTGGGCCCATACGCCTACTGAACTGTCTGCCCGCTATGTTGACGCCATTGGCGGGATTGATCGCGTCGTCGAACTCGCACAAGCGGCGTACGACAGCGGCGACTTCCGTTGGGCGGCCACGCTGCTCGACCACGCGATCTTTGTTGAGGAGAGCCACGCCAGCGCGCGCACGCTCTACGCCGACACGCTTGAGCAGTTGGGCTATGGATCAGAGAACGGAACCTGGCGAAACTTCTTTCTCTCGGGTGCGACCGAGCTGCGGGGCGCGAATTTCGGGACACCTATCAAGACCAACGCGCCCACGCTCTTGGCGCAGCTCTCGCCCGAGCAGTTGCTTGACTCAATCGCGATCCGCATCGACGGGCCAAAGGCCTGGGAGCTCGATCTCGCTTTGGCGATCGAATTCACCGATGCCGATCGCCGCTTCGCGGTGACGGTCCGCAACGGTGTGCTGGTGTACCGCGAAAAGTCTGGCGGTGAGGTTGGCATGACCTTGAAGATTGCCAAGCTGCGTTTGCTTGCACTGCTGGCGGGCGATTCTTCATCGCCCGGTATCGAGACAGTCGGTGACGCCCACATCTTGCAGCAACTGCTTGCCGTGCTCGCCCCCGGTGACGACTCTTTCAATATCGTTACGCCGTAGGTCTTGTGATCGAACGACCCGTCGCATTGGCTGGATTTCAGGCGTGCGGCGGGTCTTGGCTTGTCTCTATGGCGCCGTGGCGGGCATGACCCTGGGGTCAACGTACGCTCGAAGGGTGGAAACCATCGCAGCCATTGCCCTGTTCGCGAACGCCGTCTTCAACGCTGTGGTGTGGCCGCGCTTCTACCCCCGCATCGCCAACGACACCCGCGCTGGTGAGCCAGGTGCACGCACCGCGTTTTACCGCGTGCACGTCGTGCTGATCACGGTCGCGCTGGTGCTCGCCGCCGCTTCGCTTGTCATCGGCGTGCTGCTTCTGGTGTGAGGAGCACCAGATTGCGTGCGCGTCCGTAACCCATCGGCAACAGAATTCAGGGATGCTTGATCCATGTCGATCAAGGTCGCTCTCGAGCACTACACGAGCTATGAGTTCTCCGAGCCGGTAACGGTGCACCCCCACGTGATCAGGCTGCGCCCCGCCCCACACGCCCGTACGCCCATCGAGGCCTATTCGCTCGAGATCAGTCCGAAGAACCACTTCATCAACTGGCAACAAGACCCGTTCGGCAACTGGGCCGCTCGCATCGTGTTTCCTGAGAAGGTCAGCAAGCTCGAGATCACGGTGGGCCTCGTCGCCGACATGATGGTGATCAACCCGTTCGACTTCTTCATGGAAGAGTACGCCGAACAGTTCCCATTCGCCTATCGCCCAGAACTCGCTGCCGACCTGGCGCCCTACCGCGCGCCCGTCGACGACAGTGCCGATGCTGAACGCTGGAAGAGCGAACTTCCCGAGCTTCCCGAGGGTGGCATGGCGACTGTTTCGTTCCTGGCGAGTCTGAACTCTGCGGTGAACCGCGCCGTCGCCTACGACGTGCGCATGGAACCGGGCGTGCAGACGCCCGACGAGACGCTGCGCATCGGCATCGGCTCTTGCCGCGACTCGGCATGGCTGCTGGTGAGCTTGCTGCGCAAGTACGGTCTTGCGGCACGCTTTGTCTCGGGCTATCTCGTGCAGCTCGCGGCAGATCAGAAGTCGCTCGATGGCCCCAGCGGGCCCACTGCCGACTTTACCGACCTTCACGCGTGGGCGGAGGTCTTCATTCCCGGAGCAGGGTGGGTGGGCATGGATCCCACCAGCGCACTGTTTGCCGGCGAGGGGCACATCCCCCTCAGCGCGACGCCGCACCCGAGCACCGCGGCGCCGATTGAAGGAGCGACCGGACGCACCCAGGTCACTTTCGGCTTTCACAACGAAGTTCGACGCATTCACGAAGACCCTCGCACCACCAAGCCGTACACCAGCCAGCAGTGGGAACGCATCGACCAGCTCGGTGAAGCCGTCGACGAGCGACTGCGCCAAGGGGATGTGCGATTGACGATGGGCGGCGAGCCGACGTTCGTTGCGCTGGATGACGCCACGGCCGCGGAGTGGAACACGGATGCTGATGGTCCACAGAAGCGCGAGCGCGCGACGATCCTCGCCGAACGGCTGCGCGAGCAGTACGCGCAGGGCGGGGTCGTGCACCGAGGTGACGGCAAGTGGTACCCGGGCGAACCGCTGCCGCGCTGGAACATCGCACTGCAGTGGCGCACCGACGGGGTGCGCATGTGGAGCGATCCCGCGCTGTTTGCCGACCCCTGGAACGGTGAGGCTGCGCCCGACGCCATGGCGAAGGCCGAAGCGCTCGCGCGTCGAATGACTGAGCTGCTTGGCCTTCCTGCCAGCCAGCTATTGGCCGCGTTCGAAGACCCGCTCGCTGATGTCGCCGCCGAGTTGCGAAAGCCAGCGGGCCCGCGCCCCGACTCAGACGACCTCGCCGAGGCTGACGTCGCCGAGCTCGATGAGTCGGTCAATGAAGCCACCGGTTGGGTGCTGCCCATCACCACCGAAGAGGAATGGACGAGCCCCGCGTGGACGTTCCGCCGCGGCCGGTTGGTGTTGTTGCCGGGTACGAGTGCGGTGGGACTGCGCCTGCCGCTTGACGCGATCGCGTGGACCGACCCCGAGCAGCCCGGGGAGCCGAGCTACCTTGAGGCTGGTCCGTCGCTGGTGCCAGGAATTCCCAAGGTCACCGTTGTCGAGCCTGACACCGCTCAGCGCACCGCGCTCGCCATCGAGGCCCGCTCGGGTCACGTGCACGTGTTCTTGCCGCCGACCACCACACTCGAGGCATATGCCGATCTGCTGGTTCTCATCGAGACGGCAGCACGCGAGAGCAAGACGACGATCGTGCTCGAGGGGTACGGTCCACCGCCCGACGCTCGCGTCAGTCAGCTTGTGGTCACCCCAGATCCCGGGGTCATCGAAGTGAACGTGCAGCCGACATCGTCGTGGGCTGAGCAGCGAGACCTGACTCAATCGCTCTATGAGCACGCGCGGCAGAGCCGACTCGCCACAGAGAAGTTCGATCTCGATGGCCTGCACACCGGCACCGGTGGCGGAAACCACATCACTCTGGGCGGTACCCAGCCGATTGACTCGCCCCTGCTGCGCCGCCCCGATCTGCTGGCAAGCCTTGTGGCGTACTGGCAGCGGCATCCGTCACTCTCTTACCTGTTCTCGGGACGCTTCATCGGTCCGACCAGCCAGGCGCCTCGCTTCGATGAGGGACGCCCTGAAGCCGTGTATGAGATGGAGATCGCGCTGCAAGAAGTGCTTCGCCTGTCGAAAGATCCCGACGACGAAGACGCCACCAATCTGCCGTGGCTCGTTGACAGAGCGCTTCGCCATCTGCTGACCGACCTCACCGGAAATACGCATCGCGCCGAGTTCTGCATCGACAAGCTCTATTCGCCCGACAGCAGTCGCGGCCGGTTGGGCTTGCTTGAGCTGCGCGGGTTCGAGATGCCGCCGCATCCCGAACTTGCTCTCGTGCAGGCTCTTCTGGTGCGCAGTCTGGTCGCGATGTTCTGGGAGAAGCCGTACACGGCGCCATTGGTGCGGTGGGGAACCCGCCTGCACGAAGACTTTCTGCTGCCGCAGGGTGCTCGAGCAGACATTGCCGAGGTTGTCGCTGACCTGCGCGCGCACGGCATCGCCTTTGAAGAGAGCTGGCTCGACCCGTTTGTCGAGTTCCGTTTTCCTCGCATCGGCATCACCAGAATTGGCGGTGCGAGCAACGGCATCGAACTTGAGCTGCGTCAAGCGATTGAACCGTGGCACGTGCTGGGCGAAGAGGCAACCGCTGGCGGCACCGCGCGCTATGTCGACTCGTCGGTTGAGCGAATCCAGGTGCGCGTGCGCGGACTCGATGGCGACCGGCACCTTGTGACGTGCCAGGGTATACCTGTGCCACTCACTCCGACCGAGCACCTGGGCGAGTACTACGCCGGGGTGCGTTACCGCGCGTGGCAGCCATGGTCTGCGCTCCACCCATCTATCGAGGTGCACGCACCGCTGACCTTCGAGGTTGTCGACATCGAGTCCTCAGTGAGTTTGGGCGGCGCGACCTATCACGTTGTGCACCCCGGTGGTCGGTCGTACGATCATCCTCCGGTCAACGCGAACGAGGCCGAGGCTCGTCGAGCGAGTCGATTCGAGCAGCGTGGGTTCTCGGCCGGCGAGCTGGATATCGCGGCCATGCAGGATGCTGCGCGCAAAGCCGCCACGAGCGATTACCCGCGCACGCTCGACCTTCGGAGGGTTCCTCCGAAGTGAGTGTGCTCCACGAATACGCGGCAGAGCTGACGCGGGCGACATTGCCGCTCACTGCCGCTGACGAGCGTGCTTCCGAGGCGCGCTACGACGAAGTCATCGCGCCCGAAGGCACGCTTCGTGCTGCGTGGAAGACTCTTGCCGCGGCGGCTGTCACCCTGACCTCGGCTGAAGTCGGACGCCTCGACGAAGAGATCGCGCAAGCGCTCGCCGATGATGGCGTTACCTACACGCACCCCGGCGACGGTGCCAGGCCGTGGAAGCTAGACCCATTGCCGCTGGTTTTCGACGCAGAGTCGTGGACGACGCTCGAGGTCGGTTTGGTGCAACGGGCTGAACTGCTCAACGCGATCATGACTGACATCTACGGCGAGCAGAAACTCCTTTCGGAGGGCATCATTCCCGCCGCCGTGGTTACCGCTCACCCCGGTTTCGTGCGCGCGATCGCGCGCCCGAGTGTTCCCCAAGCTCATCCGTTGTTGATGTCGGCGACCGATCTTGGTCGAGACGAAGACGGCGAGTGGCGGGTGCTGGCCGATCGGGTACAGGCACCCTCGGGGCTTGGGTACGCGATGGAGAACCGTCTTGTGATCTCGCGGCTGTTGCCGGATCTGTATCAAGAAGCAGACTTGCACCGCATGGATCCGTATTTCGCAATTCTGCGCGACGCGCTGCTGCAGTGCGCGGCGAGCGACGATACCGATCCTCGAGTTGTGGTGCTCTCGCCAGGAACGCACTCTGAAACGGCATATGATCAGGCCTTCATCGCCAACACGCTAGGGTTTCCGCTCGTGCAGGGCAACGACCTCATCGTGAGTGACGGATGCGTGTGGATCAAGCCCGCGCGCTGGCCGAACACCGAGCCAGTCGACCGCGTCGACGTCATTCTGCGCCGTGTCGATTCGCAGTGGTGCGATCCACTTGAACTGCGGGGAGATTCACAACTCGGGGTCACTGGACTGGTTGAAGCGGTGCGTCGTGGCACTGTTCAGGTCGTCAACGGTCTTGGCTCCGGCGTGCTTGAGAACCCTGCGCTGCTGCCATTCATGGCTGCCGCCTGCGAGCGACTTCTCGGTGAGCAGTTGCGCCTGCCGGCGACTCCCGCCTGGTGGTGCGGCGAAGCGACCGGCCTGGCCGAAGTGCTTTACCGCTTGCGCAATGACCCGGAGGGCGTCATCGTGCGCACGCTCGATGGCGACCTGGCTGGTGACGGAGTGCCCGTTGAAGCGCTCATCAGCAAGATCGAAACGCACCCCTATCGGTATGTGGGTCTCGCCCGGCTGCCGCTGTCGCAAGCGCCCTCGTGGGGACGCAGCGGGGCTGCCGAGGCTCAGCCGCTGGTGTTGCGGGGCTTTACGGTGCGATACGGATCGTCGTACCGCACCCTGGCTGGCGGCATGGCGACGGCACGTGATGACGACGGCGCGCCTCTGACCAAAGACGTGTGGGTGCTGAAGGCTGACCCCGACGATCCTGATCAGGGCTTGGCGTTGACGATGCCGCGCACGCTGATCCCGTCCATCCCCGCTCTCGCCCCGCGTGCCCTCGAAGACATGTATTGGGCCGGCCGCTACGCAGAGCGTGCCGAAGACATGCTGCGCCTCGTTCTGGCGGCCCAAGCCGATCTTGAGCGCAAACGCGCGCCCCGAAGCGGTACCGAGTCGGTACTGCTCGGCGTCATCCATTCGCTCTCGGGCACCCGATTCGCGGAACCGAACGAAGAGTTGCGTTCGCTGCTGGTAGACGCGCGTCGCCCCGGGTCAGCGGCACATGCACTGTCGCGCATGCGAAGTTCGCTTGAGGGTGTTCGCGATCAGCTCTCGGGCGACGTGTGGCGAGTTTTCGGTGCGGCCGATCGGGCGATGGCGGTCGCGCGCACAACCGCGCACAGCCCGCAGATCGCAGAGTCCGCGGGACGCATGCTGACGGGCGTGCTTTCGCTGCACGGCGTCACGGCCAACATGATTCGAGACTCGGGTTGGCACATGATCGAGGCAGGGCGCTACATCGAGCGCTCGATGCAGCTGTGCGCGCTGCTCACGGCAACCACCTCGGCACACCCGGTTCGTGCTACCGATCGGGGAATTCTCGACGGCGTCTTGCTGGCTGCCGAGAGTCTTGTGACGCATCGCCGTCGCTATCGCGGTTACGGTCGCACGCGAAGCGTCTTCGAGCTGCTGCTCAAAGACCTCGACAACCCGCGCTCGCTCGCGTTCGCGCTCGAGCATTTGCACACGCATCTGGCGGCGTTGCACGAGTCGACGGGCTCGACCCGGCCAGAGCGGCTGCGGTTCGAGTTGGCTGACATGCTCGACGCCGCGGACGCGGCGACCCTCGCGCAAGAGGTTGATGGCTATCGGCCCGCACTCGCTGAACTTCTCGAGCAGATGTCGCAGGGGCTTCGTCAACTGTCAGAGGCGGTCGGCGATGTGCACTTCGCGGCTGGTCCGCCGTCGATGGAGATGTCGTCGCTCTCGCTGATCGAAGAGATCGGGCGCGCATGAAATACGTGCTCTCTCACAGCACCGAGTATCGCTATGACAAGCAGGTGCGCAACAGCCTGGGTGTGCATCATCTGCGACCGCGGTCACTGCCCTGGCAAGACGTCGCATCCCACACCGTGGTGCTTGACCCGGTGCCCAGCGATACGACTCGCGACGTGGACTACTACGGCAACGCGGTCACCTACTACCACCTCCTTGAGCCACACACACGTCTCGAGATCGCGGCCACGAGCGAGGTGACCGTCACCGCACCTGTCTATGATCAGACGGCGCTTGCAATGCCGTGGGAGAGCGCCCGTCCCTTGCTCGGCGATACCGGACCTCACGGGTGGAGCGCCACCGAGTTCGCGCTCGAGTCGCCTCGGGTCAAGCACACCCCCGAAGCCGCGGAATACGGCGCGGTGTCTTTGACTCCCGGGCGAGCGCTCGGCGAAGCTGCGACTGATCTGATGCAACGCATCTATCGCGACTTCGACTACGACACGAAAGCAACCACCGTCACGAGCACGGTGGCCGATGCCATGCGAAAGCGCGCTGGGGTCTGTCAGGATTTTGCACATGTGGCTCTTGCGTGTCTTCGCAGCCACGGACTTGCCGCGCGCTATGTCAGCGGGTATCTCGCCACGCAGCCCCCTCCCGGCAAAGAACGTGTTTTCGGTGCCGATGCCTCTCACGCTTGGCTTGCCGTCTGGTTGCCCGCGTCAAACGAATGGCTGGCAATCGACCCGACGAACAATCAGTGGGCAAACGATCGATACATCACGGTCGCATGGGGCCGTGACTATGGTGATGTTGCCCCGGTTCGTGGCATCATCTGGTCGAAGGCTAAGCGATCAACGCTCAAGGTCTCGGTGGATGTGGCTCCGGTGGAGGCGTAAAGCATGAAGGCATTTCGCTGTCGCGTATGCGGTGCACAGTTGTTCTTCGAGAACTCGGTGTGCGTGTCTTGCGGCACCGCTCTCGGGTATTCGCGTGAGGAGCACGACATCGTGCCGCTCAACCAATCGGGTCAGTACGTTGACTCCGACGGCATGATCTGGCATATATGCCGAAATCTGAATCTATCGGGATGCACGTGGCTTGCGCGCATCAAAGGTGAGCAGTGCGACAGCTGCGCGCTGACACGAGTGCGACCGAACGATGCCGACCTCGAGGGCCTAGAGAACTTCGTTCCGGCGGAGCGAGCGCAACGTCAGCTGGTGGTCGAGATCGACCGACTGGGCCTGCCTCTTCGCAGCCGCGTCGATGATCCCGAAGAAGGGCTCTGCTTCGACCTGCTGTCGAGCGTTTCACAATCGGTGACGATTGGGCACGCCGACGGGGTGATTACGATCGACCTCGCCGAGAGCGACGATGCCTACCGCGAGCGGGTGCGTGACCGGCTCGATGAGCCCTACCGCACGATGCTCGGGCACTTCCGGCACGAAGTCGGCCACTACTACCAGTGGCAGCTCGTGCGCTCAGACGACGAGGCGGCACGTTTTCGTGCGCTGTTCGGCGATGAGCGCGCCGACTATCAGGCAGCCATTGACGAGCACTACGCGAACGGGGCACCGGCAGGTTGGCGGCAGTCCTACATCTCGCAGTACGCGACCATGCACCCCCACGAAGACTTCGCCGAAACCTGGGCGCACTACCTTCACATTCGAGACACCATCGATACCGCGGTGTCGTTCGGGCTCATCTCGGAACCGCCCGCGGATCAGCGGTTTCGAGAGCAGGTCGTGAACGTGTGGATGCCGCTGACGGCTGCCCTCAACGGGGTCAACCGTTCGATGGGCAAAGAGGATCTCTACCCGTTCGTCATCGCGAGCGACGTGCTCGACAAGCTCGACTATGTCGCTGAACTGGTAGGCGCCAATACCGCTAGATAAACGCGGGCAGGTCAGTCCACGCGTCGGGGGCGGGCTCGACACCATCGCGGGTGACGGTTCCCTCGATGAGGCCGTAGGGGCGATCGGCGGCCCAGAAGACTTCGTTCGGGTTTTCGAGTCCGAAGGGCTTCAGATCGTATGCGAAGTGGTGCTTATTGGGCATAGAGAAGCGTACTTCGGCAATCTCAGGCCGTGCCTCAATCGCAGCTTTGCCCATTTCGAAGAGCGTCTGCTGCAGCGCAAGCGAGTGCACCGTGGCAAAGGTAGACAGCAACACCTCGAGCACCTCGGCGTAAAGCGCGTTGTAGTCGATGCCAGCCTCGACTGCCTCGGGCAGAAAGCGCCAGCGCCCGGTGACTGACGTGGCCATGATGCGGTCTGTGGCCTCGACGAGAGTCGTGTACTTGTCTCGAGGGAAACCGTGAAACTCGCTTCCGGTCGACTTGAGCACGGTGAGGTCTTTGACGCCGCCGGTCACGTGGGTCTTAGCGTCAATGACCTGAACCGCCGCGAGACGCGTGCCCTGGCCGACGCGCACGAACGAGTGGTCGTGCGGTTCGCCGTCAACCAGAATGCGCGCCCACTCGTATTGCTCGGCCTGCCACAGTCCACCTTCGATCCAGTCGAAACCCGCAACGAAGTGCTCTGAGAGCTTCAGCAGGTACTCTTCAGGCGAAAGCACTCCGTGCTCCTTCGCGAAGGCGAAGGCGGTGTTCTTCTGCGTATCGGTCGCGACAACCACGCTGTTGTCGCCCGAGAGATACGAGTCGACAAGCGCGGCGCCGCGCAGTTGAGATGACACATTCAGGTCGACGATCTCGTGCCGTGGGGTGTCGCGATAGATGCGCACAACGCGGTTCTCGGCCTTGCCGTATTTGTTGGCGCCAAGGCTTACGGATACATCACTCATAGCTAACTCCCTCGATAGGTTGAATAGGCGAACGGGCTGAGCAGCAGGGGCACGTGATAGTGCCGGGTGCCGCCTTGGGCTTCGCCTTCAACGCTGAAGGTGACGGTGATGAACGGGTAGAAACTCGCGGTATCTCGATCGGTGAAGTACTCGCGTGTGAGAAAGGTCAGTGTGTAGTCGCCCGGGTTCAAGACCTCAGGGCCCAGGGACGCCCGACCGTCCGCGTCGGTCTTGCCGTGGGCGATGATCGCCCCGGGTGCTTCGGCAACGATTGATTGACCGGATGCTGCGGCGAGCACCACGCCCATCCCTCTGGCGGGCTCACCTGTTGCGGCGTCGAGCACGTGGGTGGTCAGATGTGTCATGAAGCATCCTTCACAGAATCAGCGGGGGCGGGCTCTTGCAGCGCCACATTGAGGCGAAGCAGCGCGATTTCGGCCAACTGTGCCACAGCCTCGGCCGCTTCGGTTTCTTCGTCGTTGTGCAGCCGCCGCGTAAGCTCGCTCAGCATCTCGGCGGGTGAACGCCCGGCAGCGCGAATAAGAAAAACGCGACCGAACTGAGCTTCGTAGGCGGCATTTCCTGCCGCAATTCGTGATGTGACGTCGGCGTCAGCATCCGTCATCGAAGACTGCTCGCGCCGAGATGCATCAGCCTCAGCGCCCTTCTCGCTCGGCTTCTCGCCGATACGAGGGTGTCGCTCGAGCGCTGCGTCGAGGTCGGCGCGCGTCCAGGCCTGGGCGCGCAGCGACGCGAAGCCTTCGAGTTCGGCCGCAGAGTCGTACGGCCTCGCCCCGACGATCTCATGTGCCCATGGCACGATCGCGGCCCAGGTCAACGCCATCTCTATCGCGTCAGCGGCGGCCATGTGGTTGAAGTCCTCGATGTTCACAGGGCTCCTCTCTGGCTTTGACGCTACCGCCGGTAGCGACGCATGAAGTTTTCGTCAGGGAAAATTCTTGTTTCGTGCATTGAGGCAACACTCGTGCGATCGCGCGTTACACAGCTGAAACGAGCGACGCACGCAGCGGCAATATCGTAAGAGGCGAGCAATAGACAGGAGCTTCAGTGGTAGCCAAGCGAACCGTCGTTCGGTCGGGAAGAACGTATCTTCACGGGTACTTTCAGCCCGCCGCCATCGTCATCGAAGACCGTCGCATCGTTGACGTCGTCTCGGTGGGCGCGCGGGTGCACGGTGCCAGCACCAGCGTCGTGCCAGACGATGCCGTGTTGTTGCCAGGACTCGTCGACTCTCACGTGCACGTCAACGAACCCGGCCGCACCGAATGGGAGGGGTTTCGCTCGGCCACGCGTGCCGCAGCAGCGGGTGGCGTCACCACCATCGTCGACATGCCGCTCAACTCGCTGCCGCCCACGACGACAGCCGCGGCACTCGAGATCAAGCGTGCGGCGGCAGCGCAAGCGTCTTATATCGATGTGGGGTTCTGGGGCGGGGCGATACCCGAGAACCTCGGCCAGCTTGCGCCGCTTCACGCCGCGGGCGTCTACGGCTTCAAGTGCTTTCTCTCGCCTTCCGGTGTTGACGAGTTTCCGCACCTCGACCGTTCGCAGCTGGTTTCGGCCATGGAAGAGATCGCCTCGCTCGGCTCGAAGATCATCGTGCACGCCGAAGACCCGGCGCTGCTCGCCGATCATGGTTCGCTCGGCCGCGACTACGACACGTTTCTCGCCACGAGGCCGGCCGCAAGCGAGGCTTCAGCGATCGAGACCGTGATCGACAGTGCACGACGCACCGGCGTGCGCGCCCATATTCTTCATCTGAGCGATGCCAGCTCGCTGCCGGCAATTCGCGCGGCGAAAGCGCAGGGCGTGGCGCTGAGCGTGGAGACGTGCCCGCATTATCTGACGATCGCTGCCGAAGAGATTCCCGACGGAGCGAGCGAGTTCAAGTGCTGCCCGCCCATCCGCGACGCATCCAATCGAGATCTGCTCTGGCAAGGGATCACCGACGGAACCATCGACGCCATCGTCAGCGATCACTCACCGTCGACGGTCGATCTCAAGCGTGCGGGAAACGGCGACTTCGGCCTGGCCTGGGGCGGCATTGCCGGATTGCAGGTCGGGCTGTCTGCGGTATGGACTGAAGCGCGTAGCCGTGGCATCTCGCTCGAGAAGATCCTGCCGTTGTTCACGACCGGTCCGGCAGCGATCGCAGGCCTGCCGGGGCTGGGTGTGATTGAAATCGGTGCACCCGCGCACCTCGCGGCGTTCGGCATTGATGATCGGTTTTCTATCGACGCGTCTCGATTGATGCACAAGAACCCGATCACCGCCTACGACCACCGCGAGCTCAAAGGAAAGATACGACGCACCTGGTTGCGTGGCAGTTCGATCTACGACGTCACTGATGACGGTGCGCGTACCGCCCCGCAATTTCGCGGCGCGCCAAGCGGACGGCTGCTCACCGCAAGCGTGACGATAGCGAGTTGATGCCTGCATGTCACACGATCGCAACAGCAATCGGCTTTGATGGGGGCATGAGCGTGCAGTTCGAGATTCTTCAGCCTGGGCAGGGCGCCATTGGCGGCGACCACTATCTGCCATCCACCCCTTCGACGGTGCGTTGGGGAAGACTCCCATGCGCGGCCGACGAAGCGGTGTTGAAAGTCGCAGCCGGCGAGACGGTGACGATCGACACCGTCAGCCACGAGGGCATTCTCGAAGACCAGGGCAAAGACCCGCTCGCCTACTTCACCGGCAAGGGGGTGGATGCTGACGCCGTGCTCGACGACGCCATTGCGATCGCCCGCACCATGTCACGCGACACGCTCGCCGATGGGCCCCATGTGGTCACCGGGCCGATTCACGTTGAGGGAGCGGTGCCGGGCGATCTGCTGAAGATCACGGTCGTCAAGCTGCTTCCGCGCGTGCCATACGGCGTGATCTCGAACCGCCATGGCAAGGGCGCCCTGCCCGGAGAATTGCCGCGCGGAGAGCACAACGTGAGCGTTTTCACCCCCGTCGAACAGCGCGAAAGCGGGCTCGTGGGGGTGTTGCCGGTCACCGAGGGCGGGCCGGGCATCGTGGAGTTTCCGCTTGCACCCTTCCTCGGAACGATGGGGGTGGCCGTCGCCTCCGACGTGCACCCTCACTCGGTACCGCCAGGAACGCACGGGGGAAACATCGACATCAATCTGCTAGTCGAGGGCACCGTGCTCTACCTGCCCGTGCAGGTGGCGGGCGCACTTGCGTACGTAGGCGACCCGCATTTCGCGCAGGGCGACGGCGAGGTTGCGCTGACGGCGCTTGAAGCCTCGCTGCGCGCCACCCTTCGCTTCGACGTCGTGCCCAAGGCCGAAGCGCTCGCCGAATTCGGCGAGATCATCGGGCCGATGGTGCGCGCCGATGGCTACCTGGTGCCGACCGGCATGGACCCTGACCTGGGCGAGGCGATGCGCCACTGCGTGCGCGCCGCGCTCTCGCTGATTCAGACACGCTGGGGCCTCGACGAGCACCTGGCCTACGCCTACCTCAGCGCCGCCACCAACTTCGACATCTCGCAGGTTGTCGACATCGTGTGCGGGGTACACGCCCGCATTCGCGAAGCAGACTTTGCAGGCATCGATCGTGGCTGATCTTCCAATGGGAGCGCCGTCCGCTGCGTCGGCCCTCTACGGCGTCATTGGGGCCGCTGCCGTGCCGATTGACCTGCTTGCGGCATTCGAAAAGTATGAGGCAGCGATTCTCGCCAATGACCTCGAGCGCCTCGACGCGGCGTTCGCCCCCGGACCCGACACCGTGCGCGGCGATGCCGCAGGGCTTCTCGTGGGCCGTGACGCGATCTCGGCGTTTCGCAGTGCGCGCGGCGGTGTCGCCACCCGCGTGATCGAACGCATTGAACACCGGCCGATGGGGGTGGATGCTGCGCTGCTCATCTCGGTCTCGCGATACGTCGATGGCGGCACCGGATTGCAGACCCAGCTGTGGGAGCGCGTCGACGGGCAATGGCTCATCACGGCTGCTCACGTCACGCCTCGCGCTCAGGCCTTCGACAAGTCGGTGTGGCGAATGGTTGGCGATCCCCTCTTTCAGGGCGCGTGGGAAGGCCCGCTTGCCGGGCTCACGGTTGCCGTCAAAGACCTGTTCACGATCAAGGGCTACCGCGTCGGAGCAGGAAACCCGACCTACCTGGAAGGTCAGCGTGCCGAGTCGACCACCGCGCCGGCAGTCAGCGACCTGCTGCGCGGCGGAGCATCGCTGCGCGGCATCGCCCGCACCGACGAGTTTGCCTACAGCGTCGCCGGCGACAACGTGCACTACGGCACTCCGCCCAACGGTGCTCTGCCGGGCGCGCTACCCGGGGGGTCGTCGAGTGGCCCGGCCACCGCGGTTGCGACTGGCCAAGCTGATGTCGGGCTCGCCACCGACACCGCCGGATCGGTGCGGGTTCCCGCGTCGTACCAGGGGCTGTGGGGCTTGCGCACAACCCACGGTCTCGTGCCACGCCAGGGTCTGCTGCCGCTTGCGCAGTCGTTCGACACCGTGGGGTGGCTGACCCGCGACGGCGACACGTTGCGCCGTATCGCGGAGTGGTGCCTGAGCTACGACAGTTCGGAGTCGACCGAGAAGGTCTTCGGCGAGTCGGGCGACGAACTGCCCTGGTGTTTCATCGTTCCCACCGAAGCGCTCGCGAGCGCAGAGCCGGCTACCGCCGACGCTTTTGCCGAGATGCTCGCGGCCTTGGCGACCATGGATGACGCACCGCTGGTTGAAGAAGTGTCACTTGGCGACCTCGACGACTACCTGCAACCGTTCCGCACCGTGCAGGGCGCCGAGGCGTGGCGCAACAACGGCGAGTGGGTGGGCGCGAACTCCGAAGCGCTCGGGTCCGCCGTGGCCGAGCGGTTCCGCATCGCCGCTGACGTGACCGCCGAAGACGAGTCCGCAGCACGGCAGCTCTTGACGCCTCTTCGTGAGCGCTTGCGTGGGGTGGTGCGAAATGCCGTGCTGTTACTGCCAACGGTTCCCGGCCCTGCGCCCGCCCGCACCGCGACCGGTGAGCGTATCGACGCGCTGCGCGCCGCAACGCTGCGTATGACGACACCCGCTGCTGTCGGCGGACTGCCCGCAATCTCGGTGCCCTTGCTCACCGTCGAATCTGCACTTGGTCGCGCCCCCGTGGGTGTGAGCCTCATCTCGCGCGAAGGAACCGACCTCGCGCTGGTGCGTCTCGCGCAGCGGCTCGCGGCAGCGCTTGATGCGGCAAAGTCAGCATCCACTTCACCCACTGCCGTCATCGAAGGAGACTTGGCATGATCCCCGGCCCCATCGACCCGCCGGCGCGCCTGCTGATGGGCCCCGGCCCCATCGCTGCGTACCCGAGCGTGCTTGAGGCCCTCGGTGCTCCGCTGGTGGGCCAATACGACCCGTTCATGACCGCCACGATGAACGAGACACAGGAGCTCTATCGCGCCGTGTGGGCGACCGCCAACGAGGCGACGATGCTGGTGGATGGCACGTCGCGCGCGGGTATTGAAGCGGCGATGGTGTCGTTGATCCGCCCGGGTGACCGCGTTCTTGTGCCCGTTTTCGGCCGGTTCGGTCATCTGCTCGCCGAGATCGCCGAGCGCGCGATGGCCGAGGTTCACACGATCGAAGTGCCGTGGGGGCAGGTTTTTCCGGTCTCGGTGATCGAAGAAGCGATCGTGCGGGTGAAGCCCACGTTGCTCGCGCTCGTGCAGGGTGACACCTCAACCACGATGCTGCAGCCGCTCGACGAGGTGGGTGCGATCTGCGCCGCGCACGGCGTGCTGTTCTACTCCGATACGACAGCGTCATTGGGTGGCAACGCCTTCGAGGCCGATGCCTGGGGGTTGGATGCGGCCACCGCCGGACTGCAAAAATGCCTGGGCGGGCCTCCCGGGTCAGCCCCCATCACGCTGTCAGAGCGTGCGGTCGAGGTGATTCGCTCGCGCGGTCGGGTGGAAGCGGGTATTCGCGAAGAAGGTGACCCCGAGGCCACAGACTTCGTGCGCTCGAACTACTTCGACTTGGGCATGATCATGGATTATTGGGGTCCGCGCCGGCTCAATCACCACACCGAAGCCACCTCGATGCTCTACGCGGCGCGTGAGTGTGCGCGAGTGATTCTGCTCGAAGGGCGCGATGCTGTGATTGAGCGTCACCGCATGGCCGGTGAGGCGATGCTCGCTGGTGTGCGCGCGCTCGGTTTTGTCACCTTCGGCGACCTTTCGCACAAGATGACCAACGTGGTGGCGGTCGAGATTCCCGATGGCGTGCCCGGCGACGAGGCACGCGGAGCGATGCTGACCGACTTCGGAATCGAGATCGGAACGTCGTTCGGTCCGCTGCACGGCCGTGTCTGGCGCATTGGCACCATGGGCTACAACGCCCGTCAAGATGCGGTGACCACGACGCTCGCCGCTCTCGAAGAGGTGCTTGCTCGCTACGGTGTGTCGGTTCCGGCTGGCGGTGGGGTCGACGCGGCGCTCGACGTGTACCGCGCATGACTCGCATGCTGTTGAGCGTTGAACGTGACGCGATCGCCACGGCCGCGCGCCGGGTGATGGCGCGATGCGACGAGCTTGCGCGAATGAGTTCGTCGACCGAAGGCATCGAGCGGGTGTATCTCTCACCCGAGCACGCCAGGGTGAACCGTCTCGCTGCCGAGTGGATGCGTGAGGCGGGCATGTCGACAAGACAGGATGCCGCAGGCAATCAGATCGGCCGTCTTGAAGGAGCGTTCGGCCCCGAAGCGCCGGCATTGATGATGGGCTCACACCTCGACACCGTGCCCGATGCCGGTCGCTTCGATGGGATCGTCGGAGTGCTCATGGCCCTCGAGGTGGTCAGGATGCTGCGGGTGCCGACCGCTGACGGCAGCTTTCGCTCTCCGTTTCCGTTCGCTCTTGAGGTGATCGCCTTCTCAGACGAGGAGGGCACCCGCTTCGGCAAGGCGCTGCTTGGCTCGTCAGCGGTGGCTGGCACATGGGATGCGGAGTGGTGGAACCTCACCGACGAAGAAGGCAACACGCTTCGCGAAGCCTTTCGTGAGTTCGGCCTTGACCCCGGCCGCGTCGGCGAGGCCGCGCGGCGGCCGGAGGAATTGGTCGGCTACCTTGAGGCGCACATCGAGCAGGGGCCACAGCTGGATGAGCGCGGTGAGTCACTCGCGGTCGTATCGTCGATTGCGTCGGCGAGACGTTTTCAGCTGATCGTCGAGGGCGAGGCGCGCCATGCCGGCGGCACGCCATATGACCGCAGGCGCGATGCGCTGCTGGGTGCGAGTGAAGCGGCGCTCGCCGTCGAGCGCATCTGCAGTGCTGAGCACCACATGGTGGGCACTGTGGGCCAGCTTGAGGCGTACCCGGGCGCGGTGAATATCGTGCCGGGCGAGGCGCACCTTTCGCTTGATCTGCGGGGAGAGTTCGATGGCACGCGCGATGCGGTCTGGCAGCTGTTGACAACGGAGATCGACGCGATCATGGGGCGTCGTGGTCTTCGGTGGAAGGCGCGAGAGATTCACGCCGCGCCAGCGGTGTTCTGCGCGCCGTTGCTGCAAGACGTGGTGCGCGCCGGAATCTTGTCGACGCTGCCCGAGGGTGTCGATGACCCGGCAACGATCTTCAGTCGTGCTGGCCACGACGGCATGGCGATCGGTGCGATCACCGACGTGGGCATGCTGTTTTTGCGCAACCCTGATGGCATCAGTCACCACCCCGATGAGTCCGTCTCTTCAGGTGACGTGGCCCGTGGCATTCAGGCGCTCGCCGAGGCGGTGCTGCAGTTGAACGCCGACCGCTAGCGCAGCCGGGTCGCGGCTGGGCGCCGACCGGGAGCGCGGCCGTTGTCGCCTCGCTCGACCTAGCATCCCGCGCTGCGCGACCTCGCCATCGGCCCCGCCCGACCTTGCAACCACGTCCCGCCCGAACCAGCGACCCGCGCCGCCCGACCTCGCACCCCATCGGTCGCACGCGGCAGCGAAACGGCCGGTGCTTTCGTCGACACGCCGTGGTTCGATACCCGCAGGGCCCTATTTGCGCAATTCCCCGGCCGTTTGACGCGTGGGGGTGCTGCTGCAGCACCAGCACCGGCATGCGCCTGACCTGACGACGTGCGCGGTCAGCCGCACCCCGCAACCCGCAACGAAACGGCCGGTGCTTTTGTCGACACGCCGTGGGTCGGCGCCCACAAGGGCGTACTAACCCAATCCCCCGGCCGTATTGTTTTGGGTGGTCGCACCCGCACCCGCACCCGCGCCTGCACCGGTACCCGCACCCGCCTGATCGCACAACGTGCCCCGTCGGTCGCACCCCGCAGCCAAATGGCCGGTGCTTTCGTCGACACGCCGTGGGTCGGCGCCCGTTGGGCCCTCCGTGCACAATTCCCCGGCCGTTTCACGCGAATAGCGGCAGCGGCAGCGGCAGCGGCAACGGCACTCGCCTGGCCTCGCAATGCACCCGCGCGGTCGCCCGTCGCGCCGCACTACGCGCCCCCGCGGTCGCACGCCGCAGCGAAACGGCCGGTGCTTTTGTCAACACGCCGTGGTTCGTTACCCACAACACCTGACCTGCACATTTCCCCGGCCGGTTTGTATGGGTGGATGCCGGAGGGCAGACGCACTTCGGCGCTCGCTAGTTGCTCCGCCCGCAACGCGGGGCGGTAGCGTGTCGTGATGCCCATCGCCCTTGTTACCGGAGCCGCTCGCGCGAACAGTATCGCGGCGGGTATCGTGCCGCGCTTAGTAGCGGATGGCTGGGATGTTGCCACCAGCGACCGAGAGAACGCGGACTACCCTTGCGATCTTGCTGACGCGGAGGCAGCAGCCGGACTTGTTGACCGCGTCGCACGTGAGCGAGGGCCGATATCGGCGCTCGTGCTCAGCCACGCGCATGACGTGGAGACGGGCATTCTCGACACGGATGCTGCGAGTTTCGACCAGCACATCGCCGTGAACGCTCGCGCGAGCTTGCTGATGATCGCGGCTTTTGTTCGCCAGGTTCCGCAGGATGGTGGCGCGGTGGTGGCGTTGACCAGCGATCACACCACGGGCAACCTGCCGTACGGCGCGTCGAAGGGTGCGCTCGACCGGATCGTCATTTCAGCAGCACGGGAACTTGGGCCCAAGGGTATTTCGGCGAACGTGCTCAACCCCGGACCCATTGATACGGGTTGGATGGACAGTGATCTTGAGCGGCAGCTGATGACGCAGCATCCACTTGGCCGGCTGGGAACGCCAGGTGACATCGCGAGTTTTGTCTCATACCTCGTGTCTGCGGAAGGGCGATGGATCTCGGGGCAACTGTTGCACGCGGATGGTGGGTTCTCGGCGCGCTACTGATCCCCGGGCGCCAAGCATCAGCGCTAAGCGCCACCGCCGAGCGTCAGTGCCGAGCGACAGTGCCAGCGTCAAGCGCCAAGCGCCGGTGCTGGATGTCTGCGGAGGGTCTCAGTGCAGGCAGAACTCGTTGCCCTCGGGATCGCGCAGTTGGTAGTAGTGCTCGGGCCATGGTCCCCAGTCTTGGTCGATGAGACGCACGACCTCTGCACCCAGAGCCACGAGACGATCCTTCTCGACGTCGAGCTCGTCGTGAGTGGGTTGACGGCCCGGGGTGGCGTTGATGTCGAGATGCACGCGGTTGCGCGTCTGTTTGGTGCTGTCGGCGCGCAGGAAGAGTATTCGCGGGCCTTCGCCGCTGGGGTCTTGGGCTAGGCCTCTATGGGAAAGATCTTGCTCGGTTAGGCCAGCTGACAGCAGTTGGCCTTTGAGTGGTTCCTCCCATTCCTGCTCGGGGTAGCCGAACACAGCGGCCCAGAACCGGGCGAGCGCGGGCGGGTCGTCGGCGTAGAACACGATGTTGCCAAGCTTCGATGCCATGACCGAGACAGTACTCCGCGCGAGCGACATGCGGGAGTGAGTTGCACAGCGCCGAGGCAGGCTCAGTCGAGCATTCGCCCCATACGAAACGGCCGGGCAAATTGCCCGACACGGTCGTGAGAATGCTGAAACACGCGGTTTCAGCGAAAACACCGGCCGTTTCGGCGGGACGACTTCCAGATCTGCGACTCGCACGCCAAAAGCGTCGAAATAGCAGCGATACTCAGCAGCGGTATTCGTTCGAGACGCGTTCGAACCAGCATCCGCCGCTCAAGCCCTGGTCAACCCGAAAACATGCCCATCAGGGTTTGGTGACCTTCTGCTCCATCATCTTGCGGACCACATCGAGAAAGCTTGGTGCGTAGTCGCCCCAAGCCTCGCTGATCTTCTTGACGTCGAGCTTGCCTGTGTGCACTTGCTCGCATAGCCGCATCCAGGCCTCACCGGTCGCCGCGGTCAGCGCGAACGCCACACTCGCGCCGATCACGCTGCCAGCTCCGGGAATCAGCTTGAGAAAGCTTCGCGCGAGTGCCTGCCCGGTGAACTGAACGCCGAGCTGAGCGAGGGCTCCCGCCGACATCATGGCTTTGAGTTCGAGGTCGTAGATGGTCGCGATGCGGCCCATCATGGTGAGCTGAATGGGTGCGAGCGCGACTGAGTCAGCTACGGGGATCGGCGTTGCGGCCGCCGCCGCAGCCATCCCGGACGCGGCGGTGATAATCGGTCGAGCAAGCTCCCTCTTCCAGGGGAGGTTGAGTCGTTGCGCAATGCGAAAGGCATCCTTCTCGTCTTCGGGCGAAAGAGCGAGGGTCTCCGCAACGAGCTCACCGAGGCCGTGCCCCGTACCCTTTCCGTGCTTGTCGCGGGTAGAGGTGAGGATGATGCGTTGGTAAGGCACCGAGATCGGCATGCCGTTGTCATGAGGCTCTTCCAGCCAGGCGACGAACTGTTGGAGGTCTTTCGTCACAGTGCGCTTGCCGGTGACCGGATTCTTACCCCAATCAACTTTGGTGAGCACGAGTATGACAGGGAAGCCCGCAGCGTCGAGGGCCTGAATCATCGCGATGGCGGCAGGAGTGAGTCTGGCGGCGTGAGACTCGACGCAGTACCAGACAACCGAGATCTGCTCGCTGGCGGGTCGTTCAGCGATGGACATGAGGTGGCTCTTGAGCTGATCCGCGGGAAGGCGGTCAGAGCCGATCTCGAATCCCTCGATGTCCCAAATGCCAAGTGAATCGTCGTGGTAGTACTCCACGCCACGGGTGACGGGCAGCCCGGCGCCAACTTTTGCCCAGTCGCGGCCGAAAACCGCGTTGACAAGCGAGGACTTGCCGACGCCTGAATCGCCGATGATCGCAAGGTTGAAACGGCCGTAGCGCGACTTCGCCTCTGCCGTGGCATCGAGGAACGGTTGATCGTCGATCGGTGCGCCAGCCGCTTGGTCGCCATGCTCAGCGGGGGTGCCCTCGCTCTCGTTTGCCGGAGTGCCGGGCGGCGTCATCGGTCGCACCCGAATTCGCCGGTGATCAGGGTGAGCATTACCCACGGACCAACCCGCACACTGGAGAACCTACTGTCGAGACTGCTGCCTGTCATGATCCTTCGAATCTGCTCACCAACGCTGTGTGGACGACGGGTTCAGTATAGGTTTCGTTGCTCATTGCTCGCGGTAACCGCTTGGACCCTGCGGGCTCATCGCGTGCCCGCTCACGCAACCCTAAGCCGCCCTCCATGCGAACACGAAGGGCGGCTTCAGCTTGTGCAGAACGGCTACCGCTGGGCGGTGGTCATTCCCATACGCTCGAGAACGATGTTCTCGACGATCTGCACGATGTTGTAAAGCAACAGGGTGATCAGCGTGATGAGTGCGATCGACGCCCACAACTGGGTGAACTGCGCCTGCGCGTTGAACTTCAAGATCGCGCCGCCGATGCCCTGACCTGTCGACAACCACTCGGCCAGCAGCGCACCGGTGACCGCACCCGGCACCGACACACGAGCCGCAGCGAACAGCGACGGACCAGCACCCGGCAGGCTCACCTTGCGCAGCAGCGTAAGCCGGCCGCCGCCGAACACGTGAACGACGTCGAGGCTCTGCTGGCTGGCGCGGCTCAGGCCGAACAGAATGCTGGCAAGTGCCGGGAACAGCACCACGATGGTTCCGATCACGGCAACGGATGACACCGTGCCACGACCGGTTATCAGGATGATCACCGGTGCGATCGACACGAGGGGAATCGTTCGCAGCAAGAGCACGAGCGGCATAACGCCCGCCTCGACAGCCTTCGACAGGCTGAACAGCACAGCCAGCACGATGGCGGTGAGCATTCCGAAGACGAAGCCGATCATCGAGTCGATGAGGGTCTGCCCGACCAAAGGCGCCATCTGCGCGCGGTTGGCGGCAGCATCCTCATCGGTGAAGAGGAATGCCCACACGTCGGCGGGCCCCTTGGCGATGTACGGCGAGATGCCGGTCAGGCTCACCACGGCCTGCCACAGCAGCAGCACAACGGCGAAGGTGATCACGGCGTTCATGACCGAGCGGCCGATGGTGCGCGAGAGCTCGCGGCGTCGGTCTGCCTTCAGCTTCGCCTGCGCGGCAGGGTCGGCCTGAAGAGCGAGCTTGCCGGTTGGGTCAGCGGGTGGGTTGGCGGTATCGACGGTGTTCTTGCTCATCGTGCTCCTCCTGATACCCACGGTGTGACGAAGCGAACGATGAGTCCCACGAACCCATAGGCGGCTAGTGCGAAGACCGCACACAGCAAGAAGACCGACCACACGCCCGCGGCGTCGAGCTGGCCCTGCAGCCGAATCAGTGTGGGGCCAACCCCCGCCGTGATCGCGCCGAGGTACTCACCCAGCACCGCGCCGAGAAAGGCGGTGGGCACGGCAATCTGCAGGGCATTCAGGATGGCCGGAAGGGCCGCGATCAGGCGAACCTTGCGCATCTGCGTCCACGAGTTGCCGCCGAAGACGCGAACCACATCAAGCGATGACTTGTCAGCCGACTTGAACCCGAGGATCGAACCGACGACGGTGGTGAAAACACACACGAGAGCAGCCAAGAAGATTGCGGTCGCCGAGGGGTCGCCGGGGCTCTTGGCTCCGCCGAGAACAACTACCGAGATGCCGCCGACCGCGACGATTGGCAGACAATAGCTGACGACGGCAATCTGAGTGATGACGGTCTCTGTCTTCGGAAAGACCAGCACGAAAGCGGCTAGCACGAGAGCGATGCCGTTGCCCCACAGGTAACCGATCGCGGCCGCGGTGATCGTCGGTTGGAAGACATTCCATGTGCCAGCGATATTGCCGTCGACAAACAGCCACTCGAAGACCGCCCATGGCGAGGGCACCGGGGTGAAGCTGGTTCCCGCTTGAATCTGGAATGCCGTAAGCGAAAAGAGCCACCACACCAGGATGAGAACGATGGCTCCGATGAAGCCAGCCGCCCAGCCCGGAATGCGTATGGCCTTCATCAGGCCTCGGCCTCCGCGCGACCGTCGTTGCCGAAGAGCAGCTCTGAGGCACGGTCGACGTACGCATGGAATTCGGGGGTGCGCATCATGTCGGGCGTACGCGGGCGCGGCAGATCGATCTCGATGATCTCTTTGATTCGACCGGGACGCGGTGACATCACGGCCACACGATCAGCGAGGAAGATCGCCTCGCTGATGCCGTGGGTGACGAGCAGCGTGGTGGCAGGCTTTTCGGTCCAGATGCGCAGCAGCTCAAGGTTCAGGTTCTGCCGCGTCATGTCGTCGAGAGCGCCGAAGGGCTCGTCGAGCAGCAGAACCGACGGCTTGAGCACAAGAGCACGGGCGATGGATGCGCGCTGGCGCATTCCGCCCGACAGCTGTGAGGGCTTCGCGTTGGCGAAGTCCTTCAGCCCGACGAGGGCGATGAGCTCGTCAACGTACTCCTTGTCGACGGGCTTGCCGGCAACCTCGAACGGCAGCTCGATGTTCTTGCGAACACTGCGCCACGGCAACAGCGCGTGATCTTGGAAGGCAATGCCGAGCTCGCTGTCACTGCGCAGCTGATCAGGCGTGTGACCGTCGACGAGTGCAGTGCCGTGGGTCGGATGGTCGAGGGCGGCAAGGATCCGCAGGATCGTTGACTTGCCGCAACCCGAGGGGCCGAGCAGGGCCAGAAACGACCCCTTGTCGGTGTGGAGGTCGGTGTCCTCCAGGGCTAGCAGAGACTTGCCTCCGCGCAGCGCGAAGGACTTCGAAACTCCTGAGATCTGGATACCGGTGCCCGTCTGGGCACCGGTATCCAGGTTCGACGAAATGGTCATAATCCCTACGGGAGGTAGTCCATCAGGTCAGGGTTCTCGGCGTAGATCTCGTCGATGATGGTCGTGTCGAACAGCTGGTCAGCCGACAGCTCCCATCCCGAAGCGAGAAGCGAAGCGAGGGTCTGCGCCTGCAGGTCGTCAGAGATCGTGAACAGGCCGTTGGCCTCGGTCTCGTCGGTCGAGATCAGCAGTGCCTGAGCCTCAAGGCCAGCAGCGACCTTCTCGGGGTCGAGATCACCGAAGGTGAGGTCACCAGCGGCGGCCGACTCGTTGTAGTAGTCGACAACCAGCGAAACGGTGTCGTCGAGTGGCTCGTTGAACGTGTCGGTCCAGCCCTTGATCTCGGCGATCAAGAACGCCTTGAGCAGGTCAGCGTTCTCAGCGAGGTAGTCGTCGGTCACCGAGTAGGTCTCAGCAACGTACGGCAGACCGTTCTCGGCGTAGGCCAGGTTCGTGACGGGGAAGCCCGCGAACTCAACGGTGATGGCTTCGTTCGTGAGGTAGGCCATGAATCCGTCGACCTCACCGTTGATGAGGGGCGTCGGGTCGAAGTCGACCGGAACGATGTTGACGTCTGCCGGGTCGATGTCGTTGGCCGCGAGCAGAGCCGCGAAGACCGACGAGTTCGAGTCCTGCACACCGATCGTCTTGCCGATCAGGTCGTCAGGCGTCATGATGTTCCCGCCCTCGGTGAGAGAGAGGATCGTGAACGGGTTCTTCTGGAACGTCGCGCCGATGATCTTCAGCGGTGCGTCTTGTTCAGCGACCGCGGCACCAACTGACGCAGCGTCGCTCAGGGCGACCTGCACGCTGCCCGAGAGCAACTTGGCAACGCCGGTGTCAGGACCAGCAACGCCGACTACGTTCTCGAAGCCGGCCTCGTCGTAGTAGCCGTTCTCGTAGGCGTAGAACTCGCCCGCGAACTCTTCGTTCTTGATCCATGAGTACTGAACGCTGATCTCGCCGTATGAAGCGGCCTCAGCTTCACCGTCGCTTGACGACGCGGTGTCGTCAGACGACGCGGCGCAACCGCCGAGGACGAGGGCGGATGCTGCGAGTGCAGCAGCGACGACACCGATACGGGTTCGCTGCTTGTGATTGTGTGCCATCGGGTTGGCTCCTCTTCGAAAGTGCAAATGTGATCTGGCTGACGCTAGTCCTCGCAGATTTCGGGGGTCGCTTGGGTATGTTTCGACAATGTGACGAGCGCCAATGAGCGTCGCGTCCGGTGACGAGCGGAACGATTCACGGGGCGCACCGTTCCGCGCTCGTCATTCGTCGCGGTCACCTTGCGCCAAGCGCCACACCCTTTCGCGGGTGAACGGCTGCTGAAAAGGCCGCTGGCCGATGGCGCGAGCGATTGCGTTGCCGATTGCAGGAGCGACGGGGTTGTAGGGCGACTCACTCATCGACTTGGCCCCGTGCGGCCCCACGCGGTCGTGTGTGTCAGCGAAGTAGACCTCGGTTTCGGGCACATCAGCGAACTGCGGCACCCGGTACGTGCGAAAGACGGGGTTCAACACTGCGCCGTGCGCCACGACGACTTCTTCGTAGAGCGCGCTGCCGATGCCCTGCGCAGCGCCCCCTTCGACCTGGCCGCGCGCCTGTGCCGGATTCATCAAGAAGCCCGCATCTGCGGACTGGATCGACTGCAGCACGCGAACCGAACCGGTCTCGGCATCCACCGCAACGCGCGCCGCGTGCACGTTGAACGACAGCGACCGCTCATCGCCCGACGCGCTTCCGGTCGCCACGAGTCCTTCCGGGGTGCGCTGGTCGGCGGGCGCCGCGCGCACGACGTCGCGAAACGACACCACTGTGTCGCCCGCGAGTACCCCCTCGGGTGTGACCTCGGTCGCATCTGCTCCGGTGATCTTGGTGGCGATCGCCAGCATTCTCGCGCGCAGCGCATCGCACGCGGCCTGCAGCGCCTTGCCGGCAGCGGTGATGCCCGCGGAAGCGAAAGCGCCGGTGTCATGCGACACCAGATCCGTATCGCTCGCGCGCAGTTCGATGCGGTCAGCACTCGCGCTCAGAGCTGTCGCTGCGATCTGACGGTGCACGGTGCTTGTGCCATTGCCGAACTCAGCGGTTCCCACCGACACCACGAATGTTCCGTCTTTGCGCAAGGTTGCTGTGGTGTTGGCGTAGTGCCCGCCCGGTGCCATTGCCGCGATCAGCGAGATCGCCATTCCTTCGCCGACCGCCCACCCCTCAGGCGCCTCGACGCCATTGCCTGCCCGCAGGGCGCTTTCGGCGAGGTCGAGGCACTGGTCTAGTCCGTAGCTGCCCCAGACAATGCCCTCTTCGTGCTCGTCGTGCACGGTGAGCAGTGGGTCGCCTTCACGCACCGCGTTGATGCGGCGTACTTCAAATGGGTCAAGCCCGAGCTTCTCAGCGAGCATGTCCATTGCCGACTCGACCCCGAGTATCACCTGCCCGAGCCCATAGCCGCGGAACGCTCCTGAGGGCACATTGTTGGTGTAGACAGCTTCGGCGTCGATTCGTTTGACGGGGCTGTTGTAGACGTTCACCGACTCGGCGCAGCCATGAAACATCACGCCAATGCTGTGGTTGCCGTACGCGCCAGCATCCGTCAATACATCGATCTTCATCGCCGTCAGCACGCCCTCAGCAGTAGCACCGAGCGTCACTGAAACACGGAACGGGTGCCGCACTGACGATCGCCGAAACTCGTCGGAGCGCGTGAACTCGTAGGCAACTGGCCGGCCGGTGCGCAGCACCGCAAGCGCCACGAGGTCTTCTGTGAAGAGCTCTTGCTTGCCGCCGAATCCGCCGCCCACCCGAGCGGCGAAGACGCGTACGCGATCTTTGGGCAGGGTGAACAGCTCGGCGAGTTCGTCGCGCACGAGAAACGGCACCTGGGTGCTTGAGCGGATGACCAGTCGACCGTCTTCATCGAGCCAGCCGAGTGCGCCGTGCGTTTCAAGTTGCGCGTGTGAGACTCGCCCCGTCTGCCACGTGCCGCCCACGGTGGTGTCACTTGCGGCGAGCGCCGCATCGACGTCACCGCCGATTCCGCCGTGAAGTGCGGCGATGACGTTGCGCGAGGCATCCGCCACCCGGTCTTCGGGGGTGCGGTCGGGGTGCAGAAGGGGGGCATCGACCTGGCGGGCAGCATCCGGATCGAACACCGCCGGCAGCAGCTCGTAGGTCACGCGCAGCGCGGCGCATCCGGCCTCAGCAGCTTCGGCATTCTCGGCGACTACGGCAGCGACGCGCTGGCCGATGAAGCGAACGGTTTCGTCGAGCAGCCGCGTGTCGTCGGGGTCGTCTTCGCGATGTTCGTGCCGAGCAGTGGAGAACCGGCGGGTGGTGACATTCTCGTGCGTGAAGATCGCGATGACACCGGGCACCGCCGCGGCGGCGTCAGTGTCGATCGCGGTGATTCGAGCGTGAGCGTGAGGAGAGCCCACCACGCGCAGCGTGAGGGCGCCCGTGGCCATCTCGGTGTCAAACGTGTAGGGCTCGAGTCCCTGCACCACGCGTCGAGCGGGCTCGGGGGAGTTCGAAGCGCCGACGCCCAGAGCGGGGGATGCCGCATCCGGCGCCGCGCCGGTGGCCCGCACGGGGCCCAATACTGATTCGGTGATGGCCTCGCGAATGGGACGGTAGCCGGTGCAACGGCAGAGGCTGCCCTTCATCTTGCGGTCGAGGTCGGGCAAATCGTCTGCGCACAGAGCGGACGCCGTGACGCTCATGCCAGGAGTGCAGAAGCCGCATTGGAACCCGAAGTTGCTCACGAGGGCTTCTTGCACGGGATGCAGCTCGCCCTCGGGGGCCAAGCCCGCCGCAGTGGTGACGCTCATGCCTTCGGCCCGCATCGCGGGAATGATGCACGAGTGCACCGGTACCCCGTCGACGAGCACCGCACACGCACCGCAATCGCCAGCGTCGCAGCCTTTCTTCACTTCGTGGTGCCCGCTCTCGCGCAATAGGGTGCGCAGGCATTGGCCGGCACGCGGATCGGCCTCGATGGGGCTGCCGTTCACCTCGAACTTCATGCTCTGAGCTCCTCACGAATGCGCTCGCCGAGCACCATGCTCACGGCGCGACGCCAATCGGCGCTGCCCAGCGGATCGGAGTAGAAGCCGGTTGCCGTGCCGATTGCCGTGCGCAGCGTCGCCGCGTCGGGAAGCGCAGTGAACCGCAGCACGACCGGACGCTCTACGGCTGCTGTGACGACGAAGACCGTTGACCCGTCACTGTCTTCGCGTCCGGTGACCACCGCGCCGGAACGCCCGAGCTCGGCCAGTGCGATCTTCTTCAGGTGGGCGCGCGAGGCCAATGCCGATTGCGGAATATTGATAGCGCGCAGCACTTCTCCGGGCGCTAGACAGGTGACGGCGTTGCCCGTCACAAGGTCGCTCACGGGCATCGCGCGGGTGCTGCCGTCAACGCCCCACACTTCTGCGGTCGCGTCGAGCCCGACCGCGAGAGAAATCATGGCGCCAGCCGGGAACGCGCGGCAGATGTTGCCGCCGACGGTCGCCGTGTGCCAGATCTTGAAAGAGGCGAGCAAGGCATCTGCGGCCTCGGGAATCATGGATGCTGCGCGCCACGCTTCAGGCAATGCGAGCTCATGGCGCCCCCCGGCCCACGCGCGGAGCGTGGCGATGGTGCAGGTTGCGCCGATGCGAAGACCGGTGTCGGTGATCTCAAGGTCGGGCCAGCCGAGGGTAGTCAGGTCTACGAAGCCAGTGGTGACCGGTTGAGGTTCGCTCATCAGCCACGTGCCGCCACCCATGAACACTTCTCCGGGTGCGAGCGCAAGATCGCTTCGACTGGTGGCGCGCCGAAAGCGCGAGACGGTGACGATATCCATCAGAGGCGCTCGGCCAGAGCGAGGGATGCTGCGGCGACCGCGCGCGCGAGCACATTCTCGTCAGCCGTGATGAGGGTCTGTTCTGCAACGACTGTGTTGCCACCGACGAGCAGTCTCTTCAGCGGGGGGAGCGCGCCGAGCCCGAGCGCGGCGACCGGGTCGATGATGCCGGCGTGCTCGATCGTGTCAACACGCCATACGGCGATGTCGGCAAGCTTGCCAACTTCGAGCGATCCGATCTCGGCATCACGCCCGAGCACGCGGGCACCGCCGATCGTGGCGATGCGCAACCCATCACGCACACTCATCGAATCGGCGCCCGTGCGCAGGCGGTTCATCAGCACCGATTCACGAATCTCAATGCCCAGCTGGCCTGACTCGTTTGACGCGGCGCCGTCGACCCCGAGTCCCACCGGCACACCCGCACGCAGCAGGTCGACGACGGGAGCGATACCCGCGGCAAGCCGTGCGTTCGATGAAGGGCAATGAGCGACGCCCGTGCCCGTGGCGGCATAGCGAGCAATCGCAGTGTCATCGAGGTGCACGCCGTGCGCCATCCAGACATCATCGCCGAGCCAGCCGAGGTCTTCGAGGTATTGCGTGGGCGACTTGCCGAAGTGCTCTTGGCAGTAGGCGTCTTCTTCGACGGTCTCAGACGCGTGGGTGTGCAAGCGCACGCCCAGCGAGCGAGCCAGCACCGCCGACTCACGCAACAGGTCGGCCGTCACCGAGAATGGCGAGCAGGGTGCGATCGCGATCTTGACCATCGCGTCGCGCGAGGTGTCGTGGTAGCGCTCCACAGCCTCCTGCGAAGCGCGAAGCGCTGCATCAGTCGTTTCGACCGCAAAATCGGGCGGCAGGCCACCCTGCGAGGCGCCAAGATCCATCGAACCGCGGGTCGCGTGCAGACGCACACCAACCGTCGACGCGGCCTCGACCAGGGATCCGACGATGTCGCCGGATCCCTGCGGGAACACGTAGTGGTGGTCGCCCACGGTCGTGCAACCAGAACGCGCGAGTACGGCCATTGCGCCCGCCGCGCCGGCACCCGTGAGGTCTGCGTCAATGCGCGACCACAGCGGATAGAGCGTGGTCAGCCAATCGAACAGAATCGAGTCTTGCGCGTAGCCGCGAGTCAGCCACTGGTAGAGGTGGTGATGAGTGTTGACCAGACCGGGAGTGACGAGGCAGCCACTCGCATCGATGATCTCTGCGCCCGCGCGCCACTCAGCGGGAGCCTTTCCTTGGCCCACGGCGGCGATGACGCCACTTTCGAAGACCACGAAGCCGGTGCTGTGCTCAGTGCCGAGTGAATCAACGGTCGCAATGTGCCCGTTCTCTATGATGGTGCGGTTCATGGTGGTGCTCCTGCGGGTAACGAACGGATCGTCGGGTGGGTCGTTATGAAGTGGGGGCTACGAGCTGGCGCTGCGCGAAGGCACAGCGCACGAAGGCGCCGAGCCCAGAAGGTCGGCGCGCAACAGGTCTGTGTGCAGTGGACCGCTGCCGTCACGAAGGGGGGCGCCCGAGCCGCCGTGGCGGGCAGCGACGATCTCGGCGAGCACCGACAGTGCGGTCTCGTCGGGGCTCGAGCCGCCAAGGTCGAGTCCTAACGGCGAGTGCAACCTCGCCAGGTCGACGTCTGAGACGCCATGCTCACGCAGCAGACTCGCCCGCACATCGACGGTGCTGCGTGCGCCCATCGCACCGACGAAACCGACGGGCATCGACAGGGCAGCGCGCAACGCGGGTATGTCCTGTCGCGTGTCATGCGTCAGAACGCATATCGCGGTTCGCTCATCGACGTCATCGGAGTGCAATGCAGCCAGATACTCGTGCGGCCAGCCGGTGACCCGCTCAACCGCGGCGGGAAATCGCTCCGCGGTCACCAGCGAGTCCCACGCGTCGCACACCGTCACGTCGAAGCCCGAGACCGCAGCAACCCGGCACAGCGCAGCGGCATGTTCACCGCCGCCCAGAATGATGAGTCGCGGCGGCGGTGCGAAGGCAAGCATGAGAACGTCAGAGCCGGCATATGCGCCGGAAAGAATCGCGCACTGGCGCTCGCGCAGGGCGTTGTCGAGGGCAGCGCTACTTGCCGTGTCGATCACGGTGCCCAGGGCATCCATCGCCAGTACCCGTCCCGCACTATGGCCTGAAGTGATCAGGCCCACAGCAGCGCCGCGGTGCGCCGCGGCTGCTTCGAGCGCACGGATTGCTGCGGAGTCATCGGCGCGCAGCGGGTACGCAATCACGTCGATGATGCCACCACAGGCAAGACCGGCGGCGTGGGCGTCTTCATCAGAGAAGCCGAACTTCGCCGTCTGTCCGGTGCCCGAGGCGATTGCGGTGAGCGCGAGCATCCCCGCGTCACTCTCTACGCAACCGCCCGAGATCGAGCCGATAATGGCACCAGATTCGGTGACTGCCATCGAGGCGCCCAGTCCGCGCGGAGCGCTGCGGGCGACGCCGGTGATCGTCACAATTGCGACCGATTCACCGCTGCGCAATACGGGCAGCACGTCTTTCGCGAGTTCGAACATGCCCCCCACGCTAATTACCGTGTGTTTCGGACTCGATACGCTGTCGTAAATGTGTGAACAGGTCAGAATCTGCGGACTGGTGCTCGCTGCGGGAGCTGGCACCCGCTACGGCCTTCCCAAAGGTCTGGCGCGTGCCGCCGACGGCACGCCTTGGGTGCGACTTGCGACCGAGATGCTGCGCGACGCCGGATGCGACGAGGTCGTCGTCCTCGTGGGTGCTCGAGGTGAAGAAGTGCGCCTGCTTGTTGACGAACGCGCCCGCGTCGTCGACGTGCACAACTGGGCCGACGGACTGTCGGCCACTATTCGCGGCGGGCTGCAGGCCGCGGCAGGCTTCGATGTTGCCGTCATCACTCCGGTAGACACGCCCGAAGCGGCAGCTGCCGCGGTGCGTCGAGTGATCAGCGAACTTGGCTCTCAGCCGCGGTCAGCGCTTGTTCAGGCCATGTACGCACGCACACCGGGCCACCCCGTGGCCGTGGGCTGTGAGCACTTCGAGCCCCTCGCGCGCGCTCTCACCGCAGACAGTGGAGCTCGCGCCTATCTCGCCGCGCACGCGGCGACCGGGGTGGACTGCGCGGACCTGTGGTCAGGCTCCGACATCGATACGCGCCCCTAGCGGGTCCGTCAACCGTCGATCACGATATTCAGCGGCTCGTCACCGGCTGCCAGCCGCTCGATCTGCGACCTGACCAAGCGTGCGATGCGAGGGCGCATCGCGCTGGAGTTGCCACCGACGTGGGGCGCGATCAGCACACCGGGCTGCTCCCAAAGCGGATGACCCTCGGGTAGCGGCTCTGGATCGGTGACGTCGAGCGCCGCCCGAATGCGCCCACGGCTGGTGTGGGCCACCAGTGCATCCGTGTCGATGAGCGGACCACGACCGACGTTCACTACGAGTGCCCCGTCTGGCAGGGCTGACAAGAAGGCATCGTCGACGATCCCGCGAGTGGCGTCGCCGCCGGGAAGCGAGATGACAACGATCTCGGTGTCGCCCAGCAGTTCGGGCAGTTCTTCGACCGCTCTCACAGGCATGCCTTCTTCGACGCGGGCGCTCGATGCCACGGCGAACAGATCGACTTCGAAAGGCTTGAGGCGCGCCGCAATCGCCTTGCCCACGCCGCCGTAGCCGAGCAGCATGACCCGTCGATCGGCAAGACTCTCAGCGCTGTGTGACATCCAACGGCGCTGGTCTTGGGCGCGCACGAAGTCGGGAATGCCGCGCTGCGCAGCGATCACCAGCCCGACAGCCAACTCGGCAGTAGAGGCCTCGTGTACCGATGCGGCGTTCGCGAACCGCATGCCGCTCGGCAGAATATCGCGCACCCCGTCGTAGCCGATTGACTGGCTCTGCACGAGACCCACCTCAACACCCTCAAGACGCGACAGCATGTTCGACATCGACATGTAGGGCGGCACGACGAGATCGATGCGCTGTGCGGGGGCAGGGGAATCCATCGCCCACACCTGCAATTCGACGCCATCGGGCATGACGCCAAGATCGGTGGCGAGTCGGTCGCTGGGAACGGTCACGAGTATCGAGGGAGTGCTCACCCCTCAACGCTAGCGTTGACCGGCCTACCGCGGCGCACACTTGAGCGCTACTCTCGCGATACGGCTGAATAGCCACACAAGGAGGCGCGTGATGGTTCCCGAGATCAACTATTGGGCCGTGATTCTGGCCACGCTGTCGACAATGATTGTCGGCTCGATTTGGTACACCCCGAAGGTTTTCGGCACTCGATGGGCGAAGCTGGCTCATGTCGATCTGAATCGTGAAATGACACCGCTAGCGGCGATGATGCCGATCATCGTCACCGTGCTGGTCAGCTTCGTGTCTGCGTGGGTGCTCGCTGGCGCCACCACGATCGCGTGGCACTTCTATGGCGGGGGCTATCTGCTCGCGGCGGTGGGCACCGGTGTGATTCTGTGGGCCGGCTTTACGGCGGCGCGCTTCATCACGCACGATGCCTTTGAGGGCCGCCCGACGTCGCTCACCGTGATGAACATCGCCCACGAATTGGTGACCGTACTGGTGATGTCAATCATCATCGGCGTCTGGCCGCCCGCCGGAACCGTCTAGTCAGCGGCTACGCGGCGGCGCCGACGACGGCCGCGATCGCAGAGGTGAAGAAACCGAGCCCATCGATGCCCGAGCGCATCGCGGCTGGCGTGTTGGGGCCGAACCCCTCTTCCACGGCGTGCTCGGGGTGTGGCATCAGGCCTACGACGTTGCCGCGTTCGTTGGCGATACCGGCGATATCGCGCAGCGAACCGTTGGGGTTGACGCCCGCATAGCGGAATGCAACGAGCCCCTCGCCCTCGAGTCGGTCGAGCTCGTCGTCGGCAGCAATGTAGCCACCATCCGCGTTCTTGAGCGGAATGACGATCTCTTGGCCAGTCGTGAAGTCTGAGGTCCAAGCGGTGGACGCGCTCTCGACGACGAGCCTCTGGTCACGGCGGATGAATTGCTGGTGGGCGTTTCGAATGAGGCCACCCGGCAGCAGGTGCGCTTCAACCAGCATCTGAAAACCGTTGCAGATTCCCAACACGGGCATGCCCTTTGCGGCAGCAGCCTTCACCTCGACCATGATCGGTGCGAGTGCGGCGATCGATCCGGCCCGCAGATAGTCCCCGTAGCTGAAACCACCGGGCAATACGAGGGCATCGACGCCGTCGAGATCGTGCGAGCCGTGCCAGAGAGCGACGGGGGTGGCGCCGGCGATCTCGATCGCGCGCTGCGCGTCGCGGTCATCGAGCGAACCGGGGAACGTGATGACCCCGATGCGGGTGGTCACGCTACGACCTCGATGCCGACGACGTCTTCGATCACCGAGTTAGAGAGAATCTCATCGGCGACGCGCTTCGCCTCAGCGAGCACCTCTTCTGTGACCTCGCCGTCGACCGTGAGTTCGAAACGCTTGCCGATGCGCACCGAGGTGAAGTCTGAGACTCCCAAACGCGAGAACGCGCCTGAGACGGCCTTTCCCTGCGGGTCCAGAAGCTCGGCCTTGGGCATGACGTCAACGACGATAGTGGGCATTAAAGGCTCCGGAAGTCGCGGAAAAGGGAACGCTGCAAGTCTACGTTGCGCCGCAGGCGCGCACTGTCCCCGTGTCGAAGCAGCCCAACTGCGGGTCGTGACCAAACTGTGACCGACGCGTGGGAGCGCTCCCTTGACTTTCGTGGGAGCGCTCCCGTACCGTAACTTGAGTCCGGTGGGAACGCTCCCACGGCAACGTGGCCACGACATGAGTTCCTAGCCGCAAACCCTGCAACACATATCTGACCCTGACAAACACAAAGGAGTGACAGTGAACTCTCGAGCCTTCCGCAGGAGTGCAGCGGCCGTCGCCGCTTTCTCAGCTTCCGCTATCGTCCTCGCCGGCTGCGCTGGCAGCAGTGATGACGCATCGACCGATTCGGGTTCTTCCGACGAGGAAATCACCCTCACGATCGCCACGTTCAACGACTTCGGCTACACCGATGAGCTCCTCCAGGAGTACATGGATGCCAACCCGAACGTGACCGTTGTACACAACCGCGCCGCCGAGTCCGGCGACGCCCGTGCCAACTACTTCCAGAAGCTCGGCAAGGGCGGCCTGGCAGACGTTGAAGCAGTCGAGATCGACTGGTTCGCCGAAGCCATGCAGTACTCCGACCTGCTCGCCGAAGCTCCTGACAGCGTCAAGGGCCGTTGGCTCGACTGGAAGGAAGCCGCAGCAACCGATCCCGAGGGTCGCCTGGTTGGCTTCGGAACCGACATCGGCCCGCAGGCTATCTGCTACCGCGCCGACCTCTTCGAAGACGCGGGCCTCGTGTCTGATCGTGACGAAGTTGCCGCGCTGTTCGACGGCGACTGGAACAACTTCCTCGATGTCGCAGACGAGTACATGGCAGCCACGGGCAAGCCCATGATCGACTCGGCCAACTCGGTGCTCCAGGGCATCGTCAACCAGCTCGAGTACACCTACACCGAGCCCGACGGCGCCGTCATCGCGACGACCAACCCCGAGGTCTCAGCTGCCTACGAGCTCGTGACCGAGCGTGCGATCCCCAACTCGGCCTATGCCGGTCAGTGGTCGGACGACTGGTTCGCTTCAATGGCCAACGGTGAATTCGCCACCATGCTGTGCCCGGGCTGGATGCTCGGCGTGATCTCGGGCAGCGCGCCCGACGTCGAAGGCTGGGACATCGCCGATGTCTTCCCGAACGGTGGCGGCAACTGGGGCGGCTCATACCTGACCGTTCCCGCAGACGGCGCCAACGTCGATGCAGCTCTTGACCTGGCTGACTGGCTGACCGCTCCTGAGCAGCAGGTTGCAGCGTTCGCTGAGGCAGGCACGTTCCCGAGCCAGCTCGAGGCATACGAAGACCCGACGCTGACCGATGCGACCGACGAGTACTTCAACGACGCTCCGACCGGCCAGATTCTCTCTGACCGCGCCGAGGCAGTCACCGTTGCTCCCTTCAAAGACGCCGTGTACTTCCAGTACCACGACGCTCTCCAGAACGCAGTGACTCGCGTCTTCGACGGAACCGAAGATGCAGACACCGCGTGGAACACCTGGGTCGCAGAGGTCGAAGCCTTCTGATGATCTGAATTGGTGGGGGCCGCGCCACGCGGCGCGGCCCCCACTGTTCTTACCTCTGCCCGATCTGCCTCTATGGAGTCTCACGTGACCGCGACCGACACCCGCGCCCAGACGTCACCGGCATCGCCCGGTCCACGTGCCGGGCAGCCCAAGCCCCCGCTCTCCTTCAAAAACAAGATGAGTCGGTGGGACCTCAAGTTCGCACCGTACCTCTATATTTCGCCGTTCTTCATCATGTTCGCGATCGTCGGGCTCTTCCCGATCGCGTTCACCGCTGTCATCTCATTCCAAGAATGGGACCTCGTTCGCAACACCGGCTCGTGGGTCGGATTCGAACAGTACGTCTGGATCCTCAACGATCCGAAGTTCTGGACGTCACTTCGCAACACCTTCAGCATCTTCTTGCTCTCGTCCGTGCCGCAGCTGGCGCTCGCGATCTTCATCGCCGCCATGCTCGACCGCAACATTCGGGCGAAGACCTTCTGGCGCATGAGCGTGCTCCTTCCCTTCGTGATGGCGCCCGTCGCCGTCGCGCTGATCTTCAGCAACATGTTCGGCGACAACCACGGCCTGGTGAACAACATCCTCGGCAGCATCGGCATCGCTCCGATCGCGTGGCACGTTGACCCGTTCTGGAGCCACATCGCTATCGCGACGATGGTCAACTTCCGTTGGACCGGCTATAACGCACTGATCCTGCTGGCTGCGATGCAGGCAGTTCCTCGAGAGTTCTACGAAGCGGCCACTGTCGACGGTGCTGGCGCATTTCGCCAGTTCTGGAGCATCACGCTCCCGTCGTTGAAGCCCACCCTGATCTTCGTCGTAATCACATCGACCATCGGTGGTCTGCAGATCTTCGATGAGCCGCGCATGTACGACAACGTCGGCCAGGGCGGTGCCGCCCAGCAGTGGCTCACGATCACGCTGTACCTCTACAACATCGGTTGGGGCGACTTCAACTTCGGTCGCGCAGCCGCGTTGGCCTGGATTCTGTTCATCATCATCCTGGTCATCGGAATGATCAACCTCCTCATCACGCGCCGCCTCGTGCGCGACGAGGGAGGGCGTGGCGTGAAGACTCCGCGCCGTGGACGCAAGGGAGTCACGCGATGAGCACCAATACCCCGCCCCTGGCGATCATGGAAGAAAGCATTCCCAACGCGGCGAAGCCCCCTCGCAAGAACCGCGCGCGCAAGATTCGTGGCATGCGTCCCGGATTCTGGGTCTACGCAGGTCTCGGCGTGGTTGTCGTATCCGCGATCTTCCCGTACTACTGGTCGTTCCTCATCGGCTCTGGCGATGCATCGACCATCAACAACCCGAACCTGTCGTGGTGGCCCGGTGGCAACTTCATCGACAACGCGATGTCGGTCGTCAACGACCCGGCGGTGAACTTCTGGTTGGCACTGTGGAACTCGATCTACAGCTCGACGATCATCGCGATGTCAGTGGTTGTCTTCTCCACTCTTGCGGGATGGGCGTTCGCCAAGCTCAAATTCCGCGGCGGACCCGGATTGCTGGCGTTCGTTGTGGCAACCATGGCAGTTCCGATGCAGCTCGGTGTCGTGCCGCTGTACATCCTCTTCTCGGACTGGGGCTGGACCGGAACGATCGGCGCGATCATCGTGCCGGCGCTGATCACTGCCTTCGGTGTGTTCTGGATGACTCAGTACCTCACTCAGAGCGTTCCCGACGAGCTGATCGAGGCTGCACGTGTCGATGGGGCCTCGCAGATTCGCACATTCTGGACGGTCGGAGTTGTTGCCGCACGCCCCGCGGCTGCGATGCTCTTCCTGTTCACCTTCATCAACGCGTGGAACCAGTTCTTCTGGCCTTTCATCGTGCTAGACCGCTCGAGCCCAACCCTTCCGGTCGCGTTGTCGTTGTTGCAGTCGAACTACTTCGTCGACTACTCGGTGGTGCTCGCCGGTGTGCTGCTGTCGACCATCCCGCTTCTCATCCTGTTCGCCTTCGCTGGCAAGCAGCTCGTGAGTGGCATCATGGCCGGTGCGGTCAAGGGCTGACAGCCCCCACCCGCACGCTTTTCTCTCCCCGCTACACCCCAAGGAAGGACGCCGTCCACATGACTGCGACTAACCCCCGCGAGTTCCCCGCGAACTTTCTCTTCGGAGCCGCGACCGCAGCCTTCCAGATCGAAGGAGCCGCCCACGAAGACGGCCGCCGCGATTCGATTTGGGACGCGTTCTGCCGAGTGCCAGAAGCGGTGATCAACGCCGACAACGGCGACGTGGCCTGTGACCACTACCACCGCTATGAAGGCGACGTCGCGCTGATGAAGTCGATGGGTCTGCAGACGTATCGTTTTTCAACGTCGTGGGCTCGTGTGCGCCCCGATGGCGGTGCGGTGAATGAGAAGGGCGTCGACTTCTACAATCGCCTGGTCGATGAGCTGCTCGGCGCAGATATCCTGCCGTGGCTGACGCTCTACCACTGGGATCTGCCTCAGGCACTGCAAGACAAGGGCGGCTGGGCGAACCGCGACACGGCTGAGCGCTTCACCGAGTATGCACTGACTATGCACGACGCGCTGGGCGACCGCGTGAACGTCTGGACCACTCTCAACGAGCCGTGGTGCTCGTCGTTCCTCAGCTACACGGCTGGCGTCCACGCACCGGGGCACTACAGCATCGAAGAGGGCGCTCTGGCCTCTCATCATCTCTTGCTGGGGCACGGACAAACCGTGCGCGAACTGCGCGCTCGGGACTCCTCGCTGAATCTGGGCATCACGCTCAACCTCACGGTCGCTGACCCGGTAGACGCTGAGAGCCCGGCCGATGTCGACGCTGCACGCCGCATCGACGGTCAGTTCAACCGTTGGTTCCTCGACCCGATCTTCCGCGGCGAGTACCCGGCAGACATCGTTGAAGACATTCGTGGGGTGGATGCTGCCGCGATCGAGTCCTTCGAAAAGGCAGTGCGTCCTGGAGACCTCGACATCATCTCGTCGGCGATCGACTCACTCGGCGTCAACTACTACCACGGTGAGTTCGTCGGCGGTGAGGCTCCCGAGGTCGCCCCGGTCGCGGGCGACGCCCCCACCAAACGCGAGAGCGCGCCGGCTTTTCCGGCATCGCAGAACATCCATTGGCACGAACGCGGTCTCGATCGCACCTCGATGCACTGGGAGGTTCAGCCCGAGGGGCTCACTCGCCTACTCAAGCGCGTTTCCGACGAATACAGCGCGCCGAAGGGTGTGACGCTCTACGTCACGGAGAACGGAGCAGCATTCGACGACGAGCGCGTCGTCGAAGACGGCGAGGTTCGGGTGCACGACGACGAGCGGGTGTCGTTTCTGACCGGTCACCTCGGAGCGATCCTTGACGCTGTTGATGCAGGAGTCGATGTGAGGGGCTACTTCTATTGGTCGTTCCTCGACAACTTCGAATGGGCGTGGGGCTACGAGAAGCGCTTCGGCATTGTTCGCGTGGATTACGACACGCAGGAGCGGTCAGTAAAGGACAGCGGAAGAGAGTACGCCCGAGTGATCGGTGCCCGAGCGCTCTGACGCCCGACTAGCATCGCAGTGAGGGAGCTGTCATGAGCATAGAGACGGTGCGTGACGCCGCCACGATCGAAGAGGTCGCCACTGCCGCGGGTGTCTCTCGATCGACCGTGTCGCGTGTTGTCAACGGCTCAACGGCGGTGAGCCCTGAAGCACTCGAGTCGGTACAGCGCGCGATTGCCGCCTTGAACTACGTGCCAAATCGCGCGGCTCGCTCGCTGGCGAGCCGGCAGACGCACGCGATCGCTTTGGTCGTTCCCGAAGACACCACCCGGTTCTTCGGCGATCCCTTCTTTGCGGCAGTCGTCTCGGGCATCCATTCTCGGTTGAGCAGTTCCAACTATGTGATGAACCTCTTCATCGCGAGCGACGACCCCGGCGATAAAACGACAAGCTATGTGCGCAGCGGTGCCGTCGACGGGGCGATCATCGTGTCGCACCACACCAGCGACCTCTTCATCGATCGCATCGCCAGCGCGGTGCCCGTGGTCTATGGTGGTCGTCCCGTGCGCGAGCGCGAGCAGGACTATTACGTCGACGTCGACAACGTGCGCGGAGCTCACGACGCGACGACCTATCTGATCGAGTCGGGCTACAAGAAGATCGCGACCATTACCGGGTCACTGACCATGCCAGCGGGAGTTGACCGACTGCAGGGCTATCGCGACGCGCTCGCAAAACACGACCTTGACGAGATCGCAATCGAACCGGGCGGGTTCACCGCCGAGGGCGGGGCCAACGCGATGCGCCGGATGCTCGCCAGCGGCGCACGCCCCGACGCGCTCTTTTGTGCGAGCGATCTGATGGCCCAGGGGGCGATGGGTGTGCTCGCTGCCGCGGGCTTGCGTGTTCCCGACGACATTGCGATCGTGGGCTTTGATGACTCGCCCGTCGCGCTTGCGGTCTCTCCGCAGCTGACCACGATGCGTCAGCCCTCGTTTGCCCAGGGCGAGCGCATGGCCAACGTGCTGCTTGATCGTCTCGCAGGAAAACATCCGCGTCACGTCACGATCCTCGAAACTGAGCTCGTGCTGCGCTCATCGGTCTAGACACCTCGTTCTGCACCGTGCGAGGCGGCTTGCCGATGAGCGAGCGTGTGCACTTCGTAATACCCTCGTCTGCCTTGCGCCTGAAGCGCGGGGCAGGATAGAGGCATGAAGAGTGGAGCCGTAGTCGGACTGGTCATTGCTGGCGTGCTTGTACTGGGCGTGGGCGGCGCCGTCGCCGTTTCTCTCAGCAACGGTGATGAGAGCGACACTGTCGCTGTTACGACCCCATCGCCCGCAGAGACCGAGATGGCGGTTGACGACGTGAGCGATGACGATACGTCTGAAGATTCCGCCGACGAGTCGACGAGTGAGCCAGCAGCCGACAGCGTGACGCCTGGCGCCTACGTCGAATACAGCGAGGCTGCACTCGCGTCAGCCGAAGGTACTCCCGTGTTGTTCTTTCACGCCACATGGTGCCCGCAGTGCCGCGCCCTTGACGAAGACATTCGCGCCTCGGGTATGCCCGACGGCATCACGATTCTGAAGGTCGACTACGACTCAAACCAAGATCTTCGTCAGCAGTACGGGGTCACCCAGCAGACCACGCTGGTCGAACTCGACAGCGCAGGCAACGCGCTCACCACATTCATTCCATACGAAGACCCGTCGCTCGACTTCGCGCTTGCCGGTCTCGGTCTCACTGGCTGATGCTTGCGCTCACCCTGGTGTCGTTCGCCGCCGGCGTGCTCACCGTTCTTGCGCCGTGCGTTCTGCCGTTGCTGCCGGTGATCGTCGGCGGCACGGCTGTGCGCACCGGATCAGACGCGAAGCTCGCAGAGAAGCAGTGGTTTCGCCCCCTCATCATCGCCGCATCTCTTGCCGTCTCGGTCGTCGCATTCACCCTGCTGCTGAAGGCGACCACCGCTCTGCTGGGCATTCCGGCGTGGATCTGGCAGTCGATCTCGGGCGTCATCGTCGCGGTGCTCGGTCTGACCATGCTCTTTCCCATGGTGTGGGAGCGCCTCACAGTGCGCTTCGGGTGGCAGGCTGGCGGCGGCCGCCTGCTTGACGCGAGCTACCGCAAGGGCGGCCTCGGCGGTGACATCGCGCTCGGCGCAGCGCTCGGTCCAGCGTTCAGCAGCTGCAGCCCCACCTATGCGCTCATCATCGCGGCCGTGCTGCCAGCGTCTTTCGGTCTCGGTGTTGTTTACATCTCGGCTTACGCCATCGGGCTCGCTCTCGCGCTGATGGTCATTGCGATTGCCGGCACCGCGCTGGTGCGCAAGCTCGGCTGGCTCGCAGACCCGCACGGAGTCTTCAGACGCGTGATCGGTGGCTTGCTGGTGATTGTGGGAGTCGCAGTGGCACTCGGGTGGGACCGCCTCGTGCAGACCTGGATGCTCCAGCAGGGCTGGTATGCCCCGATTGAGAATCTCGAGCGGATGCTGCTGGGCTGAGCGCCGCGCGCCACTCAGAGCAGTGGCGACCGGGTACGCCTCAGCGCTCGGTGAGCATTTCAATCAGCTCGCGGTAGCGTGCGCTAGTGCGCTCAACGACCTCCGTGGGCAGTTCCGGGGGAGTGCCCTCTTTGTTCCAGTTGGCGGCAAGCCAGTCCCGCACGATCTGCTTGTCGAAGCTGGCCATGCGCTCCTTGGGCGTCGTGCCCGATGCCCACGCAGCAGCATCCCAATACCTCGACGAATCACTCGTGAGCACCTCATCGGCAAGCGTGAGCACTCCCTCGGCATCGGCGCCGAACTCGAACTTCGTATCGGCCAGAATCAGTCCGTGGGCTTCGGCCAGGGCTGCGGCGCGTTCGTAGATCTCGAGCGAGGTGTCTCGCAGCGCGGCAGCCACGTCGGCTCCGACCAGCTCGACAGTCTGCTCGTACGAGATGTTCTCGTCGTGCTCACCCATCGGAGCCTTATAGGCCGGGGTGTAGATCGGCTCGGGCAGCCGGTCTCCGTCGTTCAGCCCATCTGGCAACGCGATGCCGCACACGGTGCCGCTTGCCTGATACTCGGCCCAGCCAGAACCGGTCAGGTAACCGCGCACGACACATTCGACGGGGTACATCTGCAGGCCGCGCACGTGCATCGATCGACCCGAGACCGCATGCGGGATTTCGGTCTCACCATCGGCAACCAGGTGATTCGGGATGCTGCGCCCGCCGTCGAGGCCGGCAAGCTGGGCAAACCACCACATACTCAGGGTCGTGAGCAGCTCACCTTTGCCGGCAATGCCGGGGCTGAGCACGTGGTCAAACGCACTGACCCGGTCGCTGGCCACAACCAGCATCCGGTTCGAAACCTCACCGTCGGGCATCTCCGCGGGAACGTACAGGTCGCGCACCTTTCCCGAATAGATGTGCTTCCAGCCGGGCAGGTCAGTCTCGTTTGTCACTCGCCCATTATTGCCGCTATCAGCTCGCGCGCGTGCTTAGCGTGTGAGAGCAGCGCGCGCAACCGGCTGGCATCGTCGTGGGCGCGTCGATAACGTCGTTGTCTCAGGTTCGTATTCACGCACGCGGAAGGAACAATCATGCCCGCATGGATCATCATTCTCATCGTCGTCGCAATCGTGCTCATTCTGCTCGGAGCATTCGTCGAAGTCGCCAAGTTCTTGCTGTGGATCGGTTTGGTCGTGCTCGTCATCGGCCTGATCTGGTGGCTGATGCAAGCAATCGCAGGGCGCAAGTCTTAGCGCCTCGTGGGCTCCTCCTATCGGACGCTAGGGTAGAACACCCTTTCAGCCCGGCAGGAGGAGCACCTTGTTCGAACTGAAGTCATGGCTCGGCCTCACGGTCGTGCTGTCCATCGCGCTGATCGCAGCGGTCGTGGTGGCAATCGTCGTCGCGGCAGCGCTCAAGCGCATCTCGCGAAAGAAGCGGTGGCCCGCCACCCTCTCGGCGACAGTGCGTGCGCCCTTCAGAGTGCTGATCGTCGTCATCGCGCTGTGGGTCGCCTTTCTGCTCTCGTGGCCGGCGCCTGATTCATCTGAGACCGTGGCGCACGGGCTTGTCATCGCCACCATCGCTGCAGCCGCGTGGTTCATCGGCGCGGCGATCTCATTCGGGTTCGGCGTCGCGATGGCGCGATTGCCGTTGGGGTCGAAAGACAATCTGGTCGCGCGCCGTCGGCAGACGCAGCTCACGCTCATTCGTCGGCTGCTGGTCGCTGTGGTGGTGGTTTTTGCGGCTGGCGCGATTCTTGTCACCTTTCCCGCGCTCGCAACAATCGGCACAAGTCTGTTGGCCTCAGCCGGCGTGGCAGGAATCGTGGCGGGGCTTGCCGCTCAATCGACCCTCGCGAGCGTATTCGCCGGGGTGCAGATCGCGTTCAGCGATGCTGTTCGCGTCGATGACGTGGTAGTCGTCGAAGGCGAGTGGGGTCGCATCCAAGAGATCACGCTCACGTACGTCGTCGTGCACATCTGGGACGACCGGCGGTTGGTGCTGCCGTCAACCTACTTCACCACTACGCCGTTCGAAAACTGGACCCGTCGCTCGAGCGAGCTTCTGGGATCAATCGAGTTCGACCTCGACTGGCGAGTGAGGCCGTCAGAGATGCGTCAACAGCTCGACGTCATTCTCGAGCGCACCGAGCTGTGGGACCGGCGCGCCAAAGTACTGCAGGTGACTGAGGCGGTGAACAACACCGTGCGGGTGCGTATTCTGCTGACTGCCGTCGACGCGCCAACACTGTTCGATCTGCGCTGTTTCGTGCGCGAAGAGTTCGTCGAGTGGTTGCACGACAAGAAGTCGGCACTGCCGATTTCCCGAGTGCAGCTTGTGGCTGAGCCAGCACCGGAAGAGCCTAGTGTCAGTCCAGAGGCGAGCGATCAGCACGCCGGCTTGTTCACCGGGTCAGCCGAAGGTGAAGAGCGCGCCGAGCAGTTCACCGGCTCGATCGCGACGATCGACGCCGACGAGGCTGAACGCTGGGCGAGTGAGCGCTGAAGCTCCTCGGCTCAGACGACTCGTGCCGCGATGTCGCCGCGAAACTGACCGCCGTCGAGCGTGATCTGGCCCACAGCGTCATATGCGAGCTCGCGTGCGCCAGCGAAGGTTTCTGCGGTGGCGACGACGCTCAGCACGCGCCCGCCGGTCGCGAGGAGCGAGCCCTCGCTGTCAGCGGTCGCCGCGTGCGCGATATGCACGCCTGCGGCGGAGGCTGCGGCGTCCAGCCCATCGAGCGGGCGACCGGTGAGGGGAGCCTGCGGGTAGCCTTCGCTCGCCAGCACAACGGTGATGGCCGCCTGAGGCGAGAACGACGGCCGCGGGAAATCTTCGAGATGGCCCGACGCAGCAGCCAGCAGCAACTCCGAGAGCGGATCGAGCAGGCGAGGCAACACGACCTGGGTTTCGGGGTCGCCGAAGCGGGCGTTGAACTCGATGACCTTGACGCCCTGATCGGTGAGAATCAGGCCCGCGTAGAGAAGCCCGATGAATGGAGTTCCCTCTGCGTCGAGCTGGCGGATGACCGGCTCGGCGACATCGCGAGTGACGAGATCGACGAATCCGGCTTCGCTGCCGAACTTTTCGTCGAGCCACGGCAGCGGTGAGTAGGCGCCCATGCCGCCGGTGTTCGGTCCCTCATCACCGTCGAGCAGACGCTTGAAGTCCTGCGCCGGGCTGAGCGGCAGCACGTGGTCACCATCGCTGAGAAAGAACAGCGACACCTCAGGGCCCGAGAGAAACTCTTCAACCAGAACCGCCCCGGTCGGCAGGTATGTGTCGGCGTGGTCGAGGGCTGCGGCGCGATCGTTCGTGACGATCACACCCTTTCCCGCGGCGAGTCCATCAGCCTTCACCACGTAGGGTGCGCCGAACTCGTCAATCGCCGTTTCGACCTCGGCACGGGTGACAGCGCGCGAAGCGCGGCCGGTGGGGACGCCCGCAGCATCCATCACCCGCTTGGCGAAGGTCTTCGAACCCTCGAGCTGCGCGGCGGCCTTGCCCGGACCGAATGCCGGAATGCCGCGCTCGCGCAACGAGTCAGCAACGCCGGCGACGAGGGGAGCCTCGGGTCCGATCACCACGAGGTCGATGGAGTTCTCGAAGGCGAACGTCGTGACCTCGGCTGGCGAGGTGGCACTGAGCGCGACCAAGCTGGCGTCTCGAGCGATGCCGGCGTTTCCCGGCGCAGCGAAGATGTCGTGAGCGGCCTCCTCTGCACGAAGAGCGAGGATGATGGCGTGCTCGCGCGCGCCCGAACCGAGGACCAGAATCTTCACCCGGCCAGCCTACCGATCCTTGCCCGTCGGCACAGGCGCCTCGGATTCGGGCGTAGCGTTGGCCCATGCCACGCAGCATCTCTACCGCCGACGGACGCTCCGCGCTAACGGCCGTGCGAGCCGCCTCTGCATCGAACGAGGTTCCCGCGCGCACCGACCTCGCTACCGCTGTGCGCTACCTCTTGCAGCTGCTCGCAGAGAAGGCACCCGGCCACAGCGTTGAGGTGCGCGTGCCGCCGTTCGGCGCCGTTCAGGTGGTTGAGGGACCACGTCACACTCGCGGCACACCGCCGAACGTGGTTGAAATGGAACCGCTCACGTGGATCGCGCTGGCGACGGGCGAACAGGAGTGGGTGGATGCGACGGCCGCAGGCCGCATCTCAGCGTCGGGAGTGCGCGCCGACGTCTCAGACCTGCTGCCGCTTCGGCCCTGACCAAGCCGCGTGGCGCGCTCGCGCGCATGCGGTGGGACAATAGGAGCATGGCTGAGCACGCTGAAGACCACATCGAAACCGTTCGCGTGCGCCGCGCTCCCAAGATGTCGGTGTTCCTGCTGCTTGGGGCAGCGCTCGGTGTCTTCGTGGCGATGATCTTGACGTTCGCGTTCGACGGCTCTGATCAGGCCAGCCCCAACACCGGATTCGTCTACTCGCAGATGCAGGTCTTTGGGTTCGTCACGCTGATCTGCGTGCCAATCGGGATCGCGCTGTTCGGTTTCATCGCTGTGATGCTCGACCGCAGGGCGTCACGTCGCGCTCGTAGCGTCGCCGTCGACCACGAAACAGTGCGCGGCGAGAGCGACTAGCACTCAGGCCAATTCGGCGATGATCGGGTTGATTGCAGCGTCGAAAGCGACGACGTCGCCGCGCAGTCCATCGGTCACGGCGATGGTGAGGGAACCGACCCACCACAGCCCTCGCTGACTCAGCGGCAGCACCTGAACGTTGAGTTCGAACGAGTGCGCGCGGCGACCCACCTGTCGTTCGTACTCGGCAATCGCGCTCGCGTAGGCGCGGTAGCTCACTCCGCTGCCGATGTCTTTTCGATAGCGTGCATGCGCTGATTGGGCGAACGCGAGGGCTTCACTCGCGTGGGGCCGTGCAGCATCCCTCAATTCAGACGCACCATCTGCGGGCAGTGCCAACAGCGTTTCGTAGCCGTCTACCAACTCGAGCGGAACCGGCGAAGGATGTATCTCAGGCTCGATTGTCATCTCCCAGAGACCTCGCCATTGAGACTCCAGCACGTCTTGTGACGCGCTCGTGCGGTCGTTCGCTCGCGGAGCGATGCCGCGCAGATGCGGCAGTTCATCCGGGTAGCGGATGCCGAGCACCTGACGCAGATAGAGGGCAAGAAGAACTGGCTGACCGGCGTCTTCGCGGATCAGCCATTCCGGCATTCCGGTGCCACCCATGCGGCCATTGTAGGGGCGCAGGTCGGCAGAGTGGAGGAGTGGAATGCTGCAGAGGGCGAGATCGCAACGACTCGCGCGCCGACCCGGGTAGTCTGGAGCCGTGGTCACCCCTTCTCGTGATGCCTCCGCGAACCCCTATGCGGCCGCCGGCGTCGATACTGCTGCCGGCGATCTTGCCGTTGAACTGATGAAGTCGGCCGTGCGTCGCACACACGGACCCGAGGTGCTCGGTGGTGTCGGCGGCTTTGCGGGCCTCTTCGATGCCAGTGCACTGCTCGGCTATACCAAGCCGCTGCTGGCAACGAGCACCGACGGCGTCGGCACGAAGGTCGCCATCGCGCAGGCTATCGACAAGCACGACTCGATCGGACTCGACCTGGTTGGCATGGTCGTCGACGACATCGTGGTGGTGGGAGCGAAGCCGCTCTTCATGACCGACTACATCGCTTGCGGCAAAGTGTTCCCTGAACGCATCGCAGACATCGTGCGCGGCATCGCGCAGGGTTGTGCTGAAACCGGCACGGCGCTGGTCGGCGGCGAGACCGCAGAGCACCCCGGCTTGCTTGGCGTGAACGACTACGACGTCGCGGGCGCCGCTACGGGAGTGGTTGAAGCCAACCAGGTTCTCGGTGCCGAGCGCGTGCAGAACGGCGATGTCGTACTGGCGCTCGCGTCGAGCGGACTGCACTCGAACGGCTACTCGCTGGTGCGCCATATCGTCGCCGGCGCGGGCATTCAGTACGGCGATCGAGCGGCCGACCTCGGCGACAGCATCACCTGGGGTGAGGCGCTTCTCGAACCCACACGTCTCTACACGACCCCCTTGCTTCATCTCATCGAAGAGCTGGGCGATGCGGTGCACTCACTGAGTCATGTCACCGGAGGCGGTATCGCCGCCAACCTGGCGCGCGTGCTGCCGCAGAACACCTGGGTAGAGGTGGACCGTTCGACGTGGTCACCACCGGCGACCTTTCGTGTGCTGGCAGACCTCGGGAGCCTCGATCTTGAATCGACCGAAGGCACCTGGAACCTGGGCATCGGTTTTCTCGCGGTTGTATCGGCAGCCAAGGCAGATGCTGCAATCGCTGCGCTGGCGCGCAATGGCATCGACACGTGGCAGGTGGGCGCGGTGCACACTGATGCGCTTCCCTCCGGAGATTTTGAGCAGGGCGCAAAGGGTGTGAACGGCGGCGCCGTTCGACTCGTCGGCTCTTACGCAGACGGCTCGGCCGTGAACGGAGCAAAGTAATCCCAGATGTGCGGAATCGTCGGCATGATGGGTCGTGGATCTGTCAACCAAGAGATCTACGACTCCCTTCTTCTTCTGCAGCACCGGGGTCAAGACTCCACGGGAATCGCGACCGCTGAACCCAGCGGGGTGTTCCACGTTCACAAAGAGCGTGGGCAGGTGCGCGAAGCTTTCCGCACCCGCGACATGCGGGTGCTGCTCGGCAATATCGGTCTCGGCCACGTGCGCTATGCGACGAAGGGCACCGCATCGAGCGAAGAAGAGGCCCAGCCGTTCTACGTCAACGCGCCCTACGGCATCGTGCTCGTGCACAACGGAAACCTCACCAATACGCGTGAACTGACCGAGGTGCTGTTTCGCAAAGACCGCCGACACCTCAATACGACCTCTGACACTGAGTTGCTAGTCAACGTGCTGGCCAACGAGTTGCAGGCGTCGATTTCGGGTGACGAGCTCGTTCCCGAGCAGCTTTTCGATGCCGTCGCGCGCGTGCACGATCGGGTGGAAGGTTCATACGCGGCGATCGCCCTGATCGCCGGATACGGTCTTTTGGCGTTCCGCGATCCCTTCGGCATCCGGCCACTGATTCTTGGCACCCGCAAGCACGAAGACGGCACCTACGAGTGGGTGGTGACAAGTGAGTCGCTCGTGCTCGAAAACGGTGAGTTCGAGGTCGTGCGCGATGTGCTTCCCGGTGAGGCGATCTTCGTCGACCTTGAGGGCAACCTTCACACCATGCAGTGCGCGCAGGAGACGCAGCTGGCACCGTGCTCGTTCGAGTACGTATACCTTGCTCGCCCCGACTCGATCATGAACGGCATCTCGGTGTACGAAGCCCGCTTGCGCATGGGCGAACGGCTCGCTGACACGATCGCCAAGCACTCCCCGGTCGATGAGATCGACGTAGTGATGCCCATTCCTGACTCGTCTCGCCCGGCCGCCATGCAGGTGGCTCGCAAGCTCGGGATCGAGTACCGCGAGGGCTTCTACAAGAACCGCTATGTCGGCCGCACCTTCATCATGCCCGGCCACGCGGTGCGCAAGAAGAGCGTGCGCCAGAAGCTCAACGCGATGTCGAGTGAGTTCAAGGGCAAGAACGTGCTGCTGATTGACGACTCGATCGTTCGCGGTACGACGTCGAAAGAGATCATTCAGATGGCACGCGATGCTGGCGCGAAGTCCGTCGCATTCGCGTCAGCGGCGCCCCCGGTGCGGTTCCCGCACGTGTACGGCATCAATATGCCGTCGAGGCACGAGCTGGTGGCGCACGGACGCACCATCCCCGAGATCGCTGCAGAGCTCGGCGCTGACTACATGGTGTACCAAGAGGTTGAAGACCTCAAGGCTGCCATTCTTGAAGGCTCAGACCTCGACGATCTTGACATGAGCTGCTTCGACGGCCGCTACGTCACCGGCACCGTGTCAGACGAGTACCTCGCCTGGGTCGAAGGCTCGCAGGAGTCCTAGCCGCGCGGCGTGAGCCCGGCACCGCTGCTGCTGCACCCGGCACCGCTGCTGCTGCACCCGGCACCGCTGCTGCTGCACCCGGCGCCGCTGCCGCTGCCACCGGCGCCGAAACTAGGCTTCGTGCACGAAACATGCTGCACAGCGGGTTGTCTCGCGCACGAAGCCTCGTCTCGACGTACTGGGTCGGCTAGGCCGAAGCGCCGTCGAGCACTTCGAGGAACGCTTTCATCCACGTGCCGTTGTCGGGCCAGGCGCGCGAGCTGACCAGGTTTCCGTCGACGACAGCTCCGCCGTTCTCGAAGACACCGCCCACAACCTCAACGTCGATGGCAAGCTCTGGGTAGGCGGCTGAAGTGCGTCCTTCAAGCACTCCAGCGGCGGCGAGCAGCAGTGGTCCGTGGCAGGTCGCAGCGACAGGATTGTTCTTCTCGAAGAAGTAGCGCACGATTCGCTTGGCTTCTTCGTTGTTGCGCAGATACTCGGGGGCGCGGCCGCCAGGCACGACGATAGCGACGTAGTCAGCGGGATCGACGTCGGCCAGCGCGATGTCTGCGTCCCAGGTGTGTCCGGGCTTCTCGGTGTAGGTGTCGAAGTCGTCAACGAAGTCATGAACGACGAACTGAAGCTTGCGCTTTTCGGGGGCGCCGATGTGCACTTCGTAGCCGGCCTCCTGCAGTCGGTGCAGCGGATAGAAGACCTCTAGGGTCTCGGCGGCATCGCCCGTGATGATGAGAATCTTGCTGGTCATGGTGGTTCCTTTCACGACAACGTTGTGTGCGGTTCCAGAGTGCGCCGCGGGTGGTGCTGGCGCGAGCAAGATTCTCACGATGTGCGAAACACAATCTAACTAGGCAGGCCTACACTGCTCCTATGAGCACGACGAAGAGCTCTCGAGACAGCGCAGGCATTCGCTCCGCTGATCGAACACTCGCGATATTGGATGCTGTGGGCTCGGCGCCCGACGGACTCACCGCCGCAGAGCTTGCGCATGCCCTTGCGCTGTCGCCCGCGACGACGTATCGACTGCTTGCGACCCTTCAAGAACACGACTACCTCGTGCGCTCGCGAGAATCGCGCTACATCTTGGGCCGCGCTGTTGACGAGCTAGGGCGCGCCGTGCGGGCCCAGATCATTGCGACGCCTGACGCGCGACGCGTGCTGTCGGGAATGAGGGATGCCGCACGAGCACCCGCGTACCTCACCGTCTTTCGTGGTGACGATATCGCGGTGGCGCACGTGGCTGACTCTGCGCAGCATCCTCGAATTGGACAGCTGCACGTGGGGTTCGCCGAGTCGGCACACATCACCGCCTTTGGCAAGATCATGTTGGCAGAGAAGGATGCTGCTTCTCTCAGCCGCTACCTCGATCGCCATGGTGCTCGGGCTCTCACCGCTCACACGATCACGAACGAAGCGGCGCTGCGAGAACAACTAGACGAGGTGCGTGCGCTTCAGATCGCCACCGAGGTGGAAGAGTACATGCCGAAGTTGGCATGCATCGCAGCGCCGGTGCGCGGCCGCAGCGGCCGCACGATCGGTGCGGTGTCGGTTTCGACCACCGCCGAAGACTTCGCCTCGCGCGCGCACGACTTGGAGCGAATAGTGCGCCGGGGCGCGTGGCATGTGGCAAGCGCGAGCCCAGGGATCTGATCTGCGCTGACGCGCTGGTTGTCGCGGCACCGAGCGCGCAACCGGGCACCGATGCGGGCCTAGGGTGGGACGAGTGAACCCTGCCCCTATGCACCCGCTGTGGCAGGGGCGTTCCCTCGCCCTCATCGGCATTCTGCTGTTGGCTTTTTCGTTGCGATCGGCGGTGGCGTCGCTATCGCCACTCTTCGACTACATCGAGCGCGACTTCGCTCTTTCTGCGGCTGCCATCGGGCTGATCGCCACAGCGCCACCCGTCTGCTACGCGATCTTCGGCCTGTTGACCCCCGCTTTCGAGCGCCGAATCGGCCTGGAACCCCTCGCAGTTCTCGCGTTCCTTATTGTGGCCGTGGGGCTGATAGCCCGCAGTTTCGCCACCAATGCCGTGCTGATGCTGGTGGGAACGACGATCATCTTTGCTGCCATCGGTGTGGGAAACATCCTGTTGCCGCCGTTGGTGAAGCGCTACTTTCCTGACCGAATCGGACTCATCACCGGGCTCTACTCGGCCACGATGGCGGTGTCGACATTCCTGCCCCCGCTGATTGCCGTTCCCGTGGCCGACGCAAGCAACTGGCGCGCGTCGCTCGGGATGTGGGCGCTTTTTGCTTTGGTGGCGATAGTGCCGTGGATTGCGCTGATCTCGAGGGCACGTGCCAGCAAGCTCGACATCGACGAGTCAGCCGACGTCGAACCGCCCAACCCACGAGTGTTCAGCCGCATGCTCAGGCTGCCGGCAGCGTGGGCGCTCATGGTGGGGTTCGGCGCCGCGGGTGTGGTGGCCTACACCTCGTTCTCATGGTTGCCACGAATTCTCGTTGACACGACCGGCGTGACGCCTGTCGCCGCCGGTGTATTGCTTTCACTTTTCGCGGCGGTCGGGCTGCCCGCGTCGTTGGTGGTGCCGCTGCTCGTGGTTCGATACCACGCGACGCGCGCGCTCTATGGGGTCGCCGTCACCGCAGGTCTCGTCGGTATTGCAGGTTTGCTTTGGGCTCCGGCGCTGGCGCCCTGGTTGTGGGTGCTGATGCTGAGCGGACCCACCCTGCTCTTTCCGCTCACGCTCGTGTTGCTCAACGTGCGCACCGGCACCCATGAGGGCGCAGTTGCGCTCAGCGGATTCGTGCAGAGTGTTGGCTATGGTCTGGGCGCAGTGTTTCCACTCACGATCGGACTGATTCACGAGGCCACCGGTTCGTGGACCATTCCGCTGGTCATTCTTGCGCTGGTGATACTGACCGCTATTCCGGCCGGGGTGGTCGCGTCGCGGCGCCACACCGTCGAGGAGGAATGGGAGCGCAAGCACGGCGTCTGGTGAGCGGACGGCGTACATGAGGTAGACGGCACACTCCCAGTGGTTTTGCGAGCTACCTTGTTAGCGTCACGCCATGACGCACGACTCCCTTGTCGTCGAGCGCGACATTCGCGCCGACATCGCAGCGGCAGAACGCCGTGATCGGCCTATCCGCCAGCTGATGCGCAGAGCACGTTCGTGGATAGCCGAGCACCCGCGGCTCGAACTCGCATACCGCGTCGCCGTTGCAGCTGCAGGCAGCGTGCTCGCCATTGTCGGGCTGATTCTTGTTCCGCTACCCGGTCCGGGTTGGCTCGTGGTGTTCCTCGGGCTCGCCGTGCTGGGCACCGAATTTCACTGGGCTCACCGAATAGCACTATGGCTCAAGAGCGCACTTGATCGCTTCTGGCAATGGTGGAAGCACCGTCGTGCGATGAGAGCTGCTCGTCGCACGCGCGTGTAGACGGTTGTCAGGCCCGCTCTAGTTCGTCTTCATCCTCGTCGGCGTAAAGATCCGCCCACTTGTCGACGTACTGGTCTTCTGCGGGGTGCCCCAGTTCTCTTTCGAGCGCCGAGGTGTTCAAGCTCGGGCTGTAGGACTTGAGCTCACGAGCGATCTTGGTGTGCTTTGCCTTCTGACGGCCACGACCCATGCGAGACCCCCTCATTTCTGAGCTGCGGGCGGTGCGAGTGCCCGCTTCAACGTTGGTCGGCTGTAAGCCGGTAAGAGTAGCATTCAGAATAACACGGAGCCCCCGCACTTCGGCGGTTCCGCCTGCTTGAGTATGCGGTGTCGAAGGAGCCCACACATGACGAACGACACACCTGACCCTACAAATCAGCGGACTGAAGACGAATCACTGCACGGCGCGGTCATCGTCGGGATCATTCCTGATCAGTCACCGAGAGTGCTCAAAGAGGCTGCTCGCTATGCCGGTCTGCTCGGCGCACCGCTGTTGATCGTGCACGTCGATGTCACTCGATTTGTGACCTATGAAGACCCCGATGGCTACGTTCACTCGGCTCCGATCGACATCAACATCGCCGCTGGCGACAGCGATCTGGTCTTGGTGCAGCAAGCCGCCGCCGAGGTGCTCGCTGAATCACCTGTGCAGTGGAGCGTGCGCCAGCTCGTCGGGGATCCCGCGATGGCGATGAAACATCTTGCTGAGCAAGTCGACGCGAAGCTCATTGTCGTTGGCACGCGTAAGCGAGGGCTTGGCGAGTCGATTCGCGAGTTCTTCACCGGGTCAGTGGGCGCGAGGCTCGCTCACCGTCAGCACCGCACACTCCTGGTGGTGCCACTCGGCGAAGCAACACCAGACGACGAAGAGATCTGGCCAGCCTGAGCAAGTGTCCCGCGCATGAGCGGTTAGCCGTGCAGTGCGCGCGTGAGGGTATGGCTCGCTTCGTCGAGCGCAGTTTCTAGTGCACTCACCGTTTCTGCATTCAGGCTTCCGCCTCGAGCGACGTATGAGCGCAGGTCACCGCGCACCCGACCGCGGAATTCATTGATGATGCCGTCGGCGCGGTTGAGCTGCTCTCGACTTCGCCCACGGGCATCATCGGCAGGCGGTGCCTGAGGCGCCGAGTCCTGCGCCTCGCGGCTCGCCGCGGCAAGGTCCGCGCGCAGACTGCGCATTGCTTCGCGCACGTTGCCGCGAACTTCATCGGCGATCAGTCGTACTGAGTCGGTGAGTGCGGCTTCGATGCCCTCAAGATCGCTGGCGCGAGCAAGCACTTCTGCGTGGCCAGCGTCGGTGATTGCGTAGACGGTCTTGCGGCCGTCTACGGACTTCGACACCAGGCCCTCTTCTTCGAGCTTTGCCAGTCGAGGATAGATGGTGCCAGCGCTCGGGGTGTACGTGCCTCCGGTGCGGTCAGACAGCGCCTGGATGATGTCGTAGCCGTGGCGAGGGCCTTCGTCGAGCAGGTTCAACAAGTACAGGCGAAGGTCGCCGTGTGAGAAGACGGGACTCATCGCTCGTCCTCCGATGCAGGATCAGAACCTTCTTGCCGCACGGCGGGCGCAGCATCCGCAACGATGGGCGTGCGACGAAGAACCGTTACGTCTCCAGATACGGAGTTTGCGCGCACGTCCACGAAAGATCCGCTGAGTTCGCCGACAGAACTGACGAAACTGGTAGTGGGCCCCGTGCCCTGGCCGGAACGCACGTGCCCGTCGATCTGCACTCGGCCGTTCACGCTGCGCACAACGTAGTTCGCCGGGTAGCCTTCATCGAGGCGGATGGTGGTCGCGCCTCCCACGGTGTTGAGGTTGATCGCCTGCACCGGTCCGTCGGAGTCGATCAGAATGCTGCCCGAGACGGTGTCTGCAGTGGCCCTGCGAAGTGTTCCTGTCGCCGCGACATCGCCCGACACCGAGTTGGCGTTCAGTGATCCGACCACTCCTCGCGCGTTTACATCGCCCGACACTGCGTTGACGCTGATGTCGCCGGTGATGCCGTCGACAATGATGTCGCCGCTCACGGTGTTGAGACGGGCATCGCTCGTGATGCCCGCCACCAGCGCGCTTGCGCTCACGACGCCGAGCGAGAGTGCGATCTCGCGGGGAACGGCGACGCTGATCTCAGCCTGCGGCCCGCCTGATCCGAAATTCCGAAAGACCTCGAGAAAGTTGTCCCATCGCAACTGAGGATGGTCGATTTCGAGCATGTCGCCCGAAACCTCGATGCGCAGATCCTTGGTCGTCACGCCATGAACCTCAATACGGGCGCCCGGTTCATCGTGGGCAACGACATCGATCTGGCCTCCGACGAGACCAATTTTGAGCGAGCGCACAGAGTCGATGTCGATCACGCGCGTTTCGCCCGGGTGGATGATCCACTTTTCCAAGGTCATGGTGACACTCCAAGGGTGAGACGGGTGGAGATCGCGATATATCGCGTCAATGCGACGATAACACGATATATCGCGACTTTCCAGGGGTCGTACGGACTGCGGGTTGACTTTGACGCAACGTCAACCTTTAGCGTGGATCGTGTTCACATCGCGAGAGAGGAGATCAGCCATGACTTCGTGGTCGATCCAGCAGGTCGCCAAGATGGCCGGAACCACCAGCCGCGCCCTGCGCCACTACGGCGAGATTGGCCTGCTGAGGCCGTCGAGCATCGCGCGCAACGGCTATCGCTACTACGACGAGCACTCGCTGGTGAGGCTGCAGCAGATTCTGCTGCTTCGTGATCTGGGTCTGGGCTTGCCTCAGATCGCAGCGGTGTTGGATCGGGAGGTCACAGAGGCCGACGCGCTCGAAAACCACCGCAAGTGGTTGGAGCGGGAACAACAGCGGCTGGCCCGACAGATCGCCTCGGTGAACACCACAATCAACGCTCTGAGAGGAGGTGAAGAACTAATGGCAGAAAAGATGTTTGATGGCTTCGACCACGCGCACTACAAAGATGAGGTCGAGCAGAAGTGGGGCAAGAAGGCCTACGCCGACAGTGACAGCTGGTGGCACTCGAAGTCACAGGACGAGCAGACGGCGTGGAAGAAACGCCTCGCCGAGCTCAACGGTGATTGGATCAGCGCAGCGGAAGCGGGCATGAAACCCGAAAGCAATGAAGCGCAGTCACTCGCAGAGCGCCACGTCGAATGGTTGCGTGGGACGCCTGGCGCTCCTGCTGACACCAAGGCATACGTGCTGGGTCTCGCCGACATGTATGTCGCTGACGACCGCTTTGCCGCGAACTACGCCACCGCCTCAGGAGGGGCGGCTGGCGCTGAGTTCGTGCGCGACGCACTTCACGTGTACGCGAACGCGCTCCTATAACCAAGAAATGGCGAATGCCGCGACCATGGGGGTAGTCGCGGCATTCGCCGTTCTTCGCTTAGGCCGGAGCTAGCCGACCTTTTTTCCGGTGATGAGTCGGAATAGCAAGGCGATGAGGGCGATCACGCCCACGATGAGGGCGACCCAAAGCAAGAAGCCGAGCGCTTCGCCGAGGCTTCCAACGATGGCTAGTACAACAGCAATGACAATGATGATGATCAGTGCGAGATTCATGGAGGGTGCTCCTTCTCTTTCGCAACCACAGACAGGGAGTCCCGAGGTTGATGCCTTTTAGGCACGCAGATGACTCTTTCACGACCGAAAGCCGCGTGCGCGGGGCTTGCGCTCGCCGTCCCGTTAGTGCTAATGGCAAACGTTTAGGCCCCTGAGGTAGATCTGTCAAGCCCCTGGATGCTTCTTCCATAGCTTCGTACTGTCTAAGCAAAGCGCTGTCTACGCGAAGAAGCGCTGTCTACGCGAAACGGAGGCGCCATGCCGAAGGGGCAGGGTTCGAACAGCCTGAAGGACGCCGATCTCTACGAGGAGCTGCGCGACGATGGTGCGTCGAAAGAAAAAGCCGCGCGCATCTCGAATGCTGCCGCCCGTGACGGTCGCAACGAGGTGGGTCGCCGAGGCGGCGAGTCAGGTTCATACGAAGACTGGACGGTCGACGAGCTGAAGAGCCGTGCGAAAGAGCTCGGCCTGAGCGGATACTCGAGCAAGCGAAAAGCAGAGCTCATCGCCATGCTTCGCGACCACTGACCGTCGCCCAGTGGCAAAACTCACACGCGTTCGTCCACTTGACGATCGTGGGTATAGAAGAGTGCGTGCGGGTAGCGGCTTTCGCTATATCGACGAGCGCGGCCGGCCAGTCAGCTCGCGTCACGTCGACCGAATTCGAGCGCTCGTGATTCCGCCCGCATGGCAGGACGTATGGATCTGCGTTCGAGCCGATGGTCATATTCAGGCAGTCGGCACCGACGGTGCGGGGCGCAGGCAGTACATCTATCACCCCGAGTGGAGCGCTGGTCGCGATCGCGGCAAGTTCGCGCGTGCCCTGTTGCTCGCCGAGTCGCTCCCTCGCGCACGCGCCCGGGTGACCGTGTCGTTGCGACGACCAGATCTTGATCGCGAGCGTGTGCTTGCGACCGCATTTCGGCTGCTTGACCAGGCGGCGCCCCGAATCGGTTCGGAGCGCTATCTGACGGCGCATGGCAGTCGAGGGCTCACCACTCTGCAGCGTCGAGACGCGAACGTAGTGGGCTCGTGCGTGTCGCTTGTCTTCCCGGGCAAGAGCGGCAAGCGTCAATCGCTCGAGGTCGATGATGAAGATCTTGCTGAAGCAATGGCGCTGCTCATCACCGGACGCTCACGCTCTGCACTGTTGGCATGGCAACGAGGGCGCCGACGAGTCGCGCTCACGCCGAGTGACGTCAACGCCTACGTGCGTGCCCTCACCGGCGGACGCTTCACAGCGAAGGACTTTCGCACACTGCGCGGCACGGTTCTTGCGGCCGATGCACTCGCGCACATCGGCGAGGCAGATTCGGAGTCCGCGCGAAAACGTGCCGAGCACGATGCCGTGAATGCCACGGCAGACGCCCTCGGCAACACTCCCAGCGTCGCGCGCGGCTCGTACATCGATCCGCGGGTGTTCAAGCGCTACCGCGATGGGCATCTGCTCGATCTGTCGATCACTCCTGAAAAGGCGATCCGCGCGCTGATCACCCCCAACCGCTCACTGCAGTAGCGTGGCAACATGCCGCAACCGGTCGAACTGCGTGTTCTAGGGCTGGTGATCGTCGGCGGCGCTGTCGGTGTGCTGGCCCGAGCGGCGGTGGTCGTTCCCCTCGCAGACGAGCCCGTTGTGCCGTGGGTCACGCTCGCGGTGAACGTCGCCGGGTCACTTCTCCTGGGTTTCGTCGTCGGGGTTCTGGGCGACGAGTATTCGCGTTGGCGTGCATTTCTCGGCACCGGCGTGCTCGGCGGCTTCACGACGTACAGTGCCTTCGCCGTTCACTCGGTGCAGCTGATGCCCACGCCGCTCGTCGCGATCTCGCTGATGGGCGTTTCTTTGTTCGCGGGCGCTCTCGCGGCACTCGTCGGCATTGTGCTGGGCCGCCGAACGCGCCCGAGCGCAGCTCTCGAACCGGAGACTGCAGAGTGAGCGCGTGGCTCGTGCTGTGGCTCGCGCTGGCAGGGGGTCTCGGCGCCGGCGCTCGCTATGCGATCGACCGGTTGTTTCCCGCGCGCGAAGGCGGCTTCGCGTGGGGCATCTTTCTCGTCAACGTGAGCGGCTCATTTGCTCTCGGAGTGCTCACCGGGCTCGGGTCTGCCGCAGCATCCGACCTCGGCGTCATTCTTGGGGTTGGACTCCTCGGGGGCTATACGACCTTCAGCACCGTTTCGGTGGAAACGGTCTTGCTTGTCGAGCGCCGTCGATGGGTGGATGCCGCGGGCACCCTCTTCGGGACGCTGGGGATCGCAGTGGGGGCGGCCGCGATGGGTTATGCACTTGCAACCTGGATTGTGACTCTCACCGAATCCTCATGAAACAATGAGGTGTCGATACACTCCCGTATCCACCTGACGTCGCTCGAGCGTCAGGTCTGCATGACCGTCAGTTAAGGCCCTCTGTGTCGAACCTCGCCATCCTGAGCCTCAAGAACCGCGCCCTGATCGCTCTGGTGACAGTTGTCGCCGCGCTCTTCGGTGGCATCGCGCTCACGAGCCTCAAGCAAGAACTCATCCCTTCGATCGAGTTCCCGGCCGTCATCATCATCTCGACCTACCCCGGTGCATCGCCCGATGTGGTCAACAACGATGTGTCGACCCCGATCGAAGAAGCGATCCAGGGTGTGCCTGGTCTCGAATCCACCACCGCGACGAGCACGACCAACGCGTCGGTGGTGCAGGCATCGTTTGCGTACGGCACTGATCTCGGAACCGCAGAGCAGAAGCTGACGCAGGCGATCAACCGCATCTCGAATCAGCTTCCTGATGACGTCGATCCGCAGGTGATTCTGGCGAGCATCGATGACCTGCCGGTCATCCAGATTGCAGTGACGGGCTACGACGATCCCGAAACAATTCAGGCAGAGCTTGAAGCCAGCGTCATCCCAGAGCTCGAAGATGTTGACGGCGTCAACGCGGCGGGAATTGTCGGCGGTGTCGGGCAGCGGGTCACGATCACGCCAGACCAGGCAGAACTTGCTGCGGCGGGCTACAGTCAGCAGGCGATCACAGACGCGCTTGAACAGAACGGTGTGCTCTTCCCCGGCGGGCAGATCACCGAGGGCGACGAGACCCTCACTGTTCAGACCGGATCGAAGCTGACCAGTGTCGACGATGTCTCGGCGCTGCCGCTGGTGCCCAGCACAGCAGAGCAGCTTCAAGCAGATGTTGTCACGATTGGCGACGTCGCCACCGTGGAGCAAGAGCAAGACCCTGTCACCAGCATCTCGCGCGTTGATGGAGAGCCTGCGCTCACCATCGCGATCACAAAGCTCCCCTCAGCCAACACGGTCGACGTCTCTTCCGGCGTGCTGGCGATTCTTCCCGACCTCGAAGAGTCGCTGGGCGGTGCGACGTTCACCGTGGTCTTCGACCAAGCGCCCTACATTCAGGAGTCGATCGACACGCTCGCGAAAGAGGGCATGCTCGGCCTCATCTTCGCAGTGCTGGTCATTTTGGTCTTCCTCCTCTCGGTTCGCGCCACGCTCGTTACCGCGATCTCGATCCCGACCAGCGTGCTGATCACTTTCATCGGCATCCAAACTTTCGGCTACTCGCTCAATATCCTGACCCTCGGTGCTCTCACCATCTCGATTGGTCGCGTGGTTGACGACGCGATCGTTGTTATCGAGAACATCAAGCGCCACTACGTCGGGGATGCCGACAAGAAGGCGTCGATTCTGCTCGGTGTGCGAGAGGTGGCCTCGGCTATCACCTCGTCGACGCTGACCACCGTTGCCGTCTTCTTGCCAATCGCCTTCGTCGGCGACGTGACCGGCGAGCTATTCCGTCCGTTCGCGTTGACGGTGACCATCGCGATGACGGCATCGTTGCTGGTTGCCTTGACGATCGTTCCTGTGCTCGCCTACTGGTTCTTGCGCCCCGGAAAACCGCTGCTCGACGCGAACGGTCAGCAGATTGATCCCGAGGATCCGTCTGCGCCGCTCAGCCGCCTGCAGCGAGGCTACGTGCCGATTCTCACCTGGACGCTCAAGCACTCCTGGACGACGTTGCTTCTCGCCGTGCTCGTGCTCGCCGGCACCGTTGCCGTCGCCCCGTTCATGAAGACGAACTTCTTGGGCGACAGCGGGCAGAACACCTTCACTGTCACTCAGGATCTTGGCCCGGCGCCAAGTCTTGAAACCGAAGAAGCTGCGGCTGAGCCCGTCGAAGCTGTGCTTCTGGGTATCGATGGTGTGGAAACGGTGCAGGTATCGATCGGCACGAGCGGCTCGGCGCTGGCGGACGCCTTCTCGGGTGGCGGCTCGGGTGTCACCTACTCGGTGACGACTGACCCCGGCTTCGACCAGGTAGAGATTCGCGAAGAGGTCACCGAAGCAGTTGCAGACCTCGACGATGTCGGAACCGTGACCGTGGGTTCGTCTCAGGGCGGATTCGGCGGCAGCGATATTGCCATCGACGTGACCGCTCCCGACGCGTCGACCTTGCAAGAGGCGACCGACGCAGTCGTAGCAGCGGTCGAAAGCCAAGAGGGCATTGGTCAGGTCTCGAGCAACTTGTCGTCATCACTGCCGTACATCGCGGTTGAGGTCGACGCCGACGCGGCTGCGGCGGTGGGCCTGTCTGAGGTTGCCGTTGGCGCGATCGTTTCCAACACCATGCAGGCTCAGTCGATTGGCACGGTAGAGGTCGACGACACCGCCCTGACCGTCTACCTTGCTGCTGCCGAAACCCCGCAGACTCTGGACGAGCTTCGCGAGTTGAGCATTCCCACCGCAGCGGGAGTCGTTCCTCTCGAAGAGATCGCGACGGTCGAGAACAGCTTTGGCCCGGCGTCAATCACCAGCGAGGGTGGGCAACGCACGTCGACGGTCACGGTCACGCCGTCGACTGACGACCTCGCCGCCGCAACGACGACCGTTACTGAAGCTCTGGATGACGCGAACCTGCCAGCATCAGCAGATGCCGAACTCGGCGGTGTGGTCACGCAACAGCAGGACGCGTTTACGCAGCTTGGTCTGGCGATGCTCGCTGCCATTCTGATCGTGTACATCATCATGGTCGCGACCTTCAAGTCGCTGCGCCAGCCGCTGCTGTTGCTCGTGTCGATTCCGTTCGCCGCGACTGGCGCGATTCTGCTGCAGATCGCGACGGGCGTTCCGCTCGGTGTCGCATCGCTGATCGGCGTGCTGATGCTGATCGGCATCGTGGTCACCAACGCGATCGTGCTCGTCGACCTCGTCAACCAATACCGCGAGAAGGGGCTCAGCTCTCACGACGCGACCCTCGCCGGTGGTGCTCGACGGCTGCGCCCGATTCTGATGACTGCTCTCGCGACGATCTTCGCTTTGACGCCGATGGCGATGGGCATCACCGGGCAGGGCGGCTTCATCTCGCAGCCGCTCGCGATCGTCGTCATCGGTGGACTCATCTCATCGACAGTGCTCACCCTGCTAGTGCTTCCCACGCTCTACAACCTCGTTGAGGGAGCAAAGGAACGCCGTGCCGAGCGCAAGCGCCGCCGTGATAGCGATGCCGCGGCGACCGACGGCGAAGGTGGCGGAGCGCGCGCCACTGGCACTGCGCTTGCGGCCGGTGGTGCTTCGACTGTTGCCGTAGCCCCGCCCGAGACACGACGGGAGCGGCGTGAACGCGAGCAGGCTGAGGCGCTTGCTGCGGCGAGCGAGTCACCTGAGATCGCGCAGTCGGCTGATGTCGCGGTTGTTGAGAGTGCTGCTGTTGCCGAAGGCGTCGATCGAACCGATGAGTCGGTGATCGAGAACAGTGAAGGTGGCGGCGAGGTCGTTGCTGAAGAACCATTCGAACCATCCGAGCAAGCCGCCTCTGCAGAGGCAGATGAGGCTGCCGACGCCATGGATGCCGAGACAGCTGCCGACACGGTAGAGCCCGCAGCCGAACCCGTCGATCACATTGAGTCGCACGAAGAGAGTGATTCGACCGACGAAGCCGAGCCCGTGCTCGATGAGTCGAGTGGTGATGCAGACTCGGCCGAGAACGCCTCAGACAACGAGAACGTCGACAGCATTCCCGAGTGGAGCGCAGATGCACCTTCGGATGATGCACCTGGTGATGAGAACGACCACCGCGACTGAGCGATGACAATCGGGGGAGCGACCGCGTGATGACGCAGTCGCTCCCCCGTTTCTATTGCCATGAAGCCGCCCAGCATATGAAGTCGTCTAGGAGCTTCGTTGCAACCAGGGTCGAAGCATGCGTGTGACCCAGGGCAGTACGAAGTAGGTCATGACCGGTGTGAGCATCACCGTCGCGAGCAGGATGCGCATCACCAGCGGCCAATGCTCAAACCCAGGCACGAAGCCGAGCGCCCACGAGGTGAGCAGGTTCATCGGGAAGAAGCCGATCCAGATGACGATTGCTTGCTTCCAGCGGGGCGGCGCTGCCGGAATCGGCTGCTGCACCGGGCCGGTGCTCACCGCCTCTGGCTCGCGAGGGTCAACGTGTGTCGCGCCCGCGGCGTCGAACCACCCTTCGATGCCTGTTCGCCTTTCGGCGCGCACCTCGTTCGCGAAGGCACGACCGCTCTCGAGCCACCACTCGCGCTGCGAAGACTGCTCCCATTCTTCGAGAGTGGTGAGATCGCGGAACCGGTACAGCATGTACCAGAGGTCGCTTGATTCGCCGGCGCGCACCCAGCCTGATCCCAAGAAACCTGGAAAGGCCGTTGCGAGGTCGGTGCCCGCTTGCATCCAGCTTGTGGCTTCGCGCGTACGGGTGGGGTCGATGCGTCGTTCGATGGCGACGGTGATGGAGTGGGCTTCGGGTTCTGCCATGCCAACCATTCTGCGCGCAGCGAGTGCGCTGCCAGTCCGCGGCGATGCAGAGCGAGTTCTCAGGTGCCTCCGCTAGGCTCTCGGGGTCGGCTCTGGACACCGCGGCGTGCGCGGGTTTTGGGTTTGTGAGTCCAAGGGGCCGATGGTTTAGACACTTCCGTCTTTACGACCATCACGTTGAATGGCCCCCGGCCGACGATAGTCCGGGATACTCCGTGCCGCCGAGGCGGCTAGCGTTTGTGCGCGATCTGTGGAGCGCTGTTCTCAAGAGAACAACCCAGAAGGACACCCACCATGCCTAAGAGCAAGAAGCCTGCCGGCGGTCGCCCCGCCAAGAATTTTGAACCGCGCTACGGCGCGACCACCAGCTACCAGGACCGCAAGCGTCGCCCCGGCGAGTCATCGAGCGGCACCCAGGGAAGCAAGAGCCCGAGTCACCGCGGCCACCGACCCGCAGAATCTTCGGATGGTGCGCCCAAGCGCCGTTGGAACGCGCAAGAGCGCGCCGGCCGTGACGAAGCGCGCGGCATCCGCACCCACGCCGGGTCTGACCGTGGGCCGCGTCGTGACGACCGTAGCGATCGTCCGAATCGTTCGTATGACAGCAAGGCTCCTCGTCGTGATGACCGCGGCGACCGCCCCGCGCGCTCTTATGACGATCGGCCGGCTCGTTCCTACAAGAACGACCGCCCCGCGCGCGCTTATGACGATCGTGCACCGCGTCGTGACGACCGCAATGATCGTTCCGCCCGTTCGTACGACAACAAGTCGCCACGTCGTGATGATCGCAGTGATCGTCCGACTCGTTCGTATGACAGCAAGGCTCCTCGTCGTGATGATCGCAGTGATCGTCCGACTCGTTCGTATGACAGCAAGGCTCCTCGTCGTGATGACCGCGGCGACCGCCCGACTCGTTCGTACGACAACGATCGCCCGGCCCGCCCCGCGCAAGATCGTGTCGAGCGCGACAACCGTCGATCGTTCGGCGACGCACGCCCCTCGTACCGCAACGATGACCGCGCGCGCCAGAGCAGCAGCGACCGACCGCGTCGCGATGACCCGCGTCGCGAAAGCAACCCCACCCGCTCTGACTGGAACGCCAAGTCGCGCTCAGCGGCTCAAGAGGCTCACGTAGACGTCGTTCACGAGCGACTTCAGGGCAAGGCCATTCAAGCGGCGCTGGTCGCCAACGTCTCGTTCGGTGACCTCGGCCTCGGCGAAAACATCGTTCAGGTGTTGACCGGAATGGGCGCGAGCGCGCCGTTCCCGATTCAGGCGGCGACGGTCAAGCCGATCCTCAATGGCAAAGACGTGCTCGCGCGCGGACGCACCGGCTCTGGCAAGACGATTGCCTTCGGCGCTCCGCTCGTTGAGAGTGTGTTGCGCTCGCAGAAGGGCCAGCGTCGCGAGTTCGGTCGTTCACCGAAGGCGCTCATCTTGGCGCCGACGCGCGAGCTCGCACTGCAGATCGACCGCACCATTCAGCCGATCGCACGCAGTGTGGGCCTGTTCACCACTCAGATCTATGGTGGTGTTCCCGCCGGTCGTCAGGTAGGTGCGCTCAAAAAGGGTGTCGACATCATCATCGGCACACCGGGTCGTATCGAAGACCTGATGAATCAGGGCAAGCTCGACCTCTCGCAGATTCAGATCACCGTTCTCGACGAGGGTGACCACATGTGTGAGCTGGGCTTCCTGGAGCCGGTGCAGCGCATCTTGCGCGAGACCGCACCGGGCAGCCAGAAGCTGCTCTTCTCGGCAACGCTTGACCGCGAGGTCGCTGCCCTGGTTGACGAATTCCTCGTTGACCCCGCCGTCTACGAAGTTGCTGGTGAAGACCAGGACTCCGGCACGATCGACCACCGAGTGCTTGTCATCGACCACCGCAACAAGGCGGAGATCCTGGCGTCGCTCGTCGACCGTGAAGGCAAGACGCTCGTCTTCACTCGCACCCGCGCCTACGCCGAGATGCTGGCTGAGCAGTTCGATGATGCCGGCATTCGCGCACTTGCCCTGCACGGTGACCTCAACCAGGCCAAGCGCACCCGCAACCTTGAGCGCATGACTTCGGGACGAGTGCACGTGCTCGTCGCCACCGATGTCGCTGCCCGAGGCATCCACGTCGATGACATCGATCTGGTCGTGCAAGCCGACGCTCCTGACGAGTACAAGACCTACCTCCACCGCTCGGGCCGCACGGGTCGTGCCGGTCGCTCAGGTACCGTCGTCACCCTGATTCCGCGCCAGCGCCGCAACCGAATGAGTGACCTGCTGGATCGCGCAGAGATCGATGCTCCGTTCGATGAGGTGCGCCCCGGCGATGCTCTTATCGAGGAGCTCGCCAACCGCCAGCTCTCGAACGTCGACGCATAACTCTTGCTGAGCCGAAGAAGCCCGTCCCTGTCGGGGCGGGCTTCTTCGCGTCTGGCAGTTAGAAGAGCGTCGCCCCGGCTGCGGCCCGCCCGCGGCTGGTCGTGACAACGCGTGAGCGTGCTGCGAGGCCCGAGACAGGTGCGCCTCTAGGGTGATCGTCTTCGGCGTAGCCGTCGAGGCCGTGAACCCGCATGAGTGGGCGCACCCGCTTTGCCAGCCACGAGCGATAGCCCTTGGGTGCGTTGGCTGAAACGCCCGGGTAAAGGCCCAGATATGACGATACAAGTTCTGGATGCTCATTCTCGAGCCACTGCATGAACCACTGTTTGGCTCCCGGGCGCAAGTGCAAAGCGCCATAGACGACTCGCACCGCGCCTGCGGCGCGGATCTCACGGAGTGCATGATCGATCACGGCGATCGAGTCTGTCAGGTGCGGAATGATCGGCATCAGAAAGACAGTGACACGAAAGCCCGCGTCGGCCGCGGCACGCACAGTCGCCAGTCGTGCGGCAGTGCTCGGAGTGCCCGGTTCGATCAGTTTCTGCAGCTGATCATCGAAGACGGCGATCGACAGCGCGATCGACACGCGCACCGAATCGGCGGCATCTTTGAGCAGCGGAAGATCACGCCTAAGCAACGTCCCTTTCGTCAGGATTGAGAACGGTGTTCCCGCTTCAGTGAGCGCACTCGCAATCTCGGGCATGAGCTGGTATTTACCTTCGGCGCGTTGGTAGGGATCGGTGTTGGTGCCGAGCATTACCGGCTCTTGTTGCCACGTGGAGCGGTTGAGTTCACGCCTCAGCACATCGGCGACATTGACTTTGACGATGATCTGCGAATCGAAGTCGCGACCCGCATCGAGCTCAAGGTACTCGTGGGTTCCTCGTGCGAAACAGTATGAACAGGCGTGACTGCAGCCGCGATATGGATTCACCGTCCAGTCGAAAGGCATCGCGGACGAGCCCGGAACGTGGTTCAGTGCTGATTTGCAGAGCACCTCGTGAAAGGTCATCTCGGCGAACTCGGGAGTGCTGACCGACTGAACCAGCGAGTTCAGACTCTCAAGGCCCGGCAGGGCTGAAGCATCCGCTGTTTTCAATTGCTGCCCTTGCCATCTCATTGCAACAGTCGAACATAGCTGCGATAGTTAAGTCAATGCGACTGGGGTGAAATAGAAACTATTCGATACCCGCCTGCCTGTTCAGGGGATCGTGATGAATGCGGGTGACAATAGAAAGTGTGACCAGCACGCAACAGCCGCAACGCGAACCTCAGTCGCGGCGTGAACGGCGCGCGTCCGCGCTGCTAGATGCCGAAGCGTCTGCGCCACGCCATGCTCGCGATCGCCGCGCCGCGCGTATTGGCGTCGGTTTCGCGGCGATCGTGGCTGCCTCGCTGCTGGTCGGTTCGGCGGTCGCTGTCACTGCGGCGCTCTCGGGTCCGGCGATCGCGCACGACCCCGTGTTGAATGAGGACTCGAGCGTCGACGTGCCGATGCCGGCCGCGGCCAAGGAGATTCCCGCTGCCACCGATGGGGCCGTCGCCCTCGCGGACGACATCTGCGCTCTAGACGGGGTCGTCGCGAAGCTCGACGCTGGCGAAGACGAAGCCGCCATCATCGCGGCCGGTGGTGGCGAAGCCGTGCGGTCAGCCATCGTCGCGGGGCGAGCCGATTGCTTCTCGCTTGACGATCCCGAGCGCCAATGGGTCGTGATCAACAAGGCGCGACCGCTCGACCCGATCGACTACGCCCCCAGTTCGCTCGCAGGCTCGGAGGGCGTGCAGAGCATCTCGGGCGGCAAGCTGCGCAACGATCCGGCAGCAGCGCTTTCTGAGATGGCAGCCGCCGCGGCAGGGGATGGTGCCGGCGTGATCGCGCTTCAGAGCGCATACCGCTCCTACACAACGCAACAGAGTTCCTATGGCACCCAGGTAGATTCGCGGGGCGTCGCGGGGGCTGACATGGTGAGTGCCCGACCCGGTTACAGCGAACACCAGACGGGACTCGCCGCCGACGTGGTCGCCTGCGATGGTGGCTGCGGCACGCTCGACGAGCTGGCGGCGACGCCGCAGGGTGAATGGGTCGCGGCCGAGTCGTGGCGCTACGGCTGGATAGTGCGCTACGAAGAAGGATTCACCGAGATCAGCGGATATTCGCCCGAGCCTTGGCACTTGCGCTACGTCGGCAACGAGCTCGCTGCCGCATATCACGCGGGCGGATACTCCACACTGGAGGACTTCTTCGGACTAGACGCCGCACCGACGTACCCGCAATAGTGACACCAGCGGTGCAATCAGCATCCGTCATGCTGAGATCAATCTGAAACTCAGTGTCAGCTCACACTAGACGCAATCTCACACAGGAGTAAGATCAGTGACGGGCTGCAGAGGCGCGACGCGTCGGGCTCAGCTCCTCAAAGACGAGAGGGAGGCGCACATGAAGCGCGACATTTACGACGAGGACCACGAAGCATTCCGCGACGTCGTCAAAGAGTTCGTCAAGCGATACGCAACGACCGAAGCGCGTGAGCGTTGGGATGCGGCGGGCGAGATCGACCGCGAAACCATGCTCGCCGCGGGCGAGTCAGGCCTCATTGGCCTCTCGGTGCCCGAAGAGTTCGGCGGCGCGGGAATGCTGCAGGACTACCGGTTCCGCACGATCGTGAACGAAGAAGTCATCGGTGCTGGCGCCGGTTCCCTCGCGGGCGCGTTCGGCATTCAGGACGACCTTGCGGTTCCCTATATCGTGCACATGGGCACGCAGGAGCAGAAAGAGAAGTGGCTGCCCCGCATGGCGACCGGTGAGGTTCTCGGCGCTCTTGCCATGACCGAGCCTGGCGCAGGCAGCGACCTGCGCGGTGCGAGTACGACCGCCAAGAAGGTTGACGGTGGCTACATCGTCAACGGTGCGAAGACCTTCATCTCTTCGGGCAAGACGGCCGACATCGTCGTCACGTTCGTCAAGACCGGCGAGGGCAACCGCCCCGATGCTTTCAGTCTTCTCATCATCGAGAACGGCATGGAGGGCTTCGAGCACGGCAAGAAGCTCAACAAGATGGGATCGCACGGTCACGACACCGCGGAGCTCTCATTCTCTGACGTCTTCGTGCCCGACGAGAACCTGATCAGCGGCAAGGAGGGGCAGGGTTTCATTCAGCTGATGATGAACCTGCCGCTTGAACGACTGTCGATCGGTATCGCTGCCGCTGCTGCTTCGCAGGCTGGCTTCGCATGGACGGTTGAGTACACGAAGAGCCGAGAGGCTTTCGGCGAACGCATCATCGACTTCCAGAACACTCGCTTCAAGCTTGCTGATATCTCGACCACGGTCGACGTGATGTGGGCATATCTCGACCGCGCACTGCTGGCGTACAAAGACGGAAAGCTCACGGCCGAAGAGGCCGCGAAGGTCAAGTTCTGGACGACCGAGCGGGAGTGGGAGATCCTCGATTCCTGCGTGCAGCTGCACGGCGGCTATGGCTACATCACCGAGTACCCGATCGCTCAGGCGTTGCTCGACGCACGCGTTCACCGCATCTACGGCGGCACGAACGAGATCATGCGTGAGATCGTCGGTCGTCAGATCGCAGGCAAGCGCTAGGCGCTTCATCGACATCGAGATGCCGCGTCTCGCCCGTCGGGCGGGCGCGGCATTTCGCGTCACCATTAGTCCGCTACGCGAGAGTCCACGGATAGGTGAACCAGAAGATCAGGGCGGATGCTGCGACGAACAGCACGACAAACACCGTGTCACGCGTGTGCCACGGCACTAGATAGCGCTCGGTGCGATCAGGGTAGGCGCCGAAGGCGCGCGCATCCATCGCAAGCGCCACTCGCTCAGCGTGTCGGATCGCCCCCGCGAGCAGCGGCACAATGTAGCCGCTCCATCGCGCGATGGCGGCAACTGGCCCCCGTCCACCGTGGGCACCGCGCACGCGGTGGGCTTGCCTGATGACCTCTAGCTCATACCCGAAACGCGGCACGAAGCGGAAGGCGGCAAGTGCCGTGTAGCCGATGCGATATGGCACGCGCAGCTGCTGCACCATGGAGCGCACGAGATCTGGACCGGTGGTCGACAGCCCGACGATCAGCGTGAGCGAGACGATCGCGGCGATGCGGAGCCCGGTCGTGAAGCCGATGGCCAGCGCACCCCAATACAGTGTCCAGCCGCCGATCTGCAGGGCGGGGGCCGTGTGGTCAACCTGTGCGGCATCGGTCCAGATCGAAAACCCGACACCGATGACGATGATGGCGAGCGGCACGGCCACGAGTACTGCGGTAAGACGTTTTGTCATCGATGCTCCGACGAGGATGATCGCGTAGCTGAGCACGATGAAGGCCGCGGGTGTGGCAGCATCCCGAACAAAGACCAGCAACGCCATCGCGGGCAGCGGGGCCAACAGCTTGCCAAGCGGATTGAGAGCGTAAAGAAAACGAATGGGGGATGCCGCTGATCGCCCCGCGTACGGATCGAACTCCTGTTGCGCGGGTGTCACGAGGGTCGCGGCAGTCATGAGGTGGCCCCGCCGGGAAGGTCTCGAAGACGTGCGACTCCTGTGAGATCAGGATGCGAGGGCAGATTCGTGAGCGCCTGCCGAAGCGGCGGCAGGCGCAGCCCCGCGCGCTCGACCAGCGCCTGGTCGTCGAAAATGTGGGCTGTGGGTCCGGCGGCGATGACACGGCCATCGGCGAGCACGATCGTGCGGTCAGCGTACTCGGTGACCAATTGCATGTCGTGGGTGACCACAACGATGGTGGTGCCGTGATCATTGAGCTCGCGCAACAGCGACAGCAACTCGTCGGCGCGAGCACGATCTTGCCCGAACGTCGGTTCGTCGAGCACGAGAATCGGAGCTCCCGCGACCAGCGCGGTGCCGACCGAGAGGCGTCGCTTCTGTCCTCCTGAGAGCAGGAAGGGATGGCTGAGTGCCTTCTCAGCGAGACCAAACCTCTCGAGCAGCGCCAAGGTGCGCGCTTCTACTTCGTCTTCTGGCAGACGTTGGCGCCGCAGCCCGTGCGCGACCTCGTCGAACACCGTATGCGCGATGAACTGGTGCTCAGGGTTTTGGAAGACGAAGCCGATGAGTGAGCTCGTGGTGCGCGAGTCCGCGCGAGCGACATCGACCCGCCCCCGGTCCACGGCCCTGCCCCCGCTTGCAGGGGGGGTCGAGTGCACCGTCTCACTCAAGTACACCGTGCCGCGCGGTGGCGGGATGACCCCGGCAATCGCCTGGATCAGGCTGGTCTTGCCTGCACCGTTCGCTCCGACGATCGCAACGAACTCGCCCTCAAGGATCTCGAGGTTCACGTCATGAAGCACCGCGGTGCGGCCGCGTCGAAGGGTGAGGCGGCGCACCTCGATTGCGGTCTCGGGTGCGGATGCTGCGCGTGGCGCGAGTGCGCCTGGCTGCGGCACCTCGTCGTTTGCCTCAGCTATCGGCGCCGGCGTCGACTCAAGGGCAGCGCGTAGTTCGGCCGGCGTGAGGGGGAGGGCATCGAATACGTATCCGGCGCGACGCATGCGAAGTGCGGCGATCGAAGAGACCGGCAGCCATACTCCCATCTCATGCAGCTGGGCAGCGCGATCGCGCAGCACTTCGTCGACAGCTCCGTCAAAGGCGACAACGCCCGCGTGGTCGAGCACGACGACACGGTCGACGAAACCGATCGCGGCATCGAGGTTGTGCTCGACGAGGAGGATCGCGTGATCCCCGGCAGCGACCAGCTCAGCAAGGGCCTGGTAGACCTCTTCAATTCCCTGGGGATCGAGGTTGGCGGTGGGCTCATCGAGCACGAGCAGCGGTGCTCCCATAGCTAGCGCGCAAGCAATCGCAAGGCGCTGGCGGCCACCGCCCGAAAGACGGTCAGGATTCTCGCGGCGACGCTCCCACAGCCCCACCTGCCGAAGCGCGGCCTCCGCGCGCGAGAGCACCGCGGCAACGGGCATTCGAAGGTTCTCGGCACCGAAAGCCACCTCGTCGAGAAGCGTTCCGGTCACCAGCTGCGCGTCGGGGTCCTGAAACACCATGCCAACGCGGGTGCTCATTTCGGCTACGGGGGTCTCGAGAGTGTTAAGCGTGTCGACCAAGAGCGATCCGGCAACGCCAGCTGGTATCGCGTGCGGGATCAACCCGTTGAGGGCGAGGGTGAGGGTCGACTTTCCTGAACCAGAAGGCCCGAGCAGCAGCACGACCTCGCCGGCGGCGATCTCGAAAGAGACGGACGCGGGAGAGGCGACTGATTCGCCATCGTGGGTGATCGCGACGTCGCGCAACCGCACCAGGGGCACTGCGAAGTCGGCCGCCCCAGCGGCGGAGGAGTCGCGCTCGAGTGCGGTCATGAAACTTTCCGAAGGTGAACTTAGTCAGTCCTAACTTAGTTCACCCTAAGGAATACAGCGAGTCTCACAGAGCGCTGCGTGCTCAGCCGTGCACCCTGCGCGGCACACCAGCGCGGCGCAGGGCCCGACCGATGCCGAGGCCCACTGCCGTCCACGCGACGGGGCCGGCGATGAACAGGGCTACGTAGAAAATCTGTCCCCATAGGGGGAAGCGAGTGACGTCTGCCGCGAACCAGATCGCGACGGCGATGACGGCGCCCACGACTACCGCCGAGACAAAGAACCGCCACGGCTGCCACTGCTTGTAGCGCGAAGTCGCAGCCACCAGTTCCTGCAGTCCCCCGATAAGAAGGGCGGTGCCGATGTAGCGACCGATCCAAGGCGGGGTCATCGCGCTTGCCACGAGGGCCGCGACGAAATGAGTGATCAGCGCAACCCACGGCGCGCGCAGCAGCTCTTGGGCGATCACCCCGGGAAGCACGTGCACACCGAGCACGAGTCCATAGAGGATGGGCAAAGTCGCCGAAACGGGCACGCTGATGACGCCAGCAGCCACCTGCAACACACCTGTCGCGACGCCGATCGCGGCGCATGTGAGCAAGACGCTCGTAGATAGGCGCGATCGTGAAGTCACTCGCCCAGCGTAGCCCCGGTCTCTCATCGGATTCTCACAATGTCTTATTCACAAGCCTGAAGCTGTGGGTTAGCTTTGATTTTGCGGGTGTCGACGACGACATCTGCTCAACTTCCTAGACACCAGGGAGCACTTCATGGGTCGAAATACCTTGAGGGCTGCAGCGGCGATTACCCTCGCCGCGCTGTTCGCAAGTACCGCTACCGCCAGCTTCGGCGCGACCGACGAGGAGGTGACAGTCCCAGCGCCGATCGATTCGCCCACCGGCAACTACATCGTTCTTCTCGAGGAAGAACCGGTTGCTGGCTACGAGGGCGGCGAAGCGGGCCTTGCGCCCACCAAACCTGAAGAAGGCGAGAAACTCGACCCTCGGTCGCGCAACGCTCAGAACTACACCGAGTTTCTCGAAGAGCGCCAAAGCGAGGTTGCTGCAGAAGCCGGCGTCGAGGTCGAAGCGACCTACCAGGTCACGCTCAACGGCTTCAGCGCGCAGATGTCACCAGAAGAAGCTGGCAAGTTGTCGGCCGCGAAGGGTGTGCTCGCCGTGTACCCCGACGAGATCCGCCACCCCGACGCCGTTTCGTCCACCGAGTTCCTCGGCCTTGAAGGCGAAGACGGAGTCTGGCAGTCGGTCGGTGGCGTTGCTGCCGCGGGCGAGGGCGTTGTGGTGGGTGTCGTCGACACCGGGATCGCTCCCGAGAGTCCTTCATTTGCTGGCGAGCCGCTTGGGACAACCCCCGGTGAAGACCCCTATCTTGTCGACAACAACGTCGTTTTCGACAAAGCAGATGGGCAGCAGTTCATCAGCGAGCGCGTATCGGGCGAGGAATGGGACAACAGCGACTATTCGACCAAGCTCATCGGCGCGAAGTACTTCTCGTCGGGCGCGGCTGCAGCCGGCTATGACTTCGGTGCTGACTACCTCTCACCCCGCGACGGTGATACTCACGGTTCCCACACCGCGAGTACTGCCGCTGGCAACGCGGGAGTGTCGGCATCTGTTGCGGGCACCGACTTCGGCACCATCTCTGGCGTCGCACCAGCCGCGAAAGTAGCCTCATACAAGGCCTGCTATGTCGGCCCCGATCCGCTCACGACCGATGACGATATCTGTGCCCTGAGCGATCTTCTCAGCGCGATCGATGCCGCCGTCGCAGACGGCGTTGACGTCATCAACTACTCGATCGGTGGCGGCTCAGCCACCTCGACACTCGCCGCCGACGACGTTTCGTTCTTCTACGCAGCCGTTGCGGGTGTTTTCGTCTCGGTGAGCGCTGGCAACTCCGGTCCGGATGCTTCGACTGCCGATCATGCCTCACCCTGGTACATGACTGTGGCAGCATCCACTATCCCGACTTACGAAGGCACCGTGCAGTTGCCCAACGGCTTCGAGGCTGCGGGTGCGTCGATCTCAGTGCCGTTCGGCACGACGATCACCGACCACGTCATCTATGCGGGCGACGCAGCTCTTTCGGGTCAATCCCCGACCGAGGCCGCGCTCTGCTACCTCGACACTCTCGACCCTGCCGTTGTCGAGGGCAAGATCGTGGTCTGTGACCGCGGCACGATTGCCAGAGTCGAGAAGTCTGAAGCTGTTGCCGAGGCCGGCGGGGTGGGCATGATTCTGGTGAACGTCACGCCGGGATCGCTCGACAACGACTTTCACTCGGTGCCTACCGTGCACCTGGGCGACGAGTACCGCGACGCGATTCTCGAATATGTGCGCGTGACGCCGAACCCGACGGCAACTCTCATCGGTGACAACGTCACCGGCGTTGAAACACCCACGCCACAGGTGGCGGGCTTCTCAAGCCGCGGTCCGATGCTGGCCGACGGCAGTGACGTCATCAAACCTGATATCTCCGCACCCGGTGTCGCTATTCTCGCGGCGGCCGCGAATGCCCCTGGTGAGGCGGGCGCGTTCGAATTTCTCTCAGGAACCTCGATGTCATCACCTCATATTGCAGGCCTCGGGGCGCTGTATCTCGGCGAGCGACCTCTCGCCAGCCCGGCTGAGGTCAAGTCGGCAATGATGACCACGGCGTATGACACGGTCGACGCGTCGAACAACGCGGTCACCGATCCATTTGCGCAGGGCGCGGGTCACGTGGATCCGACACGGTTCTTCGAGCCAGGCCTTCTCTATCTCAACGGACCGAATGACTGGGCCGCATACATGGAGGGCACGGGCAACGCAGACTTTGCCGAGATCGAACCGATCGACCCCAGCGATCTGAATCTCGCGTCTATCGGTATCGGGAGCCTGTCAGGATCGCAGTCCGTTACCCGCACGGTCACCGCGACCACAGCGGGAACCTACACGGCATCGGTGTCGTTTCCAGGTATCGCGGCTGAGGTTTCACCCTCACAGGTGACGCTCGCCGAAGGTGAGAGCGTCGAGTTCACCGTCACGTTCTCAAACGAGAGCGCTGCGGTCGAGCAGTGGTCGACGGGTTCGCTGACGTGGACGGGCGACAACGGGATCACCGTTCGCTCACCGCTGGCTGTGCAGCCGGTCACCGCCGATGCGCCGGAGTCAGTGGTCGGTCAGGGCATCACATCGAGCACCGATATCGCTTTCATCTCGGGTATCTCGGGTGAGCTGCCGCTGAACCTCAGCGGACTTGCACCGCTGGAGCTGCTTGTGGCGCCGGATGCCCCAGAAGGGCATTCAGGCGACGAAGCCTCGGGTGATGCGAACGGCAATATCTCTTGGATCACCGAGATCGAAGAGGGCACGCGCCTCGCACAATGGACGCTCGACTCCTCTGACGATGTCGGCAGCGACCTCGACCTGTTCGTCTACCACGTCGTGAGCCCTGACGATCTGCGTTACTACGAGGTATGGCAGTCAGCAACAGGCTCGGCCGACGAGCAGGTCACATTGGACTACCCAGAAGCCGGCACCTACCTGATCATCGCGAACCTGTACTCGGTAACCGATCCGATGACGTGGGACCTCCACGAAGCAATCGTGACGCCCGATGGTGTCGGGGAATTCACGGCGGAGCCAAACCCCGTCACGGTGGCCCAGGGCGAGCAAGCAACCTTCACCGCTTCGTGGCAGAACCTTGAACCGTCAACCAGCTATCTCGGCGTCGTGCAGTACGGCGACTCTGCGGTGCGCACGCTGGTCACGGTCGAGGCTGGCGAGCCCGCTCCGGTTGCCACCAAGGCTCCGAAGATCACTGGCTCGGCGAAGGTTGGAAAAACGCTCAAGGCTGACGCGGGAAAGTGGACACCGAGCGGAGTTGCGGTGACCTATCAATGGCTGCGCGATGGCGAACCCATTGATGGAGCAACGACGCCCCGTTACGAGGTGACTTCTGCAGATGCCGGTTCAGCACTCTCCATTCAGGTGACCGCAACGCAGAGCGGAAACGTGAACAGCGGTGTGGCCGTGAGCGACGAAGTGATCGTGAAGAGCAACTCGAAGACGACGGTCAAGATGAACCGATACGTCGGCAAGTCTTCGCAGACTTTCGAAGTGAACGTGTCGGTGCAGGTCTCGGGTGATGCCGCAGCCGAAGGCGAAGTGACCGTGCGGGTGGACTCCAAGAAGTACACCGGCACACTGACCGACGGTGCGCTAAGCATCACACTGCCGAGGCAGAGCAGCGGCATACACGTTGTGACCGCCGTCTACGACGGTGCCGAGACGGTTGAGAGATCAGCAGGAGTGACCGGGTTCTTGGTGCTGCGCTAACGCGAAAACGGTTGAAGGGCGCTCGAGCAACGCTCGGGCGCCCTTCAACATGTGGCAGGTGCGGGTCAATCGGCCTATTCGGGGTGCGGCTCGTCGGGCCACACCACCTCGAGCCCCTCCACGGAGTTGTTCTTCAGATACTTCTCGACGAACGGGCAGTGCGGCACCACGGTGTCGTTTCGTGCGGCAGCGTCGGCCATCGCGTCTTTGATGAGAAGCTTCGCCAGACCTCTGCCGGCGAACGCCGGGTCGATCTCGGTGTGGGGGAACGACACGCGGTCATGAGAGTCGGTCTTGTAGTCGGCGAAGCCAGCCAACACTTCGCCAACATGGATCTCGTAGCGGCTTGCTTTCTCATTGCGCGCAACGGTGGTTTCATCTGCGGAGGTTGTCATCGGCATCCTTTCGTCTGGTGATCAACGTACGGCTTTGCGAATCGTGTCGCCAGTCCCGCAGCAAGAGATGACAGAGTGGGGGGATGCCACTGCTCACCGACCTCGTGCCGCTGGGCGCTGACGAAGACACCGTCTATGACGGGTTTGTGCAGTGGGCAACCAGTCGTGGACTGACGCTCTACCCCGCTCAAGACGAGGCGGTTATCGAGATTGCCTCTGGTGCGAACGTGGTGCTTTCGACCCCGACCGGCACCGGAAAGTCGATGGTCGCGATTGCCGCTCACGCGGCGGCGCTCGCCGCCGGTGGGCGCACCTACTACACTGCGCCGATCAAAGCCCTGGTGAGCGAGAAGTTCTTCGCGCTGGTCGACATCTTCGGTGCAGACAACGTCGGCATGGTTACTGGTGACTCATCGGTCAACGCAGATGCGCCCATCATCTGCTGTACGGCAGAGATTCTGGCGAACCTCGCACTGCGTCAGGGGCCTGATGCGCTTGTTGACCAGGTCGTCATGGACGAGTTTCACTACTACGGCGACAGCGACCGCGGCTGGGCGTGGCAGGTGCCGCTGCTGATTCTGCACCGCGCGCAGTTCATTCTGATGTCGGCGACCCTCGGTGACGTCGCCGACATTGCCGAAGATCTCGAGCGACGAACGGGTCGCCCCCTCGCGCGCATCACGGGCGTCGAGCGGCCGGTGCCATTGCACTACTCGTATGTGCGCAAACCAGTGCACGAAACGGTTGAAGAGCTCCTCCACACGGGTGAGGCGCCGGTGTACATCGTGCACTTCTCGCAGGCTGCCGCGATGGAGCGTGCGCAGGCGCTGTCGTCGATTCGCATCGTGTCGCGTGAGCAGCGAGACGAGATCGCCGAGGCGATCGGCGGGTTCCGCTTCACCACCACGTTTGGGCGCACGCTCTCGCGCTATGTGCGCGCGGGGATCGGTGTTCATCATGCCGGGATGCTGCCGCGCTACCGGCGGCTCGTCGAAACTCTGGCGCAACGCGGCCTGCTTCGCGTCATCTGCGGTACTGACACTCTCGGTGTCGGTATCAACGTGCCGATTCGCACCGTCATGATCACCGCGCTGACCAAGTACGACGGTCAGCGAATGCGTCAGTTGAGCGCGCGTGAGTTTCACCAGGTAGCTGGCCGGGCGGGTCGTGCGGGCTACGACACGGCGGGCACGGTGGTTGTGATGGCCCCCGACCACGAGATCGACAACGCCTCATCGCTGGCGAAGGCCGGGGATGACCCGAAGAAGCTCAAGAAGGTCGTGCGCAAGAAAGCACCGCAGGGTTTCGTCAACTGGGGCGAGGCCTCGTTCGAGCGACTTGTTGACGCTGAGCCCGAGCCGCTGGTTCCACAGATGCAGCTCACCGCGGCCATGCTCATCAACATCATCGCGCGGGGCGGCGACGTGTTCGAGAACGTGCGCGACATCGTGCGCAACAACCACGAGCCGCGTGCGCGACAGTTCGAGCTCGCGCGACGCGCCCTCGATATCTTCCGCACCCTGGTGGCCGCCGACGTAGTTGAAGTGACGGGGGATGGCAGCATCCAACTCACTGTCGACCTGCAGGCGAATTTTGCCCTCAACCAGCCGCTGTCGCCTTTTGCGCTCGCCGCGATTGAGTTGCTAGACCCCGAGGACGAAGCCGGCAGCGTGGGAAGCGGGCACTACGCGCTCGATGTTGTGAGCGTGATCGAGTCGACCCTCGACAACCCTCGGCCGGTGCTTTCTCAGCAGCAGTTTTTGGCTCGCGGCGAAGCGGTTGCCGCAATGAAACGCGACGGCATTGAGTACGACGAGCGGATGGAACTGCTCGAAGAAGTGACCTATCCGAAGCCGCTCGAAGAGCTGCTGAACCAGTCGTACGAGGTCTTCGCGTCGAGCCAGCCGTGGATTCGCGACTTCGAGCTCTCGCCGAAGTCGGTCGTGCGCGACATGTTCGAGCGGGCCTTCTCGTTCGCCGAGTTGACGCAGCACTACCAACTCGCGCGCAGCGAGGGGCTCGTGCTGCGTTACCTCTCTGATGCCTATCGCGCCATTCGACAGACCGTGCCGACCGAAGCCCAGACGTCTGAGCTGCTCGATCTGATCGAGTGGCTGGGCGAACTTGTGCGCCAGGTTGACTCGAGCCTCGTCGACGAGTGGGAAGCGCTGATCAACCCGGTGACCGACCCCGCCGCTCCCGTTGTTCCGCCAGCACCGCCGTCGGTGCTCACCAACCGGCGCGCGTTTCTCGTGCTGGTGCGCAACGAGCTGTTTCGCCGCGTGCAGCTGGCAGCGTTGCAGAAAGACGACGAGCTCGTTGAACTCGACCCCGACGTCGACTGGCCCGCAGCGCTCGACGTCTACTTCGACGACCATGACGAGCTGCTTACCGGCGGGCCAGCGCGTTCACCTCGACTGGTCGATATCGACGAATCGTCGGCTGATGAGGGAGTGTGGCGCGTCGAGCAGACGATTGACGACCCCGCGGGCGACCACGACTGGCGCATTCGCGCTGAGGTCGACCTCGCCGCCTCGGTCGAAGAGGGCACCGCCATCGTGCGCGTGACGGAGGTCGTGCGGCTCTAGTGCGCCGGTGGGTCCGCTTGGTGGCTTGCGTAGCCGGTTCGGGTGCCGGTGTTGAACGGGTGTTCCTTGTTGAACGGGTGTTCCGCGTTGTTCGGGTGCCGGTGTTGTTCGGGTGCCGGTGTTGTTCGGGTGCCGGTGTGCAGAACGGCCGGAGCTTTTGGTGACACGCGGGGTGTGGATGCTGCGGTGCGGCGTGTCGTCGAATCGCCCGGCCGTTTCGCCGCGCGCTGGCGGCGGGAGCGGAAGGCTGCCCCCTCGCGTGCCGGTGGCGTGCACAGAAGGCTGGCACCCCCGCGCGCCGGCGGCTGGCACCCCCGCGCGCTGGCGGTCCGCAGCGAAGCCTGGCACCCGCGCGTGTTGAACGGGTGCCTGTGTGCAAAACGGCCGGGGCTTTTGGTGACACGCGGGGTGTGGATGCTGCGGTGCGGCGTGTCGTCGAATCGCCCGGCCGTTTCGCCGCGCGCTGGCGGCGGGAGCGGAAGGCTGCCCCCTCGCGTGCCGGTGGCGTGCACAGAAGGCTGGCACCCCCGCGCGCCGGCGGCTGGCACCCCCGCGCGCTGGCGGCGGGCACCGCGGCTTGCTGGCACCCCCGCTCGCCGGCACGGCCCGCCGAAGCCGGGCACACCCGCCTGTGGAAACGGGTGAGCGGTGTCGGGCGCCACGGCTACCCTGGGAGGGATGAGCAACCAGTCCGACCCATACGCAGACCTGGTGTGGGATCCAGACGAGCACGCCCCGCCGCCGGAGTTTGATGAGCCGCCGTTTGACGAGGGGCCCTATCGCGGCGCGCCGAGTTCAGCTGCGGGCGCGCCCGCGGGCACCTCCAGCTCAACCAGGCGTCAGGGCACCGCACGGTCTGGCGGCAGCGCCGCCGCTGTGCCAGCTGGTCCGCCTGCCACGTTCCCCTCGTCGCCGCGCAAAGACTTCGTCGGTGCCGATGCCCGCGCGGTGTTGCACGAGGTCTACGGCTACGACACCTTCCGCGGATACCAGGGCGAGATCATCGACCAGGTCATCGCTGGTGGCGATGCCGTGGTGCTCATGCCGACCGGCGGCGGAAAGAGCGTCTGCTACCAGCTGCCCGCACTCGTGCGACCTGGCACCGGACTGGTGGTGAGCCCGCTGATCGCACTGATGCACGATCAGGTTGACGCACTCAAAGCCAACGGTGTGCACGCGGGCTACCTCAACTCGACGCAGAGCTCTAGCGAACGGGCGGCGGTCGAGCAGGCATACCTCTCGGGCGAACTCGACCTGCTCTATGTCGCACCCGAGCGCCTCAACACCGAGGCCACCCTGCGCTTTCTGGCGCGAGGAAAGCTCAGCGTGATCGCCATCGACGAAGCACACTGTGTGTCGCAGTGGGGTCACGACTTTCGCCCTGACTACCTCGGTCTCGGCGGCCTCGGCGAGCGGTTCCCTGGGGTGCCGCGCCTCGCGCTCACGGCGACAGCAACCCGCGCGACTCACAAAGAGATCACTGAGCGTCTGCAGATGCCAAAGGCGAAGCACTTCGTTTCGAGCTTTGACCGCCCCAACATTCAGTACCGCATCGAGGCGAAGACCGATCCGCGCAGGCAACTTGTCGCCTTCATCCGCTCTCTTCGCGTGGCGACTGACACCGAGCCGCCGGCCGGCATCGTCTACGCGCTCAGTCGCAAATCGGTCGAGCAGACTGCGGACTACCTCAGCACGCAGGGCATCAAGGCGCTGCCCTATCACGCCGGCCTGCCCGCCGAGACGCGAGCTGCCAACCAGTCGCGCTTCCTGCGCGAAGACGGTGTCGTCATCGTGGCAACGATCGCTTTCGGCATGGGCATCGACAAGCCCGACGTTCGCTTCGTCGCACACATTGACCTGCCGAAGTCGGTAGAGGGCTATTACCAAGAGACCGGTCGCGCCGGACGTGACGGCGAAGCATCCATCGCCTGGATGGCCTATGGTCTCGGTGACGTCGTGCAACAACGCCGAATGATCGACCAGAGTCCAGGCGACCGCACCTACAAGGTGCGGCTCGGACAGCACCTTGATGCGATGCTCGGCCTGTGCGAAACCGTCAGCTGCCGACGTCAGAATCTGCTCGATTACTTCGGGCAGCCATCGCAGCCCTGCGGCAACTGTGACACTTGCATCGAAGCGCCCGACACCTGGGATGGCACGATCGCCGCACAGAAGCTGCTGTCGACGATTGTTCGGCTGAAGCGCGAGCGCAACCAGTCGTACGGTGCCGGTCATCTCGTTGATATTCTGCGCGGAGCATCGACCGAGCGAATCCGCCAGCAGGGTCATGACACACTCGCCACCTACGGGCTTGGCTCGGATCTCAGCGACCAAGACTGGCGCAGCGTCATCCGGCAGATGCTCGCGCGCGGAATCATCGTCGCGCAAGGCGACTACGGCACCCTCGCTCTCGGTGAGCCCGCGGGAGCGGTGCTGCGCAGTGAAGCGACCGTTCTGCTGCGTCGCGATGTGATCGGCCGCGCGGGCACGGCGCCCCGGGTTCGCAAGACCTCAGCGTCTGACACATTGGATGCCGCGGACCGCGGACTCTTCGAGAAGTTGCGCGAGTGGCGAGCAGGTGTGTCGAAAGAGCTCGGCGTGCCGGCCTACATCGTCTTCGGCGACGCGACGCTGCGCGCGCTCGCCGAGCATCGTCCACAGAGTCTGGGCGACCTCGATGGAGTGACGGGAATTGGTGCGAAGAAGCGCGAGGCGTACGGCGAGGCGGTGTTGGCGGTCGTGGCTGGCTCCTAGCCGACAGGATGATCCGGTTGAAAACCTAGCTCTGTTCGGTTTATGCTCGAGGGCATGAGCAATGACGCCACTATTGACACGCGTTTTCGTGACGCATCGCTGCCGATCGACGATCGCGTAGAGATTCTCCTGTCGCAGATGACCATCGAAGAGAAGGCCGGGCTGCTTTTTCACACGATGATCGCGATCAGCGATCTCGACGAGGGCAACGCGATGTTCGACATCCCCTCGGCGCGCGAGTTCATCGATGACAAGCTGATGAGCCACTTCAACCTATTGGGCGCGGCCCCCACGGGACGCGAGATCGCCGCCTGGCAGAACTCTTTGCAGAAGCTGGCCGCATCCACCCGGCTCGCAATTCCGGTCACTCTCTCAACCGATCCACGCCATTCGTTCAGTGAGAACCCTGGGGCTGCGATCATGGCCGGACCGTTCTCGCAGTGGCCAGAGACAATGGGGCTCGCCGCGACTCGCGATGAAGAACTCGTTCAGCAGTTTGCCGACATCGCTCGTCAGGAGTACACGGCCGTAGGCCTGCGCGTGGCACTGCATCCGCAGGTCGACCTTGCCACCGAGCCTCGTTGGGCACGCGCCACGGCGACCTTCGGCGAAGACCCCGAACTTGCCGGCCGCATGGGCGCTGCCTACATTCGGGGCTTTCAGGGCGAGTCGTTCGGTGCCGGATCCGTCTCGACGATGACGAAGCACTTTCCTGGTGGCGGACCGCAGAAGGACGGCGAAGACCCGCACTTCGCCTATGGGCGCGAGCAGGTCTATCCCGGTGGCCAGTTTGAAACGCATCTCAAGCCTTTCGAGGCAGCGTTCGAAGCAGGCACCCGCCAGATCATGCCCTACTACGGCATGCCGGTGGGCACCGAGTACGAAGAAGTCGGTTTCGGTTTCAATAAGTCGGTGATCACCGGACTGTTGCGCGAGCGCTATCGATTCGAAGGTGTGGTGTGCACCGACTGGGGACTGATTCACGACCGCGCGCTACTCGGTCACGTTCACGCTGCCCGAGCGTGGGGTGTTGAGCATCTGACCCCGCGTGAGCGCATGAAGAAGGTCATGGACGCCGGCGTCGACCAGTTCGGCGGCGAAGCATGCCCCGAACTGCTGCTTGAGCTCGTCGCAGACGGTGAAGTGACCGAAGAGCGCCTCGACGTCTCGGCGCGCCGCGTGTTGCGCGAGAAGTTCGACCTCGGGCTGTTCGAGAACCCATTTGTGGATGAAGACAAGGCTGACGCGATTGTCGGCAACGCCGAGTTTCGCGCGGCGGGCGAAGCCGCCCAGCGCGCGGCGATCACGGTGCTCGCCAACACCGGAGTGCTCCCGCTCGCGAATCGTCCGAAGCTCTACGTTGAAGGAATCGACGCAGACACTGCCGCGCGCTTCGGTGACATCGTTGCCACCCCGGCTGAAGCAGAAGTGGCGGTGCTGCGACTCCAGGCTCCGTTCGAAGAGCGCGAGACGATGTTCGAGAACTTCTTTCACGCGGGTTCACTCGACTACTCAGACGAGGTCGTGGCTCATGTGCGCGAGGTCGCGGCTACCGTGCCTACGGTCATCGACGTGCTGCTTGACCGCCCCGCAGTTCTCACACCATTCGTCGATCATGTCGCGGCAATCACGGCCAACTGGGGCGCGAGTGCCGCCGCACTGCTCGATGTGCTGACCGGCGCTGCGTCGCCGAAGGGTCGTCTGCCGTTTGACCTGCCGCGCTCGATGGCAGCGGTCGAGGCATCACGCCCTGATGTGCCCTTCGACACCGAGAACCCGCTCTTCCGCTTCGGTCATGGGCTGAAGCTCTAGGCCACCTCGCCCAAGCAACACTCATCACTTGAGGCCACTGTTCTTGCACGTGCGGGCGCATTGGCCTCGCTGCGCAATGGGGTCTCGGCGATGACATGTCGGGAGTGCACATGACCGGCGAAGCTGTAGCGTCGCCGGGTTGTAGCAATGCGCCAACGGTGTTGCCGGGCCGTTGGAGGAGTCCTACGGTCGAAAGTGACTTAGCCTGCCCTCCAAAGCCGAAAGGTGATGCCATGTCTGACACCGCCGTCCGTTCTTCGACGCCCGCCAAGAGCAAGCGCACTCCTGCCGGCGGCGCGCCTACCGCCGCACACAGCGCCGCCGAAGCATCCGAGCCCCGCATCGAGATCGATGCGGTGACCGACTTGCTGCTGGGAACGTGGGCAGACACCCGCCGCGAGGCGCGAGAGATGATCAAGGATCCCGCATTCTGGCGCATCGAAGGTCAGCCCATGGCCGAGCACCGCGAGCGTGTGCTCGAGCAGATGCACCTGCTGGTTCCGCATGGCGCATCGCGCCGCGCAATTCCGAAAGAGTACGGCGGCGAGGGGAACAACGGCGCCAACATTGCCGGATTCCAGGAGCTCGTACTCGCTGACCCCAGCCTGCAGATCAAGTCGGGTGTGCAGTGGGGGCTCTTCGGCTCTGCGGTGCTGCAGTTGGGCACGAAGAAGCACCACGATAAGTGGCTGCGCGACATCGTCGACCTGACCATTCCCGGCGCATTCGCGATGACAGAGACCGGCCACGGCTCAGACGTCGCCGCAATCGGTACCACCGCGACCTACGACGTCGAGACCGAAGAGTTCGTCATTCACACACCGTTCCGCGGTGCATGGAAGGACTATCTCGGCAATGCCGCTGTGCACGGCAAGGCAGCAACTGTGTTCGCACAGCTTATTACCGGTGGCGTGAACTACGGAGTGCACTGCTTCTTCGTTCCGATCCGCGACGACGAGGGCAGCTTCATGCCCGGCGTCGGTGGCGAAGACGATGGCGTCAAGGGTGGCCTCAACGGCATCGACAACGGTCGCCTGCACTTCGATCAGGTGCGCGTGCCCCGTGAGAACCTGCTCAACCGCTACGGTGATGTTGCCGCTGATGGCAGCTACTCGAGCGAGATCTCCAGCCCAGGCCGCCGCTTCTTCACCATGCTCGGCGCGCTCGTGCAGGGTCGCGTCTCGCTTGATGGCGCCGCAACGACCGGCACGGCGCTCTCGCTCTATATCGCCCTCACCTACGCCAACCAGCGTCGTCAGTTCGATTCTGGCTCGGGCACCGACGAGATCGTGCTGCTCGACTACGGCAAGCACCAGCGTCGTCTGCTTCCGCTGCTCGCCCAGAACTACGCGCAATTCTTCGCGAACGATGAGCTGCTGCAGAAGTTCGATGGCGTCTTCTCGGGTCGCAATGACACCCCCGAAGAGCGCGAAGATCTCGAGACCCTTGCCGCCGCGCTTAAGCCGCTCTCGACATGGAACGCCCTCGACACCATCCAAGAAGCGCGCGAGGCGTGCGGTGGCTCCGGCTTCCTTGGCGAGAACCGGCTTGTGGGCCTTCGTCAAGACCTCGATGTCTACGTCACCTTCGAGGGCGACAACAACGTTCTGCTGCAGCTTGTCGGCAAGCGACTGCTGAGCGATTTCGCAAAGCAGTTCAAAGGGGCGGATGCTGCCAAGCTCGCGAAGTACGCTGTCGGCCAGACCGCGGGCAAGGTCTTTCACGGCGCAGGCTTGCGTCAATTCGGCCAGTCGGTCGCCGACTTCGGTTCGACGGCGCGCTCGGTCGAGTTCGGCCTGCGTGCAGAACAGCAGCATGAGCTGCTCGCCGGACGCGTTGAGCAGATGGTGTCAGACGTCGCCTCGGCGCTGCGACCGGCCTCCAAGCTCTCCTCGAAAGAGGCAGCCGAGGTCTTCAACTCTCGCCAGGCAGAGCTCATCGAAGCGGCTCGTGCACACGGAGAGCTGTTGCAGTGGGAGGCGTTCTCTGACGGTGTCGCCTCGGTCGAAGATGAGGGCACCGCGCAGGTGCTCACTTGGCTTCGAGACCTCTTTGGCCTCTACCTGATCGAGAAGCACCTCGCCTGGTACATGATCAACGGGCGGCTCTCGACCCAGCGTGCGGCATCGGTTACTCGCTACATCGACCGACTCTGCACGAGGCTTCGTCCGCACGCTCAAGACCTCGTCGACGCCTACGGCTTCGCGCCCGAGCACGTGCGCGCTCCGATCGCGTCAGGCGCCGAGCGAGCTCGCCAGGATGAGGCCCGCGAGCACTATCGTGCGCTCGCTGCATCGGGCGAGGCGCCCGTGTCAGAGAAGTCGCTCAAGAAGAAGTAGTCCGTCGCACCGCGAGTATGTCAAGAAAACTTGACATACTCGCGGACTGGGTCGTAGCCTTCGTGTAAATAATTCTTTACACGAAGGAGCAGACCATGCGCGCAGTCGTCTTCCGGGCCTACGGAGGGCCCGAGGTCGTTGAGGTTGTCGAGCGGCCGACGCCCGTCGCCGAGCCCGGCACCGTCGTCGTGCGCGTCGAAGCCTCGTCTGTCGGGGCATCCGACGCCGCGTTTCGATCGGGCGAGTCCTTCGCCGCACGGCTCTTCGCGGGACTGCGAAAACCGCGACCGTCGATCCAGGGTTCGGACTTCGCGGGGATCGTCGACTCGATCGGCGACGGCGTCACCGAGGTTGCGCCGGGCGACAGCGTGTGGGGGGCCACTGGAGCCGCGATGGGTTCGCACGCCGATTTCGTGCGCGTCAAGGCCTCGGGCGTGATCGCGCGTCGTCCTGCGGGGCTTTCGTCGACGGATGCCGCCGCCCTCGTCGACGCGACGGCGATGGCCTTCCTCCGTGACACCGCACAGCTGCAGAGCGGCGACCGTGTGCTGATCAACGGAGCATCCGGCGCGGTCGGCACGTTGGCCGTACAGCTCGCCCATACGTGGGGAGCCGAGGTCACCGCGGTGTGCAGCGCCGAGCGCGCGCAGGCGGTGCGCGACCTCGGAGTCGAGCGCGTACTCGACTACCGAGCAGTCGACATTCCAAGACTCGACGACCGCTTCGACGTCGTGTTCGATGTGAACGGCAACCTCGGCTACCGCCGCGCGCGAGCGCTGCTCACCCCGACGGGCCGCTACTTGATCACGGTGCCGACCTTCGGTGCGCTCTGGTGGCACCTGTGGACGATCGGCTCACGCGGACGACGCTCGCGCATCGCGCTCACTGGACTCAGGAAGGATGCCGCGAAGCGCCACGATCTCGCCGTCACCGCCGAGCTGGTCGACGCCGGGTCTCTGCGCGCCGTGGTCGAGGGGACCTACCCGCTGGCCGAAGCATCCGCTGCGCACGCCCATCTCGACCGCGGGCGCGCCGGGCAGCTCGTCCTCTCGATGGCCTGACACTGTCCGCCCCGCGCCGTAGGGTTGCGGAATGAGTGCGGATGTGCGGATCGGGCCCGACGGCATCGCGCGTTGCGCGTGGGTGGGGGATGACGCGGAGTATCGCCGCTACCACGACGAGGAGTGGGGGCGACCGCTGCACGGCGACCTGGCGCTGTTCGAGAAGATGAGCCTTGAGGGCTTTCAGGCCGGACTCAGCTGGATCACCATTCTGCGCAAGCGACCGCACTTTCGTGAGGTGTTTGCAGGTTTTGATCCCGCGGTGATCGCGCGATTCGATGACTCGGACGTCGAGCGGTTGATGATGGATGCGGGAATCATCCGCAATCGATTGAAGATCGGGGCGACCATTTCAAACGCTCGACTCATGCTGGAGTTGCGTGCGGGGGAGTTCGACCAGTTCATGTGGTCGTTTGCGCCAGAGAAGCGACCTCGTCCGCAGTCGCTCGCAGATGTGCCTGCCACGACGGCTGAGTCCGATGCCATGAGCACGGCGTTGAAGAAGTGCGGTTTTCGTTTCGTCGGGTCAACCACGATGTATGCCTTGATGCAGTCGTCTGGCATGGTCGATGACCACGTGCCGGGTTGTTGGCGCGCGGTCATCGTCTGAGTAGGAGCGGTTCTGCGCCCGCGCAGAAAAACACAAGCGCAATGTCGCCGGTGCACGCCAGAATGTAGGTGGCACCACGAGAGGAAACTCATGACCGAGGCATCCGGACACATCGCTGATTCTCACGAGGTGATTCGCGTCGTCGGTGCACGCGAGAACAACCTCAAGAACGTGAGTGTTGAAATTCCCAAACGGCGATTGAGCGTCTTTACCGGCGTGAGCGGATCGGGCAAGTCTTCGCTCGTGTTCGGCACGATAGCGAACGAGTCTCAGCGCCTCATCAACGACACTTACCCCACGTTCGTGCAGCAGTTCATGGGGCAGATGAATCGCCCCGAAGTCGACGCACTCGAGAATCTGAGCCCGGCGATTCTGGTCGATCAGGAGCGCATGGGGGCAAACGCCCGCTCGACGGTCGGCACCGCAACCGATGCGCACGCGATGCTGCGCTTGTTGTTCAGCCGTATCGCTGCACCGCACATCGGCTCGCCACAGGCCTATTCGTTCAATGTGCCGTCGGTCAGCGGCAGCGGGCGCATCAAAACGGCGTCCGGCAAGAGCGAGGCTCGGTCATTCTCGGTGACCGGCGGAATGTGTCCGCACTGCCAGGGTCTCGGCGAGGTAAGCGACGTTGACCTGGCCGAACTATTCGATCGTGAGAAGTCGCTCACCGATGGTGCCATCACGATCCCCGGCTACAGCGCCGACGGCTGGATGGTGCGCGGATTCAGCGAGTCAGGGCTGTTTCCCGCAGATGTGCCCATCAAGGACTTCACTGAGCAGCAGCTCAATGACTTTCTCTACAAAGAGCCCACCAAGATCAAGATCCAGAACATCAACATGACCTATGAGGGTCTGGTTCCCAAGATCACCAAGTCGATGCTCCAGAAAGACCGCGATGCCCTGCAGCCGCACATTCGCGCGTTCGTTGACCGGGCTGTCAAGTTCCTAGCTTGCCCGCAGTGCGAGGGCACGCGGCTTGCGCAGGCCACACGTGATTCGAAGATCGACGGCGTGAGCATTGCCGACGCCGCCCAGATGCAGATCACCGACCTTGCCACCTGGCTGCGCTCGATCAAAGATCCGCAGGTGGCGCCGCTGCTGGTCAGTCTGCAACAGCTCATCGATTCGTTCGTCGAGATAGGGCTGGGGTATCTCTCGCTCGACCGCGCGTCGGGAACCCTCTCTGGCGGTGAAGCTCAGCGCACCAAGATGATTCGCCACCTTGGCTCCTCGCTGACCGACATCACTTACGTATTCGACGAGCCAACGGCTGGCTTGCACCCGCACGACATTCAGCGCATGAACGACCTGCTTCGTCAGCTGCGAGACAAGGGCAACACCGTTCTGGTTGTCGAGCACAAGCCGGAGGTGATCGATATCGCCGATTACGTCGTTGACCTCGGCCCCGGCGCCGGCCGAGCGGGTGGCGAAGTGCAGTTCAGCGGAACCGTCGCCGATCTTCGCGCGTCAAACACTCTCACCGGGCGCTACCTTGACCACCGGGCGAGGCTGAAAGAGTCCACGCGCACACCGAAGGGCGTGCTTGAGATTCGGGATGCTGCGCAGCACAACCTGAAGAATGTCAGCGTCGATGTGCCACTGGGCGTGCTCACCGTCGTGACAGGGGTTGCGGGGTCGGGAAAATCGTCACTCATCCACGGCAATCTGCCCGCGTTTGACGATGTCATCGTCGTCGACCAGTCGCCCATCAAAGGCTCCCGACGCAGCAGCCCCGCGACGTACACGGGCCTGCTTGACGGTATTCGCACCGCTTTCGCTAAGGCGAACGGCGTCAAGCCTGCGCTGTTCAGCGCGAATTCCGAGGGAGCATGCATCGCGTGCAAGGGGCTTGGCGTGATCATCACCGAGCTCGGCTTCGCCTCGACGGTCGAGACCCGCTGCGACCTTTGTGAGGGCAGTGGCTTTGCCAACGAGGTGCTCGAGCACTTGCTCGACGGCAAGAACATCAAAGAAGTCATGGCGATGACCGTGGCTGAGGCAGAGGAGTTCTTGCCCAAGAAAGGAGCAAGCCACACCACGCTGGCGCGCATGATCGACGTCGGAATCGGATACATCACGCTCGGCCAGGCGCTCAGCACCCTGTCGGGCGGAGAGCGCCAGCGGTTGAAGCTGGCAATCTCGATGGCCAAGAAGGGAGCGATCTATGTGCTCGACGAGCCCACGACCGGGCTTCACCTCGCCGACGTTGACAACCTGCTCGGCATGCTCGACAGGCTGGTCGAGTCAGGCAACAGCGTGATCGTGATCGAGCATCATCAGGCGGTGATGGCGCACGCCGACTGGATTATTGATCTGGGCCCGGGCGCGGGCCGGGGCGGGGGCGAAATCGTTTTCGAGGGTACGCCAGCCGACCTCATTGCGTCGTCGGATACTCTCACCGCAGCACATCTGCGGCAGTACGTCGGCGGCTGATGGCCGACCGGCGTCGCTTCAGGCCTGTTTGGAGTGCTCGGCGATAGCGACGGGATCAGCGAGGTGGCGACCAGTGTGGCTGAGCACCTTCACCATGACCCCTCGATTGCGCAGAGCGGCGATGGTGCGTCGCTCTTCTTCGTTGTCGCGGCCTAAAGCGTGCATATTGGCCACCACGAGCACGTCGCCGCCTTTGAGGGTCCCGAAAAGGCGGACCAGTCGCTCTTCCCACGATTCGAGCGTCTCGGGTGCCGGGTGACGGAACCCTTCAATCGGCACTCCGAAACGAGTGAGCTCGTTTCGCTGATCGACCACCGAGGGCATGTCGTCTCGCGAGATGACGAGACCAACCAGCCGCGCACCGGCGGGACGGGCCTGCCACCAGTGTCGATCGGCCTGAAGCTCGGTGAAGCAACGCGGGCAATCGGCAGCAGGGTGCGGCAGGTGGAGCGGAGCTGTCTCGGGATGCGCGTGATCGCTGGGTGTGTGGATGCCGTTGGTTGCGGGAGTCATTGCTGTCTCGCTCATGGAGATACCTCTTCGTCGGCTCTCATTCTCGCCCAGCACGCACTGATCCGCCAACCGTTCACTCTTTCTCGAGCTGCAGTGGCACGCTGAGCTCATCAGCATCCAGCTCTGCGAGGGCCTGGCAGAGCGCAACCCGCAGGCCTAGGCTCCGCGCTAAGCCGGGTTGCGCGCGGTACCGTGAGCCATGATCATCATTGCGCACTGCCAACGGCGACAGTGCGAGAACGCCGAGAGAAGCCGATGAACGACTCACTGGATGACATCCTTTACCCCGACATCGAACCCTACGAGACCGGACAGCTGATCGCGGGCGAGGGCAATCGCATCTACTGGGAACAGAGTGGCAACCCCCACGGCAAGCCCGTGGTCTTTCTGCACGGTGGTCCGGGCGGCGCAACCTCTCCGTGGCAACGCCGATTCTTCGACCCTGAGCGCTATCGCATCATTCTCTTCGACCAGCGAGGGTGTGGAAAATCCATCCCGCACGCGAGCGATCCTGAGGCTGATCTTCGCTTCAACACAACCTGGCACCTCGTGGCTGACATCGAGTTGTTGCGTCGCAACCTCGGCATCGCGAAGTGGCAGGTCTTCGGCGGTTCATGGGGCAGTGCGCTCGCGCTCGCATACGCCCAGTCGCACCCCGACGCGGTGAGCGAGATCGTGCTGCGCGGCATCTTCACCCTTCGCCGACATGAACTCGAATGGTTCTACGAGGGTGGGGCAGGAGCCGTGTTCCCCGATCTCTGGGAAGACTTCATCGCACCGATTCCGGTACTCGAGCGCTCCCACATGCTGGCGGCCTACCATCGGCGACTCAGCGATCCAGACCCCGCGGTGCACATTCCCGCGGGAGTGGCATGGTCGAGGTGGGAAGCGTCCACGCTGACCTTGCTTCCCGACCCTGAGCTGGTCGCCGACATGACCGACCCCGCCGCAGCCACCGCGTTCGCGCGAATCGAGAACCACTACTTCATGCACGGTGGCTGGTTCGAAGAAGGCCAGCTGATCAGCGGGGTGCGGGCGATCCGCCACATTCCCGCCGTGATCGTGCAGGGACGCTACGACATGTGCACGCCGCCGATGACCGCGTGGGATCTGCACCGGGCGTGGCCCGAGGCAGAGTTTTTCATGATCTCGGATGCTTCGCACGCCGCCACCGAGCCGGGGATTGCGGCGGTGCTGCGCGCCGCAACCGACAAGTTCGCCGCCGAGTTCGAACCCGTGAGCGAGCCTGAAGCCGCCCGCTATGACGCACTTGCTGAGACGCAGCCGTTGTCTCTGGCCGAGGCAGAGGCCGCGTCCCTGGTAGACTAAGGATTCTTGCAGCGCTCCGATGCGCTTCTTGCGTCGTAGAACGCTCCCTCGCCGCCGTCTGTAGACACGCTCCCAGACGTCGCTGGCTGAAACTTTCGCACGGCGACCCCAGGTCAAAATATGACTCGGGCCACCGAATAGGGCGCGTATCTGTGCCCGGAGAACGAATCCTCAATGACTGATGTCACATTCAGCACGCTCAACGTGCCGCAGCCCCTCGTCAACATTCTTGCCGCCGAGGGCAAAACCAACGCCTTTCCGATTCAGGTAGACACTCTTCCTGACACGCTCGCCGGTCGCGACGTGCTCGGCCGGGGAAAGACCGGCTCGGGCAAGACCCTCGCCTTCTCGATTCCAATGGTGGCTCGCCTCGGCACCCAGCTGGCAGGCGGGCGCCGCCGTGCTGGCCTGCCTCTTGGCCTCGTGCTCGCACCGACGCGCGAGCTCGCCACCCAGATCAATGCGGTTCTCGAGCCGCTTGCCAAGGCCTATGGAATGACCACCACCACGATCTTCGGCGGTATCAACCAGAACCGTCAGGTGCAGGCCCTCAAATCAGGTGTCGACATCATCGTCGCGTGCCCTGGTCGCCTTGAAGACCTCATGAAGCAGGGCTTCGTGAAGCTGAACGCCATCGAGATCACCGTCATCGATGAAGCTGACCACATGGCCGACCTGGGATTCTTGCCCGGTGTTACCCGCATCCTGTCGGCAACACCGACCGGAGGACAGCGGCTTCTTTTCAGCGCCACGCTCGACAACGGTGTAGACAAGCTCGTCAACCGCTTCTTGCAGAACGAGGTGCTCCACTCGGTCGATGAGGCCAACTCTCCCGTAGCGGCGATGACCCACCACGTGTTCACCCTCGATGGCGTCGACTCCAAGAACGAAGTCATCCGAACGCTTGCCTCGGGCACCGGCCGTCGCATTCTGTTCATGCGTACGAAGCACCAGGCCAAGAAGCTCGCCCAGAAGCTCACCGCGGCGGGCATTCCGGCTGTCGATCTGCACGGCAACCTCTCGCAGCCCGCGCGTGACCGCAACCTCGCCGCGTTCTCGTCGGGCGCCGCCAAGGTTCTTGTCGCCACCGATGTGGCCGCTCGTGGCGTGCACGTTGACGACGTCGAGTTGGTCATTCACGTTGACCCGCCTATGGAACACAAGGCGTACCTGCACCGCTCGGGCCGCACCGCCCGCGCGGGCGCCGAAGGCGCAGTGGTGACCTTGGTTCTGCCCGGTCAAGAGAAAGACGTCGCTCAGCTGCTGCGCAAGGCAGCGATTTCGGTCACGCCTACGCGTGTGACGCCGACCTCGCCCGAGGTAGCCGCACTCGTCGGCACGGTTGCCGCGTACGTCAAGCCCGCGCCGAAGGTCGAGCCGCAACGCGGTGGCGGCCGCAGCCAGGGTGCAAACGCACAGCGCAAGCGTGCCGCACGTGAAGGCGGCGGTCAGTCGCAGCCGCGTCGTGACCGTTCGGGGCGCCCCGCGCAGCGCAGCTCTGAAGCAGCTGGCGGCGGTCAGCGCTCAGGTGGACAGCGCAGCCAGGGCGGCTCGTCGAGCGGTGGTCAGCGTTCAGGCCAGCAGCACGCGGCTCCGCACCGCGACAGCTCACACCGTGATGCAGCGCCGGCAGGCAAGCCCCGTCAGTCGGGTTCGCGCCGTGCCTCGCATTCGGGTGGCTCGTCGAGCTTGATGGTTGGCTCGGTCGTTCGCGAGAACGGCGGCAACCGCCGTTCGGGTCGCTGACCCGCAGCATCCATGCTTCGAACTGCCCTTCCGCTCTTGCGGAGGGGCAGTTCTATTTTGACGCTTTGCGCTCGAGAATGAGATCGGCTGCGCGCTCGCCGATCGCAATCGCTGGCGCGTTGGTGTGCCCGCGGATGATCGTCGGCATCACCGAGGCGTCGACCACACGCAGGCCTTCGACGCCTCGCACCCGCAGTTGTGGGTCAACGACCGAGGTGGCGTCTAGGCCCATGCGCGCTGTTCCCACCGGATGGTAGAGCGTGTGGGAATACTGATCGACGGCGAGCTCTGCCCGCTCGGCGGCGCTCATCGTGGCGCCGTCGACGGGCTGTACCCACTCACCATTGGTGACTGCTTTCAACGCGTCGGTGGCGATGATCCGCTCGCACTCGGCAAGACCAGCAATCAGCGTCGCACGGTCGATGCCGTCTGGGTCTGACAGGTATGCGGGGTCGATGACGGCCTTGTCGTGGGGGTCTGCCGAGGCCAGGCGGATGGTGCCGCGGCTGCGCGGTCGCATCAGGATCGCTCCGACCGTGAGTCCCTCAGCGGGCAACGGGACGAGCCCTTCGCCAACGTAAGGCGCAGCGGCGAAGATGATCTCGATGTCAGCCAAACCCGCTCCCATTCCGGCTGCATCAGCGACCGGAGTGCGCACGAAGCCGCACGCTTCGGCAACGTTTGAGCTGAGCATACCCATGCGCGTGGTCAGATAGCGCGCGAGCTGGCCCGCACTCTCTGCGGTGTACAGGGTGCCGCCGAGTGCCCCCGGCGCCAATCCAGCGACGAGATGGTCTTGAAGGTTGCTGCCGACGTCAGAAGACTCTGCGACGAGCGGGATGCCATGATCAGCCAAGTGCTGTGCTGGTCCTATACCGCTGAGCATCAGAAGCTGTGGGGTGTTGACCGCGCCGCCGCAGAGAATCACTTCGCGGTTCGCGCGGGCATGATGGGTGACGCCGTTGATTTCAACGTAGACACCGGTCGCCTGAGGAACGGGGTCGTGGCTGAAGGTCACACGACGCACGAATGCGCCGGTAACAATGCGCAGGTTCTTTCGTCTGCGCGCGGGGCGCAGATAGGCGTCGGCGGTGGATGCTCGTGCTCCTCGCCGCTGCGCCACCATAGTTTGGCTGAAACCGAGGCCGGTGGGCTGGTTTGCCGGCACGACTTCGTGACCTGCTTCGCGCGCGGCTTCGAGGAATGCGGCGGTGTGTGGGCGAGGATCACGCTGATGCTCGACGCGCTGCGGGCCGCCGGTGCCCTGGGTTTTGTGGCTGACAGTTTCGTTGTCTTCGGCCCTCATGAAATAGGGGATCAGCGCATCCCATGACCAGCTGTCTCCGGCGAGCTCCGCCCATTCGTCATAGTCCGCGGCGAAGCCGCGCACCCACATCATCGCGTTGAGCGACGATGAGCCGCCGAGCGTCTTTCCTCGCGGCCAGAACACTGTTCGGCCGTTCAGCGAAGATTGCGCGACGGTGTCGTAATTCCAGTCGTACTTTCCTCGGAAGAGCTTCGAGAAAGCGGCCGGAATGTGCAACTCAAGCGCCTTGTCGGCATCGCCGGCTTCGAGCAGAAGAACCGAAACCGTTGGGTCTTCGCTGAGACGGGCGGCAAGCGTCGCGCCCGCTGAGCCTGCGCCGACGATCACATAGTCGGCGTCGAGGGCATGGCGACGCTTGCTCATGCGCCGAATGCCTTCGCGAGGGTCTTCGCGAGCCCGACCCAGTTGCGATCGATGCGGAAGCGCGTGAGGCCTTCGCTCACGCCTGCGCCGGTGCGCGAGGTGACAAACCACGGTGGCTTCGGCAACACCGAAAACGTGCCGGGCCGCATCACCGCGCCTACTGAGCGCGGGAACGGTCGGAATGGACCGCGCACGACTGATCGCTCGACACGGTCGAGCAACAGTGCGTTGTGCACAATTCCGATGCCACTTTCGACGTCTTCAAGACTCGCGCCAGGAAAACCGCCCCACGACAGGGTCGGCGTCAGGAACCCGAGCGCCGTCCAGGCGTTGATCGCGATGGTGCCGTATCGCAGGTCGGCCATCGACTGTTCGAAATTGTCGCCCAGCGTATCGAGCGTTCGCGGATCAATAATGACGTTTGCGCCAAGTGTTCCGATGAGCTTGTCGTTCGCGTGAGCCACGGCTGCATCGAGGAACTCTTGTCCGTTGCCGGTGAGCGCGACAACTCCTAGCACCGGAGCGAAGTACTCCGTCGTCTCGAGCGCGCTCGCGTCATCGTCGGCACCGATTTCGATGAGTGCACGAGTGCCCCCGGCGCACCAGTGGGCGTTCGGGTATGTGGAACCCGCGGTTTCCAGCTTCTCGTTGCTACGCGGGTACCACGCTGAGCGGCGGGGGGCCGCGTCATAGGCTGTTCGCAGAGCAGCAAGGAAGTCCTCGCGCTGTGCCCAGTCGCGGCTGATGATGACGACTTGACCAGCGATGCAGTTGTGCCCAGAATTCTGCAGTCGCATCGTGGTGATGTGCTCGGCCTGAAACTTCAGGTCGGCGTCGCTCCACTCGCCTGGAACCACAATGATGGGTGAAACCCCACCAAGTTCGGCGGTGATGGGTTTGGTCAGTTTGGGCTTGTTCTCACGGCGACGCTTGGTGGTTGCGGCGGACCCCGCACCTTTCGATGGACCCCAGACAATCGCGTCGAATGTGGTTGCTGCCCCGGTGATGTGCACGTGCGAGATTCGCGGGTGGGTCGTGAGATAGGCGCCCACCGCGCCGTCGCCTCGGATGATCTTCAAGAAGCCTGGCTCGATCAGCGGCGCGAGGGCACGTTCGAACACCGGCACGAGTGAGTCTTGGGTTGGGTTGACCTTCAGCAGCGCCACGCGGTTGTGGGCGAGCAGTTCATAGATGACGTCGAGCACCGGAATCGAGGTGATGTTTCCTGCTCCCAGCACTAGGCCAACGCCCCCCGAATCCGACGGGGTGAGCTGCGCGAGTCCGGCGCTTTCGCGAGCGTCGCGCTGTGTGACGCCGGGCTCAAACCAAATCTCGCCGGTGTAGCCCGAAAGAAGAAGAGAATCGACGCGGGAAAGGGGAAACACGTGCGCGCGGGTGCGGCCGCCAGCGGCAGTGTCGATCTTCACTGCGTTGAGAGGGCTCGCGCCCGCGGCGAGCGCACGAAGCGTCGAGCCGTAGGCTTCGAGAGCAGTCAGCGTGCCGTATGGTCCGGAAAGCCACTCTTCGCCGCGCAGCGGGTGACCGGGCTCAAGCTCTTTGGATATCGCCGCCGTGTCGGCCCACTCCTCGGCGACCGCGCCAACGGATGAGGCGAGTCGCTCCATCAGCGTTGCGCGCTGCGACAGCGTCAAGTGACTCCACATCTGAGAGCCGGTCTCGAGTCGATCGATATCGGCGTCGAGAGCTTTGCGCACCTCGTCAGCCAGGCCCGCTTTTGCTGTGGATGGCCGCTTCGCAGCGGATTTGGCTGGCGTTTTTGGCGATCCCTCAGGCAATGCGCTCTCCTTTGTGCGAGTGATCAGTCTATGTCGGCTCGCCGCAGCGGGTACTTGGCGAGCGCTACCAGGCTGACGGCAATGAGGATCGCTGGAACCAGGCTGAAGCTCACCACGATTCCTGTCACGGCGGCATCGGGTTGGATTACCAGTTCGCTCGCCGTCGAGGAGACATAGCCTGTGGTGGTGAGGATGACTGACAGCGTGGTGGCGCCGAGCGCGAACCCAACCGTCTCACCGGCAGTCCACACACCGCTGAATGCGCCGGCTTGGCCAGCACCGTGGGTGCGCTCGTCTGCCGAGATGACATCGGGAAGCATAGCCATCGGCAGAGACTGCATGCCCGCATAGGCGATTCCGCTCACAGCAACAGGCGCGTAGACCCATTCGCCTGGAATCCAGAGCGCAAGAATGATTGTGAGCGCCGCGATTGCGAAGATGACGCTTGAGATGGCAAATGCTCGCTCTTTGCCGATGCGACGAGCGATCGCGCCCCATACGGGAGCCGCGAACAGGGCCGGAGCGATAAGCGCCACGAAAAGCAGCTCGACGGCGGCTTCAGAATGAAGCACCCACGTCGCCACGTATTGCGCGCCAGCCAGCATGAGGCCGGTCGCTAAAGCCTGCAGCACGAACGTGGCAAGCAGCGCGCGGAAGGCGGGGCTTCGACGAAGCGCCGCGATACCCGCGGCATAGTGCGCGCGGATGCTTGTGCGAGGTGGGGGCGCGGTGGGTGCGATCCGTGCGGTCGCCGATGAAGAGGGCTGGATGCTGCTGCGTGCGGCGCGGCGAGTCACGGTGGTGGCGAGCAGCATCCCGACTCCGATGACCAATCCTGCGATGACGCCCATCACGAGATAGCCGGTGACCGGATCGTCGGTAATGCGGCGAAGCGCAGGGCCGCCAGCACCAAAGAGCAAGATGGCGAAGGTCAGCACGACAACGCGCCACGTCAGCAGCCGTGTGCGTTCGTTGTAGTCGGGGGTCAACTCTGCGGGCAGCGCGATGTACGGCACTTGGAACAGGCTGAACGCGGTCGCCGTGGCGGTGAACGCGATGACGACCCAGATCGCCCCAACGACGGGGCCCAGCGACGGGGGCACGGCGAAGGTGAGGGCGAAGAACACCGGCAGCGAGAGCGCACCGATGAGCATGAGGCGCCGCCGCGTGCCGTTGTGGATCAGGTCTCTGTCAGTCATCGCACCGATGATCGGGTCGATGACGACATCCCAGACCTTGGCTCCGGCGATGACCAGACCCGCCACTATCGCCGCGATGCCGAGCGAATCGGTCATGTAGTAGGTGAGCACGAGGCCCGGGAGGGTGGCGAAGCCGCCCGTGCCGAGAGACCCGATTGCGTAGCGCCAGATGCTGCTGACGGGCAGGCGCCCGGGGGTCGCCGACTTTTGCTGAGACGGCTCCGTGGTGTGCGCGGGCGTATCGTTCAGGGCACCGTCGGCGCCGCCGTGGGCATCATTGCTCATCGCAGAAGTGTAAGTCGCCGGGCGGCGACTTTCGTCGATCGACGACGTTTAGCCGCTAGGCGTCGCCGCCTTTATCGCCAGCCGCACGGCGACAAGCCCTTCGAGAACCTCTTCGAACGACGTAGACAGCGGTGACAATCCGATGCGCAGCCCGTGTGGGTCGCGGTAGTCGGGAATGATGTCGTTCTGCCACAGCGCAGCGGTCACCTCGCGCATCGTCGAGTGAGAGAGCGTTATGTGGCCCCCGCGGTGATCGGCTTCGCGCGGTGAGGCAACAGTGACTCCCAGCCCAGAAAGCAACGCGTCGCTCACGCGCAACGCGAACTCGGTGAGTTGCACAGATTTCTCTCGCACTGCCGCAATGCCGACGCGCTCGATCAGTGCCAGCGTGTCTTGCATCGCGAGCATGCCGGTGATCGGCGGCGTGCCCGACAAGAACCGGCGCATGCCTTCGGCGGGGCGATACTCAGGCCCCATCGCGAAGACGTCAGCGGTGCCCATCCAGCCCTGGATGGGCTGCGTCAACGTGTCTTGCAGGCGCGATGCCACGTAGGCGAAGGCGGGGGAACCCGGCCCGCCGTTGAGGTACTTGTAGGTGCAGCCGACCGCGAGGTCGAAGCCCCACTCATCGGCGTGCACTGGCACGGAGCCCGCAGAGTGGCACAGATCCCACAGCACGAGCGCGCCCGCGTCGTGTGCGATGGTGGTCAGCGCTCGCGCGTCGGCAAGATAGCCCGAGCGATAGGCCACGTGCGACAGCAAGACCACGGCGGTTTCAGCTCCGACCGCTGCGCTCAATGCGTCAGCCGTCACGCCGCCGTCCAGTTCGACGTCGATCCAGCGCACGCGCCCGCCTCGTTCTCGGGCAATCCCCTCGACGAGGTATCGATCGGTGGGAAAACTATCGCGGTCGACCACGATCTCCACGCGTGCGGAATCTGACGCGTGTTGCGCATCAAACGCCGCGCGCAGCAGTTTGTACAGCAGCACCGTAGTCGAGTCGCCCACCACCGTCTGGCCCGCCGATGCACCGATCGCAGCGCGACCGATCGTGTCGCCGATCTCGAACGGCAGCTGCATCCAGGTTTCGTCCCATCCACGAATGAGGCGACCGCCCCACTCGTGCTCTGCGAACGAGGTCAGGCGCTCCACACTCGCACGCAGCGGACGCCCGAGTGAGTTGCCGTCGAAGTACACCAGTGAAGTGTCGGCGCCGACGAACTCCTCGCGCACCTCAGCAAGTCCGTCAGCGAGGTCAAGCGCAGCCGCTGCGGCGGCGAAGTCTTCGATGGCCTGTGAATATTCGCTGTCAGTCATCGTGCACCAGCTCCTCGTGTGGAACGACGGTGGCATTCGCCAGCCATCGGGGGATGTCTTCAATAGACGCGGGCGGGTCACCCGGAATGAAGGTGGCGACGCCAGCCAGGGCATCGCTGTAGGGCCATGCATCGATGAGGGTGTCGATCAGGGCGCTGCCCTGGATCCCTGCGGCATGTATCGCCGCGACCTCGCGTACATTGATGCCGACAGGCAGCTCACCGTTGCCTAGATCAGTGCCGTACAGCACGCGGCCGTCGGCGGCGGCGAAAGCGGCCAGGTTCTGCGTGGCATGTGAGATCGCTGCGGGAGCATCGCGATGAATGTCGAGCGTTGAGACCCACTGCTGCCCCGCCTCGACGCACTCGCTCACCAGATCTGGGGTGAGCGCTTCGCTGAAGGGAGCATGAGCCAGCACGTCGACTTCTGCATCGAGCGCGAGGCGCAGCATCCCCTCGCCTTGCACATGAGCCACAACGGGGAGTGAGTTCTCATGCGCAACTTCAACAATCGCGCCCAGAGTCGCAGCGTCGAAGACTGCGGTGTCCGAGTGCAGAGCGATTTTGATGACGGCGGCACCGAAGGCCACCTGCTCTTCGACCGCTGTTGCTGCGCCGCCCGCCACGCCCGGATGCAGTGACGAATCAGTGACCTCGCGCCAGATGGAGCTGGGGGCCCAAGTGCGTCCGCTCGGATAACCACCCTGAGCAGTGAGAATCGCACCCGCGTAGGCCAGATGCGGAATGAGCTCGAGGGGGCGGCGAGCGAGTGCGACCGGGTCGCCGCCAAGATCCACCACCCCGGCGATGCCCCCCGCGGCGAATCCTGACTCATCAATGAGGTGCAGATGGACGTGGTGATCGATGAAAGGCGGCAACGCCACGCCATGGCTGCCTGTCAACGCGGTGCGGCACAGCACCGCACTCGGCCCGAGCAGGGCGCGCAACGCGAACGGGTTGCCGTTCATCGGCCTATCTCAGTGCGCACGGCGAACAGTTCAGGAAAGAAGGTCAGCTGGAGCGCTCGCTGCAAAAACGGAACGCCGCTCGATCCGCCGGTGCCGTGCTTGAAGCCGATGATTCGCTCGACGGTCTTGAGATGCCTGAAACGCCAGAGCTGAAAGTTGTCTTCAAGGTCGACGAGCTCTTCGCAGGTCTCGTAAGCCTCCCAATGGGATTTGGGGTCTTCATAGATCGCGGTGAGCACGGGCACCAACTCGGGCGAAAACGTCCATGCCTGAGTGACGTCACGCTCAAGAAGCTCGGCGGGAATCTGGTAGCCCCTGCGAGCGAGCAGCCGAAGGAACTCGTCGTAGAGACTCGGAGCCTGTAACGCGGAGTTGACCAGCTCGTGTGCGGCGGCGTCGTTCTCGAAGACGCGGAGCATCGCGGCGTTCTTGTTGCCGAGGGTGAACTCGATAGACCGATACTGCGCAGACTGAAAGCCGCTCGCGTTGCCCAGCACGGCACGGAACTGCGCGTACTCGGCGGGAGTCAACGTCGCCAGCACCGACCACTGTTCGGTCAGGGTGCGCTGAATGTGCTTCACTCGCGCAACACACTTGAGCGCAGGTGCAAGGTTGTCATCGCGCAGATACCTGCAGGCGGCGCCCAGCTCGTGCAGCACCAGCTTCAGCCACAGCTCAGTGGTCTGATGCTGAATGATGAACAGCAGTTCGTCATGATGCTCGGGAGAGCTCAGCGGGCGCTGCGCAGACAGCAACGTGGCGAGATCGAGATACCCGCCGTAGCTCATGCGATCGGCAAAGTCGGTGACTACCGACTCTTCGATGGCTCGGGTGTTTCGATCGACGCCTTCGCTCACACGCTCAGCCTACGGCCGCGCGGTGTTTCTCGCTGGGGGATCAGCGTGTTCAGATCAGCGAAAGCTCGCGCAGCTTCGACTCGACATCGGCGTTCGACGGCTCGACGTGGTGAGACGCGTCGGGGTAGACGACGACAGGAATGTTCGTGCGCCCCGAGACTTCACGCGCCACATCTGCCGCAGCAGGATCAGCGACCAGGTCAACGTAGGTGTACTCGACGCCAAGGGTGTCGAGCTGTGCCTTCGTGCGTACGCAGTCGCGGCACCAGTCCGCGCCGAAAAGGGTGATTGTGGTCGAATCAGTCATGGTTCTATTCTGCGGGCATTTTGACGGGCGGGCGCTGCGCGGTCTGTGCAGAACTCGTCTCACACCGCTCGGGCATGCGACGATGAGAGGTAGTGCAACTGTCGATCATCGTTCCCACGTTCAATGAGGCTCCGAACATCGCGGAGCTTGTTCGGCGTGTCACGGCGAGTGTCTCGAGCCTCGACGCCGAGATTGTGTTCGTCGATGACAGCACGGATGCTACGCCCGGCGTCATTCGCGAAGTGGCGAAAACAGCCACCATGCCAGTCCGGCTGATTCACCGTGAGACCCGCGAGGGAGGGCTCGGCGGAGCGGTTATCGAAGGGTTCGTGGCCGCCGAGGCCGATCTGTGCGTGGTGATCGACGGCGACCTGCAGCATCCACCAGAAAAGATTATCGAGCTGTGGGAGCGCTTTGCTCAGGGTGATGTCGACATCGTGACCGCCTCGCGGTATGCGGGTGGCGGCACAGCCAACGGTCTCGCTGACCGCACGCGCGTGTTGGTATCGAAGGCGTCGACCGCCGTGACGAAGGCGATGTTTCCCGTCAAGCTGCACGACGTCACCGATCCGATGACGGGCTTCTTCATGATCGATCGTCGCTCGGTTGACTCGGCAATTCTGAAACCGCGCGGATTCAAGATTCTGCTTGAGATTCTTGCGCGTCGGAACTTTCGCGTCGCCGAGATACCGTTCGATTTCGCGGGCCGCCATGCGGGCGAGTCGAAGGCTTCGATGCGTCAGGGCTTGCACTTTCTCACCCAGCTCACCGCGCTGCGGTTCGGAAAGATGTCGTTGTTTGCGGTGATCGGTGCGCTCGGAGCCGTGGCGAACGTTGCGATCGTATGGGCATTGACCGGGTTGGACGTCGACTACATCTGGGCGGCGATCATCGCGGCCGAGGCGACGATCCTCGGCAACTTCGTGCTGCAAGAGCGCTTCGTGTTTCACGACATGCGCGACCAGGCCTCCAGCATGTGGATGCGCTTCGTGAAGTCATTCACCTTCAACAACGCGGAGGCACTGATCAGAATCCCGATCATCGCGCTGATGGTTGAATCTGGACACTTCTCGGCCGTCATCGCCACAGCGATCACGCTTGTGTTCGCGTTCGTGTTGCGTTTTGTCTTCCACTCACTGGTGGTCTACGCGCCCAAGAAGCCGGGGGAGGCGCCCAGTAGGGCGCGTCAGTTGGCGGAAGAGATCGACGAGCAGCTCATGACCCCCGGCGAGCTCTAGACGGAGTCACTCCCCAGCGAGCACGCCTGCGCGACGCAACGACGTCCGATTGCGAACCAGGCGAGAGGTCCGAAGAGCGGAACGAAGATGATGAGCAGCACCCACATCAGCCGCTCGGTCAGACTGAGCCACTTGGTCGCTCGCCACCAAGACACCATCGCGACGATCGCCAGAACCGCAATTGCGAGCATCACCATCGACCAGGCGACGTCGTAGCCAGCGGGAATCAGCGGGTTGTCGACGGCAGACATAGCGCGAGAATACCCGACTACGCTGACCGTGTGACTACTCTCATTTTGACCGTCGTCGGAGATGACCGGGCTGGCCTCGTGGCCAAGATCGCAGAGATCGTAGAGCACCACGGCGGCAACTGGGAGAACAGCGAACTCGCCGAGCTCGCGGGAACCTTCGCAGGGGTGATCCAGGTCTCAGTGGCAGCCGAGCGGGCTGATGATCTGCGCGCTGCGCTCGATATTCTGGAAGGTCTGCTCGCCGTCACCGTGCACAGCACCGCAGAGAGCGATTCGAGCGAAAGGGATGCGCAACTGGTGACCGTGCGTGTGCTCGGCAATGACCGGGCGGGCATCGTTCGGGATATCTCTTCGGTGCTCAGCGCTCACGACATCAGCATTGATCGGCTCACAACCGAGACGAGAGATGCGGCGATGTTCGGCGGTCGCCTGTTCGAGGCGACCGTGGTTGCGAACGTGGCAGCATCCATCGATCTGGCGGCAGTGCAAGACGATCTCGAAAAGCTTGCCGCCGAGATTCAGGTGGATGTCACGTTTGAGCGCTGAGCGCTCGCCGACTCAGTTGCGGTGTTCGCGGTAGTAGGCGAGGAGTGACTGGGTTGACGCATCTTGCGCGTCGATCGCTGCGGTGTCGCCTTCGATCGCCGGAGCGATCTGCATGGCGAGCTGCTTGCCGAGTTCGACACCCCACTGGTCGAACGAGTTGATGCCCCAGATCACACCCTGCGTGAAGGTGATGTGTTCGTAGAGCGCGATGAGCTGACCGAGCACCGGCGGGGTGAGCGAAAGCGCGAAGATCGACGTTGTCGGTCGGTTGCCACCGAAGGTGCGTGCTGCCACCAGAGCGCCAGTCGTGCCCTCGGCTTCAACTTCTGCGGCCGTCTTGCCGAAGGCGAGGGCTTTCGTCTGGGCCAGAAAGTTCGCGAGGAACAGCCCGTGCACGTCGGCGCCGCCGTCTTCAAGCGGGTAGGCGGGATTGACGAACGCGATGAAATCGGCGGGAATCAGCCGCGTGCCCTGGTGGATGAGCTGGTAGAACGCATGCTGTCCGTTCGTGCCCGGCTCGCCCCAGAACACCTCTCCGGTGTCTGTCGTGACGGGGGAGCCATCCCAACGAACCGACTTGCCGTTCGACTCCATGGTGAGCTGCTGCAGATACGCCGCAAAACGGTGCATCTGCTGTGCGTAGGGCAAAACGGCGTGCGATTGCGATCCGAGAAAGTTGGAGTACCAGATGTTGAGCAGCCCCATGAGCACAGGAACATTCTCGTGGAGAGGCTGCGTGCGCACGTGCTCATCGACGGCATGAAAGCCGGCCAGCAGTTCGCGAAACACTTCGGGTCCGAGAGCAATCGCGAGCGACGTGCCGATGGCGCTGTCGACCGAATAGCGGCCACCCACCCAGTCCCAGAACCCGAATGCGTTCTCGGTGTCGATGCCAAAGTCAGCAACCTTGTCGAGCGCGGTCGACACTGCGATGAAGTGGTGGGCGACCGCATCGGTTCGGGATGCCTCATCGTCGCCGATGACGCCCGCTTCGGCGAGCTTCGTCCACAGCCACTGGCGCGCGAGTCGTGCGTTCGTGAGTGTTTCGAGGGTCGTGAAAGTCTTGGATGCCACGATGAACAGGGTTGTCTCAGGATCGAGGTCAGCCGTGGCCTGGGCGATGTCTGTCGGGTCGATATTCGACACGAAGCGCGCTTCGATGCCTGCGTCGGCGTAGGGCTTGAGCGCTTCGTAGATCATGACTGGGCCTAGATCGCTGCCGCCGATGCCGATATTGACGACGTGCGTCACCTTCTTACCGGTCACGCCCTTCCATTCGCCGCTGCGCACACGCGCGGCGAATGCGTCGATTCGCGCGAGCACGTGCTGCACGTCTTCATCGATCTGCTGGCCGTCGACGACGAGTGCGGGGCTTGCGCCCGCGGGTCGGCGAAGCGCGGTGTGAAGCACGGCACGGTCTTCGGTGGTGTTGATGTGCTCACCGGCGAGCATCGACGCGTAGCGCTCGGCGACGCCGGTCTGCTCGGCGAGGCGCACGAGCGAGGCGACGATGTCGTCGGTCGCGAGGTTCTTCGACAGGTCGACTCGCAGGTCGGCGAGGTCGAACGTCAGGCGCTCCACTCGACCAGGATCGTTGGCGAACCATTCGCGCAGGTCGGGGGAGAACCCGGCCTGATGGGCGAGCAGTTCGGCCCAGGCGGACGTGGCGGTGGCGTCAATCGGTGCAGTCACGAGACAAACGCTACCCATTCTGGAGCGGTCGCGGGGATCGGCGAGCAAAATAAAAGACCCTCCCCCAGTAGAAGCCTAGGAAAGGGCCAGTGGCTCCGACGGGCGTCGATCCCGTGACCTCTCGATTTTCAGTCGAACGCTCTACCAACTGAGCTACAGAGCCTCGCGGCATTTCGAAAAACGTCGCGATCTAAGACGAAAGGCCCTCTCGAAAAAGGGCCCGTCGCTCAGAGCGACCCTGACGGGACTTGAACCCGCGACCTCCGCCGTGACAGGGCGGCACGCTAACCAGCTGCGCTACAGGGCCTTGCATATTAAATTGTAGTGTGACCCCAACGGGATTCGAACCCGTGCTACCGCCGTGAAAGGGCGGCGTCCTAGGCCACTAAACGATGGGGCCGGGTCGCCCGATGGGATCAGGCTTGCCGAGGGTCAAGCATACGCAAACATTTGTGAATGTGCCAATCGAGGGCGTGCCGAGCCAGGTTAACTCCCAGCTCAGTTGAGACTGGCTGGTGCGTTCGCTCGCGAACGAGCGCAGGATATAGACAACACAAAAGACCATTTCGGGACTCATGTTGCTAATGTGAAAGTTGTGACCAAGCGCGGGTGGGAGGAATTGATGGTTTCCGAAGACGTCGCAGACGACTGCGGCTGCGCTCCGACCGAGCGCGAACGTCGCCTCTTCGGCTCTGTTCTCAACCGTCGGTCAGCCCTCGGGCTTGGCGCCATCGGCGTCGTATCTTTCGGTGCGCTCTTCGGGGGTGGTGTTGTCGCTCCGGCTTTTGCGGCGACTTACCCCTCGTGGGACGACGTTGAAGAGGCACGTAAGAACGAATCGTCAAAGGCCTCCGAGATCGCCCGCATCCAGGCACTCATCCAATCCTTGGCTGACGATGTCGCGGCTAAACAGGCTCTCGCAGAGCAGGCCTCAGACGACTTCTACGCGGCGCAGCAAGAGTACTTCGACGCTTCTTTTCGCGCTGACGAGCTGCAGTCTCAAGCTGACGAGCAAGCCCAGTTGGCCCTCGACTCCGCAAACAAAGCAGGCCGGGTCGCCGCGCAGCTCTATCGCAACGGCGGCGACGATACGTCTATGGAGCTGTTCTTCTCCGGCTCTGCGGCATCTGCCGACGATCTGCTCGCGCGGCTCGGCACCATGGACAAGCTCATCGAGCGCAACCAATCGGTATATGCCGATGCGATCACCGCTCGTGATTCAGCCCAGAGTCTGACAGACCAGGCTGAGGTTCAACGAGCTGAGCGCGACCGGCTTCAGCAGATCGCACAAGAGAAGATGATCGCCGCTCAAGAGGCCGCCGATGCGGCCCAAGCAGCGCTCGACGAGCAGACCGAACGCAAGATCACGCTCGATGCACAGTTGGCGGCTTTGCAAGACACCTCGGCGCGCACCCTCGCTGAGTACCAAGAGGGTGAGCGCGTTCGCATCGAAGCGGAACGCAAAGCAAAAGAAGAAGCAGCGCGCAAAGCGAAAGAAGAGGCCGAGCGACTCGCTGCGGCTGCCGCTGCCGCCGCGAAAGCCGCTGCTGCCGCAGCCGCCAACAGCGGCGGCACGAGTAGCGGAAGCAGTGGAAGCAGCGGAGGCAGCAGCAGCGGGAGCAGCGGAAGCAGCAGCGGATCGAGTGGTTCCTCCACGAGCTCCGGGTGGGTGCGGCCGTCGTCGGGCTACCGCAGTTCGGGCTACGGCGCCCGCTATGTGCAGTGCGGCAACGGGTACTGCTCAAGCGGCTATCACTACGGCGTCGACCTGGCTGCAGGTTGTGGCTCGGCCATCTATGCGGCGTATGGCGGCACGGTAGAGTACGCCGGCTACAACGGCGGCTATGGCAACTACATCAAGATCAACCACGGTGGAAACATCGGCACCGGGTACGCCCACATTCGCAGCGGCGGCATCTTCGTCAGCCGCGGTCAGACGGTGAAAGCCGGCCAGCTCATCGCCAGCGAGGGCAACACCGGCAACTCGTTCGGCTGCCACCTTCACTTCGAAACATATGTCAACGGTTCCCCCGTGAATCCGACGAACTTCATGTCGGCGCGGGGAATCTCGGTCTAAACGACGAAGGGTGGATGCCTCGCGGCATCCACCCTTCTAAAGATCCTCAGAGGCTGCTGGGCGATTCGCCCTCGCCCTGCGTGCGGGTTTCGCCCTCGTGCTCTTCGAAGCGCGCAAACGACTCCGAGACGAGTCGCTCGGCTTCAGCTGCGCCAGCCCATTCGTCAACCTTGACCCACTTGCCGGGCTCAAGGTCTTTGTAGTGCTCGAAGAAGTGACCGATCTCGTTCTGCGTGTACTGCGAGATATCCGCGACGTCTTGAATGTGATCCCAGCGCGGGTCCTTTGCGATAACGGCTACGACCTTGTCGTCGCCGCCAGCCTCGTCGCTCATCTTGAGCACACCAACGGGGCGCACCTTGGCGATGATTCCGGGCGCGAGGTCGTGGTCAAGCAGAACCAGCACATCGAGGGGGTCGCCGTCTTCGCCGAGGGTGTTCTCGAAGAACCCGTAGTTGGCGGGGTAGCCCATCGGGGTGTACAAGATGCGGTCGAGGAAGACGCGGCCGGTGCCGTGGTCAACTTCGTACTTGATCTTGCTGTTGCGAGGGATCTCGATGACGGCGTCGTATGCGCCCATGGGGTTCTCCTTCAAAATCTGTGGGATGCCGCCGTCCAGCCTAGTCGCGTGACGATTGCGATATCACTGGCAAGCCTGCCTCGCCGGTAGCGTAGCCCCGTGGCACTTCGTGAACCCCTTGATCCCGCTGTCGCCGAAGTACGGCTGGCGGTGCGCTCCGCGCTGTCGAAGATGCACGTTGGCACCACGGTGATCGTTGCCGTGTCGGGCGGCGCAGATTCCCTCGCGCTGGCCGCAGCAGTTGCATTCGAAGCTCCGAAACTCTCGATCACGGCCATCTCGGTCACCGTGGATCACTCCTTGCAGCCGGGCTCTGCCGAAGTCGCTGCGAAGGCGGCTGATCAGGCCAGCGCGCTCGGGCTCGAAAGCCGCGTAGTCACGGTCGACGTCGGGCACGATGGCGGACCAGAGGCCTCCGCCCGAAGCGCGCGCTATGCCGCGCTCGGCGGCGTTGCCCGAGAGGTGAGCGCCGCTGCGGTGATCACTGGTCATACCCTCGACGATCAGGCCGAGACCGTGCTGCTCGGGCTTGCGCGGGGCTCGGGCGCCGCCAGTCTGCAGGGCATGGCCGTTGAATCTGAGCTCAATGGAACCTCGATCGTGCGTCCGCTGCTCGAGGTGCGGCGCACGTCAACACGAGCCGCATGTGCTGCCCAACACCTGGCACCGTGGGAGGATCCGCACAACGACGAAGCCCGCTTCGCGCGAGTGCGCGTGCGCACAACTGTGCTGCCGATGCTCGAGACCGAACTGGGGCCTGGCATCGCCGAGGCGCTTGCGCGCACGGCAGCGCAGCTGCGTGAAGATGCCGAGGCTTTCGACGAGATGATCAACGAGACGATTGAAGACATCGTCGAGCATGCCGAAGCTGGCATCTCGGTATCAGCACCCGCCCTCGCCGCCAACCCCGCAGCGCTGCGCCATCGCATCATTCGTCACGTGGTCGCCGCAGAGTTTCATCAGAGTCTCACCCGGTCGCAGACGCTTGAGGTCGCGCGTCTTGTCACGCACTGGTCAGGTCAGGGCGCCATCGATTTGCCGGGATGCCAAGCCCGACGCATCGGCAATCAGCTTGAGTTCACCGCCCGCACCGCGGCGACGACTGACTCTGACGAAACGTCGAGCGCGCCATAGACTCGCTGTTATGCGCGCGGCCGAAATTCGAGACGACCTGACCGACATTCTTGTGACCGAGGAGCAGATCCTTCACAAGCTCGATGAGATCGCTGCGCAAGTCGCGAGCGACTATGAAGGCAAAGACCTCCTCTTGGTGGGTGTGCTCAAGGGCGCGGTTATGGTCATGGCCGATTTCTCCCGGGCACTGCCCACCCCGGTTCCGATGGACTGGATGGCCGTCTCGTCGTATGGGGCCGGAACCAAGTCGAGCGGTGTCGTGCAGATTCGAAAAGACCTCGACACCGACCTGCACGGCAAACACGTGCTGATCGTGGAAGACATCATCGACTCGGGGCTCACCCTCGCGTGGTTGCTCGAGAACTTCGAGTCGCGCGGCGCGGCATCGATCGAAGTCTTCGCGCTGTTGCGCAAGCCCGACGCAGCCAAGGTCGAGGTGCGTTCGAAGTACGTCGGCTTCGACATTCCCAACGACTTTGTCGTCGGATACGGACTCGACTATGCCGAGAAGTACCGCAATCTGCGTGATGTGGCCGTTCTGGCGCCGCACGTGTATCAAGACTGATCGGCCACTCGGCAGCTCGCCGCTCGGCCTCTAATTGATCGGCCGCTTACGCCGTGGGCGAATGCACAGCAACGGCATAGCGGCCCCGTTATACCCTGAATGCACCGCCGCGCGAGGCACCAGTGTGTGTTGCGGAGGTTCGTCGACGAAAGGGATCGGGCACACGCCCGCACCATGAACTTCAAGAAGCTCACTCGTAGCCCGTTCTTTTATGCACTGCTGATCGGGCTGCTGCTGATCGTCGGGTTCTTGCTCATCTCGAGCCTGACCGGCGCCAAGCAGATCACCACGCAGCAGGGCCTTGAACTGCTCGACGGCAACACGGTTGTCGAAGCGGGGATCACCGATGGCGACCAGCGCGTCGATCTGACGCTGTCGGAACCATTCGAAGGCTCAGAAGAGGTGCAGTTCTACTACGTAGAGGCCCGTGCCGACGAGGTCGTTGCAGCGATCAACAACGCGAATCCGACCGACGGGTTCAACGATACGGTTCCGCAGACCACCTGGCTCGACGGTCTGCTGTCGCTGATGATTCCGATTCTGCTGCTGGGCCTGTTGTTCTGGTGGTTGCTCTCTAGCGCGCAGGGTGGCGGCAGCAAGGTGATGCAGTTTGGCAAGTCGAAGGCCAAGCTCGTCAGCAAAGAAATGCCGCAGGTCACTTTCGCCGATGTTGCCGGCTCGGATGAAGCCATCGAAGAGATGGAAGAGATCAAAGACTTCTTGCAAGACCCGACACGCTTTCAGGCGGTCGGTGCGCGCATCCCGAAGGGCGTGCTGCTGTACGGCCCTCCAGGAACAGGCAAGACCCTGCTCGCCCGCGCGGTTGCAGGCGAGGCCGGAGTGCCTTTCTATTCGATCTCGGGTTCTGACTTTGTTGAGATGTTCGTCGGCGTCGGGGCCAGTCGTGTTCGTGACCTGTTCAACCAGGCCAAAGAGACCGCGCCCGCCATCATCTTCATTGACGAGATCGACGCCGTGGGTCGTCACCGCGGTGCCGGCATGGGCGGCGGACACGATGAGCGTGAACAGACGCTCAACCAGATGCTCGTTGAGATGGACGGCTTCGACCCGAAGGCGAACGTCATCGTCATCGCGGCGACCAACCGTCCTGACATTCTCGACCCTGCCCTTCTTCGCCCGGGCCGCTTCGACCGTCAGATCGGTGTCGACGCTCCCGATCTGAAGGGCCGCAAGACGATCCTCGAAGTGCACGGGCGCGGCAAGCCGCTGTCTGACAATGTTGACCTCGAGGTCGTCGCACGCAAGACTCCGGGCTTCACCGGCGCTGACCTCGCGAACGTGTTGAATGAAGCCGCGTTGCTCACCGCGCGGTCGAACGCGCAACTGATCGACAACCGCGCACTCGACGAGGCAATCGACCGCGTGATCGCTGGGCCGCAGCGCCGCACGCGTGTGATGAAAGACAAAGAGAAGCTCATCACCGCCTACCACGAGGGTGGCCACGCGCTGGCAGCGGCTGCAATGAACCACACTGACCCCGTCACAAAGGTCACGATTCTTCCGCGAGGGCGTGCACTCGGATACACGATGGTGCTTCCCCTCGAAGACAAATACTCGGTCACGCGCAACGAATTGCAAGACCAGCTTGCCTACGCGATGGGCGGGCGCGTGGCTGAAGAGGTCGTGTTCCACGACCCCACGACCGGCGCCTCGAACGACATCGAAAAAGCCACGAGCATCGCACGAAAGATGGTGACCGAATACGGCATGACCGGCGACGTGGGCCCGGTCAAGCTCGGCTCGTCGTCGGGCGAGGTATTCATGGGCCGCGATATGGGTCACGGCCGTGACTTCTCGGAGCGCATCGCTGAGCGTGTCGATGATCAGGTGCGCGCGCTTATCGAGCAGGCACACAACGAAGCCTACGAAGTGATCAACGACAACCGCGAAGTGCTCGACAAGTTAGCGCTCGAGCTGCTTGAGAAAGAGACGCTCGACCACCTCGAGCTCGCCGAGATCTTCAAGGATGTCAAGCGCCTGCCACCGAGGCCGCAGTGGCTCTCGAGCGAGCAGCGCCCGGTTTCGCAGCATCCTCCTGTAGACGTTCCTGCCCGCGCTCCCGCACCCGACCTGGTGGTCGCGTCGGTTGAGGCAGAAGCTGAAGCAGACGCTGAGGCGGCCGCGCCTGAGCGTCGCGCGAGTGGGCAAGCGCGCCCGGCGACCGCGTAGGAGCGCCAAATGGCCGTCGACCGTGAGCGCGTCGCGGCGCTCGTTCGCGAACTTCTCGAGGCGATCGGCGAAGATCCTGATCGCCCAGGGCTTCGCCAAACCCCCGAGCGGGTAGCGAGTGCATATGCCGAGTTCTTCGCCGGAGTAGGTGAAGATGCGACCGAGCCCCTCGCCCACACCATCTCGGTAGCGCAAGGGCCCGCCCCTGAAACCCTGCCTTCGGGGGCGGTGATGGTGCGCGATATTCGATTTCGGTCGATCTGCGAACATCACCTGTTGCCGTTTCGCGGGCACGCTCACATCGCCTATCTGCCCGGTGAGCAGGTCGTCGGGTTGGGAGCGCTGCCAAAAGTCGTCGACGTGATCGCATCACGCCCGCAGGTGCAAGAGAGGCTCGGCGAGCAGGTCGCCGATGCGATTGCGAGTTCACTCGACGCTCGCGGTGTGCTCGTCGTTCTCGCCGCGACTCACGAGTGCGTGACGATGCGCGGCGGGCAGCAGTCTGATTCTTCGACGGTCACGATCGCTGCCCGTGGCGAGCTGACGGATCCCATCGCGCGCGCGGAACTCATCGCCCTACTGCCTGCCCGCGGCTTGAATCGTGGGGGAGGGCACGCCGGATGACCCTCGTGATGGGCATCGTGAACGTGACCCCTGATTCGTTCAGCGACGGCGGACGATTTCTCGCGGCTGATGCGGCGATCGCGCACGCGCTGCAACTGCGCCGCGACGGCGCCGACATCGTCGACATCGGCGGCGAATCCACACGCCCTGGCGCGCAGCGGGTCGACACCCGAGTTGAGTGCGACCGCGTGCTCCCCGTCGTTGCAGGGCTTGCCGCCGCCGATGTTGTCATCAGCGTCGACACCATGAACGCATCCACTGCGCTAGCCGCGGTCAGCGCGGGAGCGAGCATCGTCAACGATGTATCGGGTGGCCTCGCCGATGCCGAAATGCTCGATGCGATTGCGCCGACAGGGGCACACATTGCGCTAGGGCACTGGCGGGGACCATCAGCAGAAATGTACGCGCGTGCAACCTACGACGACGTGGCTGGCGACGTTGAGCGCGAACTCTTCGAACGAGTGGATGCTGCGCTCGCCGCAGGCTTTGCTGCTGACCGAATCATCGTCGACCCGGGAATCGGGTTCGGCAAGGCAGGTGCGCAGAACTGGGCGACGTTGCGCGGCACTGACCGCCTCGCCGCGGCGGGGCAGCGCGTGCTGATCGGCACAAGCCGCAAGCGTTTTCTTGCCCAGATGCTTGCGACCGATGCGGCAGACGCCGACGAGCAGCGGCGAGATCTGGCGACTGCCGCGACTAGCCTGCTCGCGGCGCAAGCCGGCGCCTGGGCGGTTCGCGTGCACAATGTCGCCGCGACGCGAGATGCTTTGAACGTGCTCCACCACTGGGAAGGATCAACCTCGTGACCTCGGCAACGACCCATGATGAGATCGCGCTGACAGGTCTCACTGTTTTTGGAAATCACGGCGTCTATGACAGCGAACGGCGAGAAGGTCAGAACTTCATCGTCGACTTGACGATGTACGTCGACACCCGCGCCGCCGCGGCCAGCGACGATGTGCGCGACACGGTGCACTACGGCGAGATTGCCCAACGCGTAGCAGACATCGTTGCTGGCGAGCCGGTGAATCTGCTCGAGGCGCTTGCCGAGCGCATTGCCGTTAGCCTGTTGACAATTGAGCGCATCGGACGCGTGCGCGTGACGTTGCACAAGCCGAACGCGCCTATCGCACTCTCGTTTGACGATGTCTCAGTGTCGATCGAAAGAGCAAAGCCTTGAGCCGGCGGTTGGCCGAAGGCGTCGGCGGCGTGCCCGAGCGAGACGCACCCCCAACCGTCACCGCTGTCATCGCACTGGGCGCGAACCTGGGCGATCGCGAAGACACGATGCGCATAGCAGTCGAAGACCTCGCGCGACTGCCCCTTGTGAGTCACGTGCATGCCTCTGCGCCGGTCGAGTCGGTGGCGGTCAAGCTCGACGGCCCCGATGAAGACGCCCCGGCGTACCTCAACGCGGTGGCTCTGCTGCAGACACGTTTGGCGCCGACCGTGCTCTTGGCATATCTGCACGCGATTGAGAATCGTCACGGTCGCGAGCGGCGTGAACGGTGGGGCGATCGCACACTTGATCTCGACCTCATCGCCTTCGGCGAGGTCACCAGTGACGATCCTGAGCTGTTGATCCCGCATCCGCGAGCCGCGGAACGCGAGTTCGTGCTGGCACCGTGGCTGGGGCTTGATCGCGACGCCGTACTGCCCGGACACGGACGAGTCGACGCTGTTCTCGCGCAGCTGAGGCAACAACAGTGAAGCGCACGGGCATAGGGATGCTGCTGATCGCCGCAGGGATTGGCGCGGTCGCTGGCTTTGTTATCGACCAGGTGCTGACCCTGTCGGGCAGAGCGACGTTCAGCCCGAGCGTGATGCTGCCGGTGCTTCTGGTGCTGCTCGGGGTGTTCGTCATCGTGATGGCGCTGCCGGTGCGCCGGGCCACGCGAGGGCTTCGTGGCGCTCCGGTCAACCCATTCCGCGCGCTCAGGACGGCTATTCTCGCCAAATCTTCGAGTATCGTTGGCGCTGCTGTGGCGGGGGTGGCCGTCGGGTTGCTCATCTTCTTGCTGACCCGGCCGGTGACCCCGTCGTTAGGATCGATGTCGGCGATCATCGCGACCGTCGTTGGCGGCGGCGCTCTTGTAGCCGCAGGGCTCATCGCCGAACACCTGTGCACCATCCGGAAGGACGACGATGACGAACAACCCGGAGGAGACGACCCCGGACTCCGGCCTCGACTCCACGACCACTGAGTCCTTCGAAGCCGAAACCGCAGCCGAAGCGGAAACGCAAGCCGTCAGCGACGGAACGGAGACGTTCTCGAAGCTGGTGGAGGCTCGCTCGCAAAACCGGCTCGTGCTCGAGGAGGGCATCTGGCATCAGATCTCGCCCAAGTACGTCATTGTGCAACTGATCTCGAGCGGCTCAGTTCTGCTGTTGGTTATCGCAGCCACGCTGTTGCTCGCCTTGTTGTGGAATCAATGGTGGGCGTGGATTCCGGGCGGCATCATCACCGTCTTGATGGTCTGGTCGCTCGCGATCATGCCTCGTCAGGCGCGGGCTATTGGCTATCAGCTACGTCAAGATGACCTGGTATCTCGGCGAGGAATCCTCTGGCAGCGAATGGTCGCGGTTCCCTATGGCCGTATGCAGTTGGTTGACATCACTCACGGCCCACTCGATCGCAAGTTCGGCATTGCGCAGCTGAAGTTTGTCACCGCTGCCGCGGCCACCGGCGTGGTGATTCCGGGCTTGTCTCAGGGCACGGCCGAGCTGCTGCGCGATCACCTCGTGACAGTGGCAGAGAGTCGCCGTACCGGCCTATGACCGATCCGACTCTGCCGGGTTCTGAACCCGTACCCAACGCTGCGAACGCACCACCGCAAACGCTGGTGCGCTCGCCGCTAAGCGACGGCGAATGGCAACGCATGCACCCGCTGAGCCCGCTGCTTCGTGGCGGGCTGGTGTTGCTCGTCATCGTCGGCGTGGTGATCGCCAACTTGCGCGATCGGCTGCTGGGAATCGTGCTTCCGTGGCTCTCGTCTGACTTTGACGGCTATCAGAGCTACGAATCCTCGAACGATCCCATCGACTTCGTGATCGCCCACAACCTGTACCTGGTCGCGATTCTTGTCGTGTTCGGTGTGATCGCCCTGCTGGTGCTGGGCTTTTACATCTCGTGGCGCTTTCACACTTTTCGCATCACTCAGGACGACGTCGAGGTGCGCAGCGGCATTCTCTTCCGCACCCAGAGACGTGCGCCACTTGACCGGGTGCAGGGTGTGAACCTCACCCGTCCGATGATCGCGCGACTGTTCGGCCTCGCCAAGCTCGAGGTTGTCGGCGCGGGGATGGACTCCAACGTCAAGCTCGAGTATCTGTCGACCGTCAACGCCGAAACCGTGCGCGCAGATATCTTGCGCCTGGCATCGGGCCAGCAGCTTGCTGAAGCCGCGAAGGCGGAGGGATCAGCATCCGGATCTCGAGTGTCTGCACTGAGCGCGACGATGAGCCGCGAGATCACCGGCCTGATTGAGGGACCCGAAGCCCCGGTGGCCGAGCCAGAGTCTGTCGTAGACATTCCCGTCGTGCGGATTATCGCCTCTCACGTGGTCAGTCCGTCTACTGTCTTCGTGTTGATCACGGTGATCGCAATCGTCATCGGGGTCTCGCTCGGTTATACGTGGCTGCTGTTGGGTTTCATTCCCGCATTCATCGGTCTTGGTGCCTATTGGGTGAGTTCGATTCTGCGCTCGCTGCGCTATTCCATCGCCCCCACGCCCGACGGTGCGCGGATCACGTTCGGGCTGCTCACCACGATCACCGAGACCATTCCGCCGGGCCGCGTGCACGCGCTCGAGGTCACACAGCCCATTCTCTGGCGGCCGTTCGGCTGGTGGGCGGTGAAGCTCAATCGACTCAGCGGTCGCAGCGCCACTGACTCGACGACCGACCAGTTCACCACCGTGCTGCCCGTCGGCACAGCAGCCGATGTGGAGCAGGTGCTGCGGTTGATGCAGCCCGGCGTGCCAGAAGCTGAGTGGTCGCTCATCGTGCGCGAGGGAATGTTTGGGCCGCTCGAGCACGACAGCTTCACCACCACGCCGAAACGCGCCTGGTGGATCCGTCCGCTGTCGTGGAAGCGCAACGGCTTTCGGCTGACCGATGACCTGTTGCTCTTGCGCAGAGGCGTGATCTGGCGAAATCTGTCGATTCTGCCGCTCGCGCGCTTGCAGAGCTTCGCCCTTCATCAGGGTCCTTTTGACCGCAAGAGTCGCGTGGCCAGCGCGCACGCTCACGTCGTGACAGGTCCGGTTTCAGCTCATCTGGCCGCCGTGGATCGTGATGCCGCGCTTGCACTGCTCGCCGATGTCGCCGCAGGCACCGTGCGCGCGGCTGCGAGCGATCATTCGCATCGTTGGGCGCACGTCGACGAGGCTCGCCACGCAGCTGACGCGGAAGCCCGCGATGACGCGGAAGCCCGTGACGACGTGGACGCCCGTGACGACGCGGACGCTGCGAGCGACGGTGGGCCCGGCGCATCCGAGACAGCTTTGCCAGCTCGCCCAGAGGAGGTCGAATGAATCGTGAAGGTCGTCTCGGCGTAGGGATAATCGGCGCGGGAAAGGTCGGTCCGGTCGTTGGCGCTGCACTCGCTGGCGCTGGGCACGCACTCGTCGCCATCACTGCGGGCAGTGACCCCGACCGGGTGGAGGCAATCTTGCCGGGGCTGCCCGTGTTGGACGCGGCCGAAGTTGTTCGCCGCAGCGAACTCGTGGTCATCGCTGTTCCCCACGATCAGTTGCCAGACCTCGTTGCCGGACTCGCCGAGGTCGGCGCTTGGCAACCGGGGCAGCTGGTATTGCACACCGATGCCGCGTACGGCACCGGGGTGCTCGCTCCCGCCATGGCAAAGGGGGCGATTCCGCTCGCCGTTCACCCTGCGATCGCGTTCACCGGAACATCGATGGATTTGAGGCTTCTCGCCAACTCTTTCGCTGCGGTCACGGCGCCCGGGCCAGTGCTGCCTATCGCACAAGCGCTCGCAGTCGAACTGGGCTGTGAGCCGATCGTGATCGCTGAAGAAGACCGTGCCGACTACGCAGAGGGCATTGCGACCGCGACGCAGTTCTCGCGATCGATCGTGCAGCAGTCCACCACGTTGCTCGCAAGGGTCGGTGTGCCCAACCCGGGTCTTTACCTATCGACCCTGGTGCACTCGACGATCGACCACACTCTCGCCGAAGCGGGCGGTGGCGACGGCTCATCGATCGCCGAACTGGACCTCGGCTGACGCTGACGCTGACGCTGGCCCTGATGCCGCGAGTTCCTCCCGACGGTGCCCCATGCGGTGCCCCCGATAGACTTGGGTGACTTTTGAGGAGCCATCTGCGATGACTGATACCAGCGCGCCCGCGCCGGCCGAGAACGAACCGACCGACGATGAGATTTTCGAGCAGAAGGCAGTTCGCCTTGCCAAGCGCGAGCGTCTGATTTCAGAGCGAGTGGATGCTGCCGGTGGCGCATACCCCGTGAGCCTCCCCGTCACCACAACCATTCCCGCGCTTCGCGCCGAGTACGGCGCGCTTGAAGCGGGAGATGAGACGGGTGTCGTCGCAGGTGTGGCCGGTCGCATCGTGTTCAGCCGCAACACTGGCAAGCTGTGCTTCGCCTCGTTGCAGTCCGGCGACGGCAGCCGCATTCAGGCGATGGTGTCGTTGGCGTCGGTGGGTGAAGAGTCGCTGCAGGCGTGGAAAGAGATCGTCGACCTTGGCGATCACGTCTTCGTGTCGGGCGAGGTCATCTCAAGCCGCCGCGGTGAGCTGTCGATCATGGTGACCGAGTGGCAGATCGCCGCTAAGGCTGTTCTTCCGCTGCCGAACATGTATTCCGAGTTGAGTGATGAAGGCCGCGTGCGCAGCCGGTTCCTCGATCTGATCGTGCGCGATCAGGCCCGTCAGACCGTTGTTGCCCGGTCGAAGGTCAACGCGAGCCTGCGTCAGACCTTCACCGACCACGACTTCATCGAAGTAGAGACGCCGATGCTGCAGGTGCAGCATGGCGGGGCGTCCGCTCGCCCCTTCATCACCAACTCGAACGCGTTCGACGCTGACCTTTACCTGCGCATCGCTCCCGAGCTCTACCTGAAGCGTGCCGTGGTCGGCGGCATCGATCGTGTCTATGAGATCAACCGCAACTTCCGCAACGAGGGTGCTGACTCAACACACAGCCCCGAATTCGCGATGCTTGAGGCGTACGAGGCCTATAGCGACTACAACGGCATCGCCGATCTGACTCAAGAGCTCATTCAGAATGCCGCGATCGCGGTTGCGGGGTCAACCACGGTCACCTGGGCGGATGGCACGGAGTACGACCTCGGCGGCGAGTGGGAGCGCATCTCGATGTACGGCTCGCTGTCAGAGGCGTGCGGTCGTACGATCACCCCCGACACTTCGTTCGACGAGCTCGCGGCGCTCGCCGAAGCGGAAGGCGTCGATGTTCCCGCGAAGGTGGCCACGCACGGCAAGCTCGTGGAAGAGCTGTGGGAGCACTTCGTCAAGGGCGAGCTGACACGCCCCACATTCGTGATGGACTTTCCCGTCGACACCAGCCCGCTCGTGCGTGATCACCGCACAATTGCGGGCGTCGTTGAAAAGTGGGACCTGTATGTTCGTGGATTCGAGTTGGCCACCGGCTACTCCGAGCTTGTCGACCCGGTGATCCAGCGGGAGCGATTCGTCGAACAAGCCAAGCTCGCAGCGCGCGGCGATGATGAGGCGATGCGCGTCGACGAAGAGTTCTTGCGAGCTCTTGAGCACGGCATGCCCCCAACCGGCGGGATGGGAATGGGTATTGACCGGCTGCTCATGGCGATCACCGGACTCGGCATTCGAGAGACGATCCTCTTTCCGCTCGTCAAGTAGTCAGCTCGGTCTTGGGGTCGAGGTGAAAGCCCACTCGGGCAGATGCCCCGCCGACACGAACGAGAGCACGATCTCAGACAGCCCGTGCTCGGGTTCGATCTCGCAGGCCATGCTCGCGTACACCTCTGCGTGCGATGAGCGCCCCAGCGCCCATGACAACCATGCGCACATCGACAACGGCCCCGGGCGCATGTCGCGTGGCACCGTCGCGGCAATGCGACGGCTGAGTTCGAGGCCAGCATTGAGCCTGCCGGGCTCAGGGCGCTCGCCCTCGCCCCACATGCGCATTGCCAGGTCTGGCGGGTACTCCTCACCTGTTTCCCAGCGCAACTGGGCGTCGAGGGCCTCGTCGCCGTCGTCGAACTGACCGCTCCACTGCACCAGCGCGACGTCTCGCATGCTCGGTCGGGCCAAGCACCAGCCCACGAGGGCGACGTCGTACGGGGCAAGGTCTGCGAGATCCCACGTGAGCGACTCCTCCAACAGGGCGGGAATGTCGTCGAGGGTGTAGGCCGCGGCGATCGTCTGGGGGTTGATTCGCTGCGTCGAGTCAGCCTCTGCCTCGCCGTCTGGTGCGCCACTGAGAAGTGCCACCAAGTGCTTGAGCGACACAATCGCCTCTGCAACGTGTTCTTGTTGCGCGGAATCGACCGGCGGCAAGTCGGCCCCGGCTGTCTGGTTGCCGACAGGTGCTGGCCCCACTTCGGCGTCGAGATGCGGGTTGATCTCGGCGAGCGGGCGAGCTTCACCCGGTCGCTCGCTGTCGAACAGCGATCCCCAGGCGTCTGAGGCGACGCAGATCATGTCGGTGATGCGCAGTCCGCAAGAGTCGGCGCGGCGCTCGAGCGCGCGCAGCAGATCCTGGTGCGGCAGCGCGGCGCCTGCGCCAAACGCCGCGTCGGTATAGGCGACGGCGGCGATCGCTGTTGCCGCAGGCAGTCGGCAGACCATGCCGATGACCGTAGACGCGATGCGATCGATGGTGTCAGGAGGAGCATCGGGCGAAGCGGCGGGAAGATCGAAGCGCATGGCGCCGAGGCTGCGGTCGCCGTCGAACGGAACCAGTACGAGGCTTCGCGACGGGGTGAAACCGAGCAGATGAGGAACGAGAGACAGGAACTGTGCGGCATTCGCCGCCTTCACGATGGTGGTCATGCCCAAGACATTCGAGCATCTGGCGTATGCGAAACGAGACAAATCGATGCCACGGGGGAGCATCCATAAAAGTCAGGGTGTTAGCGAGGGTCCGGCGCGATCGCTCACCCGCGTATCCTGGAAGCATGGATAGCTACTGGGTTGCGGTCGTGTGGACGCTGTTGCCCACTGTCGTGGTCAGCATCATTTTCTTTCTGGTGATGCGTGGCGTGATCCGAATGGACCGCACCGAGCGGCGTGAATACGCGAAATTCGAGGCTGAGGAACGTGCGCGCCGGGGACTTCCGGCTGCATCGGCATCCACCCCGCCGTCGGCATCGTCCGATTGATACCGTCGGCGCCCGCTACGCTGAGCACACCGGTGGCGGAAGGGCTCAGTAAATGACGGTCGAGATCTATACGACCTGGTGGCTTGTCTTCGTCTTCGTTTTCGATCTGGTCGTGCGAATCACCGCGATCATCGTGATCCCGCGCAATCGGCGCCCGACCGCGGCCATGGCGTGGCTGTTGGCGATCTACTTCATTCCCCTCGTCGGTGTGTTGCTGTTTTTGGTCATCGGAAACCCGAAACTGCCGCGCAAGCGTCGACAGATGCAACGCAAGATCAACGACTACATCGAAGAGACCAGCCAATCGCTCGACTTCGGCACACTGCGACCTGACGCTCCCGAGTGGTTCACCTCGCTCGTGACGATGAACCGCAATCTTGGCGCGCTGCCACTCGCGGGCGACAACGGGGCGCAGCTGATTTCTGACTATCAGCAGAGCCTCGACACGATGGCCGATGAGATCCGCAAAGCAGAACGCTACGTGCACGTTGAGTTCTACATCTTGCAGTCCGATGTGGCGACCGACAACTTCTTCAGCGCTCTTGAAGAGGTTGCCGCCCGCGGGGTGGTCGTTCGCGTTCTGCTGGACCACTGGGCGAACCGGGGCAAGCCCTACTACAAGAAGACTCTCAAGCGCCTCGACAAGATGGGCGCCCACTGGCATTTGATGCTTCCGGTACAGCCGCTGAAGGGCAAGTACCAGCGCCCCGATCTGCGCAACCACCGCAAGCTGCTCGTCGTTGATGGCCTTGTAGCGTTCATGGGCTCGCAGAACGCGACTGATTCGACCTACAACTTGAAGAAGAACATCAAGCGCGGTCTGCACTGGGTTGACATGATGGTGCGCTTCGATGGGCCCGTGGTCGCATCGGTGAACGCCGTATTCCTCAGCGACTGGTACAGCGAGACTGAAGAGATTCTCACCGACGAGATCGATCTGCTCCGCGTCGCGTCGGGCACAGGTGACCTTGACTGCCAAGTCATCCCGTCTGGCCCGGGATTCGAGTTTCAGAACAATCTCAAGCTGTTTGCAGGCCTGCTTTACGCCGCACAGCACAAGATCATTATCGTCAGCCCCTACTTCGTGCCCGACGAGGCACTCCTGATGGCGGTCAATTCGGCGTGCCAGCGAGGCGTTCACGTTGAGCTCTTCGTCTCAGAAGAGGGCGACCAAGCGCTGGTCTACCACGCCCAGCGCAGCTATTACGAGGCTCTGTTGCGCGCGGGCGTGAAGATCTGGATGTACAAGCGCCCGTTCATTCTGCACTCGAAGTCGATGAGCATTGACGATGAGGTCTCAATCCTCGGGTCGAGCAACATGGACATGCGCTCCTTCGGTCTCAACATGGAGATTTCGATGCTGGTGCGCGGTGCCGAGTTCACCGAGCAGCTGCGTGAGACCGAAGACATGTACCGGGAGTCATCGCGTGAACTCACGCTTGAAGAGTGGATGAAGCAACCGCTTCGCTCGACAGTGCTCGACAACCTGGCACGGTTGACTTCGTCGCTGCAGTAAGAGTTGTGAGACGGTCGCGTTGAGCGAGACACTTGAAGAGTGGATGCTGCGCAGCATCCATCCTCTTTGAGAAAGGTGGCGCTCGTGGGCGTTCGCTTGATCGGTGCCGGGATTGGGCTGGTAGTGCTTCTGGGGAGCGTGCTGGTCGGCTGTTCGACGTCGTCGCCAGGCGACGCTCCCACGCAGACGCCCGTCGAGGAGCCCGCTGACGGCGCCGAAGTCGAGGCCGCATGGCTTGATGGCGGAGCGATGATCGGTGTGGTCACTCTGGGCAGCTCCAGCTGCGTGCCGGTTGCGGGTGAGGTGTCAGTGAGCGGCCAAGTGCTCACCGTTGAGCTCACCGAGCTCGGTGAGGTCTGCACGCGCGACCTGGTTCCGCGTGCGAGCGCGGTGGCTGTTCCTGACGGCGTTGACACCGCCCAAAACGTCACCGTGATCACGACCGGCGCGGTCGAGGGCGAGGCATCGCTCGCTGGCGTCGACGGCCTTGTTCCCGGTGACGGGCTGATGGAGGGGCTGCCAAGCGCCGGCTGGACGGGTGCTGACGGACAGTTCGTGATTCTGACGTGGGGATCATCTTCGTGCTTGCCGGTGATCGAGAATTCAGAGGCCACTGGCCCTGCTGAGGTCACCGTCACGTTCGCAACGCCGGATGCTGATCAGGTGTGCACGCTGGACATGGCGCCGCAGACCACGGTCGCGTGGGTGACAGACCTTGAAGACGCTGCTGACGTCGAAGCTGTGCTCACCGGCGCTGGAGTCGATGATGTGCGGGTGCCCATCATCGGCGTCAACTAGGTCGAGGTTCACCACATGCGGTTTCGCGCTGTTCGGGATTGTCCGGATTAGGCAGAAACACCCGCGGTATTGCGGGGCGGCGCCTCGCACGAGCAGTGTATTGGCCGTTGGCGCAGTTGCGGCTCGAATACGGTTTTAACCGTTGAGGGCACTCTGGGGAGAGTGGCTCGGGGAGCATACCCGCAACGTTGGTTGCTGGCGTTGGAGGCGAATGTGCACAATCGCCTCCAACGCCAGCACCGTTTTCTGTCCTCCCGTGACAGCCTCGTGTCCTAGCGACTCCACAGGGCTCAGCAGGAGCTAGTCAACGCGCACCAGCAATTCGCCGATCTCGCAGTCGAGGGCGCGGCAGATCGCAGAGAGCGTCGAATAGCGGATTGCGCGAGCACGGTCGTTCTTGAGCACCGACAGGTTCACGATCGAGACCCCGACGATCTGCGACAGCCGTGTGAGCGTCATGCCGCGCTCGGCCAGCAACTCGTCGAGTCTGCAGTGCACACCGCTCGGTCCCTCATCTTCGGCGGGCGTCATACGAGGCCATCCGTATCTCGCTGCAACTGAGCACCGTGGCGAAAGATGGTGCCCATAAGTGCGGCGATGCCAGCAGCGCCAAGCGGCCAGTAGGGAATGGAGAATGTGGCAATCCCTGCGGCTGTTGTCGTACCCGCGCCCGGTTGTGGCAACACCTCAGCTGCTGCCATGGTGCTGCCGATGTCGTTGAGAACGGTGCTTCCGATGCCAGCGATGAGAATGACACCCGCACCAATGAAGAGCCACCGGCTCGTGAGGGCTGAGAACGGCGTGCCTTCACGTGCTTGATTGCAGATGACGAGCACGACGATCGCGGGAAAGACCGCGACGACGAGCGCCAGCAGATCAGCAGATGCCAGCACGACGGTCGCCGCAGTACTGAGATTGGTGATGCTTGCGGTTGCTGTGTTGACCGAGGCGCAGTAAAGCGAGGTGGCCGTTGCAGACGAGGCGGGGACAGGCTCGCCGAGGCAGGGCAGATCACTCGGCCACGCGGTAATCAGGGGGAGATGAGCAACCATCACGTTCGGTTGAAGAAACCAGCTTGGCAGCAACACGAGTACTCCAACGGCGGTGAGCGCTATCCACACGATTGAAATTCGTGCTGCGACATCCATCAGCACTGTCTTGCTGTTGCGTCTGCGCGCCCGCCAGACAAAGAGGGCGATCAGTCCACCGATAGCAACGGCCGATGCGGCCAGCAGCGCAAGAGCAAACTCGAGGTTTGGCGCAAGAGCAAGCTCAAGGTTTGGCGTGTACGACGTCATTGGGAGTCCTCCCGACAGATCGGTTGTGAACGGCGAAGTGCGAGCGCGGTGACCGAACTCATTCGAGCCCCGGCGCATCCCTTTGCAGGTGCGCACCCCGACCGATCGCTGCATCCTTTTTGCAGAATTCCATATCGATAAACGTTGCTATCGAAAAACGATATGTCTACGAATGCTGCAGGTCAACCCCCGGTCGGCGCGTATGCCCAGGGCGAACACGGGCATACCGTTCGCGCGCTCTCGTTACCCTCGATGTAAGGCACTCAGTGGTCGACCGACCCAGGTACCCCGGAGGAAGCGATGTTCGAGAGATTTACCGACCGTGCACGTCGTGTGGTTGTGCTCGCCCAAGAAGAGGCGAAGATGCTCAACCACAACTACATCGGAACCGAGCACATCCTGCTCGGTCTCATTCACGAGGGCGAGGGTGTTGCTGCGAAGGCACTTGAGAGCCTCGGTATCTCGCTCGACGCTGTGCGCGAGCAGGTGCAAGACATCATCGGCCAGGGGCAGCAGCAGCCGACCGGCCACATTCCCTTTACACCGCGTGCCAAGAAGGTGCTCGAGCTGAGCCTGCGCGAAGCGCTGCAGCTCGGTCACAACTACATCGGCACCGAGCACATCTTGCTTGGTCTCATCCGCGAGGGTGAAGGTGTTGCCGCTCAGGTGCTCGTCAAGCTCGGCGCTGACCTCAACAAGGTGCGCCAGCAGGTCATCCAGCTGCTCAGCGGATACCAGGGCAAGGAGCCCGCGGGCGTCGCCGCCGGAGCGGGGGAGCAGCCCGCATCCGCTCAGGGCGGCTCGGCGGTGCTTGACCAGTTCGGACGCAACCTCACCCAGGCTGCGCGCGACAACAAGCTCGACCCGGTCATCGGTCGCGAGAAAGAGATCGAGCGGGTCATGCAGATCCTGTCGCGTCGCTCGAAGAATAACCCTGTTCTCATCGGTGAGCCCGGCGTCGGAAAGACAGCGGTCGTCGAAGGCCTCGCTCAGGCGATCGTGAAGAACGACGTGCCCGAGACCCTCAAAGACAAGCAGGTCTACTCGCTCGACCTCGGCTCGCTCATCGCCGGCTCTCGTTACCGCGGTGACTTCGAAGAGCGACTCAAGAAGGTCACGAAAGAGATCCGCACGCGCGGCGACATCATCGTCTTCATTGACGAGATCCACACCCTCGTGGGCGCCGGTGCAGCCGAAGGCGCGATTGACGCAGCATCCATTCTGAAGCCGCTGCTTGCCCGCGGTGAGCTTCAGACCATCGGTGCCACGACTCTCGACGAGTACCGCAAGCATTTTGAGAAGGATGCTGCGCTCGAGCGTCGCTTCCAGCCGATTCAGGTTGCGGAGCCGAGCCTTCCTCACTCGATCAACATCCTCAAGGGATTGCGCGACCGCTACGAGGCTCACCACAAGGTTCAAATCACCGACGGCGCCATCGTCGCGGCAGCCAACTTGGCTGATCGCTACATCGCTGACCGCTTCTTGCCAGACAAGGCGATCGACCTGATCGATGAAGCGGGTGCGCGCTTGCGCTTGTCGATTCTGTCGAGCCCGCCCGAACTGCGTGAGTTCGACGACAAGATCGCTCGCGTTCGTGCCGACAAAGAGATCGCTTCAGAAGAGCAGGACTTCGAAAAGGCTGCATCACTGCGCGACGAAGAGAAGTCTCTTCTGGCAGAGCGTCTGCGACTCGAGAAGCAGTGGCGCTCGGGTGACGTTGCCAGCCACGCGGTGGTTGACGAAGGTCTGATCGCTGAGGTGCTCGCACAGGCGACCGGCATTCCGGTCTTCAAGCTCACCGAGGAAGAGTCCAGCCGTCTGGTCTTCATGGAGAAGGCGCTGCACCAGCGCGTCATCGGCCAAGAAGAAGCCATCGCCGCGCTGGCGAAGACGATTCGCCGTCAACGTGCCGGCCTGAAGGACCCCAAGCGCCCCAGTGGCTCGTTCATCTTTGCCGGCCCGACCGGTGTGGGTAAGACCGAGCTCGCGAAGGCTCTCGCGGAGTTCCTCTTCGACGACGAGTCGGCGCTGATTTCGCTCGACATGAGCGAGTTCGGCGAGAAGCACACCGTGTCTCGTCTGTTCGGTGCCCCTCCCGGCTTCGTCGGTTTCGAAGAAGGTGGCCAGCTCACCGAGAAGGTGCGCCGCAAGCCGTTCTCGGTGGTGCTGTTCGACGAGATCGAGAAGGCTCACCCAGACATCTTCAACTCGCTGTTGCAGATTCTCGAAGAAGGTCGTCTCACCGACGGCCAGGGTCGCGTTATCGACTTCAAGAACACCGTGATCATCATGACGACGAACCTCGGCTCGTCGGCGATCGCTGGCGGCCCGGTCGGCTTCCAAGTTGAGGGCAACTCAGCTACGACCTACGAGCGCATGAAGGGCAAGGTAGACGAAGAGCTGAAGCGTCACTTCAAGCCTGAGTTCCTCAACCGTGTCGACGACGTCATCGTGTTCCCGCAGCTGTCGAAGGAGGAGCTGGTGCAGATCGTTGATCTGTTCACCAAGCGCCTCAGCGAACGTTTGCTCGACCGCGACATGACCGTTGAGCTGTCGCTCAGTGCGAAGGAACGGCTCATCGAGATCGGCTTCGACCCGACTCTCGGTGCACGACCGTTGCGTCGTGCCATGCAGCGCGAGGTCGAAGACGCACTTAGCGAGCAGATCCTCCACGGCACGCTCAACGCGGGCGACCACGTGAAGGTTGACTTCGCCGACGGACAGTTCGCGTTCAAGACCGCACCCCGCGGCGAGAAGGTGGCTGTCGGCGAGGTCACCCAAGGTGAGATCGCGTCCACGCCGTACCTCGCCGCAACCAGCGACTGACCGCACACCATATCGAAGGGCGGATGCTTCCGAAAGGGAGCATCCGCCCTTCGCTGTGTGGGCCGTAGGCTTGAGCGGTGAGTACTTTCACCGTCAGACCAGCCGCGACGCGAGACGTTCGGGCAATCCAGTCGCTGCTGGAGCCCTACGTGCAGCGACGCATTCTGCTGGGCAAAGATCTCGTGGTGCTCTATGAGTCGACCCAGCAGTTTGTCGTCGCCGAGGCGGAAGACGGCACGATCATCGGCTGTGGCGCGCTCCACGTGATGTGGGAAGACCTCGGCGAGGTTCGCACGCTGATCGTTTCAGACGAGTGGCTGCAACGCGGCGTGGGCCGCCGCGTCGTTGAAGCTCTGGAAGACAATGCGCGTGCGCTCGGAATCTCGCGACTGTTCTGCCTCACGTTTGAAGTGGCGTTCTTCGAACGGCGAGGCTTTTCGACGATCGGCGAACAGGTTGTCGATCCCGATGTGTACTCTCAACTCGTGCGCAGCCCCGACGAAGGTATCGCCGAGTTTCTCGATCTCGCGCACGTCAAGCCGAACACTCTCGGCAACACTCGCATGCTGAAGAGCCTCTGAGGGGCGAGTCACACCAAAGACTCGGCAAGGCACGCCTACCCTGGATTCATGACCGGCCAGGAACGTCGCAGAAAGCACTCCCCCGCCGTCTATCGGCGCCGGCGCATTGTGCTGCTGCTCGCGATCATCGCGATTGCAGGATCGGTGTGGCTTCTCATCGCGCAGCCATGGCAGAGCTGGGGTGTTGAGACCGAAGCAACTTCCGATGCGAATGTGCCCGCTTCGCAGGCAGCGGCGTCCGACCTTCCGGCGCCCGTATCAAGCGCCGCAGCGTCACCAACTGCTACCGCGCAGCCGACGAGCGATGCTTCCGCCGCGACGCCTGACGCGACACCTGTCGTGACCCCGTGCGTAGAAAGCGCCATCACAGTTGTTCCGGTGACAGACCAGAGCAGCTACACCGCTGACGAGAACCCGCAGTTCTCGATCACCTTGACCAACGACGGCGAGACAGACTGCAGTTTGAACGTGGGCACCAGCACACAGAAGTTCGAGGTATCGAGCGGCAGCGATGTGTGGTGGCGTTCGACCGACTGCCAGAGCGAACCGAGCGATATGGTCGTCATGTTGGCAGCTGGCCAAACCGTCTCAAGCGCGGCGCCCCTCGAATGGGACCGGACCCGTTCATCGGTAGGCACATGTGACGACGAGACCCGACCGCGAGCAGCTGGCGCTGGCGCCACCTACCACCTGTCGGTAGAGATCGGCGGCATCCCGTCGTTTGAAACCGCGTCGTTCCAGCTCTACTGACCCGCCGAAAAGACAGGGCCTGCTGGCCGCGACTACGCTGGTGGGGTGGCAGGCAAGAAGCGATCGAAGAAGCAAGCGCCCCTGGAGTTTCGCAACCCGCAGTTGAGCGACGCGTTGCAGACCGGCGACATGGCTGCGGTTGCGTTCGCTCTGCGGCACGGGCCGACGGTTGCGCCGCTCATGCGCGCGGGCCAGCGTGATAACCCCCTCGATTCAGGTGAGGTGTGGACGTACCGTGATCCGAAGACCGGCGATGTAGCGCTGCTTCTGTTCAGCGATGCCGCCAATAAGCCAGAAAGCTTGCCGCCCGGTGTTGCCCTGCAGTCACCGGCATGGCTGCACGCGTTTCTTGAAGTGCACGGTGACGAGATCACGACCGTCTTCTTCGATATCGCAGGCCCACACGCGATGCAGGCAACTCCCGCGGACTTGATCGCGGCGCTCGACGCGTAATCTCTTGCCCTAGAACCGGGGAATGTCGTCGCCCGGGCGGCTCTTGGAACGAGCCCGCACGTCATCGAGCGCTCCACGCAGCCGCGACGAGCGGCTGTCGATCAGGTCGCGATAGCCGAGCCGTACGGCCTCGGTGCGCCGCTGCGCGGCTTGCGTTACCGGGCGAATCTCGCCCGCGAGGCTCAGTTCACCGATTGCCGCGATGTGCTTGGGGATCGCTTCGTTGCGTACCGCCCCCGCTACAGCGAGGGCGATGGCGAGGTCGGCGGCAGGTTCGGTGAACTTCACGCCGCCGACAGTCGATACATAGACGTCTTGGTTCGAGGTGACGATGCCGGCCTTCTTCTCGAGCACCGCGAGCACCATCGCCACCCGAGCTGAGTCGACGCCGTTCACGATGCGGCGTGGATTCGGTGCATTTGTCGTGATTGTCAGCGCCTGCACTTCGACTGGCAAGGCGCGCCGGCCTTCAAGCGCAATCGCGACGCAGGTGCCCGGTTCTGTACTGCCGTGACCGAGAAAGAGGGCACTCGGATCGGGCACCTCGGCGATTCCTGCACCGGTCATATCGAAGCATCCGACTTCGTCAGTGGGGCCGAAGCGATTCTTGAGCGCGCGCACGAAACGCAGCGACGTCTGGCGATCGCCCTCGAAGTGACAGACCACATCAACGAGGTGCTCGAGAATGCGGGGACCAGCGATTGATCCGTCTTTCGTCACGTGTCCGACGATGATGGTGGGAAGGTCTCGATCTTTCGCCGTGCGAATGAGCGTCGCCGCCACTTCACGCACTTGCGACGGGTGGCCAGCCATGCCGTCAGACATCGATGACGACACGGTTTGCACTGAATCGACGATCAGCAGGTCAGGCTTCACCTCGTCAACGTGTCCGAGAATGGTGGCGAGGTCGGTTTCGCTGGCGAGATAAAGGCTGTCGTGCAGCGCCCCGGTGCGTTCTGCGCGCAGACGCACCTGGCCGGTGGACTCTTCAGCGCTGGCGTAGAGCACCCGCCGCCCCGACTGGGCAGCCTTCGCTGCCACTTCGAGAAGCAGCGTCGACTTGCCCACCCCGGGCTCGCCAGACAGCAGAATTGCCGCGCCGGGTACTAGGCCCCCGCCCAGAACCCGATCGAATTCGCCCACCCCGGTGCTGCGCCGCGGCGTATCTGCGGTGTCAATCGCGGTAATCGGCCGTGCCGCGCGTGATGCGCCGGGCGCAACCGCTGTGACCGATCGCAAGATGCCCGTTTGCTCGGCGCTTTCGACTACGGTGCCCCACTGCTGGCATTCGCCGCAACGGCCTACCCACTTGTGGGCCGTCCACCCGCACTCCGTGCATCGGTAGGCCGCGGCGGTGGTGGGTTTGCGGGTCGCCATGAGATCAGCGTACGGGCCGGGTACGACAATCGCCGCCGGCATAGGCACCGATGGCTCACACTGGAAAGATGACCCCCTTATCGCCGAGCGAACCCCGACCGTGGCTGCGGCGTATCGCGCGCTGGCTTCTCGGCGCTTTCTTGGTGCTCGCAGGCACTTCGCATCTGACCTTTTCGCGTGAGGATTTTCGCGCGCAGGTGCCGCCATGGTTGCCGTTCGACGTCGATTTCGTCGTGATCGCCTCGGGAGTCGTCGAGATCGCGCTCGGGCTCGCACTGTTGTTTCTAGGCCGCTGGCGTGTGCCGATCGGATGGATCACCGCGGCGTTTCTCATCGCCGTGTTCCCCGGCAACATCGCGCAGTTTGTTGAGGGACGAGACGCTTTCGGTCTTGACACCGATCTATCTCGCGGAATCCGCTTGCTCTTTCAGCCGCTATTGGTGCTGTGGGCTCTGTGGGCGACGGGCGCGTGGCGGGCATGGCGTGCGAAGCGCCAGCAAGCATCAGTAGATGCCGCAGGTGGCAGCATCCACTGATCACTGCTATCGCAAAGAGTTCGCGACTTCGGTGAGTGCATCTGCTGAGCGGTGGAACAGCTCACGTTCGTTAGGTGAGAACCGTGTCTCAGCGATCGGGAATGCACCCCTGGCGCTGACAATCGACGGCACCGAGAGTGCGACGCCGCTGAGGCCGTGAAAGTCAGTCAGCACAGGAGACACTGGCATCACCGCGTGCTCGTCGCCGAGAATCGCCTCGATGATGCGGGCGCTTGAAAGGCCGATTGCGTAGTTGGTCGCGCCCTTGCCCTGAATGACCTTGTACGCAGCATCACGGACGTCAATCGCGATCTGGTCGAGTTCTTCTACGGTCATGCGGTCACCTGCGGGGGTGACCCATTCGAGGATCGGGACGGTGCCGATCGTTGCGGCCGACCACAGCGGAAACTCGGTGTCACCGTGCTCGCCGACAATGTAGGCGTGCACGCTGGAGGTTGAGACGCCCGCACGCTCGGCAAGCTTCCAGCGCAGCCGCGATGTATCCAACACGGTGCCCGAGGCGAAGATGCGCTCGGGCGGCAGGCCGGTTTCTTGTTGCGACAGCACGGTCAGCACGTCGCACGGATTGGTCACGATCACGTAGACGGCGTTGGGTGCTACCGAAAGCAGCTGCGGCATCATCTTGCGCATGATGCCGGCGTTGACTCCCGCCAGTTCGATGCGGGTCTGACCGGGGTTCTGTTTCGCGCCGGCAGTGATCACCACGACGTGCGAACCCTCGGCGACCGAGATGTCGCTGCCGCCGGTGATGCTGCTGGTCCCCGTGAACTGGGTGCCATGTGCGAGGTCGAGAACTTCGGCTTCGACCTTTTCGGTGGCGATGTCGTAGAGCGCGACGTGGCGTGCGGAGCCTCGGATGAGCGCTGCGTACGCGACGCTGGAGCCGACGCTGCCGGCGCCTACAACGGTGACTTTGGAGTTCTCAATAACGGCCATGCATCCAGTCTGGCAGGGGCAGCGGAATCTGCACCAGGACTAAAGCCCCGTCTGCCGCGCGTCATGATGAATCTGCGTGTTTCGGATGCCGAAGAACGACACCACGCCGCCCGCGAACATGAAGATTGCCGTCGCGATGGCTGCGCGATGGAAGCCCTCAAGATCGAGCGCGCCGCCGACGATGGTGGCGAGCAGTGCGATGGTGACGAGCCCAGCGACACGTGACACCGCGTTGTTGACAGCGGAGGCGATGCCCGAGCGTTCGGTGTCGATCGAGCCGAGAATCGTGGTGGTCAGCGGGGCCACCATGAGCGCGAGCCCGAAGCCGCTCAGCACCATGCTTGGCAGCACCTGCCACCAGTACGAGAAATCGAGCGACACGGTGAGCAACAGCAGAGCGCCGGCCCCCATCAGCAGCGGACCGACGGTCATGAACAGCCGAGGTCCGATGCGCGCCGCGACCGCGCCGACTCGCGAGCTGAGCACGATCAGCAACACAGTACTGGGCAGGCTTGCCAGCCCAGCCAAGGTTGCCGAGAGCCCTGCGCTCTGTTGCAGATAGACCGCGACGACAAAGCCATTGAGCGCGAGTGCGCCATAGATGAAGAATGTCGCGACGTTGCCCGTCCAGAAGTTGCGCACCGTGAATAGGTCGAGCGGCAAGATCGGATTGCGCACGCGGCGCTGTCGAATAATGAAGAGGATGAATAGGATGCTGCCGCCCGCCAGCGGCAGCCAGATTGCCGCAGACTGCCAACCGAGGCGCGGTTGCTCGATGAGCGCGAAGACCACTGTGCCCAGCCCCGCCGTGCAGAGCACCGCACCAAGCCAGTCGACCGAAGCGTCGGGGCGACGCACGTCGCGCACGCGGGTGCGCGTGAGCAGCCAAAGGGTGATCGCGATCGGCACCACGTTTATGAGGAACGCGAGTCGCCATGAGAGCAGATCAACGAAGACGCCGCCGATGACCGGCCCCGCAATCATCGCCGTGGTGGTCATTGCTGTCCACACGCCGATCGCGCGACCCTGGGCTACGCCTCGAAAAGTCGAGGTGATGAGAGCCAAAGAACTAGGAACGAGCAATGCGCCAGCCGCGCCTTGTAGAGCGCGCGCAACGATGAGAAACTCCGCTGTCGGCGCGGCTGCAACGGCGATGGATGCTGCGCCGAACCCGATGAGCCCGAGCCGCAGCACCAGCACACGTCCGTACGCATCGCTGATTGAACCCGCGACAAGGATCAGCGCGCCCAGGGTGATCAGGTAGGCATCGACCACCCACTGCTGTGTCGCCAAACCGCCGCCGAGTTCGTTGCGGATGGCAGGCAATGCGACGTTGACTACTGTGCCATCGAGGAACGCCACGAACGACGCGAGCACCGCGATGACCAGAATGACGCGCTGGTCTCGCGACATTCTCTCGGCCGGGTTCCGGCCCGGCGACTCCTCGGGCGCGGAACTCATATGGCCACCGTATTGCGTTTGCGCGCAGCTGGGGTATCGCGCCCGGATGAAGGCGGATCACCCGATTCGCGGCATCGGCATCCTTATCGTAAACTGGTCGATGGTGACGTGTCCGAGCGGCCGAAGGTGCAACACTCGAAATGTTGTGTAGGTTCACCCCTACCGTGGGTTCAAATCCCACCGTCACCGCCACTAAAACCCCCGCACGTCCCTTGTAAACACTGGGATCGCGGGGGTTTTGCTTTGCCCTGCAATGGGATTGTGCCCACACTTTGCCCACATTTGAATTGGACTGAGGCTGATCGACGTCGAATGAGGTGGGCGGTCGCGCTGCCGGCGAGCGCGCGACCGCACAGATGTTCGGCATCGCGAGCGTGCGGTCAGGAGCTGTGGCTTGGGCTACGCTCAGGCGTACCGGGCACTCAGCCGAGCAACTCCCTTTCGTGGACTAGCCCACATGACATGCAGAACTTCATTCACGCACCCGATTCTCTGGCGACGCCAGACCTGCCGGGCAACACCTACGCGATGAACGCGCAACTGACAACAGCGTGCCCAGGAGGTGGAACGGGGTCATGGGCCGGAGACCTATACCGGTAGCTCGCCCGCTCGCGTCAGGCCTTCTCCTTGCGCTCGTCTGCGTGTCGGCGGTCGGTTGCGGGACTAGCCGCGCGTATACGCAAGCGGTCGAAGAAGCGGAGCTCGGCGTGGCGTTGCTCCTATCCATCACCGAGACGGATACCGCGAACCTTCTGGCTGACCACACTGCGCTCGGGGAGATCTCCAGCGACGACATCGCAACGGTGTTCTTCAATGACATGAGGGAGTACACGGGAGAGGAACCTGGACCGGCTGAAGAACGCGCTGTGTACGACATCATCGAGAACCCTGACGGATCCGTGTCGTTCCTGGTGTTCTTCGGTGCGGGTGCTTTTGCATCCAGCGGGCTCGTCACGACGAACCAATCACGGCATAGTTGCGGCAGCCTTGCCGGGCGATTCGCCGAACGCGAGCTGACCGTCACCGACGTTGATTGCCCACCAGAGATCACGCGATTCGCGGGCGACAGTTCAATCGCTCTCTCGATGACGGAAAACGCCACCAAATACGCTGCGGAGATCGAGAAGATGCTGTGAAGCGTTCAGCCGATCAGCGGAAGTCTCTATCGATCATCGCGGGGCTGAAATCGATACTTGTGTTGAGTGCTTGCACTGCCGAGGACCGCGGCGCCCAACAAGGACAGATACTCACCGACAGGCTGCGAACGAGCTGGCCATCTCGTTGCCGGAGGGCATCGACTTCCCTTCAGATCCCCCTGGCATATGGGATGAGGATGGAAGCATCGAGGAGGGGACAGGCGAAGCCATTGCCTTACTTCAGTGACGCTGCGAGTGGGCGACTGTGTACGTTGAGTCTTTTGACGCTGGTACCCCAAGCGGAGCGACAGCGCGATTCGGAAAGAGTGTGCTTGAGCGGGTCTCGTTTGGTGTTGGGTCAAGCTCGATTGCCGGCACCGCATGATCAGGGGTTTTCTCGGTCCGCTCCTGGGTTGAGTGGCGTGCTGATTAAGGGGAATTATGTTGATCCAACCCTTGCGCGAACTGGCGCAATGGGTGCAGAGTGAAATCACACGCGAAGACGAGATCGACCAGGCGGTGCTCGTGCAGAAGGCTGTCTTCGCCGATGATCCACCGGCAGTTCCTGGGCACACACTCACGGCGAGCGGTCGCGAGTCACCGCGCCCGCACGCAGCATCCCGGACGCGGTGACACAGTCGATCAGATGCTCGAAGAATACATCGGGGGATCAAACATCTTTGTCACCGCAGTCCTCGCTGAGATCGACGTCGCGTCGGGATCGCTCGCGTGTGTCGATGCGCGGCACAGCCTGACATTCGTTCTGCGGAGTGACGGTCGATTCGAGTGGCTCGAGTCGACGGACGCGCCCCACGACGACGCGACCGTTCTGGTGGAGAGGAGGGACGGGTGAGCGCTCGCTTGGTCTTCATCCGGATAGTCGCGGCCCTATCCGTAATTCTCGGCGCCAACTATGTTGCGTGGCGCTGGTTGGAATCGGTGAACTGGTCGGCTTGGTGGATCGCCGTTCCTCTCGTGCTTGCCGAAACCTATAGTCTCGTCGACACCTTTTTCTTCTCGCTCACGATGTGGCGAGCACGTGATCGCCCGGCGCCCGTATCGGCTCCCGAGGGCACGGTCGATGTCTTCATCACCACCTACAACGAGTCCATCGAGATGGTCTTAGCGACGGCCCTCGCCGCGCAGCGCATCGCATACCCGCACGAGACGTGGATCCTGGATGACGGAGCGCGCGATGACATGAAAGAGGCCGCGCGCGCAGCGGGCATCGGGTACATTCGCCGCTCCAACGACTGGGATGACAAGCCGCGCCATGCGAAAGCGGGAAACCTCAACAATGCACTCTTTCAAACCGAGGGCGAATTCCTGCTGATTCTCGACGCCGATCAGATTCCGGACCCCCTCATCCTGCACCGCACGCTTGGCTATTTCGCCGATGATCCGGCGGTCGCTCTCGTTCAGACACCGCAGTGGTTCGGCAATGTGGACGATGCTGACCCGCTCGGCAGCCAGGCGCCCCTCTTCTACGGTCCGATTCAGCAAGGCAAGGATGGCTGGAACGCGGCTTTCTTCTGTGGCTCCAACGCGGTCCTGCGACGGGACGCTCTCATGCAGCTGGGGATCGTCGGGTATGTGCGCGATTTGGAGAGGTCGACCATGCGTACCCTGAGGGCGGCCGAGTCGATGTTGGCGAAAGCCGTCCGTCGTCGTGAGTTGGATCCGGATGTCGGTCGGCAGTTGAAGTCGCTCGTCGCAGATGTTTCTGGAGCGCGTTCGGAGATCGCGGCCGGCGCAGCGATCGGTGATGTCACGTACCGTTTGCAGGCTGCTGTGAACAAGGCTTCTCGTCAGCTGGTGGCGCGCGACTTCGCCAACCTCCGCGCCGATCTCGCGATGATTGAAAGTCTCCCCGTCGAGCGCGACGCCGAACTCGACGCCGTCGTGATCGACGACGATGCGCTGGATGCGTTGGCCAATCATGAGTTCTCACCTCTGGCGGCGGTGGAGTCCGTCTCAGCTCTGCTCCACGCTCTGCGGGTAGACAGACCGGACGAGGCCCAGCCGGTGCAGCCGCTCGCGACGATCTCCGTGACCGAGGACATGGCGACCGCAATGCAATTGCACGCGCTCGGCTGGCGTAGCGTCTACCACCACGAAATCCTGGCGGTCGGCCTCGCTCCCGAGGATCTGCGCACGATGCTCAAACAGCGCCTTCGCTGGGCGCAGGGGACTCTGCAGGTGATGTTGCGCGATAACCCTCTCGTGAAGAAAGGGCTGTCGGCGGGGCAACGGCTGATGTACTTCTCCACGATGTGGAGCTACATCTCGGGATATGCAGCAATCGTGTACCTGGCCGCTCCGGTGATCTATCTCGTTTTCGGTGTCCTGCCCGTCACGGCATGGAGCGTCGACTTCTTCGCGCGGTTCATACCCTACTTTCTTGTCAATCAGATCCTTTTCCTCGTGGTCGCCCGCGGACTTCGGACGTGGCGCGGTCAGCAGTACTCGCTCGCCCTTTTTCCGGTGTGGATCGTTGCCTGCAGTACCGCATTCGCGAACGTCGTGTTTGGTCGCCCGCTCTCGTTCGTCGTCACGCGAAAGGATGGTTCGACACGCGAGGGTTTTCCGTGGCGCGAGATCTGGCCGCAACTCATCGCGATCGCGGTGCTGTCTCTCGCGCTCATCATCGGCCTCGGACGGCTCGCTGTCGGCACCGCCGACGGGACAGGTACGCTCGTCAACACCGTCTGGGTCATCTACGACCTGGTGGTACTCAGCGTCATCATCCAGGCAGCCCTGTACCGCGGCCCCGCGCGTGAGGGGACGACATTCAGAGAGGAACCCTCGTGAACCTCAGCGTCATAACGGGCGAACGCTGCGCCGTGATCAGACTCGAAGGCCGTCTGACGGCTCCATCCGTCGCCCAATTCAGACAAACGGTAGACGAACTCGTTGCCGCGGGCGACGTGCGCGTCGCCGTCGATCTGTCGGCGACGGAGTTCGTGGATTCCTCTGGGCTCGGAGCTCTCGTCGGAGGCCTGAAGTCAGCCAGGTTGGCGGGCGGCGACCTGAGGGTGACTGGCATCACGGATCAGGTCCGGAACGTGTTCAAACTGACCAATCTAGATCGTGTGCTGCACGACTATCCTTCGCCTGAGGCGGCCTTCGATGCCGACTGAGCGGACTGAACACGTTTGTGGGAGGGTCGGCGCTGACCTTACCGATCGTGTCCTGGACGCACTCGCCGCGCTGTGGGAGTCGGGACCTCCTGTCCCTGCCGAGGACCGCGAACCATTCGCGCTCGCCGTGAGCGAGATTGCCGCAAACATCGTCGAACATGCGAGCGCCCGTGAACCAGTTCATGTATCGCTCACGCTGACGATGACCGAGACGATGCTGGAGGCCGTCTTCACGGATACAGCCGATCCTGCCCTCATCGACCTGTCGTCAATTCAGATGCCCGACTGGCACGCCGAATCTGGCCGGGGGCTTGCGCTCGCCCTTGCCACGCTCGACGAGCTCGTGCACGAGACGCACGAAGGCAACACGTGGCGATTGCGCCGCGTCGTGCGTGGCGTCGTCTAGTTGCGGACGGCTCTCGCCGTAATCCAGGACTGGCCGCTTGACTCCGCTGCCAAGCCGCGCCGGGTCACTCTGACGATGTGCTGGCTCGCTCGCGCGCCCGCTCTAGCGCGCGCTTGCGTTGCGCGCGAGCATCCTCTTCGAGTTTCTCGGCCCGCTCCTCATCACGGGTGAGATTCTCGCCGGTCTCGGGATCGAACACGTGCAGCTTGTCGAGTGAGAACCAGAGCGTCGCCGTGTCGCCGTCACGGATCGAACTTGTGGCGTCGAGGGCGACGACCAGCTCGGTGCGCAAGCTCTCACCGTCAAGATCGCGATCGAGCTCTGCGAGCTTGTCGCGCACAGCGCCGTCGACGTCGAACGGCACGTATGCGTACAGCACTTCGCCGAGCCACTCCGTCATCTCGAACTCGAGTTCGACCTCGACGCCGCCTTCCGGTTCCCGCTCAAGGGACTCCTTATCAGCGAACGAATCGGGTCGTACGCCAACGATGACCAGATCGCGGTCGCCGACGGCCGCGCGCAAACGATCGTCCATCGGTACGTCGACCATGGGTAGGTGCAGGGTGTCGCCGTCGACTGTGCCGCCGAGAAAGTTCATGGGCGGTGAGCCGATGAAGCCGGCTACGAACAGGTTCGCCGGCTGCTCGTAAAGCCCACGAGGACTTGCGACCTGCTGCATCTCTCCGCGTCGCAGCACTGCCACACGGTCGCCGAGCGTCATCGCCTCGGTTTGGTCGTGCGTGACGTAGACCGTGGTGATTCCGAGCGATCGCTGGAGTCTGGCGATCTCGGTACGCATCTGACCGCGTAGCTTCGCGTCGAGGTTTGACAGCGGCTCGTCGAAGAGGAATGCCGCGGCGTTGCGCACGATCGCGCGACCCATCGCGACCCGCTGGCGTTGCCCTCCCGAGAGGTTTGCCGGTTTGCGGTCGAGGTGCTCGTCGAGTTCGAGCAGACTCGACGCCCGCTTGACGCGCTTGTCGAGTTCGTCTGCGTCGACCGTGCTGGACTTCAGCCTCATCGGAAACGCGATGTTCTCGTAGACGGTCAGGTGGGGGTAGAGCGCATAGTTCTGAAAGACCATGGCGAGATTGCGGTCTTTGGGAGCCTTGTCGTTGACGGTTTCGCCATCGATCTGCAGCTCACCATCAGAGATGTCTTCCAGTCCCACGATCATTCGCAGGAGCGTCGACTTGCCGCAGCCTGAAGGGCCCACCAGGATCACGAACTCCCCGTCCGCGATGTCGAGATCAACGCCCTTGACTGCGGTGAAGCCATCGTCGTATGTCTTGACGACGTTGTTCAGAGTGATGGATGCCATGACAGCTCCTTATCTCGAGAGTGCGGTGTCATCCCTTGACCGCACCCTGGGTGAGGCCCGACACGATGCGGCGTTGGAAGATGACCACCACGATGACGACGGGCACGGTGACGACGATCGCGGCGGCCGAGATCGCGCCCGTGGGGTCTTCGAACTGTGACGCGCCCGTGAAGAACGACAGCGCGGCGGGAACCGGCCGAGCAGCATCCGTCGAGGTCAGCGAGATCCCGTATACGAAGTCGTTCCAGGCGATGAAAAACGCGATGATCGCCGTGGTGAAGACTCCTGGCGCGGCCAGCGGGACCACTGTCTTGCGAAAAGCCTCGAACGGCGTAGCGCCGTCGACCTGAGCGGCTTGCTCTAATTCCCACGGAATCTGCCGGAAGAACGCAGAAAGAGTCCAGATCGAGATCGGCAGGGTGAGCGACAGGTAAGGGATGATGAGCCCGAGCCAGGTGTCGTAGAGGCCGATCGTGCGCCACAGGTTGAACAGTGGCGTGACAATCGATACGACGGGGAACACCGACACCGCGAGCGCCGTGACGAGGATCACGCCTTTTCCGGGAAAGTCCAGGCGCGCGATGGCATAGGCGCAGAGGGTTGCGAGAACGACGGCGATCGCCGTCGCGATGAGCGATATACCGATCGAGTTGCGCAGTGACGTCAGGAAAAGCTCTTGCGCCGACCCGCCAGGAGTGAGGATCTCGGCGTAGTTGTCGAGCGTCCACTCCGTGGGAACCAGCGTGCCCGAGAACAGCCCTGCCGGTGTCTTGAACGAGGTCATGAGGATCGAAAAGACGGGGAAGAGCGACCAGACCAGCACGGCCAGGAGGATCGCAATCCATCCGATTCGCTGCGGCCAGTTCATCGCGCGCATCAGCTGTTCCTCCCACCGGTGAGGTCGACTTTGAACCCGCGGATGAAGATCGCAGCGATGATAAGGACGCTGAGGAACAGGAGCACCGAGATCGCTGAGCCGAGCCCGATCTCCAGCCGGCCAATCGAGGTGTTGTATGCCAGCAGCGAGAGCGCTTCGGTGCCGTTGGCGCCGGCGGTCATGACATAGATGTTGTCGAAGATGCGGAACGCCTCGAGTGTGCGGAAGAGCACCGCGACCATGATCGCGGCCTTCATATTCGGCAGAATCACCCGGCGCATGACCTCCCAGCCGGTCGCCCCATCGACCTTGGCGGCTTCTTCAAGGTCTCCGGGCACCTGAGCGAGTCCCGACAGCAGAAGAAGCGAGATGAATGGCGTCGTCTTCCACACCTCCGAGAGGATGATGACGAAGAGCGACGTGCCCTGGTAGGCGAACCAGTTGAGTTCGTCGTTATAGCCGGGGATCCACGCGAGCCAGCTGTTGACGAAGCCTGAGTTCACATCGAACGCATAAAACCACGCGAACGCCGCGACGACGGTGACGATCCCATAGGGAACGAGAATGGCTGTGCGCGCAAGGCCGCGCAGTTTCTTCGCCGCGCGGTGCATCACCAGAGCGAGAGCGAACCCGAGGAGCAGCTCGAGGATCACGGTCACCACAGTGATGAAAAGCGTGATCCACATCGATTCCCAGAATGCGGGGTCGGTGAGCACCACTGCGTAATTGCGAAACCAGATGAATTCGCGGTCGTCGGGGGCGGTCAGGCGCAGGCTGAACAGCGAATCGTAGAACGCCTGGATGATCGGGTACATCGTGACCAGCAGCATGATGCCGAAGGCCGGCCCCGCCAGCATCCACCCGAGTCGAGCTTCCGCGCGCGTCCTTGCTGAGCGCTTGGTCTTCTTTGTCTTCTGGGGCGTATCGTCGCGATCAGTGGGCGTTTTCGTGTCGATGCTCGTCTGGGCGCTCATAGGAGTCGCTCCCCTCGCAACACAGCGGTGATGAAGTCCTGTGACGTCTGCGGCGTCGTGTCAGGATTCACCGAGCCCGGCGGGTGCCAGGTGGACTGCAGCCCGAGCGAGATCTCGTTGTAGTACTGCGTCTGCGGTCTCGGTGCTCCAAGGTCGAGCGATTCGCGGATGACATCGGCCATAGGGAACTCCTCTTGCACAGACGGGTCCTCGTACGCCGCGGTGTTCGAGGGGGGATTCCCATTGGTGACGAAGTACTCAGCTTGGTTCTCGGGCTGCACGATGCACTCGACGGCCTGCCACGCGAGCTCTTGGTTCTCGCTGAACGCGCCGACCCCGAGATTGATGCCGCCTACCGGTGGCGCGGCCTCGGTATCAGCATCCACACGAGGGTAGATCGCCCATCCCAGGTCGTCTGCGATCTCGGGAGCAGACTCGTTAAGCGCGGGCCAGACAAACGGCCAATTCACCATGAATGAGCCGGAATCGCCTTGGAACAGCGACAGGCTCGCATTCTCATCCGCGGTCGGGTACCCCGTTCCCGCGAGACCCTCCGATCCGATGCGGGACAGGATCTCGGCCGCGGCGCGGCCTTCGTCGGTGTCGAGCCCGAGTTCGATCTCATTGGCTGCGGCGCCCGGGTTCATGAGGATCTCTCCGCCTGCCGAGGCGATGAGCGCGTTGACCCACACCGTGAGTGATTCGGCGCGTGCGCCCTGCACGCCGAGCTGCAGGTCGTTCTCAGCGGCAACATCCATGATCTGCTCCCACGTCACGGGCTCGCTCATATCGAGCCCGGCCTCTTCGACGACGGATTCGCGGTACCAAAGCAGCTGCGTATTGGCCCAGAACGGTACGGTCACCAGCTCGTCGTTCCAGCTCGCGGAGTCGATCGCGCCCTGCACGATGCCGTCGGTGCTCTGCAGCTCGTCGGGGACGGGAGCGAGGAACCCGGGCTCGGCGAGCTCGGGGATGAATGGGGGATCGAGACTCATGATGTCGAGCGACCGATCGCTCGCCGCCAGCCGACGCGCCAGTTGCTCGCGCTGAGATGCGGCGTCGCGCGGCAACAAGGACGTCTCAATTCGATACGCGCCGTCAGCCGCCTCTGTGCAGAGCTCAGCGATGTGCGCCTGACCTCCGGCATCTGGGTTGATGTACCAGGTGAGGGTCGGGGTGTCGTCTGCTGGGGCGCAGGCGCCGAGCGTCGAGGTGAGAGCGACCACCGACACCGCAGCCAACATTCGCGTGCCTCGCATCCGGCCTCCTCGCTTCGTGCAGTGTCTCGCCGCGTGGGTGGGTGATTCTCGAGCGGTCGTATCGCCCAATTGTGCGTCGGAACGCCGCAAGAGCACACAGGGTTGCGCTGGTCAGGCTCCGTGCGCTAATGGTCTCGAAGGGGTGCTTCGATGCTGCTGCGCATCATCGCCAACCGCCCAGAGCGCGGCGATGGATAGCCGCTTGTGTACCGCACGTCAAGCCCTGAGTCGCTCCGGAGCGCGTCGGTGAGAATTAGGAACCACCATCCTTGCGACACACGGAGAGCACCATCAGCCTGTCAATTTCACCGGCCCCAATGCGGTCGACACTCACTTTTTCATCCCGAGGGGCGCTGAGCGAGCTCCTCATCGATGCGCTGGCCGGACCGCCAGTTGACAGCTTTGAAGCGGATGCCGCGTGCATCGCGAACATACTCGCGTGCTCGCCCGACATTCTTCACGACGATGACGCGCAGCTGTCGCTGTTCCTTATGTACTCAGTGCACTACGGCTCGATCACGCAGTTCGATGCCGGGTGGGAATGGAACCCCGGGCTCATCCGAGTGCGCGGCATCCTCGAGGCCGCCATGGAGGTGGCGCTGCGCGCGGCCGTGCAGCGTCCCGTGGCTCCGGATGCAACGGCGGATGCCGTCGCAGAGTACCTCTTCGCGTTGACGGCGCCGACGCCGGGGCCGAGTCTGTCTCGGTTCATGGCGAAGTCGGCGACGGTCGAGCAGGCACGGGAGTTCCTTATCCTTCGGAGTGTCTACACGCTGCGCGAAGCAGACCCGCACTCATGGGCGATCCCACGGCTCACCGGTCGCGCAAAGGCGGCCCTCGTCGAGATTCAAGCCGACGAGTATGGCGGTGGGCGTCCGCAACGCATCCATGCCGAGATCTTTGCGAGGTCGATGCGCGGCGCAGGGCTCGATGCCACCTATGCCACGTACATCGACGCCGTCCCGCCGATCTTGCTGGCATCGCACAACATGATGTCGCTGTTCGGACTTCACCGACGACTTCGTGGCGCCATCGTCGGGCACCTGGCTGCGTTCGAGATGACCTCGTCGCTTCCGAACCGCGGCTACGCGGACGGATTCCGGCGACTCGGGTTCGGCGACGAGGTGACCGAGTACTTCGACGAGCACGTCGAGGCTGACGCCGTCCACGAGCAGATCGCCGGGCGAGATCTTGCAGGCGCACTCGTGGAGTCCGAGCCGGAGCTCCTGAACGACGTGATCTTCGGTGCCGCCGCCTGTCTTCTCGTCGATGACATGGTCGCCGACGACATCCGTGAGGCATGGGAGCACGGGCGTTCGGCACTTCGAGTGGCGACGCCGCTGGGGCGAGCGTGACTGTCGACACGCTGTCGCTTGTCGCTGCGGCGTGCATCATGTCGTGCGCTCATGTTGCGCGGAGCGTGTGCGGCCGGGTTGCCGTCATACGGCGCTCTGCGTCGCCGCTCCGAGAACTTCGAAAGGCAACCACATGAACGATTCGCAGCTGCCCTCGATCGCGGCGTACCCGAACGGTCCGCTGATCGTTCGTGGACCAGTGGAAATCACTGGCGCAGACGGTGAGCCGCTTGAACGACAACGCGAAACCGTGGCGCTGTGCCGATGCGGTCTGTCGGTCATCAAGCCGTGGTGTGACGGAAGCCACAAACTATCGGGGTTTCGCGCGTAGGGGACGCCGCTCGCATACTCTGCGAGTTCACGTTGCGTGCGGGGCGGCTCAGCCCGGGCTGCTCGAGTGGCAGATCTGTGTCTGGAATCTCTACGGAATTGCACGATTGTAGGAGGGGCGCCGTCGCGCCGCCAGGGGGTTCACAAAGCCCCACAAGCCGCTGAGGGTATAACGACGCCGTTCTTCTGGTTGCTATCAGGGGGCAACGGCGTGTGACGGGACAGACCATTCGAAGGGATGACATCGATGCACGACATGAGTGACGACGAGCGGGCGCGCCGGGATCACGACGAACATTCGTCCAGCGGCGATCACGGACACGGTTCGCGGCCCAAAACCGGCAAAAAGTACATGCAGTTCGCTGCCATGATTCTGTCCGCGATGGTGGTGATGTACTTCGCCATGTTCGCCGCATCGTGGGAATGGGGCCACGTGCGATTCAGCGAGAGTCGCGTGTTCATGGCGATCACTATGGGTGGCACGATGGGTCTCGTCATGCTCGCGTGGATGCTCGGCATGTATCGAAATACCAAGGCTAACGTTGCAGTCGTCGTTGTGAGCCTCGTCATGGTCGGCGGAGGCATCGCTCTCGACCGGAGCCAGGTGCTCGTCGACGATGTGGCGTTCATGAACGGGATGATTCCGCACCACTCCCTCGCAATCACCCGCTCGGAGCGGTTTCAGAACGTCGACGTGCGGGTTTGCGAACTGGCAGTTGAGATCAGCGAGGCTCAGCGCCGCGAGATTGCAGAGATGGACTGGCTGATCCGCGACATTCAAGACAACGGGCCCGCCGAGACCGCGGACGAAGCGGCGTCGAGGCTGGTGCCTGACTTCTCGGTAGTGGCCGACCGCAACTGCGCGCAGGAATAGCCGAGTCAAGGCGCTCCTCCGGCGAGCCCACTAACGCGGTGCCGAGCACATCGCAACCCCCTCGAAATTGCCGGAAGATTCTGCCTAACCTGACGACATGTTGGCTTCAGAGATTCCCCAGAACGACCGCTTGCTTGAACTCATGGACCATCGAGACGATGCCAGCGTGACGATCGCGATTGCGTCGTCGCCGATGCCCGCAGACCACGAACGCATTCGCATCGGGCTGCGCAACGCGATCGACTACGCCGAGCGGCACCTGACTCAGAAGGACGTCTCTCGCAACGTCATCGAGCAGGTCGTGGCGCCACTTCGTGCGCTCAATGATGACGACGACTTCTGGCGTCATCAGTCGCGGTCGCTCGTCATCCTCGCAGCGCCCGAAATCCTCGAGGCATTCCGCATCGCGAACGTCGTGGAGGAGAACGTGGCTGTGGGCGATCGGTTCGACATCGGCGCGCTGCTGCGGGCCAGCGCGTTCGCTCATCGGGCTTTCGTCGTCGAGCTCACCCAGGGCCGTGCTCGTCTGCTCGAGTTCGGTCCCGACCATGACCCTCGCGAGCACCCGCTTGATCTGCCTGATGATCATCAGCTGATGCTCGAACACACCACCACCGGTGGCCGCTTCGATCGCCAGCGCGCAGACGGAACCACAGGCGACCGCATCGAACGGCAACGCTATGCGGCCGCGGTGCAGGACGAAGTTGTGAAAGTCGTCCCCAACGACGTGCCGCTGATCCTCGCAGCATCCACCGACCTGCAACCCGCGTACCGAGAGGTCAACACGCACCCGTTTCTGCTCGATGCAGAGATCGATGGTCACCCGGACTCGGTCGACGACCCGGCGCGTACCGCACAGGTGCGAAAGATCCTCGACGAGCACTATGCAGCCGAACTAGACGCATGGCGCGAGCGCTTCGGCACGCTACGCGCACAAGGCTTGGCGACGAGCAAGTTCGACGAGGTTGCCGTTGCCGCCGCGACCGCTGCCGTAGACACGCTGCATTTCGACATGGACGCGACAGAAGAGGGACGTATCGATGAATTCGGCGGCGTCGAGCGTGCCGAGTCGCCCGGGCCCGACACCTATGCGCTCGTCGACGAGATCGCTGCGCGGGTGCTCAGGTCGGGCGGATCGGTTCGTGCCGTGCGCAACGCCGATCTTCTCGACGGTTCGCCGGTCGCTGCGACGTTGCGCTTTCCGTTGCCGAGCGAGTGAATTCGGTCTCGAGACTGCACGTCGAGGCTCGTACTCATACCAGCGATCGCTGAGTCGAGAGCCGCGAAACGGGGAGCGCGATGAACGGCCCATGGCCTTTGTGGCCGAGCGTCATCGCGCTCGCAGTCGCGGTCATCGTCATCGTGTTCGCCGGCTCGCGGCTCGCGCGCACCGCGGACGAACTCGCCGATCGCACGGGCCTCGGCGAGGCAGTGGCGGGAGCAGTCTTCCTGGGAGCGGTGACGTCGCTCCCGGGAATTGTGACGACCGCGACCGGCGCACTCGAAGGAGATGCGGCTTTCGCATTGGCGAACCCGGTGGGCGGTATTGCCCTTCAGACCGTGTGGCTGGCCATCGCGGACCTGCTCTACCGCAGGGCGAATCTCGAGCATGCCGCCGCATCGCTCGAGAACCTTCTGCAGTCGATTGTCTTGATTGCACTGCTGGCGCTGCCCGTTGTGGCATTTGCGACGCCGCAGCTTCAGGTCGGCTGGGTGCACCCGGTGACCATCCTCATTCCGGTGTTCTACCTGTACGGATTGCGCTTGGTTCGGCGGATGCATGACGCGCCGATGTGGAAGCCGATCCGCACGAACGAGACACGAGAAGACAACCCCGCAGAAGAGGGCACTGGCTCGCTGGCGCGGCTGTGGATTACGTTCGCGGCGCTCGGACTAGTGGTTGGAACGACTGGGTGGATAATCGGTCGAGCCGGACTCGGTGTGATCGCCGCGACGGGTTGGCCGAGCGGAATCACGGGGTTCACGGTAACGACGGCGATCACCTCGTTGCCCGAGCTGATCGTGTTGATCGCGGCGATCCGCATGGGTGCACTCACGCTCGGCGTAGCCAACATCATCGGCGGCAACGTCTTCGATGTGCTCACGCTGTCAGTTGCAGATGCCTTCTACCTCAACGGCACCATCTACAGCGCAGCCGGAGCGACCAGCCTGGTGCTTCTCGGCGGCACTCTGCTGATCACGGCGGTGCTTGCCGCCGGACTGCTTCTGCGTGATCGACGAGGGGTGGGGTTCGAGGGCGTCAGCATCCCAGTCATCTACGCGGCGACCATCGTGCTGGCGCTGTAGGTCACACTCGGCGCTGTCATCGCCGGTCTGCGCTAGGAGTCGGAAACCTCCACGGCCTGAGGTGCACTGTCGGTGGGGCCGGAGTCCGTCGACAGCACGTGCTCTGCCACCAGACTGATCCCACCTGACGAATTGGCCGAGTTCGCGAGTTCGCGTATCCAGTCGTGGTTGAGATCGGGCACCTCGGGCTCGTCGAAGACGAAGCGGAGGGGAATGGAGGGGTGCAGCCACACCGTGCTGCGCCCCCGAGGCTCACCCTCGGGGTGAACCCACGTCAGGGTGAAGCTCTCACTGCGACGCAGCTTCGTGGCGATCACGATCTTCAGGTGTGCGAGTGCCCGATCGTCGATATGGATGGGAGTAGCTGATCCCCCGTAATAAATAGTTCCCACGATCAGGTCTTCTCTCTAGATTTCGGCAGACGTCGCTGCACCTCATCGGGCAACTGGCTCGCGATGACTATAGCAATATCCTGCACCTTCCAATCGAGGTTCGCGACCCCCGCTCCGCGAGCTCGATCTGGTCCACTCTCACTCGCCGGCGTCGGGGCACCACAAACACCTCGACATGAAACACCTGTCCCTCGTCGCGCATGCGCACACCGCATTCAGACACGCACGCCAGCGAGCCGACATACTTGAGAATTTCGGAGATGAGGGGGGCAACCGCAGCGAAGCGCAGAGTGCCATACCCCTTGCGCATCCCGTCCTTCCGCGATACCCGCGTACCAACGGAGAGGGGATGGAACGCCGATCTGTCAAGGGTGTCGCCCAGTGAGTTTGGGGCTCATACATTGAGCGCATGAAACACGTGAAATTCGCGGACAAATCCCTGCTCATGGACGACGAAACGGCCGACCGCCTGCTCGAGTATGCGCAGGTGCTCGCCGATACTTCGCATGCAGACTCGGTGTCACTACGCGCGATCAGTCCCGATGGCAACACGATCGAGGGGCGCTTCTTGCTCAACAGCGCAAGCGTGATGCTGGTGGAGTCGACCAACTCCGAGGTTAACCCGCCCGACAACGCCGAAGCGGTGAGGTACATGACCGAGCGCATCAGAGCGCTGAAAAGCCCGCCCGTGGCGCAGCCCGAGGCGGAAAGCCCTGAGGCAGACGACATCGCATCCTGGGAGCAGGACATGCGGGCATGAATGAGCCCGGTACGGAGGAGACATCTCCCCCGTACCGGGCTCATCCGCCGTAGCATCCGCTTGTTTGATCAGGCGGGCACGTCTCCGCGCCACGCGCCGGTGGCAGTGTGGCGGCTTTCGATGAACTCCTTGAAGTTCTTCAAATCTTTCTTCACGGCGTGCGATCCCGCTCCGACCAGAGAACCCACGTTCTCGAGCAGGCCTTGCGGATCCCAGTCGATCTGAACTGTGACGCGGGTTTCACTGTCGCTCAGCTTGTGAAAAGTCACGGCTCCTGCGTGCTGGGTCTCGCCGTCCACGCTGCGCCACGCGACACGCTCGTCGGGGTGCTGCTCGGTGATCTCGGTGCCGAACTCGCGCTCGGCTCCGCCGACGCGCACCTTCCACAGATTGTGGGTGTCGTCGACTTGAGTGATCGACTCGACCTCGTCGAGAAACTGCGGAAAGCTCTCGAATTGCGTCCACTGGTTGTATGCGGTGCTTACGGGAACGTCGACGTCGATGGTTTCGATGATCTGCGTCATAGGTGCTCCTCCTGTTTGTGGGATTGCCCGGGGTCTGAACCGGCCTTCTCTATTCAGCCGGTTTGTGGGCCTGGGTGCACGGGGGTTGACAGATCTGCGCAACGGGGTCATGCCGGTCGCGTCCGCGATCTCTTCTTCCGCCATGGCGGCTCCGTCCGGCCGACGGCGTCGGTGGGCCCGCGCTCAGGGAAGTTGCACCCCGGCAAAGGTCGTGAGTCTGCGTCGCGCGAAGCCGAGGCGCTCGTACGCCGCGATCGCCGTGACGTTCGTTGCCGCGGCGTGCATGAGGGCACGGTCGCCGCGCTGTTGGATGTGAAAGGCGACGTCCAACACGAGCCGCGATGCGAACCCTTGTCGACGGTATGCATCGTCAGTTGACACGGCGCTGATCTCGGTCCATCCCGGCAACCTCAGGCGCTCGCCCGCCATCGCCACGAGTCGCCCGTCCCGACGGATCCCGACGTATCGCCCCAGTTCATGGGTGCGAGGCAGGAAAGGGCCAGGTTTGTTTCGCTCGACAAGAGCGAGCATTTCGGGCACATCACCCTCCCCGAGCAGCACAGCTTCGGCATCGGGCACGGGGTGAAGCGACCCGGTCTCGACGAGCTGCACTCCCTCGCCCCGCCACAATTCCTGCCAGCCGTCTGGAAACTCCGGAATGTCTCCAGAGAGGCCGATCTGCGCTCCTGGCCCGACCAGGTCGCTGAGCGAAGCCCATACCCGGGGGTCGTCCCAGGTGCGCACCGCGACGAACGGGGCGACATCTGGGTGGTAGCGACGGGCGAGACCGTCGCCCTCGGCAAAAGCTGCATGTGGGCCTGAAAGCGCGTGCCAGGCCGCGTTGTCAAGCACGGTTGCGTCAAGATGGGAGGGCATTTGGGTCACTTCTGACATCCTTCAACAGCTCTCTGCTCGTTGGGGTCGCAGACACTCGGTGGTCGCGACGGGCCACAGGTGCAACTGCGGCCGGCGACTGATCATTCCGCTTCGGGCGAGCAATTCCTGTGTTCGCTTCTTTGACAGTGTGTCTGGCTTCGAGGGCCTGGCCCGAAGCCTAGACGCGTCGTGAGGCGATAGTGACACCATGGAAGCATGACCACTGCCAATCTCACTCGGGATGAGACCGCCGCGCGATCCGCTGCTGTTTCTGCCCGCAGCATCCATGTCGAAATCGATGTGACCGGCGCGACCGACCCCGACCGGGCCGGCTTTCCGGTGACCACCACGCTCGAGTTCGATTCTTCGACCGAACAGACGTGGGTCGACTTCATCGGTGCGAGTGTCAGCAGCCTGACAATCAACGGCGACGAAGTTCCGGTCGACTACGACGGTGCACGGATCGCGCTGACGGGCCTTTCCGCGACGAACAAGGTGGTCATCGTCGCTACGGCCGAGTACAGCCGATCGGGCGAGGGGCTGCACAGATTCGTTGACCCCGTCGACGGTGAGACCTATCTCTATACGCACTACGAGCCAGCAGACTCTCGTCGTGTGATGGCCTGCTTCGAGCAGCCCGATATGAAGTCTCGCTACACCTTCGAGGTGACGGCACCACTGGGCTGGCATGTGTTGTCGAATCAGGATGCTGCCTCAACCGTCACCACCGAGTCGGCACAGACCGTGCGCTTCGCGCAGACGCTCCCGCTGTCGAGCTACATCACCTGCATTGCGGCCGGTCCTTATCATCGCGTCGGTTCCACGTGGACGCAGGGCGATCGCACGGTGCCGCTCGGAGTGCTGTGCCGGGCCTCGCTCGCCGATCACCTCGAATCTGACGAGATTCTTGAGATCACCCGCCAAGGGATGGACTTCTTCGACGACGCGTTTGCCTACCCCTACCCGTGGGGAAAGTACGACCAGATCTTCGTGCCTGAGTACAACATCGGCGCGATGGAGAACCCGGGTCTGGTGACGTTCACCGAGGCGTATGTGTTTCGTGGAGCATCCACCCAGGCGCAACAGGCCGCACGCGCGAACACGATTCTTCACGAGATGGCACACATGTGGTTCGGTGACCTCGTCACGATGCGCTGGTGGGACGACCTCTGGCTCAAAGAGTCGTTCGCCGACTACATGGGAGCGCACGCATCTGCTGCGGCCACCAAGTACACCGACGCGTGGGTGGCCTTCGCCAACCGACGCAAGGCCTGGGCCTATACGCAGGATCAGTTGCCGACCACGCATCCGATCGTGGCTGACATCACCGACCTAGAGGCGGCAAAGCTGAACTTCGATGGCATCACCTATGCCAAGGGCGCCTCGGTTCTCAAACAGTTGGTCGCATTCGTGGGCGAGGAGGCGTTCTTCAGCGGCGCCCGCCATTACTTCGCGCGACACGCGTACGGCAACACGACCCTCGGCGATCTTCTGGTGGAACTGGAACAGACATCTGGCCGAGAGTTGCGCAGCTGGTCTCCCGCGTGGCTCGAAACCAGTGGTGTCACCACCCTCTGGCTCGAGCGCACGACCGATTCGCAGGCAGTGCTGCATCAGAGCGAACCACGCCCGCACCGCCTGCAGGTCGGTCTCTACGACCTGGTGGCGGGCCGCCTCGCCCTTCGGGAACGAGTCGCGCTCGACATTGACAGCGCGCAGACCGAAGTCGCGCTCGACGAGGCCGACCTCACCCTGATCAACGACGCAGACCTGACGTATGCCAAGGTGCGTCTTGACGACCGCTCGCTTGACGCTGTCGAGGCGGCGCTCTCGACGATCGACGATGCGCTCGCGCGCGGCCTGGTGTGGTCGGCGCTGTGGAATGCCGCTCGCGATGGCGAGCTGCGCGCCGATCGATATCTGCGCATCGTGCGCGCTCATGCCCCAGCTGAGACCAACCTCAGTCTGCTCGCGGGAGTTGTCGCCAACGCTGCCGCCGCGTCAAGTGTCTACCAACCTGAGGGCTTGCGCGCGAGTGCCTCAGCAGCATGGTTGAGCACTGCATGGGAAGCGCTGATGGCAGCGGATGCCGGGAGCGGGGCGCAACTGGTGTGGGCACGCGCGGTGGCAGATGCGGCATCTCGTGACCGCGCACGGGCAAGCGATATTCGAGCGATCTTGACGGATGCTTCGGGCGTGCCCGAAGGTCTGAAGCTCGACGCTGATTTGCGATGGATGCTGCTCGGCGCCCTCGCCGCCACGGGAGATGCCGACGAGGCGGACGCGCGCCGCGAACTCGTTTCAGATGACACGGCAAGCGGGCGAACACAGTTTGTGCGGGTGCTCGCCTCGCGTCCGACCGTCGCGGTGCGCGCGGCGGCATGGGCGAGTGCATGGGATGACCACACTCTGACCAACGATCACCTTGATGCGACGACCCGTGGGTTCACGGCGGGAGACCACCGCGACCTCATTGCGCCCTACGACAGTGACTACTTCTCGCGAATCGGCGAGGTGTGGCAGACACGCAGCATCGAGATCGCGCGGCGCCTCGTTGTCGGACTGTTTCCTGCAACTGAGACGCTCGAGCTCGTCGACGGGTGGCTTGCGGCTCACCACAGCGCACCCGCCGCGTTGCGCCGGCTTGTCATCGAGCAGCGCGATCACCGTGCCCGCGCGCTTCGGGTTCAGGCGCTCAACGACCTGATCTAGTCGATCTATCCGCCCGTGCGTTCAGCGCGACTGCACCGCTAGTGCGGCGCTCCGGCTTAGGCGGCTCAGCTCTGGGCGTACTCGCTCAGAGCGGCGGGAAGATCGATGTTCGTCGGCAACGAAACCCCTGGCCCAGTTGGCGCGAGCACGAGTCCGTCGGAGGTGACGCAGGCTTCGCGTCGCACGGCGACTGACGTGACCAACGACTCGTAGTACGTCGTGTTCGAGATAGCCATGCAGAGGTGGCGGTTGGGAATGTCACCGCCGTGAACCTCGGCGCGCACGCGAAATGCGTCGGCGAGGTGTGCTGTGCGCATGGATCCGGTGAACCCGCCGCGCAGGCCGGTGCTTGCTCTGACGCCGAATGTCGCCGCTCCCGCGCGGATGAAGTCGGCGGAGTTCATGTGCGCTCCATCTGAAGTCTCGGCGACCAGCAGCGGCACTCTCACCGAGCGCGCCAGCGAGGCGTACGCGCTGACGCTGAACTCTCGCATTGGCTCTTCGTACCAGGTATAGGAGGCATCTGCGAGAGCTTCACCGACGTAGATGGCGTCAGGCAGGTCGAATCCTGCCGACCCGTCGTACATCAGCGGCAGGTCTGGTCCAACATGCTCGCGCAGCGCAATGCAAAGCGCCGCGTCGGCTCTCGCATCACCCCACGCGTGCAGCTTGATTGCGCGATAGCCAAGGGCGATGCACTGATCTGCGACGTCGAGAAACTCTTCCGTAGTGCGGAACGTCGAGGTCGATGCGTATGCCGGAATCTCGGTGCGGAAGCCGCCCAACAGCTGCCACGTGGGCAGATTGACATGGCGCCCGGCCAGATCCCAGAGCGCGATATCGACGATTCCCAGCAGTGGAAGCGGAAACTCATCCAAACGATCGAGCTCCCACATGCGATGCCAAAGCCACTCACGTTGCAACGGATCCTGCCCGACCAGTTCGTCTCGCAACAGCCGATCTACGATGTCGGTGAGCATCGCGGGGCTACCAGGGCGAGGCGCAAGCGCCACACCGGTCACGCCCTCGTCGGTGCCTATGCGCAGCACGGCCCGATCTCCAGTTGGCGGACTCCCCTGGAGGCCCGCCCGCCAAGAGTACGGCGGGTCGGCGCCCGGAACCTGAACAGTCCATACCTCGACACTTGTGATCTTCATCTTCAAACCTCGCTGCTGGTGCGCACGGTGACTTCAAGAACCGGAACGAGTGAGTCTGCGACTTGCTGAGGAATGATGATCTCCAGGTCTCCGAGTGGATCGCTGACACCAGCGTGCACTTCTGACAGCCATGCGGCGCCGGTGTGAGCGAGCGAGATATCCGTGCCGAGCACGGAAACATTCAATATGCGAGAGACGGGCAGGCCCGCAACTATCACGGTATCGTGCGGACGCAGGGTGCAATAGACGAAGACTCGCTCGATTCCCGCTGAAGCCTTAACCCCGATTGGCAGCGGAGCACGCATGGGGGCTGGCGCGCGTGAGACGCCGCTCATTGCTTCGCGGTTCCGGCTGGTCCATTCGCCGATCTGCTCCAGTCGCTCGGTTGCCTCACGAGGGAACAATCCGTCTCCGGTGGGGCCGACATTGAGCAGGAGATTCCCGCCGGCAGCGACGACCTCGGCCAGGATGCCTAGCAGCGTGGCGGTGCTCTTCCAGTGGCGGTCATCAGCACTCCAGCCCCATGAATCATTCATGGTGATGGATGCTTCCCACTGCCGCTTCGGAATCTCGGTCGGAACGCGCTGTTCTACCGTCGTGTAGTCGCCGAATCCCACGCACCGGTCGTTCACGACGCAATCTGGCTGGAGCGCACGGACGTGCTCGCGGATGCCGGCGTAGTCCCACTCTGCGGCGGTGTGCTCGAACTCTCCGTCAAACCACAGCAGATCTATCTGGCCGTATTCGGTGAGGATTTCGGTGAGTTGCGCCAGCATGAACGCACGATACTGCCCCCACTGCGCGGCATCCGTGCGCACATAGCTGCCTAACTCGTACGGCCGAGTGATCGTCTCTTCCGTCATGGCGGGGTAGAGCGGATGATGCCAGTCAGGCAGCGAGAAGTAGACACCAGTTCTGATACCGCGTTGACGCAGCGCGTCGAGCAATTCACGCATCAGGTCGCGGCCAAACGGGCTGGCGCGCGTGATCGAGTAGTCGCTGTGCGCGGTGTCAAACATCGAAAATCCGTCGTGGTGTTTCGATGTGAACACGGCATATGTGGCGCCCGAATTGGCAATCGCGTCGGCCCACTGAACCGCATCGAAACTGGCGGGATCGAACGCGTACGCGTTGTCGAAGTACTCCTCGACTGGCACGCCGGGCCGGGGCGGATGCTGCCCCTCGACGCCGCCGGTCATCTGCCAAGACAGCTCCCAGCCGCGGCTAGCCGCATGCCCGAAATGAATGAATACTCCGAAACCGGCGCGTGAGAACCAGTCCAAGGATGCGTGTGGGGGCGCCGCCGGCGACGTTATGGAAATGAGAACTCCTTTGTTCACGAGGGTGTTGCGCAATCATGAATGGTATGCGTACCATCGAGCACGATGTTACGCGTACCACCGGCGGGTGGCAAGCGGATCGGTCAATGCTCGAGGAGGAGTCATGACGACAATTCGTGATGTGGCGAACCACGCGTCGGTAGCTCCCATGACAGTGTCGCGTGTGTTGAATCAGCCGGACTCAGTGTCTCCTGAAACGCGTCAGCGCGTCGAAGAGTCGATCGCCGCGTTGAAGTACGTGCCGAACATGCTCGGCCAGGGACTGCGTAAGAAGCGCACCATGGCGTTGGGTCTCATCGTCAGTGACATCACCAACCCATTTGCTATTCAACAAATTCGTGGAGTCACTCGCGCGGCCCGCGACAACGGCTACACCGTCATTTTCGGGCACACCGAGTCTGACCCTGAAGAAGAACTGAAACAACTACGGGCCCTTATCGAACGCCGCGTTGACGGCATCATCTTGTCGCCGGTCTACAACACCCCCGAATCCGTCAACTTCGTGCAGGGGCAGAAACTGCCCGTCACAGTTCTTGATTACCCGATGCCCGAAAACGACGTGGATGTCGTGCGCTGCGATACGCACCTTGCGGCGCGAGAGTTGACCGACTATGTGCTCGACCTCGGCCACCGACGGGTAGCGATGCTCAGCGGCGATCTGGCTATCGTTACTGCCCGAGAGCGTGCGGAGGGCTTCGAGGAAGCCATGGCTGCCCGCGGGTACAGCGCACCAGTCGAGTACGGTCACTTCACACCCGAGTCGGGCTATGAAATGGCACTCGGTGTGCTTCAGAGCGAGAGCCGCCCGACGGCCTTGGTTACCGCGAGCAACTTCATTGCGCTTGGCGCTGCCGAGGCCGCACGCGAGCTCGGGCTTAGCATCCCTGAGGATCTGTCGATCGTGACATTCGACAACGCGCGCACCGACACGGTTCTCGACCCATTCTTCACCGGAGTCGTTCAGCCGATCGCAGAGATGGCGACCGTCGCGACCCATTTTCTTCTGGATCGAATTCTGCAGCGCTATGGCGGCACGGGCCGCGACGAGATCCTTCCCACAATCTTCGAAGTCCATCGATCAACAGCACCGTATGGGCACTCCTAGGTCGCCTTCAACCGAAGCGCGATCACATCACAATGTAGTGAAAGGAACAGCAATGAACACGCGGAAGAAACTCTTTGCGGCTGGCGCGGTATTCGCCACGGCCGTTCTTCTGGCCGGATGTGGCTCAAGTGGCGGCGTCGGCGGAGCCGAGGAGGTGGAGCAGGCGACCGGCGAGGACGCGACGATCAACTACTGGACGTGGTTCCCGCCGGAGGCCACGCTCAACGCGGCCATCGAAGCTTTCGAGGCTGAGAATCCCAACATCACCGTCAACCTGCGGGTGTTCGAAGCCGCTGACTACGCCAAACAACTGTCGCTCGCGCTGAGCGCCGGAGAAGACATCGATGTGGCCGGCGTGCAGGTCTCGGCCATGACCAACGCAGTCAAGGACTTCATGCTTCCGGTCGAAGACTGGGAGGGCGACTGGATCCAGGATGTCAACGAGTCGATGCTCGCACAGACAGCAGGCATCGCTGACGATGGGGTGCTCTACTCGGTGCCCATGGGCTCGATCGGCAGCCCGATCATGTACTACAACGCAGCGATGCTTGAGGAGGCAGGGGTCGAGGTTCCGACCACGTCAGCCGAATGGAAGAGCGCGGTTGACTCCATTCAAGCGCAGTTCCCCGACGTCAACCCGGTCGTTTTCCAGGGTGAAACTTACTGGCAGGAGGAAATGCTCTTCGGCTTTGCGGAGCAGAACTCGCCCGGCCTGTCGGATGACATCTTCGGGGGTGACGGTGCCTGGGACCAGGAGGCGATGATTGACGGACTGAACGCCTACAAGTCGATCTTCGACGACGGAATCGTCAGTACCGACGTGCTGAGCCTCACGGGAACGCGACCAAATGAGATCTTCGCGGCTGGCGAGGCAGCGTTCTACATCGATGGCTCGTGGCAGAACTCGCTCTTGTCTGCGGACTACCGCGAAACCGCCGGTATTGACCTTGAGGATGTCGGCGCAGCGCCGCTTCCGCTGGTCGACGGCGGCTCGCCGGCTGTTCGTGCACTGGCCGAGGGGGGTCTCGCGATTCCCGCCTCGTCGTCCAATGTCGAGGCGGCCAGCCTCTTCATCGAGTTCATGGTCGTTGGTGGCGGTGTTGATGTGTGGGCAAAAGATCTGGTCCTCGTTCCCAGTCTGAACGGCTACCAGCTACCCGACGACGTGCTCCAGAGTTCTGCAGCTCAGGAAGGCTTCGCTGCGGCAGCAGCGGTCATCGGCGATCCGACGTCGCCACGCACCAGCCAGCAGGACTTCCTCAATGCGGTAGAGGGGAACGCGATTCTCGACGTGTTGCGTGGCGAGCAGACAGCTGAAGAGGCCGCCGCGTACATGCAAGAAGAGTGGACTTCGGGCCGCTACCCGCACGGTTCAGACCAGTGACAGAAAGTCTCACTACCCGGGCGATCGTCACGGGCGAGCGCGGGGGGCGGCGCAGCGAGCGCCGGCCCCCGCGCCGCGCGGGCCGGCGCTCGCCGATGCGTGGCCCGTGGTTCGCCATCGCGTTCCTCGCTCCGCTGCTCGCCTTCTACGCGATCTACTTCGTCTACGGCTTCGCCGTTTTGGGTGTCGTCAGCACGCAGCGCGTAGGACTGACCTTTCAGAACGCGCTCGACGTAGGCTTCCAAAATTTCGAGCTGGTGCTCACCGACCCGTCCTTCCTCCGTTCGATCATCAATACGGTCGCGTTCGGGCTCTTCAGCGTCTTCGTCGCGCTCACGCTCGGCTTCATTTTGGCGATGATGATGGCGTCAGGTGTGCGTGCCCGGCAATGGTTCTACGCGGTCTTCCTGTTGCCTTCGTTGATCCCGATGGCGCTATTTGCCACAGTGTTCGGGCGGATGCTGGAAACGCGCGACGGGGCCATCAACGAAGGACTTCGCACCATCGGCCTCGGGTTCCTCGCGCAGGATTGGCTGGGAGACCCAACGTCGGCATACATCGGCGTGCTGGTGCTCTTCGTCTTCACGATCGGGTTGCCGATCATGTACTACACGACCGATGTCTCTCAGGTGAATGGCTCCCTCATAGAGTCGGCGACCCTGGACGGCGCCTCGGTGTGGCAGATCTACCGCATCATGCTGTGGCCGCTTCTGAAGTCGACGCATATCACCGTCATCCTTTCGGTGCTTCTCGGTATCTTCCGCGCGTTCGACATCATCTACTTCTCCACCGGGGGACAGCCAGGCGGGCGTACCGACATCACGGGCACCTACGTCTATAAGGCGACTCTCGGCTTGGACCGAGTGGGATTCGCCGCAGCCGCAGCGATCATTGTGCTCCTGATCGCGCTAATCATCTCGATCATTCAGATCGTCATTCGAAGGAGGATAGACGCGCATGGCAACCACGGTTGATGAAGATCGCCTTCCGCTCCGCACCCGGCGGGTCGATCGCATCCTGATTTATGGATTTCTCATTGTGTTCGCAGCCGCCTTCTTGGCGCCGCTGATCAATGCGGTGCAACTGTCTGTGGCGGTGGGGGGAATCGGCAACTATTGGTCTGTACTCACCCGAGATCTGAATGGGGTCTCGATTCCGCAGACGTTCCTTAACAGCGCCATCATCGCCGTGATGCACGCGTTCCTCGTCTGTTCGATCGGTGCGCTGGCAGCGTATGCCTTTTCGACGATCGACTTCCGGGGTAGGGAGCCGATGTATTACGGCGTGCTCCTCTTTCTTGCCGTGCCGGCCACGTCAATGCTGGTGCCGGTCTACTTCATCACCGGCACGCTGAGTATGTTCAATACGTACATAGGCGTCGCAATGCCCGAAGCGGTGCTGACCCTGCCCTTTGCTGTTCTGCTGTTGCGCAACCGTATGGGCGACATTCCCAAAGAAATCGTCGAGGCTGCGGTTATCGACCGGGCCAATCATTTCCACATCTTCTGGCACGTTGCACTGCCGCTGACGCGTGGACCACTTGCCAACCTTGCGGCACTGAGCGTGATGTGGTCACTGCAGGACTTCCTCTTCCCGTCATTCATCCTCCGCTCACCCGAACTCGCTACGGCAGCTCAGGCAGTCCAAGTAATCAAGAGCGCTTTCGCCCCGACGCCTCTCGAGTCGTCGCAGTACTTCGCCGCGCTTGTACTGCTCGGCGTTCCGGCTTTAGTCATCATCATCTTCGCCTTCCGCTTCGTTACGAAGGGAATGGCATCAGGCGGGCTCAAGGAATAGTCAGGGCACCGCAGCCAAGTCAGGGAGACGGTCCTCCAGTCCGATACAGGCGATGTCTGCGAGGAACGAATGGATGAAGTAAGGATTGAACAAGATGGATGAACGCACTGAGCCACGGCGAAACGCACGGCCCAATATCGTCCTCATTCTCGCCGACGACATGGGCTGGGGGGATCTCGGTTGCTATGGCGCGAGCGCAATCCCGACGCCGCGTATGGACGCTATGGCGCGGGACGGTGTGCGATTCACCGATGCGCATTCATCTTCGGCGGTGTGTTCACCCAGTCGCTATTCGATCATGACCGGGCGCTACGCGTGGCGCAGCCCGCTCAAACAGCACGTGCTGCATAGCCACGCTCCAGCGATTATTGAGAGCAATCGTCCTACCGTCGCTTCCGAGCTGAGCGCTAGCGGCTACGCCACAGGCATGTTCGGCAAGTGGCACCTCGGCCTGGACTGGACTCGCAAGGACGGAACCCGACTCACGGCCTTTGGTGACGACGCTCAAGATGATTTGCTCCATCGCCCCGAGCAATATCCCGCCGACGACATCGACTACTCCCAGCCCTTTGAGGGGGGCCCTTGTGACCTCGGCTTCGATCGATTTTTCGGAATCGCGGGCTCGTTGGATATGCCACCCTCGGCTTTCGTATCGCAGGACCGCACGGTCGGGCTGCCCACCTTGCCGCGGGACATCTACATTCAGGGTCAGGATCCGGGGCTCAAGGTCGATGGCTGGCGGGATGACGAAGCAGACCTCCGATTCACGTCGGAGGCAGTGGAATGGATGAAAGAGCGGGCGAACGACGAGGAGCCGTTCTTCCTCTTTCTTTCGACCGCGGCACCACATCGTCCTTGTGTGCCGCCCGAGCAGTTCCACGGGATGTCACAGGCCGGACTGCGGGGCGACTCGGTGTGCCTGGTGGATTGGATGGTGGGTCAAATCGATGACACCCTCGCTGATCTCGGGATCGCCGACGACACCATCGTGCTCATCACCAGCGACAACGGTGCACCGATGGTCTATCCCGCGGATGGCGACACAGAACACCATCATCCCAACGGCCCGTACCGAGGGCAGAAGGGCGACATCTGGGACGGCGGGCACCGCGAGCCGCTCATCCTGCGTTGGCCGGCTGCCTTGGAAGCTGGCCAGGTGCGTGACGACCTGATTTGTCTCTCCGACATCTTTCCGACCATCCTGGCGGCAGCCGGACTATCGCCCACCGAGGGCGCCGCAGAAGATGCTGTCGACATCCTTGCTCGGCTCGATAGTCCCCTCCCTCGACCGCGCGGCCTGCCCGTGGTGCACCACAGCATGGGGGGTGTGTTCGGATTGCGGCTGGAACAGTACAAGGTGAACTTCTGCACCGAGTCAGGCCGAGGCTTTTCTGCGGGTGCCCGCGAAGATGGCACGATCTACTCCGCTGATGCGCCGTTCGGCCGGATCTACGACCTTGAGTCTGATCCTGGCGAGACTACCGACTTGTGGGCGCTGCGCCCCGACATCGCAGCGCAGGCGCATCAGGTGCTTTGTGAGATCACAGATCGTGCCGAGACCGGCTTCCCCTGCGACGTCGCCCCAACTCCGCAGTAGGCGGCTGAGCTGATGGCACATCGACGATTCGTTCTTCGCGATGGCCAGCTCAAGCGTGCCGCTTGATGCTGCCGCAACAGCATCGCGCGGTGACGCCATCGTTTGCGGATGCGTCTATACCTCAAGCAAGGCCGTCGCGGCGTAGGACGCCTTCGCCCAGCACGTGCAGTGATCATTGCCATGCAGTGGCGCCGTGCGTCTCACCATTGTTTGCGTGCGGCGGCGGTGACGGCGTCCGCTTCGGCTCAGGATGGTTGGCCTGCCAACCACTGCCTGTGATCTGACTCTGGCATGATGCGCCCATGCGAGAGTGGGAACAAGAGCTGGCAGATTCCGTCAACACGGCACTGCGCGCGAGGCAGTTGACGAGGGTGCGCGAACTATTGATAGACCACGATGCAGATCAGGTCGTGCGCCTGTTAGAGCGCGAAGACGCTGCAGACCGCGCTGTGATGTATCGGCTGCTCGATCGTGATCGCGCACTCGACGTGTTCGAGCTTCTGAATGCGGGCATGCGGGCCGAACTGTTTCAGGGGCTTCGAGACGAAGACGTGACACACGTGTTCGAACAACTCGACCCCGATGACCGCGCTCAGCTGGTAGATGAGCTGCCCGCCGGAGTCGCGCAGAAGCTCATGAGTGGGCTCTCTGCGCGTGAGCGGGAACTCACCGCCCCGGTGTTGGGCTATTCGAAAGGGAGCATCGGGCGGCATATGAGCACCGAGTACGTGCGCTTGCTTCCGCATCTCACTCTCGGTGACGCGCTCTCTCACGTGCGCCATCGCGGTCGTAGCGCAGAGACGGTGTATCTGCTGCCGGTGACCGATGAACAGCGTCGGGTGCGAGGGGTGGTGGGGCTCCGCGAACTCATCCTCGGAAGCCCCGACGTCTTGGTGTCAGAGGTGATGGTCGAGCCCAAGTTCGCGCACGCCACTGATGACGCTGAGCTCGCGGCGCGCGAGATGGTGGATGCAGGACTGTTGGCAGTACCAGTGGCCGATAGCGAAGACCGCCTCGTTGGCGTTCTCACGGTTGATGATGCGTCGCGCATTCTCGAGCAAGCTGAAGATGAGGATGCTGCTCGGCAAGGCGCATCGGAACCACTCGGCCGCCCGTACCTTGCCACCCCGGTCTTGGGGATCGTTCGTTCTCGGGTGGTGTGGCTCCTCGTACTTGCGGTGTCGGCGCTGCTGACCGTGCAAGTTCTCGGCGCCTTCGAGGCCACCCTCGAGCAGGTGACAACGCTCGCGCTCTTCATCCCGCTGCTCACCGGAACGGCCGGCAATACCGGCTCGCAGGCGGCAACAACCGTGACGAGGGCACTTGCTCTCGGAGAGGTGACGAAGCGCGACATACTCGTTGTCGCGTGGCGCGAAGTGAGAGTGGGCCTGATTCTGGGCAGTCTGCTCGGGGCTCTCGGATTGACTCTGGGCACAGCTGTCTTCGGCATCGGGCTGGGCGCGGTTATTGGCCTTACTCTGGTGGCGATCTGCACCCTCGCTGCGACAGTCGGAGGAGCCATGCCGATACTCGCACGTGCGGTGCGAGCAGATCCGGCAGTGTTCAGCACACCTTTCATCTCGACGTTCTGCGACGCCACCAGCCTGATCATCTACTTCGTGATGGCCACCTGGATTCTTCAGCTCTAGTGATCGTCTGCGTGTCGAGCGGCTACGTGATGGGTGCTGCGCTTGACTGCAGGCTCGGCGGCGGTGCGTATCGCCCAGTCGACCCTGGCAAGGGCGAGAATCGCGGATGTCTGTGCGGATGTGAAGGCAAACGGCCAGGACTTGACTGTCGCGAGCACCCCGATGCTTGGCGAGTTGTCTGAGCTTGCACTGCCCTCTCCTACCAGGTGGGTGCGCGCCTGCTCGGAGTTAGCAAGAACGATTGCGACCGCATCATCTATCGCGCTCACGGCGCGACGCGTGTCGTCGTTTGGGACATCTGAAGTGCTCAGCGTGATCGCAGATTGCGCGAACCGAGTGACGGAACGTGTTGAAACGAGCATGAGACTCATCGCCGACTTGTCGCGCTCGCGCCGTGAGATCAGGAACGCTGCAGCCATTTGCGAAACTGCTTGGTTCAGATCTGCCTCCGCGCGTTCAAGTGCATGCACGCAACGCAAGACGGCGGCGCGATCGTCTGCGGCGTGAAGGTTTCTCTGGCCAGACCTGAGCGCACTATCGAGTGCATCGAAGTACGCGTTGATCTTCAACTTGAGATCGGGTGACGAACTTGACGAGAGGATCAGGTAGGCGCTGAGCACGCCGATGAGCGCTCCTGCGATTATCTCTTCGATGCGAGTTTCGAGAATGCTCTGGTCGAGCACACCGAGCAACTTGTACATCGATACGAGCATGACCGTGGTGAAGAATGACTTCTGGGCGTAGTTGGCGGCGCCGAAATAGAGCACGCCGAATACCCCGACAATCGCAATTGCGACCAATACGGCGTTGTTATCGCCCGCGAGCCACACTGCGGCGACACCCACGCCGATGCCCACGACAGTCCCCGTGATGCGTCGATACGCGCGGGTGAGCACGCCGCTGCGTGTGGTTGTGCCAGCGAAAATGACGACCGCTGTCAGCACTGCCCAGTACCACCGCGACGCCGAGATGGCTTCTCCGGCCGCTACGGCAATTGACGCGGCGATCATCGCTTGTATGGCCATCCGGCCAGTTGGCGCCCACTCGCGCCAGGGCGTCCATCGATGCCTCGTCATCTTCACAGCAGGGAGAGTATCTCTAGAAGCAGCCGACCCAGCTCTCGCCGGTCGCGCGATCTGGGGGAGTTTTGTTTGCCGCAGACGAGCATGCGCGATGCCAGCCTGAGCAATAAGATCGGCCAGGAGCGGAACGCCGTCTTCATCGGCCGACTCGGTGCGCTCGAGTATTCGTGCAGCTGATTGCGACGCCGCGGCGACGCGTTGAGTGCTCGCGCGTGCGTCCAGAATGGTCGTCAAGCACGCGGTCGCCTGTGAGACGCGCGCCGCTGCGGTTTGCTCAGAAGTTGCTCTGCGCAACGCGAAACAGACTTGTTCGGTATCTACTCGCGCATCCAGAGCGCGCATGGCAAGCAGCTGTTGTTCGTCTTCAACGTTCGTGGCGGACTCATGATCGAGGCGCCATGAATCGATAGCTTGTCCAATCTCATCGACGCGGGCGAGATACACGCCGAGCGTGCGATGGCGGGCATGAATCGCCGCATGAATCGCTTCTGACGAAGCATCCCGCAGTTCTTTCAAGAGGACGTTGAGCTCGTGCCGCGGCCGGCTGATCAGCAACGACGCACGCACGGCCAACTGCGCTGCGACCGCGACGATGGCGACGATGAAATACGCGGGGAGCTCCGCGGCGCTGGGCCGCATAAACAGGGTGAAGAAGTATGCCAGGAACCCCACCATGCCCAGCGCAGCTGCCCGAGCGCCAAACCGACGAACCCAGATGGTGAGGCCAGACAGTGCAACGAATGTCGCCATTTGTGCAGGGCGCCACGATGACAGCACGAGAGCGAGTGTTACAGCGAGCGCCGCGCACGGGACAAGCGTCGCAGCGGTGATCATTCGGCCGACAGCGCTCCTGTCTTGCACTACGGCGCCTGCCTGCACTGACAGGACCACCGACATGGCCAGGAGTCCCGTATTGGCATCGAGCGCACGCACCACAGCGAATGTGGCGATAGCGCTGACCAGGACGCCCGCCGACACTCCCACCGCGGTGGCCAATCGTGCGCGCCCCGGATCGTGAGCGTGTCGTGCAGCGAACAGGCGCAGGCGCTGCAAGCCTCCCGCTGCTCTCATGGGATATGCGGCCACGATCGACCTAGTGACCTGTGCAAAATCACAACTTCGCGTCCTGGCGAGGTACGAAGACCTGCTTGACGATCAGCAGCAGCGAGGCGGTGACTGGAATTGCTACTAGCGCGCCAAGCAGGCCGAGCAACGTTCCACCGATCAACGCGCCGATTACGACGAGCGCGCCAGGTACCGAGATCGCACGTCTCATGACTCGGGGCGTCAGAACATATGCTTCGAGTTGCATGTAGACCAGGTAGACCGCCGCGAAGATGAGGGCCGGAAGCCAGCCGGTGAACAGCGCCAGCGCCGTCGCGACCACCCAGTAGACCACCGAGCCGACGAGAGGAATCAGGGTGATCCCGAAAGCGAGCGCGGCCATCAGCGCCGGAAACGGAAGCCCAAGTGCGAGGTGCAGAGCAAGGGCTACTACAGAGTTAGCGAATGCGAGTACAACCATCCCGATCAGGTAGCCGCCTATCGAGTCAGCGATCGTTTCGGTCATCTCGGCAGCCTTCGCCCGGTTGCGAGCTGGCAACAGGCGGTTGAACGACAGCTTGATGCTCGGCAGAGACGCGAGAAAGTAAAGGCTGAGCACCAGCACGATGATCAGACCAGAAAGTGTCGTCGCTATCGACGTGCCAACTTGAACGATGCCGCCGCCAATTGCGGCGATATGGGTGGGATCGGTGAGGAAAGCCTCGACATCTTTAACGGCTGTGCTGACCTGGTCGCCAAAGTTTGCGATGAGCCAGGAGTAGGTATCAGACGCGCGGAAGTCAGACACGATACCCGGGATATCGTGCACAAATTGCACGACTTGTTTGACGATCGCTGGCAGAAGCAGCAAGGCTGCCCCGACGAAGACGATTGCGAATGACGCGTAGACGATCACGATGCCCCAGGCGCGATTGACATTCCTTTTCTCGAGAAAGCGAACCAGCGGGTCGAGGCCCAATCCGGCGAACATTGCGAACGAGATGTAGATGAGGATGGTTGCCAGCTGCGACACCGCAGCCCCGAGCGCGTATGCCGCCAAACCGCCGATAGTCAGCATGAGGCCGGCGCTGAACGGCGACTCCAAAATCACCCACAACGACCTTGCCGGCGAGGCTGCGCTCGAGCTGGAACCGATGGCTCCTGGTGTACTCCGAGCATCGGAATCTGCTGTTGATCGTGAACTATCGGCCGCCTCGGCAGAGCTCGAAACGGTGGGCGCTAGGTCGTTCATCGTCACACCATAGGCCGCTTGACGTCGCCAGCAGCACAGCGGGCTGCGTTCGTTCGGAGCGGGTGGGCACAGGGTGATAGCGCGAATGAAACAACGGGCGAAATCTAGCGCCGCACGTTCGGTGCACCCGGCATATCAGCGCTAGCCTCACGTCGCACCGCGAGACAATATCGCTCGAAGTTCGGTGCATGAATTGCGGCATGCGTTGGTATGTCCATCACCGGGAGGCACCCATGAGCGCAGACGATCGCTCCTCGGCAACTGATGCAAATCAAGCGTCGAAGTCATCAAATACCAAGGCATTGATCGCGATCATCATCGCGATACTCGCTCTCGCGTTCGTCTTCTCGAACGTCGCGCCCGCGACGCTTCACTTTCTGTTTCTGGAGTTTACGATGCCCGCATGGGGGTGGTTCCTTGCCGTTCTGCTGGCGGGCGTCATCGTTGGCTCGCTGTTTCCTTGGTTTCGCCCGCGCCGAAAGTAGTTGCGGCGCGGCTACCTATTAATGCGCGCGCGACTGCCGCGGGTCTTGCCAGGCCCGCACGACTGCGGTGGTGTCACGACTGAGCCCCGCACCGATCACCATCCCGATTGCTATCGCTATGAGCGAGCCAAACGTCTGCAGAATCGTGTTGGTTGCGCCGGAGGTGCCAGATGCGGCCTCGCTGATGCCGATGAAGCCCATCGCGCCGGGCACGAGTAGCCAGTATGCGCAGGTCAGCATAATCGCCGTCGGCGGCGAGGCACGCAGGCGTCCTGCGAGGTAGATAGCGGGTACCGCAATTGCAGCTCCGATGAGGCCAGAGAGCTCTGGCCCGACGAGAAGGTTGCCCAATAGCTGCGCACTGTAGGCAACCACGAGCGCGTACAGGATCCACATCAACGAGCGTCGCGGAGCGGCCGAGAACAGGTAGTAGCCGAGACTCACCAAGATGATTCCTGCCCATGGTGCCCATGCGCCGAGTTGAGCAGAAGAGGTGGCGGTGCTCGTAGGCTCGCCTGCTACAGAAAGTCCGGCGTAAACGCCGAATGCGAGCAGGCCGAGACGAGCGATTCCGTAAACCAAGCGGCTCGCCCCCGCCATCACCTGACCAGAGGTGAGCTCGACGGCGGCGATCGTGAGCGTCAGACCCGGTAGAAACGACACGAGCGACGGTGCGACGAGCCGGAGTGAGTCATCGTGCACGAGCGGTCTGACCAGCACTGAGATCAACAGCGTGACTGCGAAGGCGGTGAAGACGGGGAGCAGGAGCGAGAGCGTCTGGATGCGCGAGCCCACGACCACAATGATGCCCACGATCGCGCCGAGAATCACATACACCGGCAGGGCGGTCAGAGTCGGGTTGAGCACCAACCCGAACCCGACAGTGAGCAGCGTATGGCCGAGCACAGTCAGCACGGGGCCGAAGCGCGGAAGGACGAGCTTGATTCTCGAGATCTCGGCCGCGACCACGGCAGGTTCAAGACGTTCACGGAACGCCCTGCGCACCACGCGTTCGACTTCTCCCGCTTGATCTAGGCGCAGCGGGCTCTGGTTGGCTGGATAGATCGCGGTCTGCGAGGGTGTGAAGCTGGTGTCTTCGACCATTACCAACGTGGGTAGAACAAAAACACGCAGGTCGGAGCGGCCATAATCGTCGGCCAATTGCTGCAAAGTCTCTTCGACATCGTTGGTGGCTTGTGTTGAGGCGAGCAACGCCGGACCGATAGCGCCAAGCATGTCGGTCACCTCGACCGTAGCCGGAACAGGCACATCGCTGGGCGCGGGCGTGCGCAACACGCTCATAGCGCCGCGGAGCCTCTCGATGAGCCCGGGCATGTTTCCTCCTGGATGCGCTTGATCAGTCGACTTCGCCAGTCTGTCCATTGATCAGCCAGAAACAAAGGTCGCATCGACACCCGGAGTCCAAGGGTGCGCAGAGGGTGATGCCGAGGGTGATTTGAATCGGTAGACCGTCGGACGGACAGTTTTGGCGCCCAGGATGATGCTGACGGAGTACCGTCACACACGGCTTCAGCAGGGGAGACACAGCCAATGTGTACACGAGTAGTTTGGCCAGACGCAGCCGGAGCGGTCATCGTCGGGCGGAACATGGACTACCACCGCGATCTTGCAACCAACCTGTGGACATTGCCCCGGGGTGTTCGGCGGGATGACGGAGTTCGAGGCGCGTTGAGTTGGACCGCGAAGTTCGGCAGCGTCGTAGCGACCGCCTTCGACATGATCACCGTCGATGGAATGAACGAGGCCGGCTTGGCCGGACACGTACTATGGCTCGCCGAGTCAGAGTACGGCGACTTCGAAGAAGACCGGCCAGCGTTGAGCCAGGCCGTCTGGTTGCAGTACTTTCTCGACAATTTCGCCACCGTCAGTGAGGCTGTGGCATGGATTGCTGAGACCAAGGTGCAACTCGTGCCGCTGACCGATCCAGCGTCTGGCGAGGTGCCCGCCATCCATCTCGCGCTCGATGATGCCACTGGCGACTCGGCGATTCTTGAATATCTTGACGGCGTGCTCGAGGTGCATCACAGCTCGGAGTATCGGGTGATGACCAACTCGCCGCGCTATGAAGAACAGCTGACTCTGCTCGCTCAGGTCGAGGGCTTCGGGGGTGACAGGCCGCTACCCGGAACAACGCTGGCCTCAGACAGGTTTGCGCGTGCGGCGTACTACTCAAGCCGGCTCGCGCAGCCCGTGAACCAGCTCGGTGCCATCGCCGCCATGTTCAGCGTTATCCGCAACGCCGCACAACCTTTCCGCGTGCCTGACCCAGGCAAGCCCGAAGCGTCTCAGACGATCTGGCAAGTCGTGGCAGATTTAGCCAACCGTCGCTATGTCTTTGAGTCGAACACGCGCCCGAACATCGTGTGGGTTGACATGGCAGACCTCGACTTCGGTGAGCAGAACCCCGAGAAGGTTCTCAACCTGGCGAGCAAGATGTCGCTCGAGGGCGGCATCGCAGGAAACGTGAGCGCAGAGTTCAAAGACGATGGACCGCTGCGATTGTTGACGTTGGCTGCGGTCGAGCACGTGGCCGCTCAGCGCCGAGGTCAGTCCGACTAATGCAGTGGCGCGCCGCGGAAGCCGCCGCACTTTTGCGACGGTGCGCACCGAGTTGCGAGGGCAGCGATGAACTTCAATGATTCAGAGAGAGCACGCACCGAGCTTGACCGAGCTATCAAATCGGGCGATGCAGACAAGATCGCCCGCGCCGCGATGGACAACATCTGGCCGCTCTACAGTGACGACGGCGCGCTTCTCGTAGAGGCGGTTGCGGGGCTGCCTACCACTGTGCTCGAACGCTTTCCCGCATTGCAGCTGCTGCATCCGATGACTCCGGTGCTCGCGCGCACGACCCAACCGTTCAAACCGCTCGTCTACCCCGATCGTGCTCGGGCAATGACGCCCGACGAGTTAGACGTGACCACCCTTGTGCAAATGGTTGCGTTTCGAATAAGCGGCGACGTGGCCGCCGCGATGATTTATGCACACCGCCTCTCTGAGCGGGTTGTGCATGCGCGAAAAGACTCCGGTGGTCGCGCCGATGGCCCACTGTGGTTCTACCATCAACAGATTGGATCGACCCTGCTTGCAGCGGGGGATTCGGCCGGGGCGCTCATGGAATTCTCGACAGCGCGTCAGTTGGGGAAGTTCTCAAAGCAACCCGATGCAGAGCGCCTCGCACAGGGTAGAACTGCGCTGGCACACGTTCTGCGGGGCTCGTTGGATGCCGCGGATACGGCTCTCAAAAGTGCACGGGCATGCGCTCCCGCAACCACGGCACACATTGCTTCAGCGTTGATGTCGGAGCGTACTGTGGATGCCCTGATCGGGGTCGATCGCGTATCTGACGATCTTGAAGATCGGCTCGCGAAACTCGAGTCGTATGACAGCGTTGAGCTGACCTGGCCGTTCGCGCTGCTCGCTCGTGCTCGAGCAGCGATGCACCAGCAGCGCCCCGAAGACGCTTACGAAGCGGTGCGACTTGCAAGTGATGCGCACCCGGTTCAACACGGGTCGTATGCCTCTGACGTCATCGCCGCGATGTCGATAAAGGCCCTGCTGGCAATGGGCGATGTGCCTCGAGCGCGCAGAATTGCTGAGCTGAATGGTAAATCGGGACTACTCACCGATTTGGCGACCGCGCGGGTTGCACTGATTGAGGGCAACTTCACTGAGGCGGGCGCCCGGCTGCGGCGCCTCGAGAACGACCAGAGGTGCGGACCAGCTCAGCGCACCGAAGCGTTGCTGCTGGCCGGTTGGCTCGAAATGGCGAGCACCGCGACGATTGATCGAGAGTCTGTGCTGCACATTGTGAGACTTGCGAAGAATCGCGACAATCGGCGCCTGTTCGGGACTATGCCGCGACAACTCATCGAATGCGTGCACGAGCGTCTGTCCGGCATGGCAGCAGACGACTTTGCCAAGGCCACGCAACACCTCGCAAACTTCGAGCTGAGAGCGAGGCCGACGCTTACCCGGAGCGAACAACGAGTGCTAAACGCACTCGCCGCGTATGACACAACGGCCGAGATCGCGGCAGCGTTTCATGTCTCGCCGAACACCGTGAAAACCCAGCTCAAATCGCTTTACCGAAAGCTCGGCTGCTCGACTCGCGACGAAGCGATGAAGGTCGGGTCGCGTTTGCATCTCGTTCACGACGAAAGTGAGCTCGTTCGAGAGCGCGTCTGAGACACACCGAATGCCGCTTTGCGACGCGCCTCTTGGGCGCGCCGCCAAGCGGTATTTGTCGTTGAGTAACGCGGCCTGCTCGACGGGGTGATGACGTGGGTGATCTCGCGGATGAAGCACGGGGCTAAAAAGGTCTGCTAGCCCGGAGGCAACCGGCTCGACCGCCGTAGTCTCGCCAGCATGGCCACCGGAATCAATTCCAGCTCAAGAATCATCGTCCGCAATGTTCGAGTCTTCGACGGCATCAGCGACCGCACGCAGGACAACGCTGATGTGCTCATCGAAGGGGGGCACGTCGTGGCGGTCTCTTCGTCGCCCGTCGCTGGCGACCAGTCCGACGGCGTCGTCGAGATCGACGGAGGAGGCAAGTTCCTGATGCCGGGTTTGAGCGATGCCCACGTGCACCTCATGGGAAACGCGAACTCAATGGTCGATTTTCTCCAGGGTCCGACAGGTTCTCTCTATGGCAACACGATTGCTGAAGCCAAGCGCATGCTCATGCGTGGCTTCACCACGGTGCGTGACATGGGGGGCGATGCTGCACCGGTCAAGGCACTGATTGATCGCGGCACCTTCGAAGGCCCGAGGATCTTTCCGAGCCAAGCCATGATCTCCCAGACCTCGGGTCACGCTGACTTCTCGTTCGTCTACGACGTTCCTGAAGAGTTCGGCGGCAAGCCGAGCCGCACGGAGGAAATCCACTTCACGCGTGTGGCCGATGGAGTGCCTCGTGTACTCGCCGCCGTTCGCGAGCAACTCAAGCATGGCGCAACGCAGATCAAGCTGACGCTTGGGGGCGGCGCAGCATCCATGTATGACCCACTGAACACACTGCAGTACACCAGCGACGAGATTCGTGCTGCGGTGCAGGCTGCAGAAGACTACGGCACGTACGTTGCCACTCACGTTTACACTCCGGCCGGGATCGCCCGGGCAATCGATGCCGGCGTCAAGTCGATCGAACATGGCCATCTCGCTGACGAAGCCACCATCCGGCGCATCGGAGAGACCGGCACTTGGTTGTCGATGCAGCCCTTCGCTGAAGACGATCACCACTACCCTGACCCTGTTCGCGCTGCCAAGAACACCGAAATCTGCCACGGCACAGAAGAGGTCTACGGCTGGGCGAAGCAGTATGGGGTGAAGACCGCCTGGGGCACCGATCTGCTTCTCGAACCTCAGTCAGCCCCTCGCCAGAGCCTGATGGCAGCACGTTTGGGCGAGTTCTACACCAACGCAGAAGCTCTCAAGATGCTGACCTCGGGGAACGCAGAGCTGTTCGAACTCGCCGGCGAACGCAACACCTACCGCGGTGCAAAGCTCGGGGTGCTCGCGGAAGGCTCGTGGGCCGACGCGATTCTGGTGGACGGTGACCCTCTGCAAGATCTGTCACTGATCGGCGACCCCGAGACGAACTTCAAATTGATCGTCAAGGGTGGCCAAGTCGTCAAGAACCAGCTGTGACCACGAACCGCCTCTATCCACCGTTCGAGGTGTCGCGCCGCCCCCTTCGGCACGTCGCGACACCCACCACAACCCGACAATAGGAGGAAGAAATGTCTTCTAATACCAGCAGGGCTCGTCAGAGCACCAATATCGATTCGTTGTTGAGCGTGAATCCGGTTTTTGTTCGGCCGGGTGAGGCGACGGAGTTTGACAAGTTCGTGATGCCTGATCAGCCGAGTTTGCCTGAGACGGCGTATCAGATCGTGCATGATGAGGCGATTTTGGATGGCAATAGTCGTTTGAATTTGGCCACGTTTGTGACGACGTGGATGGACGATGAGGCGAAGAAGTTGTATGCCGAAGCGGCCGATAAGAACATGATCGATAAGGACGAGTATCCGGCGACGGCAGCGATTGAGGAGCGTTGTTGGCGGATGCTTGCTGATTTGTGGAATGTTCCGAATGTGGACGACACGATTGGTACGTCCACGATTGGTTCGTCTGAGGCGTGCATGCTGGGCGGTTTGGCGTTGAAGCGCATCTGGCAGGAGAAGCGTAAGGCGGAGGGCAAGCCGTTTGATAAGCCGAATCTGATCATGTCGGCGGCGGTGCAGGTGGTGTGGGAGAAGTTCTGCAACTACTGGGAAGTGGAAGCACGTTTCGTTCCGGTCACCCCCGATCACATGGTGTTGGACGGGTTCGAGCTGGAGAAGTATGTCGATGAGAACACCATTGGTGTTGTCGCGATTTTGGGTCAGACGTTCACCGGTGCGTACGAGCCGGTGGATGCGATCGCGAAGAAGCTGGATGAGATTCAGGCGAACACGGGTCTTGATGTGAAGATCCATGTGGATGGTGCGTCGGGGGCGATGGTTGCCCCGTTCTGCCAGCCCGAGCTTGAGTGGGACTTCAAGATCGATCGGGTGAACTCCATCAGCACCTCGGGACACAAGTACGGTTTGGTGTATCCGGGTGTGGGTTGGGTGGTGTGGCGTGACAAGGCTGTGTTGCCCGAGAGCATGATCTTTCACGTCAGCTACCTCGGTGGTGATATGCCCACCTTGGCGATCAACTTCTCGCGTCCGGGCGCGCAGGTGCTGTTGCAGTACTACCAGTTCCTTCGTCTGGGTCGTGAGGGATACCGTGCTGTGCAGCAGAACTCGTTGGACGTGGCGCAGTACCTGTCGTCCGAGATCGCGAAGATCGGTGCGTTCGATCTGGTCAGCAAGGGCGACACCATTCCGGTGTTCGCGTGGGTTTTGAAAGACGGACACACCGAGAACTGGAGCCTGTACGACCTTGCCGACCGGTTGCGTATGAAGGGGTGGTTGGTGCCGGCATACCCGATGGCTGATGACATGTCAGACATGGTGCTGCAGCGCATCGTGGTGAAAGTCGGACTCAGCCACGACCTCGCCTCCGCGCTCCTTGCCGACATACGCGGCGAAGTCGAATTCCTCGACTCCCTCAAAGCACCACTCCCGCTCGAAGCAAGCAACGGATCACACTTCCACCACTAGCAGACAAGCGTTCGGGGAGAGGGCCAGCACGGCGCTCTCCCCGAACGCTTCACCCTGTTGGCCCTCACCTCGGTGAGGGCGACCCAGTACTACATGGAGGCATCACATGAGCAGCGCGAACGTGGCACCAATGGAGAAGCGGCGAAGCTCCGTCTTTGTTCCTACGCTCACAAAGCAGAGCTGGAGCTTCATGATTGGCTCCTCGCTGTTTGCGCTCGGCTCCGCGCCGGGGCTCAGCACCCTTATGGGAACAAACCTCTCGAATCTCTCTTTCTTCGTCGGCGCATGGTTTTTCACGGCAGCGGGTCTCATGCAGCTGTTTCTCAGCGGCGCGGTGAGCGTTGACGTCGATTACGCTCCTGGTCGTATGGTGCGCGCTGAGTGGCTGACCGCCGCAACCCAGTCTTTTGGCACGATTATGTTCAACATCAGCACGACGGCAGCGCTGTACGCCAAGTCGGTTTCAGCCGAAGACCGCTTCGTGTGGAATCCTGACGCCGGCGGTTCCGTGGCGTTTCTCGTGAGTGGTGTGCTGGCGTTTGTCGCATACTCGCGCGTCGCCCGGTTGTGGGACCCCGGCCACAGAAACTGGTGGTCGGTGCTGATCAACTTCATCGGCTGCGTCGCGTTCGGATTCTCGGCGGTTGGCGCATACGTGCTTTCTGACGGCGATCTGGTCAATAGCGCATTGGCGAACTGGGGCACGTTCATCGGTGCCATTTGCTTCTTCCTCACCTCACTTATCGTCTTGCCGCAGTGGCAACGCCGCTAGCGCCGCAACGCGCGTCGGCGCAGTAAGAAGACCGCAGGGCACTCATGTTGCATGTTCTGGCAGACCTTCTTACTCTCGGTGTCGCTGTTGCCATCAGTCCGATCGCGATGGTCGCCGTGATTCTTATGGCGACCTCGGGCAAAGGCCGCACCAACGGCACAGCTTTCATGCTCGGCAGCTACCTCTTCTGCATCGTCTTTGTCGGCTCTTTGGTGGTGATCGGCCGCTCTGCCGGCGCCGACGATGAGGAATCTGCGACGCACTTGCTGATTGACGCGGTTGAGGTCGCGCTTGGAGCGTTCCTGGTCGTCATGGCGGTTCGGCAGTGGCAGAGACGCTCTCACACGGGCACCCCGCAGTGGATGAACGCCATCGACGGCATGACTGTGTGGAAGGCATTCATTGTCGGCATCCTCATTTCAGGGCCGCTGTCGCCGAAAGATCTGCCGCTGCTTTTCGCCGCCAGTGGCCGAATATCGCAGGCCGAGCTTGTCGTTCACGAGGTGGTTGCTGTGGTCTTGATCTTCGGGGTGATCGGGGTGATGGCGATCACCATTCCTTGGCTGATCAGTGTGATCGCTCCGAGCCAAGTTGAGATGCGATTGTCAGGTTTGCGGGATTGGCTGATCGGCAACCACGCGGTCATTATGACCGTGCTCTTCTTGATTCTGGGGGCCAAGCTGATCGGTGCGGGGGTAGCCGACCTTGTGTCATAAAATCTCGAGACTTCACGAGGAGTGTTCATGTCGGTAGAACTGCTGCAGGTGACGATTGTCGCGGTCATCGTGATCGTCGTCGTCAACTCCGTCGCTTCGCGCCTGGGCGTGGCGGGGCCGCTCCTTCTGGTTCTGGTCGGGGTGGGCATCAGCGTTCTTCCCATGGTTCCGCCAATCTTGGTGCAGCCGCAGTTGATTCTCGTCGGGGTGCTGCCGCCGTTGCTCTATTCGGCCGCTGTGTCTGCGCCCGCGATCGAGCTACGGCGCGACTTTGGCGCGATCAGTGGCATGGCTGTCATGCTCGTCGTGATCAGCTCGCTGGTGCTTGGATGCTTCTTTTCGTGGGCAATTCCGAGCCTGGGTTTTCCACTGGCGGTTGCACTTGGTGCAATACTCAGCCCCACCGACGCCGTAGCGACCTCTATCGTGCGCAAACTCGGGGTTCCCCGCCGAGTCGTCGCTCTTCTCGAAGGCGAGAGTCTGCTGAACGACGCCACGGCGCTTGTTCTATTGCGCACCGCAATCGCCGCTACCGCGGCGAGCTTCTCGATCTGGAGCACACTCGGTTCGTTTGCCTGGGCGGTGCTGTCGGCGAGCGTCATTGGCGTGATCATCGGCTATCTGACGCTTCGCGCGCGGGCGTGGATCGATAATTCCGTCGCGAACACCGCAATGGGCTTCACCGTGCCGTATCTCGCGTACTTGCCGACCGAGGCAGTGGGCGGCTCGGGGCTTGTTGCGGCCGTCGCGGCCGGTGTGGTCGTGGGACAGGGCGCGATTCGGTGGCTCACCCCAGAACAGCGCATCTCAGACAAGCTCAATTGGCGGACGATTGAGTTCGTCTTTGAAGGCGCAGTCTTCTTGATCATGGGGCTTGAGCTCTACGGCATCCTCGAGAGCAACCGGTCATCGGATGGTGGGCTGTGGCGGGGAATGTGGATCGCTGCGGTGGCGCTCATCATCTTGATCTCGGTGCGTGCTGCGTATGTGGCGCCGCTGATTCGTTTTCACACCTGGCGTGTCAAAAAGAACGCCAGAACTCGGTTGAGCGTTCACGAAGACACGAGAGAACCAGCACGTTATGAGCGCGCGACTCGCGCAATGAAACGAGCAACACGCATTTCGCCGCGGGGCGATGCTGAACAACGCGCCGGCAAGACTCGCGCCGACATCGACTATTTCGAGGCTTCGCCGCTGACGTGGAAGCCGACGGTGATTATCGTGTGGGCTGGAATGCGGGGAGTGGTCACGCTCGCTGCGGCGCAGACGCTGCCCAGAGACACTCCCGAAAGAGATCTCTTGGTGCTGGTGGCATTTCTGGTTGCGGCAGGAAGCTTGCTCGTGCAGGGGCTGACGCTGCCGGCGTTGACGCGCTGGCTCGGTCTTCGAGATCCGGGTGGCGACGGCTTGCCGCGAGAAGAGATTCGTGAGTTGGGCAAAGCGCTTCGAGACGAAGCAGCGACAGCGCTCGGTCACGGCCAGATCCGTCGTCCGGACCGAACGCCGTTGCCTGCCGACATCCTGAGCGAGCTCGCCCCGGCGACCATCGATCCGCTGGCGTTGACTGTTGGCGACCCAGACCCGAGGTCCAGCGAAGTGCGCCTCGCTATCCTCGTATTCATGCGCCAGCGGCTGCACCAGATTTCGAAGACGGGGCAGTACAGCACCACCGCGATCCGATACGTCCTTGATGAGCTCGATGCCTCTGAGCTCAGTGTGCGACTGCGGCTCGGCAACGAGACCTGAATCTAGGAAGCGAGTATCACATGACTGCCGAGTCTTTTCCGATGATTGGGATCGCCCTCGCGCTGGTCTCAGCGGCCGTGCTCTCGGCCGGAAACCTTCTGCAGTCGCGTGGCGTGAAATCCTCACGGAACAGGTCGGGATCGGTCAGCGTAGCGGTGCCCACCATGTCGCTTGTGCGCAACCGCGTGTGGTTGCTTGGCGCAGTGATGCTGGGGTGTGCAATTCTGCTGCAGATGGCCGCGTTGGTCTTCGCGCCGCTGATGGTCGTGCAGCCCCTTGGCGTGACATCGCTCATTTTCGCCACACTCATCGCCGCATTTGTGCTCAAGAAGCGTCCCACCAAACAGGTGCTTCTAGCGATAGCGGTGTGTGTGATCGGCGTGGCCATCTTCGTCACCGTGGCGGCACTCGTGAGCACTCAGCATGCCGTCGACGATGCGCAGTTGATCGCGGTGCTCGTTGTCTTGGGTGGTGTGCTCGCGGTAGCGGTGATTTTTCTCATCGTGGATCGTCGTGTGGGGGCCCCGCCGATCATGTGGGTGCTGCTGGGTGGAGTGTTCTCAGCGTTTGTGGCTACCCTGGGCAAAACCGTGATCTTGCGCATTCAGACGGCCCTGAGAACACGGGACTTCGACTTCGATGGCACCAATGTGCTGACCATTGGCTGCATAGTCGGGATCGGGGTTGCCGGAGGGCTTTCGATCTACTTCGTGCAGCGGGCTCATGTGGCGAATCGACCTGACGTTGTGCTGGCCGGACTCACTGTTGTGGACCCCGCGGTGGCCGTGATCATGGGTATTGCAGTTCTGGGTGAGGCGAGCGCCGCGCCGCCATGGGCGTTTGTGGCTTTCGCCGTTGGCGGAGTGACAGCTGCCGCTGGCGTGCTCATGCTGTCGCGGGCAGAACGCGAACCGGTTGACGCGTACGAGTCGTCCCCTCAGCTCGTGAACGACGAGAACACGAGCTGAGGGAACCCGACTACGAGAGCCTCTTGCGCAGACGGTTCAGTTCGTCCTGCGTCAGTCCGGCAGAGAGAAGATAGTTTGCCGGTCCTCCGTGGTGTTCGTCGGTCCACTCCAGAGCAGCCGAGATTGCATCGGGAGGCGTTGCGGTGGCGAGGGTCTGCAGTGCCGGCGTGATTGGAAATCCGAATGACTCCATAGCGTGAAGCATCCCGTCAGCCCAAGGCCCGGCCAAGTTCGCTTGAGACTGGGCGTAATCTGCGACAACGGCGTCACGCGCGGCCCCGGCGGCTTCGAGGATGATGGCAACAGCCACGCCGGTGCGGTCTTTGCCCGCCGTGCAGTGCACCAGCACGCCGGTCGGCTCATCGTCGTTGACTGCCGCGACCATTTGAGCGACACGCACGAGGTCGGCGCCACTGTGGCTGAGAATGTCGACGTATAGCTCGCCCAGGGTCGGAATCGATGCCATGGCTTCAGCGACCGTTTCAGAAGTCGGGTTCGACACAGCGTCTTGCATGAGCGCCACCATGTTGCCCGACAGAATGGGCAGCTCTACGGCCCGGAACGTGCGTGTCTCAGGCAGTCGGTCGGGAGCTGCCTCGCGCTCCTGGGGCGTTCGAAAGTCGACCACGACACCGATTGAGGTGCCCGCGACCTGCTCTTCGCCGACGGTATCGAGCGCGTTCAGCGCGTCTGAGCGGTAGAGCACTCCAACCGCCGTGGTGCCACCGTCTGACCGCGCCGTGCCGCCGGTGTCTCTAAAGTTGTACAGTCCGCTGATCATGGTGACCTTTCGTCGTCCATAGGTGGATGTAGACAGATTGACGGGAGCGACATCAGGCACCATCGACGGGCCTCCGCAGCGATGTGCGCAGTGCGCGCAGCACCAATAGCATGCCCGCCAATCCAAGCAGAGCCCCGATGAACGCGAACAAGCCGACGTCTTGGGTCAGCAGCGGGCCGCCGCCTGAAATGAGCAGAACGACGGCGGTGACGATGAGGGCGACTCCCACGAGCGTTGTCGTCAGCTGCCCGACGAGTGAGGCGATCCACCCGCGTTCGAACGGGTCGCGGAACATGCGCAGGCTCATCCCGAAGGTGCCGTTCTCGAGCTGACTTGCGAACGTCTCAATCCGGCGTGGCAGCCGCCTCAGCTGCTCGCCGACGACCTGCATCTTCACCTGAGCCTCCGCGAGCATCTCGGCCGGGTCGAAACCGACCCTCAGGAAGTGAGGTGTGCGAGACATCGCGCGATCGACCATGTCGTAATCCGGAACGAGCAGACGCAACGTGCCCTCGAGTGAGGCGATCGTGCGAAACACCAACACCAGTCCCGGCGGAAGCGACATCTGATGGCGGCGCAGCACATCGATCACATCGCGGAAGATGCTCGCATCGGTGCTGCCGTTGTGCATACGCGTCAAGATCACCCCGATCTCGTGTTGCAAGGCAGCGCGGTCGATATCACCGCCGGCGCTTGCATCCGCAGCGATCATGAGCAGCAGATCAGTCAGCGCAATATCGTCTTCAGCGGCCATCGCCGACATCATCGCAATGAGCATGCGTCGCATGCTGCGCTCAACCACTCCGACGGAGCCGAAGTCGATCAGTGTGATCTCGCCATCAGGTCTGAGAATGATATTGCCGGGGTGAAGGTCGGCGTGAAACACCCCTCGAACTGCTATCTGCTCGAACACAGTGTCGACGAGAGAGTCGGCAATCTCGCGGGCGGTCGGAAATGGCTTGACCGCAGTGGCGGCGAAAGTTCCAGCGACCACGTGCGCGTCGAAGGCGTATGTTTCGGTGTGCGCAACGCCACCGCCCGCCACCATGTCGTCCGCTAGTGTGCCATTCATGCGAGCAAAGGGCACGCCCTCAACGCGCTCTTGCACCATCATGCGCTCCCCGCACAGCGAGGCATACACTGCCGGCACGTGAATCGTCTTCACATCCGACTGCGCAAGCGTCGCGCGCAGCAGTTCTGTGTTTGCGAGTTCAATTCTGTAGTCGAGCTCTTCGGCCAGCGAGCGCGTGAATTCGGTCGCCAATGCACTCAGCCCGCACGCTCGCGCCCACGACGCGCGGCGCTCGGCATCGGCTGCTAGGCGCACAATGATGTCGGAGTCGATCTTCACAGACGCGCGAGCATCGGGTCGTTGAATCTTGATGACGACGCTTGCACCCTGCTCCGCGCCTGCTTCGGGTTGAAGCCGGGCGGCGTGCACCTGGGCGAGAGACGCCGTCGCTAGCGGTCTCTCATCGACCCACTCGAACGATTCCTCGAGGGCGCCAGGCAACTCGGCCTCGATCGCTGCTTTGGCCGTCTGCCACGACATCGGTGATGTCTGCATCTGCAGTGTCGCGAATGCTTCGGTGAACTCGCGAGGCAGAATGTCGTCGCGAGTCGATAGCACCTGCCCGACCTTCATGAACGTCACGCCGGCCTCGTTCATCGCGGCAACGAGCGCCGTCGGCACATCCTGCTCCTCGCCTCGCCGGTGACTTCCATACAGGCTCAGCCCGTGCTTCGAAGCGATACGCAGCGTCTGCGCGTATCGAAGCATGCGCTTTCGTCGGCGAATGATGCCCTTCGCCGCACGAATCGGATGCCATCCGCGGTCAGAAGGCCAGAAGAGCTCAGACAGCATGATGACCGTGACGGCGATGGCGAGTTGCCAGCCGAGCGCCACAGCTACGAACAAGATGCCGATCGCACTCGACACATCGAACTGTCCACCGGCAGTGACATCACTCGCTTCGAGCGCGACCCTCGCCAGCGGTACTGTGATCGCGTACACGACACCGGCCGAGAGAATCGCGCGTATCCATCCGATGGGGGTGCCGAACACGTGTTGCGCGATCCACGCCGCGCTCAGGGCGAAGACCACGCCGATGACAATGATGGGAACCGTGCCGAACATCGGACCTCCTAGGCTGCCTCGACCGTACTTCGAAGCGCCTATCGGACTTGCCGTTCAGGGTATGGTTTCACCCCCTCGGTACTCATGCGCGATTGCGGCAGTCACCCGGTTGTCACCCCAGCGGGTGCCTTGCTCGAGCCGCGACGATGCGGAGCTAGCCGGTGGGCGAGAGGAACCGCAGTCGTGCTCCGGCGCTGATCGCCTCTTCGCGCGTATTGCAGTCGAGTTTTCGATACAGCGATCGCAGCTGTGACTTGATTGTGTTGGGCGACACGAAGAAGCTCGATGCGATCTCGGCGGTGGAACTGTGGGTTACCAGGGCGTTCAGAACGCGCAACTCGCCCTGCGTGAGCGTCGGCCGGATCTGCATCTCAAAATAAGACCGCCCTTCGGTCATGCTCTCGAGCTCGTTCGCGAGTTCGGCGGGCAGACGTGCATGCACCGCTTCGACCAGTTGGCGCGGCAGCGTCGTCAGCAGACGCGCGTTGTCGGGGTTGCGAACGAGACGAAACACCCGTAGCGCGGTGTCGATTGAGACTTCTTCTGTGCGTGCCAACTCAAGCCATCCCCCCAGGAGTGCACACTCGGCACGCGGTGCAGGCCCCAGCGTCGGGTTTTTGGTGAGCAGCCGCAGCTCATCGGCGGCGGTGTCGAAGCGGTTCTCGCGAAGTAAGAGGTGCACCGACGCGATCGAGGTGAGAATGCCAGCGCCGCGCGCTTCATCGGCGAGCCTTCTGGCTGCGGTGAGATCTCCGGTGATGCACAGGGTTTTGATGGATGCTGCGCTGATCACGTCGAAGGCAAACGACCCCGGGTGTACCGGGTGGCTACCTCGTGCCAGGCGCAGTGCCTCGAGCGCATGCTCCGGTTGATCTCGCGCAAGCAGCGCCCGGCAACGAGCGAGAAGCGCGAACGGCCAAATGAGGTCATTAGCGTCGTAGGGCTCAAGCAGCGACAGCTGTTCGTCGAGGTCTGCTGACAGCTGATCAGCGGCTATGAGCGCCGCAGCGGCCCGCTCGGTGGTGATGCTCGCCGTGGCGTGCGCGTATGAGGGTGCGGGAAGTTCCCGAGCACGGTCGAGCGCGCGCTGCGCATCGCCCAGCGCGCCACGCACGGCATGCGCCAACGCCACTCGCCCGACTGCAGTGCGTTCTGCGTCCTGCTGTGCTGAGAGCTTGCCGAGTTGACGGGCGGTCGCGAACTCGAGCAACGCATCGCTGGTGTCTCCCGCGGCGAGCAGCGTCGCTCCGATCTGAAGGCGGAAGAACCAGAGTGGGCCATCAAGCCGGTCACGTGATTCGACACGAGTCTGCGTGATTCGGTCGTTCAACCGCTTCGCAAATGTCAGGGCAGGTTCCAGTTCGCCGCTCACGCGGAAAGCGATCATCTGGGTGAGCAGAACAAAGTCGATCTCTTCTGGGCTCATCTTTCGCCCATTGTCTGAGTGAAGCAGTGGTTTCGCCGAGCGAGATGTGCGCGCGATTGCCGCTGTCATCGGATGAACGATGCGCAAGGCCGGGTACCGCTCCAGAACTGGAGGATCGAGGTCGGAGACAGCTGCAATAAGTGCTTCTGTGTGCGAATTGAGCAACGGCCAGACGTGGAACATCGCGATCTGAGCGATCGACTCTGGGTTGCCCGAGTCGACGGCCCGGTCAAGTTCTTCTCTTGCGGTGTCTGGATCGTTGAGGTTCACCTGGCTCTACTTTCGGGCCGCGGAGTAGGCTCCCGAGAGACCCGAACGTCAGCTCGCCATGCACGTCTCTCGTAGATGAAACGATTCTAACCCCTGGGTTAACCCGTGTTACGGCCACGAGCCGCGGCTGCCGCAGCGAGTAGCCGCTGCGTGTATGGGTGCTGCGGGCGTTCAAAGATCGCAGACGCCGCAGCGGTTTCGACCAACCGTGCGTTTTGCATCACTGCGACCCGGTGCGCAATGCGCTGAACAGCTGTGAGGTCGTGCGAGATGAACAGATACGAGACAGCGGTGCGCTCTTGCAACTCGATCAGCAGATCGAGAATCGTTGCACGCAGCCTCGTATCAAGAGCGGACGTCGTCTCGTCACAGACGATGACCGACGAGCGTCCGGCGAACGCACGTGCGATCGCGACTCGCTGCTTCTGACCGCCCGACAGTTGATGGGGAAGCTTTGCGAGCGTATCGGCAGAAAGGCCAGTGCTCGCGGCGAGCTGCTCGGGGGAGCGATCGCCGTGGAGCAACTCGATGGCGCGACCCAACGTCTGCGCCACGGTTCGGCGCGGGTTGAGGGATGACTCTGGGCTCTGGAATACAAACTGCACGGGAGGAGGCGACGTCGGTGCGTTGATCGTCACTGAACCCTCGTGCGTCGTCAATCCTGCGAGAGCGCGAGCGAGCGTCGTCTTTCCGCAGCCTGATTCACCGACAAGAGCGAGGGTCTCGCCCCGATCGATGTGCAGGGAAACATCGTTCACAGCCACGAACGACCCGAACTTTTTGGTGACTTTTGATGCGACGAGCACTCGTTCACCTCTGCTGAATCTATGGGGTGCAGCAGCTCTGTGGCCGAGGCCCTCCAGAGGAGCGATTGAGAACCCGGCGGTGGCCGCTATTGCGTGGGAGCTCACTGTGTCGACGATGCGACCACGCTCGAGCACAGCTAGCCGATCGCAATACGCTGCCACGGTGGGCAGATCGTGGCTGATGAGGAGAGTCGCGAAACCGAGTTCACGCTGAAGACGCTTCACGAGAGAGAGGACGTCGGCCTGAGCGTGAGGATCGAGTCCTGTCGTCGGCTCATCCAAGATGAGCAGCTGAGGTCGGTTGGCAAGGGCCATCGCGACCATCGCGCGTTGTTGCTGGCCACCCGACAGTTCGTGCGGGTATCGGTAGGCAACTGCCTGAGGGTTCGGCATGCCGACTTCGGCGAGAGATCTCACCGCGGCCTTCTGCGCGCGAGACTTCGCGACGCCACCAAGTCGATGCGCTTCGGCTATCTGCGCGCCCACTGTGGCCGTGGGGTTGAGCGCGCGCCCGGGCTCCTGGTACACAACGCCGATGTCGTTGCGTCGATACTCTCGCAGCGCCGTCCCGTGCAGAGCCAGCAGGTCTTGTCCGGCGACGCGCAATCGCTCTGCGTGTATCTCCGCGTTTCGGCTGGCATAGCGAGTGAGCGCCATTGCGACGCTGCTCTTTCCCGAGCCAGATTCTCCGATGAGCCCGAACAGCTGTCCTCGTTCGATCTCGAAAGAGATGCCGTCGACAGCGCGAACGCGCTGCCCGCGTGATCGATAGGCGACCTCCAGCGACTTCACCTGCACCAGGGCGCTCATCGACGAAACACTTCTTTGAGGTTATCTCCGATCAGATTCACCGAAACAACGAAGGAAGCGATCGCGGCCGTCGGAAACACAACCGTCCACCAGGCGGTGCGCAGGTATGCACGGTTTTCATTCACTGCAAGGCCCCAGTCTGGCGACGGGGGCGATACGGTCAGTCCCAGAAACGACAGCGAGGCTGCGATGAAAACCGCAGCGGCGAGGCTCAGAGTCGCCTGCACGAGCACCTGGGGCCAGACGTTCGGGAGCAGTTCTGATCGCAGCATACGGATTGCACGCTCGCCCTGCAGCTTCGCGCTGGTGATGTAGTCCTTGCCCATTTCGACCAGGACTTCTGCCCGAATGACCCGCGCAGTTGACGGAGCGAACAGAAACCCCACGCTCAAAGCGACAACGATGGTGCTACCACCGAATGCAGCAACGAGCACGAGAAAGAAAATGATGCTGGGAATCGCGAGCACGATATCGAACGATCTCATCAGCAGCTGGTCGACCCACCCACGATAGAAACCCGCAATCAGGCCCAATGTGGTGCCGAATGCGGTTGCCAGCAAGGCACCGAGCGGTGCGACAATCAGCGCCGACTCTGAGCCAGCAAGCACCCGTGCAAGAACGTCACGGCCCAAACGATCCGTGCCCATCCAGTGTTCGGTGCTCGGTGCTTCGAGTTTGGCGCCAGTGTCGCCGAAAGGGTCGAGTCCCAACCAACGCCAGCCCAGTGCGGCGATAACCCACCCAGACACGATCAGCACGCTCAGCGTGAAAGTCGGTCGTCGCCACAAAGCGGCTTCTGCCCTGTTGCGAGGCAGCGGCGCACGCGACGGCTCATGGTCAGTCTCGAATGCCGGTTCACCGCGCAGCATCAGCTGCCTCCTGAGAACCGTACGCGCGGGTCGATCATTGTGAAGACGACATCGGTGGCCAGCAGTGCCAACATCGAGATGACGGCGGTGATCATGACACCAGCGGTAAGCACGAAGATGTCTTTCTGCTGCGTAGCCGTCACGAGCAGCGCGCCGAGGCCGGGATAGCTGAACAACGTCTCGACCACAGCGCTTCCGCAGAGCATCGCGCCGAGGTAGATCCCGAGCAACGAGACGACCGGAATCATGGAGTTGCGCGCCACGTGTCTGCGCAACAATGCGCTGCCATCCACGCCCTTGACTACAGCGGTTCGGTAGAACTGCGATCCGGTTGTTTCGATAACGGCATTTCGCGTCATCCGTGCGAACACCGCGAGAGACCCGAGTGCGATGGTGATCGCAGGAAGTGTCATGGCGCGAAGTTGAGCAGGCAATCCTTGGCCTAGCGCATCACCGGAGTTGATCGGAAGAATCGGCAGTGCGAGCCCGAACACGATGAGCATCAGCACGCCGATGACGAACTCGGGCACGGCGGCTAGAGACATCAGCACGATGGTGAGTGCCCTGTCGCTGCGCGACCCTTCGCGTCGTGCTTGCGCGACACCGAGGCCGATCGCGATCGGCACCAGCATGAGGAACGCATACAAGCCGAGCATCATGGAGTTGCTCAAGCGTCCGAAAACGAGATCGAGAACGGGCTCGTCGTAGACGAGACTGATGCCCCAATCGCCTGTCAGCAGACCGCCCGTCCAGGCGATGTAGCGTTCGATCAAAGCGCCATCAAGATTGTGACTCGCGTTCCATTGCGCGACCTGTTCTGCGGTCGCGTACTGCCCTAGTGCGTTTCGGCCGGGATCGCCCGGCACAACCTCGATGAGAGCGAAGACGATGATCGACACCACGCAGAGAACCGCTGGAATCTGCAGGAGCCTCAGCCCGATGAGTTTTGGTGTGGCGCGTTGACGCTCACGAAACAGCGCTGATCGGCTAGCCATAGCGGAGCCGGTCTCACCGGAGGCGGGAACGCTCACAGGCTAGTTTGCGATCGATATTCCGGCGAAGTTGTAGCCGGAGTAGAAGTCAAGGGCCCCGACGAAATCGCCAACCACGCGCGTGTTCTGGAGAGCTCGCGATGTCGAGAACGCGGGTACGACAACGGGAACGTCGGTCCATTGGATCTCTGCAATGTCGTCGGCGAGCAGCTGTCGCTCAGCCTCGTCGGTCGTTGCATCGAACAGCACGCTGAGGTCTTCGAGATCGGAGTTCGCGTAGTGCGATGCGTTCATGGGGCTCTGCTCTGCGTAGATCAGTGAAATGTACTGTGACGGAACCCGCTTTGCCCAACTCGTGGCAGTCACGGGTGCGTTCAACCAGGGGGAGTTCTCGCCCTCGGCGTAGTACTGCTCGCTCGTGAGCACTTCGAGCGTCACTTCGAAGCCCGGCACCGCATTCAACTGCTGTTGCAGTACTTCTCCGAGCAGTTGGTATGACGTGGTGAGGGTGAACTCGATGGTGCGGTTGCCAAGCAGACGCGCCACTTCGTCCAGATCTTGCTGGCGCTGCTCTAGACCTTGTGGCTGGAGAAGGTAATCGGGCAGGAACACGGTGTCGTTCGCGACTTCAGCGTTGCCTTCATAGACATCGTCAACCAGCTTCTCGCGATCAATCGCCCAGGCGATCGCTTGTCTGACTGACTCGTCGTCGAACGGCGCCAGGTCAGTGTTGAAGAAGAGCCCGTCGATTCTGTTGTAGCCCGAAGAGATGATGTTGTACTCGTCGAGATCAACGGTGGATGCGACGTCAGAGGTGAGCCCGATCCGATCGAGTTCACCCGCTTGGAATGCCAGCACGCTCGCTTGGGTATCGCCATAGATCTTCAGCTCGACCCCGTCGAGGTTGATCTCATCAGCATTCCAATAGTCGGGGTTCTTGACGTACGTAGCCCCTTGGCCAATGGTGTAGTCCTCGAGCAGGAACTGACCGGCGCCGACGGGATTGTCGCGCCATGTGCCTGGAACGTAGCCGGCGGGAAGAATGCCAGTGTTCGTGCCAGTGAGCAGAAGTGGAAAGTCTGCGAACGGCCGCTCCAGCGCGAACTGCACCGTCTCGGATGCAAGTGCAGAGGTCGACTCAAGGATTCCGGCGAAGGCGCTGCCGCCTGGCGACATGCTGTCGTCGGCAGTGATGGCATCAAAAGTGGCAGCAACGTCAGCAGCGGTGACGGCCGAGCCGTCGTTGAACACCGCGTCATCACGAAGAGTGAATGTCCACGTCAGCCCATCCTGCGCGGCTGACCAGTCCGTCGCGAGTCGAGGATTCAGGTGGCCATCCACGTCGAGGCTCACCAGCGGCTCAGTAACCAGGCCGGTGATGGCTAGCGCGTACGGGTCGGCCGCGGTAAGTGGGTCGATATCGCCACCTGGGTCGAAAATGGCGAGGCGGTAGACGGCTTCGTTCGCATCAGCGGCGCTGCCATTCGCGTAGTCCGATGCGCAGCCCGAGACCATGGCCACGCACGTCACCATCAGAGCGGCCAGGCATGCGCGGGCTTTTCGATGTCGTCCGCGAGTTCTGGCAGCGTGAGTTTCTCCCTCCCACGGTGGCATGACCCGACCCCATATCTATGCAGATTGCTCAACCGCCTGTCGGGATCACCCTATCGCGAGCAACATATCTGCCATCGCGGCGGTTACCACTCAACGCCGTCGCAGCTCTAGATTGGCGTCATGACTGATGTTGCTGGCTCCACCCCGATCACGCTCGCACATGACATCCAAGGATCAGGTCCGCTGGTGGTGTTGATTCACGGCATCACCGAGCGCAAAGAATCGTGGGATCCGATCGACCTTGGCGACGAGTTCGAAGTGCTGCGCGTTGATGTGCGCGGCCACGGCGACTCACCGCTGCAATCACCCTACGACCCGCGCACGTTGGCCGCAGACGTGCATGCAACCGTCGAGGCGGTTCGGCCCGGTGCAGTTCCACTTGTTATCGGGCATTCGATGGGTGGCATCATCGCCACCGCTTACGGCGTGCTCTTCCCCACGGTCGGGGTGATCAACATCGATCAGGCCCTCGCGCTTGGCGACATGCAGAAGAAGGTGAAGTCTCTTGAACCGCTGCTCAAGAGCCCGCTGTTCCCTGTTCTTGTAAGCAGCATGTTCCGCTCAATGCGCGGCGTGCTGCCTCGTGAGGAGAACAAGCGTCTTTCTCGGTTGCGAACGCCGCGCCGTGAAGTGGTGCTCGGTGCCTGGGCGCCGATGCTGCAGCAGACGCCCGAAGAGCTGGTTGAGACGGTGAAGCAGTTGACCGCATTCCCTTCGGACGTGCCCTACTTGTTCATCGTCGGAATCGACCCCGGCGAGGACTACTACGCGTGGCTGGCTGAGTCGATCCCGAGCTCGACCTACGAAGTGTGGCAGCAGGGCCACTACCCACACCTCGTCGAGCCGGAGCGGTTCGTGGCCAAGGTGAAAGAGTTCGCTGCGACGTCATCGCCCAGTTGACCCCTCGGGTCGGCGGCGTCGTGCCTTGAGGAGCACGCGGAAGCGAAAGACTCCCCACGCCGCCACCGCAGTGACCACCACGCCGGCCAGTTGCCAGAATCGGGCGGAGAGCACGTCGCGCACACTGACCGGTCCGACATCTGAAGGTGCGATCTGCGGTTCGACCAGCGCCGCAGCCTCTTTCGGAGAGCCGCCGTAGGAGACGACTCCCGTCCCTCCGTCGGGAGAAAGATCGCGCAGATCGCCGACACTCACCGCGTCGCTGAGCGCGTGAGGCAGTCCACCGAGTGTGGCGGCGATCCCAGACGCCTGCGCATGCTCCGTCGACGGTTTCGGCGACCAACTTGCCGCAGTGGTGCCCGATCGAATCACCACGCTGGTCGACGGATCCGCGAACGCTTGTGTCGACGCCGTGATGCCATCGAGAAAAGCAGGCGAGCCCGCGTCGCCCGTGAGAGTGAGCTCGTCTACGAGCGCTTGCAGGTCGCTATCAACTGAGGCAGTTGCATCCCAGCCGATCGTTCGAGTGACGGCAGGTGCGAGCTCAGCGACGAGCACGGACAAGTGAGCGATGAGAGCTGCTCGCGTCACGCCGAGGTCGGCTGTCGAGACTCCGCTCATGATATCGATTGCGCGAATATCGTCTCCGGATGCTTCGACAATCTCGCGCACAAAAGCGTCGATAACTGGCCAAAGCGCGGGCTCGTCGCTCACAGTCGCGCTCAACAAGACCACATCGACGGCTAGGCCCGCCGCGCGGCTGAGCGCGATGGTGCGTTGCAGCCGCTCGAGAGTCTCGTCACTCGCCCCCGAAGCTGTCGGGTCAGGTGGTGGCAGATCCACGCGCAGTCGCTCAGCCCCGAGGGCCACAGCTTCGGCGACGTCGCTCGCAATGTCGGTCGTGGGGTCAGCCCAAAGCGCGTACGAGTAGGTCAACGCGCGTCCCGGCGATTCGGTGGATGCTGAGGGCAATGCCGGCACGCCGGTGACGACCGGATCCTCATCTGCTGACGCCGTGGTGATCATCAGGCTGTCTTCGCCCGTGCGCAACAGTTGTTTGATGCGCCAGTAACCGTCTTCTAGCACCATCACCACCGAGTATGTCTCGACGCTCTCGAGAATCGTTGAAGTTCCGTCGACGACTGTCTCACGCACGACGCGTGCCCTCTCATCGTCGAAAGCCACAATGGAGCCGTCGCGGGAATAGAAGGTAAGCCGCAACTGATGACCCAAAGACCACATCGCTGTGGCTTCGTCGCTCGGCAGGTTGAGCACGTTCTCTCTTGCCTGACCACTGAATGTGTCTTCAACGGCATCGGTATCGCCGTGTGACTGATAAGCGCCCATCGCTGCCCACGCCCTGAGATAGGCGGACTCGAGCAAGATACGAGTGGGGGACTCCATCTCGCGCTCGCGCGTCCACTCGTCACGTTGCCACGTGACAAGTGTGTCGGCCATGGTCGGTACCGTGTCAACATCGTGCAGGGCATCTTCGGTTGAGGCGCCTGACGTAAACGTGCTCACGATGGTTCCCGACAAGCTGATGGCGAGAAAGCCGGCTATGAGTAGCGCCACCGCGAGCATCGAGGCGATTGCCAGCTTGGCGGTCGTCAACTTGATCACGGCACGCTCACCGCTACGGTTGAGCCGAGAATAGTGACGTCGACGCTCTCGATCGCCATTGAATCGGCAAGTGCAATCTGAATGGAGACCGAGCCCGAGTCAAGCTGGCCCTCCGCGCTGACGCCCTCGCCCGACACCGAAACCGTCGCACCGTCGGGAACAAGGGCACCGTCAAGACCGAAAACGGGTCCGACGTCGATGCTGAGCACCCCGTCCGAACGTGTCGCGGTGGCAGCAAAATCGCCCAGCGCTGGTGAGAAATTCAGGTCGATAGACTCCGCAGCATCCACACCTTTGGCGCGAGCCGTGATCACGGTCACGCCAGCGATCGCAGGTGATTGCAGCCAAGTCTCGGCCTGCCCCGAGATCAAGACTGCGTTCGCGGTGCCCTCGCCGTTCGGTCCCGACCAGCGGAACTCGACCGCCGTGCCGTCCGCGAGCACGTTGTCGAACGCATCGCGCAGAATGTCGGTGCGCACCAGAACAAGCGAGCGACCATCGGCGACTGCGCGCGAACCCGACGGTGCCACGACAGACAGCGCGAATGGCCTAGGCGGCCCGGCGACCTCGTCGAGATCGGCAGACGGGCTACGCAACTCGCCCAGCGAAGCCCAAACGGTATTGCGCCCGGCAACAGTTCCCGAGAACAAGTCTGCCCAGGCGAGCAGGTGCGCGCTGGTTGTCGGAAGCACCTGCACGCTGTCTTGGGGATTGATGCGAGTGAATTCAACAGGAGTGCCGTTGGCCACGGCGTTTCCCCACACGTCCTGGGGCAGTGCGACAGCCATCGACACGTCAGCATCATCGGCCACGATCGAGCGCGCACCGACAATCGTCTGCACCGAGCTCGCTTTGGCTGGGGTGATCACAACTTGCGTGCTGGTGGTGATGCCGTCCGACACCGCGGTGATCGTCATCAGACCGGCAACCTGTGTCAGTCCTGATGGCAAGGTGAATGACGTCGCGCCGCCATCGGGATCGAGGTCAAAGGTAGCTGTGCCCAATGAGCCGGCCATGATCAATTGCAAGGAGCCTGTCGCACCTGCGATGTCGATGACCGTCGACTCACCCGCGATTGTCGACGCCGGAGCTTCGACTATCAGCGTTGGCTGTGTGACCACTATCGGGTGAATGGGAAAGGCGCTCGCCGCACTGAGAGAGAGCGCTGCCGCCATGAATGCGGGCGTGAGCACCGCGCGCCGAGAGATATGCCGCGTCATTCGCTTGCCCCTCGCACGTAGCTTGTGACCGTGGCGGAGACCGAGCCGAACCCTGACTCAACGGGGAGCGTGAGCGCGCCGGTGATCGCCGTGTCTGGGGTGGCGTGGGAGGGACCGCTGAACGTCGAGGTAGGTATCGACGGGTAGATCAGTGTGAGTTCGCTCGGAATCGCTACATCAAAGTTCGATGATGATTGCGCCGCGATGCTGTGCTCAAGGTAGGCATGGTCAATCCACGCGAGTCGCCCCAGCTCGTCGAGATAGGAGAACAAGACGTGGGGCACCGCGGCTTCGGTGACACTGTCGTTACGGATCGAGCCGCGCAGGCGATAGCTGCCGTCGTCTGCTTGCTCTACGCGCAACTGCTCGACCTGCAATCCAGTCAGAATGGGCGCTGCGGTCACCACAGCACGAGCTGACACCTCGACAGAGTCGACGCTCTCGCCTTCGGCGAGCACGAGGGGTGTGATGACCTGGGGGTCGAATTCAACGGGGCCGTTGAGATCGAGTGCATCGGTCTCGGTGGCGGGAGCGACGACCACGGGATCGGTCGTTCCATCTGCGGCGAGGTCTTCCTGCGTTCCGGAGCTCAACACACCACCGTCAGCTTCTGTTCCGTACTCGCCCGTGCCGGCGATGTATTGGAATTCGATGCGGAACGGTGTCGATTGGCCCGGCAGGAGTTTATGAACCATCACCTGCGCTGCATCCCATTCGACCAATAGCTCTTCGTCGGGCCCGCGCAGCTGCGCTTGAACGGTGACATCAGCTGGCGTGACATCGGTGTTCGTCACTTGACCGATCACCACCCAACGGCCGTCGAGTTGCACTGTTCGCACCATATCCAACATGATCTCTGGCCGGTCGAGCACATCGACGGCACTTGTCGAGTCCGCAGAAAGATCGGTGCGTCCTTGCGAGAGGAAGCCGACATCAGGGCGGCTGGTGAACTGGTCAGGCGGCTTAGTCTGATCAGACGGCGGGAGGTCTATCCGCCAACCCGCATCGGTGAGCACAGTCGCGAGCGTCGTCGTCACTTCATAGGACTGCAGTGAGGTCAGAAACGTGAGGTGCGCGCTCACGATGGCATTGCGCGCATCGACAGACGTTTCGGACACATCGATGTCGCTGAGCTTCGCGTACGACGCAACGAGGCCGCCGTCACTGTTCAGATCAGCCTGAAACTGCTCGAACGTGGGTGCAGTAGCGGGATCGAGCAGCGCATACGCGTCGGCGAACCTACGGAAGTCGAGATGGTCGAAGTACTCCACGACCACATCTGAGGGTGGGGTCGTCGTCGGGCGCAACACGGCGCCACCGACCACAGCGAGTATCGCGACGACGACCAACACCAAGGCGATCCTGCCGCGCTTGCGTGTTGGCTTCGCTCGGGTCGCGGCGTTGCGCACGGCTGCGACCACCCCGACGCCTGGTAGCCAGCGACGCTTCTCGTTGGCTGTCTCTTCGTCGGGAACTCGGCGTGCTGCGCGAGCGAGGACCGCGTCTGTGCGGCGCCCGAGGCGCGCGGCGAGATTCAACTTTGCAAAGATGCCGTGTTCAGCGAAGCGATGCCGATGCCAGCTGCGCGGAATGGGGGCGCCGACGAGATTCCAGAGCAAGACACCTAGAGCGAGCAGCAGTGCGCCGGGTGGAATCGTTCCCCACATGAGTCGCTGCCATAACGCGCCCTCTTGGGAATCAGAGGTGGCGGGCAACGGCTCAACGTCTGCTCGCTCCCACACATCAATGCCATTCTCCAAGGGCCCGAGATTCGTCCATCCACTGGCATCGAGCAGGGGTGAATAGAAGTCATCGTTGTTGAAGACGTACTTCAGTGAGTACCGGCCAGGAGTAGCGAGGAACTGCTGAAGACTCCCGATTCCCGGAACCCCTGAGTACTTCGCGCCCTCGATGCGCTCGACCGGGCGTGATGTGAGTTCGGGCAGTTGGCGAGCAGAGTGATAGTTGCCATCCACGGTTTGGGCGGTGGTGTTGGCAGAGAGCCACGCCATCTGATCGCCAAATCCCAGCGTGAGGTAGCGCCAGTTCGAGTGCTGATCTTTCTCCAAAAACGATGTGATCGGCGCGATGTCGATCGAGTCTGGCTGGAAGGAGCGAAAGTGTGTGAGGTTGGCCGCGTACAGCGTGGTGAACAGATACATCACTGTCACCAGCGCCACTAGCAGGGCGCTGAGCACCCGCCCGAGCCGCGCTTTCATCCATGTGCTGATCGAGCCACGGGTTGCACTCACGACGAGCGCGCCCGCGAAAGGCAGAATCACGATCGTCGCCCAGAACGTGAATCGGTCGAGGGTGAGGATGTCGTAGGCGCCGCCGAGCAGTGCTCGCGGAATGAACGTCGTGCCACCCGTGCCGAGCAACGTCAACGCTGACAGCGACAGCGCCAGCGGCCACGCGCGTGTGGTGAACCCTCGAACCAGCGCGTACGGCAGCGCGAGCAGCATCATGCCCCAGGGGACGAGCCAGAAGACGAGACCGGCATTCGCGTTGACGATGAAACTGTCACGACTCGCGTGGGGTATAGACACCTGCGTGATGGGATCACTGCGTGAATGGAGCCAGTACGGCAGCACGACAATCAGCAAGACAGCGATCACCAGCAACGTAAATGCCGCGGTGCGTATGAAAGCGGGGCGCACGCGCCGCAAACGGCGGGCGATCAGCGGCCATGCCGTAGCTCGGGAGAACCGCACGGTGCGCGCGCCGGTTTCATCGGGCAGCGGTCGGCGAAGCTCGCGCACGAGCGCGGCGATCAACACCGGACCCAGGAAGAAGACTGACCCGAACAATGTCGTCACATGGTGGCCCGCGGTGGTTGCCATTACGCACACCACTCCCGAGAAAAGGGCGCGCCTTGAACCTGTGCGTACCCACCGATCGGCGAACGGCAACGCGTTCAGCAGAAACCCGAGAGAGAAGGTAGTCGGCAGTTGGCCGAACACATGAACTGTCTCAGCTATAGACGATGAGAGCACGAGGAGGATCGCGGCCCACCCGGCAGCTCGATGCCCTACCCACAGCGCCGCGAAACGGTAAACCCCGATGGTGAGGATGAACAGCGCGAGTATCTGCACAACCACGAATGCGCCGAGCAATCCGAAGATCGAACTCAGAGCGGCGACTGATTGGTGCGCTCCAGGGGGGTAGCTGAATGTCGAGAAGCCGGTGTACCAGCGATCATCCCAACTCGAGAACCAAGAACGCGCGTAGTGGTCTGCGAAGAAAATGTGCACGTAGGCGTCGTAGGTGCGCTGATAGCTCCCCGAAACCAGCAGTGCGCCATGAAAGACAAGGACGAGCAACAGTGCGATGAGCAGCAGTCGGTGGCGAGCGACAAAGTAGGTCAACCGCCACCGAGAGTGAGCGCGCACGGGAATCAGCCCGGCGATAGCGCCGAGCTGATTCACCTCTCGACGAGAGGGAGCCCCAGACGGTCCAGGCACTCGGCGACCGCGCGGGTCATGACAGGTTTTGGCAGGACTGCGTCGACTCCAAGTTCGGCCAGATTGGCGCTCGGCAACTCAACGACACCGGAGACAAGCACAAATTTCGCTCTATCGCCGAGCTGATGAAGCGATCGAAAGAGATCAAGTCCGCTCTCGCCCGGCATATGAAAGTCAGAGAAGACGACCTCGAATTCGGTCTCGGCGACGTGCGCGCGAGCTGATTCGGGTGCGTCCGCTTCGTGAACGTCATACCCATGCCGCGAGAGCAGATGAGACAACACCGCACGAGACACCGGGTCATCATCAACGACGAGTGCGTTCGTGATCATCGCTTGGCCTCAGGGGCGTGCGGCGGAGCGACGAATGCAAATATCTCATCGAACTTCGTGAGGTCGAATATGCGCCACACGTCTGCAGCATCCGGTGCAAAAAACACAACCTTCGCTCCAACATGGCCGCAGAGCCGATGGGCCTGCACGAGCGCCGCTAAGCCGGCACTGTCGAGAAAAGTCACCCCACGCAGGTCGACGGTCAGCTGGGTTGATTCGGTGAACGTCAACGACGCGACCTGCTCTCGCAAAGTCACGGCACTCACGGAATCGAGTCGACCCGACAAGACGAGTGCCGTTTCATCGTTCGGTCCATTTTGCACGTGCACAAGGAAATCACCGTGCATAGGGCCCACGTGACGAGTGCTGTCATTCATCGAGGCTCTCCTCGCTCTCTGGTGCGGGAGCCCCGCGGCGTTTCACCACGAGCATCCACCGGTTCGTCTCGGACTCTCGAGCGTAGCGGAGCTCGTCGCTCAGCCGACGGGCGATGAGTAGCCCGTAGCCTCCGACCTGTGCTTGTCCGGCAACCGGAACGGGTGCGGCGTCTGGATCGAACGATCGTCCGTGATCGACAATGTGAACTCGCACCGCGGCGGCCGTGACGTCAACAGTGAGCGTGACGAGGCTCTTGCTCGAGACGCCACCGTGGTCGATCACATTCATGCAGATCTCGTGGGCGGCCAGTTCAAGTCTGCTGTGAGCGTCGGTCGATTCTGCCGGGTCTAGGTGTTCTAGCGCAGCCGCCAACCACGGCCCGATTTCGCGCAGCTGCGAGGCCTCAGCCGCGATCTTCAGCTCCGGCGCGCTCACCGTCGAGTCTGTGAGCTGCGAAGTTGTCTTCAGCACGAATGCAGTCTGGTCGTCAGATCGAGGATGCTGCTGTGCAAACTCGTCCACGTGCGAGAAAATCGCGTCCACCAATCCGGCCGATGACGTTTCGACGAGCGTGGAGCACAGCTCGTCGAACCTGTCGTAGCCGAACATCTGCCCGTCGCTATTCTCTTGCTCTGTCAGCCCGTCAGAGCCAATAACCAGCATCGACTCGTCATCGAGCGGCAGTTGCACGCGCGATGGCCTGAGCGAGCGAATAATCCCGAGCGGCGGGGCAGTCGCTGGCACCGAGGACGCAATTCCAGCTTTCACGTGCGTCATTGGGGAGTGTCCGGCGTTGCATACGCTCACCGTATTGCCGTCAAGGTCTACGTAGCCGAACGCGAGCGTTACGAACATGCCCAATTGCTCGAGATAGTCGAATAGATCGTCGAGGAGATAGTTCCACGCGACGTCGAGATCACGGTCGGATGCTCCGGCGAACGCTGCACGAAGAGCACTTACGGTTCGGGTCATGACGATCGCCGCAGGAAGGCCCTTGCCCGAAACGTCGCCCACAGCGAACCACAGCGCACCACCCGATTCCATGGTGACGTGGAAGTCGCCACCCGAGACATGCGCCGGTACGGTCGCCGACGCGACGTCAAGTCCGGGCATGGAAGCAGCTGCAGCCGTGAGCGTCGCCTGTGCAATGGATGAGGCGATGCGATGCTCTTGCGCGACAGCAATGCGCTTGAGTGACGACTCGTGCATGACGTGCAGTGATAGACCGAGCTCGATGGTGCCCGCGATGGTATCGATCAACCGGAGGTCCGCCGTGGTGAATTGCTCGCCCCGCGAGCGGGAGAACCCGAGACCGCCGAGAGTCTCGCCGCCAAAGGCGCGCGCGCCGCGCAACCCCAGCGTTGTGGTGGCGACCCGACCGTCTTCATGAGGGCTGACGGATGAAGGTCCACCCGAGACCATCGCCTCGGTGACGCGTGCTCTCAACGCACTGCCCAGGGCTCCCGCGTCGCCGCTGAGACGTTCGGGAGTGAGCGGGAGTGTCTCGGACGGGGTAATCAGCAGAGCCGCATCCGACAGGGTGAGATCCCGAGCCACCTCGAGCATCGAGTCGAAGGCGGAATCCGTGTCGAGCACACGCACAACAAGGTCGGTGAGATCGCCGATCGCGTCCAAGCGCTCCTGAGCTTCAATGAGCGCGCCCGCGAGCGCCCCGACTTTGGCGAACTGGCGGCGGTACGACTCCGCGGCGGTCGCGATGCTCGAAAGCAATTCAGGGTTTCCCGAAGCGAGCTCTTCAAACTGTTGCAACGGGCCAAGATCGGGCCCGCTGGTTCTGGGAATGGCGCCCGGCGAGCGCAGCCAATCGGCGACCGTGCGCTCGCGGCTTGTCGGGGCGTCCGAGGGGGACATGTCAGTCCGCGTTCCCCGCAGCGGAGGTGACCGAGATGTTGAACACTTTGTCGAGATCGGTGATCTCGAGAATCACCCGTACGGCTGTCGACGGGGTGCCCAGCGTCAGCGTCGCCCCCGACTGAGCTGCTGCCTTGTGCACTCGCACGAGTTCAGCCAGAGCGCTCGAGTCGATGAATACGACCTGCGACAGGTCGATCACGACGCTTGTCGTTGCGCTGCCGAGCACAGCGTCGATGGCTCGTCGAAACTCGTCCACTTCGTTGGCATCGAAGCGACCAGCGAGTTCGACCGTTGCGGAACCTCCCGCTTGTTCGGTTTTCACCCTCATGATGTGTGCGCCTTTCTGCTCTCGGAGCTGTCTCCGCTGCGGGACTGCGGGTAGTCTCCGCAAAGGTCTCGCACCTTGATCTTCACCAAATCGCCCAAGAAGGCGAGACTAACCCTGATCGCGCTCACCGTGGAACCTGGGGCATCGATCCACTCGACAGGCACTTCAGCAACACGCATGTCGAACTTTGCCGCCAAGTAGAGCACTTCAAGGTCGAATGAGAAGCCGTCAATCTTCTGTTGCGAGAACAGCTCGGCTGCGGCAGCGCCAGTGAAGAGCTTGAACCCACACTGTGTGTCGAGCACTTTGATCCCGAAGAGCAGACTGACTAGCGAGTGAAGCCCCCAGCTGAGCACTCGGCGGAGCACGCTCTTGTGGCGAACGGTGGCGCCCGCTGCTTTTCGTGATCCGACCGCGACGTCGTATCCTTCGGCGATCTTCGCTTCAAGCGCTTCGAATTGCTCGATGGGCGTTGATTGGTCGGCATCTGCAAACAACACCAGCTTGCCTTTTGCGGCGAGCATGCCACGTCGCACAGCATCGCCTTTGCCCGCGTTCGCTGGCGCGCGGAGGAGCACCAGATTTGCGAATTGGAGATCTTCGACAAGGCGTACTGTCGTGTCTGTCGACCCATCGTCGGCAACGATCAGCTCCCACGGTCGCCCTCGGGCGCTCATGTGCGTCGCGATCGCACCGATCGTCGGCAAGATTCGGATCTCTTCGTTGTACGCGGGAATGACGATAGAAACTTCGGGCGGTTCGGCGTTTGGCGTGTTGACCCACGTTTTGTAGGCCTGGTATCGGTCGATGGACTCCGTCATGCGATCCTCTCTTCGACGATGCTCGTGCGGCGGCTTCGCGCTATCGCATCTATGGCGAGAACGAGGAGCAGAACCGACATCGCAATGATCTGCACCACGATGAGCTGCGCTATGTCTGCGTGCCAAATGAGCAAGAGGATGAGCTGGAGTATTGCTCCGCCGAGAACAATGGCCGACTGGCGTAGTTGGCCCTGCGAGAGGAACACGCTCGCGACAAGGTTGGCGACGGCGAACATGGTCGTCGCGATTGCATACGCCGCGAGAGGAACCGACAGGTCGCCATAAGTTGGCCCCAGCACCACACCCAACACTGGACCGCCGATCCAGAGCGCTCCTGCCGCGCATGCCAGTCCGATTGCGGCGATAACCACGATGCTGCCGCCCAGCAGGCGGCGTGAGTCGCTACCTCCGGCATGCCTTCTTGCCACAATCGGAAAGACGACGGTCGCGATCGACCACGACAGATAGAACACCGCCCGCCCTACCAGGGCGACCGCTGAATAGATTCCCGCATCGGTCGGAGTCAGCGCTACTTTTGCGATGAGGACATCGCTGTTGTTCGCGATCATCTGTGCCAAGAGCAAGACCGACACGAATCCTGCGTAGCCCGAGACCTCGCGCATCGGTATCGCTGGCGCGGGTTCACGATGGCTTGAGCGGGCCAGAATGGTCACCGACAACCACGTGACCACGAACGACGCTGAGAGCCCGATCGTTGCGCCGGTTACTCCCCACCCGAGAGCGACTAGGGCTATGGCGACGCCGAGCCGAGTCAGCATCTCGATGACGAACGTGCTTGCCAACAGTCCGAATCGGAGCCGTCCCTGCATGACACCGCGGCCAACGGATTGCTGAAGATAGAAGGGGATTCCGAGTCCCAGAATGATGAATGGCAACGCCGACTCGGTCTGGAACAACTCAGACCATGCTTGCGCTGGCGCGATCAGGATCACGCCCACCAGGATGCCTCCCGCGGTGGCCCAGATGCGCAACGACCTGGCAACGCGATCCGCCGCCCCAGGATTCTTCGTCGCTTCCGCAACACTTGTATAGCGCGCCGTCACCATCTCCAGACCCAAAGCGACCGCGGTCGCGGTCAGCATGAGCGTGACCATCAGGTTTGCGTCGGAGAACTCAGCGGGCGTCAGTACACGTCCAAGAAAGATGTTGAGCGCATAGTTGCCGATGTTGGCCAGCAACATGGCGATCGACAGGACCGTAGCCCCAGAAACGATGGCCCTGGTGCCTTCCCTGCGCGCAGCTGGTTCAGTCATCGGCGCTTCCGCACCAGCAGCCGCTGCAAGTGGATCATGTGCCAGTGGACGACTTCTGACATCGGGATACCCGTGGCCGCAGCATAGTTCTGTCTGCCCAGCTGTTCCCGGCGCTCTGGCGAGTCCAGCACCGTTGCGAGCGCGTTAACGAGGCTCTGTGTGTCTCCGGGCTCGAAGTATTCCCCGGCGAACCCTTCTTCTTCGATGATGTCAACCAGATCGCCGATCCGAGGCAAAACGGCTGCCCGACCGTATTCGCCGGCCTGGTGCAGCACACCTGAACTTCCTGTGGTCGACGTGTACGGAAACGCGACAACTTCTGCGTTCCCGAAGAGTCCCGCGACATCGGACTCGGCAACGTAGCCGGTGAACTCCAAACCCTCGAGATCGCTGTTCTCTTCGGCGATCGACGCGAGATATCCCGGTGCGTTGGGGCTATCAGTCCCCGCGATGACCAGTCGTAGATCGCGGTAGCCGCGGTCACGCAGTTGGCGATACGCCTCTATCAGCACATCCACGGTCTTATAAGTTCCCCACTTGCCGAAGGCAAGAATCGTGCGGTCCCCATCGGGAACACTGAACGACGGCACGGCGATCTCTTCAAAACTTCCGTGAGGTGAGAGCAGCACATTTCGTGCGCCGTAAGACTCACGCACAAACTCCACGTATCGCGGGATGGTGAGCGCTACATAGTCGGCTTTCAGCAGCGCACGCGTGAGCACCCGCCCGGCGAGCTTCATCACTTTTGCAGCAAGGGCGGAGCCTGCGAATCCGGCATCTTGCATATCGACGTTGTCAGCGAGATTGTGCAAGATCACGCCCACAGGGATGCGGGTGAGTCTCGCCAGCGCAGGAACCAGGAGCCCGAGGGCGCCGGCCACGCGAGTATCGCCGAACGTCGCGAACTGAAGATTGAACAGCAACGCGTCTGGACGCGCCTTGCGGATCGCACGTAGAAGCCGCACCGGGTTGCCGAGCGCATTGAATCGCCACGCGACAATCTCGTCCACGCCCCGCATCGGCGTCGGTGGACCATCTACGGTCTCGTCGGCGAACAGCGTCACTGTTTTCACGCGCTCGTGGCGTGAGAGGTGCGAGACGAAGTGGTAGCCGTACTCATTGAGACTGTTCTGCCCGGGAGGAAAAGCCGAGACGAAGCCAATATTCAACACTCGACCGCCATTCTGGCTGGACGGTGTTGGCGCGCCTGCGCTCGGCGTGGAGCTGTCGTTGAACCCTGACACTTGGCCTCCGCCTCGCTGTGTTCTGCCGATACTATTCGACATACGTAATCCGGCAAGAAACTTTTGCGGAGCAACTCCGCGGCCGAAAAGAGATAGAGGGGCGGGGTCGCGCATGTCTCTGGAAATCTCCGGTGGGATGCCGCGACCAATTGTTGCCGTGTTCGCGGTGGCCATCGCAGTCTTCTTGGCGCTTGTCGGATGGATCTTCGTGCCAGGAGCCGCTCCGGTGGGAGCGTTTGGCGCGGTTGCCTACCTGCTAGTGGAGTCTGCAGCGGTGTTGCTCATTGCGTGCCGAGCGCTGCTCGTCCGACGCGAGCGGGCGACGTGGGCGACACTGGCGGCGGGTGCCGGATTGTTTGTACTGGGAGACGCGCTGGTCTGGCTGTTAGCGCAGCAGTCGCCCAATCCCAACAGTGCGTGGCTGAGCGTGATCCTCGACAGCGCTTTTGCAGTGTTGTTCGTCGCGGCGATCGGTCTGCTCGTCTGGCAGCGCCTTAGCGCAGCTTCGCTCGCGGTGACGCTCGATTCACTGATCGCGGCGACAGGGCTGATCGCGGTGAGTGGCGCGCTCGTTCTCAGGCCCTTTCCTGAAATTCGAGTAGGCGACTTGATGGTCGTGTTTACTGTCGCCTGGCCCCTGATGATCTTGGGCGCGCTTGTCGGTGCGCTAACGTCACTACGCAGGCGGCCAACGCCAGCATTCTGGCTGATGCTTGTCGGGCTCTTGATCGGTGCGGTTGCCAACGCGCTCATTGCAGCTGAGATGCTGCCCGGTGGGCTGAGGGTGCCGGTGCGAGCAGACCTGCTGTGGCCTGTGGCGCTCATACTGTTTGCTCTGGGCGCCTGGACCTCGAAACCCGCTCCGGGGCCAGGCAGCGGGCGCTCTGCGGTAGTTGCAGCCCTACCTTACGTTTTTCTCGCGATGTCGCTGGTTGTCTTGCTTGTCGGAGTTTTTGTGCCGTTGTCATCGCTCGCCTTGCTCTCGGCGATCGTTGCGCTCGCGCTCGGGGCAGTCCGCTTCTTTCTTACACTCGGCCTCCTGAACCGGCTGCGCCGTGATGCCTTGAGTCTCAACGCGGAACTCGAGCGAGCACACCAGCAAGCCCTCGCGGCGACCGAGGCAAAGTCAGCTTTTCTCGCCACCATGAGCCATGAGATACGAACGCCGATGAACGCTGTTATCGGAATGACCGGTCTCTTGCTCGATACCAAGCTTGACCGCACCCAACGTGACTACGTCGAAACGGTGCGCCGCAGTGGCGACCTGCTTCTCGACCTTATTAACAACATCTTGGACTTCTCGAAGATCGAGTCCGATGCGCTTGTACTGGAGCGCCGGCCGTTTAGCTTGCACTCGACGGTGGAGCATGCGATCGAGATCCTCGCCTATGCGGCTGATTCGAAAGGCATCGAGCTGGTATGTGATATCCGCGAGAGTTTTCCGGATTGGGTGCAGGGCGACCAGACTCGCACCAGCCAGATCCTTGTGAACTTGGTCGCGAACGCGATCAAATTCACTGAAAAGGGTGCCGTCACGGTGCGCGCCTCAGCGACCCCGTTGGCCGATGGTGGCCACGAGGCCTGCATCCGCGTCATAGACACAGGCATCGGAATTCCCGAAGACCGCCTGGATCGACTGTTTCAGTCGTTCTCGCAGGTCGATTCATCGACAACTCGCATGTATGGGGGCACTGGGCTCGGTCTTGCTATCAGCAAAGCGCTGGCTGAACGCATGGGGGGCGATATCAGTGTGCGCAGCGAGGTCGCGCAAGGCTCCGAATTCAGAGTGACCATTCCGGTCAGCTCGGCCCCCGTGCCGCCGAAGGCTCTGAGCGCCGGCGACGCGGCGCTCTTGGGGCGAAGCGCCCTCGTGATCGACGACAACGACACGAACCTGCGCATCGCCACCGCACAGCTTGAGCGTGTCGGAATCACTAGCGAGACGGCTTCGAGTGCGGAGGATCTATGGCAGCGAATCGACGATATACGAGTGCCCGATGTCGTGATCCTAGACATGATCCTTCCTGGTACTGACGGCGTCGAGATTGCTCGTCGGATCCGCACCATCGCCGGCTGGGAGGCCGTGCCGCTCGTGTTGCTGTCGAGCGTCGGTGTTTCGCTTGATGACGGTGATCAAGCAATCTTCGCTGGGGTACTGAACAAGCCAGTCGTGCGCCCCGCGCTTCGCCGCGTGTTGAGAGAGGCGCTCGGCCAAAGCGTCCAAACCCCGATCGACACGCAGTCAGGCGCATTGTCGCTTCGAGTGCTGCTAGCTGAAGACAACGACATCAACCAGAAGACGGCGATGCTCGTCTTGAGCAAGCTCGGCCACGACGTTGTCGTGGTAGACAACGGGATGAGGGCTGTTGCCGCAGCGAGTGAGGGTTCGTGGGACGTCATTCTGATGGACATACATATGCCTCAGCTCGATGGGCTCGAAGCGACGCGCCGAATACGTGCGTTGGCTTCGCCGTCGTCACAGGTTCCGATCATCGCGCTTTCCGCGAGCGTGTCAGAAGAAGTGCAGAGAGCGTCCGAGCAGGCGGGAATGAATGGATTCCTGAGCAAGCCGTTCAGGCAACACGACATTGTGTCGGCGCTCTCTGAAATTCGCCCAGGGCAGCGAGCCTTGGCCGAGGCTGGCACCGATACACACGCCGACGCCACGATCGTTGTCGACCCCGAGTCTCGTGCACTTCTGGGTGAGCTCGACTACCAGGTCTATCGTTCACTGGTGAAAGAGTTTGAGAAACAGTGCGCCGATATCGAAGCCGAACTCTTGCGCGACGGGCTCTCTGCGTCGTTCCCGCACCTGGTGCACAAGCTGAAGGGCAGCGCTGGTTCTCTCGGCCTTCGCGACCTCACTGCGTTGCTGGTGAGGATTGAGCAGACGGCATCGGCTGATGATGGCATTGGCGCCGAATTGAGGTCGCAATTCGGCCTTGAAGTGGCGCGGGCCACCAACGCGCTCAACGAGCTGCGAAGCTAGTCCAACGCGAATTTGCGTGTCATCGCCAAAATGATTCGTGGGCGACTGCCGCTTCGTCTTCGAGAGCGGGCCCTACGACTTCGGTGCTGCGCTGACCTCCGCCGAACACCACGCGTGACGGCACCGCGAGCGTGGGGTTGTCGGGATTGATGCCGGTGAGTTCGTACAGCGTGGTCTCACCGAGTGCGAACACGACGCGTCCGATCCCAGACCAATAGATCGCTCCGGCGCACATCGCGCACGGTTCGCAGCTGGTGTAAAGGGTGAAACTGGCCAGCTGATCGGGGCCGTACTTGCGCATCGCCAGGCGCACCAGATTCGTCTCGGCATGGCACGTAACGTCGCGTTCGGTGACTACTGAGTTCTGCGCACTGAGCACCACGGTGCCGTCGGGATCAGCGAGTACTGCCCCGAAGGGGTGGTTTCCAGCAGCGACAGACTCGTTCGCGATCTGGATAGCCGTGCGCAGGTGAGCGGTATCGATCGCTGATGGGGCGGTTGCGTTGCTCATAGTCGACGTTCCCTTCGCTGGGAAGTCAGCTTATCGACCAGAATGAAGTGCCCTAGGTCAGCCCGCGCTGCGCCATTCGCCGCTCTCGATGTGCGAACCCGCCTGGGGGCCCATCTGCAGCATCCCCCCCATCGACGACAAACGATGCACCCGTCACGTACGACGCCGCCGCAGACGCGAGGGCTTGACATACAGCCCGCTAGCCCCCTCGAGGAATGCGCACAAGCTCGAATCAGCGTCTCAGCGCCAGCGGCTGAGTCGCGTCCATAGCGCGTCTTCTCGATCGGATGCGGCCCAATTTGTCAAGCCGGTCGGCGTGCGTGGTCGGCGCGAATAACCTCGGGCACATGGACCCAGATAAGAAGATGAATGTTGCCGCCGGTGAGACCGACGAGATGCCGCCTCCTCCTCGGCAGGGGCAGCCCGCCGAGAGCGCGTCCGTCACGAAGGACCGTGCCTACAGCCCTGCAAGCGAGGTCGAGACCGAACAAAAGCAGCGCGACCCGTTGCCTGAGACAACTGATTCAGACATCGATCCAGACGACGTACGAGCCGTCCCGGGCGCGGGTGGCCCAGATGACACCGGCGACGTCGATGTCGACCCTGACGATCTGAATATGCCCGGTCGAGGGTGAGGCGGCGACGCAAGTGGGATCACTGACCGCGTCAGCAGGTCGCTCCAGCTTCAATCCAGGGAGTCTCGAGCAACATCACGACGCTTTATCGGTGGCCGGCGATCCTGTTGCGGACGACCGACCATAGGCGAGGTGCGAGCGCACGGCTTCTTCCAACGTGTGCTGATCGTGAATCGGACTTGCCTGCGGGTAGCTCGTGGTGACGAAGTGCTGAGCAAACGGAAAACACGCCGCCTCGAAGGGCTCGTTCGCCATGAAGTCGGCACCAAAGGTATTGAGCTCCACGCTCAACGAGTCGAATGGGATGCGAAGCGCCTGCGCCATCTCGCCGGGATCGAAGACCAGCCCGAACGCATCAGACCCCTCGTGCATCAGCCGTCCGCCGTAATCCACAGACAGGTTGCCATCGACCCATAGGCGCTGATCAAGTGGCTGCATGACGCCGGCAGGAACGGCCGCGGTGACAGCAAGGCTGTTTGATCGCTCTTTGCTTCGCACGTCGATGATGACATCACCCCGGTGCGACGTGGTGATCACTGCTTGGCTGGTGGTGGCGGCAGAGAAGCCTTCACCGGGGTCGTAGTTGATGGTGTTGGATTCGTAATCGCAGATGACCCACGTCAGCATGCCGGTGGTGACGTTTTCGGCGATCACATAGAGCTCGACGCGAGCGCCGCCGAACACCGAGGTGCGCACATTGAACGCTCCGACAATCGCGCAATGACGAGGGGTTTCGCCGGCGAACATCGCGGTCTGAACGAGGCGATAGCCCGAAGGCAGCAACCGGCTGGCAGCATCCGCGTCGGTGATTTCGTAGGCCAGAAAGAAGCAGTAAGGATCCACGATGAACCCCATGTATTCATCGCCTTTGGCGTGGGCCACGATCCACTGCTGCACGCGCATCGGCATCTTGGCGAGCATCTCAGCGCGACCATAGAGATTTGCTGCGGCCTTGGGCGACACCTTGTTCTCGGTGTACGCGATGAACTTTCGCAACTCAGATGGTTCTATGTGCGATCCCATATTCGGGAGCGTAGGCCCTTTGAAGCCACTTTTGGTTGCGGTGGAACGGTTCTTGGCTTCTTCCATAGAATGTTCACCGCTTCGAAGTGGCGAGCACCACGTCACGAACCAGCAACGACAACCTGGCAGACTGCGGTCATGAATGCTTTTGACGTTGTCGAGATGAGCATCGGCGAGATGCGGGAAGCGCTCGACGCGGGCGTGCTGACGAGCATCGATCTGGTTTGCGCATACGTGAATCGCATTGCGTATTACGACCGCACCGGTCTGTGTTTGCATGCGATCGCTGTGCTCAACCCCGACTGCCTGCGCGAAGCAGCCGAGTCGGATCGTCGTCGCCGCGAAGGCAATGGTGGCCCGCTCGAGGGAATTCCCTTCACCGTGAAAGACAGCTACAAGGTGAAGGGCATGACCGTGGCATCGGGCAGTCCGGCGCTCGCCGACCTGGTCGCCACCGAAGATGCAGCGAGCGTAGCGTTGTTGCGCGCCGCTGGCGCGGTCCTACTGGGTAAGACGAACATGCCGCCGATGGCAGCTGGCGGCATACAGCCGGGCGTCTACGACTACGCGCGCAGCCCTTACAACCCCGACTACATCACGGCGGCGTACGGCTCTGGATCGTCAAACGGTTCCGGTACCGCAACGGCCGCCAGCATGTGCGCGTTCGGCATGGCCGAAGAGACCGTCTCGTCGGGGCGTGCGCCAGCCTCGAACAATGCACTGGTTGCCTACACGCCCTCGCGCGGAGTCATTTCAATTCGTGGAAACTGGCCGTTGCGGCCGACCTGCGATGTCGTCGTTCCCCATACCCGCACGATCGACGACCTTGTTGCGCTGCTCGAGGTGCTTGCCGTCGACGACGATGATCCCACCGGAGACTTCTGGCGGTTGCAGAACACGGTAGAGCTGCCGTCACCGGCCGAGGTGCTGCCGCGTCCGCTTGCGCGCCAACGGCCCCGCGCGTTTGGATGGGCTGCGCATCGGGGTTCCGAAGCTGTTCATCGGAGAAGACCTCGAACCACTCGAGCCGCCCGCCATCAGAGACAGCGTGCGACTGCTCTGGCACCGCGCGGCCACCGATCTGCGCGATCTCGGTGCCGAAGTGGTCGAGGTGGATTTTCCCGCCGTATCGAACTACGAAGAGGATCGGCCAAGCGCTGATGGTCTGGTTGCTCGCGGGTTGGTACCGCCTTCGTGGCGAGCGATTGAGGGCGGCACGATCACCGCGATGGCCTTAGACGAGTTCTTGCGTGTCAACGACGACCCAGAGCTGAACACCTGGGCAGATGTCGACGGTGACACGGTCTTTCCTATCGATACCGCTCCGCTGCCGGTATGGATCACGCGTGCGCGCGGCGGCTTCGACTGGCAGCGGTTGGCAGAGCTCGTCAAACAGGGGCTTCCCCGCTCTTATGACGATGTGCCTGGGCTTGACCACTTGCTTCGAGGGCTCGAAAGAGCGCGAAAAGAAGATCTCGAAGAGTGGATGCTGACTCTCAACCTTGACGCGATCGTGTTCCCCGCCGCCGGTGACGTCGGCCGCGCGGACCTCTTTACGCGCGCTGAGAGCATGGAAGCCGCCACGAGAAACGGTGTCGTCTACTCCAATGGCAACCGCGTGATCCGCCACTTGGGCATTCCCACTGTCACCGTGCCAATGGGCTGCATGGCAGACACGCAAATGCCCGTCGGGCTCACCTTCGCAGGCCCGGCCTACAGCGACGACCGATTGATCGATGTTGCGCGTGCGTACGAGCAGGCCAGCAAGCGCCGAGTGGCGGCGTTCCTGACTCCCAGTTTGCCGAGCAACCAGATCGTTCCAGCTCGTGACCGTACCGATGAACTCGAGGCGGTCAGCGTCGCGCACGAGGTTGAGATCACTGCCGCCGGGCGGGCGTGGCGCGTGGTCGTACGCGTATTGTCCGACACGGCCAACGTGCAGGTGTGGGCAGACGGTCACATCCTGCGCGCTGTGGCGAGCGAGCCGGGAGTGTATGCAGGCAACGTTTCGCGATCGCGTGAGCGCCTGTTCGATGAAGTGCTCGTGCTCGTCAAGGGCGCCCACACCGCCGCGCAGTTCACTCTCGCCTCGCTGCCCGCACAACAGCCTTCAAAAATTTAATGTGATCGAAGTGTCCATGTGGTCGACTGGTATTCGTCGCTTCAGTGAGGGGTCGCGATGAGCGGCCCCCAGATCGAGAGGACACCCCATGCAGTACATGCTTCTACTCACCAGCGCCCCCGAAGTCGGCCCGCAGCCCGGCACGCCCGAAGAGGCGGCCGAGATGGGCGAATGGTTCGCGTTCGACCAGATGGTCAAAGATGCAGGCGTCTTCGTCGCCGGTGAAGCTCTTCACCCGGTCGAGACCGCGACGACTATTCGCGTTCGTGACGGCAGAACAGTAGCCACCGATGGCCCGTTCGCTGAGACCAAAGAGTACCTCGGGGGCTTCTATGTGCTCGACGTCGCCGACGTCGACGCCGCCATCGCCTGGGCCGAGAAGATCCCCAACGTGGGCTATGGCTCCGTCGAGATCCGCCCGGTCTTCGACGTGTCGGCGATGCAGTAGCGCCGATGCCGCACGCCGAGATCGCCGAGGTCTTCGGCGCGCAGTGGCCGCGTCTTGTGGCGACCCTGCGAGCTGACCTCGGCGATCTCGACTTGGCAGAAGACGCCGCCCAACAGGCGTTTGAGCGAGCTTCTGAGCGATGGCAAGCCGACGGCGTTCCCGATGCTCCCGGGGCGTGGCTAATGACGGTCGCGCGGCGCTGGGCTATCGATCAGATCAGACGTGATGTGCGCTGGGCCGGGCGCGAAGACGATGTGCGCGCGATCATCTCGAGACCCCAACGCGATCGAGGCGCGATCGACGACGACCTGCTCGCGATGATCTTTGGATGCTGCCACCGCGCGCTCGATGAGTCAGCGCGCGTGGCCCTCACGTTGCGCTATGTGGTCGGGTTGCCCACAGCATCCATCGCCCGAGCCTTCTTGATTCCGGAGCCGACAATGGCGAAGCGCCTTGTGCGAGCGAAGAAGAAGATCGCGGCCACTCGAGTGCCGTTCGAGGTGCCCGATCGGGAGCGCTTGAGCGACTCGCTGCAAGAGGTGCTGAAGGTCGTGTACGTGATCTTCTCTCAGGGGCATGCCGCGCCCGCCGAGCAGTTGATCCGCGGAGATCTCTGCGATGAGGCGCGCTGGCTCGCCTCTTGCATATGTGATCTGCTTCCTGATGAGCCAGAAACCTGGGGGCTTGCGGCGCTGCTCGCGTTCACTGATGCGCGTCGTCCGGCGCGCCTCGATGACGCAGGCGAGGTCGTGTTGCTCAGGGATCAAAATCGTGAGCTGTGGGATGGGAGCGCGATCGAGAACGGACGGCGGCTGCTTGGGCGCGCACTGCAGCAGCGCCGCGTGGGAACGTATCAACTGCAGGCGGCGATCGCGGCCGCGCATTCGACCGCGCCTACGTTCGGCGACACAGACTGGTCAACGATTCAGCGGTTGTATGCGGTGTTGGCCCGAGTGGAACCGTCACCGGTCGTCGAGCTGAACGGGGCGGTCGCAGCGTCTTTTGCTGACGGACCCCATGCGGGGCTGCAATTGCTTGAACCCATCGCCGATGACCTCGCGACGTACCACTACTTTCACCTCGCCCGTGCCGATATGCTCGCGAACGCAGGGCGCCTCGAAGAAGCACGCTCAGCCTTCGACCGCGCGCTCGACCTGTGCGACAGCGACGCCGAGCGGCGAGCGATCACACGTGTCGCTTCAGAGGCTCTTGCGACCGCGCCCTGACCGGCTGAACTAGTACAGCTGGTAGAGCTGAGACGCAATCGCGCCGAGGTCATTGTTGGCTTGGAAGATTGCCGATATGTCATCGACGGGCACGTCGTTGACGAAGACGGCGAACGCAAGGTTTCGCCCGGCAGCGGTCTCGACGAAGCCCGCGAGCGCTTTCGTTTCCAAAACAAACGCGGAGCTTGTTCCCTCGGCCACCAGAGTGCCGGTCTTGGCGTGGGCCATGCCGATTGCGGGGTCGCCTTCGGGAAGAACAGTCGCCAGCGATCCATCGACGCCGAGAATAGGGGTCGAGTCGTAGAACGTCTGGAACGTGGAAGTCGTGGTCAGGTGCCGCAGATACGTCGTCATCGCGGCGGGGGTGATCCGGTTGCCTTCTAGCCCCTGGCCGTCGGTGATATCAACATCACCGGCGTCGACTCCGGCCGCTTCGAGCACCCCGAGTTCGATAGTCAAGCCCGCTTCGAGGGTGCGCTCGCCAGCATCCACTGCCAACAGCAGCGGTAGTTGGTTGGCGCCTAGGTTGTGGCTGACCTTGTTGATCAGCCGAGCGGTTTCAGAGAACGGCGGCGATGTGAACTCAGCGATGGGCGTCGCGGCGTCGAGCACGGCCGTCTCAGGCAGGGATGCTGCGCTCGCTGTGACGGCGTCGGCAGCCACCTCTATTCCGGCGCGCTCCAGCGCTTCGATGAACAACGTTCGCGTCCAGATCGCGGGGTCTTCGACCTGGAATGTCTGCATCACCGGTTCGGCGCCCAGCGGCACGGAGCCGGTGGCAACGAGTGTTCCTTCGGGATCTTCCGTGATCGTGATGTCAATCCCGCTGTCGGCACTGCCGGTGGTCACCGATGTTTCGACGTCGTACGCAGCGGTCTGCGGCAGCCACTCGAGCATCGCGGCGTCACCGACGGCGGTGGCGGGTGAGAGCACGAGATCGACGAGGTTGTCGTTGACGACGATCGGTGAGATGGGAACGTCATCGACGATGACTGGATCCCACAGTCGATCATCAACCAGCACCTCGCCGTCAACACGATCGATTCCAGCCGCGGCCACCTGCTGCGCGAGATCGTTCAGCCCCGCGAGCGGGTCTTGAGAGCTGAGAGTCGCAAGTCCAGGAAGGGCGTTGGCGTCGTAGTGATCGAATATCGGCACTTCGATTGTGCCGTCTGCCATCGTGCGTCCACCGAGGGTGAGATCACCCGAGCCACGCAGCACCAGGTCGCCGTGCAAGGTGCCTTCGGTAACATCTCCGACCGCGACGACCGGGGTTGTGAAGGTGGCGTCGGCCCCGAGAACCTCCAGCGCTGCCGTGACAGAGAGGATCTTGGCCGTAGAGCCGGTGAGAAACTTCTCGTCAGGATTGAGCGTGAGCACGACATCGCCGGTCTCTACGTCAACGACCGACAAACCCCATACGCCCTCCTCATACACGGGCTGTTCCATGATGGAGAGAATCGAGTCTGGAAGATCGCTGCCTTGCGGCGTTTCGGCCGGGCTGGCCGCGCAGCCTGAAATCAAAAGGATTCCTGTCGCCGCAGCCACTCCAGCAGTTCGCTTCATGAGTCGAGCTTAGAAGACCCCACGTGTTGCGTTCTTCGCGCCCCTAGCTGGTTGGTGTGGGTGTGGGTGTGGGCGTGGGCGTCTGTGTGGGCGTCGGTGTCGGTGTCGGAATGACCGTGATTTCGACGGGAACGACAGTGAGTTCGAGCGTGATGGGGTCGACAAAGTCCTGCTGCATCGCGTCGTACAGATCGTTCGCCGACGGCGGGTCACCAGGGCCGGTAATCGTCACGTCAACGTCGTTGCCCGCGACGTCAACCGCGCTGATGACGAACTCTGTATCGTCGCCTAACCAATCCTCCACGGTGTTTTGGGCGTCACGTTCGCGGGTCTGGCTTTGCAATAGCCCCTCAGAGGTCAGCATGAGCGGCAGCAAGATGATTCCGGCGAGGGCGACGAATGGACCCATTGTCTTGATCAGCTGCCGCGGGCGATTGCGAAGGGCATAGGGTCGCGCGAAACCGGTGAGCACGAAAACGGTCGCTGCCGCGAGAACGATCGCGACGAAGTTGGTGAGGAACAGCAGCGTGGCGCCGCCGGCATCTTCGAAACGCGCGCCATAGAGGCAGACGCCTACAACGGCGAGCGGTGGCACGAGCGCGACGGCAATGGCGACACCTGCAATCCCGCTCGCGACGCGGGCATTCACTGTCGCAAAGGCCCCCGCTGCACCCGCCGCGAGGGCGATCAGCATATCGACGATGTTCGGAGACACTCGAGACACGATCTGCGAGTTCGTTGAATATGCGATCGCGACTGGCGCCCACGCAGCGAGACCATAGGCGAGAGCAATCGAAACCACAGCGCCCAGCACGACCAAGGCGGCAGACTCGAATGCTCTGCGTCCCCATCCGTTGACGAGAGCGCCAGCGAGCCCCAGTATCGGGGTCATGAGCGGTGCGACCAGCATGGCTCCGATGATCACGGCTGTCGAGTCTGCGAGCACCGCGAAGGTCGCAATCGCCACCGAGAGCACCAGCATGATCCACCAGGTGCCCATTTTCGTCAGTCGCTGTGGCTGCTCAAGATAGAGCGTTCCCGCCTGCACAGCCCGCTCTTTGCGCCCGATGTCGGAGTTTTCGATCCAGTCCCACACCAATTCGGGGATCGATGCCGTCTCTGGGTCTAGCTTTGATCTCCGCACGTTGTTGCGCAGGCTCCACGACACCAGGATCAGGCCGACGACAAGACTGGCCGTTGCCGCGGCAACAATGACGCTCGAAACCAGCGACGCGGGTACGAACGCGGCGAGCACGCCGAGGATGACCGCCAGTGACCCGCCCGCCGCAGGAGGCAGCGGATCTTTGGTGCGCCGATTGAGAAAAGCTGAGACTAGCGACATCACACCGCGGATGCCGACGTAGATGCCGACAAGGCTGACCGCGAACGTCAGCGTGAGTTCTGTCGTTCCCGCATAGGCGAGAAACCCCAGAAGTGCGGCGATGATCGTCGCGGCGAGACCGCGCGGCACGGCAAGCCATCGGCTCAGCCGGCGCCCAAACCAGCGGCGACCCGTGACCGCGTAGAACAGGTCGGTGATGCCACTGAAAGCGAGAAACGCGATCAGGATGAACGTGACGAGCGCGGTGGTAACCGTTGGCAACAGCAACACGGCCGCGCCTGCGAGCAGTCCGGCGAGCCCGCGAAGGGCGACCGAGTTCGACATTGCGGCGACGAGCTTGCGCAGCTGCACCGTTATTCGTGGGTTTCTGCCCGCGTTGGCTGAATTGATGTTGTCGTCGACGTCCACGCGGCGCTCACCTCATTCCAGCGCCCAGCATAGCCATCCTGCGCGCTCAGACATGCCGATCCCTGCTGCTCGGCAGGTCAGGCGGTCGGCTCAGCGCTGCGGTCCGCGGTAGCGAGCGCCCCAGGACGATTCAAAGCTCTCGCCGGGTTCGAGCCAGTGCAGGTCGGTGCCGGAATTCAGAGCGTCGGGCGGTGCAGTCATCGGCTCGAGCGCGATGGCTCGGTGTGGTCCCTCTTTTCCGGGAAAGTCATCCGGGGTGAACAGCTGCAGCCAGCCGAAGGCAGGGTCGGCCCACACCGACGTTGTCGATCCGTCGGCGGCTTCGATCCATGCCACTTCTTGACGCTCTTCGCGGTTGTGCAGCTGCCCGAACCCCACGTTGAAGTCTGCGCCAGCGAGCGATTGCGGCGATCGCAGGTCGAACTCAGTGCCAGCAACGCTGTGCTCGGCGATCGGGTTCAAGCGGTCGTCAAGTTCCAGGCGCGTGTCACCGGCAATCCGAACTGTCAGTTCGTCGGTCGGATTCTCGCCGACGCGAAAATACGGATGCGCTCCCACAGCCCAGGGCGCGCTCGCCGCGCTGTGGTTAGTCGCACCGTGCGTCACCGAGATGCCATCGTTTTCGAGTGCATAGGTGACCCAGGTATCGAGCGTGAACGGCCAGCCATGCTGTGGGAACACAGTGGCAGCCAGGGTGAGCGAGCGGTCGTCACGCTCACGCACGCTGTAGGCGGTATTGCGGAGCAGGCCGTGTATCGCGCTGGCCCTCGAGACGTCAGTGACGTCTAGCTGTTGAACGCTGCCGTTGAGCAGCCAACGAGCGTCTTTGACGCGGTTGGGCCAGGGCGCCAGCACGATGCCGCAACCGTGCGAAGGCAGGGTATGCGCGGGTACGGACTCGGTGATTCGCACACCACCGACCCGTACTTCTCGCAACACCGCAGCCAGCGCGCCGATCTCGACACGCACGTGGCCGTCGTCGAGCAGAAACTGTTCACCAGTGGGAGAGTTCACGCCCGTCAGCATAGAAGATCGGCGACGCCAGCGCCGATCTTCTCAGGCGATCTCGCCACCAGCCACGGTCTCGGCCAGCGCGTACACGCGCGGCAGGTGGTGCGAGCCATAGAAGTCGGCGGCGACCAATCGCGACGCATCTGAGGGCGACGGCGCCGCGCTCTCGAGCACGGCGGCGACGGCGAGACCATGCATCCATCCACCCGAAAGGGTGCCGAGAAGCATCAGGTATGGCACGCTGACGCCGTAGGCATCGCGGGGTGAATCGGCAAATCCCAAGAGATCGGCGGTCGCGCGACGTGATGCGGCCACGGCGCGGCTGAGCCGCTCGGCGGTGCGTGACGCAGTGGGATGATCCAGTGAACGCAGCTTGATGACCGTCTCATCAATGCTGTCGAATAGTTCACCGGCGGCAGCACCGTTGTCACGGATCAGCTTGCGCCCCACGAGATCGTTCGACTGGACGGCTGTCGTGCCCTCGTAGATCGTGGTGATGCGCACGTCGCGGTAGTACTGAGCAGCGCCGGTCTCTTCGATGAAGCCCATACCGCCGTACACCTGGACTGCTTCGCTGGTCACCTGCTGTGCATCCTCTGTCGTCCAGCCCTTGAGGATCGGAACGAAGAAGTCGCCGAGAGTGGATGCGGCGGGGTCAGATTCGCCGCGGTCAAGAAGATCGCCGACGTAGACGCCAAGCGCGCGCATTGCGAAGATCTTCGTTGACATCGACAGCAGCAGACGCCGCACGTCGGGATGCTCGGCGATCGGCGCGCCCGCGGGCCGATCGAGCGCGCGGCCTTGCAAACGCTCCGAGGCGTAGGTATTCGCTTGCTGGTACGCGCGATCCGCAATGCCGGTGGCCTGGAAGCCCATTCCTGCTCGCGCTGAGTTCATCATGACGAACATGCCCGCAAGCCCGCCGCCGACCTCGCCGACAAGGTAGCCCGTGGCGTCTTCGTACGAGAGCACGCAGGTGGGGCTGGCATGGATGCCGAGTTTGTGTTCGATGGCGACCGTCGTGATGGCGTTGCGATCTCCGAGTGACCCGTCGTCATTCACGAGGAACTTCGGGGCCACAAAGAGTGAGAGGCCTTTGGCGCCGTCGGGGGCACCCGGAGTGCGGGCGAGAACGAGGTGCACGATGTTGTCTGCGACGTCGTGGTCACCCCACGTGATGAAGATCTTCTGCCCTCGGATCGCCCAGCTGCCATCGTCCTTCGGCGTCGCGATCGAGCGGATGGCGCCGAGGTCAGTTCCCGCTTCAGGCTCCGTGAGATTCATCGTGCCGGTCCACTCACCCGATACCAGCTTGGTGAGGAAGGTCTCGCGGATCTCAGGGGAAGCGGCAGCATCCAGAGCATGAATCTGGCCTTGGGAGAGCAGCCAGCACAGCGCGAACGCAGCGTTCGAGGCGTTCCAGATCTCGCCCAGGCCCGCACGGACTGCGCCGGGCAATCCGTCTCCGCCCGCAGACTCTGGCGCCTCTGCGCTGACCCAACCTGCTTCGACGAACGCGCGGTAGGCCGCGGCGAAGCCCTCGGGCAGCGTCACCTGACCGTCTTCGAGACGTGCACCCGCGGTGTCGCCCAGTGTCTGAAGCGGAGCGATGACGGATGCGGCGAAGTCGCCCGCGCCCGCGATGATGTCGGTTGCGTCTTCGGCCGTCAACGCGCCGTCAGTGGCGCGTGCGACCAGATCGACTCCGAATGCGTCTGCAAATAAGAAGGAGTAGTCCTCGACCGGGGGCGTGTACGGTGATGCGTCGGCCATGGGATCTCCTTTGGGGCTGGTACTGAGTTTTATTCTAGGCGAGACGCAGTTTCATGCCAAGGGCTCCACTGCCCACACTTTTGTCATCAAGTCGCCGGACTCATTGCTCATAGGTCACATGTATGATCTAATGAAACCTGTTGTCACCGGGTTCGGTGGCACGTCGTCAAGGAAGCCGACCAAGAAAGGCTCGCGCAATGGCTGCACAGCACCGCCGCCCGCTCACCCGAACTCTCACTACAGCCACCGCGTTGGTTGCCGTAGCCGCCCTCGCCGGCTGTTCCTCTTCCGGCGACGCTGGCGATTCGAGCGACGACTCGGAGTACGGATTCACCACGGCCGAACAGGTCGCCGACAGCACCATCACAGTATGGGTCGACGCGGCCCGCGAGCCGATCGCAAACGCATTCGTCGAGGCCAACCCCGACGTTCCCGTCAGCATTGAGACCTACGACGGCAATGCCGGTGGATCAGGGTCGTTCCAGACCAAGATCGCACTGTTCGACCAGTCTGGCGAGGGCTGGCCCGACGTCGTGTTCTCGTCGCAGACCAACGACGCATCGTGGGCTGCGAAAGAAACAAACGGCACTCAGGCGTTTGCCGCTCCCCTCAATAAGGGCTACATGAGCGACGACTTCTTGAGTGGTTTCACCGACGGCGCGCTCGACCCGATGACGGTCGATGGCACGGTCTACGGTCTGCGCAACGACCTGGCACCCGTCGTGCTCTGGTACAACGAGACACTGCTCGATGAGTTTGGCTACGACATTCCCGAAACGTGGGAGGACTACGAAGAACTCGGGGAGATGCTCGCGGCAGATCACCCCGGCTACATCCTCGGCTCGATCGGCGACTCGTTCGTCGGAACCTACGTCTACTACTGGGGAGCACAGGCTCCGATTTTCCAGCTCGACGGAGAGGAGTTCTCGTCAGACTTCGAAGACGAGCACTCAGTCGCGATGACTGACATGCTTGACCGCATGTCGGCCAATGGCACGCTGGTGCAGGACAGCATCTTCAGCTCGACATTCGTCGAGAACTACGCCGACAAGATCGTCGCGATCCCCGGCCCGGCATGGTACGCCGGCGCTATCTTCCAAAACCCCGACAACGTGAACGCACCCACCGGAACCATCGGTGCTGCTGACCCGCTGTACTGGGAAGGCGAAGACCAGGTGACCGGCAACGTCGGTGGCGGCGTCTGGTACGGGTCCAGCCACTCCGAGAACCTCGACGCTGTCGCGCAGTTCCTCGAGTTCGCAACCGCTTCTGACGAGGCTGTGACGCTCGCTTCGGGCCTGCCCGCATATGACTCGGCTGCATCATCGTGGCTCGACACGCAGGCTGAAAGCGGCTACTTCGTGGGCGACTTCAAGTCGGCCATGCAGACGGCGGCTTCGAGCGTATGGAGTGGCTGGGGCTTCCCGAGCTTCAGCGCCGAGACTGCGTACGCAGCCATTGTGGTTCCCGCGCTTGCCGAGGGTAAGACGATCGCAGAAATCGTCCCGGAGTGGCACCAGCAGATCCTCAACGAAGCCCAGGTCCAGGGCTACACCACCAAGTAGTTCACACCGATAGGTAACACCATCACTACTACCACGCAGGCAGCGGAACTTGCCGGCGGTCCTCTCGAACGAGAAGACCGCCGGCGGGTCAGCCGCCGTCGAAAAGCCCCTGACCGCAGTCAAGCCCGCATCGGATACGCCTTCTCTGGTGGCTACACGGCGCTGCTGCTTGCGTTCGGCATCGCACCGGCGGTGTACGCGGTATTCCTCGCGTTCACCAAGGGCGGCGCGTTTGTCGGATTCGACAACTTCGTCAAGGTCTTCGGCGACTACCGCTTTTGGCCCGCAGTGCAACACGTGGCACTGTTCGTCGTCGCGTGGTTGATCTCGCTGACAATCTTCGTCGTCCTGCTCGCACTGCTGGTACATGCGATCCGAGTGCGATGGACTTCATCGTCAGTCCGGTTCTTGTTCTACATCCCCGGAGCGCTTGCGGGTGCATCCAGCGTGATGCTCTGGCTGTTCCTACTCGACCCGAACGTCAGCCCGGTCGCTGGGCTGCTTCACCTTTTCGGGCTTGAGACGTTCGTGCAGACGGTTTCGCTCGACAACCTTCCCGTCATCTTCACCCTCATCGCCTTCTGGACTGGCGCCGGCGGCTGGATCATCATCATGTACGGCGCCCTCAACAACATCCCCGTTGAAGTGATGGAAGCTGCCCGAATCGATGGCGCCGGCCCGATCGGCACCGCCTGGTACATTCAGATTCCGCTGATGCGCAAGTGGATCTCATACATGGTCGTGATGTCGCTGGCAGCGGGAACGCAGCTTTTCGTCGAGCCACGTGTGCTGTCGCAGGCGTCCAAGGGCGTGGTGCCCCAGGACTACTCCCTGAACCAATTGGCATACCTCTTTGCCTTCCGCCAAAACGACTTCAACGGCTCAGCCGCGATCTCGCTCCTGTTGCTACTGGTCGCTGCAGGGCTCTCCGCCCTATTCGTCTTCCGAGGAGGACTCTTTGAGCGCGACTGAATTGATCACCCGGCCCAAGTCCGGAAAGTCGAAGCGCTACGGCGCACGCGACGTTGAGACCGAACGACCCAGTCCTGGCCGTTGGCTCGGAAGAGTGCTCGCGTGGAGCATCATCGGTGTCTTCTTGCTCTTCTTCGTCATCCCCATGGTGTGGCTGATGCTCGCCCCTACCAAGACGGCACGCGAGCTCTTGCTTGACAACCCGTTCAGCTTCGGTGCCTTCGATACGCTGTTCAGCAACTGGGGCGAACTGATGGCGTTCCAAAACGGCATCGTGTGGGTGTGGCTTGGCAACGCCACGCTGTATTCCGGCGTCGCTCTCGTCATCACGCTTCTGGTGAGCATTCCGGCCGGGTATGCCCTCGCCATGGTTGAGTTCCGCGGACGCAAACTGCTTCTCATGACGACATTGATCGTGATGCTGATACCCAACACCGCACTGGTGCTTCCGATCTTCCTCGAGCTCAGCGCGGTGGGACTGGTCGGTACGGCATGGTCGGTAATCCTGCCGTTCTCGTTCTACCCGTTCGGTGTCTATCTGACGTACATCTATTTCTCTACGGCGGTCTCGCAAGACTTGCTCAATGCTGCACGCATCGATGGCGCGGGGGAGTTCCGCGTCTTCACGAAGATCGCGATGCCTCTGGCAACTCCCGTGATCGCCCTCGTGGGCTTCTTCAGCCTGGTGGCGAACTGGAACAACTACTTCCTGCCGTTCGTCATGGTGCCGGGACGAAAGTCGCCGATTCAGGTGGGCTTGGCGGAGTTGCTCTCGAACGTGCCGCTGTTCAACCCGACGACTTCGGGCTCGGTCACGATTTCGTTGCCGGTGCTTGCGCTGGCGACGATTCTCTCGGTGGCTCCGGTGCTCATCATCTTCTTGTTCTCGCAGCGGTTCCTGGTGAGTGGGCTCACGGCGGGTGGCACCAAAGAGTAGGTGTGCCCGCGTGGTGTGAAACGCCCCCGTGCATGCTTTGCACGGGGGCGTTCTGCGTCGAGGCGAGCGGGTAAACGAAGATGCCCCGATCTATCAGGATCGGGGCATCTTGCGAGGGCGCGGCTAGATTCCCCACGTCGGGTCGGTCACCAGACGAAGGCCGGTGCGGTCTGACCGCACGTGTGGGCCGGCCGCAATGAGCCACGATGCTGACGCTTGCCGCGCCGAGATCGCCACCTCGTCGATTGAGATTCCCGCGCCGGGCAGGTCGCCAAGCACGATCCCGCCGTCGCTGTACTCTTGGTCGATCGTGAGGCCGAAAGGCGCACCCAGATCTTGCACTTCGGCAGACATGTGGTTGGGAACGGCGGCGGCGGCTGCGGCGACGGAGTGGTTTGCAGTCAGCCCCACCGGGCTCACCGGCAGGTCGCGGGAATGGGCGGCAACCGCGACGCGCAGAAAGTGGGTGATGCCCCACACGGCGCCCGCCTGCACGACGTCTACGCCGCCAGCATCCAGAAGTGGTCGAAACTGTTCGAGACCGGTGAGGTTCTCACCGGTTGCCACGGCTGCGCGAACCGACTTGCTCAAGCGTGCGAATCCCGCAGCGTCCCAGCGGCGGAGTGGTTCTTCGATCCATGTGAGATCGACGTGCTCTTCGACTTTCGACACGTAGCGCACGGCCTGCTTGAGGTTCCAAGATTCGTTGGCATCGAGCATGAGCCCGGGTTCGGCGGCGTTGCGCCGCAACGCATCTGCCATGATCTCGAGTCGCTCGATGTCGTGCGCAGCGTCGCGCCCGCCTTTCAGCTTGCCGCTGGTGAATCCGCGGTCTGCCATCTCGCTGTAGAACTTGGCGAGCCGCTGATTGTCAAGCGCGATGTCGAGGCCAGAGGCGTATCCGGGAACAAAACGATCGGATGCGCCGAGCAGTCGCCACAGCGGTTCGCCGGCGATTTTCGCTTTGAGGTCCCAAAGCGCCATGTCGAACGTGCCGACGCCGCCGAACGTCGCTCCGCCATGCCCGCTCTTGAACACGCGGGCAAGCATGCGGTCATACAACGAAGACACGGCTCGCGGGTCCTGGCCCTCAAGGGCAGGGAAAAGTCGGTCGAGGTCATGGTGTGATCCCATGCCGATGCCTTCGAGGCCGCTGTCCGTTTCGAGAATCACCAGGGGAACGTCGGTGACGCCCGAGTCGATGTAGCCGTTGGCGTCCCCGACAGGGCGGCCCCAGTCGTGAAAGGTCCGCAGACAGCGGTATCCCGTGATTTTCATATCGCCTTTGACTCCCGAATCACTCAATTGTATGAACAGCATACATCATATGTCTGCTGTGTGTGGTGTGGGATGTGTGTTCAGTGCTGCACAACGTCTAGAGTGTCGAATGTGACCACCGGCGACGCTGCTTCTTCTCCCGCGACCTCGCGCGTTCCGATCGACCGGATCGGCGCGACGGTGCTCAAGGAGCTCGTCGAAACGATTGTGTCGGGTCAGATCCAGCCCGCAGACGCGTTGCCGCCCGAGGCGGTTCTCAGCCAGGAGTTCGGCGTGAGTCGAACGGTGATTCGCGAGTCGGTGAAGCGCCTGCAAGAGAAGGGCATGGTGACCGTCGCACAGGGGCGCGGTACTCACGTGAACCCCATGTCTTCGTGGAATCTGCTCGACCCGTTGGTGATTTCGTCGCTCATTGGCCACGACGACGCGCTCGGTATTCTCGACGACTTAAGTGTGGTGCGCGGAGCTCTCGAGGCGGCAATGGCGGGGGCTGTTGCTGCCAAGCGCACGAGCGATGATCTTGCGCGACTGACCGCCAGCTTCGAGCAGATGGAATCGGTGCTGCATGATTCCGCGTCCTACCGTGACGCCGATGTGCGATTCCACCTTTTGGTGATGCAGCTCTCGGGCAACATTCTTGCGGAGAACGTCGCCCACGGCCTGTTCGAGCGGGCGTTGGAAAGCAGCCGTTATCACGGTGTCGACCCGGCGCAGGCGTTCGAGATCACCCACGCAGAACACCAGCTGATCTTCGATGCGATTGTCGCAGGCGATCGTGAGGCCGCGCGTCAGGCCATGGAGGCTCACATCTTGGGGTCTTGGGATCGTCGGCGGCTGCCGACTCACCCGCGCGACTAGCGGCCGAGGGCAAGCGCCGACTGAGAGTGCTGGTGCCGTTCGGCCTCGCGTTTGGGTGCCGCGTCGTATCGACGGCATGAACCTGCCGTGCGCGCAAAGGTGGCCGAGACGCCTGGTCTCGGCCACCTTTGGCTCAGTGCCTAGTTGAAGGTGTCCTTCACGTCTTCGACGCCCTTTTTGGCCTTCGCTTCGGCCTGGTCAACGTGACCCTCGGCTTCAAGGCGTTCATTGTCGGTCGCCTTGCCTGCGGCTTCTTTGCCCTTGCCGGTGAGGTCTTGGGCAGCGTTCTTGATCTTGTCGTCTACACCCATAGTGTTCTCCTTCGTCGTGACCGAGCGCGCAGCGGTTGGCGGCGCGAAATCTATTCGATCCTGGATCGTGTCTGTCGGGAAGGGGCTTGACCGTTTGCCTGGTCGGGACTATTGCGGCAACTCAGTCGTCGTCCATTGGGATATCGAAGCGGGAGCGGTCTAACATGCTCATTGGTTCATGCAAGCGGCGCTAGGCTAGTTCTTTGAATATCAAGCGTGATGCCTCATCACCTGGAGGTACCGTTGGCCGGAAACGCGACTACCCGATTCGCGAACGTCTCGCTGTTGTCAGTCACTAGTGTGTTGCCCACCAGGGTGACGACCTCAGATGACATTGAAGAGCAGCTTGCACCCGCACTCAAACGACTGCGCCTGCGACCTGGTTTGCTGCGTCGCGTCGCTGGAGTGCTCGAACGGCGCAACTGGGCGGCTGGGGAGTCGTCTGACGAGGCCACCGTGCTGGCTGGAAAGCGGGCGCTTGCTGAAGCTGGCGTCGACGCCTCAGAGGTGGGGCTGCTCATCAACACCTCGGTCACGCGCAAGCATCTTGAGCCATCGGTCGCCGTGCGACTGCACCACGGGCTCGGTCTGCCCACGTCGGCCGTCAACTTCGATGTCGCCAATGCGTGCCTCGGGTTCGTCAGCGGAATGAATCTTGCGGCGAGCATGATCGAATCAGGGCAGATTCGCTATGCCATCGTGGTCAACGGCGAAGACGCTGATGAGATCCAGGTCAATACGATTGACCGACTGTCGGACGATGGTGTCGGTCGCGACGATTTCATGAGTGAGTTCGCGTCGCTCACACTCGGATCTGGTTCAGCGGCAGCGATTCTCGGCCGCGCTGATGAGCACCCAGAAGGACACCGCATCATCGGTGGCGTCACTCGCGCTGCCACTCAGTTTCACGAGCTGTGCGTCGGTAGCGTCGACGGCATGTTCACCGACGCCAAAGCTCTGCTCAAGGGCGGACTCGACCTTGTCGTTTCGGCATGGAAAGAGGCGTCGACCGAGTGGAACTGGTCGTCGATGGATCGCTACATCACCCACCAGGTCTCGTCGGTGCACACGAACGCCATTGTCAAAGCAGCAAAGCTCGATCGTTCACGTGTGCCCACGACGTTCTCGCGTCTGGGCAATGTCGGCCCGGCTTCGATACCGATCACGCTGTCTGAAGAGCAAGAGACGCTCAAGCGCGGAGATCGGGTGCTGCTGATGGGCGTGGGCTCTGGACTCAACACCGCGATGATGGAGCTTGCCTGGTGACGAAAGCCGCCTCGCTTCCTCCTGTGGGACTGCCCGGACTCGATCGGCGATTCAGCCGGATTCGCTCTGTCGCAGGTCGAGGCGTCGACGAGGGTCTTCTTCGTGACTGGCACTACCTTGACACCGCTGACGAGTTGCAACGGTTGGGAATAGAACCGGTCGGCACAATTCTGGCGGTGCACGGCAACCCGACCTGGTCGTATGTATGGCGCGGCATCGTCGACGCATCTGTGCGATCCGCCGCAGCGGGCAACGAAGCGTGGCGAGTGGTGGCAATCGATCAGCTCGATATGGGTTTCTCAGAGCGCACCGGCACGCATCGCCCCTTGGCCCAACGTGTGGTCGATCTCGGCGCCTTCACTGACGCTCTCGGTCTGGACGGCCGGGTAGCAACCCTCGGCCACGACTGGGGCGGCGTCGTGTCAATGGGCTGGGCGGTCGATCATCCCGAGCATCTCGCCGCCGTGACCCTGCTGAACACCGCAATTCACCACCCCGAGGGGGTGCCTATTCCGGCACCGCTTCGCCTCGCTGGCGCACGCGGAATGCTTGCCGCGTCTACCGTGCACACCACCGCGTTTCTCGAAACCACGCTTGCCCTCGCTTCGCCGCCGCTATCGACAGCGGTGAAAGACGCCTATCGTGCGCCGTATCGCGCTGCAGATCGACGCGAGGCGATTGGGGGCTTCGTGGCTGACATCCCAATAGATGCTCGTCACGAGAGCTTCGCCGAACTGAGCAGAATCGCAGATGGGGTAGCTGCCCTCACGGTGCCCGCGCTGCTGCTATGGGGGCCGAACGATCCGATCTTCAGCGATCGCTACCTCGACGATCTCGTGACACGGTTGCCCCACGCCGACGTGCACCGCTTCGAGGGGGCAAGCCACCTGATCGCCGAAGACCGACCCTACGCCGATTCGGTGCTGACCTGGCTTGGTGACAATGCGCAGGCGATCGCGGCTCGGGAGTCGTCGGCGCCCACTGCGGCAGCTGTTGCTGACTCTTTCGTGCCGTTGTGGCACGAACTCGACGAGCGCCGCGACGACGATGACATCGCCGTCATCGATATGGCTTCACGCGGCGCCGCGGGGCCGTTGCGGGTGAGTTGGCGTCAACTCGATGAGCGCGTCCGCGCCATGGCCGCGGGCTTCGCAGCGATGGGCATCGAAAAGGGTGACCGCGTCTCATTGCTCGTGCCCCCAGGACCGACACTCACCGCCGTGCTTTACGCGTGCCTGCGTATCGGCGCTGTCGTGGTCGTGGCCGATGCGGGGCTCGGGCTCCGCGGCCTCACGCGAGCCGTGCGTGGTGCACGCCCCGACTTCATCATCGGCGAGACCCCAGGCTTGGCCGCCGCTCGCGCGATGGGCTGGCCCGGCGTCAAGATCTCTGCACCGCGGCTTCCTCGCGTCACTGCGGCGGCGCTCTCAGTCGAGACGTGCCTTGCCGACATCGTGGCGTTCGGCAAACACGCTCCACAGCCGGCTGAGCCCGAGCCGCACGACTACGCCGCGATACTGTTCACGTCTGGCTCGACCGGCCCCGCCAAAGGGGTTGTCTACACGCACGCGCAGCTCTCAGCATTGCGTGACGCGCTCGCCGCGCACTTCGAGGTGACGCACGACACTGGGCTGGTGACCGGGTTTGCACCCTTCGCCTTGCTCGGTCCGGCGCTCGGCACTCGCTCGGTGACGCCCAACATGGATGTCTCGGCACCGCGCACGCTCACCGCGACCGCGGTCGCCGACGCGGTGAAAGAGTCTGAGGGGCAGATCGTCTTCCTCTCGCCCGCGGCCATCATGAATGTCGTCGCGACGGCCGACGCGCTCACTGCGGCGCAGCGCGACACGCTCAAGGGCGTGCGCACGTTTCTCTCCACCGGTGCACCGATCAACTCAGATCTGCTCGAGCAGGTTGCCGCGCTCATGCCGAATGCCACCCCGCACACTCCCTACGGGATGACCGAGTGCCTGCTGGTGACAGATATCACTCTCGACGACATTCGTCGCACCTCCGGCTCGTCCGAGTCGGGAGTCTGCGTGGGCTCTGCAATCGGCGCCGGCCGGGTGCTGGTCAGCGCTCTCGACGCGGATGGCAAAGCGACCGGCACTCCGAGCGACAGCGCGGGTGTGCTCGGCGAGATCGTCGTCTCAGCTCCGCATCTGAAGAACCACTACGACCGCCTGTGGCTGACAAACCGTGAGGCGGTGCGTGACACCACGGTTTCGGAGGCCGATGTTGCGGAAGTCGATGTTCGCTGGCACCGTACCGGCGATGTCGGCCACCTGGACGCTCAGGGAAGGCTCTGGGTTGAGGGCCGCCTTCCTCATGTCATTGTCGGCGAGCATGGCCCTGTCGCTCCGGTCGGCGCGGAACAGCAGATCGAGCGAGTTGCGGGTGTGCGCCGCGCGGCGGTTGTCGGCGTCGGCCCGCACGGACTGCGCCAAGCGGTCGCCGTGGTCGAAACTGTTCCCCGCGCTCGTCGCGCTGCGCTCGCAGATCCTGCGCTCGCCGCTGAAGTGCGCGCTCATGCAGGTGTGACGCTCGCCGCGGTGCTCGCCGTGAGCGAGCTGCCCACCGACATTCGGCACAACTCGAAGATCGACCGCACGCGTCTGTCGGTCTGGGCCGATCGCACGCTGTCAGGTCAGGCTCCGAGCGCACCATGATCGTTCTTGTCACCGGTGCGTCGGGATTTCTGGGCGGCGCGGTCGCCGCAGAACTCGTCGCGGCGGGCCATGAAGTGCGCACCCTGCAACGTCGGCCCTCCGCCGTCGAGGGGGCCACTGACTACCTCGGTTCGATCACCGACCCAACCGTCGTCGCGCGAGCCGTCGTCGGCGCCGACGCGGTGGTGCATCTTGCCGCTAAAGTGTCGCTCGCCGGCGATGCCGCAGACTTTCGCTCGATCAATATCGAGGGAACACGAACGGTATTGGATGCTGCTGAGCATGCTGCAGCATCCCGATTCGTGTTCGTCTCATCTCCTTCAGTCGCTCACGCGGGCGACGCACTCGCCGGCGTGAGCGCAGAACCGGCGTCGCCCACGCACGCCAGGGGTGACTACGCTCGCACCAAGGCTGAGGCCGAGCTGCTGGCTCTTGCGCGCGACAGCGATACGATGCGGGTCGTCGCGATTCGCCCCCACCTCGTCTGGGGGCCTGGTGACACCCAACTTGTCGAGCGAGTTGTCGAGCGGGCCCGTGCAGGGCGGTTGCCGTTGCTCAGCGGAGGCACGGCGCTGATCGACTCGACCTACATCGACAACGCCGCATCTGGCATTGCAGCTGCACTGCGGCGCGCGGAGGAAGCGCACGGCAACGCTTATGTGTTGACCAACGGCGAGCCACGGCCCGTAGGCGATCTGCTGGCGGGCATCTGCCTGGCCGCGGGTGTCACTCCGCCAGCGTGGAGTGTGCCCTCGAGCCTCGCGCGCGCGGCCGGATCGGGCATTGAGAAGGCGTGGGCGATCAAGCCAGGCGTCGACGAACCGCCGATGACACGCTTTCTCGCCGAGCAGCTCTCGACCGCTCATTGGTTCGACCAGCGCGAAACCCGGAGTGTTCTCGACTGGACACCTGCGGTTTCAATAGACGAGGGACTCGAGCGGCTTGCCGCCTGGTACGCAGCCTCGCGATGAGCAGAACATGACCGAGCTTCCTCCTCTCGAACCCCCTCGAGTGACACTCGCGCCAAAACCCGACCCGCGACGCCCGATCGCGCTGGTCGTGGGCGTTGCCGCAACCGTGGCCTTCGTCATCCTTCGCTTCGTGGTCGCCTTTGGCGATCATGAGCCGCTCACGGTAGACGTGTGGTGGCACGCCTTGATGGTGACGACATATTCGAACGCGGGAATCGTGATCGCCTGGATCCCGGCGATCGTCGGTGGCACGGTCGGCATGATCTGCGTGGGAGCCGTGGCCGTCGCAGCCTTTCTGTGGCGCAAGCGGCGATGGGATGCAGCGAATGTGGCGATTGCGCTCGTGGTGGTCGTAGCGATCGGTGCGCCGATGGCGGCAGTTATCGCGAGAATGCGGCCAGCGGATTCGCTGGCCGAGAGCGTGGCGACATCCTTTCCCTCCGGGCATACTGCGGTGGCGACAACTTTCGCGATCACTCTCGCGTTGCTCCTGAGGCGTTGGTACATCTGGGCGCTCGGCACGCTCTGGGTGGTCGTGATGATGTGGAGCAGAACGTATCTCTACGCGCACTGGCTCAGTGATGTTGTCGCGGGGTTTCTTGAGGGCGTCGCCGTTGCCACGCTGGTCTGGTGCGCAGTGGAGGCGGTTCGAGACCGGCGCGCATCGCGCAAACTATACCGGCGCAGCGAGACCCAGTGACGCAGACTTTTCGTCGCGCTAACATGCGACGATGAGCACTCCTAAGAACGCCGCAGCGAAAGCACAGAGCTCGACTATCTTCCGAACGCTCGCCAGGATCGGGTTCGTGGTTCTCGGCGTCGTGCACATCGTGATTGGGGCGATCGCCATCTCGGTGGCTACCGGTGGCGGCGGCGAAGCCGATCAGGGCGGCGCGATGGAAGCACTGCAACAGAATCCGCTGGGATTCGCCCTGCTGTGGATCATCGCGGTCGGACTATTCGCCCTGGGCGTCTGGCAGGTCGCTGAAGCATTCTTGGAACGCGATTCCGACGCTAAGAAGAAGTGGGGCTACCGCGCCAAGTACATCGGCACGGCGGCGGCATACTTCGCGATCGGCGGCACCGCTCTGGTGTTCGCGCTCGGCGGGCAGTCTGATTCATCCGAATCAACCAAGACCCTGAGCGCGACCGTGCTAGCAGCACCCGGTGGCGTCTTCTTGCTCGTCCTGGTCGGGCTAGGCGTTGCCGCCGTCGGCGTTGCCTTCATTGTTCGTGGCATCACTCAGGCGTTCAAGAAGAATCTTGATCTGCCGGGCGACAAAAGAGAAAAGGGCATTCTGACTTTCGGCACCGTGGGCTATGTGGCGAAGGGGGTCGCGGTGGCGGTCACCGGAATACTGTTCGTCGTCGCTGCGGTCACCCACGACCCCGAGGCCGCCGGGGGACTGGATGCGGCGCTTCACTCGCTCGCACAATTGCCGTTCGGCTCGGTGATTCTCTGGGTCGTCGGCGCAGGCCTCGCCATCTATGGACTCTTCTGCTTCACCCGCGCCCGCTACGCCAAGATGTGAGCCTCGACTAGCCGAGAAGCTCAGGCCGCGGAGTCTCGTCGCCGAGCACGTGCTGTGAGAGGAAAGCGAACACCGTTTCGTACCAGATGACGGCGTGCTGAGGCTTCAGAATCCAGTGATTCTCGTCAGGGAAGTAGAGGAAACGGTGCGCCATGCGCCCCTCGTTGTCGGCGTGGTGCTCGGCCAGTTCCGACCAGAGACGCAGCCCCTCGCCAATGGGCACCCGATAGTCCTTGTCGCCGTGGATGACGAGTAGCGGTGTTCTGATGTCGCCGACGAAGCGATGCGGTGAGTTCTCTCGCATCGCGTCTTCGGTGAAGATCTGCTGCCAGTACACCGATAAATCTGTGGTGCCCGCGAACTGGTCGAGCGCCCACAGACTCGCGTGCGTGACGATTGCGCTGAATCGGTCGGTATGGCCGGCGACCCAGTTCGCCATGTAGCCGCCGAATGACCCGCCCATCGCGGCGGTGCGCGTGTGGTCGATCTCTTCGCGCGATTCCACCTCGTCAGTGATGGCGAGAAGGTCGGTGTACGGTGCGGATCCCCAGGCATTCCAACCGCGCGCGATGAAGTCGAGTCCGTAGCCCGTCGATAGCGCGGGGTCTGGCAGCAATACGGCATAGCCGCGCGCGACTGCGAGCAGTGGTGCCCAGCGCCAACTCCACGCGTTCCAGCTGGCCAGCGGGCCGCCGTGGATCCAGAGCAACAGCGGAGCCGGTGCTTGTGCCGAAGCGCCATCGGGCAGCAGCAACCACCCGTGCACCCGGGTGCCATCGTCGGCGGTGGCTTCTACCTCGGTGATCTCGCCGGGCGCCGCCGATGTCGCCGCGGGAGTCGCCAGCACGGTGACCTCTCCGCTCGGCGAGACGCGCACCGGGTGCGGCGGCACAACCCACGAGGAGCGCAGGGCAACAAAGCCACCACTGGTGAGATCGACCGAGACGTGCGTGTAGGTGAACTCGTCGTCGGTCAACTTCGTCGGTGCTGATCCGTCAAGTGGCACGCGAAACACCGGTCCGCGCCCGGTGTCGTCGGCCGTCACGAGAAGGGCGTTGTTGTCAGCATCCCACTGCATACTGGTGGCCCATCGGTCCCAGCTCAAAGCCAGACGCTGCGGCTCGGCACCGTCGAGGGCGGCGACCCAGACCTCGGTATCAGTGGGGCCAGCCGGCGTCGCTTTTTCTGAACGCAGGTAGGCAAGTCGCAGTCCGTCGTGGCTGACGACCGGGCTCTCGTAGTCCACTCCTGCATCGTCGAAAAGCGTCGCGTGCGAGCCGCTCTCGGTGTCGATGGCGACCAACGCTTGCCGGCCCCCGCGCTGCTCATGCTGATGGAGGGAAGCGATGAGGGTGCGAGCGTCGGGAGTGAGCGAGGCTCCGGCAATGTTGGCTGAGCGACCAGGTCGAGGCGTCAGGTCTTGCGGGCGCGGCAGCGACGCCGGGTAGGGCTTGGCCTCGGCAGTCGCGGTGCCTGGCAAGCCTTCGGACTCTTGATCGGCGGCGTGGACAGCGGCCGAGATGGTGTCGTCGAGGTCTGCGACGTCAATAGAGAGCAGGTGCGGCTCGCTCGGCCCGAGATCGTGGTCCCAGAATCGCACCGGGTAGCTCTCGTGCAAGATGGCTGAGACCTTCTTCTCTTTGCGCCGCCCTCGCAGTTGGGCATCTGCTTCGATGCTCGCTGCGCCCTGCAGCAATGAGGCTGAGATGACGACGCGGTGGCTCGCCTCTGCGGTTGCGGCGATCGCATCGACGCCGCCGGCCAGTCTCGTGATGGGTCGCGCTTCACCGCCTGCCGCGGGCAAGAGCCACAATTGTGCCGGCTGGTCGTCGCGATCACCTTCAGCATCTGGCCGCGCCGACACGAAGAGCACGTCTCCGCTCGCGGTGAAGGTTGCTCCGGCTTCGCCTTTCGCCGACCGCGTGAGGCGCCGAGCCGCGCCGCCACCGTCTGCGGGCACACTCCACAGCGCTCGCTCATAGCCCGTCGCATCGTTGTTCAACGTGGCAACGGTGAGCACCACGGTGGTGCCATCTGGCGACAAGGCTGCCGCTTCTACACGCGGAAGCGCGATGAAATCATCAAGGGAATCGAAGGGGGTAGCGGCCATGGCACCACGCTAACTCGCGCGCTCGAAATCAACCAATGGTATTGGTGACGGCAGCGACACCCTCGATAGTCTTGCCCCATGGTCAAGAACCGTCTACTGCGTCACCTGGGAACGCCGGCCGCGATCTACGGGCTGCTGGTTTTCGCGAGCCTGATCGCTGCGATGGCTGTCAATCGTCATGAGGGCGACACAATCGCGTCGGTCTTCGTGTTCAGCGCTGTCACGCTCGTCGTGTTCTGGTCAGCGCACGTGTATGCGTACTCGCTCGCTCATCACGCTGACGAGCGAGCCGACGGCGCAACGATATGGGCGTCGATCAAGCACGGTGCCGATGAGTCGGTGGGAATGCTCGAGGCAGCGGTGTTACCCGCGATTCCGCTGGTGCTTGGAATGTTCGATGTGCTTGCACCGCCACGCGCGATCTTCTGGGCACTGCTCGCCGCTACCGTCATGCTCGGGGTGCTCGGCTTTGTGGCGTTCGCGATTCGCGATTCACGATGGTGGGTGCGGCTGCTCGGGGCGCTGGGCACCGCCGCTTTCGGGGTGCTGATTATCCTCCTCGAATCGAGCCTTCACTAGCCCGGCCCTGATGCCGTGGAACGGGCATACGCTCGTAGCCATAGCGATCATCACCGGATGATCCGGCGGCAGGAGGAATCATGAAGGCAGTAGTTGACGGCACGACGATCGCCGAAGCGCAGCAGGACGATCTCGCCTATATCGAAGGAAACTGGTACTTCCCTCGCTCGAGCCTCGTTTCGGAGTTCTTCATCGAAAGCCCCACTGCCTACACCTGCCCGTGGAAGGGCGCTGCGCAGTACTTCGACGTGAAGATCGGCGACAAGGTCGTCAAAGACGGAGCGTGGAGCTACTCAGATTTGCGGCCGGGCGCCGTAGAGCGCGTGGGCAAAGACTTTGCAGGCTTCGTGGCATTCGATCGCAGCGTCACAGTCGCGGAGTAACGACGCCGCTGACGACGCGTAGGCTCAGTGCCTATGGCACTCGGAGCAACGATGCACACCTTCGCGGTGCAGCTGGCAGACGTCGATCGTGGTGTGTACGAAGAGCTCACACTGAGGCTCGCGCGACACCCCTCTGAGACCGCGGTCTATATGATGACTCGGCTGCTCGCGTATTGCCTCGAGTATGAAGAAGGCATCGTGTTCAGCGAGGGCATCTCTTCGACCGAAGAGCCGGCGGTGCTGGTGCGCGATCTGACGGGCAAGATCACCGTGTGGATCGAGATTGGTGCTCCCGACGCGCCGCGCCTGCACTACGCGAGCAAACTGGCAGACCGCACCACGATCTACACGCACCGCGATCCCGAGAAGGTGCGCGCCGCTTGGGTGGGCAAGCGCATCCATGACTCGGCGTCGATCACCATGCACAGTTTCGATCACGGGTTCATCGACGACGCGGTGGGCAGCATCGACCGACGCAACACGATGACGCTGTCGGTCACTGAGCGTCAGCTCTACCTCGACTTGAACGGCACGATGTACAGCTCAGCAGTGCACGACCACACCGTTGAGGCGTCATAGCCGATCTTGGCGGGGTTTACGCCGCGACGGTGCGGAATCCCGCGTTGCCCATCGACGAATCAGGCGTGTTCTGACTGCGAGCCGAATTGCGGTATCGGTTGCAATACGAGATGTGACAGAGGTAGCTACCGCCGCGCAGCAGCCGGGTCTGTCCGGAATCGGGCCCTGTCGGGTTCTGCTCGGGGGAGATGCCGTAATACCGCGGATCGAACCAGTCAGCGCACCACTCCCACACGTTGCCGATAGGTTGCCACAAGCCAAAACCGTTCGGCTCGAAGGTGTGCACTGGCGCGGTGGTGAGAAAGCCATCGTCGAGAGTGTTCGTGCGAGGAAACTGCCCCTGCCAGATGTTTGCCCGCCAGGCGCCGCCAGCGTCGGGCTCCTCATCACCCCAGGGATACTTCTTGCTCTCCAGCCCACCGCGCGCCGCGCACTCCCACTCGGCTTCTGTGGGCAGTCGGCGCCCAGCCCACTCGCAGTAGGCGACAGCATCGTTCCAACTGATATGCACGGCGGGATGCTCATCGAGTCCGTCGACAGACGATCTGCGGCCGCCCGGGTGGCGCCAGTCGGCACCAGTGACACCGAGCCACCACGGTGTTCCCGGCGGCTGGCCGATGACGTCGCTGGGCTCGGCGGCGAGGGCGAGATGGAAGACCGCCGAGTAGCCGAAAGTTTCAGCCTCGGTGCGATAGCCGGTTTCGTCGACAAAGCGCGCGAACGCGGCATTGGTGACCGAGGTGGCATCGATCGAGAACGCGTCGAGCGTTACCCGGTGCTGCGGAGTTTCACCGTCGCCCTCGTTGCGGTCGCCCGAAGAGTCGCCCATCACGAAAGTGCCCGCAGGAATCAGCGCCTGGGCGATCTCGTGCCGGCCCGCTGGTGCAACATCCACCGTCGACGGCGCCGCAGAAGGAGCGCCGATCGTGAGGAACTCACCGCGGGAGGGAGCTCCGCATGAACAGTTCGATCCGCAGCTGGAATCTTCGGAAATCTCGCGGTCGTCACCCATGCCTCTAGCCTATGCCGCGCTCGCGGTCATCGATTCGTAAGAGAGTGGATCGCGCTCGGGGCGGCCGACGTGACAATGTGGGGAGATGACTGGTGTTCCCTCTGCAAATGTGACTGCGCAGGCCATGGTCGGGGTCGTTGGCGGCTCTGGTCTATATGAACTCTTCGACCGCGGCGAAGACGTCGATATCGCCACGCCCTACGGCGCCACCGTGCGAGTCACGATCGGCCGGATCGGTGAGCACGTGGTGGCGTTCGTTCCCCGGCACGGGCGTGATCATTCCGTTCCCCCGCACCGCATCGACGCGCGTTCCTGCATCTGGGCGCTCGCCGCGCTGGGGGTGAAGGCGATGATCTCTACCGCCGCAGTGGGTTCGCTCAACCCCGAGCTGCCGGTCGGCACCATCGCGTTGGCCAGCCAGCTCGTTGACCGCACGCACGGCCGTGCGGACACATTCTTCGACGGCAACGTCGTGAGACACCTGCCGTTCTCTGACCCGTTCGACAACGCCCTGCGAAGGGTGGCACTCGATGCGTGCCCCGAACTCAGCGACGGCGCAACGGTTCTCGTCATTCAGGGGCCCCGCTTCTCAACGCGAGCGGAGTCTCATATCAACCGAGCGGGCGGAGTCGACCTGGTGAATATGACGCTCTATCCCGAGATCGCGCTCGCCGCAGAACTCGGCATCGACGCGGCGGCTCTCTGCCTCGTCACAGATCTCGACACGGGAGAGACGTCTGAAGACGCCGTAACCGCCGAGGCGGTTTTCGCCGTGTTGCACGAAGCGAAACCGCGCTTGGTCGGCGCGATCGAACGGATCGTCACAGCGCTGCCGGCCGACTATGCCGCACGTGAACTGATCGATCGTGCCGCGATCGACGCGGTGGTGAAGCAATGACGCGCGTACTTGTCACCGGGGGAGCCGGTTTCATCGGCTCGCGCATCGTCGTTGCAGCGCTGGCTCGTGGCTGGGAAGTGCGGGTTATTGATGCGCTCGTGCCCTCGGTGCACCAGACCCGACCCGAGATCGCCAGGGAAGTCGAGTTCATCGAGGCCGACGTAACTGACCCCGCAGCGCTAGATCGGTGTATGCAAGGTGTTGACGTCGTCAGTCACCAGGCAGCGAAGGTCGGCATGGGCGTCGACTTCAGTGACGCGCCTGACTACATGCGTGCGAACGCTGTGGGAACGGCAGAAGTGCTCGCCGCGATGAGCCGTGCGGAGATCGGCCGGTTAGTGCTCGCTTCGTCGATGGTGGTCTACGGAGAAGGTCGCTACGTCGGCCATCACGGAGATGTGCGCCCCGGCCCGCGACGCGCGGAAGACCTGCAGAACGGCATGTTCGAACCCCGTGATCCAGCCAGCGGAGAGATTCTCAACCCAGCTCTCACCGTCGAAGACGCCATTCTCGATCCGCGCAGCGTGTACGCAGCCAGCAAGCTCGCCCAAGAGCACCTTGCCACCATCTGGGCACACGAGGTCGGCGGAAAGGTGGCCATGCTGCGCTACCACAACGTGTATGGCCCCGGCATGCCGCGAGACACGCCCTATGCCGGTGTGGCAGCGATCTTTCGCTCGTCGCTCGAGCATGCACAGGCCCCTCGCGTTTTCGAAGACGGTGGGCAGCGACGAGACTTCGTGCACGTCGACGACATCGCGTCGGCGAACGTCGCGGCCATGGAGTGGACAGCACGAATGGATGCTGCGCCCTCCCGTGCTTTCAATATCGGCTCGGGCACGGTATCGACCATCCTCGACGTTGCGAGCGAACTGAGCCGTGTCTGCAACGGGCCGGAGCCCATCGTCACCGGACAGTTTCGAGCAGCCGATGTGCGACACATCACTGCGTCATCTGAGCGCGCACACGCTGAACTGGCATGGTCTGCGTCGGTTGGCCTCGCCGAGGGGCTGCGCGAGTTTGCGGCATCCCCTCTTCGCGACTGAGTCACTCGCTTCGCGACTGAGTGCCCGCTTCGGGATTGAGCAACCCCCGTCGCGACCGGCGTAGTCGCTCACGCCCTGCGTAGTGCTAGGCGAATGACCCTGCGGACTCGCCCGCCCGCGGAAGAATGAGGTCGAAGCGGCATCCGCCCGGCACGTTGCGCACAGTGACCTCACCCTCGTGCGCGGCGGCTATGCCGCGCACGATGGCAAGGCCCAGGCCGGCGCCGCTTGAGCGCATCGGATACGTCGCACTGGTCTCTTGCGGTTGAGGTGTTCGAGCTGTGGCGCCGCGCCAACCCGGATCGAACACCCGCGCGAGGTCTGCCTCGTCGATACCGCCGCCCATATCGATCACGGCGACGCACGCGCGACCGTCAGTCACCGACGCGGCCACGGTGATCGGAGAGCCCTCGGGGGTGTGCTGAATCGCGTTCACCAGCAGGTTCGACACCGCACGCGAGAGTTCACGTGGGTCAGCGCGCACGATCACACTCGCGCCGCTCTCTGACTCGATGCGAATCTCGCGTGCGCCCGAGATCGGGCGCAAATCAGCAACGGTGTCACTGATGACGTCATAGAGCGAGACCTCTTCGAGCGACAGCCGCAATGAACCGGAATCGATCTTCGACAGCTCGAACAGATCGTCGACCATCGCCGAGAGGCGAGAAACCTGCTCTCTCATCTGACGGTGATAACGCTGCGGATCGGCAGCGAGTTCGTCTTCGAGGGCCTCTGCCATCGACATGATTCCCGCCAGTGGGGTGCGAAGATCGTGTGCGATCCATGCGACGAGCTCACGACGTGACTCTTCGATGCGGTGCTCGCGTTCGCGCGACTCCTCGAGCTTGGCGCTCATGGCGACCAGTTCGCCCGCGAGCGCTGTCAGCTCGCCGACCGATTGGGGACCGACAGCATCGACCCGCTCGCCTTCGCCAATTCGTCGCGCAGCAAGCGATAGCGACTTTGCGTTTCGCACCACGACTGCTCCGAGCCCGGCCACCAACACGAGCGAGACCAGACCCGAGATCACGGCGGCGTTCACGGCGACAGTGAGGTCATGCGCCGAGATGTACATCTGCCATGACGCGCCGACGATGCTGAGGATCACCCCGACGATTGCGGCGAAGACGAGCACGAGCACCTGCACGATCAGCGATGCACGTCGCAGGATTATCAGAAGCAGCACGGCGGCGCCGCCGACAATCAGGGTGATGACGAGCGCGAGGCCCGCTACGTGCATCAGTTCGGGACCGGTCATTTGGTGTGTTCCTTGAGGTCCAGCCGGTAGCCGATTCCCCACACGGTCGTCAGCAGCACTGGGTGAGTCGGGTCGGGTTCGATCTTCTCGCGCAATCGGCGCACATGAACGGTGACTGTTGACAGATCGCCGTGCGTCCATCCCCACACTCGCGAGAGCAGGTCTTCGCGGCTGAAAGCCTGATCGGGATGCTTCACCAAGAACGCGAGCAGATCGAACTCACGCACGGTCAGGTTCAGCAGCACCGAGTTCATCATCGCCACGCGCGCGGCCGGATCGATTCGGAACGGACCACGGTCAAGAGCTGATTCAGGAGCGAGCTCAGCCAGCGATCGGCGCAATACCGATCGCACGCGAAGAACGAGTTCGCGGGGCGAGAAGGGCTTGGTGATGTAATCATCGGCACCAGCTTCCAGCCCGCGAATGCGGTCATCTTCACTGCCGAGAGCCGTGAGCAGAATGATCGGAGTCGAGCTTGAGCTGCGGATGCGGCGGCATGCTTCGATGCCATCGATGCCCGGCAGCATCCGGTCGAGAACGATCAGATCTGGCGAGATGCGCGCCTCGGCGTCAATCGCCGCAAAACCGTCAGATACCCGATCAACGATGAAACCCGCCGAGCGCAGATATTCCGATACGACTTCAGAGACGGTGGGGTCATCGTCGACGACAAGCACGCGACGATCGGTGAGGTCATTGTTGGCCAACGATCGGGCGGGTTCAGACATCACACCCTCACATTACGCCGGGTCAGCGCGTGATCCCGGGCGGAATCATACGCCGTTTGTGATCCGTAAGACTTCCTAGGTGACGAGGAGGTGTACGGGGCTTAACGTCAAAGGATGATTCAGGTCGATCTCGTGCTTCCGTGCCTCAATGAGGCCGGAGCTCTACCGTGGGTGCTGTCGAGGGTGCCTGATGGCTACCGCGCGATCGTGGTCGACAACGGATCGACCGATGACTCGGCCGACATCGCCCGTGAGGCTGGAGCCACGGTGATCACTGAGAGCGCCAAAGGGTTCGGGGCAGCGGTGGCTGCCGGAGTTGCGACGGCGACCGCACCGGTCGTCGCCATTTGTGATGCCGATGCGTCTCTCGATCCTGCTGAGCTGCCCCGGCTGGTTGCCATGCTCGACCGCGGCGCAGATCTGGTGCTTGGCCGCCGAGTGCCCACCGAACGATCTGCCTGGCCATTTCACGCTCGCATCGCCAACAGGGCGCTTTCCCGTCGCATCGCACGAGTGTCGGGCGTCAAAGTGAGTGACCTGGGGCCGATGCGCGTGGCACGCACTCAGGCGCTCGTCGATCTCGACCTGCGAGACCGGCGCAGTGGCTACCCGCTCGAAATGGTCTTGCGCGCGGCCGCCGCAGGCTGGAACATTGTCGAAACCGATGTCGCCTATGCGCCCCGCGTGGGACGCTCAAAAGTGACTGGAACCGTCAGAGGAACAGCGACAGCGATTTCTGACATGAGCCGTATTCTGCGCGAGACGAACGCATGACCGCCGTCGTCGTGATTGCCAAAGAGTGCGTACCGGGGCGAGTGAAGACCCGGCTATCACCATCGTTCACGCCTGAGCAGGCGGCGAAGATCGCCGCTGCGAGCCTTGCTGACACGCTCGAAACCGCTCGTGGGGTTGCTGCAGATCGCCACATTCTGTACTTCGACGGTGATGCCACGACCACCCCTCACGAAGGGTTTGAGGTGATCGCCCAACCGCGGGGAACACTCGATGAACGGCTTGGCGCGATCTTCGATCTCATCGACGAGCCGATGTTGCTGATCGGCATGGACACTCCGCAAGTGAAGCCCGCACAGCTGCGTTGGCCCGACCACACCGACGTGGTTTTCGGTCCGGCCGCCGACGGCGGCTTCTGGGCGCTGGGCATGCGCGAACCGCGCGGAGACGTCATCCGCGGAGTTGCGATGTCGCAGGCCGATACCGGAGCACTTCAGCTGGCGGCGCTGGAACGGGCTGCGCTCAGTGTCGAGCATCTCGTCACGCTGCTCGACGTCGATCTCGCCGCAGACGCGCACAGTGTCGCGGCAGAGATCCCCGGGTCGCGCTTCGCGCACGCCGTCAGCGAAGCGAGCGCCCTGCACGCGGTGGGGAGTCGATCATGAGCACACTGATCTCTTTTGGCGCCGGCGGCGACGAGCCCTACGCGCTGATGCTTGGAGCAACCGGCAGTTCGGCACTGGCGCTGCGTCGCATTGATGACCCGACCGGAACGGTTGTGCTCGACGTCGAAGGATGGCGATCGCCCGCCAACGCGGTCGACCTGGCTGTGCTCGCCGATCTCGATGGACCGTTGCTCGACGTCGGCTGCGGCCCTGGTCGCATGGTGCGCGCGGCCGAAGAGAACGGGCTCGCGGCGCTCGGAATCGATGTTTCGGCGGATGCTGCCGCGCTCGCCGCGACGAACGGCACCCCCGTGCTGCGACGCTCGATCTTCGAGAGGCTGCCGCTCGAGGGCTTGTGGGCGACGGTGCTGCTGATGGACGGCAACATCGGCATTGGCGGTGACCCGGCGGCCCTTGTCTCACGGTGCGCTGAGTTGATGGCAGACGACGGATGCCTTGTGGTCGAGGTTGATGTTGACCCGGAGCTTCTCGATTGCGCGGTGTACACCGCTGTGGGCCAGGACGGCCATGAGAGCGCACCGTTCCCGTGGGCGCGCGTCGGCTCGGCGGCGCTTGCGCGTGTGGGCAGCCGCAGCGGATTGGTTGTCGCAGACGCATGGGCCGACGGTCAGCGACGCTTCGTCGTATTGCGCAAGGATCGCGCTTCGCACGCACCGAAGCGCTGAGGTACCGATGAGCCGCGGCGGAGTCGCTGCCGCGTCAAGGATCGCACGTGGTCAGGCTTCGAAGCGCTGTGCGTCTAATCGTCGCGCCAGCAGCGCGTGCAGTCCCACCGCTGCCGCTGTCGCGACCGCCAGCACCAGGAGGAAGCACGCGAGGTTGAGCGCGTAGTTGAGAGGCAGCACGCTCGGATTCGCGGTGCCAATGGCGGCCTTGACGATCTCGGGAATCACGATCAGTGAAACGATCCCGCCCAGCGCAAGCGCGACCTGCACCATCACGATCGGCGCGACCGGCACCCGCGTTGCTGCTCTGCGCCCGGCCAAGGCGACGCCGAACACCAAACCTGCGATGAGCACGTCGTGCACGATCAGCGCTGCGACCAACCAGGTGGCTATCGGCAGGTACTGGTCTGGTCGCACGTCGTTGGCGAAGACCACTGCGCCGACGACCATGGCGAGGATGCCGACGGTGATCAGGGCGATGCGCGTCGCTTTCACGAGATCACCTCGATCGTGCTGAGCCACTTGGTTTGCAGCACCCCGGGTCGGCCGGGAGCGATGATTCGGGCGGGGTAGCCGTGATCGATGTCAAGTGTTTCACCGTAGAGCCTCAGGGCCACGAGGGTGAGTTCATCACGGACGAACTCCGGTTGCATCTCGGTTACTCCGAACCCTCCCCGCTCTTGCAAGCTCGTGATCCGCACGTGCGCGTCAGCGGGAGCGCCTACCGCGTCGAGCAGGTCTCTCAGGCGCGGCCCGCGCCATGGCGCGTTCTGGCTCCAACCCTCGACGCAGGCGATCGGCAGCACGACGTCGTGCTGGGGGAGCGCCTCAAGGCGTGCGAGAGAGAACACCTCTCGCACGCCGCCGAAAGAAACGGCGAGCGTCCACTCGGGCGCCACAGCGCTCTCGAGCACACCCGCCGCGCTGGCCGTGCGGTTGACGGGAAGGCCCTGTGCGCCCACGCCCTGCTTGCGGGGGGCGAAGAGGTTGGTGGCGTCGAAGAGCCGAAATGACTGGCCGGCGGTGAGCACGACCACCGCGCCCACGGCGGCAGCGACCGCGGTGAGAAATCCACGCCGAGAGGCGCGGGCATCAGCAGAGTCGTCGGCAGGAGGTGGCGTCTTGTCGATCCACGCGAACACGCGACCCGTGACGCCGTGTGTCTGAGACTCGCCCGTCAGGCGCCGAAGCTCGTCGGGCACGTCAAGCGCAGCATCCGGATCATCTTCATCGTCAACGCGCTCGAGCACCGAGCCATCGTCGTGATACGAGTCCCGCTTGCGCCAATACCGTGCGATGAGCGGAAGTTTCACGCCGATGTGAATCGCGAGCGAGCCGATGATGACCCAGCTCAAGGCGTAGTGGGTGAGACGAAACGAGAAGTCGAACCATGCGTACGCCTGGTAGGTGTTCAGCAGGCCGATGGTGATCTGAACGAGGGATGCTGACACCAGCACCGCGATCGATGCGCGTTCGAGCAGATGGGTGAAAGAGCGAACCGGGGGACTCTGGAACAGCTCGGGGAAGACGGTGTAGAGCTTGGCTAGCAGCAACGGAAAGCAGGCGATCCCGGCAGTGATGTGCAGGCCCTGCGAAACCTGATAGATCCACACCGGCCGGGTGGGAAAGACCATCCACGGCGCGGGGTTCTGCAGAAAGTGACTGTACAGCCCGGTTGCGAAGCACAGCAGGAACGCGAGTGCGAGCAGGCGACCGATGACGACGGCCATGCGCGGGTTTCGGGCGGGCGCAGCAACGGAGTGCCTCACCTGGTGCAACGCTCTTTGCACGCGCGCGGCAACGGGCATAGTGCCACCTCCTTCTCGTGCCGACTCTATGCGGCCTTGTGAGCGGGTGTGTGCGCGGAATGTGACGAAGCAGAAACGCTTCACGTTCGAGACTCGTAAGGTCTGGTTCACGACGATTGAGGCGTCACTCTCTAACCTCTAAGAGTGACGACCGAACCCTTCGCCGCGGCTGTGCCTCGCAGCCGCGCTGCTACGACGGCCCCCTGGATCGGCTTGGGCATCTCGCTGGGGCTGATCACCCTGGCCATGCTCGTACCCTTCGTCACCGGTCTCAACGTGCACATCAGGTACTTTCCGCCGATTCACGCGCAGTGGATGCCGCGGGTCGGACCAGGAACGATCGCTGCCATCATCTTCGCGGGCTTCGCGATTCGCTATGCCTCGGATCTTGCGGCGCGGCTTCGCTGGGGATGGTTGCTGCTGGTCGCTTTCGGGGCGAGCCTTTTCTGGATGCTGGCTCTTGCCACCGTGGACGGACTCGACGGCATCAGCACGATACTCGAGCACCAGTATGAGTACTTGCGCACGGCGCGTGAGGTCGCCGACTTCGGCGCGGTGCTGAGCAGGTACATTGCGCATATTCCGCTGGATTCGGTCGATAACTGGCCTGTCCACATTGCTGGCCACCCGCCAGGTGCGCTGCTTTTCTTCGTGATTCTGGTGAACATCGGGCTGGGCAGCGGGCTAGCCGCGGGCTTGGTCGTGACAGTGATTGCCGCCACGACTTCGGTTGCGGTCATGGCGACACTGCGGCGCCTAGGTGCAGAAAGCGCGGCGCGCAAAGCCGCACCGCTGATCGCTCTCGGGCCGGCAGCGATCTGGATGTCGGTGTCTGCCGACGCCATGTTTGGGGCGGTAGCCGCGTGGGGGCTGTGTCTGCTTGCCTATGCCGCGATGGCCAAAAGCTGGGCACGCACCGCGCTGTGGGCGGCGGGTGCCGGCCTCGTGCTCGGCTACTGCGTGATGATGTCGTACGGCCTGCCGCTGCTCGGTGTGCTCGCCGTGACGGTTCTTCTGGTGGCGCGCAACTGGACGCCCTTGCCCTGGGCGGTCGTGGCTGCTGTTGCAGTCGTGCTCGCGTTCGTGGCGGGCGGGTTCGTGTGGTGGGATGCCTACCCGGTTCTCGTCGAACGCTACTGGGATGGAATCGCCAGCCGTCGTCCGGCTTGGTATTGGATGTGGGGCAATTTCGCGGCGCTGTCTTTCAGCGCCGGTCCGCTCGTGGGGGCCGCCGTCGCGGCGGCGATTCAGCGGCTGCCGAGCGTGCGTTCAGCCATCACGGCCGAGCGGGTCATCGTCTTCTTGGCGACGGCCGCGTTCGTCACGGTGCTGCTGGCTGATCTCTCTCAGATGAGCAAGGCAGAAGTCGAGCGCATCTGGTTGCCGTTCGTGCCGTGGCTGCTCGTGGGCACAGCTTTGCTTTCTGAGCGCTGGCGACGATGGGGGCTGGTCGGGCAATTGACGTTTGCCGTCGTGGTGCAGCATTTGCTACTCACCAGCTGGTGATGCCACGGGACTAGGCCTCACCAACCACAGCGCAACGACCACGATTGCTCCGATGACCAACGTGACGATTCCCGCGGTACGTCCCAGCGCGACGTCGAGGATCAGCGTTGTGACTCCGACCGAGAGGGCGCCGACAACGACGAGGTTGGCGGCTACCAGCTTCGATGTCGTGGCGACCAGTTCTGCCTTGCGCCCGCGGGCGAAGTACTTGCGGTGCATGCGAACCGGCACCAGGGCCAAGATTGACGCGCACGCAGCGAGCACGACGAGAACCACATAGAGCGCGAGCTGCACGTTGTCGATGTCGGTGAAGCGCTGTTGAAAGACCACGGCAAGCAGAAATCCGCTGAGAATCTGCGTGCCCGTCTGCATCACTCGCGTCTCTTGCATGAGCTCGTCCCAGTTGCGGTCGGCACGCTCGTTGGCTGACTCGCCTCGGCCATCATTGCGGCGATCGTCGGCGGGCGAGGTTTCATGTGAATCAGACGCCATAGTCAAGAGGATTAGCCTCCACTAAAGGGGTTGTCAAGCCCAAGGCAGAAGCGGTGACGGCCTCGTATTCTCGCTGGTGGAGGTTCAACATCATGGCTACTGAGTCCACACCTGAACAGAACAACAATCGCCGTTCAGCACCCGGAGGCGCGGGTGCCAAAAGCACACGACGCCAGAATGCCGAGAAGGGCTTTGTCGCGTCGAAAGGTCTGCGCGAGAAAATGCAGGCAGTGCTCGTCGACCTGCTCGAACTGCAGCTGCAGGGCAAGCAGGCGCACTGGAACGTTGTCGGCCACAATTTCCGCGACACCCATCGCCAGCTTGACGAGATCATTGACGCCGCCCGCGAGTTCAGCGACACGGTGGCCGAGCGCATGCGTGCGCTGCATGCGATCCCGGATGGCCGCAGTGACACCGTTGCCGCGACCACAACACTGCCGGAGTTTCCGCAGGGTGAGATCGACACCGCAGAGACCGTCGATCTGATCACCGCCCGTCTTGAGGCGACCGTCGCGACAATCCGCGAAGTGCACGACCCGATTGACGACGAAGACCCCACGAGTGCAGATGTGCTGCACGCGGTGCTCGAGAAGCTCGAGCAATTCGCCTGGATGGTGAGCGCCGAGAACCGAAAGCCCGCGCGTTCGTGACATGGCGCCACTGACGCTTGATCCGGGGGGGAGCGCGTGCTCCCTCGCGGCGTCAGCGCTCGACGCGGCCGCAGAGGTCGACGATTTCGGGGTTGACGTCGCCGCCACGCTGGATTGGTGTCGGGGTGTCGGGCAACGAGCTCCGATGGTGGGAGATGGTGCTACCCGCCAGCTGTGGGAGCTGCTCGCCTCGACCGCACGGTTGAGCGTGTCGGCCGCGAGAATGCTCGAGCCTCACCTTGATGCGCTGAGCATTCTCGAACAGTCGAGTGACGACAGCGCAGCGAGTTCTGCTGAGAACATCGAGAGCATTGAGGTCACGCCCCATTCCACGTGGGGCGTGTTTGCCGCAGAGGCCGCAGACGTGCGCCTCGCCGCAATTGAGCGCGAGGGGCGGTGGGAGTTGTCAGGTACAAAGCCCTGGTGCTCCCTCGGAGCCGATTTGACGCACGCGCTCGTCACCGCGACGAGAGACGACGGCAGGCGGCAACTTTTCGCTGTGAACCTGGGCGCGGCTGGCGTCGAGGCGCATACCGGACCCTGGTTCGCGCGGGGTCTGTCTGACGTCGTGAGCGCGCCGATCACCTTCGAGAAGGTGACGGCTGTGCCCGTGGGAGAGCCCGGGTGGTATCTCACCCGCTCCGGCTTTGCCTGGGGCGGCATGTCAGTGGCAGCGTGCTGGTGGGGTGCCGCCGAGGGAGTGGCGAAACCATTGCAAGCGGCCGCCGCTTCTGATCGCGCCGATCAGCTTGCGCGGGTGCACCTAGGCAACGCTGATGCCGCACTCTGGGCCGCTCGTGCGACGTTGAGTGAGGCTGCCGATCTCGTCGACTCGGGTCATGTCGCGGCAGCTGAGGCCAAGATTCTCGCCGAGCGCGTACGAACCGTAGTTGCAGGCGCTGCGACGCGGGTGCTCGCCGAGACGGACGCGGCTCTGGGCCCCGCTCCTCTCGTCGCCGATGACGCACACGCGCGTCGCGTCGCCGATCTTCATCTGTACCTGCGTCAACACCACGGGCTGCGCGATAGCGAGCGCCTCGGACGAAACCTGATCGCAGAGGCAGAGCACTGATGGTCACCTTCACTCATCTGTCGCCGGGCACCGCAGAAGGCGAATGGCGCGCCGACCCGAGGCTCGCAGCGCTACCCGAGTTAGATGTACAGCTCGACGACCTTGTGGTCGTGGCAGCTCACCCAGACGACGAAACGCTCGGTGCCGGCGGCTTGCTCCATGAGGCGCATCGTCGTGGCGCGCGCGTCATGGTCATCGTGGCGACGGACGGCGAAGCATCGCACCCGAATTCCCCAACGCATTCCCCCGACGAGCTTCGCACGCTTCGAAAAGACGAAGTGGCGCGGGCCGTGACGACGCTTGCGCCCGAAGCCACGCTGCACTTTCTTTCGCTGCCTGACGGATCGTTGCGCGAGAACGAAGCCACTCTCACCGCCCACCTGGTGCGGCTCATTGACGAGCTGCCTGATTCAGAACGCACGCTAGTCGTCGCCCCCTGGTCAGGCGACGGTCATCGCGACCACCGCATCGCCGCGGGTTGCGTGGCGCGCGCGCTCGCGAGGCGGAGCATGAGGCACTTCGGGTATCCGGTATGGCTTTGGCACTGGGGCTGCCCAGACGACTTGCCCTGGAATCGCTGTCGCGCGGTCGGGCTCGGTCGCCAAGCGCGCGCAGCAAAATCGCACGCCATGCGCGCACACACTTCCCAGCTTGAGCCGCTCTCTGGCGCAGCTGGCGATGAAGCGATCATCTCGCCCGGCATGCTCGAACACTTCTCGCGTGCCGCGGAACTGTTCATAGAGGAGGAACGCGTGTCAGACGACAACGCGTCGTTGACGCGGCAGTGGTTCGAAGACTTCTATGCCCGACACGAAGACCCGTGGGGATTCGACACGCGCTGGTATGAAGAGCGCAAGCGTGCCATCACGATGGCGAGCCTGCCCACCCGAGCCTTGGGTGACGTCTTTGAGATCGGCTGCGCCACGGGTCTGCTTACCGAACAGATCGCCGCGCGCGCTCGCTCGCTGCTGGCGATCGATGCCAGCCAGGCGGCTGTTGAACGGGCGAGCGAGCGTGTGCAGGCCCATGATGCTGTGACTGTGCGGCAAGCGATGGTGCCAGAGTGGTGGCCCGAAGGCACCTTCAACACGATCGTGCTCTCTGAAGTGGGGTACTACCTGTCGTCAGACGACTTGCGTGAAACGATCGCACGAATTGAGCATTCGCTCGCGTGGGACGGTTACGTGCTCGCGTGCCATTGGCGGCACCATGTTGAGGACTATCCACTCAGCGGTGATCAGGTGCATCGCGCGCTCAGAGACGTGAAGTCGTGGTCGCGGGTAGCTCTTCACGAAGAAGAGGACTTCGTGCTCGAGGTATTCACGCGGTCGCCAGCAGTGTCGGTAGCGCAGATGGAGGGGCTGAGGTGAGCGACTTTCCTATCGCCGCGGTTGTCGTCGTGGTTCCCGTCCATAACGAAGAAGCGTTGCTGGCCCGGTGCTTGCAGTCGGTGGACGCAGCTACTCGGCAGATCGATCTGCCCTGCGAAGTCAGAGTCGTTCTGGACGCATGCACGGATCAATCCGCGCAGATCGCCTCGCGCTTTCCGTTCGAGACGATTGAGGTATCGGCAACCGCGGTGGGGGCTGCACGTGCGGTTGGAGTATCGGCCGCGCTCGCTGACTTCGACGATATTGAGGCCGAACGGATATGGATCGCGGTTACCGATGCGGATTCACAGGTGCCACCGCAGTGGCTCACTGCGCAGCGCAGTCTTGCAGATGCTGGCAACGACGTCGTGGTGGGCACGGTACGTCCAGACTTCGCCGACCTTTCACGCAGCCACCGCGCGCTCTGGTTGAAGACCCACATTCGCGGCAAACCGAACGGCCACGTGCACGGTGCCAACCTGGGTGTGCGTGCCAGCACGTACCTTGCGGCGGGGGGATTCAACGCTGTTGCCGAGCATGAAGATGTTGGCCTCGTCGCGCAGTGCCGCGCCATCGGCGCTGCTGTGGCCGCGAGCGACAGCGCCGAAGTGCTGACGTCGGGCCGGTTTGAAGGCCGCACACCCGGCGGGTATGCCGCATACCTGCGCAATCAAGCGGCTGATCTGCTGCCTGCAGACGCGGCGCTCGACGAACAGTGGACGGCATCGTGAGCGATCACCAGACAGACGTTGAGATCGAGATCTCTGCTCTCAGACCGGCAGATGCTGGCGAGGTGCTGACCGTGCAACGTGCCGCGTTCGTGTCAGAGGCGATCATCTATCGCTCTGTCGACATGCCCCCACTCACGCAGACTCTCGCTGAAGTCGAAAGCGAGCTGCGCGACACGCAAGGGTGGGCAGCGCGTATCGACGGCAGGCTGGTCGGCGCGATCCGCGCGCGCGAAGCCGAGGGTCGGTTGCTCATCGGGCGCATCGCAATCGCACCCGACGTGCAAGGACTGGGAATCGGCCAGGCCCTGCTTGAGGCAGCAGAAAGCAATACTGACGCGCTGGAGGCAGAACTGTTCACCGGCAGCCTGAGCGAGGCCAACATTCGGCTCTATGAGAGCTGCGGCTACGTAGAGGCGGAACGAGTCGATCAGGGCGACGGCATCGAAGAGGTTTATCTGCGCAAGAAGCTTCGCCGCTAGTGCAGCACGCTACTTCTTCAGTTTGACGAACGCGGTGCCGACGATCAGCGCCCACACCGGGAACGCCCACCACACCAGGTTGCTCGCCCAGCTGTCAGACTCAGCGACGGTGTAGAGGAAGCCGCCCGCGGTGGTGCCGATGATGCCGCCGACGGCATGCGCGAGCCCGAGCACGCCGAAGTAGCTGGCGACCGACCCGGCGTGGGTGAAGCCAGCGGCTACCGCGTTCATCACCGGTTGCGCGAGCATCTGCCCGACCGTGAAGATGCCGACGCCGACCAGCAGACCTGCGATCGATGACCACAGTCCCATCACAGCGAGCCCGCTGCCGAGTGCTAGCGCTGCAAAGGCCAGAATCTTGTACGACGAGAAGCGGGCGGTGGCGAACTTCGTGGTCGGGAGCATCGTGAACACCATGAGCACCGCAGCGCCGGTGTAGACCAGCCCGACCCCTTCTGGGCCGGGCAGTACGTCACGGGCACGGATCGGAACAACGAGATACAGCTGGGTGATCATGACAGACATGCCGCTTGCCACAAGGCAGAAGCGCATGAACGGGCGGTCTGAGAAGACCGTGCGAAATGAGGTTCGCTCTTTCGCCGACGTTGACATGCCGCTGGGCAGGCCGATCAGGGTGATGAAGAATGCGGTGAGAAAGAGGCCAGCGGCTCCGAAACTGACGAGGGCGAAGTCAGCGCCGGCGAGCAGACCGCCGATGACCGGCCCGACGATGAATCCGACGTTCGAGACGAGCTCGCGAGTGGAGTAGACGCGCACCGTGTCACGCCCCTCGGCGAGCGCCGAGTAGGCGGCATAGCTCGCCGGATGAAACAGCGCACCGCCGAGGCCGGTGAGGATTGACGCGACTAGCAGCAGTTCGGGAGTGTCGACGGTGCCCAGAGCGGCAAATCCTGCGGCGCGAATGAGCACACCACCGAGGATCGCCCGCTTGTAGTCGATGCGGTCCGCGATCCATCCCGTGATGGGCATCAGCCCATTCTGTGCCGCAGAACGCACCGCTGTCAGCACAGCGATGAACGCAATGCTCAGCGAGAGATTCTCAAGCAGATGAAATGCGAGCAGGGGGATGAGCATATAAAAGCCCACCGCCATGGTGAAGGTGTCGAGGTACAGCACCCACAGTGCGCCCGGGGTATCGCGCAGTCCGGCCCAAGGGGCTTTCACTCTGAAGTGGGGGTGTCGTGCTGATACCCCCAGACGCGCAGCCCGGCGTATACCGGAAGCGAGAGTGCGACGAAGGGGATCAGCGTCGGAAGCAGCACGCACCCCACGGTGATCGCCACGCCCAGCACGAGCATCGCGAGCGACCGGCCAGGGTGACGCAGCAACATGCTGCCCACCTCGTTCAGCCATTCGCGGCGGGTTTCGTCAGGAAGACGCGATGCCGCCACCGGCACCGCCAGCAGCATGAGCAAGAAGAGCACGCCGATGGGAACCGCGGCCGCAGCGAACACGATGGCCAGCGTCGACGATCCTGTCGTCATCTGCACCAGCAAGAAGAAGACGTCGGCCGCGAGCACGAACGTGACAAACGCAGCGAAAACTCCCAATGGCAAAGACCGACGCCATGTCGACGCGAACTCGCGAAAGGTGTTGGTGAACACAGCGTCGTCTTTATCGCGCATCCACCGTGTGAGCGCCCGCGCGAGGGCGATCATCGCGGGAAGTGCTGTGATGATCGCCAACGCCAGCAAGAAGGCGGCGATGCCGCCGAGAACGATATTCGCGGGTGTGGCTAGGGCGCTCAGCAGACTCGATTCCCAACGGGTTTTTCGAGCGGGCGGCCGAGCGCGCACCATGGTCATTCCTCTCCAACGCCAGTGGTGCGGGCGTTGAAGCCGGCGCCGCTGATCTGCGGTTCATCGATCAAGCTATCTCGGCCCGCGGTGTCGAGTGCAACCACTTCGGTTTGCTCGCCGCGCGTGATGCGCACGATCACTCGTGAACCGTCGAACTCGCACGTGACCTCGGCCGATGACTCATCATCCCATCGTTGCGATTCGAGCACTGTGACGAACTGAGCTCGCTCGCGCGGCGCGGTGGTTCGCTTGAGCGTGTGTTGCACTTTGCTGATCGCAAGACTCGGCGTTGACGATGTCGGGTTCGCATGCACGGCTGTCTCGACGACCTCGATGTGCGAGTCATCTTCGAAGAAGGTGATCGGCATGACTCCGTTGCCGGCTTCGGCGCGCCACCGTCGCGGCGCGAGCTCGAACGGGCGGTTCTGCGTCTGCAGCAGCCACGTCCACGAGCGGGCGGTTCGCGCAATCAGATCATCGAGGATCACGAGCGATCCGCTTGGGGTGAGCACCAGGTGCCGGCGAATCTGTTCGATGTCGAGCGATGGGTCGTACATGGCCGAGGTCTCGCTCACCGCGTGAGTCCAGCCCTTGCCGAGCGTGGTTGTCAGGATCGATGCCGTGTGCTCATACGGCAGGTTCTCGAAGATGTGATAGCGATCCTCGTTCACGAAGCCGTTGCCGTCGACGAGCACGCTGTTGTGGTGCTCGGTGAGCTTGCGAGACGAGTAGCCCTCATCGAGCGCGAGGTACGAGCCGTTTCCGATCAGCACGAACGTTCCCGAATCGGGGTGGTGGTGTCCGGCATTGAGCGTGACCCACCCGGTGTCGAGCTTGTGTTGATGGGCGTTCTCCCACGCCTTGTGCCCGCCACCCGGCGAGGCTTTGAACGAGACCATCGTGGCGTCGTCTTGCCACGACGTGCGGCCGACGACGAGGCCGAGGTCTGAGAAATAACGGTTCAGCGGCAGATCACCAGGGCCGGCTGCCTGAACGCTCGGATCGAACCAAAGCAACTCCTGGTATGCCTCGGCACGCACACCCGGGCGCACGTCGCTCTCATACGCTTCACGCCAGAAGAATTCCTCGGCGACCTTGTCGGCGAGCCATTGCGCCTGCGGCAGCCGATATTCCGACGCAAGCTTGTAATACATCGAGACCGAGTGACCACTGCGGCGGTCGTGGCAGTCGCCATGGTCGATGATTCGCTCGAAATCCGGGGCTGCTTGATACAGGCGATACCAGAAGGTCTCACGAAGGTACGGGCTTGCCGTGAACCAGTCGATGCCCTCGGTTTCTTTGAGCATGTCGAGATAGCTGACCAGCCACGGCACCCCGTAGCGCCAGTAGACGACGCCCTCGTTGTTCGACCCGTCTTCGGGAAGCATCTCGAAGACTGTCTTGAAGTTGCCCTTGGCTCGCTCTGTCCACTCCTTCGCTTCGGGGAATATTCCCTGCAACGCATACCCCGCGGTGGCCAGACCGGCGTAGCAGATCCAGTTGTGGTTCTGCCAGTACGACGATGACCACCAGCCACCTTCGGTCTCAACCGCGAAGCTGTACAGTCGCTGCCCCTGCAACAGCAGCTTCTGCTCCAGCGCTTCCCGCTCGACAGGCTCCAGAGCGTCACCAGCCCATGAGAGCGCGAGCGAGAAGCCGTGCAGGATCCAGCCCGCATCGAGGTCGTGGTCGGGCAGATTGGCTTTGCCCCAGTGCGCAAATGCCAGCGGCGGAGCAAGCCAACGTCGCAGTTCGTCGAGGTAGTGAACCTGACCGGTCAGTCGGTAGGCGAGAGCAAGGCTCGCGGCGGCCGGTCCGAAGTAGGTGATCGAAGCGAGTGGATGCTCCTGGGGGAGCGCGATCGACTTGTAGCGCTCGCACTCTTCGAGCAGGCGCCGAAACTGCGGCGCTCGGGCTCCGGTGAGTTCGCTGCGCAGTTGATCTTCGCGACCGTTGATGAGGAGGGGATGCATTATCGGGAAACCTCGATGTTCCGTGTGTGTCCGTCGGTGAACTCGACAAGAAGGGTGGTCATGGTGGTGGTGGAGTCGACGATCGAGGCGCGAAGCGGCACGACGCTGTCATCGAAGAAGTACAGCGAGACGAACTCGGCGCTGCTGCCTGTGCACGTCCAGTCGCCCACTGCCTGCAGAGCCGACGGATCATCTGATGGCCCGCGGCCCGACGATTCGACGAGTACTGAAGGCTGCATCGACAGGTGCATGCCCGTGAGCTGTGCCCCCGTTGCCGACTGCCAGGCTGACTTCCACGCGCCATGCATCGCCTGAACTGCAAACGACACCGACGGCCGCAGTGCCAGGGTGATCTGGTGCTCGGTGTGATCATCTGATGTCACGCGAAACACATCGGCCAAGATGCCTCGGTCGAGCACGAGAGATCTCGTCAATGTGAACCCGGCGCAGGCATCGCTGCTCATGGCGCTCACCTCGCCGGAGGCGGCATTCCAGTGTGTGATGCTCGCCGATGCCTCGGCCTGATCTTCGCCGTCGATGCGAACGGTGGGGTGAGCCAACGTGCGGGCGTAGTAGCCGTGCCGCAGGGGGCTCGCGTAGGGCGGCACGCCGGGTGCTGGCTGCCAGGGCTCGCTCGCGCCGTAAAGGTAGAGCGCAAGCTTGTCGAGATGGCCGTGTGCACCGCCGTGTTCTCCTGCGTCGAGCACCGCGGTGAGTCGAGCGCTCGGGTCGCGCAACACGACGAATCCTGCGTTTGCGAATGCGATGGTGGCGGGCTCAGCCGAGCTCAGAATCGTCGCGGGCGCGTTGCCGAACCACCCGCCGAGCAGATCTTCAAGGCCGTCGTGCTGGTCGTCGAGTCGCTCGCGCACCCAGCGCTGCACGGGCCCGAGCGCCGCTGAGTCGCCGAGCTGACCGGCGAGCATCGCGATCTCTAGCACTTCGCGATGCATGGCCAGGCGGTCGTACGGCCCATCGTGAATGATTGGCAGACGACCATCTGGGGCTGCGATCGCGGGCAGCACGCCGACCATTTTGCTCAGTATGGCGACGATGTCGGTCGGGATGCTGCGCGGGTCGATGCCGCGCAGCGCGAGCAGGTACGCACGCAAAACGAACACGTGGTAATAAGTCGAGCCCTCCCATTCCCACCCGTCCTCCAAGACGGCGACGCGCATGTGCTCGTATACGCGCGCCTCGAGATTGTCATCGGGGGCAGCGAGGTCCCACGCGACCCGAGCAAGGTGCAGCAGTCGTCCCGACGCATCAAGCCACGCGGTGTAGTTGCTTCGAAGGTCGTCCCGCTCGACGACGAGAATGTGGCGGGCTTGCTCGATCGTGTCGATCAAGCCCACCAGCATCGCGTCGATCTCGGGGGAGAGCTCCTCGTGCGCAGTTCGCCGCGCAGCGAGCGCGATGACGGCATCGGCGATGCCGACCGCCCACTGCGCCTCAGAAAGTGCCTGCGAGAACAGCTTGCCCTGCAGCATCCATGATTCGCTGCCTTCGTTCCATCCGCTGGAGGCGATGTCGGCGTAGAACAGTGCGTACTCAGTCAGAATCTGCCGGGCGCGGTGTTGATCGAACTCTTCGCCGGATGCGCGATAGCGGTGCGCGTGCAGCCGGGCTTCGCGGGCGAGGCCTTGATGCAGGTAGACCGTCCACGCTGCGTCGAAGGGCTCACCCTGAAGCTGGCAACCGTGCGAGCAGGGGTAGATCGAGCCGATGGCCGGCTCGAGTTCCACCCCGTGCGTCGGACACACGTAGTCGTGCCACCAGCCGCCCCGGCGAAGAGGGATCAGGCTCATCGGAAGTTGAGCCCTCCGTTGATGTCGATGACCTGACCAGTCACATACGACGACAGATCGGAGGCGAGGAACAGCGCGACGTCGGCGACATCATCTGCGGTGCCGGCGCGGCCCAGCGGGATGCCCGCGACGATACCAGCCTGTGCGGTCGATGGCGTGAAGGTGTTGTGGAACGCGGTCTCTCCGATGAAGCCCGGGGCGACCGCATTGACGGTGACGTTGCTGGGCGCGAGTTCTTTCGCCAAACCACGCGCAAAGCCGACAATGGCCGCCTTCGAAGCTGCGTACGCGACTGACCCCGCGCCGCCGCCGTTTTCTGATGCGAGAGACGACATCAACACGACCCGCCCGTTCTCGGAAGCCTTCAGCAGGGGAACAGCGCTACGCGTGACAAAGAAGGTGCTCGACACGTTGACGCCCATAACGGCATCCCAGTGCTCATCGCTCATCTCCTCCACCGTCGCGCGACCGACGAGGTGGCCAGCGTTGTTGACGAGGATGTCGATGCCGCCCAGGAACTCGGCAGCATCGGCGACCAGAGCGGTTGCTTCAGACGAAACCGTGAGATCTGCCTGGCAGCTCTTGGCGCGGCGCCCCAGCGTGGTGATGGTGTCGACCACCTCCTGTGCTCCGTCAGCGCTGTGTGCGTAGTGGACCACAACGTCAGCACCTGCCTTCGCAAGAGCCAGGGCGATGCCTGCTCCAATGCCAGCGCCTGCTCCGGTGACGAGCGCGCGGCGCCCGGTGAGATCAATCTGCATGAATTCTTTCCGTTCTGATGAGACGTCGGGGACTATTTGATGCCCGCGTTGGTGAAACCTTGGATGAAGTACTTCTGGGCGAAGATGAACAGCAACACCATCGGAACCGTGGCCATCGTCGTGCCCGCCATGAGGTAGGCCCACAGCGTGTTGTCGAGCTGCTGGAAGACCGCCAGACCGACCTGAATGACTCGCAGATCATTGCTCGTGGTGACCAGAAGCGGCCAGAGGAAGTTGTTCCAGCTCTCTTGGAAGGTGAGCAATCCGACCGTGGCGATGGCTGGCTTGATCAGTGGGGTGTAGATCTGCGCGAAGATGCGGAACTCTCCGAGACCGTCGAGCCGAGCCGCTTCTTCGAGTTCGCCGGGTAGCGAGAGGTAGAACTGGCGGAACAAGAAGATCGCAGCGGCGCTGAGGCCACCGGGGATGATGAGCGCCCACCAGCTGTTGAGCCAGCCGATGCCGCCCTGGCCGAAGATGTCGTTGCCACCGAAGAGCGGCATGAACTTGACGATCAAGAACTGCGGAACGATCTTCGTGTACGTCGGGATCATGAGCATGGCCACGAATGCGAGAAACACGACTTCGCGACCGCGAAAGTACACGCGAGCGAGCGCATAGCCTGCCATCGAGCCCAGCGCGAGGGTGATCGCCGTGTGGCCGATCGAGATGATCAAGCTGTTTCTGAAGTACAGATCGAACGGTGCGGCTTTGAGCGCATCGGCGTAGTTGCTCCAGAGCCATTCCTGCGGAAGGAAGGTCGGGGGAAACTGGGCGAGCTCGGCCGGCGATTTCACGCTGGTCAGAATCATCCAGATGAAGGGGATGAGCATGAACAGTGATCCGAGGATCAAGAACGTGTTGAGCAAGATGCTGTTGCGCATCTTGGCGCGCGGGTAGTGGCGGCGCTTGGGTGGTGGCGGCGCGGCGTTGTTGTCGTCAATGGCGGCGGCGCGCAGTGTCGTGATGCCCATCAGTCGTCTTCTTTCGTTGCGCGGCGGCTGATCAGAGTCATCACCAAGAGGAATGCAAACAGCACCACCGACTGAGCGGATGCCATTCCCATTCGGAACTCTTGGAACGCGGAGCGGTAGACCTCGTAGGTCATCATCGTGGTGGCGTTCGCAGGGCCGCCGTCGGTCAGCACGTAGATCTGATCGAAGACCTGGAACGCGCCGATTATCGAGATGACCAGCACGAAGAAGGTGGCGGGTTTGAGCATGGGCACGGTGATCGCGAAGAACTTGCGAATGGGGGATGCTCCATCGACCGACGCTGCTTCGTACAGCGATTCATCGACATTCTGGAGCGCGGCGATGTAGATCAGCATCTTGATGCCGATGCCCTGCCATGCGCCAACGACGATCACCGAGGGAAGAGCCCAATTGGGGTCGACGAGCCACGCTTGACCGGGAAGCCCGAAGAGCTCAAGAAACGCGTTGAGCAGACCGTACTGCGGGTTGAAGATCCACAGCCACACCATCGCGATAGCTACGGTGGCAGTCACCTGCGGAATGAAGAATGCCGTGCGGTACCACTTCTGCAGCTTCAGTCCTTGGTTCAAAGCCACGGCGATAACCAGGGCCACAGCCATTGAAACCGGAACCGTCCAGAAGGTGTAGACGACGGTGTTCCAGATGGATTTGAGGAACACCGGGTCTGACAGTGTTTCGATGTAGTTGTCGAACCAGATCCAGTTCGGCGCCGAGAAGACGTTGTAGTCGGTGAAGGACAGGTAGAACGTGGCGAGCACCGGGATCGCGGTCCAGAGTCCGATATGGATCACCGAGGGGGTGACCATCAACCACCCGGCACGGCGCTTCTTGCGTTCGGCGAGCGTCAGCCCCCGCTTGCGCGGCGGCGCTTGAGGTTTGCCACCGCCCGCGGGGGGTGTGACGCGAGCGTTATCGCGCCGAGGCGTTGTCGTTGTCATCATGCCCTCATTGGTATCGATGGATTGAATGAGTGGCCCGGTCGGGCGATGGCAGTCACCGCCCGACCGGACTTTCGGGTCAGCGCTCGATGGCCGTCTGCATCAATGCAGCGAGGTCGTCGAGTGCCTCTTGTGGCGTCTTCTGCTCGAGCAGTGCTTCTTGCACTGCCGGGGCAACGTCACCGCGTACTTCGAGCCAGGCGGCGGGTCCGCCCTCGCGCTGCGCGACGTCGAGGTTCTCCATCGCGAACTGCACGAAGCGGTTCGACTGCACGTAGTCGCTCTCGAGCAGGTCGAGCAGAGCAGGCACGTTGCCGCGCTGTTCGTTCGCCGCGAGCGCCGCGTCGGGGCTGGAGAGGAATTCCAGGAGCGCCTGGGCTGCTTCGGGGTGCTGCGAGTTGTTCGACACCGTGGCCAATGTGCCGCCGAAGAACATGCCGGGCGCGGCACCCTCGATGACGAACGGCTCAAGGTTGTCGATCATCTCGGGGTCGGCCTCGAGGGTCTGCGTCCACAGGTTGTTGTGAGCGATGCCCATGGCAGCGCGGCCACTGATCAGCGGGTTGACGATGTCGTCGGTTGAGGCGAAGCCGATGTCTTCCACCTCGTACTCGTTGACCAGGTCGGTCATGAGCTGCAGTGCGGCGACGCCCTCAGGGCCGTTGAACTCGGGAACCGTGTTGTCTTCGTTGAAGATCTCGCCGCCCGCCGAGAACAGCATCGTGAAGTATGCCTGACGGGCATCGAGCGACATCATGTCGAAGCCCGCGCGCGTCAGCTTGCCATTGCTCTCGCGAACCGTTGTCGCTTCGGCGATCTCGATCAACTCGTCCCAGCTGGTGGGAGGGGCGTCGTAACCAGCCTCTTCGAGAATATCCATGCGAGCAACACCGAATCGCGTGTCGAGCATGATGGGAACGGCATACACATTGCCATCCCACATGCCGGCTTCCACGATCTCGTCGGTGTACTTCTCTTTCAGCGACTCCTCAGTGAGGCCGCCTTCACCGAGGTCAGCGAGAATGCCTTTGTCGGCAAAGCCTTCGATCCATCCGACGCCCATCATCATGACGTCGGGCACCAATCCGCTGACCACTGCAGTGGTCAGCTTCTCATTGAGATTGCCGTAGGTGGTGTAGTCAACGCTCACGGTGACATTGGGGTACTCCTCGTAGAACTGCGGCAGCAGCTCGCCTTCAAGCAGCTCCTGTCCGGGCGAGCCCTCGAAGATGGGGGTGAGCAGCGTGATATCGCCGCTGACTTCATCGGGGTCTACCGAAGCGTCGGTGTCTCCGGATGAGCACGCTGCGAGAGCAACGGTGAGCGCGGTGGCGGCAACAATGCCAGCTGCGCGGACAACAGTGGGGGACTTCATGTTGGTCCTTTCGGTTGTTACAGATGGGTGGCGACTCTGCCTCACGATGACGACTTCGTCTCGCGTTCCGCTTCCGGGGAGATCCTGCGTGGTGGTAGCGGTGTAACGATGCACTGAACATAAACGACCCCAGCGGTCGAGTCAACCCCTGAAATCGGGTCGTTATCGTAAACTCACGAATCTGGCGGGGGAGGTCGAGGGGAATTTTGGTGTTGAATCTAGTAAATCGTTACACCATCTGCGTAGTATGCTGAGCAGAACCCCGATCGAAGGAGATGCGGTTTGGCGAAAGTAACCATCCAGCAAGTTGCCAAGGCCGCTGGTGTGTCCCCAAGCACCGTCTCCAACGTGCTCAACGGCCGATCCGACCGCATGGTGCCGGCAACGCGCGAACGCATTGACAAGGCGATCGCCGAGTTGGGCTACCGACCGAACCGAGCCGCCCGCCAGCTGCGCAATGGGCGGACCCAGACGATAGGACTCGTGGTGCCGTCGGTCGGCAACCCGTTCTGGGGGGCGTTCGCGCGCGAGATCGAAGTCGCTGCGGTGGCAGCCGGTTCGAGCGTGCTGCTGTGCAACAGCGAACGAAATCCCGACCGCGAGCGCCGCTACGTTGAAGAACTGTGGGAAGACGGCGTGCGAGGCATCATCTTGTGCACGTCACTGGCTTCGCTCGACTACATCTCCCATGTCATCGACGAGGGCCTGCAACTCGTGACCTTTGACCGACCGGCGCAGCCGGGCGACCCCGAGTCAGTCGTGAGCGTCAGCATCGACAATCACGTGGGCGGCTACCTTGCGGCATCCCATCTGCTTGAACTCGGTCACACGCAGATCGCGTTTGTCTCTGGGTCTATCCAGTCTGTCAACCGTGCCGCCCGTTATCGCGGGTTCTGTTCGGCGATCGAAGAGGCAGGTCTCTCTGTCGGAGATATGCCCATGTGGACGGGCTTTGAAGCGCTGCCATTCGGTGACGTCGAGGCCGCCGAAGTCGGAAGAAAAGCAGCCCACGACCTCTTCACAGGTGACGGTGTGCGGCCGACCGCAGTCGTTGCGATCAACGACATGACAGCGCTCGGATTCTGCCGTGGTCTGCGTGACCTCGGACTCACGGTGGGCGAAGACGTCTCGATCATCGGCTTTGACGATATCGTGCTCGCGGATCTCTATGACCCTCCGCTCACGAGCATCCGGCAGCCGATCAAGCGCATGGCTACGCTAGCCATGGAAGAGGCGGTGTCTCAAGACGGCGGGGCCGGAAGTGAAGTCGGCAGGTCGGTGCTGCTGCGCCCTCAGCTTGTCGTGCGTGAGTCAACGAGGGCGCCGAAACCAGCGAAGAAAAGAGATGCTGTGAACACAACGGAGAGTGCACGATGAGCACACGAGCAGCGATTCCTTCGAGGCTTCGGCAGATGCCGATCGTCGCGGTGCTGCGCGCGGATCGAGCGCAGGCCTATGACGATGTGGTTGAGGTGTTGATCGAAGAAGGTGTCGTTTCAATTGAGTTGACGCTCACAACTCCCGATACGCTTGCCCGTGTGCCGCTCTTACGCGAAATCGCTTCCGATCGAGCCGATATCGGAATCGGCACGATCACGTCTGTCGAGCAGGCCGCCGCTGCGATCGATGCTGGTGCTGACTACCTCGTGACCCCGATCACTGATGCGTCGATCATCGAGAAAGCGATCCATGCTGAAGTGCCCATCTTTCCAGGTGCGATGACTCCCACCGAGGTGAACATCGCGTGGCGAGCCGGTGCGACAGCGGTCAAGCTGTTTCCCGCCGGCACAATCGGCGCGGCCTTCGGATCGCACCTTCGTGGACCGTTTCCCGATCTCGAGTTCGTGCCCTCCGGCGGCATCGGCAACGAAGAGGTCGGACCCTGGTTGCGCGCGGGTGCAGCGGCCGTGAGCCTCGGCTCGCCCCTGATTGGCGATGCTCTTCGTGGCGGGTCGATCGATGAACTGCGCGCGCGGATTCGGCGCACGATCGGCGTTGTGGATCAGGCGCGAGAGCCACGATGAGCAATCGGCGACCGGTCGTTACCTTCGGCGAGACCATGATGCTGCTCGCCACCCCGACCGTGGGTGCGTTGCAGCATGCGGAATCGATGACGGTGCGTATCGGCGGGGCTGAGAGCAACGTTGCTATCGGTCTGCAACGACTTGGCGTGCCGACGGTGTGGATGAGTAAACTCGGGGCCGATTCTGCTGGCGACCTCGTCGAACGAGAGATTCGCGCGGAAGGCGTGACGGTCATCGCATTCCGAGATGCGGGGGCGCCAACCGGACTGATGCTCAAGGAGCGCCGCACACCGACGTCGACGCGGGTCTCCTACTATCGCGCCGGCAGCGCGGCGTCGCGGGCCACTTCGGCCGATCTTGATGAGCACGTCATCCGCTCCGCCGCTTTGCTTCATCTGACAGGGATCACCCCTGCGCTATCGGCCTCGGCGGCTGAGCTGGCATTGCACGCTGCTCGCACCGCCAAAGATGCCGGCGTCCGAGTCTCTTTCGATCTCAACTATCGCAGCACGCTGTGGTCGACTGACAGTGCGCACGAGTTCTACGCGGCGATTCTTCCGCTCGTTGACGTGCTGTTCGCAGGTGACGATGAGGCGGCGATCGCCCTGGGGCACACCGCTGAGCCCGCGCAGCTTGCTCGAGAGCTCGCAGGACGTGGGCCCTCAGAGGTCGTCATAAAGCTGGGTTCGCGTGGTGCGCTGACCCTCGCGCACGGCGAGGTCACTTCGTGTGACGCGGTTCGCATCGACCCCGTCGACACTGTGGGTGCAGGCGACGCGTTTGTCGCGGGCTACCTTGCCGAACTGCTCGCTGGAGCACCTGTCGTTCAAAGACTCGACACTGCCGTAGCCGTAGGCGCCTTCGCCTGCCTCTCGCCGGGCGACTGGGAAGGCGCTCCTCGCCGGGACGAGCTGCACCTGCTGAACCCGGACGATCCCGTGGCTCGCTGACGCGTCTCAGCAGGTTCGACCGTGCTCAGACGAGCCGCGAGTTGAAACGTGCGGTCCTACCTCGGTGAGGATGGCGATGCCCATGGTGGCAGGGTGACGGCCACAGCAGATTCATCGCTCAGCGCTCGCTCAAACCCAGCCGATCCCTAAGCCTCGCTCAACCACGTGCGGTGCAGTGGATCCATGACTCCAAAGAAAAGCTGGATTTCACTAGCGGTCGCAGGAACGAGCCTCGTCGTTGTTGGCGGCCTCATGGTCGCGAACACCGATGTCTCAAATACCTCGAGCTCGACGATCGCTGATGAAGAGACGGCCGAGGTCGACGTTTCCACCGTCGAGACGGCATCTCTGGCCACATCTGCGTTCTGGGACTCAAGCCAGACCCACTCCATCTCGCTCTCATACGACGACGCTGACTACGACGCGATGATCGAGACCTACCTGGCCACGGGCGACAAAGAGTGGATCACAGCGACGGTTGTGATCGATGGCACTACCTTCGAGGATGTGGGTCTCAAGCTGAAGGGCAACTCATCATTGCGCGGGCTCTCGACGGATGCAGATGCTGAGCTCAGTACCGAAGACCCGGCGTCGCTGCCATGGATCATCAACCTCGATAAGTTTGTCGACGACCAGGACTATGACGGTGCAACCGAGATTGTGGTCAGAGGGAACTCGACAGAGACAGCCCTCAATGAGGCGCTCGCGCTCGAGCTGCTTGAAGCAAGCGGGCTTGCCGCCGAGCAGGCGGTGGCGGTGGAGTTTGAAGTCGACGGTGAGAGCTCACTTCGGCTCGTTATCGAGAACCCGAACAACTCGTGGGCTGACCGTGAGTTCGAGAACGCTGACGCGCTCTACAAGGCAGAATCAGGCGGCGACTACTCCTACTTGGGAGACGACCCGAGCGCCTACGATGAGGTGTTTGACCAAGAAGCAGGAGACGACGACCTCGTTCCACTGATGGCGTTCTTGCAGTTCATCAATGAGTCAGATGACGAGACTTTCGCGGTCGAGCTCGATCAGTGGCTTGATGTCGACTCTTTTGCCACCTACCTCGCGTTTCAAGAGCTCGTCGGCAATTTTGATGACATCGATGGCCCCGGCAACAACTCCTATCTCGCCTATGACGGCGACACCGGCTTGATGACTGTAGCGTCGTGGGACCTCAACCTCTCATTCGGCGTTACCAACAACGACGCTGCCGGCGCGGGGCAAGCGGCAGGTCAGGTTCGGGGCGAAGAGAGTGCGCAGCTCGGCGTTGGCGAGATGCCATCAGGCGTCGCCGGCCAAGCCTCTGAGGGTGGCAGCCCACCCCCATTTGCCGCAGATGCGAGCGGAGCTCTGCCGGGGTCCGACACAGACGAGCTACCGGCGGAGGGTGAATTGCCAGAGCCTCCGGCTGGCGAAGCCGATCAAGTCGCGCGGGGTGCGGTAGGAGCAGCTGCTGGCGGCGGCGCGCAGGGGAGCAACATTCTCTCGGAGCGTTTTCTCGAGAACGCGGAGTTTTCGGCGGCATACGAAGCCGAACTCGATCGACTCTCAGAACTGCTGTTCACCTCTGGTCTTGCCCAGTCAGCGCTCGACGAGTGGAGCGAGGTGCTCATAGTCGACGCTTCAGGCTTGGTGTCATCGGCCGTTGTGGATGAAGAAGCGGCGAGCGTTGTGCAGAGCTTTCCGCTAGCGAGCTGAACTCACACGAAAGTGGGCGTCCCAGAGTGGGACGCCCACTTTCGTGTCGCGGGTGAGACTATGTGTATGTCGTCTCGAGCAACGAGTCGAACATCGCGATCTCATAGGTCTGCTGGGCCGACATCTGCTGCGCCAGAGTCTTCACGCGAGAGATGGTGGCCATTTCGAGTGCCATGTCGGCCATATGAACACCGCCGACATGGTGCGTGCGCATGAGCACGAGAAACTCGCGGCCCTTGTCAATGCCAGATAGCTCTGCGAGACTGCGCATCTCGTCTTCACTCGCCAGGCCAGGCATCGACTCGGCGGGCATTGACATGCCCATCCAGCCCATGACTTCGGACGGCGGGGCAGTGCTCTGGCCCCAGCTGGCAAGCCATGCGTGCATGAGTCCGCGCTCGTACGACTGGTTCTGGAGTATTTCTGCAGCTGAATTCTGCACTGGGCCGCCCGTAGCCGCTCCCAATACGCGTTGGCACATCGCGAGAGCCTGCTCGTGGTGGAAGGACATGTCGGTACAGAAACCGATGTCGGCCTCGTTGGGGCCGTCGGCATCGTCAGATGAGTGGGGCTCGTTCGTCGTGCAGGCTGTGAGCCCTGCGCTAACGAGCGCGACTGCTGAACCTGCCAACAGGGCGCGCCTGCTGGTGACTCGGATCGGTGAGGAATGCCGACTCACGCGCTAACCCCGGCCTCCGCCGAGGGCAGGTAGTGCACCTTCGCTGACTTCCCCGTGGTAGCAGCCCAGAATGTAGGGAAAAGTCGCGGTTGTGTAGTAGCGATACTGCCCGTCGCTATCGATTCTTCCGTTGCACTGGTCGAGGTCGCCCGATCCTTCGACATAGCTGTGCGCGCCCCAGGTGTCGATCGCGAAGAGACTGTCGTCGGTGAGTTCCCAGCTGCTGGTGAGCTGGGTCATCGACGAACACTCTTCGTTGTCGCACAGGAGCCCCGACATGATGGGGTACCCGTCGGCGGCCCAGCCGACGAGCGTCGGGTCGCCTGACTGCACCTCTTCTGCGGAATAGAGACAGTCGACACCCTCTGCCCAGCCGAACAGGTGCACGTGAAATGCGGTGGGTCCGTTGTGGCTGCCGCACTCTGACAGCGCGCCCACAAGCGAAAGCACATCGCCGCCTGTGCCTTCGGTTGGCCCGTATATCGGCACCCCGTTTACGGCCACCGCGATAGAACCGAGCAGAGGCACGTCATCGGGGCTGGGGTCCGTCGCCTCGACAGGATTTGCGGGAAGAACGTAGGTGCTTTCGTCTTCGGAGGGCGAGCCGGGAGTTGTGGCGACGTAGAGATAGTCGGGGATGGAATTGGTGACAACCACGAGCGAATCCCCATCGCATGATGCTGAGAGATAGGGATCGGGCAGATCGGCGTTCGCTGACGCGACATCACGGAATGTCGCGGCCATCGATTCGCAGTCGCCGGTGATCGGGCCTGCGGCAGTTTCGACCTCGATGGTAGGCATCGCCGTTTCTTCCGCCAGCACATCGCTCGTGGATTCGGCAGCGGAATCGACGGTCGGCTCAGCGGCACATCCGGAAACCAGCAGGACGAGAGTTGCCAGCGCCACAGCAGACGCGGAGCGCGTGCGACGGATGGAGTGAGAGTTCACTGGAAGGCCCCTTCGGGTAGGTGCTGGCGGTCAGCCTAGTCACGCCACCTATGAGTAGGATCTGCCAGCAATGCCGTGCGGCTCGGCGCGGTGAGGAGAAGCATCACATGCTGGGGCGAGGGCCGTGGCAGCAATCAGCGACTGCGGATTTCGCCGTGCGCGACGTCGAGAACGAGCAATGCTGCGCCTACCAGGGGCGCGGTATCGCTGAGCTGGCCAATGTGCCCAGCGTTGCCGTCGGCACCTACGACAGGGATGCCGTCACACACGAGCCCGCCGCTGATTTCCGTTGACACCACCATGCAGAGCAGATTTTCGGCGCCACGACCGGCGCCGATCTGCCACTCGGCAAGTGTGATGCATATGCCGTCCAGCCCTAGCTCGACTCGCGTGCCTTCGGGCAAGAGTGAAGCGACATACTCCTGAACTCGGAACCCATGTACGTGAGGCATGTTGAGCGGTGCTGCAGTGCCCGCGCGACGGTCGATCGGTCCGGCGCTGCCAATTCCTGCGCCCACGAGAATCGCGTCAGCGGCAGTGCGGAAAGAGCGGCAGCGGCTGCGGTTTTCAAAGCGGTGCGCTCAGCCTGTTGCGACCTGCTGAACCTCAGTCGGTCGAGGAGTAAACCACGCCACCAGAATGAGTCCCACCGCCGCACCGATGAGTTGTGCGCCGATGTACCAGGGGGCCGACGCCGGGGCGATTCCCGCAAAGGTGTCGCTGAAGATGCGGCCGATCGTGATCGCGGGGTTGGCGAAGCTGGTCGAACTCGTGAAGAAGTATGCCGCGCCGATGTAGGCGCCGACGGCCCAGGGGATGACGGCTTGGCGATCCGTGCGCGCAAGCAAGAAGATGACCATAATCAGCCCTGCGGTCGCGACCACCTCTGAGACGAAGGTTGCTGCAGTGATGCGGTCGGTAGTGCTGATGCTGATGGCGGGGTCGCTGAACATCGTATTTGCCAGCATTGCTCCGCTGATGCAACCGGCGATCTGCGCGGGTACATATGCGGCGGCGTCCGACCAATGCCGGCCGCCGATGATGACATCGACGAGAGACACCACGGGATTGAAGTGCGAACCGCTGATGGTCATGAACATCAGGATCAGCACTGGAAGACCGAGCGCGGTAGCGATGGCATTCTCGAAGAGCTGCAGTCCGACGTCGCTGGGCGAGAGGCGCTGGGCGGCGATGCCTGAGCCGATCACGACGGCGGCGAGGCCCGCCGATCCGAGGAATTCCGCGACCGTGCGCCGGGTGAGGTTCATCGTCTCGCTCACAGGCTCTGGAGGCTGTCAGAAGCGTCGACGAGCGCAGTGGGCACGAGGGAGTAGTACGCCCAGGTGCCCCGTTTTGTGCGGCTGAGCAGTCCGGCATCCACCAGAACCTTCAGGTGGTGTGACACGGTCGGCTGGCTGAGACCGACCGGGGCGGTGAGGTCGCAGACGCATGCTTCGCCGCCCTGAGAGGCCCTCACGATCGACAACAGACGGAGGCGGGTGGGGTCGGCGAGTGCTTTGAGCTTGTGCGCGAGCAGCTCGGCGGCGTCGGCGCTCAGGGCGTCGCGCACGAGCGGGGCTCGGCAGGCATCAGTGGCAGTCACATCTGTGAGCTCAAGCGAGTGCATTCATCGATGATAGCGAATATTGACAACCGTCAATGTACGGGAGCACACTAGACATCGATGAACTTCGATATAGGAGCCTACTTTCATGACACTCATTGACCTTGGTCGCCCGGTCGCGCAGAAGCGACGCATCGACACTCTTCCGGTGGCCGTCATCGGCGCTGGGCCTATCGGTCTGGCAGCCGCAGCGAACCTTGCCGAGCGCGGCATTGAGTTCACGGTCTTTGAGGCGGGCGACAGCGTGGCCGACGGTGTGCGCAAGTGGGGGCACATTCGACTTTTCTCTCCATGGCGCCACCTGGTTGACCCCGCATCTGCTCGCCTGTTGCAGGCGGCGGGGTGGACGCACCCCGACGAAGAAGCGCTGCCCGACGGCGCCGAGCTCGTCGCTCAGTATCTGATGCCCCTCGCGGCGTTGCCCGCAATCAAAGAGAACGTCCGCACCGGTGTGGAAGTGCTCGCGGTCAGCCGCGAGGGCATGGACCGCACTCGCACACGGGGTCGCGCTGCTACCCCATTCGTATTGCGCGTGCGCGAGGCGACAGGCGAGATCACCGAAGTGCCCGCCCGAGCGGTTATCGATGCGTCTGGCACCTATCGCACTCCGAACAGTTTGGGCTCTAGCGGTCTCGATCCGTTGGGGCTGGCGGAGGTGGCCGATCTCGTTTCGCACGCCCTCCCTGATGTGCTCGGGGCTGAGTGCAGCCGTTTCGCGGGCCGTCACACGGTCGTTGTCGGCGCCGGACACTCCGCAGCGAACACTCTCATCAATCTGGCGGCGCTCGCCGAGAAGGTGCCCGGCACACGCATCACGTGGGCCATTCGAAACCGCGGCGCCGTGCGGGTGTCTACATCACCCGACGATGAACTCGTGGCGCGCGCGAAGATCGGCGGCCGCGTCGACACTCTCGTAGAGCGCGGTGTGATTGATGTCGTCGATCGTTTCGAGATCGCGCGGCTCGAGCGCGAAGGCGATTCGGTGCGCATCGTCGGCAACCGCGGCGGTGAACTCACCGACATCGAGGCAGATGTCGTCGTGAATGCCACCGGTTTCAGGCCCAACCTTGACATGCTTCGCGAGATTCGCCTCGAACTTGACGAAATCGTCGAGGCGCCGAAACGGCTGGCTCCGCTGATCGACCCGAACGAGCACAGCTGTGGCACGGTCGAGCCTCACGGATTTGCAGAGCTTCGCCAACCCGAAGATGGATTCTTCATCGCCGGGATGAAGAGCTATGGCCGTGCTCCGACTTTCTTGCTCGCCACGGGCTATGAGCAGGTGCGCTCGATCGCCGCGTGGATTGATGGCGACACGGCGTCGGCTACGAAGGTTGAGCTGTCGTTGCCTGCAACTGGCGTGTGCTCGACCGACGGAGGCCCTGCTGGCGGGGGATGCTGCTCCTGAGTTTCTAGTGAGAATCACATAGACTCTCATCTATGAATGCTGGGATCGACGAACTGCGGCTGTTGGCAGACCCGACGCGCCTGCGGATTCTTCAGCTGGTGCTTTCGAGTGAGCAGTCTCGTTCGACCGTGACCGCACTGGCCGGTGCGTTGGGCCTGACGCAGCCGACTCTGTCGCATCACGTGCGGGTGCTGCATGATGCTGGTCTGCTTGCGCGACTGCCGGAAGGGCGTCGAGTCTGGTATTCGGTTCCCCGCGTTCACGTTGACATGGTGGCGTCGTTGCTGCCGGCCACGGATTCCATTGGCGCAGCCGACACGCTCGATCGCATCATCGATGATCTTGGTGCACGCTTCTCTGGCACCTTCGGCCGCGACACCGTTGAGCGCTACGTCGTGGAGACAGACGCGCTCCTCACTGCGCAGGGGGTGAGCCGTCAGCGCTCGTCGAAGGTGGCCGGATTCGCGGCTGACAGGCTGACTGCTCTCGCGCATGAGGCCCTGGCAGACGATGACCGTCCTGAGGTGCTGTTCGTCTGCGTGCAGAACGCCGGCCGTTCACAGCTTGCGGCTGCGATTCTGCGGCACCTCGCTGGCGATCGTATTCGCGTTCGCACGGCGGGGTCGGCGCCCGCCGATGCCGTGCGCGGCGTTGTGGTGACCGCTCTCGACGAGATCGGCGTGCCGTTGGGCGGCGAGTTTCCAAAGCCGCTCACCGACGAGGTGGTTCGAGCGGCAGACGTCGTGGTGACGATGGGATGCGGGGACGCCTGCCCGGTCTATCCCAGCAAGCTATATCTCGACTGGCCGATTGATGACCCTGCGGGGCTCCCGTTGCCCGCGGTGCGTGTGATTCGTGACGACATTGACGAGCGGGTGCGCGGCTTGCTCGCGACATTGACATGAACAATCGGTGAAGCGATCAGCATCCGTTCACGAAAAGCATAGATCGTCGTCTATGCTTTTCGTATGACTGAATCACCCACCGTTCTCTTCGTTTGTGTCCACAACGCCGGGCGCTCGCAGATGGCTGCTGGCTACATGCAATCCCTCTCTGGCGGTCGCGTCGAGGTGCTCTCGGCGGGCTCGGCACCCAAAGACCAGATCAACCCGATCGCCATCGAGGCGATGGCTGAAGAAGGCATCGACATCGCCAACAACACCCCGAAGATTCTCACGGTCGAAGCCGTGCAGGAATCCGACGTGGTCATCACCATGGGTTGCGGCGACACCTGCCCAATCTTTCCCGGCAAGCGCTACGAAGACTGGGAGCTTGAAGACCCCGCCGGCAAAGACATCGTGACCGTTCGTCGCGTGCGCGACGACATCAAGGCTCGCATCAGCGCGCTGCTCGCCGAGATCCTTCCGGAACCGGCAGTGTCATGACGATCCCGAACAACGGTCGAGGGCTGCCCGGACTCACGTACCCGGAAGCATTCCTCGGACGCCTCGCAACCGAGATGCGCGAGAAGTACGCCGGCACGTTCAGCGCCGAAACGGTTCAGCGCTACGTACTCGATTCGTACACGGCACTGCTTCGCACCTCGAAGGTCAAAGCGCACCTGGCGATGCAGACCGAGCACTTCGTGGGTGAGCGGCTGACCGCTCTGGCTCAGGTCGCCGGTGTCGCACCGCACGACCTGCCTGAAGTTCTTTACATCTGCGAGCAGAACGCCGGTCGCTCGCAGATGGCTGCCGCCATCACCGCGCACCTCTCACAGGGTCGCGTGCACGTGCGCTCCGCTGGTTCGCTGCCCGCCCACCAGCTCAACCCCGACGTCGTTGCGGCGCTCGCCGAGGCAGGAATTCCGCTCGAAGACGCGTATCCGAAGCCGTTGACCGATGACGTGGTGCAGGCCGCCGACGTCGTGGTCACGATGGGCTGCGGCGACGCCTGCCCGATCTATCCGGGAAAGCGCTACGAAGACTGGCAGCTTGCCGACCCGGCCGAGCTGGACCTCGATGGAGTTCGCGGAGTGCGCGATTCGATCATCGAACACGTCACATCTCTGCTGGGTGAGATCGCGGTAACGCCTGCGGTCTAGCTTCTGCTCGATACTCAACAACGGCCCGGCGCGACAGCGCCGGGCCGTTCTTGTATCGGATCAGGTCTTCAGGAATGCGAGCAGATGCTCGTTCACTTCGGCGCTGTGAGTCCACAGCAGCCCGTGGGGCGCGCCCTCGAGCTCGACATAGGTTGCCTGCGGCAGCAGTTGCTTGAAGCGCCGGGCGGTGGCGTCAATCGGAAGGATGTTGTCGGCCGTTCCGTGAAGAATCAGCGAAGGCACGTTGATCGAGGGGATGTCGTCACGAAAGTCGGTCGGCCAAGTCAGCGGCGCCGCGGCGATCGCGGCATTTCCTGCCTGATTGGCGACCTGCACGCTCGCATCGACGGCGGCTTGCGAGATGCGCGAGCCGAGGTTGTCATCAAGGTTGTAGAAGTCGTTGAAGAATCCACTGACGAAGGCATAGCGGTCTTCGCGCACGGCCGCCGCGAATCCATCGAACAGTTCTTGTGGTCCGGCCCCGCCGGGGTTGTCTTCGGTCTTCAGCAGAAGCGGTTCGAGCGAGCCGAGAAAAGCGGCCTTCGCTACGCGGGAACTGCCGTAGCGCGAGAGATAGCGCGCCACTTCGCCCGTGCCCATTGAGAACCCGACGAGCACGGCATCGTCGAGGTCAAGATCCTCAATCAGAGCGTGCAAGTCTGCGGCGAACGTGTCGTAGTCAGAACCCGCGGCGGTCTTCGTTGAGGCGCCGAAACCCCGACGGTCGTATGCGATCACTCGATAGCCAGCGTCGAGAAGCGCCGCTTGTTGTTTGCCCCATGACTCGCCGTTGAGGGGAAAGCCATGAATCAGCACGACTGGCTGGCCTTCACCCTGGTCGGTGTAGAAGATGTCAACGTCGACCGAGTTCTCGGTCGCGACAGTGAGGTATGCCACGTTCGCTCCTTTTGGCAGGGGACGGATGCTGCTGCCTAGCTCGACGCTAGGGCGCAGCATCCATCACCGCCAGAGATTTGCAAACATTCGCGGTCTGTGTTCAGCGATTGTTCACGCGTCTTTGCTGGCACCAACGGAAGGTGAGACAGTGAACGTCGCAGGTGGGGCAAAGCCAGCCTTGGCAAACGCCGTGGCGACCGCCGAGCTGATTGTTTCGACGTCGGCGCGGGCGACGAGCGCGATTGCCGCCCCGCCGAAACCGCCTCCGGTCATACGTGCCCCTATGGCACCAGCAGTGAGAGCGGCGTCGACAGCGGTATCGAGCTCGGGCACTGAGATCTCGAAGTCATCACGCATCGACGCGTGCGACGCGATCAGCAGGCCGCCGATCGATGTCGGTCCCTGCTCGCGCAGCACGCGCACAGTGTCGAGCACCCGCTGATTCTCAGTGACGACGTGGCGAACACGGCGGAAGGTGACGTCGTCCATCAAAGCTTCGGCGCGCGGAAGATCGTCGACGGTCAGATCGCGCAGGGCAGCAACATTCATGATGGAAGCCCCGCGCTCGCAAGATGCGCGGCGCTCGCCGTAGCCGCCCGTCGCGTGTGAGTGCTTGACGCCGGTATCCATCACGAGCAGCTCGAGGCCGGCATCGGCAAATCCGAGGTCGACCACAGCGGCCTCGAGCGTGCGACAGTCGAGAAAGATCGCCGCGTCTGTGTGGCCGAGCATCGTCGCCATCTGATCCATGATGCCGGTGGGTGCGCCGACGGCCTCGTTCTCGGCGGTGCGGCCGGCCTGTGCCAACGCCACGCGGTCGAGGGTGATGCCCCAGGTGTCGGCGAGGGCCGACGCCGTTGCGCCTTCAATGGCCGCCGACGACGATAGTCCCGCGCCGACAGGAACATGCGAGCTGAATGCGAGATCGACTCCGGTGGCGGTCGAGGCATCGAGGCCCGCCGCCCTCAGAAGCGCCCACGCGACACCGAGCGGATAGCGTGCCCACTCGACTACCTCGTCGCGCCGGTGGGGAAAGAACTCATCGAGCTGGGTCAGGGCGAACGCGACCGGCTTCTGGTCGAATGTCGACACGACGCGGATCATCCCGTCGCTGCGCGTGGCGACCGCGGCATGGGTGCGGTGCTGAATGGCGAACGGCAGAACGAACCCGTCGTTGTAGTCGGTGTGTTCGCCGATGAGGTTCACCCGGCCCGGCGCTGACCACGTGGGTGCGGCCGAGATGCCGGTGATCGTCTCGAGCAGCGTCTGCGCCGCTGCTGCCGTGTTGGTTTCGGTCATCACGCGTGTACCTCAGGGATCGATTCGACGGCGTCTCGCAGCTTTGCGGCAGCGGTCTCGGGTGCGATGTCGCCAATCCAGGCGCCCATCGCGGCTTCGCTTCCGGCCAGAAACTTGAGCTTGTCTGCTGCTCGGCGCGGCGATGTCAGCTGCAGGTGCATGCGCACCGAGTCTCGTCCGCGGTTCACCGGAGCTTGATGCCACGCGGCGATGTAGGGAGTGGGGGTGTCGTAGAGCGCGTCGATGCCCCGCAGCAGCCGCAGATAGAGCGGCGCCAGCTCCGTGCGTTCGGCGTCGTTCGTTTCGGCGAGGTCGGCGACGTGACGGTTCGGCAGCAGATGCACTTCGAGCGGCCACCGCGCGGCGAAGGGAACGAACGCCGTCCAGTGTTCGCCCGCGACGATCACGCGTTCGGAATTCTGCTCGAACTCCAGAATGCGCGAGAACAGGTCATCGCCCTCGGTCTCGAGTTGACGCAGCAGGTTCGCCGTGCGCGGGGTGATGTAGGGGTACGAATAGATCTGGCCGTGCGGGTGCGGGAGCGTCACACCAATGGCCTCGCCACGATTCTCAAACGGAAAGACCTGCTGCACGCCCGGCAGCGCAGACAGAGCGGCGGTGCGGTCAGCCCACGCTTCGATGACAGTGCGCGCGCGCGTAACGCTCAGTGTGCCGAACGATCCTTCGTGCTCGGGACTGAAGCAGACGACCTCGCAGCGGCCGACAGCGGTGCGGGTGCGACCGAGCCCCGGAGCATCCACATCGTCGAGACCCCGTGGTGCGTCGTCGCCGGCGGGAGCATCGCCGTGCGCGGTGGCCAGCGCCGGGCCGAACGAGGGGGATTTGTTCTCAAAGACAGCGACGTCGTATGTCGAAGGGATCTCTGATGGATTGGCTGCCGTCTGCGGAGCGAGCGGGTCGAACTCGGCCGGCGGCATGAAGGCGCGATTCTGACGGGATGCTGCCACTGAGATCCAGTCACCGGTCAACACATCCCGACGCATCGTCGCCGTCGCGGGGCGTGGATCAAGATCGCGGGCGTCGATGGCGCGTTCCGCCCCGAGCCTGGTGTCGGGGTCGTCGTAGTAGATCAGCTCGCGACCATCGGCGAGCAAAGTGGGGCGTTTAACGACCCCAGCGCCGAGGGTTTCGGAAGGCAGCGCGGGTGTGTTCACGTCAACATGCTAGCTGGGGCGCATGGTAACGTCAACATGGCACCTGTTGGGCGTGGAAGGCGGAGGATGCAGTGCAAAAACGAGTCTCGATGGCTGATGTCGCACAGCACGCGGGCGTTTCTGGCCAGACAGTCTCGCGAGTGGTCAACAACAGCCCGCGGGTTGATCCCGCGACACGCGCTCGGGTCGAACGAGCCATGGCAACGCTGGGCTACCGACCGCATCGTGCAGCACGTGCCTTGCGCACCGGGCGCACGCACACCATCGGGCTCGTCGTGTCGACGCTGGCTACGGTCGGAAACTCGCGAATGCTGCAGGCGGTTGCCGACGCGGCGGCATCACGGGGGTTTGCCCTTACCGTGGTCACGCTCGGTGGCAGCGATGATGTTTCGGCTGCGTTTGAGCGGCTTGTCGAGCAGGGAGTCGATGGCGCGATCGTCTTGAACGAGGCAACTGCCGCGGCGCGCGGCGCGCGAATCCCGCCAGGACTGCACCTGGTCGTGGTCGATTCGCTACCCGATGATCGATTTGTGGGCGTGCAGACCGATCATGCGGGCGGAGCGCGAGCTGCGGTCGAGCATCTGCTGCAGCTCGGCCATGAGGAGGTGTGGCACGTGGCGGGGCCACGCGGTTCATTTGCAGCCGAGCAGCGCGAGAGCGCCTGGCGCGATGTGCTCGTGTCTGCTGGTGCGACGGTGCCTAACGTCTTGCGCGGTGACTGGTCGGCGGCATCGGGCGCTGCGGCCGGCGTAGAGCTGGCCAAGGCGGGAGCGACGGCGGTCTTCTGCGCCAACGACCAGATGGCATTGGGAGTGCTGCGCGCGCTTGCTGAAGCAGGCCGTGAGGTGCCCGACGACGTCGCAGTTGTGGGTTTCGACGATGTCGCCGATGCCGCCCAGTATCGCCCGCCGCTCACGACGGTGCGTCAGAACTTCGATGTGCTCGGCGAGCGAGCCGTCGCGATGCTGGTTCACTCCATCGACGGCACGGGGCATACTCGCGAGGAGCATGACCGCGAGGAACATGATCGCGACGAGCATGATCGCGCGGGGCGTGTGGCTACGACGCTGGTCGTGCGGCAGAGCACCCGCGTCGGACGCTAAAGCTCGCGGCGAGCAGCCCAGCGGGCGGCTCGCGCGATCAGCGTGCGCAACTCGGGTGACTCGTATGCGCCCGCATCGTGGCCGAGCGCCGAGACTGCCGCGCGGGTTGGATTCTCCTTCGTCCACACGAGCGGATGAGCCACGCCATCGAGCGAGTGCTCGAGCAACACATCAACGGGGCTCGTGAGCACCAGCCCCGAATACATCTCGTCGTGAAGGGTGAAATCGCGGGCATCGGCCGTGATCGGATGGTCGGTGTCGACGACGCGCACGGCCGAATGGGCGATGGGCGGATGCCACGACACGCCTGGCTCCCATGAACCACCGATTGCCTCAGACCACGCGGGGTAGTCGCGAAGTGACGAGATCGACGTATGTGTCGCCAGAACTCCGATGCCGCGTTGCAACGCTTCGGTCAGGCCTGCGGAAGCCGCCTCGATTGTGGCGGCAGGCACCGGCGCGAGGCCCTCGGGGACGTTTCGGGAAGGGTCACCCGCGTTGACCACCAAGAGGTCGACACCCTGCAACTCGGCAAGCGCGATATCGGGGTCAGCAACTGCCGCAACTTGCCAGCCGTCGGCTTCGAGAATGCTGGCCAGCGCTGCCGATGTTTCGTCGAACGGATGCCACGGGTCGCCGTAGCGACCGGTTCCGGTAGCGATCACGGCGAGGGGCGGGTTTTCTCTGTCAGCATCCATCGCTACTATTGTGCACCGGATAACGCTTTCCTGCGCGTCCCCACCAAGACCGAGGAGAATGTCTGCATGGCACACACCGTCGTGATCGCTCCCGATTCGTTCAAGGGCACGCTTGCTGCCGCCGACGCCGCAGTTGCAATTGGACGTGGATGGCACGCCGTGTCACCTCACGACGTTGTGCACCTGATGCCGATGGCAGATGGCGGCGAAGGTACTTTGGCGGCATTCGAAGCCGCCGTACCTGGAGCACGCCGAATGCCGGTGTCGGTGACTGGCCCTGAGAACACGGTTGTGGCCGCATCGTGGCTCTTGCTGCCGGCATCGGTCGAGGCCCCCCGGGGAACAGGCGTCGTCGAGCTCGCGTCGACAAGCGGCATAGAGCTGTTGGGTACTCCGTCTAGATTGCGCCCCCTCGACGCGCATACGCGTGGGTTCGGCGAGGCTATTGCAGCCGCTCTTGCTCACGGCGTTTCACGGTTGGTGTTGGGCATCGGATCGAGCGCCTCGACCGACGGTGGGGCGGGAATGCTCTCGGCTCTCGGCGCGCGACTGTTGAGCGCTCACGGTGACAACGTCGCAGACGGCGGCCGCGGACTGGCTGATGTCGCAACGGTGGATCTCACCGGCCTGGCGGCGCTGCCGCCCGGCGGAGTTCACGTGCTGAGTGATGTCACCAATCCGCTTCTCGGCGCGGGCGGTGCCGCAGCCGTGTTCGGTCCACAGAAGGGCGCGAGCGTTGACCAGACTGCTGAGCTGGACGCGGCACTCGCGCGTTTTGCCTCACTCGTCAATGCTGCCGACGTCGGCGGCGAGCAAGGCAGGCCGAAAAGCGGCGTAGAGCTTGCCGCGATGCCGGGCGCGGGCGCGGCCGGGGGCACCGGGTTTGGCCTTCTGGTGTGGGGCGCCCGTCTCGCGCCCGGCTCTGATGCGGTCGCTGAACTCATCGGATTGCGTGAGGCCGTCGCTTCGTCGACCGTCGTCATCACGGGCGAGGGTTCGTTTGACGGCCAATCCGCCGCGGGTAAGGTTCCCGCGCACGTATCGACGATTACTGCTGGCGAAGCGGTTCCGGTCGCCCTTGTCGCTGGACGCATCACCGTCGACGCTGATACCTCCGCGTTCGCGTCTTCGGTTTCGCTCACGGAGCTTGCCGGTTCTGCTGAGGCAGCTATGCGCGACCCGGCGCGCTGGCTGATTGAAGCGGGCGCTACGCTCGCGCGTCGCCTTGCCTAGTGCTCTCGGCCCGACGGGGTGGCGCTAGCGGGCGGTGCGTTCGGGGGTGCTGCCTCGCACGATGACTTCAAGCTCGATCGGTGCGGCTGAAGCATCCCACTCTTCATCGACGACCGCATGCAGCAGGCGATACCCGAGCTCTTCGAGGGGAACGCGCACGGTCGTGAGCCCTGGGCGGATGTCTCGTCCGGTGGCGATGTCATCGAAACCGGCAACGGCGATGTCGGTGCCGACGGAGCGACCGGCATCGCGGATCGCTGACATCGCGCCGATTGCGACGACGTCGCTGATGCCGAAGATCAAGGTGCCTTCGGCGACACCGCCCGCGAGCAGTGCGGCGGCGGCGTTGTAACCCGCATCTCGCGTGAAGCCGCCGCGAACAATGGTGCGGATGGTGCCGCTGCCGTTCGCAGTAAAGCCTTCGGCGAAGCCGGCGATGCGGTCGTCGGAGGTGCGGATGCCTTCGGCGGCACCGATGATGATCGCCTCACGGTAGCCGCGTTCTGCCAGGGCAACACCCAGCGCTGCGGTGCCAGCGCGGTTGTCGAGCGGCACCGAGCGCACGTCTGCGGATGAGCGGCCGAGGGCCACGACGCGCCCACCACCCGCTGCGAAGGCGTCGAGCTCAGCGCTCAGGCCGGCAGCATCGGTCTTGTCGGTGCGGGATGCGGCGAGAATGAGGCCGCGAGGACGTTGCCCGCGCAGGGCACGCACGAGTTTCACCTCTCGCTGGGCATCTCGCTCAGTGATCGCAATCGTGACCACGAGTCCCGCCTCGTCGGCGCCACGCGCTACTCCCGAGGCAATCTGACCGAAGTAGGGGTCGGCGATATCAGCGACAAGCAGCGCGACGATCGCGGCAGTGCCCCGCGCGGTGGCTTGCGCCGAGAGATTGGCGCTGTAACCGAGCTTCGCCGCGGCGGATTCGACTCGCTCACGATAGCTTTCCGCAACCTTGCGCTCCGAACCGTTGAGCACCCGAGATGCCGTGGCCAGCGACACGCCAGCTTCGCGAGCTACATCGTTCAGGGTGGCAGCGCTTCGCGCCGGCGGGTTCATGTCGCTCACAGGGCTGAGTCTAGGCGTTTGTGCTCGGCTTCACCGTTTGGTTAGCAAGCGTTTTCCTGCTTCAGGCGTGCGATTGTTCGGTGCTGATAGGCGTCAGGTGTGGCGACACAGCCGCGGCGAACGCGGCGGCAGTGCGCTGCACGGCGATCAGCGGATCGGTGTGCCAGATCTCTTTGTTGAAGATCTCAACTTCGATGTCGCGGTGGTAGCCGGTTGCGATGACGGCGCGTGTGAGCGACTCGAAGTCGATCACACCGTCGCCCGGATAATGCCGACTGAGTAACACGTCCGCGGGAAGCGGAGTGTTCCAGTCGCAGACTTGGTATGTCGCGATGCGGCCTTCGCTGCCGGCACGCGCAATCGAGTCGAGCACGTCGGGATCCCAGAAGATGTGGAAGGTGTCGACGGCGGCGCCGACTGTCGCGGGGTCGAAGTCGCTTGCGATGTCGAGTGCCTGGCCGAGGGTGGAGATGACGCAGCGGTCGCTGGCGAACATAGGATGCAGCGGCTCGATAGCCAGCGTCACCCCAGCGGCCGACGCATGTGGGGCGAGCTCGCCGATTGCATCGCGCACACGTTCGCGCGCTCCGACGATGTCACGCGAGCCATCAGGCAGTCCTCCGGCGACCAGCACGAGGACCGCCGTTGACCCGTCTGCTCCCGCCGCGGCCAGCGTGGCTGCTTCTTCGATCGCAACAAGGTTGTCGGCGATCGATGCGCGGCGCTGCGGGCTCTCGGGCATGGTGAAGAAGCCGGATCGGCAATGCGTGGTGAACCGAAGCCCCGAGTCGGTGAGCATCGACGCGGCCGTGGCGAGGCCCACTTCTTGCACAGGTTCGCGCCACAGGCCGATCGCTTCGACTCCCGCCTGTGCCGTCACGCTCAACGCGGTTTTGAGATCTGCGTACTTGATCGTCGCCTGGTTGATTGACAGACGCGGGTCGATCACGAGAGCACTCCCGACACATCGATTCCATTGATGCGCAGCATTCCGTGCCAACGAATCGTGGCGAGCTCAGGCCGTTCGAGAGCGTTCGACGCATTCGCAAGCTCGATGATTCGAGACAGATGCGGCAAGCTTCTTGCGGAATGCAAGCCGCCGACCATTTGGAATGCCGGCTGGTGGCCGTTCAGCCAGGACATGAAGGCAACGCCGGTCTTGTAGTAGAACGTTGGCGCGGCAAAGATCTGGCGGCTGAGTTCTTCGGTCGGACCGAGAATCTCGAGGTAGCGTGCAGGATCGCCGGCGTCGAGCGCCTGGATCGCAGCCGATGCCGAGGTCGTCAGCGCGGCGAAGGCGCCCAGAAGAGCATCAGAGTGCTGACGCGCAGCGTTGGTGTCACGCGGTGGCTGAGTCGCACCGGGAACGTCTTGACCGCCGATGAGTCCGACATAGTTGAAGTCGTCACCGGTGAACATGCGCACGCCATCGGGCAAGCGCTCGCGCACCGAAACCTCCGAGGCCGCGTCGAGCAAGCTCATCTTCACGCCCGAGATCTTGGCGACGTTCTCATTGATGATCTCAAGCAGAACGTCGGCTGCGGTGCGCCAATCAGCTGAGCCGAAGTATCCTTCGAGCGTCGGATCGAAAGCGGTGCCCAGCCAGTGCAACACAACGGGCGCTGTCGCCGACTGCAGTACCTCACGATAAACGCGACGGTAGTCGTCGGCTGATTGTGCCGCGCGAGCCAGATGGCGTGATGCCATGAGCACAGGACCGGCGCCCTGCTCTTCGGCGAAATGCAGTTGTGACTTGTAGGCATCTATCACCTCGTCGATCGAGATGTGCTCGTCGTCAACGTGGTCGGTGTTCACGCCGACCACGACCGAGCCACCCTCCTCGCGTGCGACCTGTGCTGAACGTGAAATGAGCTCGCGCGTTGCCGCAGCATCCAATCCCATATTCCGCTGCGCGGTGTCCATCGCATCGGCCACTCCTAGCCCCCACGCGTAGGCGTGGCGACGAAATGCGAGTGTCGCGTCCCAGTCCACATCGGCGGGCTGTCCCGGGGTGTTGTCGGCGGAAGTCTTCGGCACCACGTGGGCTGCGGCGTAGGCGACGCGGCTGCGCAGAGCGCCTTGAGGTTTGGTGTAGTCGGGCGCTTCAGCGAGGGCGACCGTAGAGACGGTGCCCGCGTGTGAGAGGAGGGTGAGGCTTGTCATGGATCGCCGATCAGTCGAGGTTGAGCTCGGCCAGCTCGACCTTGCGGCCCGCGCGACTCGATTGCAGGCCGGCCTCCGCGAGCATCACGCCGCGGGCGCCCGCGAGGAGGTCGAACTCGTACGCCGTGCCCTCGACGTACGAGGTGAGAAACTCTTCCCACTGCTGGCGGAAGCCGTTCTGGAACACGTCGTTGGTGGGAACCTCCGCCCAGTCGTCGTCGTAGTTGTGGCTGTCGGCCAGGTCGGGGTTCCATACCGGCTTGGGTGTGGCGTTGCGGTGCTGGATCTTCGCTCCGAACAGGCCGACAACCGCCGAACCGTGGGTGCCGTCGACGTGAAACTCGACGAGTTCGTCACGGTTCACGCGCACGGTCCAAGACGAATTGATCTGAGCCACCGCCCCGCCCGCCAGTTCGAAAATGCCGTACGCAGCATCTTCAGCGGTAGCCGTGTAGGGCTCGTCGTTCTCATCCCATCTCGTGGGGATATGAGTGGAAGCCTGCGCATAGACGGTCTCGACTTTGCCGAACAGGTTCTCGAGCACGTAGTTCCAGTGCGGAAACATATCGACGATGATGCCGCCGCCGTCTTCAGCGCGGTAGTTCCAGCTGGGACGCTGCGCAGGCTGCCAGTCACCTTCGAAAACCCAGTATCCGAATTCGCCGCGCACCGAGAGGATGCGGCCGAAGAAGCCGGAGTCGATGAGGCGCTTGAGCTTCTGCAGACCCGGGAGGTAGAGCTTGTCGTGCACGACGCCGGTCTTGACTCCGGCTTCGCGTGCCAACTGCGCCAGCTCGAGCGATTCCTCGACCGACTCTGCCGTGGGCTTCTCGGTGTAAATGGTCTTGCCCGCCGCGATTGCCTTGCGCAGCGCGGTGGCCCGAGCTTTGGTCACGAGGAAGTCGGCGTAGATCTCCCAGCGGGGGTCGGCGAGGGCAGCATCGAGATCAGTGGTGTAGTCCTCGATGTCGTGCTTGGCCGCCAGCTCGGCGAGCTTGGCTTCGCTGCGGCCTACGAGAATCGGCTTCACTGTGACCTTCGAGCCGTCGGGCATCTCGATGCCGCCCTGGTCGCGAATCGCAAGGATCGACCGCACCAGGTGCTGGCGGTATCCCATGCGGCCAGACACGCCGTTCATGATGATGCCGATCTCGCGTACCTGCGGGCGAGCGGTGGGTGCTGAGGCGACAGTCGTATCGGTCACGCCGGTCCTGCTTTCTTCTCGGAGCCATCACGCAGATGGATGGGTAAACGCTTTCCCATAGTAAAGCACGAGATCGGATGCTTCGCAAGCGCTTTCCCGCTCGCGATGCGCATCCACAGTTTCTGGGCCCGCCGTTGCTGCTGGGGGACAGCAACGGCGGACTGACGGGCGAAATGCGGGAGTCCAGCAGTCACGCGTCAAAGAGGTGTTCCGGCCGGCGGCTCCATTTGGATGCAGAGTGCCTCAAAAAGAATCGAGATTCAAAAACTTTCTGTTGCCTGCATCCAGATCGGCTTCTTGCAGAGAAACAACTGAGCAACGGCGCAATGATCGCGTCGACATCTACGAGGAGGAAATAATGCGTAAGACAGCAGCAGGTATCGCAGTCGGCCTTGTCGCCGCGCTCGGCCTCGCCCTACCGGCGTCCGCCATCTCTGAGACCACCGCAGATCTTTCGGTACTGCATGGAATCCCGGACACCCCGGTCGATGTATATGTGAACGGCGAGCTGACGCTCGACGATTTCCAGCCCGGTGATCTCGCGGGGCCCCTTGATCTTCCTGCCGGAGACTACGAGGTTGCGCTGACGGCGACCGACGCGGCTGACGACAGTTCGCCCGTTCTCGGTCCCGTGACTCTCACCCTTGAGGCGAACATGAGCTACACCGCTGTGGCCTATCTGAGCGAAGACGGCGAACCGTCGGTGACAGCGTTCGAAAATGACCTGTCAGCAACCGCTGCTGGCGAAGGCCGACTCACGGTACGTCATGTCGCTGCTGCACCGGCAGTCGACATTCTTGCCGGTGACACCGCAGTGATCACCGGACTAACGAACCCGAACGAATCGTCGCTTGATCTTGCCGCGGGCACCGTGTCAGCTGCCGTCGCACTGGAAGGAACCACCGACCCGGTCATCGGCCCGGCAGACGTCGCAGTAGACGAAGGGGCGCTTACCGTCGTGTATGCCTGGGGCAGTGCTGAAGCTGGCAACCTGGACCTTGCTGTTCAGACGATTGATGGACTGCACTCCAGCCCAGACGGTGTGCCGTCGGGATCGGCTGGCTACCTCGCGCAGCGTGATGCTCAGCAGTCGGGACTTTTGATCGCGGGCGGCTTGGCACTCGTTTCGGCCTTGGCTGTCTCGGCGCTGATGGTCGCACGTCGCCAGAAGGCAAGCGACCGCGCATGATCTTTGACATACCGCGAGAGCGACCCATCGCGCACCGAAGCTGGCTCGCCGTTTCGGCGATGGCGCTCGCTCTCGCGGTATGTCTCAGTGCGTGCACAGCGCCAGCCTCCGAAGCTGAGCAGCCAGTTCCAGAACCGACTCAGACGGTCACGGTCGCCCCTACCGCCGTTGTGGACGTACCTGTGACATCAAGCAAACCCGCCGCAATCGCCGAGGTTGTCGCGCCGGTCACAGTCAGCATCGACCAAATTGGTGTGAACATGCCTATCGTGCCTGTGGGAGTGGACGCCAGCTCGCAGATGGAGCTTCCAGAAGATCCCGCAGTGGCAGGGTGGTACAGATTCGGGCCGGATGCTGACTCTGACTCCGGAAACATGGTGCTCTCAGCACACGTGGACTCCCCGCAGTTTCCTATCGGGCCGCTCGCGGGGCTTCGTGACGTCAGCAAAGGGGAGAGCGTCGTGATCACAGATGACAGCGGGGGAGTCACCGAATACGTCTTCACGTCGGTCACGTACTATCCAAAGACGGAGCTTCCTGTCGACGAGATATTTGCTCGTGAGGGCGAACCGGCGCTAGTGATCATCACGTGCGGCGGTCCATTCGACTCTTCGACCGGACGCTACCGCGACAATGTTGTTGCTGTCGCGGTGCCGGCGTGATGTAGAGCGAAGTAGATCGACATGGAACAACCGAGCGAAGAAAGCGCCCTCGCATCGAGGTTCGGCGCGGGAGATGAACGCGCCCTCGAAGAGGTGTACCGACGCTGGTCACCGGTGGTCTTCACCCTCGCGCTGCGATCGCTGGGCGATCGTGGCGACGCCGAAGATGTCACACAACGCACTTTTGTATCGGCATGGACGTCTCGAGAATCGTTTGATGAGCGCAAGGCCAAACTGTCGACTTGGCTTGTAGTGATCGCTCGTCGTCGGATCGCTGATGCCCATGAGTCACGGGCACGAGTGAAAACAGTGCAACAAGAAGTTATGCGAATCACTCGACCAGACGACCTCGTGGGCGAACCCCCAGACTTGGCGGAGTCGATTCTTGTGGCGAACGAGATCGATCAACTCGAACCCGATGCGCAACAGGTTGTGCGCTTGGCCTTCTTCGATGATCTGACGCACGCGCAGATCGCGCAGCGGCTCGATATGCCGTTGGGAACTGTCAAGAGCCACATCCGAAGAAGCTTGAACCGAATGCGCGAACGATTGGAGGTCACGAATGTCGCATCTTGACCCAGAACAACTTGCTTTGCTCGCACTAGGCGAGCCTGCGGCTTCAGTGACCGACTGTGGTCATTTGTCAGCGTGTGAGCCGTGCCGCACTGAGCTCAATGAACTATCACGCGCAGTTGGGGTAGCGCGTGCGACAGTCGCAGACGAAAAGCTCGAGGCTCCACCCGCCCGAGTCTGGAGCGCAATCGCGGACGAACTCGGCCTGAAAACAACCGATGGCTCCGTTGCATCAGAGATGAGCGCTGCCGCCGAGACCCTCCAGACGAGCCCGCCTGAGCCCGAGAGCGCACCCGGCGACGAAGCACAGCCGCCTGCCCGCAGACGCTCGCTCCGGGCGACAGCTTGGGCTCTAGCGGCGTCCCTCGTGGTGATCGGCGGTATCGGTATCGGTGCGCTCGCGGTCTCCACGAGCACGCCTACCTCAATTGCCCAGGCAGTTCTTGAGCCATTTCCCGATCATCCAGACGCCACCGGAGTGGCCGATGTTGAGCAAGACCGCGACGGTGTCAGACGATTGGTCGTGAGCGTGGGAGATGAAGTCGCGCCCGACACCTACCGTGAGGTGTGGTTGATCAGAAACGATGCCGGAGCGCTCGTGAGTTTGGGAGTGCTCGAAGGTGAGTCCGGATCGTTCGTCATTCCTGACGGGCTCGACCTGGTCGAGTACAGCCTCGTCGATGTGTCGGTGGAACCGCTTGACGGCGACCCCGCGCACTCGGGCGACTCGATCGTGCGCGGAGAGCTGTTGCGCGCGTGACACAGCTCCGCTCGGCGCCGAGATGACGTCACGCAGCATTCCCACCGACCTTGTGCGTCAGCCTCGCGCTTTGGGAGGTGTCGAGCCGGACTGCTGCGCGCTCGCTCTCTAGGTTCCCAGCAGAGTGATGTGGCGGTACTGAGCTGTGGCGGTACTGAGTTGTGACGGTACTGAGCTGTGACGTGAGTGGGCCGCGACGTGAGTGGGCCGCGACGTGAGTGGGCGTGAGCGCGAAGACGAACCACAATGGCAACCGGTTGACAAAACCTGCCGGCGTCACTGAAGATAGAGACCATGCCGACGTTGCCAGATCTCGCTGACGGGTACCTCATGCCTGCCGATGCCCAGGTTCGAAGCATCGCGATTGATCTCTACGAATCGGTCGCTGACCTTCCCATCCTGTCTCCACATGGCCATGTTTCGCCGAGGATGATCAGCGACGATGTTCCGTTTTCAGACCCGACGGATCTGTTGATCACTCACGATCACTATGTGACGCGTGTGTTGCATTCAGCTGGCCACGAGCTATCTTCGCTCGGCCTGGGCGGCGGTTCGCAGGTCGCTCCGCGCGATGTGTGGCGTCTGTTCGCAGCGAATTGGCACCGTTATGCCGGAACAGCGAGCGGCTACTGGCTGACTCGCGAATTGGAGACGTTGTTTGGTATTACCGAAGAGCTCAGCCTGCACAATGCGGATGAGCTCTACGACCGAATTGCAGCGGAACTGTGGACTCCGGGGTTTCGCCCAAGAGCCTTGTTCGAGCGCTTCCGCATTGAGGTGCTGGCCACTACCGACGATCCGCTTGACGACCTCAGTGAGCATCGCGCGTTGGCGGCAGACCCCACGTTCTCTGGGCGAGTGCTGCCCACCTTCCGTCCGGATGCCTACCTCGATCCCGACACCCCGGAGTTCGGCGTGCGCATCGAGCAGCTGCTCAGCGCCACTGCTCAGCGCACCACCTTCGACGGCTACCTGTGTGCGCTCGCGGAGCGGCGTGCGCACTTCGTCGAGAACGGCGCAGTATCGGCGGACCACGGCGTGTACGAACCATTCACTGCAGACCTGGACCGTTCAGCGGCAGAACGCCTGTTCTCCGGTGCGGTGCGGGGCCAGCTCGATCCGGATGAGGCGCGACTGTTCCGCGGTCACATGCTGATGCAGATGGCCGGCATGAGCGTCGAAGACGGATTGGTGATGACTCTTCATCCCGGTGTGCGTCGCAACCATCATTCTGAAACCCTCCAGCGTTTTGGGCCCGACATGGGGCACGACATCCCCGTGCGCACGGAGTACGTCGAAAACCTCCGCCCCCTGTTGCAGAAATACGGCGTCGCCCCCGGGTTTCACCTTGTCTTGTTCACCATCGACGAGACAACCTACTCACGTGAAATCGCGCCATTGGCTGGCTTCTACCCGAGCGTCTACATAGGCGCGCCGTGGTGGTTCCTTGACGCGCCGGACGCCATCCTTCGCTGGCGTTCCTCCGTGACCGAGACTGCCGGCTTCTATCGATCCAGTGGGTTCATCGACGACACCAGGGCATTCTGCTCAATACCTGCACGTCATGACACCTCGCGCCGTCTCGACGCCGCGTTCCTTGCGCGCCTTGTTCACGAGGGACGGGTATCGCTGCCGATGGCTCGCCGCATCGCGGAAGATCTTGTCGACACCATCCCGCGCGAGGTGTTCAAGCTGTGAGCACTAGCCTGCTGTCACGGTCAGCACTCGGCGAGGATGGCTCTCGCGTGTCTACACCGCCCATCCGAATCGTCCATCTTGGCCTCGGCGCATTCCACCGTGCGCATCAAGCCTTCTATACCGCTCGCGCAGTCGATGCCCATGAATGGGGTATCGCTGCGTTTACCGGGCGGAGTCGCCGACTTGCTGATGCGCTGAGCGCGCAGGGAGGCGTGTACACCCTCATCGAAAGAGCTGCAGACGGTGACAGGTCCCAGCTGATCGGTAGCATTGTCGAGACCAACGATGGTGCGTGTGTCGAGAGACTCATCGAACTGCTCAGCGATCCGGACGTTGCGATCGTCACACTCACGATCACCGAAGCCGGGTACCGGCTCAGCGCGGACGGAAGCGTCGATCTTCGCGATGCGGTCGTGCGGAAGGACCTTGACGAGCTTCGTGAAGCATGGGGCGGGCGCGGCCTGTTCACCTGTGAACCACAGGCGGCGCTCACGCGGCTGTTGCTGGGACTGGAAGCGCGACGGCGCGCAGGAGCTGGGCCGATCGCCGTCGTGTCATGCGACAATCTGCCCGACAACGGCCATGTGACGGCGCGCGCGCTCGACATGCTGGCGACCCTGGTCGATGCGGACTTGGCACGATGGATCGGCGAGCGAGTGTCCTTCGTTACGACCTCGGTCGATCGCATCACCCCGAGCTTCGAAGGAACCCACACGGCGACGATCGCCGGACGGGAGTGGATCGATGCGGTGCCGGTCGTCACCGAGCCGTTCAGTGACTGGGTGCTTGCCGGCGATTTTCCCGCGGGAAGACCGCAGTGGGAAACCGCGGGTGCCCGATTCGTCGACGCGATCGAACCTTGGGAGATTCGCAAGCTCTGGCTGCTCAATGGCGCGCATTCCATCCTGGCGTACCGCGGCATGTTGGCAGGCTGCGCCACAGTGGTCGAAGCCATTGCCGAGCCGTCCTGTAGGCATGCCGTCGACGCTTTCTGGCGAGAAGCGGCGGATCTGATGCCGGAAGCGGTCGAAACGGTCGACTACCGGGCAGAGCTGATCGCACGATTCGAGAACTCGCGAATCGTGCACGAGCTCCAGCAGATCGCCGCACATGGCAACGTGAAGGCGCGCGTCAGATTCGCCGCCGTCGCAGAGCGATCGCTTGCGCGCGGCAGCAACGCCGATGCGAGTCTGTTTGCGATCAGTTCGTGGATCGCCTGGCTTCTTGCGGGGCACGCTGCCCCGAAGTCGCAATCCGAGGGTGTTGCGGCAGCAGTAGCCGCCGAAGACCCGGTGCGCGCCTTGGTTTCGCTGCTGTCCGCGACGCTTGTCCACGACTCAGAAGCGATGCAACGCATCCGGATGGGGTGCGAGAACCTTGCGACACAAGCATTCGAGCACGCCCAGTAAGCAATCGGTTGTCAACACCGTGAAATGCGCCGGCTCAAAGGAGAATCCATGATCATCGACAAAGCAGAAGTCATCGTCACGAGTCCTGACCGCAACTTCGTCACGCTTCGGCTGACGACAGACGATGGACTAGTCGGGCTAGGTGACGCGACACTGAACGGTCGGGAACTGGCCGTCGTCGCGTACCTGACGGAGCACGTAGTCCCCCTGCTGATCGGATCTGACGCGGCTCGCATCGAAGATACCTGGCAGTTTCTCTACCGCAGCGCCTATTGGCGCCGAGGGCCTGTCACGATGGCGGCCAGCGCTGCCGTCGACATGGCTTTGTGGGACATCAAGGGCAAAGCGGCGGGTATGCCGGTGTACCAACTTCTCGGTGGCGCCAGTCGAACTGGACTGCTGGCCTATGGGCATGCGTCAGGAAAAACGAACTCCGAGCTCTTCGACTCGGTCCGTATGCATCTCGAGCACGGCTATCGGGCGATGCGAATCCAAACGGGCGTGCCCGGGTTGAAGGCGATCTACGGGATCGCGTCGCAGGCGCAAGGTATGGCGGACGCCGAAACGCGCTATGACCACGAGCCGGCTCGTCGGGGCAACAAGCCGACCGAGGAGGACTGGGACACTCGTGCGTATCTCACGCATCTTCCGGGCGTCTTCGAAGCAGTGCGGAACGAATTCGGTCCTGATCTGCCGCTGCTCCATGACGGGCATCATCGGATGACACCGATTCAGGCGGCAAAGCTCGGAAAGGCTCTCGAGCCGTACGATCTTTTCTGGCTGGAAGACTGCACGCCCGCTGAGAATCAAGAAGCGCTGCGACTTGTGCGGCAGCACACCACAACCCCGCTGGCCATCGGCGAGATTTTCAATACGGTATGGGATTTCAAAGACCTCATCCGCGATCAGCTGATCGACTATGTCAGAGGCGCGGTAACCCACATGGGTGGGATCACGCCGCTGAAGAAGACGCTGGAATACGCGGCCCAGTACCAGATCAAATCCGGGATGCATGGTCCCACCGACATTTCGCCCGTCGGCATGGCCGCCGCCATGCATTTGGGGCTGGCGATCCACAACTTCGGCATCCAGGAGTACATGCCGCATGGCGATCGCACCAACCGGGTGTTCGAACAGACATTTACGTGGGAGGGCGGCTATCTGCATCCTGGAAATGAACCGGGACTCGGGGTCAGCCTCAACGTCGATGAAGCGGGCAAATACCCGTACGAGCAGGCATACCTTCCGTACAACCGCCTCGCCGATGGAACCGTGCATGACTGGTGATGCGCTGGAGCACTCGCCGGTCGTCGTGGTGATGGGGATCTCAGCAGCGGGAAAATCTGCGGTTGGGGCCGAGCTCGCACGTGAACTCGACGTCGATTTCGTCGATGGAGACGATCTGCATCCCGCGGTGAACATTGCACGCATGTCAGCTGGGCAGGCGCTGACGGACGATGACCGCGGGCCTTGGCTCAACGCCGTCGGCGCAAGACTCGCCGAGGCGGAAGGTGGCACGGGCGTGGTAGTTGCCTGCTCGGCCTTGCGCCGGAGGTATCGGAATCGGCTGCGGGCTGCGGCGCCTTCGGCTGTGTTCGTGCACCTCTCGGGTAGCCCGGCGCTCCTCGCGGCAAGGGCCGCGGCGCGCAGCGATCATTTCATGCCCCCCACACTTCTCTCGTCGCAGATTGCGGCGCTCGAAGCCCTCGAAGCGGACGAAGCCGGAGTCACAATCGATGTCTCGGGCACCGTCGACGACATCGTTTTCGCCGCGGCCGATTGGCTGCGGATGTGCGGCACAACCACAGAATTGAACCCTGTCGGAACGAAAGGTGGCGAGCGATGAGCGCCGAATGGACGCTGTCAGGTTTTGGAGACGAGATCGATCCTGATCCTGTCGTGCAGTTGGCGGTGATGGAGGCCATCGGGGCATCGCATATCGAAGTACGAAGCGCGTGGGGCATCAACGTCGTCGATCTTGATGAAGATGCGGTCGAGCGGCTCGCGTCACTGCTGAGCCAGCGAGCCTTCGGCGTCTCGGCGGTGGCCTCACCAATTGGGAAGGTGGACGTCTCGCTACCAGTCGACCACGAGGTGGGACGGCTGGAGCGCGTCATCAAAGTCGCGCATGCCCTGAACACGCGGAACATCCGCGTCTTCTCCTTCTACCGTGCGGGTCACCGGTCGGCCGCCGACGTGCGCGACGACGTGATGACGAGAATGCGGGCGCTCGCGGATCTCGCTGAGCGAGAGGGCGTGATGCTGCTGCATGAGAACGAGAAAGGCATCTACGGTGACACCCCTGAGCGCGTGCTCGACCTCGTAGAGACGGTGGGCTCGCCGTCGTTGCGTCTGGCTTGGGACAACGCCAACTTCGTGCAGGTCGGCTGCCGTCCGTTCACGGAGGGCTGGTCCATGCTCAACGGCTACGTAGACTACTTGCAAGTGAAGGACGCGATCGCTGCGAGCGGTGAGATCGTGCCTGCAGGTGAAGGCGACGGCGAACTCGCAGAGACGCTCACCGCCCTGCGTGATGGCGGGTACACGGGGTTCGCGTCGTTGGAACCACATCTCGCTTCGGCGCACGAACTCGGCGGATTCTCTGGTCCGCGAGCGTTCGGCGATGCTGCCCGAGCGTTCAGGGGGCTGGCTGGAGAGTTGGGGATCGATCTTCGATGAGTCCCGTACGACGCATAGCGGTCGTGGGATGCGGCGACATCTCGACTGTGCACCTGGATGTCATCGCAGCTTCTGAGAGTGTTGAGCTGGTCGCGGTCTGTGACACCGATGTCGAGCGTCGCGTCAGAGCAGAGGCAGCCACTGGGGTTTCGGGGTACGCCGACCACCGCACGATGCTGCACGAGGCGCACCCCGACATCGTTCACGTGTGTACACCTCACAACGAACACGCTCCCGTCGCTATCGATTTTCTCGAGGCGGGTGTGCACGTGCTTCTCGAGAAGCCGCTCGCGGAATCCGGCGAAGCGATGGATCGCCTTCTGGCCGCTGCCGATCGATCGACGGCCCGGTTGGCCGTCTGCTACCAGAATCGCTACAACCCCGCAGTGCGCAGGATGCACGAACTGATCGCATCGGGTGAGGCGGGCACAGTGTCGGGCGCGAACGCGACCGTGATGTGGAGCCGAACGCCGGAATACTATGCCAGCCGTCCGTGGCGAGGGCGATGGCTGAGTGGCGGGGGCGGGTTGCTGATGAACCAAGCGATCCACACGATAGATCTGTTGCTGTGGATGTTGGGCGATGCCGTATCGGTCGTCGGCAGCGCAAGCACGCGAATGCTGGGCGACTACATCGACGTCGAAGACACGGCGGACATGGTCATCACGCATGCCGGAGGCGCTCAGAGCGTATTCTTCGCGACATTGGCGAATGGCGCCAATGACCCGGTGACCATCAACGTCACGACGGATCAAGCGACGCTGCGGCTCGCTGGTGAACTAACGGTGGTGTGGAACGACGGCCGGACAGAACGCGTCTTCGAAGATCCGGCAACAGGCGCTCGCTCGTACTGGGGGCTGTCGCACAAGTACCTGATCGAGGACTTCTACGACAGCCTGGACGGCGCGGAACAGTTCTGGATCGACGGCCCCACCGCGCGCAAGAGCGTCGACCTGATTCAGTCCGTCTATCGTCAAGCCGGTTTGCCCGCTTAGCGAGCAGCCATTCATCCGTCACTTACAGCTGGAAAGGACGCCGCTCATGAGCAGCACCGTCAGACTTGGAATCATCGGCTACGGCACCCAGGGCTCGATGTACGCCCGACTCATCGCGGAGGGAAAGGTGCCGAGCTTGTCGCTGTGCGCCGTCGCGGACGCTGACTCCTCGAAGAGGGATCGCGTTCGGTCGGAGCATCCCGACGTCGAGGTCTTCGATGACCACATCACGATGCTCGAGAGCGGCGAGATTGACGCGGTCGTCACATGTGTGCCGCACTATCTGCATCCCGAACACGCAATGGCGGCGCTAGCGCGCGGGGTTCATACGCTCGTAGAGAAGCCCGCGGGCGTTTACACGCAGCAGGTCGACGAGATGAATGCGTTCGCCGCGCAGCATCCTGAGTTGACCTTCGGCATCATGTTCAACCAACGTAACAACCCGTTGTATCAGCATCTGAAGCAGGTTATCGACCGTGGCGAGATCGGACGGATCTTGCGCACGAACTGGATCATCACTACCTGGTGGCGGCCACAGGCTTACTACGAGTCCAGCGCATGGCGAGCGACATGGGGTGGTGAAGGTGGTGGTGTCCTCGTGAATCAGGCGCCGCACCAGCTAGACCTCTGGCAGTGGCTGTGCGGTGCGCCGAAGAAAGTGTTCGCGAAGGCGTCATACGGCTTCCAGCGTGACATCGCTGTCGAGGACGAGGTGACGGCTCTCGTGGACTTCGGTCAAGGCACGACTGGGACGTTCACCACCTCAACGCACGACCTTCTGGGCACCGACCGCCTGGAGATCGTGGGGGAAAAGGGGAAGATCGTCGTCGACAACAGCAGGGTGGCTACCATCACACGCTATGAGCGGACTGAGCAGGACATCAGCGCGAGCATCGACGCGGCGTCGGTGGCACGCGTGTTCTCGGGCGAGCTGGATCCGGCCGGCTTCTACACGAGCGAGACGATCGATTTCACCTCGAAGTGGGGCGAGCAGCACGCGGGCGTTCTGGAGAACTTTGCCCGCAACATCATTGACGATACACCGTTGATCGCACCGGGATCGGACGGAATTCTCGGAGTACGACTTGCAAACGCGATTCACCTGTCGAGCTGGCTAGGCGAAGAAGTCGAAATGGACTTCGACCAGACCCGCTACCTCGAGGAGCTGAACCGTCGCATCACCGAAGAGAACCAGTTCGCGCCACGTTCCACGTCCAGCGTCGATCGATGACGCGGATCATCATCGACATTCCGACAAGGAGAATTACATGATCACCATTGGTGTTCAGGCCATGATGCTCAAAGAGCTAATCGCCGAAGACGGCGTGTTCACAACACTTCAAAAGCTGCGCAGCATAGGTTATCGCTCCATCGAAGTGAGCCAGATTCCGATGACTTCGCTCACTGTGGCTGAGCTCGCGCGCTCGATAGATGAGCTGGACATAAAGGTCACCGCGGTGTCGTGCCTGCTGAGTGCGCCTGAGGGATCGCCCTTCGACTCCCTGGCGGGCGACTTCGACAAGATTGTCGCCGATGCGAAGTCGTTGGACGCCAAGCATGTGAGGATCGGAATCCTCACATACGAAGCGCTGAGCTCGCTTGAGGCGCTGCACGACTTCTGCGCGACGATCGAGGGGTATGGTGCTCGCTTGGCGGAGCAGGGACTGACGTTGTCGTACCATAACCACCACGTCGACTTCATGCGCTTCGGGTCGGATTACGTGCTCGATATCATCTCCGAGCGGTGTCCGTCGGTGTCACTCGAGCTCGACGTGCATTGGGTGCATCGCGGAGGACTCGATCCCGTTCGCACACTCGCGCATTACGCAGATCGCGTTTCACTCGTGCACCTCAAGGACTATCGCATTGGTCGCGTGCCCGCCGAGGCATTCGACCGCTACCGCGCCGGCGAAGCCACTGCGGTGCACGACACGTTCAAGGACCTCGTGCAGTTCGCCGAGATTGGCGAGGGCTCCCTCGACTTTCCCGCGATCATCGCCGAGGCAGAACGCATCGGTGTGAAGCACGCGTTCGTTGAGCAGGACCAGCGCTACGGTCGCACACCGCTCGAGGCGCTGACGACCTCCTATGAGAATCTGACATCCCTCGGCTTCGCGAACCGCTTCTGACATGGCTGATTCGCGGCGGACGCGATGGGCGATACTCGGACCAGGCCGGATCAGTCATGACTTCGCCCAGTCGTTGACGCGATCTGCTCACGGCAGCTTGCAGGCCGTGGGCAGTTCGAGTCCGCTACGGGCGCGAGAGTTCTCCGACACCTACGGCGCTCCGGGCAGCGGTACCTACCGAGAGGTCATCGACCGGGACGATGTGGATGCGGTATACATCGGCACGGTGCATACCACTCACGCAGAGTTGGCCATCGCCGCACTGAACGCAGGAAAACCTGTGTTGTGTGAGAAACCGGCCAGCATCGACGGCGCCGGCGCAGCGGAGGTGATCGCGACAGCGCGCCGTGTGGAATTGCCTTTCCTGGAGGCATACAAGTATCGGTTTGGACCGCTGGCGCAGGAGTTACGGCGCATCGTGTCGTCGGGCGAGATCGGCCTACCGCTGTCGCTTTCGGCGCCGTACGGCTTTGCGGCCAGGGATCGATCGTCTCGGCTGTTCTCAGCTGCGGTCGGCGGTGGGGCGATCCTCGACGTCGGATGCTATCCGGTGTCAATGGCGGTCGGTATCGCTCACTGGGCGGGGAAAGCCGGCATGGTCGCGGAAGCCTCGCTGTCATCCACGGGCGCGGAGATGAAGGCGCGGATCGATGAGTCCGCCGAGGCCGAGGTGCGTATCGGGTCGCTCACCGCGCAGGTCGAGACGTCGATCGTGCGAGCACTGCCTACTCGGCTGGTGATCCGTGGCACTGAGGGGTGGTTCGAGTCCGACCAGATGTGGGGGAGTCGGTCTGCGAGTGGCACGACGGCGGTTGTTCATCGGGAGGGGAGGCAGAGCCGGCCCATATCTGTGTCTAGCGTTGATCCGCTCGCGGCAGAGGCCGATGCAGTGTCGCGTGCCATCGCCGATGGGCGCTCGGAGCTACCCGAAGTGACGTGGGGCGAGACTGTTGCCATCGCACAGCTTCTGGATGACTGGCGACGCCAGGTCAGCGAACCAGCGGAGTCGTCCCAGTAATCCTGGTGCTGAGGGCGCACTGTGCAGTCGCTCCCATTGATGCGTCGAGTGAGACGACGATCGGAAGCGCTTCGAACCCTGGAACGAGGTTGAAGACGCGATCTGATTCTGTGCCTGTCTCAGCAATTCGCAGAGACGTCGTGGCTTCGATCACCAAGACGCCGGTGGGCTTCGTGACCTCAATCCTCTGCGGGGTTACGTGCCGAACAATCTCGTCTGAGCGCGAAACAATCGGAAGGATCAGCTCGATCGGGTCGGAAACGAAATCGCCAGCCTCGTAGGACGCCGAGATGATGGCGCTGTCGGCCTCAAGGGTATACCGCAGGTTCACTCCGACGCCAAGTTCTCCGAGCGCCTGATGATCTTCGTCTTCGAGCGTAGCGTCGACGTTGAAGACGATCACGTTGCCATCGTCGCTGACGTTCACCTGAGCGTCGAGATCGTGAATGTTGGTGAACCGACGCCCCTCCCAAACAGTCTCGATTCGTGGCGTCAGCGGAAAATCGGGGGTGATACTCGCTTGCTGGTTGCGGGGTTCCACACGAATGTATCTGGCCATGCTGCCAGAGAGGACCGTTCCTAAACGGTCGTGGTGGAGAACGGACAACGAACCTCCGGTCGCCTGCAGGATGTGATCCGGGTCGCTTCCCGTGCGGTAGAGGGAGTCGTACGCCGACACCGTGGCTCGCCACGGGCCGCGAGATGCAAGCCACACGGCGACTTCGGGAAAGTGCTGCACGTCATGCGCGATTGCGCGCGGAAGCGGTGCCGCAGGATCGAAGCGGGGGAGGCGTGCCTGATTGTCCTGAAGGAACGCGAATGCTTTCGCGTGCGCGAAGGTGTGATGGATGCACGGCTCAACGCCACGGGCTGCGTTGTGCGGACCGCCGTGCAGCAAGCCATTTGCGGTCGCCGCCGCGAGAAGTTCGGCGTTCCGCAGGGCGGCCGCTCCGAAGGCAGGATTGCGATCCGCCATCATTGCGTAGGCAGGCTGGCAGCCATCCGTGGTGCGACTGCCCCAGTACGTCCACTTGAACTGTCGGGTGCCCCAACTGTTGTCCCATCCGCCATCGGGGAGCATGAACGCAAGATGGCTTTCCATCGACCGTTGCGCGAGCGACAGCAGCTGCTCGTCGTTCCGTTCGAGTGCGTAAAGCACGACGCCGTTCAACGACTCCTCGACGTTGTAGCCGAGGTCGACGGCGCGCAGTCCGCACGCGCTCACGCCTCTTGTCGGCTTTCCCTCGCCAAAGAGCAACGAATGAGGCTCCGTGAAGTACTCGGGTATGTGTCGCGCGAGCTGCTCGCTGCGCTCGATGTACTTGTGCTCGCCCAGTACCCGCCCGATGAGGTTGAAGCCGTAGACCGCAGACAACCCGTAGTTGACGTTGGTGAAGTCCAGACTCACGAAGTCACGCCACAGGTACCCGTCGGCAGCCTGACGCAGTCGCGCGTGCCACTGCGTGCGTTGCGTTGCCGAGAGCAGGTCGGAGTGATGGTGCAGCGCCTCGGCGAGAACGATAGCGCCAAAGATCGTTGTGCCGAGCCAAGAAGTCGGGTCGAGGTCGTTCGACCAGGCGCCGTCTTCGGTCGTGATTGTGTTTGACCACTCAACAAGTCTGACCGCGGCATCGAGGTAAGAACGGTTGCCAGTGGCCTTCGCGCGATGCATCAGTGGGTACGCAGCCTCCCAACAGCGTCCATGAATCATGTCGCACGCCGGGCACATCAATGCGCCGTGCCGAGCAGGAACATCGGGATCCCAGATTTGATGGCGCAACAATGCATCGCACCAGTCAGCGAGGACCTCTTGGGTGAGTTCCGTCAACTCCATGCGTTTTCCGATCCGTCGGGTTGGGTCGAGGTGGGTCGCGTGCTAGTCCGCTTCGATGGTCGGCTCCCAAGGTCCGCCACGGACCACAAGCGTCGATGCTTCAGGGTTAATCCCCAGGGCGGCCAGTGCGTGAAGTGCTTCTGGGCTCGGACGTTTCCCGAGTTGCAATGGCACGTTGGAGCTCGCGTCGTCGAAATCAAGTTCGTGCAGGTCTTCGAAGTGCTCGCGAGCGAGCGCTCGCATCGTGCTGAGCGTGGCGCGCCTACGGGGGCTGTAGGCGGCGTTGAGCGTCTCTCGGGGATCGCGCTTTCTGTCGATCAGATACTCCCCGCGGTCAAACGCCGACCAAATGTACTTCCACTCATCGGTGATGACCGCGTAAAGACCCAACGCTCCGTCCTGGAACTGGCCGAACACTGTTCGGTCAGCAGCTGTATCCAGCAGGCTTGTTCCATCGCGAGGTTCTCCCTCGGCACCTGCGAGCTCAAGCAGAGTCGGACGTACGTCGACCAGGCTCACCGGCTCGTCGCGTATGGACGGCTCGAACCCCGGGCCACTGGCGATGAGCGGGATCTTCGCCGCCGCATCCAGGAAAGATCGCTTGCCGTAGCTTCCATAATCCCCCAGGAATTCGCCGTGATCGGCGGTCACCAGGACGACAGTGTTCTCGCGCTGACCTGATGCGTCAAGCGCCGCGATGATTCGGGCGACCTGTGAATCGAGGTAGCTGACCGACGCGAAGTAGTACGCCTTGCGCAGTTGCTCAAGACGCCGATCGACTCCACCATCCCGATACTTGTAACGATTCTGCAACCGGTTGTATACCGTCATCAGCTCGGGGCTTCCCGGCGGGACGAAGGGGTCGGGCATCACCGATGGTTCGAACCGTCGGTGCCAAGGGGACGGTGGCGCAAACGGCGGATGGGGTGCGATGAAGCTCGCCCACAATAGGTACGGCTGATCATCGCCTGCACTCTTCTCGAGGAATTCAATGCTCTTGTCCGCGACCCAGTGAGAGTGATGAAGCTCTTCGGGTACGGGGGATAGCTGGGGGACGTAGTACATCTCATCACGCAGCCCATGGGGATGCTCTACGAAGTCGAAACCCCTTTCGGACACGAACTTCATGTAGTCATCAGTATCGGCCGAGCCGAACTCCTCGCCGGTGTCGCGGGTCTGGAACCCGCGAAGGGCACCAGTGTCAGGGGTGAAGTGCATCTTGCCGACACCATGCGTTCTATAGCCTGCCCCACTCAGTTCGTCCATGAATGTGGATGCCGGCGAAGTGGGCATCTCGTTGTCGAAGCAGTCGCCATGCTGTGGCTCCAGGCCGGTGATGAACGATGAGCGTGCAGGCACGCATACGGGAGAGGGGGTATAGGCCGAGTCGAAGCGCGTACCCCTCGCCGCGAGCTCGTCAATCGCAGGCGTGGCAGTGATCGGATTGCCATAGCACCCAAGCGCGTCGGCTCGCAGCTGGTCGGCGAATACGATCACGATATTGGGGGAAGTTGGCATGTGTCCACCTTTCGCGAGGAGCCGTCCGGCGGCTTCGGTGCCACCGGGGTGCGTCAACGTCCAGTGTGGCACTCGCGGAGCGAGGTGACGTGATCGTTATGCCACTGGGGTTGACTCGTTTCAATGTTTGCATGACAATCGGTTGCACAACAACTTTTCGGAGTATGTTCGTGACCCGAGCGTCACAAGCGCAGTACAACCCGCGGCATGGCGCCGCGCACCTGAGGAGGCAACGATGAAGTTCCCTGTAAGAAAAACACTGGCGGCGAGCGTCGCCGTGGCGACTGCACTCGCGTTGGCGGGATGCGCGTCCAGCAGCGGTGAGGCAAACGAAGAAGCTGCATCGTCCGATCGTGCGGATTCAATCACCATCGCGACGGTGCTCGAAGTCAGCTCGTTCGATCCGGCACAGGCTCACTTCGCGCATCACCGGCAGTTCTTCCAGCCGGAGTACGACTCGCTCCTGCGGCAGGAGCCGGACGGCACGATCGTTCCGATGCTCGCCACCGACTGGTCGTACAACGACGACTCAACCGAGCTCACGCTCACGATCCGTGACGACGTCGACTTCACCGATGGCACCCGACTGGATGCCGAGGCCGTGAAGTTCAACCTCGATCGGTTGAAGGCAGGCAACGGCCCCGCAGCGTCGACGATGGGGTTGGTCAGCGAGATATCTGCACCCGACGAGACGACCGTCGTCATCACACTCAGCGAGCCGGATCCCGGCCTGCTTTTCAACCTCTCGGTCCAGGCCAGCTTCATCGGCAGCCCGACCGCGATCGAGGCCGGCAAGATCGACACCCAGCCGGTAGGCAGCGGTCCGTACATCATGGACGTCGATGCCTCGGTGCCGGGTTCGCAGTACACCTTCACAGCGAACGAAGACTATTGGGACCCGTCGCTGCAGCACTATGACGAACTCATCCTCAGTGTGATTCCCGATGCGACTGCGCGACTGAACGCGCTGCTCGCCGGTCAGATCGACGCAGGCCTGCTGACGCCGAAGGCGCAGCAGCAGGCGGTCCAGGGCGGTCTCGTTGACCACCTGTCAGAAGTCAACTTCGGTGGCATCATGCTGCTCGACCGTGACGGCACGGTGCTCGAGCCGCTCGGCGATGTTCGCGTGCGCCAAGCGATCAACTATGCGATCGACCGCGACGAGATGATTGCTCAGATCGAAGCTGGCCTCGGATCGGCCACCTCTCAGATCTTCCCTGAAAGCTCGCCGGCATTCGTTCCCGAGTACGAGGACTACTATGCCTACGACCCCGAGAAGGCGCGAGAGCTCATGGCCGAGGCCGGCTACGAGGACGGATTCGACTTCGAGATTCCCGCCGTGCTGGTGGACCCTGCTTTCGAAGCAGCGGTCAGCCAGTACCTCGGCGACATCGGAATCAATGTCACGTGGAACGAGCGTCCCGGCAGCGAGGGCATCACCGTCGTCTCGTCCGGTGACTATGTCGCTTCGGTGAAGCCCAACGCGCAGGGGCCGACCTGGATCATGGCCAACCAGCTGTTCACGCCTGACGCGGTGTACAACCCGTTCCACAACACTGACCCGCGTCTGGACGAGGCACTGGAAGCGATGCAGTTCGGTACCGAGGCTGAGTCAGAAGCCGCCCAGCAGGAGATGAACGCGGTGATGACGGAGGATGCATGGTTCGCACCCTTCTATCGGCCCTCTCTCGTGTACGTAACTGACAGCGGCACCGACGTCGAGACGCAGGTCTCGCAAGCAGTGCCGTCCATTTACTACTACACTCCCGCTAGCTAGCACCTCGCGCGTGGCGGGCGGTCAGCGAAGGTACGCGGCCGCCCGTCACCCCGAGTCAGATCGGCAATCATGATCCTCTTTTTTGTTCGACGACTGGCATCCGGCGTGGCCGTGCTGTTCGTCGTATCTACCCTTGCCTTCTTTCTGCTCTATTACTCGTCGCAGAATGTCGCGAGGAACATCCTCGGCGAGGTCGCCACCGAGGAACAAGTGGCGCAGAAGACTACTGAGCTCGGTCTAGACCAGCCGATCGTCTCGCGTTACTTCGACTGGCTCGGCGGCGCGCTGACCGGCGACTTCGGAGTGTCGTGGTTCACCAGTCAGCCGGTACTAGACAGCATCTTGCTTCGCCTTCCGGTGACGTTGTCGCTCGTCGTCCTCACGACGCTGGTCACGGCGATCCTGTCGGTGCTTGTAGGCGTAACTGCAGCCGTGAAGCGGGGCGCGATTGACCGCACCCTGCAGGGCATATCAGTCGCGGGCGATGCGGTGCCGCAGTTCGTGATGGCCATCGCGCTCGTGACCATCTTCGCGCTTCAGCTCGGCTGGTTCCCGGCGATCGGATACGAGCCCATCGCTGAAGGCCTAGGCCCATGGGCCTACTCTCTGACCTTGCCCGTCGCGGCTCTCGCGATCAGCGCGATAGCTTCTACCGCGCAGCAGATCCGCAGCTCGATGATCTCGATGCTCAGTATGGACTGGGTCCGGACGTTGCGAAGCCGCGGGCTGTCAAACCGCGAGGTGCTCTACCGCCACGTGCTTCGTGCCTCGGCCCCGGCCGGACTCACGATCTTGTCTCTGCACTTCATCAACATGTTGAGCGGAGCAGTCGTGATCGAGCAGATCTTCGCGCTCCCTGGCGTAGGCTTCCTCGCTCTTCAAGCATCGGTCATCGGCGACATGCCACTGCTGATGGGAGTGATCGTGTATGTGGTGCTGGTCGTCATCATTGTGAACTTGCTCGTCGACCTCTTAGTCGGCTGGCTCAACCCGAAGGCGCGTGTCGCATGACCGTCCCAGATGAAGTTTCGTTCGATCGTCCGGTGGGCCCTCCTCGAGCACCGCGCGGGGGCACTGTACGCAGAGTTCTCCGCAACCCGCTGGGGGCGTTCGCCTCAGGATTCCTCTTGCTCGTCATCCTCGCCGCGATTCTGGCGCCGTGGATAAGCCCGTATGACCCGAACTTCTCTGAGCTGAGTAGCGCGTTCCAAGGGCCGAGTGCAGAGCATCTGCTCGGGACGGATAGCGCTGGCCGCGACATCTTGAGTCGGTTGATGATCGGCGCACAGAGCACGCTGCTCGCTGCCGCTCTCGCCGCAAGCGTCGCGGTGCTCATTGCCCTGCCGACGGGTCTCAGCGCCGGATACTTCGGAGGATGGTTCGACTCGATCGCGAGCTGGTCAACCAACGTGCTGATGTCGTTGCCCGCCATCATCGTGCTCCTGGCGGCAAGTGCGTCGCTCGGCAAGTCGGTGTGGATCTCGATGACGGTGTTCGGAATTCTGATGTCTGCGGGGCTCTTCCGCCTGACCCGAACCACGGTGAGAGCCGTACGCAACGAGCTTTACGTCGATGCCGCACGCGTCGCCGGCGTGGGGGATCTGAGCATCGTGGGACGGCACGTGTTGTTTGCCGTGCGGGCACCGCTCGTGATTCAGGTTGCGCTCTTGTGCGGTGTCGCGATCTCGATTCAGGCGGGCCTGGAGTTTCTGGGGCTGGGTGAGCCCGCTGTGCCGACATGGGGAGCGATGCTCAGTGAGGGCTTCCTGAACATCTACACAGCGCCCCTCCTAGCCTTCTGGCCCGGGCTTATCATCTCTCTCACGGTTGGATCATTCATCGTTCTGGGCAGCGCGATCCGCGATGCTCTTGAAGATGCGCCGACAGCGAGTGCTCGAACGCGAAAGCAGGCGGAACGAGCCAAGACGATCGCGCGCGCAGCGGAATCTGTGCCTGAAGCCTCCGAAGTGCCCCGGGAAAGTGCGGGCAATCATCTGCTCGAAGTTTCGGGCCTTCGGATCTCGTACACCGAGCCCTCGGGTGCGCAAAAGACGGTGGTGCAGGACTTCTCGTGTCATGTCGATCGCGGCGAAGTGGTGGGAATCGTTGGGGAGTCGGGCTCCGGCAAGTCTCAGTCCGCATTTGCGATTCTCGGGCTGTTGCCCGACGGGGCGGCAATCGATCACGGGTTCGTGCGCTTCGCAGGGCAGTACCTGGTGGATGCGACCAGCGAGCGCTCTAAGACCACGCGTATCGACTCGTATCGCGGCTCACGCATCGCCTACGTGCCGCAGGAGCCAATGAGCAACCTCGACCCGAACTTCACGGTCGGACACCAGCTGATCCGTCCGATGGTCAAGGTGCTGGGAATCTCCCGTGCCGAAGCGAAGAAACGCGCGCTCGAATTGCTTGCCACGGTGGGGATCCGTGACCCCAAGCGCACGATGGCGGCCTACCCGTTCGAGATTTCAGGTGGTATGGCGCAGCGTGTGCTGATCGCCGGGGCAGTCAGTTGCAAGCCGGACCTCTTGATCGCCGACGAGCCCACGACAGCACTCGACGTCACCGTCCAGGCGGACGTGCTGGCGCTCCTTCGCGATCTGCGAGAAGAGTTGAATATGGGTGTTCTGCTGGTGACGCACAACTTCGGTGTGGTCGCCGACATCTGCGACCGAGTGGTGGTCATGAAGTCGGGAGCGGTGGTCGAGCACGGCGACGTGCGTGCCGTGCTGACGGCACCGAAAGAGGGGTATACCCGTGAGCTCCTCAGCTCCGTCTTGGAGGGCAAGCCGCCGATGACGTTGCTGCTCTCAGACGACCCGGGGTCACCCGAAAGAGAGGCAGGGCGATGAGCCGCGACGCAGCCGGGCAGTTCCAGGATGAACTCCTACGCATCGAGAGCGTGGGTGTCGAATACCCGCGAAAGCACATCTTCGACAAACCCTTCAAAGCGATCTCTGACATCTCCCTGCAGATCCGACAGGGCGAGACGCTCGGCCTGGTGGGAGAGTCGGGGTCCGGCAAGACGACGCTCGGGCGAGCCGTTCTCGGACTCGTTCCCGTGACAGAGGGTCGGATCGTCTTCGAGGGCAACGACATCACCACCGCGACGCGGCGGCAGCGGCGCAGCCTGAGCAAAGACATCCAAGTCGTGTTCCAAGACCCCTACACGTCGTTGAATCCGTCGCTGAACATTGAGCAGATTCTCATCGAACCGCTCATGGTGCAGGGGATGGGTAAGCGGGAGTCGCGTCAGCGCGTGCGTGAGGTGCTAGACCACGTCGGTATGCCAAGCGACACCGCTGGGCGACGACCCCGCGAGTTCAGCGGTGGTCAACGACAGCGCATCGCGATCGCAAGAGCGCTCGTGATGTCGCCGCGCCTGATCGTGTGCGACGAACCGGTCAGCGCTCTCGACCTGTCGACCCAGGCTCGCGTGCTCGATCTATTCCTTCAGATTCAGCGCGACACCGGGGTGTCGTATCTCTTCATCTCGCACGATCTCGACGTGGTGGCGCACCTCAGTCATCGAGTCGCAGTGATGCTGAAGGGATCGATTGTCGAAGAGGGGACTGCCGCCCAGGTGACGCAGAATCCTGGCGAGGCCTACAGTCGAAAACTGCTACTGGCCTCGCCAGTGGCCGACCCCGATCGACAGCAAGAGCGCCGCGCGCGGTACCTGGCACTCGCTGGCGAGTCCCGTTCCATTGACTGACGCTCCGTAGCGCGCCGACCCCTAGGAGACTCGAGAGTGCCACACGCCAGCAGTCAGCGTCCGATCGCTCTCGTGGTGATGGAAGAAGCGCGCCGTGCGGAGGTCTATCCCGAGCACGTGCTTGCCGCGCTCGGCGATCAGGTGCGGTGGGCGCGCGCGCCAATGACCCGGGAAGAACTCCTCGAGGATATTGGTGTGCTCGACGCAGTGGAGTACCTGTTTCTTGGATGGGGCGCCCCAGAGCTCGACGAGCGCCTACTTCAGCATGCCCCGTCGTTGAAGCTTGTTCTGATGGCGGCAGGGTCCATTCGGGCGACCGTGTCGCTGGCCTTCTGGCGGCGTCGGATCCCGATTGTCTCTGCGGCTGCCGCGAACGCCCTACCTGTTGCAGAGTTCTCGGTGGCGCAAATCGTGCTGAGCTTGAAACATGCTCATCGCGTTGCACGTGAAATGGCTGACCCAGATCAGCTTGAAGCGCCCTCTCGTGCAGATATCCCCGGTGTGTATCGGCGATCGGTGGCATTGCTGTCCTTGGGTGCGATTGGCCGGCTGGTCGCGGAGAGGTTGGCTCCGTTCGATCTGGACGTGTTTGCCTACGATCCGTTCCTCCGCACAGAGACGGCTCGCACTCTTGGAGTTACCCCCATCTCTCTGGAACAAGCCTTCGCGGCATGTGACGTCGTGAGCTGTCACATGCCGCTCTTGCCGGAAACCCGAGGAGCCATCGGCGAAAAATTGCTCTCATCCCTCAAACCGGGGGCTGTGCTCATCAACACATCGAGGGGTGCGGTGATCGATGAGCCGGCACTGATCGAAGTGCTCGGCAAGCGCCCCGACATCACGGCGCTGCTCGATGTCACCACCGACGAACCCGTTCCCACCTCATCGCCGCTGCGCCGCCTGCCGAATGCGTTTCTCACGAGCCACTCCTCCGGATCTCAGGGACGGGAGCGTTGGCGTCTCGGCGAGCTCGTCCTCGAAGAGTTCGAGCGGCACAGATCAGGAGTGCCGCTTCTGTACGCGGTCACAGAGGAAGAGGCTCGCTCGAGAGCATGAGGGGAGCGATGTGCTCACTCCCCTCACCTCATCAGCCGATGCGGACCGTCTCGCTGGGCTCGAAGCCGAGCCGCCATGCTCGAAACCACACGGGCCCGTCGTCTTGCGGGATCGGGTCGGTGTAGACGTTCCAGGGCAGGTCCAGTTGGATCCGCCTGCCCAGTCGGGCTTCGAACTGTTGCGGCGGGCGCAGATCTGGCTCGTTCTTGGTCCACCCGATGGATGCTCCCTCGGTTGTCGAGGTTGCGCGAAGCATCCCCTCTTGCATCTCGACCTCGGGGGTGTCGGTCTGAGGGCGCACGCCTCCGGGGCTCCACGCACGGATGAGGTCCAGTTCGTCTTTCAGGCCAAGGTCGCCGGTGCCGCGCATCCATTGGTCGAGTTGCTCGCGCAGGCGCGAGACATGGTCGGTCACCGTGGGGTCGGCGATGAGGTTCGTAGTCTGGTGCGGATCGTTCACGAGGTCGTAGAACTCCTCGGGCTCCTTCGTCGTTGCGACCAGACGGCGTTGCGGTTCGGTCAGCAGGCTCGGCAATTCGCCGTCGGCAACTTGTCGCGCCTCGGCATACTTCATCATCCGCAGACGCTGGGTCGGCGGGAACTGGTCCGGGTACTTGCCGAACTGCATCGGTGAGCGATCGGGGTGCATGTGGCGGATGTAGCGATACCGGTCGTCCCGCACCGTGCGAGAGGTGTCCTCGTCGTCCATCATGCGGTCGCGGGCGCCGAAAGCGAGCCCGTCCGACACCAGCGCCGCGCCGGCCGATGAGATCAGGGGCGCGCTGTCCATGTTCTCGGGCACCTTGACTCCAGCGATTTCCAGAATCGTCGCGGCGAGATCCATCGTCTCGACCACGTCGGTGCGTACCTGGCCACCGGCGATCGCGGCCGGCCAGCGGACGATCAGGGGAACGCGAAGCCCCGCCTCAGCAGCCCAGCGCTTTCCTCCGGGCATTCCGATTCCGTGATCGCTCCAGAAAATGACCACGGTGTTCTCTGAGAGTCCGTCCGCAGCAAGATCATCGACCAGGCGGCCGACCCACTGATCCATCGCTGATATCAGGTTGAGGTAGTTCGCCCAGGCAGTGCGGAACTCGGGAAGATCGGGATAGTACGGCGGCAGGGTCACCTCTGCCGCATCACGACGAGCGTCGGGTGCAACCTGCGACAGGACGTCTACGAGCCGCGCCCCGTCCTCGTACAGCTTCGACTCGTGGGTGATCAGGCTGTGGAACGCCGCGAAGAACGGCGTCTGCGGATCGGGCCGGTCTCGCCAATGAGCGTTGTCGCCGCAATAGTCGAACGCGGTGGGAGGAACATCGAACTGGAAGTCGGTGAACCAGTTGTTCGTGGCGAAGTAGCCTGCGCGGCGCAGAATCTCGGGCACGAGTTGAACCTCGGGCGGGGGTACCGCGTTCGCACGCATGTGCATAGTCCCGGCCGCCGTGGGATAGACACCGGTGAAGATGGCTGATCGGGCGGGGGCGCACACGGGAGCAGCGGCTAGCGCGGAGTCGAATCGCACCCCTTCTGCTGCTAGAGCGTCGAGCCGTGGGGTGACGGCTTCTTCTGCCCCCGGCCACACACCGGCGTAGCACCCAAGATGTGGGTTGATGTCGTGGGTCGAGATGAACAGGAAGTTCGGACGGGCCATTGTCGTCTCCTTGAGGCTGTAGGGATGGCAACCGGTCGTGGGTTGCGCTGCGCTCGTTCAGCACTCCTACGCTATTCGATGAGACGGTGCTATGACAATCGGTTGCCATAGATAGGGGATACCCCGCGCTTGGGCCTAGGATTGCGGTGTTGCTGACTTTGGTCAGATCACAGTTGCAGGAGTATTCCGCGACGGAGAGGGCAACCCAATGAGCGACGATTCCGATGCCGAACCCCAGCGCAGCGTTCCCACGCGTCGTCGCTCGCCCGGAGGCGCCCCGACCATCTACGACATCGCGGAGCTGACGGGGGTCAATCCCTCGACGGTGTCCCGCGCGCTCGGCAAACCAGGTCGCGTGAGTGCGAAAACCGAGGCAAAGATTCGGGCTGCCGCGGCGCAGCTCAATTTTCGCGTGAACCCCATGGCGCGGGCTCTGCCGACGGGCCGCACGCACACCCTGGCGCTGATCGTTGCAGACATCACGAACCCGCTGTTCTTCCGATTGGTCCGGGGGGCCGAGCTCGCAGCCACCGGTGCCGGGTACGCTCTCGTCATCGCAGAGTCTCAGGAATCGGGCGACGCCGAAGCCGATGTCATCGAGCAGATAATGCCGAGCGTCGACGGGATCGTTCTGGCGACGACGCGACTGTCGCCCGAGCGCATCGCCGAGATCGCCTCACGAAAGCCGCTGGTCGTCGTCAATCGCGAGGTCGTCGGCGTGACTGCGGTCGTCCCAGGCGTCGAGCGCGGCACGCAAGCGCTTGTGTCACATCTCTACGAAATGGGTCATCGATCAATCGCATATCTCAGCGGGCCCGTCACATCGTGGATGAGCGAGCGCCGCTGGACCATCATCCTCGAAGCCGCCGAAGCGCTCGGCATCGCTGCGGTCGAGATCGGGCCTGCCTCCCCTACACTCTCAGGCGGACGAGAAGCGCTCCGCCGCGTCATCGCCTCCCGTGCGACCGCAGTCGTCGCGTTCAACGACTTGATGGCGATGGGGCTGATGCAGGCCGCAGCAGAGGCTGCGGTGGTGGTTCCGGATGAACTAAGCGTGGCCGGCTTTGACGATATTTTCGGAAGCGAACTTATTTCGCCGGCCCTGACCACGGTGCGAGCGCCCCTCGTCGAGATGGGGCAGCGCGCAGTGGTGGGAGTTCTCGCGGCGGTGTCGTCGGAAGACGACGCAGTAAGCGAAGACATGCCCGCCCTAACGACGGAGCTCATCGTCCGGGGGTCGACCGGTCACGCGCCCGGCGGGCCGTTCAGTTCCTAGCCGCTAGACGCGACATGCGGCTAGAACTGTCGTTCGTCGGCGGTGAGCGGAGCACTCCGAACTAGGGGTTGAAGCCTGACTGCGTCGCGTGCAGGTGTGCGTACCGCCCATTTAGTGTGAGCAGCTCATCGTGTGATCCAACCTCGACGATCTCACCGTGCTCGAGTACGACGATGCGATCGGCCTGACGGATCGTCGAGAGCCTGTGGGCGACGACCAGGGTGGTGCGCCCTTTCATCAGGCGGTTGAGTGCTTCTTTGACGAGTTCTTCAGACTCGGGATCGAGCGCGCTCGTCGCCTCGTCGAGCAGCAAGATTCGGGGGTCGCGTACGAGCGCGCGGGCGATCGCAAGCCGTTGGCGTTGACCACCCGACAGGCGAGAGCCCCGCTCACCGACTACCGTCTGCCATCCGTCTGGGAGCGCATCGACGAACTCTGCGGCGTTGGCGTCTCGTAGCGCGCCGCGCAGACGATCGTCATTGATGTCTTCAAGCCCGTACGCGATGTTGTCGCGGATCGTTCCCTCGAACATCACGGACTCCTGAGGCACGACCGACACGTATCGACGCACCGTGCGCAGATCGAGCTGCTGCATGTCGTCGCCGTCGAGCAGAATCTGGCCTGAAGTAGGGCGCACGAAGCCCAGCACGAGGTTGAGCATGGTGGACTTGCCCGACCCGGACGACCCCACGAATGCGACTGTCTCACCGGGTGAGATGTCGAGGTTGATGTCGTGCACCGCGTCGCGGTCAGCTCCGTCATACCGTTGGCTGACGTGCCTCAGATCTATATGGCCTTCGACAGCGTCGACGTCGCGCTTGCCAGCGTTCTGCTCCAGGTCGGGCTCTTGCAGCACCTCGGCGATTGACCGCATCGATTCCATCCCGCGCGCGCCAACCGGGATGAGCATCAGCAGCTGGGTAAGCCCCTGGGTCAGCAGCGCGAAGTAGGTAGACAGCAGCACTACCTCACCCGGGGTGATCGGTAGCACGCCGGTCAGGGCGAAGATCGCGGCCAACACGAGAGTGCCGAACCCGAGGATCTGCATGGTGACCCATGAGATGGATGCGACGTGACCGTTGAGCATGTCCAAGTGCAAGCCCGCACGTCGAACGCCGTCGGCACCGTCGGCGACCCGGGATACCGCCGTCTGCTCCAGCCCGTGGGCGCGGGTGACGGGGATGAGGGATGCCATCTCTCCCACACGGGCGGCGAAGCCCTCAACTTCGCGCCGGAACACCTCGTTACGGGTGCGGGAGCGTCGGCTGAGGGCCCAGCGCAGTCCGAGAGCGATTGGCACGGCCAGCGCATAGACGGGCAGGAACTGCGGCACGGCGATCGCTGTCATCGTGATGGCGCCGGTGAGCACCATCGTAGAAGACAGCAGCGGGTGCGTCAGTTGCTGCAGCATGAGCTCGACGTTCTCGACGTCGCGCACGACCTTCGTCTGCACAATCGCCGCACTCACTCGCGTGTGGTAGCCGATGGACAGTGCTTGCAGCCGCTCGGCTAGCGCATTGCGCAAGTCTGCACCGGTGTCGCGGACCACGGTCATGAAGTTGCGGGTGTAAACGATGTGGTTCGGGTAGTTCTGCAGCAACAGAACCAGTGCCACGCTGAACCACACGAGCACCGTCGTCACATCGCCTCCGCTGGCGACGATATCGATGATCTCGGCGGTCACCACTGGCAGAAACCACACGGGGATTTCCTTCGCGGCGAACGCGAGTATCGCCACGGTCATTCGTCCGGGGCGCCGGGCTAGGAGACGAAGGATCGACCGGGCAGGACGAGGTCCCTCGACGACTCGGATGGTATTGGTAAACGCTTTCTGCGCCATGATGCTCTCATTGTAGTGATTGCCGCGATGAAGGGCTCGCGCCGCCATCTCGCACGCAATCACTCCGGCGATCTCGCGTCGGGTGAGTTCGGTGAGAGCGCTCTGCGCCTCCTGTTAGGCGTCGCCGAGAGCGGCAGCTACAACTGCGCGAGCTTCCTCTTGCACCTGCGCGAGGTGCTCCGGGCCCCGAAGCGACTCTGCGTACAGCTTGTAGACGTCTTCGGTTCCCGAGGGCCGAGCGGCGAACCACGCGTGCTCGGTCTGCACTTTGACGCCGCCGATTGCGGCGTCGTTTCCTGGCGCGTGCGAGAGCTTGGCGGTGATCGGCTCACCGGCCAGCTCGGTGGCGGTGACGGCGTCGGGTGAGAGCTTGCCGAGAGTCGCCTTTTGAGCGGGGGATGCTGCCGCATCCACTCGCTGATACGCCGACGCACCAAACTCAGCCTCAAGCTCGGAATACCGCTGCGACGGAGTCTTGCCTGTCACTGCCAGGATCTCGGCCGCGAGCAGGCACAGCAACAGACCGTCTTTGTCGGTGGTCCACACCGAACCATCGAAGCGCAGGAACGAGGCGCCCGCTGACTCTTCGCCGCCGAATGCGACGGAGCCGTCAAGCAAACCGGGGACGAACCACTTGAACCCGACCGGAACTTCAAGCAGGGTGCGGCCAAGCGATTCAGCGACTCGGTCGATGATCATCGACGAAACGAGCGTCTTGCCCACCGCCGCGCCTTCGGGCCAGTTCGGGCGGTGCGAGAACAGATAGTCGATCGCCACCGCAAGAAAGTGGTTGGGGTTCATCAGCCCGGCGTCGGGCGTCACGATTCCGTGGCGGTCGGCGTCGGCATCGTTGCCGGTCAGAATGTCGTACTCGCTGCGCTTCTGCACGAGTGAGGCCATGGCGTTGGGCGAAGAAGGATCCATGCGAATCTTCTCGTCCCAGTCGAGCGTCATGAAGCGCCAGGTGGGGTCAACATCGGGGTTCACGACCGTGAGGTCGATGTCATAGATCTCTGAGATCAGCGCCCAGTACTCCACCGAGGCACCGCCGAGAGGATCGGCGCCGATGCGCACCCCTGATGACTTGATCGCTGCCATGTCGATGATGTTCTCGAGGTCGCGAACATAGGCATCGCGAAAGTCATACTCGCCGAGAGTGTCTTCGTTGATGTCTTTGTGAAGTGTTCGCTGCAGGCCCTCCAGATTCGCTTCGATCAGCGCGTTGGCGCGGTCGGCGATCCACCCGGTGGCGTCGGTGTCGGCTGGCCCGCCGTGCGGAGGGTTGTATTTGAAGCCGCCATCACGCGGGGGGTTGTGGCTCGGGGTGACGACGATGCCGTCAGCGCGGCCGGGGTCGGCAGCATCCCGTCCCTTGTTGTAGGCGAGAATCGCGTGACTCAGCGCGGGAGTCGGTACCCACGCATCACGGGAGTCCACACGCACGTCGACACCGTTCGCCACCAACACCTCGATCGCGCTGCGTTCGGCGGGGAGCGAGAGCCCGTGCGTGTCGCGCCCGAGAAACAGCGGACCTTCGATGCCCTGTGCTCGTCGGTAGTCGACGATCGCCTGAGTCGTGGCGAGAATATGCACCTCGTTGAAACTCGCGAGCAACGACGAGCCGCGGTGGCCGCTCGTGCCGAACGCCACGCGTTGCGCGGCGATGCTCGGGTCGGGTTTTACGTCGTAGTAGGCGGAGATGACCTCGTCGATGTCGATGAGGTCGGATGCTTCGGCTGGCTGTCCTGCGCGGCTCATGAGAACAGTCTGCCTGTGCCGAGCCCAATCTGTCTCGTTCGTGTCGACTTCACACGCGGTTCACTGCTGAAACCGATCGTGATCGTTGGAAAATGCGCGCGCGGCTAGGCTGATCCTCGTGACTTTCGAGCCAGAATCCTCCGCGCGCCGCACCTACAGCTTTCTGGGACCGGTCGGCACCTTCACCGAGGCAGCGCTTGCGCAGGTGCCTGAGGCTCGCGGTCAAGAGTGGCGGTCAGTGCACAACGTTGGCGAGGCGCTCGCCGACGTCGTCTCGGGTCGCTCGCACGCGGCGGTCATCGCAATCGAGAACTCGGTAGACGGCGGGGTTTCGACCGCGCAGGACGCGCTCGCCACGATGCCCGGACTGCGCATCATCGGCGAGTATCTCGTGCCGGTCGAGTTCGTGCTGGTGGGGCGCCCCGGCGCAAAGCTTGAAGACGTCGCGTTGATCTCGGCGCATCCCGTCGCCTACGCGCAGTGCTTGCAGTGGCTCTCGTCGACGCTGCCCGCGCACGCACATGTTCCCGCAGCCAGCAACGTTGCGAGTGCGATGGGAATGCTCGAAGGAACGAGTGATGCAGATGCTGCGATCTCACCGCCCGGCGTTCTTGAGCATCATGAACTTGAGCTTCTTGCATCGAAGATCGGTGACAACGCCGACGCCGTGACTCGTTTCGTGCTCGTGGCGCGCACGGTCGCGCCACCGAGCCCGACCGGCGCCGACAAGACATCGCTTATCGTCGAACTGCCAGAAGACCATCCCGGTGCTCTGCTTGAGATGCTCGAGCAGTTCGCAACGCGCGGCATCAACCTGAGCCTGCTCGCTTCGCGCCCGATTGGCGATGCGCTCGGCCGATACCGGTTCGTCATCGATGCCGATGGCCATATTGAAGACGAGCGTATGGCGGATGCCTTGCTGGGGCTGAGGCGCTTCAGCCCGAAGGTTATTTTCTTGGGCTCATACCCCCGCGCTGACCACGCGGTTGTGCACTACCCCGAGCGGTACTCGAATGACGTGTTTGCCGAGGCCCGTGACTGGCTACGCGCACTTATCAGCGGAGAACCCGAGGCCTGACCTCGTGCGCGCCTGCGCTTAGCTTGCCTGCGCCGTCGCGATCAGCTCAAGAGTCTGAGAGCGGCCGGGGCTTGTATCGAGCGCTTCGCTTTCATAGGCACCCGCGATCGGTGAGATCATCACTTCATCGACTCCCCACTTGCCCGCGAACTCCGCCAGCGATGACGCGACACTTTCGCCGGTGCCGATGAACCATCCGGCGCGTGCGGCCTGACCCATCGTGTCGCCCATCGAGTCGAAGTCGCTTGCGCCGGCGAGCGACTGCTCCACCGTTTCTTGCGCGATGAGCGGGCGGTTGGTGCGCAGTCGAATCATGGTGCGCAGATTGGGGAGCGTGCGTGCTTCGGCTTCTTCGTGGGTGGGGGCGGCAACGGCGTTGACAGTCAAAAAGGTGCGCGGTTCGGGGTTTTCCTCGCTCGGCTGATACTTAGTTCGGTACAGGTCGAGCGCGCGCTCAAGGCCCTGGCCCGAGAAGTGGTTGGCGAAGACGTAGGGAAGCCCGTGCGCTGCCGCCAGCTGGGCCGAATAGTCGCTCGAGCCAAGCAGCCATACCTGGGGCATCGTCGTGGCACGAGGGGTGGCGGTGACTTCGTAGGTGCCGCCCGACGCGTAGCGAACACTGGCGCCATCGGGCGATACGAGCGAGCGAATGTCGGTGATGTGATCGGGAAAGCGATCGACATCGCTCGTGGTGCCGCTTTGACGCAGCAATTGAGTGATCACCGGGTCGCTGCCAGGTGCCCGGCCGAGACCAAGATCGATGCGGCCCGGGGCAAGTGCTTCAAGAGCGGCGAACTGTTCGGCGACCACCAGCGGAGAGTGATTGGGCAACATGACTCCGCCCGACCCAACGCGAATGCGCACCGTGCGCGCAGCCGTAGCAGCGACGAGAACGGGCGGGGTCGTCGAGGCCACCGCGGGCATATTGTGGTGCTCGGCGAACCAGTAACGGCGAAAGCCGAGATGGTCGGCGCGCGCGGCGAGAGCAAGCGACGCGGCGACTGCCTGTGCGCTGGTCTGACCGGTGCGCACCGGCACGAGATCAAGCACGGACAGGGCGGGGGCTGGTGCGGTAGTCATCGTCAGTCACAACACGGTGAAGCATCCGAAGTATTCCACGCCCAGCAAATTCCCCACCCACCGCGGCCGCAGCGTCACTTCGAGCGCTTCACCACGTCGTAGGCATTGAGCGCCGCCCCGCGTGAAGCACGCAGGTCAACGATCGGCGCGCTCGCCAGCTGCCCGGCCGTCCACCGACTGATGTACTCACCGTGCGGGTCGAACTTCTTTGCCTGCAACTCGGGGTTGAAGATGCGAAAGTAGGGCGCCGCATCAGCGCCTGAGCCCGCAACCCACTGCCAGTTGAAGGGGTTGCTTGCGGCATCGGCGTCGACAAGGGTGTCCCAGAACCACTGTTCGCCGTGTCGCCAGTCGATGAGCAGATTCTTGGTGAGCAGCGACGCGACCACCATGCGCACACGGTTGTGCATGGTGCCGGTGTGCCAGAGCTCGCGCATTCCGGCGTCGACGAGTGCAACTCCGGTTCGTCCGTGCTGCCACGCGCTGAGCGCTTGCTCATCGAGCGGCGGCCACGGAAACGCATCGAACTCGCGGCGCCAGTTCTGATTTGCGAGATCGGGGGAGTGAAAAAGGGTGTGCCACGCGAACTCGCGCCAGCCGAGTTCAGACAAGAACCGATGAGTGGATGCTGCGGGCTCCGCAACCGCGAGCGTTTCGTGCCACACGGTGTGGGGGCTCAGTTCGCCCCATCGCAGGCGCGGCGAGAGCAGTGAGGTCGCGCCCGCTGCCGGTTCATCGCGGGCGCGATCGTAGTCGGCGAGATCATTCGTCAAGAACTGTTCCAGCCGTTCACGGGCTGCGGGCTCGCCCGGTTGCCACGTCTCGCGAAGCCCTCCCGCCCAGTCGGGGGTATGGGGCAGAAGGCGCCAATCGTCGAGGGCGTCAGACGCAACGCGGTGCTTCGCACCCCTGATTTCGGTGGGCTCCGCGAGCGGCTCGCGGGGTGCAGGCAGCGACTGGCAGGCGCGCCAGAACGGCGTGAACACCGAATAGGGCGTGCCCGCACCGGTTCTCACCGTCCACGGTTCGAACAGCAGCGAAGCGGCAAACGACGCCACCTCGACCCCCCGCGCGCGCAGCTCCTGTTTCAGCGCGGTGTCGATTTCGCGTTCGGGGCCCGCGTAGCGCCGGTTCCAGAAGATCGCTGAGGCATCAGCATCCTGAACTGTTTGCTGCACCACTTTTTCTGCGGGCCCTCGCCGCAACACGAGCTGTGCTCCGCGTTCGCGCAAACGCTCGCCGAGGGAAGCGAGCGAGTGATGCAGCCACCACTTTGCAGCGCCGCCCAGGGGGCGCACGCCGGGTGATTGCTCGTCGAGAACGAAGAGGCACAGAACCGGCCCGCCGCGTTCGAGCGCCGCGTGGAGGGCAGGGTTATCGGCTAGGCGCAGGTCGTCGCGAAACCAGACGATCGAGGTGGATGCCGCAGTGCTCTGTTGCCCGCTCATGCAGCAATTGTGCCTCGACGTGACCGGCTCGGGGCCGTGCATGCGTGGTCGCGTGTCAGATCTTGTGGCCCCGCGGCACCGACAGCAGCAGCGAGCCTGCGTCGATGCTCACCGACACGCGTGAGGCTTCGCCGAATTCGTCACCGTCGAGTTGAACGGGGTGCGCTCGATCGGCGCCGACGTCGATACCCGAACCGCGCGAATAACGCACCGCGCTGTTTTTGGTGCGCAATGCAAGCACCTGTCGTCCCGCGCGGAATCGCTGCAGCACGCTGTTGTCCCACGCCACCCGGCGCCACACCAGCAACCATCCGAGTGGGCCCTTGGGCTGGAAGACGACGACGTCGAGTGCACCGTCAGTGACAGACGCTTCGGGAATCAGGTCGAGTCCCGCCGGCAGCTGGCCGCAGTTGGCGAAGAGCACGCTTTGCACTTTTGAAGAGTGCAACCGTGCCCCCGGCAGTTGGTACGAGACTCGGAATGGCTTCGCGCTGGGCAAAGAGCGGGCAGCTCCGTCGACATATGCCACCCAGCCGACGCTCTTTTTGAGTTGCGCGTTGGTATTGGCGATCATCGCGGCGTCGAGACCCATGCCGCCCATCACGACGAACGCGTGCTTGTCTTTCTGCCCGTCGGCTCGCACGAGTTCCGCCCAGCCGACGTCGATCGCGCTGACGTCGCCGGTGAACGCCGCGCGCACCATCAGCATGGGGGAAGAGAGCGGAAGCTTCAGATTGCGTGCGAGCAGGTTGCCGGTGCCGCTGGGAATGATCGACAGGGGCACGCCGCTGCCACTCATGGCTTCTGACACGGCGCGCACCGTGCCGTCGCCGCCGGCGACGAGAACGACGTCTACGTGCTGCTCGAGCGCTTCGCGCGTGACACCGTCGCCGAGGTCATCGACCTGGGTCTCAAAGAAGAGTGGCTCTTGCCAACCAGCTTTGGCTGCTTCATCAACCACGGTGGCACGCAGTTTTTTTTCGTCCACTTTGGTCGGATTGTAGATAAGCGCCGCCCGCTTTGATTCGCCGGAAGCCTGTGTCATGGGCCAACAATATCGGGCTGGATGCTGCTTCCGTGCCGCTGACTAGACTTGTGCCGTGATTGATCCCGTACTTCTCCGCGAAAATCCTGAGCTGGTCAAGCGCTCGCAAGCCGCGCGCGGGGAGTCGGTGGACGCTGTCGACGAGGCGCTCGCCGCAGACAGCGAACGCCGCGCAGCTATCACCGCCTTTGAAGAGCTGCGTGCTGAGCAGAATCTGGCGGGCAAGAAAGTAGCGCAGGCGCCGAAAGAAGAGAAAGCCGCGCTGGTTGCGCAGGCGAAAGATCTCAGCGAGCGTGTGAAGGCGGCGCAGCACGCGGTCGCTGCCGCCGAAGAGGCCTCACAGGTCGCGCTGGCGAAGATCGAGAACATTGTGCTTGACGGCGTTCCCGCCGGTGGCGAAGCCGACTTCGTGACGCTGCGCACGCACGGCGACGAGCCCACGTTCGATTTTGAGCCGCGTGATCACCTCGAGCTCGGCGAGATGCTCGATGCGATTGACATGGAGCGTGGCACCAAGGTTTCGGGGAGCCGCTTCTACTTCTTGAAGGGAGTCGGCGCGCGCCTCGAGATCGCCCTGATGAATCTCGCGCTCGATCGCGCGCTGCAAGAGAATTTCGTGCCGCTCGTTCCGCCCACGCTGGTGCGGCCCGAAGTGATGCGCGGCACTGGCTTTCTCGGTCAGCACGCCGCAGAGGTCTACCACCTGCAAGACGACGATCTATACCTCGTTGGCACGAGTGAAGTGCCGATGGCGGGCTATCACATGGACGAGATCCTTGATCTCGGCAAGGGTGCCAAGCGTTACGCCGGTTGGTCGACCTGTTATCGCCGCGAGGCTGGGTCGTACGGCAAAGACACGCGCGGCATCATCCGCGTGCACCAGTTCAACAAGCTCGAGATGTTCGTCTATACGGCGCCCGAAGACGCTGAGGCTGAGCACCTGCGCCTGGTGGGTATGCAAGAGCGGATGCTGCAAGACCTGGGTCTTTCATACCGCGTGATTGACGTCGCCGCGGGCGATTTGGGCTCGAGCGCCGCGCGCAAGTACGACATTGAAGCCTGGGTGCCTACGCAGGGCGCGTACCGCGAGCTGACGTCGACGTCGAACTGCACGACGTTCCAGGCTCGGCGCCTCGATATTCGTCACAGGCTGTCGGCTGAGCAAGGCGGAAAGACGCAGCCCGTTGCAACGCTCAATGGAACTCTGGCAACGACGCGCTGGATCGTCGCACTGCTCGAAACCCACCAGCGCGCCGATGGATCGGTGTTGGTGCCCGAAGTGCTGCGGCCCTTCCTTGGCGGACTCGAAGTCATGGAGCCCGTCGAGTGAGCCACGCTCAGCTGCCCCCGATCGGCGAAGTCGAGGTAGCTGCGCCGGCTGAAGCCGCCGAAAAGGTGGAGCAGGCAGCGCACGACGCCGAAGACCCGCGGGTGGCGGCTATGCCGCTGCTCATTGCCTTGGACCTTGACGGCACGGTTCTTCTCGAAGATGAGACGCTCAGTTCCGGAGTGTTCGACGCCGTTGCCGAGGCTCGCGAGGCGGGTCACGAAGTCATGGTCGCCACGGGTCGCAGCTGGGAGGGCACCGTCGATGTGCTCGCGTTGCTGCAGATTGCCCCAGAGTTCGTGGTCTGCTCAAACGGCGCCGTGGTGCTCAAGCGAGTTTCGATTGAACCGCTTGAGTACGAACGCTTCAAGGTTGAAACCTTCGATGCCACTGACGTGTTGCAGCTGCTGCGTGCGCAGTTGCCCGATGCCCACTACCTGGTCGAGCTGGCTGACGGGGCGCGGCGCTACACCGACTTCCTGCCGGATTGGAAGCTGGAGCGCACTGAAAAAGTGCTGTTCGAAGAGCTCGCAACTGATCATGTCTGCCGCGTCGTGGTCGTGGCACCAGATCAACACGAGAAGGATTTTTCAGCAATCGTCGAGAGCATCGGCCTGCATCATGTGTCATATGCCGTGGGGTTCACTGCGTGGCTCGACATCGCGCCGAAAGACATCGACAAGGGCACGGGTCTGGAGCTGGTTCGCACTGAACTGGGCATCGCTCCCGATCACGTGATGGTCATCGGTGACGGCCGCAATGATCTCGGCATGTTCCGTTGGGCGCTGCAAAACGGAGGTCGCGCTGTGGCGATGAGGCAGGCTCCGCAAGAGGTGTTGGATGCTGCCGGCGAGATGACGCTTTCGGTCGAAGAAGGTGGCGTCGCAGCAATTTTGCGAAGTCTCTGAACCTGATCGGGATTGGGTTCTCGCCCGAATTTTCAAGCGTCGCGGGCGTACGGCGGAATCTCGACGTGCCCTCAGGGCGTGCACAGGCACCGCTGGAAGAATAAGTTCGCCGCGGCTGTCGGCTAGACTCGACGATTGTTCGATGAAATGTCATTCGTGGCATGTCGTCGGGAGGGTTGTCCGAGCGGCCGATGGACCTGGTCTTGAAAACCAGTGGGCAGAAATGTCCCGTGGGTTCGAATCCCACACCCTCCGCAAGAAATAAGGTGTGTCGGGGGAGAATCAGAGAACGAAGCATTCCCCGAGAGGACATCGAGTGGCAAAGACGTCTCAGCGCGCACCGCGTGGCCGTCGCACAGTTGCCCGGCACGGAGAGCTTCGTTCCCCTCACCCGGCATCGCTCGTGTTGAAAGTGCTGGGGATTGTCACCGCCGTCGCACTCGTGTCTGGCGCTGGAGTCGCAGCGTATGCCGTGACCGACATCGCGGTCGAGGTCGCTCAGAACTCAGTTGAACTCGAGGGCCAAGAGGCGGTGCCGCCCGACCTCGGCGCAATTGAAGGCGGCGTCAACCTGTTTCTGGCTGGCACCGATGCATGCGAACCCGAGTATGCGGACTACTTCGGTGAGCGCTGCACCGGTGAAGATGCTGGCGGCGAATTGAATGACGTCAACCTGCTCGTTCATATTTCAGATGAACCTCGCCGCGTGACGGTTATCTCTTTTCCTCGCGACCTGATGCTGTCGATTCCTGAGTGCACCGATGAAGACGGCGTGACGACTTCTGCGATGTGGAAGCAGCCGATCAATGCGGCATACAGCTTTGGCGGGCTGTCATGTGTGGCGAAAACAGTGTCGCAGCTCAGCGGTCAGAACATCCCGTTCGCGGCGAAGATCACCTGGGGTGGTGTCATCGAGATCACCGACGCGATCGGTGGCGTCGAGGTGTGTCTTGCCTCGGGCATCAGCGATCCATACACCGGCATCAACTGGCCTGCCGGCAATCGCACCATCAGCGGAATTGACGCTCTTCAGTTCTTGCGCACGCGTCACGGTGTTGGCGACGGCAGCGATCTGGGTCGCATATCTAATCAGCAGCAGTACATGTCGCGCCTCGCGAACAAACTCATGAGCGAAGATGTGCTGTCGAACCCCGCGCTGCTCTACAAGCTGGCAACCACGACGGTCGAGAACATCACGCCCAGCAGCTCTCTCACCAACCCGGTCACTCTCGTGCAGATTGCGCTCGCGGTGAAGGATGTTCCGTTCGACGAGATCTCTTTTGTGCAGTACCCGGTGTTGGAAGACCCCGATGACCCGAACCGCGTCGTGCCTGACGAGGCTTCAGCAGCCGTGCTCTGGGCCGCGCTTGATGCCAACGAGCCCATCGTGATCACGGGTGACGTGGCAACGAACGGCGGTGTCGTGCTCGAAGATGAGGGATCGGACGATGTCGTCGACGAGGCTGCCGAGCCTGATGACTCGACCACAGAGACGCCCGCGGCGACGCCTGCGCCCACTGAGACCGCGGTGGAGTTGCCGTCGTCGATCACCGGTTCCACGGCGGCGGATGCGACCTGCTCAAACGGAAATGTGAACTGGTAGCAAGATATGACCGACCAGTTCAGAAGTGCCGGGCGCGAGACTATCGCTCGCCACGCCGACGTCAAGCAGCGGCATCCCTTCTTTCAATTCATCGCAATGTTTGCGGTCGCGATCGCGGTGATCGGCGTGAGCGCGACCGGTGTCGCCGCATACGCAGTGTGGGATACCGCCAACGCGATTGGTTCAGCGGCTGTCGCGCTTGACGGTGACGAGACCATTCCGCCTTCCTTGGGAGCCATCGAAGGCGGCGTGAATCTGCTGCTCGTCGGCACCGACTCGTGCGAGGGGCAAGATCTGGAGCTCTTCCCGCGATGCGCGGAGGATGATGGTGGTGAGCGCAACGACGTCACCATGCTGGTGAACATCAGCGACGAACCGCGCCGGGTTACGGTCGTGTCGATCCCACGCGACATGGTCGTGCCGATTCCGTCATGTTCTGACGGTGACGGTGGCGAATACTCTGCGATGAGCGCGCAGATGATCAACGTTTCGTATATGTATGGCGGGTTGCCGTGCACAGTGTCGACCGTTGAAGAACTCACGGGTGTTGACATCCAGTTCGCCGCCGCCATTCGGTGGACCGGGGTGATCAACATGTCAGACGCCATCGGCGGCGTGGATGTGTGTGTCTCTGGCGACATCAGCGACAGCCACACCGGCCTCACGCTGGCGGAGGGCAATCACACGTTGATCGGTGCGGAAGCGTTGCAGTTCTTGCGAATTCGCCACGGGATCGGCGACGGTTCAGACCTTGGACGCATCTCAAACCAGCAGCAGTTCATGTCATCGATGGTGCGCAAGTTGCAGTCTGAGTCGGTGCTCGCGAGCCCGGGAACCCTGTTGAACTTGGCCAACACCGCGGTCAGTCAGGTGACGGAGGGGCAGTTGGTGCTGAGCCAGTCGCTTACGAATCCGACGCTGATGGTGCAGATCGCCATGGCAGTGAAAGACGTCGAGTACGAAGACATCGTGTTCGTGCAGTATCCGACCTATTACGGCACCGGCGCGGACGCAAGCCATGTGTACCCGGTGACAGAAGCGGCGGATGTGCTGTTCACCGCTCTCGCCGAAAACCAGGCTCTCAATCTGACGGGTGAGGCAAGCGCGGGGTATGGCGTTGAGGTGACCGGTGAAGCCGAGAAGGCTACGGCTACCCCGACCCCGACCGCGGAGGCGACTGAGTCGGCCGCTGAAGGGGAGACTGAGACCCCAGCGCCCGCCGAGACGTCGACCGCAGAAGAACGTGTTGATCTTCCGTCGGAGATTACGGGCACAACTGCAGCCGAAGTGACCTGTACTCAGCCCGAAGGGTGACCTGCACTCGGCCCGAGGGTGTGAGTTCGTCGGCATGCCGATGAGCAGTTACAATTGACAAGCGCATTGTGCTTTTCGAAGTCATTGCCTGGAGACGTCGCATAGTTCGGCCTAGTGCACCACCCTGCTAAGGTGGAGTCCTCGCAAGGGGACCGAGGGTTCAAATCCCTCCGTCTCCGCCAGCTAATATGGCCCGCATTCCCTTGTAAACACTGGGATCGCGGGCCATAGCTATTTCATAGAATCCGATTTTGCGAACAAATTGCGAACACTTTGCGAAATCGCGCTCACAGAGGTGGTGGAGCACACGCGAGCTCAGGGCTCACACCCCCGCGACGCCGGTCGTGACGTCACGTTCAATCGCGATGAGTTGGCCAGCAGTTATCGACCCATGGTTGCTTTGATGAGGTATCGAATGCTGGCTACTAGGGCGACTACAACGATGTTCCAAAACCCCAGCAGGAACAGAACATCCACGACCCCGAAACCTGTGTCTCCGGCGGCCAGGATCAGTAGGAGAAGTAGCGAGGTCGTCACTATGGTGACCCAGAGCCAGATGGACCGTCGGAGCCGGGGGTTCGCCGGTGTGGTCGGTTCGGGGGCTTCCTGCGGCAATAGCTGACGGATTTGTGCGCTTCGCGCGCTAGAAGTTGGGGCGGGCGAAGCCTGCACAGTTCGGGGTCGTCGCGACCACCAGTCGTACCACTGGTCTGTCGACGCATCACTTGAAAGGATGCCGAGCGCTTGTGCGTCTGTCAGATTGATTCCGATGCGTGCGCGCGCGGCATCATTGGCAAGGCATGCCTTGAACTGTGCTCTTGTCGTGGTGACGGTCATTTGTTCCCCCAACTTACGCAGGACCAACCCCGTGGTCCGTTGTGATCATATCGAGCGCTGGCAGGACACTCGTGGGGTGGCGCGATGTGTACAAAAGCTCCGACTAGAGAAACTTGGCTAGAACAGTCGGTCCACTCCTGCGCTGAGCGCCCCAGCATCCAAGCGGTCGGATACGGAATTGAGGTCTTCATCGAACAAGTCTGAGTAGACGTCGAGCGTCATCGCAGCGGACGTGTGCCCGAGCATCCGCTGCACTGTTTTCACGTTTGCGCCTGACTGCACAGCAAGCGACGCTGCGGTGTGACGGAGATCGTGCGTAGTCATGTTTGGAAGTTCGGCGCGGGCGAGCGCGGACTTGAACCACGACTTAGAGCCCTCATCGGAACGGGCTCGGCGAATGAATCCTCCATCGGGTGCTGCGAAGACCAGTGCTTCGCGTTCGCGGCCGTTCGTCGACTGCCGCAGCTGGTCGATCAGAAACCCGGGAACTGGAACGACGCGCGCGGAGTGCGACTTGGGTGTGCCGACATGGATCTTTCCGTGCACTTCGACCGCGTTGTGAGTGATGTGCATGCGACCACGTGCGAAGTCGATGTCCATCACTCGAAGCGCGGTGGCTTCGCCCCATCGGATTCCGGTGTAGGCGAGAACTAGGACCAATAGCTTGCGCTCGCCCACCGCCTGAGCGAGCCGAATCACCTCCTCATGGGTGAGATATCCGTGCTTGCCACGAGTCTTCTTCGGTAGGCCAATTCGCCCCTTGCGTGCGGGGTTTACCGTGAGGCGACCGTCATAGACAGCGTCATCCAAGATGCTGGCGAGCACTCCGAACGTTCGGATCGTGACAGTAGCCCCGGTGCTCTTCGTTAGTTCAGCGACCCATGCTCGAACATCAGTATGGCGAATATCTGAGACTTCCCATCCGCCCCACATCGGCTGCACACGCAATCGCCACGCGGTCTCAACTGGTGCGAACGATGAGGGTTTCATTGATTGGCGCTTGGCATCAAGCCAGAGCGGCCCGAGCATGTTCACCGTCGCTCGCGCAGCTTGAGGATCAACGAAGTTTCCGCGGGCACGCGACGTGTCGATTTCCGCGAGCCACACTTCAGCATCCCGCTTGCGAACAAAGCCGCGCTTGGCTCCCTGCATCCCATCGGGCTTGCGATAGCGGACTTCGTACCGCTTCCCTTTCGCGCTGCTGTAAGGGTGGATGCTACCCATTCGCCGGGCGACCGGCGTTGTAGTTCATTCCCTCAAGGCGTCCTGCTTTACGGGCGTCGATGATCCAGGCAGATGCGGTGCGGTGGGGAATCCCCAGTTCCTTCTGAATGAGTTTCGCCGGCGGCAGTCCCGCTAGTGCGGCGCTGCCGTAGAGCAGTTCGATGGCTTCCATGCGCGCTTCGCCGACACCACGGCGCACGACTTCGGCAGCGATCACGGGAGGGAGGATTCGCCCCCTGGCGGTGGTCAGTTTGTCAACGCTGAGCCAAACCGCGCTGGGATCTGCTTCGTCGTCAAGAGTCAGAAAGACGCACCGCAGTGCTGCGGTCTGAACGATGGACTGCATCCCCACCTTGGAAACTGTTTGGTAGTTGAGCTCGACATCATCCCGCAGCGCGGAGTTCGTCACTTCGCGAATGACGAAGCGACCTTCATCGCGCATGTAGCGCGCGGTGAGTGCTGTCGCGACGCCGAGTTCAGCATCCACTGTTCTTGCAATGAACTCGGGGGCAATGCGTAGCGCGGACCCGACCGGTTGAGTGGCTTGTTCAGCCGTGATCTTTTGACCTTCGAGAGTTTTCACGTCGACCTTCACCTCCTCATTCTGTCTAACCGCGCGGTGGTTCCGCATTTGCCTCTTGCCAAGCGTATCAGATAGTGCTTCACTCGTGCATAACGTACTTCTACATACACAAGTCGAGGTGAATCGTGGTTACAGTCCTTCAGTTCCAGTCGGAAGACCCGGCGCACACCTTGCTCACGCCACTAGAACTGGCAGAGCAACTGAACGTGCCGCTGAGCAGACTCAGCACTTGGCGGCGCAACGGCGGGGGTCCAAAGTTCGTCAAGTTTGGTCGCGACGTTCATTACAAGCTCTCCGATATCGAGATATGGATGGATGATTCGACGTGCGCCAGCACCGGTGATCGGCTTGCGCGACGTACACGGAGATCACGATGACCACGGCGCCGATTGGCAGCGTCGGAGTGACCGTGTACACCGCCGGCGCGACATGCGTGCAGTGCAAGCTGACCGAGCAAGTGATGGATGCCGAGGGCATTCCGCACACGGTGGTCGATCTCACCGATGACAGGAACGCACCCGCGCGGGAGTACGTCACCAACGATCTTGGCTACTCTCAAGCACCAGTTGTTGTGGTGGACGACCATGAGCATTGGGCAGGTTTTCAACCCGCGCGCATTAAGGGCCTGGCCAACGGGCTCTCTGTGTCGGCCAGGGGGATTGCTGCGGCACGTGCGGCAGAATCACAAAGCAATTCGCCCAATGCATCCCACCTTCTGACAACCCCATCGTCAGGTATCTCGCTATGAATCGCCGAGATGCCGCCGACGATCATTCGGGTGGTGCTGACGATGAGCGCCGCGACGCTGAACGAGCGAAGCGTCGTGAGTATTACCGCCGCAACCGCGACAGAATCGTGGCTGTCTCGAAGGCGTACAGGCAACAGAATCCCGACAAGATCGCAACCAACAAACGTAACTATGTTGAGCGGAACAGGGAGAAGGTCGCGGAGTACAAGCGCAACTATCGCGAGCAAAACGCAGACCGTATTCGCGAGTACCGGCAGGGATATCGGGCTGAACATCTTGAAGAGATGCGCGCCAAGAACCGCGAGGGGATGCGTGCGCGCGCCGCGAAAGATCGTGCAAAACGTGCGCGGGAAGAACAGCGAAGAGTGCGCGCGCGTGAATGGTACGCACAGAACAGCGAGCGGCACCTTGCCGCGCAACGGGCATACCGAGCCGCGCAGAAGCAGGCTGATCCTGAGGGGTATCGCAAGGCTAAGGCAGAGCGAACCAAGCGATGGCGCGACAAACATCTTGACCGCGAAAACGCGAAGCTGCGCGAGAAGCACCGGCAAAACCCAGCGGCGAAGCAGGCGGCCGCTGCGCGCTATTACGAGAAGAACGGGGAAGCGGTGAAGGCCCGCCGGCGCGAGTACTACGCAGCGAACCGCGAGAAGCAGCTTGCTGCGCAACAGAGATGGCGTGCACGAGAGAAACGCCGCAAAGAACTCGGGCTACCTCCACGCCGCATCCACAACGTCTCACCGGCCGAACGTCGCATGAACGAGGAGCATGCGGGCGCGTTCTTTGCTCGGGAGTGGTCCGCGGCCGAGGTCAAGCAGGTGCAGCTCCATGAACCAACTCCGCCCGAACTCATCGCAAAGCTCGATCGAGATAACGCGCGCGCTCGAGCTGACTGGGCCAAAGCCAACCGCCCGATGAAAGAGCCGAGTCGTGAAGCCGTTGATCGTGAGCGCAGGGCAGCAATACAAGAGGAAGCAGTGAGGGCAGAAGAAGCCCGCCTAGACGCCATCGCACGACAGGTCAACGAGCGCTTGCGCACACAACCCCGCGAGCGTCGACCGATCAGCCCCGACGCATTCGCGCCACACGCCGGACCCAGATCACCAGAGACCGGGCTGGGGCTGTGACACTCAACAATGGAGGCTTCACCATGCTCGATCGCGACACCGCAGACAACATCCTCTTTCGTGCAGCTGTGGCGGCGTTCAAGTACTACCCGACGAGGGCAACCGACGAGCTCGGCTACGCGATCGATGAAGACATCGACTGGTGTGTGAAGGCGTTCGGTGACATTCCCTGGCCGCAGGCACAACGGCTGCGCCGCAGCATCCGTGATGTTATTACCGATCCCACAACCCATCGTGAGCAATTCACTCGCGACATCAACAACCTGATCACGCGGTAGCGCGGCGAGTACCGCGACGTGCCTTCCCTGCGGCAGGATTCTAGCTCCGCCGTCACGCTCCGTTCAGGGGCTTTCACGGCATAAGCTTCCTCGCTTCGCTCAGTGCGTTATTCCATGACCCCTGCACTGCGCGTGCCTCTGTCGCACACAACGCCACTTGCCAGCAAGGCAGAAACCTGGCTGGCGATCTGGGAACTGTGTCAGTAGCGAAACCATGTCAGAGGCAGGGTGGATGCTGATGCCAACCGAAGTCGACCGGAAGGGAGCGATCATGAATACGTCCATCACCTTCACCGTTGCGATCGTGCTGGTCACGGGTCTATCGATCTGCGCGATCACGATGATGCGCGCGATTCTGCTGGCTGCTGTGCGGCTCGACGTCCGCACATTTGTTCATCGGCTCGTTGGAATGGGTGTCGTGATCGCCATTGCGGCCGTCGTGGCTACGATTCTTGGCGCGCTGGCTGACCCGCTGGACGTCTTCGTTCCCTGAATTTCGCACCGGGAGCCCACGGGAACGACATTTAGAGCGATGGCCCGCCGCGGTCGGGCCCGCTCATACCGACGCTTGGCGCGTTGACATCGATGGGAGTGCGCATGCGGCGCAGCTCGCTGAGTTCCTGCGTGATGCGCGCTTCTTGGCGTGCGCGTGCTTCGGAGTCGCGGGGGAGTGCCAGTTCGGGAATCATCTCGCGAAGGGCATGCTCGTGAAGCTCGACCAGCTGTGCCGTGATTTCGTGGTCCGGACTGCGGAGTGTGCGGACGTAGTCGGTCACACGGCGCAATTCGCCAAACCAGACCATCGCTTGTGCACTCGACAGCGGCTGCGCCTGCGCGGTGGACAAGGCATCGGCGGCACCGGATAGAACTAGAGCGAGATCATCGCGCGTGCGATCGAAGACCACCGCGCCGTCTCTGCCCAGCACGGTGATGCGGCCAATGGATGCTGACGCTTCCGCTTCAGCGATGAGATCGCGTGTGCGTTGCAATGCCTGTTCGTGAACCTGACGGGTCACAAGTTGTGTCGGTCGACTGTCTTGAATGGCGCTCGCGTGGAGCGACAGGCTCGAAAGCAAACTCTCCGCGCGGCGCGCAGCCACAGCGACAACCCGCGTCCTGAATCCTGCGGTAGCAAAGCTGCCGGCCACTCCGAGAGCTGCGGCGGCGCTGAATTGCCCTTCGAGGAGAAGCGATCGTTGAGTCTCGCGAGCGTGCGTGATGCATTGCTGCAGCCACTGTGCCGTCTGGCGCGCACGGTCGGGGCCCGCGGTTGCAGTCGTGTTAAACGCGTCGAGGTCGCCAGCAGTGAGCGTCACCATGCTGTCGCCGTGCTCGGCCACCAGGCACCCGGTGGCGCGACCTGCCCCGGAACAGGATTGGCCAACGAGCAAGGCGAGCGTGGGCGCTGATTCAGACGGAGCCGGGGGGAACAGCGTCGGCAGTATGTCCTGCTCGAAAGTGTCCATCGGCTCGATCGGAGTCTGCAGTGTCACGCTCGTTCGCCGCTTACTTCGAGAAGACGTGCTTCGAGGGCGGTTGCGAAATCGTCCACAGCTCGACGGTCAAATCCATCAATTGACCTGACAGCCCGATGCAAATCTCGGATCTCGGTGCTTGGCGCTGTCTCGTTGTCGCTGGTTTGACGCGAGGTTTCGATAAGCGCTGAACGGAGTTTCAGCAGAGTCTCGCGCATTCTCGCATGCGCAGCGGCATCGTCGAGTCGCCATTGAGATCTACCGTTCACCGATGAGCCTCCTAAGGATAGTCTAGGACTCGCTTCTACGTGCTGACACGGGGCTGCGCCATGATCCGCCGGGGGCAGCACGCCGACCTCAGGCTCGGTGAGCATCCGTCGGCGGATCGGATCGATTTGCTGAACTCGGCGTGAAAGTGTCAACTGACGTGTGCGCACGATTGCCGGGGCATCGTCGCCCAACGCAGCTGGAGCAGCACACTCTCCAGATCGCCGCTAGGCAATATCGTCTGGTGAAGCGTCAGATTTTCCGAGGAAGACATGGTGCTCGTCAGTCGAATACAGTGCTTGTACGAAGTCGCCTCGAAGCTTCTGCATGCCTTGGTAGTAGTCGCGGAATGCCTGCGATGCTTGGGCCGCGGCGTTTGCATCATCAGTCCAAGGGATGGCCACCTCTAGGTAGCGCCGACCGACGTCTTCACGGTTGGTCTGCATGAACACGATTCGTTTCCATTGATTGCGCACCGCCTTCAGCGAGAGCGCCCACAACAGGTAGAAGTTGTCGATCTCGGCCGTGGGCCCGGGACGAAGGATGAGCACTTCCTTCGTCAGGACGATCTCTTCTTGCCCTGGCATCAAGAGTGCGAACTCGCCGATGTTCTTGGAAGCCCGGACAGGAGTCACGAGATCGAACGGCTTCAGTCCAGATTCATCTCCGCGCCAGAATCGCTCGGCCACAATCCGACGAACCAGGTTCGTCGGATTGATGTTGACCTGACCGGCACGGATGTCACTGACCTTGATGTATGGGATCTCGCCATCACGCATGTCCGCTGAAGGCGAACCGTGACCGGATCGAGCCACGATCTGGCCGTCCGCGATCAGCTCAGCGAGAGTGCGTGACTCGAACTTCGAGTAGTTCGAAGATTCAAGCAAATCGACGAGTGGCCCGACGTACTCCTCGCTGTAATACGCGGGTACACCGACGGAGTACTGGTTGGCCTCGACCCAGCGGCTTGTAGCTCCGTCGCGCGATGCGCGAAGCGCGTCTACGTCCGCCTCAACTTTGTCGTCGATGGTCGTCGTGCGCTTGCCGGTAGAGGTGTCGACTCGGAAGAGTGTGTTCCCGTCTTTGTTGATTCCGACAGTGTCTGCATAGGAGACGTAGACGAATCCGTCCTTGAACCATGCGGGCCTATGAACCATCAGGCGATCCCTTCCACCTTCTTCTCGAGGACATACAAGTTGGTCTTGGCTCGACAGAACCCCTGGAAAGCCTCCATCGGAATATTCACAACCCCGCGCATGATGAAGCGACGTTCGAGCCATTCCCGCAGGTAGACGTAGCTGGATGAGAAGAAGTAGGTCTCGGGGAGAATAATGCCGAGCCGTCCACCCTTCTGCAACAGCCGATACGAGCGCTCGAGGAACACGAGTCCCAGCTCCAGATCCTTATACGTCCCCTTGCCCGCCGCGGGCGAGATCGAGTACTTGTTGACCTCGCAGTCCCGCGCACTCATCTTGAGGTTCTCGCCGAAGGGCGGATTGGTGAGAACAGCGGAGAAGGCGCCGTCGCGCATCGCCGACTTCAGGAGAGGGTAATCCGCTTGCCAGCGGTCTTCACGGAGCGAGTCGCCGATGTGGACGTGGGCGCTGCCGTCGCCGAGAACTAGCATCATTGCGCGCGTCAGTTTGACGTTGATGGAGTCCTTGTCGACGCCGAACACGTTGCGGTTTGCCCATGTTCGGACCGCAGCGTCATTACCGATGCGAGCGGACATGTCCCGGAACGCCTCGATCAAGAAGCCGCCAGTCCCGCAGGCGGGGTCAATGATTTTGTCCTCGGGCTGGATGTCCATGATTCTTACTGCTGCGGAGATCACGCGGGTCGGGGTGAAGTACTGGCCCTCGCCGGCCTTGAGATTCGCCCGGCGGAAGATCTGGAATGCATTGGAGACTGCCTCGGCACCTACTCCAAGCAGGTTCCAACCCGACCATGCAAACACGACCTCCTTAATGGTGTGGTCGTCGAAGAGGAGCCGAGGCGAGTGCTCATCACGGAACACTTCCTCGCGAGTCAGCACAAGTTCGTCGAACGAAGCCCGAATGTGGTCTGCCGTTTCCTTCTCCGAGCCACGCAACTGAAAGAGCAAGGGCTTCTTCGGGTTAAGAGAACCGAGCGTGTCAGATTCCAGCTTGAGTAGCAGGAGATTGCAGAGCTGGTCGAGCTGCATCTCTGAGCGAGTGACGACGCTGTCTCGGGCGACGACGAGATCAAGAAGCGCCTTGAATGACGTACGGAGATCAGATTCGGTTGGCCGGAAGAGGTCGTTCCAAACGATAGCCTTCGACGTCGCGCGTGTGAAGTCGTCAGTCGGCGACGGGAGCTGGAGGTCGTCGTGACGGGTGTGCTTGAAAGTGCCATCGGGTAGCTTCCAGATAATGGCTGAAGCCGTACCGTTCGACCACACGCCGAACCGTGCCCGAGGCTCGCGACTTAGGTACGTCTCGAGTTGCGAGATGCCGGCGCTCCCGTTCGGCTCCTTGAACTCAAAGATAGCGAGAACGTTCTGCCAGTCATTGGGCGCCTCGGGATCCTCAAACACAACCAGATCGACTGGCCATCCGGCGAAACCGCGCTTGCCTTCGCGCTTGGTTGCTTCGCTTGGCGCCTTCGGCACGCGCCATTCGGGTTGCCACTGCATCTGGTGGTCCATCCAGCCGAGAACACGGAGTGCCTCGATAACGGGAAGGCGCACCTGCTGGTGCTCGGGGCCGGTAAGTGCCATGTATGTGGTTCTCCTGCGCCGCGGCGCGTTTCGCAATGTCAAGTCGAAGACAACGTTACAGATGGTCGCAGACGCTCGACTGCTCGCTCACCGCCTAGCGCGCTCGGAGACCTGTTGCCGCCGGGAGCTCCGACGGCCTCGACCGAAGAGACGAGCTACCTGGATCATCTCACGGTGGCCCCTAAGGTGTGTTCGAGACGCCCGAAACTCGAAGGATCCAAACTTGGGCAATCTCTCTACATCAAGCTCATGACGGCTACCGGGATGCGGCTCCGAGTCGCATCTTCGTGCGCACAGGGTCGAACACGCTAGCCGGCTTGCCCGGTCTCCAAGTCGTTCCGTATGTCCAAGGTAGAGGGCCCAGGCTCAAGTCTCAGAGATAAGTCGGCGTCCTCGGGGAGTGGAGCAAGCGGACTCACTGTGGAGCAGCAGGCTTGTCGGGCAGGGGGTCTACTTCGCTCAGAGGCGCGGCAGTCGACCAATCTTCTGCGCCGAGTCGCTCGATTTCCCTAGGGATCGTATCGGCTACGGCGACCGCCGCGCGCTCCGCCGCTCTTTCCGCGTCGACGCGCTTTTTGTCATCGTCGCGAATAATCTTGCTCAGTTGAGCGAAGTTGACGATGGAGAGCTCACCTTCACAAACGGAGTAGAACTCCTCGACGAGCGCAGGATGGCCGTGAGTCGAGGTCTTCCAATCGCGCTTCGCCTCGTTCGTAACCCACAGGTATCGTCGCCCTGGCGTTGGGTCGCCCAACAAGCAACCGAGCAAGAAGTCGCACCACACGAAAAAGTCCCCACCGGACGCGGCGGCCTTCTCTTTTTCATCCGCAAACCCGGGAGGGGTCTTGCTGAATTGCCGAACCATTCCTAGGTCCGCGAACCGGCCCCTGGAGGCGTGAGGAACGACAGCGGAGCCAAGCATCGTCTTGATCAAATCGACAGACTTCTCGAAGTACGCAGGTGACTTGGGATCCTCGAGGTCGCCCGCGAGTCGGTCGACGAGGCTCGCAATGTCCCCAAGCACCTCCGTATCGAAGCCGGAGAAATTGGCGGCCTCGAGACGTGTCTTGAGGCTCATTAGGTCTCCCCGGAACCCCTTGCCTTCCTCGTCCGCGAACAGTTGGTGATTATTCCAATACTCAGTGAGTGTCTGTGAGGGCACGATCAATTTGACGCCGCTGGCGCTCAGGGTGAGGAATACTTGCTCTGCGTAAGGTAGATCTTTCCGAAGCGCCTTCAATACGTTCGTATCGATCCCGATCGCTGCTATCTGAACGAGCGAAGTCGGTAACTCGATGCCCAGACCCCGCAGATGCGCTTCATTCAGTTCGCGGCTACGAGATAGCCGCCCATGCAAAGACGTCTCTGCAGCATCAATGTCCATACCAAAGCTCCGGAAGCGAGTTCGACACATCGGCAGATCTAGACTCGACCGCATCTGCGGTCCACTCGTCGATGTTTGGTGATATCTCGCATTCGAGCACCTTGGATGTGATCTTCTGCTTGACACCTTCTGGCGTGCGGGCGCCGGGCGGCCGCCGCTCCATGGTGGTCAGCACCCAATTACCGATCGTCGTGCCGACTTGATCGAACCTCTCTTCGCTGAATCCCGGCCAGTTCTCCGCGTTCTTGGGCCGAACTAGGTGAGGAAAGCCCATAAGGATGGGTGCCGGATCGTTTTGCAGTAGGGCGGATCGGACGACATGCGCCTGCGATCGGTTCAGCCCGCGCAGAAGCCGGAGTTCGAACTCGGCCCTTGGCGGGCGCAGATCACCCAGCTTCTTCAGTTCAGCATCCCATGAGGCACCCTGACGTAGTCGACGCGCTGCGCGCGTGAACTGCGCTTCAATGCTGCCCGTCCCGAATGTGCCCGCAAGTGTTCCGGGCACCACGATGTCGACGATTGCCCGATAGAGTTCGTCCGCGTTCGGCTCGCAACTGGCCGCAAGGAACAGCGGTCGGAACCGGCTCATCGACAGTGCGTCAGCCAGCGAGAATGCCCGCATCTGCATTTCTGTTGACTCCAAATCGATACCGGGATCGAGCATCTGAAGATACGTCGGCAAGAAGCTCTCGAGGCTTGCGAGCAAAGACTCAACTCCGCGGAGACCGCTATATCGCTTGGAGACGACGTCGTACAGGTCGCGCGGAATCACATAACCGTGGTCGAGAGAAACGACGTGGCGCACGAAAGTAGTGAGCTGGTCGAGTTGTCCGGTGGAGTCGAGCTGATTCTCGATCTCAGTCCAGCGACGGTACGTTTCGTCTCGATGGTCGCTGCTAGTCCCGATAAGGTGCGACTTGATTAGCTCAGTCGGAGTGAGGATTTTCCCGCGAGTGTTGATCACTTCGAAAACGCGAAACGCGGCGCCCCGGTCCGGGTGCTTAAATACCGCAAACGTCAGGCGTTTCGTCACGAACTCGCTCCACTGACCAACCCTCAGTGCGGGGTTTTCGTGCTTGGAGAGGTCGGCCTCGAGATGTCCCCACAATCGCCGGTGTGCGTCGTATATCGGCGAGTTTGCTTCATCGTCGATAGCGCGGATGGATTCGGCCTCCAAGAGGGTGCGCAGGTCTGAACTGTCTGCTGGGTCAGTGAGCTGTATCCGGGTTACCTGAGCCTCCGTCTCAAAGTTCATTGCATACAGGAAGTCTGTGCGGAGGCTCTCGGCAACTAGGCGACGGCCGTGCATCAAGGCGATGAGTCGAAGTGCGTTCGTGAGAATCGTCAACGTTACGAGACGCTGCTGCCCATCCACGATCTCCTGCCGTCCGGGCCCATCGGCAAGGATGATCAGACCGAGGAAGTACTCAGCATCGTCCACGCCATCGCTCAAGTCAGCCCAGAACTCATCGATCTGTGTTTTGGGTAACCAGCTGTACCGACGTTGGTAGTCCGGAACGAAGAACTTGCTCTCGCTGAAGAGCGTTCCGGCGCTCACCGTGGATGCATCGACCTGCGAGACCATGTCGCTCCTTGTTGCGGTGCTGGGCGGCATCTGCCGCATCGCATATCTTCCGAACCTACCGTGCCGAGATTCCCAGCAGCGGTTGCGTTCCCGTTTGCGCGCCTTGCGATAGCGAAGCCACCCCCGCTGATGGGTCGAGGACCTGAGGAACCGCTGTCTCAGTAGACGAGGACGCATTCAAGCCCTTCGAGCGCAGGAGAACCGCACGCGCAAGCAACCCCAGCCGGGCCTGCTTCGACGATAGACCCAAGGCCTCAGAAGATTCAACGCAAGACAAGAACAACAATGCACGCAGGCACTTTAGTGTAACTACTCATAACTTATACATAATCGGCGTACGCTGTCCCTATGCGAGGCGGCCTCGAGCGCTGGAAGCGGGGTGTCGAATCACAGGGGGTTCGACAGGCGATGGCCTACGCATTCAAGGGCAGTTGCGACTCGCATCTTCGCGGCGTCACCGGCATCGAAGCGCTCGCCGCGTACAGTCATGCCGACGAGGCGCGTGTCCCCCGATACTCCGTCGAAACCGGTGTCGTCACCGAAGACAGCCTCGATGCCGTGCAGCTTCGGCGCTGGGTCGACGGTCACGATCCGTTGGCCAACGAGCAGCGCGGACGCGATCTCACTTCGCCCGACGCCGATCTCATCCTCGACGGGACCATCAATGCACCGAAGTCGTATAGCGTCGCGGCGCTGATTCACCCCGAGCTCGCGCACGAGTTTGAGTTACTCCAAGACCGGCTGCGCGAGCGCATCATCACGACATGGCAGCGCGAGTTGAACGCGCGCCGTGGCGCGGGAGGTCGCATCCGTGAAGCACTCCACAAGATCGAAGTGGTCGAGTTGCAACACCGCCGGTCTCGCGCACTTGACCCTCACATCCACCGCCACCTGTGGCTAAACGTGAAGGTGCTCGGCGAAGACGGAAGGTGGTCCAACGTTGACTCCCGCGTGGCCATGAAGATGCACACACTGATCAACGCGGAAGGCGAGTTGGCTGCGCGCACGGATCCCGAGTGGATCAGCGCACTGGCGCGTCACGGATACTCCCTGGGGCCAGACGGAGAGATCGCTCAACTCGCGGTCGCGGTGCGCCCTCTCTCACGGCGCTCCAACCAGATCGAAGCCAACCGTGCCAAGATGCTTGCCCAGTGGCGCGAAGATCATCCGGGACACGAGCCGAGCCATGACGTCATCCAACAGGTTGATCGGTTCGCGTGGGCCAAGGGCCGGCCGAACAAGCCCGACATCACAGATGAGCGCGAGTGGGAACAACTCATTCACCACGAGCTACGCGAGATCGATAGTGGGATCCTGCTGGCGCATCATCCAATCGAGCCTCGCATCGTTTCGTTCGAGAATCTCGACCATGACCTGCTCGCTGCCCAGGCGATCGTCGACGCAGACTCGCGTTCGACGGGCTGCGGCGGTCGGTTCAGTGGCTACGACCTCAGGGCTGGCGCGACCCGCGCGGTTGCAGCATCCGGAGTGGTGGCTTCGCGAGACGATCTGCAGCAACTGATTGATGCTGTTGTGACGCGAGCTCATGCTCACACGGTTGACCTTCTGGATGGTGAGGAGAACCGACCCGAGCACATCAAGGGCTACATGGCGGCATCGACTGCCGCGCTCAAGGTTGAGCTCGCCGCGCAGTTTGAGTCTCTCTCTGGGCCCGGCGAATTGGTGGAGCGGAGACCAATCACCGCGATCGCGGACCAGATCCTTTCTGCAGATGTTGATCTGGATGCTGGACAAACTGACGCCGCTGCGGCAATAGCCGGCACTGATCGTCTTGTTGCGGTTACAGGTCCTGCCGGTGCGGGAAAGACCACCATGCTGCGAGTCGCTCGCATCGCGCTCGCGCGTCAGGATCGCCAACTGGTTGTAGTCGCGCCGACGAAGAAAGCAGCCTCGGTTGCGGGTCGTGAGATCGGTGCGACGTCATCGAGCATTCATGCGCTTCTTGCCGACCACGGCTGGTGGTGGGGTCGTGACGAGGCTGGTGCCGAGGTGTGGAGGAGACTGCAGCGGGGCGAGCTTGACCCGCGCACGGGGTTCATTTACGAGGGACCGCGGCGCTTTGTTCTGGGCGATGGTGATCGAGTGGTCATCGATGAAGCCGGCATGGTTGACCTGCACACCGCATCCGCCCTCGCGACAGTTGCTCGGGAATCTGGAGCGGGCCTCGCGATGGTTGGCGACCATCTTCAGGCGATGCCTGTCGGACATGCCGGAGCGATGGCTTGCATGACTCGACGGGCAACGGCAGTGGTCGAGCTGACGGCCGTGCACCGTTTCCGTGACCCTGAGTATGCGGCGCTCACGCTGCGTATGCGTGAACCGGCATCAAAAGAACAAGCGCTCGCTGTCGCGACCGAGATGAGCGAACGCGAGTTGATTCATCGAGTGGTGGATGCTGATCAAGCTCGTGAAGCGATGGTTGAGGCGTACTTCCGGTGGTCGGTCGATCACGGTCGTGTGGCACTCGTGACTGGAACGAACGACGAGGCTGACGCGATCAACGAAGCCATCCAGCAACGTCGGGTGGAAGCCGGTCAGCTGGCCGAGCGGCGGATTGCGATTGGTCAAGGTGAGCAGCGGTTGCTGGAGGGTGACGTTGTGCAGACGAGACTGAACGATCGGAATGCGGACGTCGAGAATCGCGCGCTCTGGACTGTGGGGCGGATACTGTCTGACGCGATCGAATTGCGAAGCGTTGGCGACAGCGGCGATGTGCGTCGGGTGAGCTTAAACTACGCCGCCGACTACGTGCACCTTGCTTATGCGTCGACCGTGCATGGGATTCAAGGAGAGACGACCGACGCTTCGATAGTCGGTCCCGGAGTGGATGCGTCGGGGCTCTATGTCGGAATGACTCGGGGCCGAGTTCACAACGAAGCGATTGCCATCGCTCGAACCGCTGCGGCGGCGCGGGACCAGATTGCCGAGAGCATGATGCGGGGGAGTCTCGAGGTATCTATCGATGACTCGTCGAGGGCAGCCCGGGTTGAGTTGAGTCGTGCCGCTCGCACGTCGGACGCGCATGATGTGACCACGGCCCGTTGGGATGACAAGCGACTTCGCCCGCTAGGGGCTGTTGTTGACGTCGACCACCTTATATCCCTGCGGTGCGACGATGTTGCCGCCTTTCACCGTCTGCTGAGCGAAATGCAGCGATGGATAGGGAACACCCGCGACGCGATCCTGGATGCGGAGGTGTCGGCGCACGGTTCCGAAGCGTCTGGCCACGGGCGAGGTTCTTACACTGGCGGGCCCGCTTCGCAAGGTAGATCTAGCCACCGCGACCTCGAGGAAGATGTGGCTACGCGGTCGTCCGACTACCGTGCGCGCCTCGCGGGATACTCGACCATGGTTGAGCGACTGGACGAAGCGCTCGCCGAGCGAGACTTCCGGTCTGGGTTGTCAGCCGCAGCCCGTACGGGCGAAGCACGCGCTCGCGAGGCTCGTGCCGCGGCGGCTGAACCGACCCACGTCGTCGAGACTTCGGGGGCACGAATGATCTAGACGTGCGGCAATCACACGTCGGAGGTCAGCGCTAGCGTGAGCCGCCAGGCTCAGGAGGAATGGCCATCGGCAGCAACAAACGCTACAGCGAGCACTACGACCGGTTGATGGACGATCGCGTGCTTTCCCGCACGGCTGCCGGCGGAGACCTCCAATCGTTGGCGCCAATGGAGCTTCGCCTCGACCAGGTGCCGCTGACGATCGATCCCACTCAGAGTCGTCAGGTCAAAGCCTGGGTGCGTTTCGGATCGACACCAATTCGGGTAGATGCGGCCGTCGCACGCTGGACTCCTGGTGCCGTTGGCATCGTATTCGAAGTTGACGGTAAGGCGTTTCGCTGCTGGGTCTGGGCTGGTGCGATTATTGAAGCCACAGCGAAGGACCGAGGTATCACTTCAGGTAGCCTCGTTGCGAAGATAAATCAGCTTCACGCGGACGAACACATCCGCAAGGGCACCAAGGACATGGCACACGCCCTCCGAATTCTTGGCAATGACATGGCCCACGGTGATGTCGACGAGGTACCTACGCAGGAAGATGCCACTGACGCGCTGACCATTGCACGTTTCGTTCTTGATGATGTGTACGTAGCTGATGCCCGCCGAGCAGACATGATGGCGAGGAGAACAACCCCGCCGGCGCAGTAGCGATCCGTCGGGGCCGCGACTACGCGCCACAAGCTGACCCGCCTCAACGGTGAAGCCCCGGCCCTCGCACGAGGATCGAGGCTTCACATCGTTCACGCTACTTCTCGACGAACACTCCACCGACCTGCGCGCCACCCGTTGCCGCCCGGTACGCGATGGCTGCCGCCGTCAACGTCTTGGCACGATGCTCCGGATTCCCCATCTGCTCCGACGCTTGTGCCGCAGCCACAGATGCCCCGTACAGCGCGTCTTTTGCTTCTTGTTGTGATGCCATTGAGTTGCCTTTCCGCCCGAGCCGTGCGCTCGGAGCGCACCAGGCTACAACCCGCCACCGACACACCACCCGGGCAGGCCCGCCGCGAGGTGAACTGTTGCAGGCCAGCCTTCTGGGAAGTATCTTGCTACGACAACCGAGATTTGGTTGCCGAAACACCTGTTGACCGCGTCGCGATCGACGATCGACCGGCTGCTGGAACTAGCTCAGGGAGTGATACGGCTATCTGCGCGTCGGCCGCGCAGTGCTCGCATGGTTCATGACTCCGGCGGTTCGCACCTTCTTAAGGTGGCCGACGGCAGCTACCAGATCCGCTAACGCGCGGATTTGAAACTGCCCTTCAACGAACAGCGGGGTAAGAGTACGATGACTCTCACCCCGCTGTCCTATTGAGATGGGTTAGCGAGCAACACCGGCGCCGGTGTACGAGACCGGCTCGGCTACCGGCCCCGTAGCGGATACGTCCGCGGCGGGGCCATTAGCTTTTGGGGAGCGCTCGACGTTGATGTCGGAGAACTTCAGCGACGCACCCACGTTGTCCGCGACGATGTCGCGAGTCTCGCGTGTTTGGCCTGATTCCTTGTCAACGTAGGTGCCGAAGCGAAGATCACCGGCCACGATCACGGAGTCACCCTTGCGAAGCGAACTGGCGACGTGATTCGACTGCTGGTTGAACACAACAACACGGTGAAACACCGTGCCGGCATCCTCCCAGCGGTTTGTCGTCTCGTTCAGGCGTCGATCGTTTACTGCGACGGTGAAGCGTGCGTACTCATTGCCGGACTCACTCGCGCCGCGTTCAGGGTCACCAGTGAGGTTGCCCTCGATGGTCACCGGGATTCTGGTTGTCATCATTGCTTCCTTTCTGTTGTGAGGGCCAACTACGACACCTCAGTGAGCATGAGTCTGGGCGACCCACGCGTTCCATTCCTGCTCGTCGGTGGCGTTTACCCACGAGCGGGGCCGTGTTTCGTTGTGGGTGCTCGCGCATCCTGCGCCCGCCCGCTGCAAGCGAGATTGCGCCAGCGCGAGTCGCTCGTGCCAGCCGATCGCGCCGAGTCCGGTGTCGCTGGTGTCGAATGCAGCGAGGTGGGCGATCCACAGGGCCGACAACTCCTCGACTAGCGCGCCGTGCTTCCACCAGCAGTTCGGCACCACGCTCACCGGAACGGTGTAGCGAACGGTGAACCACTCCACCCACTCGCGAAGCCGTATCCACTCCGTCTGCGCGGAGTCATCTGACAGGCGGCTCCAATTCACCGTGTGGCCACCGATCGCGTCAGCAGATCCGGCACGTGCGTATGGATCGGGCCCGGCAGCCATTTCGTTGGAGAGATGCTGCACGGCGTCATAGTCCTCGCGCTCATTCATGACGCAACTCCTCGACGAACTTTGCACGCAATCGTTCGAGCGCCACCAGAGATGCATCCCGTCGTGTGCGATGCCGCGACAGCACGACATCGCGATCGATCAATCGGTGCAAAAGGTCGTGACAGTAAGGATGCAGCGGCACGAGATCGGCGTGAGCCTCGAATGCGTGCCAGCTGCCGTCAACCAAACGAACGCCCTCGTAGTCGAGATGGTGCAGCTCGACCGTCCTATTCGTCGCGAGATTCCCGCAGGCGGCGCACGCAAGCAGGGCATCGAGACGCTCTTGCTTGCGGAACCATCGCGCGCGCCGCGCGAACCATGCAGGGGATCGGAGAAACTCCGAACGGTATCCGTTGGCAAGCTGGCCTTTTCGACGGTTGCTCATTCTTCGTTCACCGTCTCGCCATTCGATGGCTCAGCGTCGGCCTTGACCTGCCTGACAGCGTGAAAGACGCCTTGTTGCTCGCGCTCGGTGTCGCGCTTTCCGGTTTGAATATCGCGAGCATCTCGACGTTCATCCCACCCAGCAAGATCGAGAAGTACCCCACGGCGGTTGCGGTAGGCGAGCAGGCCGACCGTTTGCGGCATCCGGCGAATCTCATCGACAGACATCAGGGGCAGACGCTCATGTTGCTCACTCGTCGAGTGCCCGCTCTCGCGACTCGACCACGAGCGCTGCGTGCGCCGGGTCTGCCGCGTACCGAGTAGCGCCTCCACATCTCGCAGATGGTTCACGTGCGATGCGCCGCCGAGGAGCACTTTCGCGGTAGCGGCAGCCCAGATAGTGTCTGCCTCGGCTCGCGACCATGATGTCTCGGCTTGCGAGAGCGCCTGCAGAACGACGAACGTGCAGATTCCGCGGCCGCCGCCGTCGGCCATGATTCGCGGAAGGTTGCCCCATCGAAACATGTTCGCGATCTCATCGAGAATGAGGCCAAGCGGTTGCGCTAACCGTGATCCCGGCGAGGCGAGAGCGCGACTACGTGCGACCTCCACCACATCGTCGAGCAGTGCGCCAAGAAAACCGCCCATCGCAGAGGCGCCCGAGGCTGAACCGACCAAGTAGAGCGTGTTGGCATCGTCAAGAAACTCTGACGGATCGAACACGGCGTCTCCAGCGGCGGGCATCAAAGCCTCGCGAATCTTTGGCACCGCAAGTGGGGAGACGGCACCCTGCACGCCAAACCATATCGATGACACAAGCTTGTCGTCCCCGGCCAGTGTCGCCTCGAGGTTGTCTCCCCAGCCCGGCGCACCGTCAGCTCGCAACACTTCGATGGCTTTGCGGGCAACGATAGGGCTCGTGCCCCAGTCATAAAGGTCGGTAATCGAGCGATTCCCGACAGCGGCGGCGTGCAGCAGTCGGCCGAGCACGACACCGGAGGCCTGTGCCCACTCAGCGTTGGTTGAAGAAGCACCGAGCGCGGTGCCGGTGATGATCGCAGCACCCCGTTGCATCGCGACGAGCGGGTCGTCGCAGCCAGCGATCGGCGACACCTTCAGCGGATGCCGCACGCCCGACAATCCCTGCGGATCGAACACGTGCACATCGCCGCGCTTCTGGCGCATTCGCATCGTTGCGGTGAGATTGTCGTTCGTTGTTGACGTTGTGATGAGCGGCCCTGACCAGTCGAGGATCGCCGAGATGAGCACGCGGTATCCCTTGCCGGAGCGCGGCGGGCCTTCGAGGGCAACCGAATCTTCGATCGACACGAAGACATTCGTTCCGCGTGAGCGGCCGACTCGCCAGCCCACATCGGTTGGTTGCGGCCTTGAGATGTCGGGCCGCAATTGCCCTGCGCGCTGCAAGACGGCCTTCGCCGACAGGTGGGTTTTGATCTCGGATGACTCGGCGAAGCCTGGTCGAGTGCGCAGGTCAGTGAGAAACGAGCGATCCGACTGCAGGTATCGACGGTAGGCGACTCCTGCGGTGATGGCCAGGGCCACGATGATCAGCACCACGGAAAGATCGACGAAGCGGATCTGCCACGTCGGTAGAGTGCAGCCAGACGGAGCGACGTAGGCAGATTCGTCACCTGCGATGGCGAACCACAACCCTGAGAACACGTTGTCGGCTTCGGGTCGTGCGCCGCAAACTAACCGGGTAATCGATTCAGCGATGAATCCAAAAGCCAGGCTGAGAATCACAGCCACAGCGATTCCACCAGCGACCAACTTGCCGACTACACCGTCGTTCATGTCGATTCCTAGAAGCCTCGTGCAACGGCAGCCGACACTCGTAGCCACGCGTCGCGAGTGGCGGGGCGAAGACGCTCGAAACGTAGCTGCCCAGATTTGAGAGCTGGGTCGAAAGGAATCGTTTCGACGGCGCGAACCTGCCCTCTGAATCCGTCGGCTATACGCTGCACGTTTGCCTGCGCGCTGGGTTCGGATTGCGTCACCACAACAACCGCATCGTTGGCGAGTCGACGTGAGCGCTTGTCTCTGCCGCGAAGCGCGTCGAGTAATAGTGCGGCCGACTCAGCAGATTCTGGAGCTGCCAGTGTGGGAAGAACCAGCTGGTACGAAGAGTCGATCATTCTCAACCAGCGGTCGGCCGACTCGTCGTTGCCAGAGTCGAACGCGACGAGACGGTAGTAGCGAGCGGCGACATGCATGAGCAGGTCGAACTCAGCTTGGGCGATGCGCTGATCTGTTGCGAGCAGTTCTGGGTTCGAACGCAGAACGTCATAGCGATCAACGCTTTGGTGGTGAACGAACCGCGCGATGTCAGAGACTGATGCGGTCGGCGCGAGCAACACTTCGGCCGCGGGCAGCAGATCGCGCACTGTGGTGTCGTACAGTCCTTGCTCTGTTCGCCACCCCAACGTTCCGCGGGTGTCGTTGTTGTCCCACGCGAGCACATTCCCGCCCCCGTTGCGCGCAAACACCGCCGCAATCATCGCCGTTGTCATCGTCTTGCCGACGCCGCCTTTGCCGTTCACGACGGCCAGGGTGCGGCATCCAGCCCACTGTTGCGACACGACCCGCTCGTTTTCAGAGCGTTCGCGCTCGACTTGCGACGGGCCGACAGGCAACCCAAGCCGGGCGAGCAGACCACGCCAACCACTCTGCGAGGGTTCGCCGACAGTGGCGGGAGCGATGAAAGAAGGGCGAGCGGGAGGCTCAGGAGTGGGCTCGTCAGATGACGTGTCTCGCTCCTGAGTCTTTTCCCTCACCTCCTCTCGAAGTTGTTCTAGATCGATGGATGCTGCCGCCACAGGTTCTGAGATCGGGCCGATTGCACCATCGATTGATACCAACAGCTGGTGGTCGCCACGGTCGCCAGAAGTAATGAGCTCTACAGGCGTGCCTGTGCGTCGCGCTTCGACGGCGGCGCGTTGCACGATCATCTGCCTGATGTCTTCGTGCCGACCGGCGGCGATCGGCTCACTCTTGCCGTCTGGGGTGGTGAAGGTGGCAGTGGGACCAGTCACCGTTGCGTATGCGCGGAGATTCGTATCGAGGCTCATGAGAGTTCCTTCGGGGTCGGGCTTAGCCAGCCGTTGAGAGTGGCATCAGCATCCGGTTGAGGCCAAAGCTGTTCGAGGTCGTTGAATGAGAGAAGTTCGGTGGCGTCTTCTCGATCTGTGTTTTGAACGGCGTCGTCAGTCTTGAAGAGCTCGTACTCCCAATCAGTCGACGTCGAGAAGCAATCGACGACATATGAGTGCTGACCGACGTAGGCGAGGAAGACGCCCATGTTCAGATGACGTGCGTCTTCGACGTGCGCCGCTGGAATGTTGAGGCGCTCCCGCAAGCTGGTGGTTTCTTGCGGATTGACTCGGAAGACGAACTTGTTCTCGATGTCTCCGACGATTGAGTAGGCGAGGTTGCGTTCTTTCGAGTTGGCTTCGCCAACGGCGTCAAGATCGCCGAGCTTGTGCAAGATGACGACATTGCTGATGCCGTAGTGGCGTGACAGCTTCAGCCACTGCTGAAACATCTGCAGCGAGGCGAGGGAGGTCATGTCACGCCAGCCTTCTTCGCGGATGAGATAGCGACTGCGCTTGGACGAGCGGTCGGATACGACGGCTTGGATCCACGCGGTTGTGCACACCTGGGTGAGTTGCGCCACAAGCTCGCTGCGCGAGAAGAGCTCGGATGTGTCGACGACCACCATCGGCGCGTCGGCGTCAAACGAAACTGTTGATTCGTCTTCGAACAGCCCTGAGAGATCGCCATTGACGAAGCGCCGTAGTACGAATCGGGGCTGGACCGCACCATCGGAGAGGCGAAAGTCGGTGCCCGCGTCGTCAACGATGGTGCCGAGGTGGTCATAGACGCCGCGAAGGGTAGGGCGATCGCCAGTCGTGCGGATGCAGCGGTCAAGTGCCTCATGAATCGCAGCGTGTTCCACCGCTGTCAGCCTCGTAGCGCCGAGCGCCATCTCGACGAGAGAGATCAGGGTGGTGATGCGACGTTGGCGCACCATCTGCTCATCTTGGTCGTCGTCGACATCCACGCGGCGGGGCCCACGGTCGAGGGGATTGAGACGCGCGGCACTTCCTCCGCCAATTCTGATGACCACGCCGCCCGGCATCGCTTCGGCGACGGTTACCCACTCACCCTTTGGGTCTGACGGCACGACAGCCTGGTGGCCGAACGCGATAGATCGAGTGACAAGTGTTTTGACCGTGCCGCTCTTGCCAGCTCGATAGGCGCCGAGCACCAGCAGATTCGTGGAGAACGTGCCGCGCTCGGTTCTGTCGCTGTATGCGTCCCAGGGAGAGAAGTGCCAGAGCGCATCGGCATTGAGATCGACACCAAGGATCGGTCCGCGGTGGCCGAGCCCTGCATCGGCGACGAACGGGTACATACCGGCAATCTGCCGGGATGTGGCCTGGTGTGCGGGCACATCGGGTCGCGACAGATTCCAGTAGCCGCCCTGCGTGAGACCGGGCCCAAATGGGCCGGTAACTGCAGCCTGGGGCAAAGCACGCTCTCGTCGCGTGGTGGCCGTTGGCTGCTGGTCTCGGGCTGCCCGAGCGAGGTCACGCTTGAACGCGCGGTGCTCGCGTTTGCTGAGGTCTCCCGGTTCGAACGAAGCGATGTGGCGAGCCATCATTTCATCCCCACGCCGATCGGTAGCGTGTTGACCATCAGGGCTTCTGCCTGCTGGCAGTAGAGGATCTGAGGCTCCATGCCAGCGCGGGCGAGGGCATTGCGCATGCCTGCGATGGCTTCGTCGAGACGCTCCTCATCCGGCGCGGTCACCGTCAGATAGGCGCCATATCGAAACTCACCGTGCCCAGCGACGATCTCTTCTTCCTGGCGCTCAAGGGCATCCCAATCGGCGGCGTCTGCGGCAGAACCATCCACGCCGCGCTTTGCGCGCAACTGCTCGTTTCCGCGCCACACCTTCTTGTCATCTTCGATGCGCTTCATCGCCTTCTTCACTGACACCGGCGTCAGCACGATCGACAAGATGTGTGTGATTGCTTCGCCTGTAGAAGGCATGCGTGCGAAGACAACGGGTTCAACGAAACCGATTGCTGCGTCTGACCGGGGCCACTCGTGTATCCACATCGTTGTATGCACGCCGGAGTCGGAGTAGACGATGCCGTTCCTGCCTCGAGGCTCTTCGAGGTACATCGGCCCGATGGCAATCGGGTCAACCCCATGCGCGTCGTCGGGCCGGTTCTGCACGTTCGCGGCGAACTCAGGATCAAACCCGATTCGTGTCAGTGCGGCAATGTCGCGGGGCGACAACCAGCGGCGCACCGTGATGCGAGCCGCTCGAAGGGCGTCGGCAAGGTTGCGGGCCTCAAGGTACGCGAGCGCTTTCACAGCGTCTGCACCGCCACCGAGCGACTTTAGCTGCGGGCCGAGCGCGATGAGATCGAGCGTGAACGTGACGTAGTTGCGATGTGAGACAGAGAACCGTTCGGAGCGATCCATGACCTGCTCGTAGTTCTGGTTCACTGCGGAGTCAGTGTCAACCCGACGGCGACGAGCTACGGTCTCGTAGTGATCGCGTGCAGCGCGGATAGTCGTGGGAAGCGTGCGTTCTTGCAGGACCGCACGCTTGATTCCAGGGCGCTGAGTGAACGAAGCCAGAACGGGCGACCATTGCTGCGCGAGGTCGTATCGCTCTGGAACGTCTTTCATCAAGAACCCGTCGACTTCGACTTCAGCGGTAACCGAGACAGCGTGATCGTGTGGATTGTAAGCGCACGCCACTCCGTCGACGTTCCACAATTGAATTGATGCCCGGATGCCGGGGAGATTTAGCGTTCCGGCGAGCTCGACTCGTTCGGGTCGATAGACATGTTTGGTCGCTCCTGCAGAGTGCCGAAGTTGTTTCATCAGCCAGAGTCCTGTCTGTCTCGGAGCGGATTGCCCATGAAAACTGAGCAGGGCGAAAACGCCGATGGGTAGGTAGAGGGGTGCCGCGTAGAGCAAGCCGGGAGGCCCAAAGCGATTGACTCCGAGGAGAACGATGGCGGCGGCGATGGTGAGGCAGGTCAATTGCCACCCGTCCATGCCCATCACGACGCCCTGGCGTGAGCGTCGCGGCAACCTCACGGGTCGCGACACATCGTGGGTGGTCATTATGCGGTCCTTTCCCTGCGGGGTGGCGGCGGGCTACCGGCGGTGGGCTGAGCTTCCGTCGGTTGAGATGCGGGGGCCGCGCTACGACTGGGGGAAGTTGTCGTGGTGCCGCCACGGGAGTTGGGTGAAGCAGACGGGCCGCGCGAGCTCGACGAACCGCGTGAGCCGCCTGTCGATGGTGTTGGGGCAGCACCGGCCGAGCTAGTAGCCCGAGCAGAACTGCCCGAACTTGGCGACCCAGGCTTGATGCCTGAGGGAGTCGCCGAGACTCGGCTGGGAATGCGAGACACTGAGCGCGCCGCGCTAGATGCCGCGCGGCCAGCTCCTGACCCCATGCGTGAACCCACAGAGTCGGCGGCGACCGCCCCGACAAAGCTGAATAGCCCGAAGACAGCGAACGGCGAGAAAGCAACCAACACAAGCCCGATGAGCAGTGGCCAAGACTGTGGGTCCCAGATTGTTTCGACGTCGGCGAGGCCGTTGATGATGAGAGTGATGAAGCCGATCGTGAGTGGCCCCGTCAGCAACAACACAGCCACAGCCGACACGTAGCGAACTACCCACTGGGGACCCACCGCACGAACGGGGTAGAGCATCCACGCGACTGGCCCCACTGCAATGAGCGCAGCAAGCACGATGTTTCGGAACGCGAAGACGAGCATGAGAAGCAGCATCCCGATCATCAACAGGCCGTGAATGACGAATGCGAAGAAGTAGTTGGCCTGCCCGCCTGCCCACATCACCGATTGCAATGTCGCGAACAACCCGGTCGGCCCGTTGCGGTTCATGATGTACCACGTGAGGTCGTCGACCGCGTTGAGGAGGTGACCGGTTGCCCACAGAGAGATCGCCGCGGCGGGGAAGGCGATGAAGCTGCGGATCAGCGCTCCCACGAGTTCTGCCCGATCGCCAGATACCGCGGCCGCGGCGATCGCCCAGACCATGGCGATGAAGAGCACGGCGAGCACTGCCCACTGCCAGAATGACCATTCGTTCGCTGCAGCGCTCCACAATAGAGACGACGTGTCGAACCGCATGTTGTCGGCAACTGCGAACATCATTGAAGTGCTCGAGATGGCCAGCCCACGACCTGCGTTCTCAAAAGTGACGCAGACAACGTCGCCGATCGAGCAGCCGTACTCCACCAGCGCGGGCTTGCCACCGCTGGTCTTGAGATCCGGGATATGCCCTTCGTACGTGGTGCAGACTGTCGACTTCACGCCTGCGTGGAACACGTTGATGAAACACTGCTGCGGCTTGACGTCCGTGGTGTTCTGCGGTGTGCAACTGATCTGGGCGGCTGCCTCTAGGCAATCCACCGGATGCGACGGAGATGACCACGGCTCGCCGCTCACGGGAGCCGCATTCTGGGCGACGGCGGCCGCGGGGGTGGTGAGGGACTCAGCGGCATATGCGGGTGCGAGTGCGCTCGCCGAAAGCCCGAGGCCGATAACGACCCCGATCAACAGCGAACGGATCATGCGCATCAGAAGCCGAAGTCGAAATTCACGAACCACTGGAACAGTCCGCTCGCCGCGCCCAACACTGCCGCGGCGATGAAGATCCAGAGGATGTTCTCACCAGCCCAAGTGCGGACACGATCAGATGCGAGTCCTCTGAATGCGAGCGCAGCGCCAGCGATGATGAGCATGATCAGAACCACGAGCAACGCACCCGCGAGGATATAAGAGGCGACCGTTTGGAATCCCTGGAAGAACGGCGCCGAAAAGTCGGGTTCGATATCGGGGACGTTGACGTCTGTCGGCCAGGTAGGTGTAAATCGCATGGTGTGCTCCCTTGGTTGCTCTGTCGTCACGTGAGGGGAAGGCCGAACTCGGCCATGAACGGTTGTGGGTCGATAGCAACGCCGTCTTGTTGCACTTCGAAGTGCAGATGGCATCCGAACGAGCGCCCAGTGTTGCCTTCGGCGCCCAGGGCCGCTCCCGCGGCGACGTCGTCACCGACCGACACTTCGAGAGAACCCCAGAGCATGTGTCCGTAGAGAGTCACGATCCCGTCGCCGTGGTCAATGCGCACGCTGTTGCCCCAGCCGTAGAACGAGCCTGCAGTGATCACGCGACCCGGGCCGGCGGCGTGGATGGTCGCACCACACCCTTGTGCCATGTCGTAGCCCAGATGATCAGTCGAGCAATAGCTGCATCCGATGACGGGGTTGTAGCCGAATCCGCGGCCCTTGGAATAGGCGCCGCTCAGTGGGTAGGCCCAATCCCCGCCCGCAACCGGGATGGCCTGTGGTTTCGCCTCGGGTGTGCCGACTGCCTGACCCGCGATCGCGAAGGGGATCGCAATCAACGGAGATAGGATGAATGCCATTGCTAAGAGGTTCAGTAGAAGAACCCCGATCACGATCCTGCGCCCGGTCCTCGTGTTGGCGAGGGCTGTTGCGGCAGCAGCGACCGGGGCTGGCATGTCAGTGCTCCAATGTTCCCGAGAAGTAGCGAACCACCTTGCAATCGCCCGCCTGTTGGTCGCTGTTCGGTGTCGGGACCGATTCGTCGCCGCACAAGACCTGCACGCTGACGCGGACTGTCTCGTCGTATGAGGCGTCGTTGCCGACGCCGTCTGATCTCGTGAACGTGAGTAGGACATCTGCGGTTGCGATACTCATGTCGCTAGATTCGTCGTCGGGAACGTCGGTGTAGTCGATGCGGCCAGGAACGGAAGCGGCAACGCGACCGTCCTCGTTGGCTAGCGAGTCCCACTCCGACTCGGGTAGAACGACGGCTTGTCGAAGCTCGAGTTGTGATGCGGCCATGTCGTCGTCGCGATCAGCCTGCGAGACATAGCGAGTGTCGGGTGTGAACCAGGTGTCGAGGTAAGAGAGCCAGTCGTTGCGACTGCTTAGCTGGGTGTCGAAGGTGGATGCTGCGGCCAGCGCCGCACGCGTGTAGGTATCGCGATCGGTGGTGATCGGCTCGGGAATCCATCCGTTGTCGGTGACGGACGGGTCGACTGTGGCACCAGCCGGCTCTGCGCTTGGATGGATGCTTGGATCCGCCGTGGTACTGGGCGATTGAGTCGGTGCAGGAGCGGTGGAGTCGGCAAATAGCCCACTTGCGATAATCGCGATGATCGCGCCAACAATGATTGCCGCGCCAACTACTGCCCACACGAGCGCTCGCCGGTTCTTCGGTTGCGACGCGGCCATCATTAGCCCTCCTGAGTTCTCAGGGCGGCGCCGATGTGCGCGGAGTGGAGTCTGAGCGCCGGTCGCCGTTGGGCCATAGTAGGCAGAAATTCCCGAATCTGATCAGGAGAATTCTCTAATGAAGTGTTCGAGCGCGCGTCCATTCGCCGGTAGGTCGCAGAGGCTGCTGCCGCGCTACTCAATGTGGACGATAGACCTGTGCGTGCGGCGGTGTCTGTAGGCAGTTCGGGGGACACGGCGGCAGTGGCGCGGTGACGCCCGACACTGGTGGCTTGACCCCTTGACATGAGTGAAGCATATAACAGTACACTCCAGATGTGAAGCACTTTATGGTTCGGTTGTGTAGACGCTGGGAATCAGGTGCGCCAGACTGGGCGGGTGCCTCGATACGCCCGCCCCGCGAATAGTGAATACGCGGAGGATCCAATTAAGACTCTCGGGAACGTCATGAACGCGAGCGTGATCGGCTACCTGCGCCAGAATCCAGCGCAGACGCGTGCCGAGATAGCGGAAGAGCTCCAACTGCCGAAGATGTCGGTAGCGAACGCGCTGGAGACGCTGATGGAAGCTGGCTTGATCATCGCCGATCCGCCGCGCGACGTCGCATTGCGTGGGCAGCGGGTTCGCTACAGCGTTGATGACTTGCAAGTGACCGAGATGATCATGCGGCTCAATCAGGTCTTGGGAGAGATCTAGGGAGCGGGCTGGAGTGCTGAGCTCGTGGCCGGATTACAGCGCATCTGCCTCAGATTTCTGGTTTGTGACGGCACTCGGCATCAAGTACATCGGCAACGGCAAGCCCTGCGGACCGAAGAAGAGGGAAGTCTCACCGGTGCTCTGGCGCATTAACGGTCACCGATGTTCTGACAAAACGCTTGTGCCAACCCTCGAAGCGGTACTCCGCACACACGCCGGTGAGTAGCGGATCGCCAAGCCACGTTTCTGCCACGAATCGAATCCAACCGACCTGATCGAACCGGCCATCGCGACATCAGAACCCGCGGAATCGTGGGAATCGGATCAGCGGATTGCCATCCGCGCGATTTCTTCCGCCTGTGCCAGCTTCGGGCTGTTAGTAAAGCGTTTAAGTTCTGTTGGCCTAGTGGCATTCCGCCTCACTAGCCTCACTCCCGGCTGTGAATGGTTCACGGCCGGGAGGAAGTAAGAATGCATCATCTCAGGAGTCGCACTTTGAGCGCGGCTGTATTGATTGGAGCGTTGCTCACGCCAGCGTCAGTGTCCGCGGCCACCGCTGCGACTCGGGGTGGCGAGGAGACCGAACGCGCCCAGATCATCGCGCTCAAGAGTGCCGCGGACCCGACTCGGGCGCTCGCGCTCGCGGATGTCGAGGGGCAGCTGATTCCAGTACTCTCCCCTGCTGGACAGCCGGGTGCGGGCATGGTGTTCCACGATCTAGGCGATCAACAGTTCGTGATCGCGATCGCCGACGGCGCGGCAATCGTCCCTCAAGGAGATGTTCTCAATCTGCGCGAAGAGTCCACTGTCGAGGAGGCCGCGACCGATGTCGCGAGCCACTGGAGCGTCAACGATCGGGGCAACGGGCAGGTTTCGATCCACGCAGTCATTGAAGGCGAAAATGCCTTCGTCACGTCGATTCCAGAGTCGTCCGCCGTGGTGTTAGCGCCTGAAGCGGAATCGTCCGGGACTGGGCGGGAGCGTCAGCTATGGATCATCGACGACTCGGTGCCTGAACAAGTCACTCCGACTGAACGCGCGTCGGCAGAAACGATAGATTTCGTCCCTTCCTTAGCGGTCGCGACCCCGGTAGACGAGCAAGAGAACGGCGCATCCGGTGCTGGGGTCGACGAGTCGGCTAACGTCCTCCGTGACATGGAAGTCCATTGGGACTTCATCTACCGCGACACGACCCCCATCGCGCTCACCGACGGCGTTCGAGATGCGATCGGGTTCAAAGACTGGCGCCGAGGTGGGCCATCGAACCTCGTCAACCCGAACGCAGCCACCGCCTACTTCCCTATGCCCCGCGAAATCGACGGCGTCGGCGTGTGGGATATGAACGGAAAGCAAAACATCGGTGAAGTCACCGTACAGTACCGCGACATTATTGGCGGTTGGGCTGATCTTCCGGCGATCGATCAGGCGTGGCCGCACATAAACAGCGAGCCTGACCTCGCTGTCGTCTTGCGCAGCGAGCAAGTCACTGCGACCGCAATCAGGGTCATCATCGCCCCTCAGAGCCAGTCGCTGTGGATGAGTCTTTCTGAGATTGAGGTCTACGGGCCTGAGCTCGAAGGCTGACCGACACCCCTCATTTACGAATCTCGCCACCAAGGAACCTCTATGAATACCGTTTTCCCCATCCGCTCACCCCGTCGAGCGCTCGGACTCATCGCTATCGCGACGGCGACAGGGATTCTGGCCGCGACCGGCGCAGTCACCGGCCCAGCTTCGCCATCAGCATCTGCGTCCGTCGTCACCCACTCAAACTTGACGGAGATCGCTCCGCACGAGTCGACTGTCTACGACGGTCGGTCAAGTTTCATCGTCCCAGTGCTGCCGGATACGCAGTTCTACTCCCGATATAGCTCGTTGCAGTTCTTCCCGAAGTATGGGACTGACCCGTTCCAGGTGCAAACTGAATGGATCGTGCAGAACCAAGATGAGCTGAATATGCCTTTCACTATCCATGTCGGCGACGTCGTCGACCAGGAGCGGGTGACGACCGAGTGGGATGCGGCGCAACGGGCTATGCAGATCCTTACCGACGGCGGCATGACCTACTCGGTGCTACCGGGTAATCATGACGTGCAGAACCCGGGTGCGCGGTCGACCGAGGACGCCGCGTCGAACTACCGACAGCGTTTCGGGGCGGCAGCGATGCAGAGGCAGGCCGGTGAGCAGCTGATCGGCACCTTCCAGGACGGGCTGTCCTCGGCGTATCTGTTCGAGGCCGAGGGCCACACATGGATGTCGTTGGCGATCGCCTGGAATGCCTCCGATGATACGTTTGCCTGGGCACAGGGCATCCTCGACGCCCATCCGGACGTACCGGTCATCCTGTCGTCGCACGCGATTGTGAACATCGCCGAGGACCAGATGTCGCCAGCGTACTGGTGGTGGGGCGACCACTTGTTCGATCAGCTAATCACCGGCAACGACCAGGTCATCATGACCCTCAACGGACACTTCCATGGGTCGACGATGCAGACGCGCACGAACGACGCGGGCAACCCGGTGTACCAGATCCTCACCGACTATCAGATGGCCGCCGACGGAGGCAACGGCATCATGACGTTGCTTGAGTTCGACCTGACGAACGACCGCATCGACGTCGAGACCGTCTCGCCGTGGGTCACCGTCAAAGATGAGGACTCGCGCTCGTCGAGCGACACCCCCGTCCTCGACGGCGACTGGCAGTCCTTCGCGATCGCCTTCGACTTCGCCGAGCGATTCGGATGGTCGGACGACCTCGCCGAGGCGGACGGCATCGACCTGTCGGAGCGGGCCAAGGAGATCGTGTCCGAGGGGTGGGACGGCGATGCGTCGGGAGCCACCCGGGCAGCACCGGGCAGCGCCGAGGACTATATCGCCGTCGACGGCACTGTCGCGCACTGGCGTTTCGGTTCGGTCTCGGCGGGTACCTTCGACGAAACGGGAAAGGTGCCCGACATCGCGGGTGACAGTCCGATGTACCGAAGCGCGGTCGAACACACCGACGCCCCCGATGAGGTGGGCGACGTGCAGGTAACCCACGAGAACACCGCTTTCTATTCCGCCGACGCCGGTGCGATGTGCTTCGAGAACGCCACCCGTTTGACCGACGGTCCCGACCGCTTGGCGTACATCAGCACTGAGTATGGTGCGCCCGCAACCTTCGCAAACCTCACGTCCGACACCGGTTACACGATCGAGACGTTCGTCCAGCTCGACGAGGACTGGACGGAGGGGGCCAACCGTTGGAGCTCGGCACTCACCCGCGGTGGCACACGGTCGTGGATGGGCGTCGCCGACAACTCAGACCCCGGTGCTGGCGCCGCGTGGCTAGGGATCTCAAGCCTGCGCGAATATCAGTTCTCTGCGAGTGACGATCGCACGCGTGGCTCGTACACGCTATGGTCGGGCGAGATCATGCAGGGCGCATGGCACCACGTTGCCATTGTGAACGACCCCGACGACCGTACCGCCGTGATGTACGTCGACGGCGTGCCCGTTCTCCGAAACGCCAACGACGTGGCCGGTATGGTTGCGGCCGACTACATGCCCTGGATCATCGGCGCATCCACGTGGAACACTGAGCCCGACCACGGCTGGCACGGCTGCATTGGAGAGACCCGCATCGTCGACCATGCGCTCGACAGCAGCGAGTTCCTTACCGAGCGGGTGGACATCGACGGTGACGGCCCCAACTTCACGGTGGACACCGACCTGACAGGCGTCAAGGCGCCCGACACGGTCGTCTCCGTCCTGAGCGGATCGGGGCGCCCAGGCGCCGAGGTGCGGGTAGAGGTCGACGAAAAGGATGCCGGCGCGGTGACCGTGTCGGCTTCCGGGACCTGGACGATTGCGCTGGATTACCCGATTGAGGGCGCTGGCACGACCCGCGCCCTAGCGTTCGTGCAGTCCATCGGTCAACGCGATGGATCCCCGCTCGGGGCAACACTCACGATCGGCGAGGTCATCGAATGGGTTCCCTCCGAGGGCGACCTCATGGCGAACCTAGAAGGCCGGATCACCGTCACGCCGAACACCTTCGAACCCGGCGCGACGATCACGATCGCGATGCCTGACGACCACGAAGGGGACGAGATCCATGCTTTCGCGTTCTCCGAGCCGCTCGCGCTCGGCCAGGGCACAGTTAGCGGAGGCAAGGTCGTGATGACGACCCCCTCGACGCTCCCGACGGGTGAGCATCAAATCGCCGTGTACGCCGAGGGAGGCAAGCTCGTGGGCTGGGACTCCGCGGTCGTCACAGAACCAGACCGGAGTCCGGCGGTCGACGGCGGAGGCGAGGAAGGACCGGGAGGTGGCGCGGCCGCGGGCGGTTCCAACAGCGAATCCCTGGCTGTTACCGGGTCGGATGTGGCTGGCATCGGTGTCTTGGCGGGCCTCGCGCTCGGCGCCCTCGCACTCGGCGTTGTTATACCAGGGCGACGTCGCCGCAGTAGCTGACTGGTGAACATCATCGCGGCGCGGAGGTAAGCGACGCCGGAGCTGGGCGACCCCGCAGCGTGTCGCGCAGCTCCGGCGATCACAGCATTTCCCGGTTTGACACGCAGCGGAGCACCGCCACCGAACGCCAGCTCTGGGCGCTGCCCACAGTCATGGCGATACGAGCTCACGTGCGGAGTTGCGAACGATGTGGCAGGAGCTTCTTGAGATGACAGCCGTCGGTGAGCTAATGGCGCGAGTGGTACTAACAGTCCGACTTCAAGAGGTGCTGGCTGCCCTGCAAGAGATCGCTGGGTGTCACGTGAACGGCAAGATAGTCTGCGCGATCAACAGCTGAGATTCCGGCTGCAAGCGTTCAGTGTGGCCAGACGGGTGTTTCGATTCGTGGAGTTGGGGGATATGCTGCGGGCGCATCGTCCGTTAGCTGAGCGGAGACCCATTCGAGACCTTCGAGGTTGTCGCGCAATCTATGCTCGGCATCATCCATCGTGTGACTGATTAGCGCGACGTGTCCACGCCAGCCGGACTCGACGATGACGCGTGCTAGTGCCACATCGTTGGCGCCATGCCCGTAGGGGTGAATCTTGCGCCCTCCCCAGTGCGCGCCCGGGACCATGCCGTTGAGGCTGACTGCAAGCACGTGCGGATGGATGGTTGCCCACATTGCCGAAAAGTTCTCGAGGTGCGCATGTCCGTGATGTTGCGCATAGACGAGTCCCGCATCGGGGTAGCCGGCATCCGCGAGGGCGTGCACGACCTCCGTCTGATGCTCTGGTTGGCCGAACCACCCTAGATGGTTGTACAACCCGACCCGCATGCCGCCTTTTTCGGCGGTGCGCATCAACGGCTCCAAATGCGAAACTGTGCGGTCGATTCTTTCCCGGTGAGCTTGGGAATCGAGCGTGACAGGTGCATCGGGATTACCGAACTCGGTACATGTCCACAGCACAGGCGACGCACCCTGCTGAATGCACTCTTCGATCTGCTTGAGCGCGAGTGCGGGAATGACGCCGAGCTCGGATGATCTTGTGGGCAGCGGCATTCCCACCCACAACGCGTCAAGCTCGATGCCATTTTTCGCGAACTCGTGCAATTGATCAGGAAACTCGGCGACGTGCTCGTCGCGCCAATCCCAACCCGCGCGACGAAAACCGAGACGCGCGAACATTCGCGCCCGCTCAGCTGGCGAACGATCGACCGAGTCGTAAGGTACCGCGCACCACGGCAGAAGGTTGCTGCTCGAGAAGATCTCGGGTCGCCTGGCGGGCAAATTCTGACGCGACATCAGTAGGGCCATGTTCTGGGCAGAGCGCGCTCGATCTCGAGCGTGCGCAGTATCAACTGGTGCCGATGCTCGGCGAGCAAAGCCTCACGGTTGTGCTCGACCTCAACCTCACTGAGGGGATTCGTCTGCACATCCCAAAGGTGCTCCGTGCCGCTGCGCGTGGCCACGTATCGGTAACGGGGTGTCCTCATTGATCGCCATCCAAGGTGCTCGGTGATGGCGACCTGCGATGCAACCGCCGCTGAACCCGCGGGTTCGCAGACCATCGGCAACAACGATCGACCCTGCATCGTAGAAGGAACGGGAACCCCGAGCGCAGCGAGAACGGTCGGTGCGATATCGACTGCTTCGACGATCTGACTCTCTTGTCTAGGTGAGGGGTGACCCGGTGACGCGATGATGAGCGGCACTCGCGAAACAGCGTCATCGGCGGGAAAGCCTTTTGAAAGCCGCAGGTGATCACCCAACCACTCCCCGTGATCAGAGGTGAACACCACAAGGGTGCTCTTGTCACGGCCACTGCGCTCGAGCTCGGCCATGATTCGACCGACGTGGTGATCTACTTCACTGATCGCGGCGAAGTACCCATGGCGGATCTCACGAATCTTGGCGTCGGTGAGCCCGATCGCCGCTTGATGTTCGCGCTCGCTGTCGGTCAGCTGTGGCAAGGGCAGTGCATCACGGTCATAGAGGTCCAAGAAGCGTTGCGGCACGTGATATGGCGCGTGAGGTGAGAAGAAGCTCGCGATAGTCAAAGACGTTTCGTGCGGAGAGAGTGATCGCAGATGCTCGATAGTGCGAGTGCCAACCCACGCTGAGTGCGTCAGCTCTTCAGGCTGATCGAAAACGCGGAGATGCGAGTAGTCGTCCCGCGGGCCGCGGCGTTCGTGCGCAACGTCGGTATCGGCGGGCAACACCTGTTGCCAGGCGTCGGCGGCCGGTGGCAGACCCGAGCTTAGATGCGCCAGTGCTTCTGGGCACGTGGCGCGTACCCACGCACGGTAGTCATCCTCGTAGACGCCCGGTTCGTCGGACAATGCCAGAACATCAAACCCGTAGTGAGGGTGCGGAAGCGAGTGATCCCGGTTGGCATGAGGCTGGAAATGAAGTTTGCCGATGTTCGCGGTGCGCCACCCTCGTCGCGACAGCGTTGAAGCCAACGTTTCCGTCGACTCGGGAACGGGAACACCCATGTGCGTGATCCCCAAGTTCGATGGATAGCGGCCGGTCAACATCGATGCGCGGCTAGGCATGCACACCGGCGACTGGACGAACGCGTGATCGAAGAGTGTACCCCGGGCGGCAAGCGCATCGAGATTCGGGGTACGGGCCGTCGAGCCGAGCCGCCCCAGCGCGTCCCATCGCCACTGATCGGTGTAGATGACGAGAACGTCTTTGGCTGTGGTGTCGTGGGTCATCGAGACTCCGTCTGTTGGTGGTTGTGATCTTGCGGTAGGCGTTCGCCGGTGCCGCGTTCAATGACATGCGTGGGAAGGATCAGCTGACGAGCGACACCGGTGAGGTCATGCATTCGTTCGATCGCTACGCGAGCAGCCTGGCGTCCCAGCTCGTGGGGGTCGTAGGTGATGACGCTGACGTTGAGGACGTCTGCCGTGTCGAAGTCATCAAATCCGATGAGCGCAGTCGAGGTATCGCCGAGAGCACGCATAGCGCGTAGCGCGCCAATGGTCATTCGGTTGTTGCCGCAAATCAGTGCGGTGGGCGGCGTGGCCAGTGTGAGCAGGTCAGCAATGGCACGCTCTGGGGGAAGCGAGCGATCATCCTCTAGACGTTCCCATGGGGTTGGATCGGTTCCCGCTTCTCTCATTGCGCGTCGGTAACCGGCGACGCGCTCGGTCTGGGAATAGATCGAGGCGGGGTTGCACACGTAGGAGATGCGGCGGTGGCCGTGTTGCAGCAGGCGTTTGGTTGCACCGTAGGATCCCGCGTCGTTGCTGAGCACGACTGAGTCCGCGACGAGATTGGTTGCCGGGCGATCGATTGCCACGATCGGAGTGCCGAGTTGGCGTTCACCTTCAAGGTATGACTGATCGTCCGAGACCGGAATGATGGCGAGTGCACTGATCCGCTGGGACAGCAGAATGTCAGCGACGCGTTGCTCGCCTTCGACGGTATCGTCGGTCGTTGCCACCAACAGGCCGAAACCGTGAGGCGCAAGCTCCTGCTCCAGCCCAGAGGCCACCTTGTAGTAAAAAGGGTTTCCGAGCTCACCCACGATGAGTCCGACGGTATTCGTGCCCCCGCCGCGGCGTAGTCCGCGAGCGAGCGTATTCGGACGAAACCGGAGTCGCTTTGCCGCGCTCATGACGCGCTCGGCTGTCTCGGGGTGTACCAGCTCGCGTTGGTTGAACACCCTCGATACGGTCTTTGCGCTCACTCCCGCAAGGGCAGCGACATCTTCAGCGGTCGCACGCATCTGAGCTACCAACTCTTCTCCTTCCGTCGTCAGTGGTGTTTGTGAGGGGCGAGCCGCCAATGTCCACGATGGACATTGGCGGGACATTCGGCTCGAGCGGTTTCGCAGAATCTCGCGGAACCCCGCTGTTGCTAGTCGATCGCGTCTGGGACACCCTTGGACAGACTTTACTAAAGCGCTTTACTTTTATGCAAGGTTTGTCTTACGCTGACATTCGCTACCCCAACGGTGAGGAAGACTCACCCGGACTGGTGGGGAGTTTTGATTCCAATGAGGGAGTAATCACATGGCTACACGCAAGGCAATGATCGGCCTTGTCGCCGTCGCAGCGACCACAACGTTGCTGTTGTCCGCATGCTCGGGCGCTAGCACAGACGCGTCCGGCGGAGATAGCGACGAGGTTGCGGGGGACATCACGTTCCTCACCAACCGCACTGATCTGCAAACCGATGGCACCTGGGACGCGTACATTGCGGAGTTTCAAGAGGTGTACCCCGACGTGAGCGTGACGGTAGAAGGCCTCACGAATTACGCCGATGATGTCGCCACCCGTATGAGCACACCCAACGGCTACGGAGATGTACTGCTCATCCCGGATAGCGTGCCTGCTGACCAGTTCGCAGACTTCTTCGATCCCTTGGGCGCTGTCGATGATCTCGCTGAGACCTACCGCTTCCAGGCAACCGCTAGTTTTGACGGTCAGCAGTACGGAATCGCGTTGGGCGGAAACGCGAATGGTGTGCTGTTCAACACGGAGGTGTTCGAGGCTGCCGGGGTGGAGGAGCTCCCCAAAACTGAAGATGAGTTCCTCGACGCGCTGCGCGCCATCCAGAACAACACTGAGGCAACCCCGTACTACACCAACTACAAAGACGGATGGCCCCTCGGTGGGCAGTGGTCGAACAACATCGGCGGCGTGACCGGTGATCCTGAGGCGCAGAACCTGATGGCCAACGACGAGTCGCCGTGGGTCGAGGGAACAGACATCTATGCGATCGATTCTTTGCTGTACGAAATTGTGGCGGAAGGATTGAATGAGGCCGATCCGCTGACGACAAACTGGGAGCAGTCGAAGAACGACTTCGCGACCGGCAAGATCGGAGCGATGGTTCTCGGGTCGTGGGCAATTTCGCAGTTCCAGGATGCTGCCGCTGACGCAGGCGCCTCGGAAGACGTTGTCGGGTTCATGGCTTTCCCCGCCACGGCAAACGGCCAGCAGTTCGCCACAATCGGTGGTGACTACAACCTCGCGATCAATGCGAACTCGTCGAGTAAGGCCGCGGCACGCGCCTGGATTGACTGGCTCGTCGAGGAGTCCGGTTTCACCGACACGCAGGGCATGATCTCCGCGGTCAAAGCCGCGCCGTTGCCGTCCAACCTGAGCTCCCTGTCGGATGAAGGTGTCGAGCTCCTTGAGTCGGCTCCGGCGCCGCTGGGTGAAGAAGGTCTCTTTAACAGCATCGCCGATGAATCTCAGGTCGACATTTGGGGCAACATCTACCGGCAGAAGCTGATCGACATCGCGCGCGGACAGGCCGACGGCGACAAGAGCTCTTACTTCAGTTCGCTCAACGAACGTTGGGGAGCCGCGGTAGCTGAACTCGCAGGCTAGTCACCTTCCATCCATCAACATTGCACGGCTGACCCCGAAGGGGGTCGGAGATCACACCAAGGAGCACCGTGTCTGTATCAAGCGCAGGACCTGACCCGGTAGGAATCTCCGGCCCCCTTCACGGGGTAGCCATGAGCAAGCCGGCGACCGGCAAAACTCGAAAACTTCGACGTCGCAAGGACCATGGCGGACCAGTCGGCCAGAACCACCTGGCGCGAGTGAGTCCCTACCTATTCATCGCCGCGGCTGTGGGGCTGCTTCTCTTACTGACATATCTTCCCGCGGCCAACATGCTGTGGTACAGCCTCAACGACTGGAATGGCTTCGGCCCCGTCGATGAGTTCATCGGCATAGACAACTACGTTCAGGTGTTCACGAACCCCGAGATATTCTCGGTCTTCTTCGTGAGTCTCTACTACTTCGTGGGCGCGTTCGTGCAGATGGCGATCGCCTTGTACTTTGCCACGATCCTCAGTTTCAGCACACGCTTTTCGAGCTTCTTCCGCGGCGTCATCTTCTTCCCGTACCTGCTCAACGGTGTCGCCGTCGGCTTCGTCTTTTTGTACTTGTTCCAGCCTGGCGGAACTCTCGATACGGTGCTCGCGTGGTTCGGTTTGCAAGATCCTCCGCAATGGCTTGGCGATGCATCCATCGCCAACTTCTCCCTGGCAGCCACTTCGGTCTGGCGTTTCACCGGACTAAACTTCATTCTTTTCCTCGGCGCGATCCAGTCGATCCCCGCTGAGCTGTACGAGGCGGCGGACATCGACGGCGCCAATCGCTGGCAGCAGTTCCGGTACATCATCCTGCCCGGCATCCGCCGCATCATCGGCTTGTCGTTCATCCTTGCCGTCGCGGGGAGCCTGTCGGTGTTTGAAATTCCGTTCATCATGACCGCTGGCGCAAACGGGACCGCAACGTTCGTTATTCAGACACTGCAAACAGCCTTTAGCTACCGACAAGTCGGGCTCGCCTCGGCGATGGCGGTCGTCTTGTTGATCATCGTGCTGGTGGTCACGTGGATACAACGACGAATCTTCCCTGACGAGAAAGTTGAATTGTCATGACTCGCGCACTACCCAGCGTGCTCAAATACGTGTCGCTTGTCGTCGCTGCGATCGTGGTGTTGTTGCCGCTGTCAGTCGTGCTGTTCGCCAGCCTCAAGACCCGTGAAGAATACGCCACTACGGGGCCACTGACACCGCCAGCCAACTGGTTCAACTTCGGCAACTTCGTGGATGCCGCTGTCCAGGGGGATATGGTCGCTGGCTTCGTGAACACCACGATCATTCTGGTTATCTCGCTCACGGGAACCATCTTTATCGGCACTATGGCCGCGTACGCGGTTGACCGGTTCGCATTCCGTGGGCGCGGGTTGGTGATGGTGCTCTTCCTGATTGCCACGCTCATCCCAAGCGTGACCAGCCAGGTGGCAACCTTCCAGATCATCAGTGGCCTCGGGCTCTACAACACAAAAGCAGCACTCGTGCTCTTGTTTATGGGCACGGACATCATCGCGATTTACATCTTCATACAGTTCATGCAGTCGATTCCGGTATCGCTTGATGAAGCAGCCATGCTCGATGGTGCAAACCGGTGGACCATCTACTGGCGGGTAGTGCTTCCGCTTCTCAAGCCCGCCATCGCCACGGTGGTGATCATCAAGGGCATCGCGATTTACAACGAGTTCTACCTCCCGTTCTTGTATCTCCAATCGGAGCCAGTAATTTCGACCGCGCTGTTTCGCTTCAAGGGTCCGTTCGGCGCGCAATGGGAGCTTGTCGCAGCCGCCACCATTCTCGTTATCGTCCCGACCGTTATCGCCTTCCTGTTCCTCCAGAAATGGATCTACAGGGGCCTCGTAGCAGGAGCAGTCAAGTGACCGCAATCACGCCCCTCGTCAATTCGCTGACCCGGCGAACGCTCAGCACTGGATGGGACGTGCGCGCCGCCGCCGGACCGACCGAAGTGGGTACGCAACGTGTTGCGGCCGCAGTTCCTGGAGTCATCCATCTCGACCTTCTGTCGGCTGGCCTCATTCCGGACCCCTATGTGGACGAGAACGAGTCAAAACTTTCATGGATCGGGCTCGTCGATTGGACCTACGAAACGGTCCTTGACATCACGCCAAATGAACTTGCAAGTTCTCAACGGCATGAGCTGGTTTTCGAAGGACTCGACACCGTCGCGTCCGTAACCGTCAACGGGGTGCTCATCGCTGATGTCGCAAATCAGCACCGGTCGTACCGTTTCGACGTCACCAACCTCCTCAGCGTTGGTGGGAACTCATTGGTGGTGGCTTTCCGCAGCCCCGTTCGCCATGCAAACGCGCAGAGTGTGGCGTTGGGAACTCGCCCGCGTCCGTACCCGCTGCCGTTCGACGCGATCCGCAAATCGGCGTGCAGCTTCGGCTGGGACTGGGGCATTGCCACGTTTGCGAGCGGAATATGGCGGCCAGTGCATCTCGACTCCTGGTCGGCTGTTCGGCTAGACGCGGTCGACGTCCACGCGTCGCCCCACGGCGATGGTGGCACAGTCACCGTGGTCGCACGCCTCGCACGCACCGACGACATCGCCGCTACGCTTGCGGTCACAGTGGCGGGATGCACCGAAATCGTCGAGATTGCCGCCGACGCTCGAGAAGCGCACATCACCGTCGAGATCGCCGACGTTGACCGTTGGTGGCCCGCGGGATACGGCGAGCAGCCGCTGTATGACGTGAACATCGAACTCGCCGTCGGTTCGAGCGTGCTCGATCAGACATCTCGACGTGTCGGGTTCCGCACCCTGCGGTGGAACACTGAGCCCGACGCTACGGGCACGCCATTCCAACTGATTGTTAACGATCAGCCGGTGTTTGTGAAAGGCGTCAACTGGATTCCCGATGATGCTTTTCCGAGTCGAGTGGATGCGGGACGCTACCGTCGACGGCTTCAACAAGCGAAAGACGCCCATCTCAACCTCATCCGCGTCTGGGGCGGCGGAATATACGAATCCGAAGACTTCTACGACGCCTGTGATGAGCTAGGGCTGTTGACCTGGCAGGACTTTCTCTTCGCATGCGCTGCGTACTCGGAAGACGAACCCATACGGTCCGAAGTTGAGGCAGAAGCACGAGAGAACGTGCGCCGCCTTGCACACCGCGCCTCGCTCGCGTTGCTCACCGGCAACAACGAAAACCTCTGGGGCTACGAAGACTGGGGATGGAAAGAGCGACTCGACGGAAAGTCATGGGGCAGCTACTACTATTACGAGCTGTTTCCGACCATCATCGACGAACTCGCAGCCCATGTCCCTTATGCGCCAGGAAGCCCTTTCAGCCCCGGCGGGCAGCACCCGAATGCCGAAGAACACGGCTCGATGCATCTGTGGGAACAGTGGAATAGACGAGACTGGCCGACCTATCGCGACCACACACCCCGGTTTGTTGCGGAGTTTGGTTGGCAGGGACCTCCAACATGGACCACCCTCACTGAAGCAATCCATGACGAACCCCTGACGCCCGAGTCACCCGGGATGATCGTCCACCAGAAGGCGGTGGACGGCAACGTCAAGCTCGCCACGGGATTGGTGGGCCATTACCGGGTGCCCGAAGACATGGAGACTTGGCACTGGGCTATGCAACTCAATCAGGCCAACGCAGTGACGTGCGCTCTCGAGTGGTTCCGTTCGCACGCACCGCACACCACCGGTGCAGTGGTGTGGCAGCTCAACGACTGCTGGCCAGTGACCTCGTGGGCGGCGATTGACGGTGGTGGACGAGAAAAGCCGCTCCTGTTCGCGATCAAGAATGCCTTCGCTCCTCGGAACGTGTCTATCCAGCCACGTGGGGACCGCCTGTTCGCTACCCTCACCAACGACACCGCAACGGAGTGGAACGGCGACGTTGTGGTCAGGCGACGTCGGTTCGACGGCAAACTCCTCGCGGAACAGTCCTGGTCGGTCGGCGTGCCCGCACGTGGGAACATCACGGTCGACGTTTCCGTCGCGCTCGGCGAGCCCAAGAACGCCGGAGGTGAGGTGTTGACGGTGGAGGGCATGGCTACGCGCGCATTCTGGTTCTTCACGGAGGCTCGCGACAGCGCGCTGACAGATCCCGGTCTCAGCGCGTCAGTCACCCGCATCAACGAGACAGCATTCGACGTGACGATCACAGCCACTGCGTTGGTGCGCGACCTCACACTACTCATTGACAAGATCCATCCTTCAGCACGTGTCGACGCTGGACTGGTCACCCTGCTTCCGAACGAGTCGGTGGTCTTTCGGGTCACGGGCTTGTCGAACTTGGATGCTGACGCTGTGCTCCGTCCCGAGGTTGCACGTAGCGGCAACCAGCTGGTGGCGAAGTGACTGTGCTCGCGGTTGGCGACCCGCCAATTTGCGGGATGACATGGGGGTGGGTAGGCACCCGCGGCACGTGGGCTACTGAGTCAGCGCGAGAGTCTATGAGTGCGATGGCGAAGCACTCCGTAACGTGGACGGCATTGGCATACGCAGCGCTGCAACCCACCCCGTTCTCGACCGAGATCGACGTTGACGCTCAGCCGACGGTGACCGACGACGAGGTCATTTGGGCTATACGTGAAGCCCATTCGCTGGGCCTGAACGTGTGTCTGAAACCTGTCGTCAACGTCGGCGACGGTACCTGGCGCGCGCACATCGGCTTTTTCGACTGGGACGTCCCCGGCGAACCCTCGTGGACTCAGTGGTTCCAGGCCTACACGCGCTTCATCGTTCACGCGGCGAGAATCGCGGAGGCCGAAGGATGTGCAATGCTCTGCATCGGTTGCGAGATGGTGCGAGCGGACGGCCAGGAACAGCACTGGCGTCAGCTCATCGCAGCGGTTCGTCAGGTCTACAGCGGCATCCTCACCTACAACTGCGACAAGTATCAGGAGGACCACGTCTCATGGTGGGATGCCGTAGACGTCATCTCATCCAGCGGCTACTACCCCATCGATACATGGGAACAGCAGCTCGACCGTATTGAGAAAGTCGTCGCTCAGGCTGACAAACCATTCTTTTTCATGGAGGCAGGGTGTCCCTCGAGGGAAGGGTCGCCAATGTTGCCCAACGACTGGAATCTGAGTGGAGCAGCCTCGGAGGAGGCCCAGCTTGAGTATTACCGCGAGATGTTCCGGGCCTGTCGTGCCCGGGATTGGGTGGGCGGGCTCATGTTGTGGGACTGGCCAGCCCAGCTCTACTCCGCCGATGCCGCCGCAAGAAACGACGACTACTGCCCCTACGGCAAGGTTGCCGCTGAGTTCATGTCGCAGCAATACGCAACGTGGACGGGCGAAGCCAAGTGATTGTTGCCAGGCCGCACGTCAGCTTTCTTGCGATAGACGCAGGTCAGACGGGGATCAAGGCACGAGTCTCGCGCGCGGACGGCCAAACTGAGGACTATCTGTACCCAGGAGTTCGCACCAACGAGCCGCTGCTGCCGCAACTTGCGCGTGTCACAGAAGCCATCCACGCGGGCTTGCCAGAGTCGTTCGAAGCCGTCGCCTACGGCGTATCTGGGCTCACGGGGGCCGATTCGGACGCACGCTCTATCTTGTCGCTGGTGGATCGGTTCGGGGTCCGAGAGGCGCACCTGGCACATGATTCGGTAACTTCGTTTCTCGGTTCGCTTGGGCATCAGCACGGAGCGGTGATCGCAGCAGGAACGGGTGCGGTCACTCTCGGGGTTGGTGCCACTCGCGTCGCACGCGTCGATGGCTGGGGCAACATCATGGGCGACGCTGGCAGCGGCTATTGGATCGGCCGCCGTGCGCTAGAGCTCGCGATGCGCTCATATGACGGACGTGAGGTGCCGACGGCGCTCGTCGACATTCTGCGGGAGCGATGGCCCGATATCGAGGACGCATACGTCGACCTGCAATCTGACCCCGACCGGGTGAGCATTGTCGCGTCGCTCTCCGAAGCGGTCACGAGCCTTGCTCCAACCGATCCCATCGCCGCACAGATCACCGCGGAAGCCAGTCACGAGCTTGCGCACTCTGTGCTGACTGCGCTTGCGAGCGTTCAAGGGCCTCAAAGTGATCGCGAGTTGGTCACCGCCATTGGCGGCGTGTTTCGTTCCGAGTCGATTCGCGCACGTTTCGAAAAATTGGTGACTCAGGCGCGGCCACAGGCGCACATCGAACCAGCGCGAGGGAGCGGGTTGGACGGTGCCGCGAGTCTGCTGACCTTGCCACCACAGCATCCACTGAGCGCCCACGTGCTGGTCGCGAGATCCGGCTGAATTCGAAACGTCCGGGTGCTGGCGCCTGGACCAAATGTGCGGCACCCGCCGCGCAATCCTGCAACAAAGGAGGTCAATGATGACACGAACACCCACGGTTGCCCGGCGGCTTGGAGCAATGCTGCTCGCAAGCGTCGTCGCTCTCGGAACGCTCGGGGTCGCTGCGCCGGCGCAAGCCGCGCAATCATCGTCACAGTTTGTGACGGCAAAATCAGGCAAGTTGCAGCTGGGTGGCAGAACTTTTGAGTTCGCCGGTACGAACAACTATTACCTGGGGTACAAATCTGAGCTGATGGTTGACAAAGTGCTCGACGACGCGTCTGCTGCAGGCTTCGATGTCATTCGCACGTGGGGCTTTCAGGACTTTCAGAATCCAGACGGCTCAGGGTCCGTCCATCAGAACTTCGAGGGCACCTGGTACCAAGCCTGGGACGAGAGCACCGCTCGCCCGGTCAGCAACGACGGCGAAGACGGCCTTCAAAAACTTGACTACGCAATCGCTGCTGCGGGCGAACGAGGTCTCCGGCTGATCATTCCCTTCGTTAACAATTGGAACGCATTCGGAGGGATGGACCAGTATGTGCGCTGGGCTGGCCTTGACACGCACGCCGACTTCTATACCGATGAGCGGATCCGCGGCTGGTACAAAGACTGGGTCGCGACACTGCTCAATCGCACCAACTCCATCTCCGGGCTCGCGTACAAGGACGATCCGACGATCTTGGCGTGGGAACTCGCCAACGAGCCTCGATGCACGGGGGCCGGAGTGTATCCGGACGGCGAATGTGACGCGAGCACCATCACCATGTGGGCTGACGAAATGAGCCGCCATGTGAAGTCGATTGACAGCAACCATTTGCTGTCGGCGGGAGATGAAGGCTTCTTTTGCAGAGCGCAGAACAAGTGGTCTCTCACCAAGAAGTACGGCGAATCGGGCTATGGAGCCGGTTTCGGAGAAGACTGCGCCGATGGTGTCGATACCGTGGCGCTTGCGTCATTGACACACATCGACATGATGTCGATGCACCTATATCCCGATCACTGGAAGGTGTCGACCGACTGGGGCACCGGGTGGATCAAAGAACATGCCTTGGCTGCAGCAAAAATCGGCAAGCCGGTCTATCTCGGTGAGTTCGGAGTCATAGACAAGGCGACCCGCATGCCGGTCTACGAGGAGTGGTTGCGCACGATTCGACTGACCGGAGTCGACGGTGCGCTCTATTGGATACTCTCGGCAGAGCAGGACGATGGCACCACCTACGCTGACTACGACGGGTTCACCGTCTACTGCCCCAGTCCGGTTTGCTCTCTCATCACTGCGCACGCCAAGCTCGTACCCTTCACGCTCTCGGGAACGAGAACGCTTCTTCAAACAATTGCCGACAACGATGCCGTCACGATCGAGCGAGATACCGAGATTGAAGTCGATGTCCTGGCCAACGACGTCTCGCTGTCACTGCCGGTGCGCGCTTCGACGCTCGACCTTGACCCCGCAACCCGTGGCCGACAGACGAGCATCACGCAGCCTGCCGGAACTGCTTCCCTTGGTCCAAACGACATGGTGATCTTCACGCCTACTACGGGATTCACCGGCGTTATAGACGTTCCATATTCGGTTAGCAACCGGATCACTACTTCGACGGCTACGCTGACGATCACGGTGCGGCCAGCACCGGGGGATCCCGAAGTGCTTGCTTCGTGGGAGGCAGGACTCGAAGGATGGATGGCAGCCAGCTGGCAGAGTGACCCGGGGCAACTCAGCACCGGCGCAGCAGGCGCAACCGATGGAGCATCTGCGCTCCAAGTCATATCGAACGGTGCATGGTTCGGCTCGCCAGCAGACAGCCCCACTCTGGATCTCTCCGCGCGCACCTCGATCGAGTTCGATGTCACGACCGGCATCGTCGGGAGCAGCGTGTCGGTCGCCGTCCGTCATGGCGAAGCATGGAGCTGGTGCCAGTCGCCATGGACATGGGTGCCAGAGAACACCGCTCAGACAGTTGTTGTGCCGCTCGATACGTTTGGCTGTGCAAGCGCAGAGCTTGCAAACGTGCATGACGTGCTCGTCTTCTTCAACGCGGGCAGTTACAGCCTCGATCGACTCACCATTCGGTAGGGGACAAAGGGGTGGATGCTGAGGCTACCGACATCCACCCCTTCGGCAAGGTTGCCTGACCACTGCATCGCTAGATTCAGCCAGGAAGCGTAGGGTTCTGAAGTGACTTCTGCCCCAGGTGAATCATCTCGCGTGACCATCAGCGACATCGCGGAGCGTGCGGGCGTTTCTATCGGGGCCGTTTCTTTCGCACTAAACGGAAGAAAGGGCGTCTCGGAGACGACCCGCGAGCGTGTGCTGCGCATTGCAGACGATCTAGGGTGGGCACCTGCCAGCGCGGCGCGTTCGCTGGCGGAATCTCGCACCGAAACATTCGGCATGGTGCTCGCACGTGATCCCGGCAACCTCAGCGTCGAGTCTTTCTACATGCAATTCCTGGCGGGGTTGGAATCGGAGCTTGGGCAGCGAGGCTACGGTCTATTGCTTCAGGTAGTTTCGAGCCGCGAAGACGAACTTGCGACACTTCAGAAGTGGCGTCGGAGCCGACGCGTAGATGGCGTGCTTCTCATGGACGTCACAATTGACGATCCCCGGGTCACGCTTCTATCGCAGCCGGGCTCTTTGCCCGCAATTGTGGTGGGAGATCCCAGCGTCGCTGGCAACCTGTCATGTGTCTGGACTGACGATGCCAAGTCGATGAGGGACGCAGTTCGTTACTTAGCCGATCTCGGGCACACCGCCATCGCCCGTGTGGGCGGGTTGCCGCATTTCGCCCATACCCGAATTCGCGATGACGCTTTCATGTCGGAGATGCGCCAGCGGGGTCTTGACCCGACGCTACTGCGCACCGATTACACCGCGGCGGAAGGCGCGCGCGCGACACGGGATGCGTTGGGCGCAGGGGTAGCGCCGACTGCATTTGTGTACGACAACGACATCATGACTGTCGCTGGGCTTTCGGTGGCGATGGAGTTGGGTAGACGCGTTCCGGACGATCTGTCGCTAATCGCTTGGGACGACTCAGTGCTGTGCGAGCACACCTTTCCTCAGCTCACTGCCTTGAGCCATGACGTCGTCGCCTTCGGCGCCCACGTAGCCAGGCGCTTGTTCGGCGTTGTCGATGGCGCTCCTCGAGGCGAGCACAAAGACTCGACGCCGTTGTTGCGCCCTCGCGCGTCGACCGCACCGCGAAAAGCCGCCGACTACTAGCAGCTAAGGAGCCGTACCCTCCCAGAGGGTTGAAGTCAAAACGTCATGCTGACCACGATGCGGGTTTATGCGGTGCCAGGAAGTAGTCGCGTAGCCGCTCGCAAAGCTCGACTTACCTCCCACTCGAGAACATGCCCCCGTCCTGCCAGACTGACCTCTGACGCGTACGCGTGCTACCGGCTAGGTTGTCGGAATGGAATTATCTTGGGCACGCTCCTTCGTCGCTGTGCACGAACTCGGGGGATTTGGCATCGCCGCCCGATCTCTTCATCGTTCACAGTCTCGGGTGAGCGCCCACATTGCTTCACTTGAGATGCATGTCGGAGAGCAGCTGTTTTTCCGTGATGTGCATCCTCCTGCGCTCACGCCCGCTGGACTAGCATTCTTGCCCCACGCACGTGCTGCTCTCGCGGAGTGGCAAGCGGCCGTAGCAGCGGTAGCAGCGGGCCACGGCCAAGTGCACGGTGAGGTCAGCATCGGCAGCGTGCCTAGCGTAAGTGCAGTTTTCATTGCGCCCCTCATTGCACGCTTTAGAGTGCTACACCCTCAGGTGAGCTTCGCGGTGCACGAGGGGCCCTACACATGGTTGTCGGAGGCGCTGGCACATCGCACAATTGAGCTCAGCATCACCCCTGTGAGTGGCGAGCGTCCTCTCGGCATTGAGCAACGCGTCCTGCTGACGGACCCCTTCAACGCGGTAGTCCCGCGCGATCATCCTCTCGCTCGCAGGGGAGAGCTAGTACTGAACGATTTGGCTGGCCAACCCGTCATCACGACGGGCGAAGCGGGACTGGACGCACGGGTCGGAGGTGAGTTTCGTCGAATGTTGGACGACGCGGATATTGACAGAGAAAGAAGCTTCGCGGTGACTCAGCCAACTTCGGTCTACGCACTGGTTCGCGCCGGTCTCGGGATCGGGGTCCTGGGCAGCTTGGCATCTCGTATCGTCCAAGATGATGAAACTGTGGTGCTGCCGATTCGCGCAAAGCACGCGTCGCGTCGCATCGCATTGTGCTGGGCGTCAACGCGCCGCATGTCGCCGGCGGCGGCCGCATTCGTCGCTGAACTCGATCAGATGATTGGGGCGGAAATCACGGAAGAACGGCTCTGGCCCGCTTGACGCGCTCGGCACGCAATGCCGGATAGTCGACTGAGTGAGCTCAAAGCAACGCGCTATCAATGCGCAGCGTCACCCGTCCAAGACCCACCGATAGGCAAGCGTATTGGTGGGTCTTCGTGAAGATTCGTAGGTTGCTGTAGAGGGTGCTGTCGGCCGTGTCATCACAAGTCTTGATCATCTGCGATGCGGATAGGTGGCTTCCGCATTACGCGTTGGACAGATGGAATAGCCATCCGTACCGTAGTCATAGGTCGGAGTTTCGACCAGTGCAATCACAGCGCACCAATCAAGGGAGATTACAAATGATTCGCAAAGCGCTTTTCGCGGCGGTGGGTACGGCAGCCGTCGCAACCGTGGCACTAGTCGGGTGTTCCTCTGGCCTGTCCCCGACAGATTCTGGCACTGACCCTGCGAGCGGGGTGACCTGGCCCGAACCCACTACCGACCTGACCGGTGTCGAGCTGACTATGTGGGCCGCACAGGCGAGTGCGACCATCGCCGACGGTGTGATCGCTGATTTCGAAGATGAGACTGGTGCGAAGGTGGACGTCGTCGTCGTGCCCGACCCGTACGCGCCAAATGTGCTGACCAAGCTTGCAACGGGCGACAAACCCGATCTCATGTTCTGGCAAAGCACTCTTTCGGTGCTCAATTCGATTCGCGCAGACGAGACGCTGCAGGATTTGTCGACTGCCCCCTGGATTTCGGCTCTGAACGAAACAAACAAGAATGTTGGCGTCGTCGATGGGGTCCACTATGCGGCGGTCGTGCAGCCGATCGGCACGATCGGCATCTACTACAACAAGCAGGCTTTCGAAGAGGCCGGCATCACCGAGATCCCGACGGCCTACGACGAGGTGATCGACGCCGCCGAATCATTGAAGGATGCAGGCATTGCGTCGCCAATCTATGAGGCGGGTGGCGCAAAATGGCCAACGCAGTACGCCGTTCAGGGCCAACTGTCCGGCCTGATCGAAGACGGGCTGTGGGACGACATGAACAAGAACGAAGCGTCGTTTGCGGATCCGGATATCGTCGAAATCATCAGCGACTATAACGAGATATTTACGTCTGGCCTCGGAAATGAGAACTACCAGACAGCGACATTTGACGATCAGAACACCGCTCTCTACAACGGCGACGCCGGAATGGTTATGGGTGGCCCATCAACTGTCAACGCGCTCGTCAATAACTATGACGGGGCAGACTTGGATGAGCGCGTCGGGTACTTTGCAGCCGGACCGTCTGGGCCCATCGCACTTCAAGTTGGCGGTCAAGAGAACACTGTAGTCGCGCCCAAATCGGGGGACGAGACACGAGAGACAGCAACCCGTCAGTTCCTGTCGTACTGGACGGGGCCAGCCTACGCGGACTACCTCGACGACAAGGGGTATCTCTCGGCCCAGACCGACGTACCGTCGCCGGACAGTGCTACGCAACTGGCCGAGACAGTGAACAACTGGCCGTCCACGCAGTTGAGCATGCAGGAAGGTGCGGTCGCAAACCCGGATCTCTACATCAATCTGGCGTCGATGCTGGTTGGGACCGCCACTCCTGAACAAGTGGGGCAACAGACGGCTAGCCAGTTCAGCCAGATTGCTTCTGCCCAGGGAATCCCCGGGTTCTAGCGGATTGGGAGTGGTGGTGCGCCTCTGTCACGACCACTCCCGGTTCGCCAACTGCTTCACCAAACACCGAGGGCAAGGATTGCCATGGCGCAACTGACTCCAATAGTGCAAAGGCGCCCACCAGCGGGTGCTAAGAAACGACGCCGCGGGGCCGCGGTCTACGAACACAAAGGCAGCCATCCCGGCTGGTTTCTCATACCCGCATTTGTGTTCATCGCACTGTTCTACCTGATTCCGGCGCTGTACAACTTCGTGTTGCCGTTCACCAATTGGAGCGCGTATTCGAGCACGCTCGAATACAAAGGCGTTGACGCGTTCACACGCGTCGTCGAAGACGGGACGTTGTTCACCGATCTGAGGATAACTCTCGTCTATGCGCTCATGGTGGCCTTTTTCCAGAACGCATTCGGACTGGGCCTTGCCTTACTGCTTGAAAAGAACACGCGTCTGAACCGGGGTCTTCGGGCTCTGTTCTTCATCCCGGTGTTGATGTCGGCGCTAGCGGTCGGATATATGTTTCAAGCGATCCTCAAACCGGACGGCGTCTTGAACCAGATTCTCGGGTTCTTCGCCGGAGCCGAGGTGTCAATCGCATGGCTGGGAAACATCGACTGGTCGATCGTTGTCGTTGCGATGGTGCAGGGGTGGAAGTGGATGGGGCTGGCGATGCTCATCTATCTGGCTGGCCTAATCTCAATCAATCCTGATCTACTCGAGGCCGCGCGCATCGACGGTGCCACGGGCTTCAAGCTGTTTCGCCACATCAAGGTTCCGCTTCTCGCGCCTGCCTTCACTTTCAACATTGCGACGTCGCTTCTCGGTGCCATGAACGGATTTGAGGTCGTGAAGGCCACGACGGACGGCGGCCCTGGGCGCACCACTGAGGTCTTGAACATCTACATCTTCAATACGTTCGGACAGGGGCTGTTCAATCAAGCTTCCGCGATGAGCCTGGTGCTTTTCCTTGTCGTGTTGGCGTTGGCCTTCCCGCTCATCGCCTTTCTTCGCAGCCGAGAGCGGGCGATGGACTGATGACTTCACTACTAAAGCGACCGCAACGGTTCGTTCGGCCGGTCTTCGCGACCCTACTGTGCGCCGTCGTTATCGGAATCCCTCTTTGGCTCGCGATCGTCACCTCCTTCAAAACCAGCACAGAATCGCAAAAGCCAAACCTTGCGTTGCCGACGGATTGGAACCTGCTCGAAAATCTCGAGTATGTGATCACCAACGGCCAGCTCTTTCAGGGCTTGTTCTGGAGCACGGTGATCACGGTACCTACGGTGGTGCTGCTTGCGCTCTTCGGCTCGATGGCGGCGTGGGTCTTTGCCCGCCGAGGCGGCATCTGGCTTGGAGTCCTCTATGCGATCGCCATCAGCGGCGTCTTGCTGCCGCCTGCGATCATCACGTTGGCACTAGTGCTACGACAACTCGGGCTTCAAGGCACCCCGTTTGGGCTGATCGCTGCCTACACCGGAATGCACTTGGCGACGGTCGTCTTCTTCGTAACGGGGTTCGTGAGGACCATCCCGATTGAGCTCGAAGAGGCGGCTACCATCGACGGTGCTGGCCCAATCCGCACATTCTTCAGCATCATCCTGCCCTTACTAGGACCGGTGATCGCCACGGTGACCATCATGAATGTGCTCTTTGCCTGGAATGACATGTTCTTCGCCTTCTTCGTCGTAGGCGGCACAGAATTCGCCACGGCACCTTTGAATCTGTTCGGGGTTGCGAGCGCAGTGCTCTACGTCGAGAACTGGAATCTCATCTTCGCCTACGTGCTGATGATGAGCATCCCACTTGTCGTGGTGTTCGTCGTACTGCAACGAAAGATCGTTTCGGGTATCACGTCCGGTGCGGTCAAATGACGCGCGCCTCTCTCACCCCGGCGCTGGTCGCCGGCCGCACCGCTGAAATGTTCGAGGTAACCATGCAACCACTCATCTGGACCACAGACACACTCTCGCTCATGTTCGAGTGGGATGAGGCCACCGCGGTGCGGCTTACGAATATCGGAGCTGCGGGCGAGTCCCCGTTGTCTTCCCCTGCTCGCGATCCGCTGCAGGTGCTCGTGGAAATTCTGACTCCAATGTGGGGCCGCATCGACAATACGGATCGATTTGAAGGCACTCGCATCGGCGCGGATCTGCGGTACTCCGAGCACCAAACATCCGTCGAGGCGGGAACGTATCGGCTCGCGATCACACAACAGCATGCGGACACGGGCCTGCTTGTAACGAGCACCTTTGAAGCAACAGCAGGTGTCCCCGCTGTGCGCACCTCGACCACGCTAACGATGATGCATGGTCATGAGCCGCTTGTCGTTTGGGCCGTTACCACCCTCGCAACAGGAGCGCTGATCTCGAATAACACGAACGAGATCGACGTATATCAATCGCAGTCAGCGTGGACGATGGAGAACCGCTGGAAGGTAGCTCGACTGCGGTCAGAGACGCTCACGTCCATCGATCCGACGGCGCGCGGTGAGACATGCAAGAACGCGGTCACCACAACCAGTCTGGGCGCGTGGTCATCCGGGACATTCAATCCTGTCGGTGTGTTCAGCAATCGCAGGACGGGCCAGACCATGGCCTGGCAGATCGAGCACAACGGCGCTTGGCATTGGGAAGTGGGTGAGAAGCCCGACTGGCCCCGCGGTATGGTCCCGATTGAGCAACGGTTGCTCGATGTTTCGCCGGCAGGTCGCCGCCCGGGCGACCGCTCGAATGACGGTGGCTACGTCAGCATCCTCGGACCTACGGATGCATTGCACCACTGGTCCACGTCGATCGATGCAGAACACCCTTTCACCACAGTCCCCGCTTCATTCACTGTGGCGCAAGGCGTTGAAGACGCGCTAGGGAATCTAGCGTGGCACCGCCGAAGTCATCGTCGGGGCCACACCCAGAACAGCTCCTTGCCAGTCATTTATAACGACTACATGAACACTCTGAGTGGTGACCCGACGGAGCAGAAGCTCTTACCGCTCATCGACGCCGCCAGCGAAGTGGGCGCAGACTACTTTTGTATCGATGCAGGCTGGTACGACGACACTGCAGGTTGGTGGGCGAGTGTCGGAGATTGGTTCGCCTCCACGACTCGCTTCCCTTCTGGGCTCGACTATGTGATGGACCGCATACGCGCTCGCGGCATGAAAGCGGGTCTGTGGCTTGAACCCGAAGTGGTAGGTGCGCACAGCGTCGCTGCCCGCGAGCTTCCCGATGAAGCCTTCCTGCAAAGGCAGGGGGTTCGGATCCGCGAACACGATCGATACTTTCTCGACCTTCGGCACCCGGAAACCACTATCCATCTTGACCGTGCCGTGGACCGTCTAATCGCAGACTATGGGGTGGAGTTCTTCAAGTTTGACTACAACGTCACACCCGGCCCCGGCACTGATCTCAACGATGTTGCAGCGGGCGCCGGGCTCCTAGAACACAACAGAGCTCTCACCAAGTGGTTGAACGCGCTGCTTGATCGTCATCCTGACCTCATCATCGAGAACTGTGGGTCAGGCGGTCTGCGGTCAGACTTCGCGATGCTCGAAGTGCTACAGATGCAATCAACGAGTGACCAGCAGGACCCGTTGATCTATCCCGCTATTGCAGTGGGTGCGCTCGGTCACATCTTGCCTGAGCAAGCCGCGAACTGGGCCTATCCGCAACCGGACATGGATGACGAGATGATCGTTTTCACTATGTGTACGGGACTGGCGGGGCGGCTGTATCTCTCCGGCGTGTTGAACCGGATGGATGAGCACCAGCGAGAGTTGGTTGCACGCGGCGTGCAGGCCCATCAACGTTCGCGCGCTTCGATTGCACGCTCTACGGTTCGATACCCGACCGGGCTTCGATGGCAAGACCAGGGTTGGATTTCGGTTGCATTCGATGCGGGCGATGAAACCTACCTGATCGTATGGCGCCAATCTCATGCGCCTGAAACCGTGCGACTGGACTTGCCTCACCTGCCGGTCAGCGGTGCGGACCTCGAGCAGGTCTACCCACCGATTCACTCGACGCCCACATGGGATGCGACATGGGACGGGGTGAGTCTGCTGCTCACATCAGACGTGGGCGCAAGCGCGCGCATGTATCGACTCCTGCATCGCGCATGATGTCGTCGCCGCGCAATCTACACGTCAGTGCCTTGCCTAGCCGTCTCATCATGAAAGACCGGAGAACCTCCATGATTTTCGCTCACGCCGATCCCATCGTTGCTGACGTCAGCAGGAACCGCTAATGTCCACCAATGTCTTGGTCTTCATGACCGACCAGCAGCGAGGCGCAACAGTGCTACCGGGGCACCGACTCAAAGCCAAAACACCGCGGCTTGATGAGTTTCGCCAGCAGGCCGTGACATTCTCGAGGTCGTACACGCCGTCACCCCATTGCTGTCCTTCACGTGCCAGCTTCTTCACCGGGCTCTACCCGTCACAACATGGCGTGTGGAACAACGTGAACCTCACCAACGCATTGAGTCGCGGTCCGCGCCCAGGCACCGAGTTTTGGTCTAACTCGTTTGCCAGGTCCGGATACGACCTGGTGTTCAGCGGGAAGTGGCACGTCAGCAACCTTCAACGTCCTGCTGAGCTCGGATGGCGAGAGTTGATGATTGCGCCCCCGATGGCGCCGAAGCCAGCAACTGCTGACGCCCAACGCGAACTCGCGCGTGCGGAGGAAGTGTCGTTGAACTGGACGGAACCGCACCCGTCAGCGAGCAGCGATCGTATGGAAGGCGAAATAATTCGGCCTGGCTATCCTCGGTACCTCCACTATGGTGTCGATGAGAACCCGTTTGATGATGCGGAAGTCACTCAGCGAGCATCGGATTTCTTGGAGAACCAGGCTGGTTTGAGCGGCAATCCCTGGGTTTTGTACGTCGGTACCCTCGGTCCACATGATCCCTATTTCGCTCCGCAACGGTTTGTCGACATGTACGACCTTGACGACATTGAACTGCCAGCAAACTTTGCCGACTCGATGAACGACAAACCGGCAATGTACCGACGCACACGAGACCGATTTGACCAGCTCACTGAGAAGGAGCATCGCGAAGCGATCAGGCACTACCTCGCTTTTTGTAGCTACGAGGATTATCTGTTCGGGCAACTCCTCGACTCGTTGGATGCTTCTGGTCAGGCCGAAGAGACCGCCGTGCTATACCTGTCAGATCACGGCGACTATGTGGGTGACCATGGACTGTGGTGCAAAGGACTTCCGTCCTTCGAGTCCGCGTACCACGTTCCGACGGTAGTCCGTTGGCCCGGCTCGAGCGAACGGGTCCGCGGGACCACTGTCGACGCGATGGTGTCATTGGTCGATATGGGGCCGACGCTTGTCGACCTTTGCGAAGTTGAACCTGGGTCTGGTATGTCGGGCCACTCACTGCGGCCGCTCCTGGAAAGTGACGGGGGCGGTGAGTTGCGAGAGGAGCTGTTCTTTCAATCGAATGGCAACGAGGCCTATGGGATTCAACGCATCGTGATGACCGATCAGTGGAAGCTCGTGTGCAATCTCTTTGACGATGACGAGCTTTACGATCTCGCTGCGGACCCTGATGAGCTCTTCAACTTGCTCGAGCAACCCAATCAGGTGAGGCGAACTGGGGTCGGGCCGTTGGACGTTGTGCCTGAGACGCTCCGAGCCCGAGTCGAAGAGATGTACCGACGAATGTGGGCGAACGCACTGGAGTATGACGATGAGATCTTCAACCGGTATATCTTCACAGCATTGCCGACATTTGGTCCGACAATTCTCGGATCGTTGACCGCGGCTGAAGAGTTGGCGTGACGTGACTTCATCCTCCGACAGCGTCGAACCAGCAAGGAGCCGAGTGAACTACCCGAACATTGTCTACATCCATTCGCACGACTCGGGCAGATACATTCAGCCCTACGGCGCCCCAATGCGATCGCCGCGATTGCAGTCATTCGCGGAAGACGCTGTCGTTTTTCGCCAAGCGTTCGCGGCGAGCCCGGCATGTTCGCCGAGTCGCGCGAGCTTGTTGACGGGCCAGTGGTCGCACTCGGCCGGGATGCTCGGTCTCGCGAACCGTGGGTTTACGTTGCCGGGCTATGACAAGCACCTGATTACGTTCCTGCATTCCCACGGATATCGTTCGGCATTGGCAGGGTTGCAGCACATCAGCCCGGATACCGCTGCGATTGGCTACACAGAAATTCTTGAGCGACGTGACTGGTCACACGATCAGCAGCATGGGTCGGACCTAATCGCGGCAAGCGCTGTCGAGTACCTTGAGCGAAGTGCGAGCGAGCCATTCTTCCTGGATGTCGGCTTCTTCGATACGCACCGCCCATACGGTGTGCCGGAAGACGATATCGACCCAAGATGGATGGCGCCACCCGCGCCGCTGCCCGACGTTCCCGCTACTCGCGAGGACGCAGCCGGGTACCAGTCATCGCTGCGGCGATTCGACACCGCTGTCGGGCGGGTGCTGGACGCTGTCCAAACCCAAGGACTTGCCGACAACACGATCGTGATCATCACGACAGATCACGGGCTGGCTTCGCCTGGCATGAAGGTCACGCTTCGGGACAGCGGAATCGGAGTCATGCTTCTCGTCCGCGGGCCAGGGAACTGGCGCGGGGGGAAAGTGCTCGACAGCCTAGTCACCCAAATCGACCTGTTCCCGACCCTGTGCGAGCTCATCGGGGTTCAACCCCCAGAGCACCTACAAGGAACCTCGTTGGTGCCGCTGGTCGACTCGCAGGTCGCCCAGGTTCACGAAGAGATCTTCGCAGAGGTCAACTACCACGTGGGTTACGAACCGCAGCGATGCGTGCGAACGCTGCGATGGAAGTACATCCGCCGCTATTTGGATCGCGACAGCGAGGCTTTCGCTCACGTGGATCGAAGCCCATCCCGAGATTTTGTGCGAGCGCAGGGTTGGTTCGGTCGCCCGTACGTCAAGGAAATGCTCTTCGACACTGTGCTCGACCCATTGGAACAACACAATCTCGTTGATAGTAGCGAGCACGACGCTCTTCTAGGCGAGATGCGTCGCAGACTCCAGCTATGGCAGGAGCAAACGGAGGATCCGCTCCTCGAAGGGCCGGTCGCGCTACCGCCTGGAGCGCATGTTGATGACATCGAGACTTGGAGTTCGAGGTAGTGATCGATTCCGCAGCAGACCGATTTTCACCCTGGCCCGCGTGCTACCACCCGGCCCGAGGAGCGACACCATCAAAGGATGTAAACGTATGTTCGATCTGAATCAAGTTGACGATGTTGAAGCGGCCGTTGCTGGTGTTCGCGCGGAAGTTGCGGCGTTGCACGCGGAGTTGGTGCGTTACGGCTTGGTGATGTGGACGGGAGGGAATGTGTCTGGGCGTGTGCCCGGCGAGGACTTGTTTGTGATCAAGCCGTCGGGTGTGTCGTATGACGACTTGACGCCCGAGAACATGATCGTGTGCGATTTGTACGGTAATACTGTGCCGGGTACTTCGGGCAGCGATCGGAGTCCGTCGAGCGACACCGCTGCGCACGCGTATGTGTATCGGAACATGCCTGAGGTGAATGGTGTGGTTCACACCCACTCGACCTACGCGGTCGCGTGGGCGGCGCGCGGCGAGGAGATTCCTTGTGTGATCACGGCGATGGCGGATGAGTTTGGCGGCCCGGTGCCGGTCGGGCCGTTCGCGATCATCGGTGATGACTCGATAGGTCGCGGCATTGTTGAGACGCTGGCCGGGCATCGTTCCCGGGCGGTTCTGATGCGAAACCACGGCCCGTTCACGATCGGCGCGTCGGCGAAGGATGCGGTCAAGGCTGCGGTCATGGTTGAAGACGTCGCTCGTACGGTTCATTTGGCCCGCGAAGCCGGTCTGCTGGTCCCGATCCCGCAAGAAGCGATCGACAGATTGTATTACCGCTATCAGAACGTTTACGGTCAGAGCGAGGATGACCGACGATGAGCGGGGGAGCAACGGGTCGATCGGAGAACTTGGGCGAGGTGCGCAAGGCGCTTGCGGATGGTCGTACCTCTCTCGGGATCGAGTTTGGCTCGACTCGTATCAAAGCTTGCTTGATAGACAACGATGCTCACCATGTTCTTGCCGTCGGCGCGCACGAGTGGGAGAACCAGTTTGAAGACCGGACGTGGACGTACTCGCTTGATGCGGTGTGGGGTGGGCTCCAAGCGGCCTATACGGAACTGATTGCCGATGTTCAGATGCGGTATGGGGTAACACCCGACACTTTTGGGGCTATCGGTGTTTCGGCCATGATGCATGGCTATTTAGCCTTCGATGCGGCCGATGAATTGTTGGTTCCTTTCCGTACGTGGCGGAACACTACGACCGAACCTGCCGCTAGTGAGCTGACTGCTCTGTTCGACACCAATATCCCTCTGCGCTGGTCGGTGGCTCACCTATATCAAGCTGTGCTCGATGAAGAATCGCATGTTCGCGAGGTTGCCTTCGTCACTACCCTCGCGGGCTATGTGCATTGGCGACTCACTGGCAAAAAGGTCCTAGGAATCGGAGACGCGTCGGGTATGTTCCCGGTCGACTCAGTAACTCACGACTATGACGCTGAACTCCTCACGCGCTTTGATGAGCATGTCGCGGGATCGGAGCTTGCCAGCGGGTTGGCTGAGTTGCTTCCCGCGGTGTTGGTCGCGGGTCAGTCCGCGGGCAGTTTGACCGAAGAGGGCGCTGCGCTGATTGACGCTTCTGGAGTCCTCAAGGCGGGTATCGTTCTTTGCCCGCCGGAAGGCGATGCTGGCACCGGAATGGTCGCGACAAACTCGGTCGCTCCTCGCACCGGTAACGTAAGCGCGGGCACCAGCATCTTCGCAATGGTTGTGCTCGACAAGCCGCTTGAAGGCGTGCACGACGAGCTCGATCTGGTGACGACGCCTTCTGGCGACCTAGTCGCGATGGTGCACTGCAACAATGGCGCTAGTGAGCTAGCGGCGTGGGCGAGCATGTTCGGTCAGTTCTCGTCGGCGACGGGTAACGCTCTCGACTCAGACCAGGTGTTCGAGGCGCTCTTTCGCGCGGCGCTTGACGGCGCGGCCGACGCTGGCGGCCTTTTGGCCTACAACCATCTCGCGGGCGAACCGATCGCCGGACTCAGTGAGGGTCGCCCACTGTTCGTGCGCACTCCGGACAGCACATTGAACCTTCCGAACTTCATGCGCGCCCAGCTGTATGGCGTGTTTGGCACACTCGCGTTGGGAATGCGCGTGCTGGCGAGGGAGGGTACTGCGCTTGAGCGCATGTACGCCCACGGTGGGGTGTTTCGCACCGTTGGGGTAGCGCAGCGCTTCTTGGCTGGCGCGCTGGGCGCTCCAGTCGCAGTAGCTGAGACTGCGTCAGAAGGCGGGGCATGGGGGATCGCCGTCTTGGCGTCTCACATGCGAGTCGCATCAGGAACCAGCCTGGCGACCTACCTGAGCGAAGCAGTCTTCGCTGACATCAAGTTCCTCAGCGTCGCCCCCGATCCCTCCGATGCTGCCGGATTCGCTATTTACCTCGATCGCTATGCAGCAGGCCTCGCGGTCGAACGCGTCGCGGTCAACGAGTTGTGAAAGGAAGCACGAATGTCGCGTAAGACACTGCCCAATTCCCTTGAATCCTACGAAGTGTGGTTTGTCACCGGCAGTCAGAACCTCTACGGCGAAGAAACGCTAGAGCAGGTTGCGGAGCAGTCGCGGGCCGTGGCTGATGGGCTTGCGCCGCTGCCGGTGAAGATCGTTTGGAAGCCAGTTCTCAAGGACTCGGACTCGATCCGTCGCCTCGCACTCCAGGCTAATTCGCGGGACAACGTCGTGGGCGTCATCGCATGGATGCATACCTTCAGTCCCGCCAAAATGTGGATCGCCGGCCTTGACGCATTGCGCAAGCCGTTACTACACCTGCACACGCAGGCGAACGTAGAGCTGCCATGGAATGACATCGATTTTGATTTCATGAACTTGAACCAAGCCGCTCATGGTGATCGGGAGTTTGGGTACATCCAAACGCGACTTGGCGTGGCACGCAAAACCGTGGTCGGACACGTGTCCAACCCGACTGTGGTTCAGCAGATTGAAGACTGGCAGCGCGCTGCCGCGGGGTGGGCGGCGGCGCGAACGCTCAAACTTGCGCGTTTTGGGGACAACATGCGCTACGTCGCAGTGACGGAGGGCGACAAGACCGACGCGGAACTGCGGTTCGGAGTGCAGGTCAACACCTGGAGCGTCAACGAACTGGTCGCTGCGGTGGACGCAGCATCCATTGGCGAGATTGACGCACTTGTCTCCGAGTACATCGACGCGTACGACGTTGCCCAGGAGCTCTTGCCCGGCGGATTGCGCCATCAATCCTTGCGCGACGGTGCGGCAATCGAAGTGGGGTTGCGTTCTTTCCTGGAAGAGGGCGGTTTCGGGGCATTCACCACGAGTTTTGAAGATCTGGGGGCGCTCAAGCAATTGCCCGGTCTTGCCGTCCAGCGACTAATGGCCGAGGGGTATGGCTTTGGTGCCGAGGGCGACTGGAAGACAGCGATTCTTGTGCGCGTGGCGAACGTCATGGGGGCCGGTCTGCCCGGCGGCGCGAGCCTCATGGAGGACTACACTTACGATCTCGTGCCTGGCAATGAACGCATCCTCGGTGCGCACATGCTCGAGGTATCTCCCTCGCTCACCACCGCCAAAGCACGCCTTGAGGTGCACGAACTGGGCATCGGCGGCAAGGAAGATCCCGTTCGCCTGGTGTTCACCGCTGATGCAGGGCAAGCCCTTGTCGTCGCAATGAGTGACATGAGAGACCGCTTCCGCCTGGTGGCCAACGTCGTTGAGAACGTCGAAGCGCCCGAACTGCCCAACCTGCCCGTGGGTCGTGCGGTGTGGAAGCCAGCCCCTGATCTTGCAACGAGCGCCTCATGCTGGCTCGCCGCTGGCGGTGCGCACCATACGGTCATGACCACCGCCGTGGGCATCGAGGCGTTTCGTGACTTTGCGGAGATTGCGAAGACCGAGCTTGTCGTTATTGACAAGGAAACCACCGTCCGAGGGTTTCAGCGAGAGTTGCGATGGAACCAGGCGTACTACCGACTCGCTCAAGGACTGTAGATCTCGAACGAAGCTTCGCTTGTGCTGGATGGCTTCGCCGCGCAATTCTGGCACACGTACAGAAGATTGATTCCCGTCACACCTAGGTGCGTAAGAATTGCGTAAACCTGAACACCCCTCAACGTCGCTGAACCTGGTTGAATCGACGAGTCCGACGCTTTGAACCCCCGTAAACACGCGCGAGTGCGCGCGAATGCGCACGAGTCTACGTCTAGAGCCAGGGTTCAAATCCCTCCGTCTCCGCCAAGAAAAGTCCTGGTTAAACCCGTAATAGGGTTCACGACGGGCGAATCTGCGAACAATCCGCGAACGGATTCTGTTCGCAAGCATTGTCGAGATTCGTACTCGCGGCGACGCGCCGGGACGGGAAAGCGCTGATCGAAGGCGGTTTCTGCCTGGCGTCGACGCAGAAAGGCGGAGGGGCGTTGTCCCTCCGTCCTTTGGTGCGATGAAACCCGGAAACCTACCGTGCGATCGGCGCCGCCTGATGTCCAAGGTCTGACGAGATCGCCGCAGCGACTTCTTGCACCTTCGAGACCTGGCGCTCAAGGACGCTGACTGGAGCCAGCGAGCGTACGGCGGTGACTGACATTCCCCCACGTACTGCACCGTGCATGCCGAAGATCGGTACGGCGATGCAGTTGATATAGTCCTCGGCCTCACCGTCGTCAACTGCCCACCCGCGGTTTCGGATGCGGTCAAATTCTTCTAGCAACGAGTCCCTGTCGGTGATCGTTGTATGGGTGAACCGTTCAAAGGTGCAGGAAGCGATCGCTTCTTCTTGTACGGCTTTCGGTGCGAAGGCGAGAACGGCTTTTGCGACACCGGCCGTATGCGCGAATGCTTTCGCTCCCACTCTGGACTGCATTTTCACTGAGCCGAGACCTTCGATCTTGTCGACGTAGACGACATCAGCTCCGACGAGTGCTGCAACGTGAATGGTGTGCCCCATTTCCTCACTGAGCGCGGCGAGGTGTGGGCGAGCAACCTCGCGAATGTCGATACTGTCGAGGGTCCGCTGGCCGAGAGCTACGAGCTGGAATCCAATGCCCCATAGGCCATCTCCTAAGCGCCTGACGTATCCGCGCTCTTCCATCGAGTGCAGGAGGCGCACGATCGTGGAGCGGTGAACCTCGAGATCTTCGCCCAACTCGCGAGGCCCTCGTGGCCGCTGAGAGAGGAGCTCCAAAATATCGAGAGCTCGGTCGGTGGAGCTGGACATGTATCTCCTCGATGCAGCGTGGACGCAACGGTGTGCGTTTCCTATCGTAACCTGTGCAATATATGCACAGGTTACTGAATGTGGCTTCGGCGCACAAGCGGGCTGCAATCCTCGACGCAGATATTCCTGATCGTAGCGAGTGGACGAAACGCTCTCGACACTCGGTGAATCGTGTGACATACTTGCTCCTATAACGCACAGGGGTGTGCACCTACTGCACACAAGCTGCTGTCGAAGTAAACACAGCAAGAGATGAACGGCGGAACCCGTTGAAGATCACAGGACTGCGGACTTTTCACGTCGAGCCCAGATGGCTCTTCGTGGCGATCGATACCGACAACGGCATCACGGGTTGGGGTGAGCCCATCGTCGAAGGACAGGCGCGGGTAGTCGAGCGCATGATCGAGGATCTGTCCGAATACCTTGTGGGACAGGACCCGCGCCGAATTGAACATCATTGGCAGGTCATGTATCGCGGCGCCTTCTACCGGGGCGGGCCGGTTTTGTGCAGTGCGATCAGCGGAATCGATCAGGCGTTGTGGGACATCACCGGCAAGCACTTCAACGCTCCGGTGCACGAGCTTCTCGGGGGGCGTGTCCGCGACAACATTCGCATGTACGGCCACGCACGAGGCGAGACTGCAGCAGACTTCAGTGCGGCGGCCCTACGCGCACAAGCGCAGGGGATGACCGCGATCAAGTTTGGCCTCGACGGACCCGTCGCCGTAATTGACACCCCAGACTACGTCGACCGCCAAGTGGAACGTGTGGCTGCAGTTCGAGCCACGGTTGGTCGTGAGTTCGACATCGCCCTGGACTTTCACGGTCGTACGTCACCGGCGATGGCTAAACGCCTGGCAGAGAAACTCGCGCCGCTCGACCCGATGTTCATTGAAGAGCCGTGCCTCCCAGAGAACATTGATGCGCTGGTGGACATCGCTCGATCCACCACGATCCCCATCGCAACAGGCGAACGTCTATTCACCAAGTGGGGATTCCGTGACGTGATCGAACGACGTGCCGTATCAATCGTGCAACCAGATCTGTCACATGCCGGCGGCATCAGTGAGACTCGCCGAATCGCCGCGATGGCCGAGTCTCACTACATCTCTGTCGCCCCTCACAACCCACTCGGCCCAATCTCCTTGGCTGCGTGCCTGCAGATTGACGCGTGCACCCCCAATTTCTTGATCCAAGAACACCCCAGCGTCGATGATGGCGCCGACCTCGGTCACGGCATCTTGCGGAACGCCTTCTCGATTGAGGCAGGCGTGATCAAGGTCCCGCAAGGGCCAGGCCTCGGCATCGAGGTTGATGAGGAGCAATTGGCCTCCCGAACGTACCCGGGCGATTGGGCGTCGCCCCGGTTCACACACCCAGACGGTTCGCATGGCGATTGGTAGTCGCATCCGTCCTAGGCCCAAGAACGCACTGAAACTGCAAGGAAAGGAACACACAATGATGTACAGCTCCGGAAAAGGCGTGACGCTACGCCACCGAGGCCGAGTGCTTGGCGCTGTCGTGGCTGCCAGCGCTCTGGCGCTCAGCGTCACCGCATGCACGTCTTCAACAGAAGACGCGAGCGCAGATGGCAAAACCGTCTTGAAAGTCCAAGGCTGGAAGGGTGGCGGTACAGAAATCGCCAACATCGATCAGATCAACGACGCCTTCCAAGAGGCGAATCCTGACATCGAACTGCAGTTCGAGTATGTGCCACCGAACGACGCATATTCACAGAAGGTGCAACCCGAACTGCTTGCCGGCAACGGTGCCGACGTGATCATGACTGACGTCACACGCTTGCCTGGCTGGAGTCAGGCCGGCTACCTGATGGATCTTTCGGACGCCAGCTGGCTCGACAAGGTTGATCCAGGGATGCTGCCCTCGATCACGCTCGACGGTGCGGTGTACGCGCAGCCGATGGAAGCGATCGCCGAGGGGCTCTTTGCCAACACGGACCTTCTCGCAGAAGCGGGCATCGACGAGATTCCCACGACGTGGAGCGAGTTCGAAGAAGACCTCGCAACGCTCGACGCCGCCGGGATCACACCGATCTCTTTCCCGAACAAGGCCGGTGACACCGCGCAGATGTCTTTGAACGGCATCGCGTCGACATTGATCTACCAGGACAACCCCGACTGGGACAACCAGTTCAACGCGGGCGATGCCAGCTTTGTCGAGTGGCAGCCCGCGCTTGACCAGATCTCGTTTCTTCAAGACGAAGGCTACGTAGACTTCAAAGAGTCGCTCGGTGTTGACGAGTGGTCGCAGGGTCTCAACGACTTCGCCTCGGGCAAGTACGCCTTCTGGTTCCAAGGAGCGTGGGAGATCCAGGCGATCCAAAAGGCGGGTCTCGACAACTTCACGTTTAACCCGTGGCCAGCTGCAGCAGATGGCGCAGAGCCGAGTGTCGGAATCATTTCGGGCACATCCTGGTCGGTGAACGCCGCGACGGAGGTTCCCGAAGCAGCTGAGGCATACCTCGATTTCTGGGCAGACCCCGCGAACGCGGCACCGTTCCTTGAAGCTGAGCATGCGCTGACGCCATGGGCCGGTGCTGAGAACGCTGCGGAGCCCGTATCGCAGAGCATTCTTGACGCCTATGCCGACGGACGCTTCCACCTTTTGCCGCGTGACTCCTGGTTGAGTGCCGAAGGTAACAAGACGATGAAGTCCGCGCTGCAGGCCTGGATGCTCGGCCAGTACGCGACCGACGAGGAACTCCTTGAGGACCTCGACGAATCGCTACGTCCTAGCAACTAAGAACCCACGATCTTGGGAGGGCCGTGCTACGGCCCTCCCAAGATCATCGGAAGGTATCTGACTCGTGATCGCACAGCATCCGCGCAAAGCGGCGCTCTTTCTTCTGCCAGCAGCGGCCATCTATGGACTGATCCTGCTCTACCCGCTGATTAACAGTGTGCGCCTCAGCTTCACCGACAGCCCCGCTGGCGGGCCGGGCGAGTGGGTGGGGCTGCAAAACTACATCGAGATGTTCAACGATGAACAGGTCATTGACGCCTTGTGGCGCACCGTCGCGTACGCGCTGGTGGTTTGCGTCATGCAGAACGCAATCGGACTCGCCCTAGCGCGAGCGCTGTTCACTCGACCTCGTGCGCAGCGGGTGTATAGCGTGCTGATCTTGCTACCGATGCTCATCTCGCCGCTTATGGCCGCATTCATTTGGTCGGCGTTTTACGCTCCCGATGGCGCGATCAATACGTTCTTGCGCGACATCGGTCTCGATGGGCTCACTCGAATCTGGCTTGGCGACCCCGATACTGCCCTCTGGGCGATCGCCGTCGTCAACATCTGGATGTTCGCCGGCTTCTCGGCCGCGATTTTTTATGCGGGCTACATGAACATGCCCGTGGAATTGCTTGATGCAGCTCGCATTGACGGCGCTGGGGGTTTTCGGCGCTTCACAAACATTGAGTGGCCGCTGCTTGCACCGTCGCTCACTGTAAACGTCACCCTTTCGCTCATTGGGTCTTTGAAGGTCTTCGAGTATCCGCTTGTCATGACCAATGGCGGCCCCGCTGAGTCCACGACGACGTTGACGATCTTGGTGTACGAAAAAATCTTCGGCGGGCAAGGAGCCTTCTCATACGGCGTGACTATCGCCGTCTTGTTGTTGGTGGTCGTGGTCATCATGAGTGGCCTAATCAACGCCGTGTTGCGGCGTCGCGAAGAAAGGATCTGACGATGACATCAACTACGATGACGGCAACCCTCACGACGGGCCGCCGCTCGACGCCCGCGCCGCGACGTCGAATTGGTGCGAAAGTCGGAAGAGTTTTCGGCGACGTCGGACTGCTACTCACGGTGATCTTGATCATCATCCCGCTCGTACTAACCGTTTTTGCTTCATTCCGCACACCTGAAGCCGTGGCTGCGAACCCCCTCGGTTTCCCGTGGCAACCCACCCTGGATAACTATCAGGTGGCGCTGGATCGAATGAACTATTTGCCGAGCGTGGTGAACACCTTCATCATTCTCATCGTCTCTCTCGTCATCATCATCGGGTTCGGCTCACTCGCCGCGTACCCGCTCGCGCGGCTCACCCGTCGGTGGACAGCCGGAATGTACCGGTTGTTCATCCTGGGTATGACACTGCCCATTTTTGTCATCATTGGGCCGCTGTTTATTCTGCTGCGGGATCTCGGAATGCTTGACACACGATTCGGCGTCATTCTGATTTACGCCGGAATGTTCTTGCCCGTGGCGATCTTCTTTTACACCAGCTTTCTCCGACAAGTTCCGGAGGAGCTCGAAGAGGCTGCCGCGCTAGATGGTGCGGGCAGTCTGCGAACGTTCCGTGTGGTGATCTTTCCGCTGCTTCGACCGATCACTGCAACACTCGGCATCTATCTTTCTCTTCACATATGGAACGACCTCGTCGTGCCATTGGTGTTCATCAGCGATCCGGGCAAGCGCACAGTGATGGTGAACGCGTACGCCTATATCAACCCGTACACGGTAGACCCGACGGAGTTGTTCCCCGCCGCCATTCTCGGCGTTCTGCCGCTTGTGCTGATCTTTGCCTTCATGCAAGGCAAAGTCGTGCAGGGACTGACGTTAGGTGCTGGTAAGTGAATATCGGCTTGCGGGCGTTTGATGCCGATGCGATGACCGGCATCGCGCCTGTCATGATGACCCCGTTCCTCGACGATGGGTCAATCGATCTGGCCTCGTTCGATCGTGTCGTGGAGTACCTTGTGGGGCTCGAAGTGCCAGCGATCATGTTCCCGGGGTTCGCTTCAGAGTTTTACAAGCTGTCCGATCGCGAGAAAGTTGCTCTCGGAACACGCCTGATTGGGTTGCTGAGTGGAACTCAAACCGTGCCCATTCTCGCGGTCCATGCCCACGCCACGACAGTGGCGGTGGCAGAAGCTCGAGCATGGGTGGATGCTGGTGCGACGGCTTTGAATATTTTGCCGCCGCACTACATGTCGCCCTCGCGCTCCGCTCTCATCGAGCATTGCGACAAGGTTCTTCAGGCAGTCTCGGACACGTCCGTTGTCTTGCAGTACGCGCCCGCCGGTGCCGCGGGATTGCTTGCCGACGATGTACGCCAGCTTGCTGCATCCCATCCCAATCTTGTGGGCGTCAAAGTCGAAGCCCGGCCACCATATGGCTTTATCGCTGAACTGCAATCTGCGGACGCTCCAGTTGCGTGCATGATCGGCAATGGCGGGCTTTACATGCTCGACTCGCTGCGGGCGGGTGCCGTGGGAGTTCAACCGGGCGCTGGTTTCGTCGAGCTCTACCAGGCCATCCTCGCGGCGTGGACTGCGCAACGCACTGACGACGCCGCAGATGTCTTCGGACGCCTCGTGCCTTACCTGCTCGGGTGGGCTCACACACAAGAAAGCATGGTTGCTGTCGAGAAGCGGATCGCGCATCGCCGCGGATTAGTCGCCAGCCCGGCATGCCGATCACCGCATCGCGGTAGCGGAGCGCTCGACGAAGTCGCAATCGACCGCTTTCTCGACGAGTTCAACCAGATCATCACGGAGGTGAGCTGATGCCTCGCATCACCGAAGTTCACGGTTTCGTCGTAAAGATGGACCAAAGCTACCTGGGTGGCACGCAGCAGGTGCACCTGTCCAGCCAACGCGGCGACTACGTTCGCCACAAGAAGTACCGTTCCTCGTACTCGGTCAAGTCCGAGACATTCTTGGTGCGGATCACTACCGATGACGGAACCTATGGCTGGGGCGAAGCGCAAGCGCCGTTGGTTCCCGAGGTTGCATCGACCATCGTTGAACGACTTCTCGGCCCGTTCCTTATCGGCCGCGATCCCTTTGACACCCAGTCGATCTGGCTCGACGGGTATAACGCGATGCGCGAGCGCGGACACATGAATGGGTATCATCTCGACGCGGTAGCAGCGTGCGATATTGCGCTCTGGGATCTGAAAGGCAAGCTTCTTGGCGCCCCGCTCTCGGCTCTGCTGGGGGGACAGTTGCATGAGACCGTACCGTGTTACGTCTCCGGACTGGCTGCGGGCGACGACACTGCACGGATCAAGAAGGTGATGGAGTGGGCCGGTCAGGGCTTCACGGCGTTCAAGCTTCCGCTAGGAAATGGCGTGCACGCTGACGGCGCCTCATTCGCCGCGGTTCGACAGGCTGTAGGCCCCGACGCCCACCTCTACGTCGACGCTCACTGGCGCTACACCGTCTCAGAGGCCATCGAAGTGGGCGAACTTATGCAGCCAAATCGACTCGGTTTTCTTGAGGCTCCCGTCGCGCCAGAAGACAGCCTCGGGCAAGCCGAAGTCGCAGCGGCGCTGAGCGCTCCCGTCGCGATCGGTGAAGAGCTACGCACTCGCTACGACTTTAGAGATCGTCTCGTCAAACGTTCGGCTGACGTGATTCAGCCTGACATTGGGCGGATGGGCATCACCGAAGCGATCGCCGTCACCGCCTTGGCCGATGCTTTTCACGTTCCGGTCGCGCTGCACCTCGGGGTTGGGCTCGGTGTCTACATCGCGGCAGGTGTGCAAGTGGGCGCAGTAACGCAGAACTTGCTGACGATGGAGTTTCAACCTGGCCAGTTCGACGTAGGCAACGTGCTGTTGGTCGAGCCTGTGAAGTGCGACGAGCGCGGCTATACGGTTCCTGCCGGGCCCGGCCTAGGCATCGATGTTGATATGGACGCTCTCGCTCGCCATTCGACATCACAGTTTGCGCTTGGAATCGACGATGCCTGATTTCGGGGGCGTTGCACCACTGATTACCGAACTCGCCGCGATGCGCGCCGAGTTCGGGGAGGGCCCCGCATACATCCCAGAAAGCGACGAGGTTGTTTGGGTAGACATTCCCGCGGGCGCCATTCATCGCACTCACGCCGCGACCGGTGCGACACGCAGCGTCACACTTAAGCCTCCGGTATCAGGCGCATGGCCAGCATCCGGCGGAGAACTCGTTGTCGCCGCCGGATCGGAGATATTGCGCATCGGCGTGACCGGGCGAACGACGCGAGTGTTGCAACTCACGCAATCGAGCGCTCGCGCCAACGACGGTGCTGTCGACCGTGACGGGCGGCTCTGGGTCGGCACCATGCCGCTTCCCGCTGACGGCTCGCGTACCGGCGAACTCTGGCGCATTTCGCTAGCGGGTATCGCAGAACGGATGGACGACGACCTCGCCCTTCCCAACGGCATGGGGTGGAGCCCAGATGGTAAGCGCTTCTATTTGGTCGACAGTCTGGCGCGACGAATCTACGTGTACTCGATCATCGACGACGTGCTTGGAACCCGCGAGACGTTCGTGAACTTTGATGATGTCGGCGGCATCCCTGATGGGATGGCGGTCGACGAAGAGGGATGCTTGTGGGTTGTCGTTGCTGAAACGGCGAGTATGTGCCGGTATGACCCAGACGCAGTGCTGCTCGCCGAGATGCGCCTGCCAGTCGCTCGTCCTACATCCTGCGCATTTGGGGGTCTCGCTCTCGATGAGCTCTACGTGACGACCGCAACCGAGAACAGCGCAGCGGAAAGTTGCGAGACCCTCGGCGGGAAACTTTTGCGTACACAACCAGGGGTCCGTGGGCTACCGGTAACCGCTGTAAACACCTCGAAGTGGAAGTAAATGATGACAACGCACACCCCCCAAACCACTGCGGCAGGCGAAGGCCTTCTTTATGTTGACGGTACCTTGCGTGGCGCCTCGGCCTCTCACGAAGTGCTCTCCCCCGCGACAGGTCAGAGCGTCGGACGCGTGGCATGGGCCAGCGAGTCTGATGCCGCCGATGCGCTAGACGCGGCGCAGCGGGCACTGCTTGACTGGGATGGGCTCGGTGGTGAAGGCCGTGCCAAGTGGATGGACGTCCTACGCGAGCAAATTGTGACCGCTGAAGTCGCGCTCCGCGAAGCCGTCGTCGCAGAGACAGGAAAGACATGGGAGCAATCGGAGGAGGACTACCAACTCCTCGTGGATTCTCTTGAGTTCTACGCGGAAGCCGCCCGCAAGCTCGCTCCGGAGCCGCTTGCCGACAGGGCCGGGACTCACACGCACCAACTGCGCAAGGTGCCCATCGGGGTGGCAGTCGCATTCGTTGCCTGGAATTTCCCCCTTCTGAACATCGGCTACAAGCTCGGCCCAGCGATGGCAGCCGGTAGCCCGATCGTGATCAAGCCATCGGCGCGCACGCCACTGGCCGCATCCGTGGTGGCCCGTCTGTGTGCGCAAGCTCAGCTACCCGCTGGTGTCGTCAACTTCATCTGGGGGGACGACGTTGTGATCGGAGATGCACTGTCCGCGTCTGAAACGCCCGCGCTGATCACACTAATCGGCTCCACGGCGACGGCACGGCACGTCATGAAAACTGCAGCGACCTCCGTCAAGCGCTTCTCGTTTGAATTGGGCGGCAACGCACCCGTGATTGTGCTACCCGATGCCGACCTCGATACCGCTGCGGACACGATTGCCGGTATGAAGTTCGGCAATGCCGGGCAGATCTGCGTCACACCTAACAGGGTGCTCGTGCACGAGAGCATCGCGGAGGTCCTGACCGAAAAGTTGCGCGAGCGCGCTGACAACATTCGCGTCGGTTTCGGAGAAGCCGGAACGGTTGACATGGGACCCCTCATCGACGCTGCTGCTGCCTCTCGAGTGCTCGGACTCGTCCGCGCTGCCGTAGACGACGGCGCGCGCATCGTTACCGGTGGCGACGTCGCCGCAAACGCGCCCACCGACTGTTATCTGCAACCAACCGTGCTGGCCGACGTCACAGGAAGCATGTCCATCTCTAAAGACGAAATTTTCGGCCCCGTGATCGCGATTCAAACATTCTCGTCGACGGAAGACGCCATCGCGCGAGCGAACGCGACCGACGCGGGACTGAGCGCATTCGTCTTCGGCCGCGACCCATTCGAAGTCGCCCGATGCGTTGACCAATTGCAGTTCGGTGAGGTGCACGTGAACGGAGTCAAATATGCCATCGAGCTTCCGCACGGCGGCATGAAGCAATCCGGCGTCGGCTGCGACTGTTCAATATTCGCGCTCGATGACTACCTCGTCACGAAGCGCGTCTCCAGGCCCATCGTCAACATTGAAAGCAAAGATCTCTGATGCGCATCACCAAGGTGACCAGCCATGTTCTTCAATACGACCTCGACGAAGAACTCGGCTACTCCCAACAGTATTACTCTCGACGCACAACGCACCTGGTCGAGATTGAAACCGACGAAGGCCTCACCGGCTGGGGCGAGTGTTTTGGGCCCGGCAACGTGGCCCTTGCGAACAAAGTCATCGTCGAACAGGTGATTGCACCCATGATCATCGGGTCAGACCCCCGAGATCGTGAGGTGATCTGGCATCGGATCTACAACCTGCTACGCGATCACGGACAAAAAGGCATGCCGATCCAAGCGCTCTCGGGCGTCGACATCGCGCTGTGGGATCTGTTCGGAAAGATCGTCAACCAGCCGCTGTACCAGCTCATCGGAGGTGCCTTTCGCGAGTCCGTGCCGGTCTATGGATACGGGATGATGCTCACCCGCGGCGAGGGACTTGGCGAACGGATGGCCGAAGACGCCAAAAAAATCCGTGACTCAGGATACGCCGCCACAAAGATGAAGATCGGGCTCGGCGTCGACAGAGATATCGAACTCGTCGCCGCGGTCCGAGAAAGCATCGGACTCGACTTCGATCTGATGGTCGACGCCAACCACTGTTACGACGTCACCCAAGCGATGCGCGTCGGCAAAGCACTTGGCGAACTCGACGTCGCGTGGTTCGAAGAACCTGTCGCACCCGAAGACCGAGACGGCTACCGTCGCCTCCGCGACAACCTCGACGTTCCCATCGCCGGCGGAGAAGCCGAATTCACGCGATGGGGGTGGCGGGACCTGCTCGACGGCCAGTGCGTTGATATCGCTCAGCCCGAGGTGTGTGCGCTCGGAGGCGTCTCCGAATACCTCAAAGTGCGAACACTCGCCCATTCTCGCTTCATACCCGTTGTGAACCATGTCTGGGGTTCGGCGCTCGCCGTGACGCTGAATATTCACCTTCTCGTCGCCATGCCTGACATGCCGGGCGGCTTGTTTCCGCGCGAACCGATGCTCGAACTGGACACCACTCCCAACCGGTTCCGCGACGAACTGCTTGCGAATCCGCTCAACCTCCAGGAGACGATCCGTCGAGTCGGCGTTGTGGCGCCTCCTTCAGGGCCAGGACTCGGCGTCGAAATTGACCGCGACTTCCTCGCGGCGTACGAGGTTGGTGTGAGTCGATGAGTATCGAAACTGGCGCGGTGGCGTGCATCGGCGAGACGATGGCGCAGGTCGTTCCCAGCGATGGCAAGCGACTGGACGATGCGGCGACATACGCGATGACCCCCGCAGGAGCTGAGTCAAATGTGGCTATATCGCTCGCACGCATGGGGACGCGTGCGGCATGGGGCAGTTTCGTCGGCGACGACCCGATTGGCAGCCGCATCACTCGAAGTGTCAACGAGCGCGGTGTGGACACCTCCCTCGTTCGCGCAATTATGGGCGGACGCACGGGCGTCTTCATGAAAGACCCCATCCCGGATGGATCGGATGTCTACTACTACCGGTCAGGATCAGCGGCCGCAGGGATGGACGCCGAATACGCCCATGAGGTGCTCGCCACTGCACCTCGCTGGATCCACATGACGGGTGTCACACCAGCGCTCTCTGCTTCGTGCGCCGACATGGTGCAGCAGCTGACTCAGGGAGCTGTCGCGAGCCGCATCCCCATCAGTTTCGATGTCAACTATCGGCCGGTGTTGTGGCCCTCGCGTGAGGTCGCCGCTGAGGCCATTCGCTCGGTCGCAGCTCACGCAGACGTGGTATTCGTGGGACTGGATGAAGCGCGTGCGCTTTGGGGTGTCGTAACGGCGGAAGACGTTCGAGAGCTACTCCCCGAGCCGATGCGGTTGATCGTCAAGGATGGTGCGGTTGAGTGCATCACCTTCAGCGGAACGGATCGCGTTGCGGTGCCTGCGCTCAGCGTCGAGGTGGTCGAGCCAGTTGGTGCGGGCGACGCCTTCGCCGCGGGATGGATACATGCCCACCTTCTCGGTCTCGCTCCCGATGCTTGTCTGAGGCTCGGTCACCTGATGGCGGGAATCGCGCTCAGCGCACACTCCGACACCGGCGAGCTGGATGCAGCACCTTCAGAGATCGTTGGTCGGGCGGTTGATGGGCGTGACTGGAAAACCCACGACGAGAACCTAGCCGCCGCCGTTCCAGTGTTGGCGCCGGCACAAGAGACGAGGACACCAAATGCGACGGTATGAGATCGCCGAGGCAATCGGGCGCAGCGGAAGTGTTGCGATCGTGCGCGCAAGTTCGGCAGCCAAGGGAGCTGAGCAAGCCGCGACGCTCCTCGAAGCAGGCCAAACGGTGCTCGAAGTGTCAATGACCACGCCAGGCGCGCTTGCCATCATCACTGACCTGCAGGAACGCTTTAGCAATACGGGAGCGATCATTGGCGTCGGCACGGTTCTTGACGAGGTCACTGCGCGGTTGGCGCACCTAGCAGGTGCGCAGTTCGTCGTGTCACCCACGGTTGATGAGAGTGTGCTCCGTGCAGCGCACCGCTACGGCATGGCAACCCTGCCAGGTGTAGGAACGCCCAGCGAAGCGATGCGTGCGGTCGAGGCCGGCGCAGACTTTGCCAAACTGTTTCCTGCCAGCGTCTACGGGCCAGCGAGCGTGGGCGACTTTCTGTCTGCATGTCCGCAGATCGCGCTCATTCCGACCGGCGGAGTGACTCTCGACAATGCGCCTGACTACATTCGCGCGGGCGCTGTTGCCGTAGGCATCGGCAGCGCACTCACCAAGGGAGATGCGGACGGATTGAGCCGTCGTGTGGAAGACCTCAGAGTCTCGCTCGAGCGCGCCCGGGGCGATAGGTGACGATGCAGTCCAGTGTCGTCAGCGTCGAAACGTGGCGAGGCATTGCGGCACGTCGACTGTCAGGCGCCTGGGGCTCGGTCGTTGTCCTGCCCCAGCGCGGCGCGAAGATCGTCTCATTGACGGACGCACATGGACACGAGTGGCTCGCGCAACCCGACCAGGATCTACCACCCGTTGATCTCTCCGTCGATTTTTGCGACGCAGAATTATGCGGGTGGGACGAGATCGCACCGACGATGAGTTCGGCGGACGAGGCCGACCATGGTGATGTGTGGCGCACCGATTGGACGACGCTGCGCGACGATTCCGAGATTCTTGAGCTCGAAACACGAGATGTGAGGGATCGCTTCATCCTCCAGCGTGAGCTGCGTGTCACAACCAGCGGGCTGGAGCTGCGTTATCGGGCGCGCGCGACGACCGATGCTTTGCCCTTTCAATGGATGGCGCATCCGCAGTTTCGCGCTCCGCAGGGCACTTCACTCACGTTGCTACCGACGCCCTGCGTGTTGGTCGAACATCCGGAGTCGTCGACTCCCACCGCGGTGGAATGGCCGCAGGTCGCTGAGCCTATTGACGAAGTTCCGCCGGGGACTGGTCGAAAGTTATGGGCTCGCCCAGGATGCGCGCCCCGCGCAGCGAAGATCACTCACCCCGGAGCGGGAAGTTTGACGCTTTCGTGGAATGAGACCGTGACAGACTTCGCGATGTGGGTCGACAACCGGTGGCGCTCGCGCGAGCCGGTGATCGCAGTGGAGCCCACGACGTCTTTCGGCGACGACGTTCTAGGTGCAGTTGCTGGGGGTCGCGCACTGATACTCACCCCAGACGACTGGGCAACCTGGGACATGAAGCTTGACCTGAGCACACCCGACGAGCCCGAAGGAGTCGTCGAATGAGCGCCTCTAGCAAACCTCTTCTTACCGTCACCGGCGGTTTCGGCCGGGTCGGGCGTATGTTGTTGCCGCGCCTGAGCGAGGACTACCGGGTGCACGTGATTGACCGCGCCGAGGCAGAGGTGTCGACGGCTCCATACCAAATCACTATTGGCGATCTGCAGAACACCGACACTCTGGCTAGCGCGCTTCATGGTGCAGATGCATTGCTGCATCTGGCGGCAAACCCTAGCCCGACGGCGCCATGGTCTGCCGCGATAGGCAACGCCGACATCACACGCGGCGTCCTTATTGCAGCTCGAGATGCTGGAATCGAACACACAGTTGTTGCTAGCTCAGTTCACGCCGCCGGAGGCAACTTCCGCTTCGGGCAGACACCAGTTCGCGCCTATGGAACTCCTCGCCCGTGCTGCGAATACGGGGTCGGCAAGTTGGCTAGCGAAGGTCTAGCCCGACTCCATCACGACATCACCGGCACCTCTGTGCGAGTGCTGCGCCTGGGACTAACCGCCTGGGATCCCGTTAGCCAAGACCTCGCAAAGACCTGGATAGGAGATCGGGATGCTGCATCTTTAGTGACAGGTGCGTTGGCTGCCAACCCTGGTTTTGGCATCTATTACGGCGTATCTCGGTACGCGGCGCAGTATTGGGACGTCAGCAACGCGGCTACGGACCTCGACTGGGAGCCTAGCGAAGAGCTTCCGGTCGCATTGTCGTTGCTGTCCACTGAAACTAAAGCCAATTGTGCGCTGTTTCTGGAGCCTCCACCGGGCGAGCGGCAGAACCGCGCCTAGTTAACAATGTTCGGCTCTCTGGGCCAGATTGGCAGTAGCTTTCGTGTCTCCTCTCCCGCGTCTAGCGCTGATCGGCGCTGGCCTGATCGGTGCTGAAGTGCATCTACCACGCCTCGTGAACCGAACCGACGTCGAAGTTGCGGTGATCATCGATGCAGACCGTGAGCGTGCGCGCTTGATCGCTCAGCAACACGGCGTCAAGCACTTCTCTGACGACCTCGACGCAGTGCTGGCTGATGACCAGATCAACATCGTCGATCTCTGCACGCCGCCGACTCTGCACCGCTCGCAGGTCGAAGCCTCTGTCAGGGCAGGTAAGGATGTGATTCTCGAGAAGCCGTTGGCAACGACATTGTCTGATGCCGAACATGTCGCGCGCATCGTTGCTGCGGCTCCTGAACGCACGGTGATGGTCGCTGAGAACTGGGTCTATAGTTCGGCGGGGCGGGCGCTACATGCGCTCGTGACCGATGGGTCGCTTGGCGATGTCGAAGTCTGGGAATCTCGCCACGAGAGCGATCATCGGCTTCCTTCGGGTGGTCAGCCAGCATGGAATTATGATCTCGAGGCTTCGGGTGGTGGGTATCTTATGCAGGCTGGCACGCATGCCGTCTCGCTAGGAAGACGCCTCTTCGGTGAGATGGCTTGGGTCGCCGCAACGAGTCCGCAGGCAACAGGAGATGGCGGGCCCTTCCTCGATCACGACATGGTTGTCTCTCTCGGCTTTCGCTCTGGTGTGGTCGGATCACTGGTACTGTCTGGGCGCAGCAGACGCCCCGGCTCACGCGTTCTGTCTCAAACGCTCATTGGAACGAATGCGACGGTCGACGCGGATATTCTCACCGGGGAGCTCACTATTGGGGGCGCTAGCGCACCGAGTGTGGGACCGATATCGATGGGATTCGACGAGGAGTTCGACCACTTCTTCGCTTCCCGTCGCGCCGGCACCCCGCCGGTTACTTCCGCCGCGGACCAGGTCGAGACGCTACGGACCGTCGCCGCAATCTACCAATCCGCGGCGTGCGCGACGCGCGTGGACGTCGAAGGGATCACCGCCTCGTGAGCGTTCGTACTCCACCTCGCCACGCGATTGTCATCATGACCGACCAGCATGCCCGGTATGCGTCGGGAGCGTATAGCAACCCCACAATTCTCACCCCGAACATCGACGCACTTGCCTCGCGTGGCACCACCTACAGTGCCGCGTACTGCAATTCTCCGATTTGTGTGCCCTCGCGCGCGTCAATCATGACGGGTCGGCCCGTCCACGAGATCGGCGCGTGGGACAACGCCCACCCTTACAGCGGTTCACCCGAGGGGTGGTCTCATGCCCTTCGCCAGGCAGGAGTGCACACGGCGGTCATCGGAAAAATGCACTTTCGATCTGGCACGGACGATACCGGATTCAACGAGGTAATCGAGCCGCTTGATGTCATCGGTGGAGTCGGCGACATCTACTCGCTGGTCCGCGAAGGTATGCCGCCGCGTCCGGCGCTCGCAGACCTTGTTCGTGACGCCAGGGTGGGCGAATCTCCCTACCTCGACTTCGATCGGCGTGTGGCTGACGCCGCAACAGATTGGATCGCGAACGCGCCCCTCGATGAGTCCTGGGTGTTGTTGGTGTCTTTCGCCACGCCGCACCACCCGTTGCGTGTGCCCCAGAAGTACTGGGATCTCTACCCTGATATCGAAGTTGAGGATACAACTGCCGCTCCCGATACCCAGCATCCATACATTGCGGAACTTCGTCGTGTCATGGGAGTGGGCGAAGCCTTCGAGCCGGACGAAATTTCGCGAGCGCGTCGTGCGTACTACGGTTTGTGCACCCTCGCGGATGAGCTCGTCGGTCAGGTGCTGACCGCGGCGAGTGATCGCGGCTTCGACGATGAAACGACCACCACGATCTACACATCCGATCACGGTGTGTCCCTCGGTGAGCGTGGCTTGTGGTGGAAGCATCACATGTACGAAGAGTCCGCGGGAGTGCCGTTGATCGCTTCGGGCCCGCGTTTCGCTCCGGGATCGCGTGTCGCCCAGCCTGTGTCGCTTACTTCGCTTTATCCGACGCTGCTCGATGTGTTCGGTGTCGAAGATTCGCGTCAGAGCCCGCTGGCAGGGCCGACGTTGCCTGCATCTGACGACTCCGTACCTCACACAGCTGGCGGGTTTAGTGAGTACCACGCGCTTGGAGCATCGTCGGCGGCATTTCTGCTACGTCGCGAGCAATTTAAATTGGTTTATTTCGCGACTGAGGTAGCGCAGTTGTTCGACCTCGAGCAAGACCCTGGTGAGCATGTCGACTTGGTAGGGGATCCCCGCTACGCAGAGAAGTTGGCAGAGATGGTGGCCGAGTTGATGAGTCTGGTCGACGTGCACGGTGTCGATCAGCGTGCACGGGAGGATCAGGCTCGCCTCATCATGGCGCACGGTGGACGAGACGCGATCCTGGCAGACGGGTTCACCATCGCGTTCACGCCGCCACCGGAAGCCGTGACCCCATGACAGTGACCGAGCTCGCCGAGAATGTTCTCGTTGTCGACGTCGCGATGTCGGCGCATCTATCGACAAAGATCATCGCCCTCACCGGTGAACGCACCGTGTTGATCGATTCTGGAACGAAAGACGCCGGACCGTCGACATTGCTCGCGTGCCTACGCGAGCGAAGAGTGGCGCCGATCACCGAAATCTTCTGCACTCACTTTCACCACGACCACATCGGTGGGCTGACGCAACTTGTCGAAGAATCCGGTGCTGTTGTTTTGGCCCATGCGGCGGAGTGCGGTCTCATAGCGGATCCCAGTGCCTTCGGTGAAGCGCTCAGCCGCTCGAGGCTGCACGGGGCCGCGATCCCGTCGGGGAGTTCAGTCAACGTTCGTGCAATCTGGGATGGCTACTCACTCGAAGTCGGCGGCCGGCGGTGGGAAGCGCTGCATGTGCCCGGGCACACATGGGGGCACCTCGCCTTCTGGAACGAGGACGAGAGCATTCTCATTGCTGGCGACGCGGTCCAAGGGGTTGGCGTCCCATTTCGAGGGGTTACCGGTCAAGGCACAGGAATTCCTTACTACGTCGACCCCCACGCTTACCTTGACAGCCTCGATCGCATGCGGGCACTTCAGCCAGAAGTATTGGTGACCGCGCACGAAAACCCAGCTTGGGATGGCACGATTCTGAGGGGTCCAGATATCGACAGCGCTCTTGCCGCGTCTGCGGTCGAGGTTGAGCGCATCGATGCGATGGTTCGCCGGTGTGAGAAGAGCGGCTTAGGTGACGTCGAAAGCGTGGTTGCCCACGTGTGCCACTCATACGAGACGAGCCCGACGCTGCAAGCCGCTGTCACCGTTCGTGCCCATCTCGCGCGTGTGCGGCGGGATCGTTCGCTCTAGAAAAACACGGTTTAAACGGGCGCTTTGGTCGACAGACTTGCGAAGAATTTGCGAACACTTGAACACCCGTCAACGTCGCTGAACTTAGTCGAACGGACGCTCGAACCGTGTTGAATGCGCGAAAACACGCGCGAGTGTGCCCGAACGTACGCCAACCTGCGCGTGGAGGCGGGGTTCAAATCCCTCCGTCTCCGCCATAAAAAGTCCTGGTCAGAGTATTATTCGTTTTCGCGGCGAGTCGATTTGCGAATAATTTGCGAAGATTTTTGTTCGCAAATGCCCGACTGGTTTCAGCCCTAGGTCGGCGTTCACGCAAGGAATTCCCTGGCTAGCCCACGTTTTTCTCTTTTCGCAAACCAAGTCAGAAGAGGGAAGTTGTCCCTCCACCCCAGCGCGTTAAATCATGCCAAAGGTCTTCGCGTGGTAACTGATCGGCGCATCTGAGAATTGCCTCTCACGCGTCTTGTCACCGATGGAGCGATGTCCGCTGATTCGGGATGTTTTGGGTCGTGGGCAAGTGTGACTACGGCGGGTGCTCCGTGGCGAGAGCGGCACGTGTTGTCGTATCGATCATTGCTGGGACTCGCGGGCCCGGGGTGCCCGGCGTCGGCGCCAATGGCTGTTGCGCTCCCGCAAGCTGTTGTCGCACCGAGCCCGCGTAGCGGGCCGCGCAACGGGCACAGTTTATGGGTGCGAAGCTTCTGCTTGCGAATAGCGGCAGTGTCACGCGCCCCGTTTCCCGAGGGTAGCGAGTTGCTCATCGAGACGGGACAGGGCGTCAGCGTCGAACCCGGCCGATCTGAGAGCGGCAAGCCGGATCGAATCGCGGTCATTGCCGCTTGTTGCAAGCCAGTGAAAGAGGCCGGGCATGTGGGTGGCGATGACCTCGGTGGCTTCCGGGCTCTGGCGAATCAGCGCCAGTGGTGTGTCGACGGACCAGCGAAGTCCGGATTCAAGATTGGAGGACCACCCGCCTGACGTGCTCCCGGAAGATCCGATCGGCTCGTTGACTTCGAGGTAGTGCATCAGGCCGTCACGCTCGAGGTATTGCTCGCCGCGCAAGAAGTCATCGTTGAGTCGTGCGCGCCAACCATCTAGCTCTTGCTGCAGCTCGTCGAGAACCGGCGCGTAATCGGGGTCGTTGACGAGGTTGACTCTCTGGTGCGGGTCAGCCGCGTTGTCGTACAGAAGCCATGGCCCTTCAAGAGAGCGGACGAAGGTGTACCGATCGGTGCGTACGCCTCGATACTCGCCGATCCCGAACCGACGGAGCGTCGAAAACGCGGCAGGAGCGCTGAGGTACGCGCTTGAGGGACCCGACGTAGCTTGAGAGAGGTCGCTTCCTTGGATGCCCGTCGGTCCCGCAATTCCCGCGAGACCGAGCACTGTGGGCATGAGGTCGGGGGAGTTGAGCAGCGCCTCCGACTTCCCAGGAACGATGTCCGGCCCACGCACGAGAAGCGGCACCCGGACGGATTCCTCCCAGGGAACGAGCTTGTGTTCGAGACCGTGCGACCACATCATGTCGCCGTGGTCAGAAGTGAAGATGACGAGGGTGTCGTCTCGTCGGCCGCTGGTGTCGATGGCGCCTAGAAGCCGCCGCATGCACTCGTCGATGGCTGCCATGTGTGCGTAGTAGCCGCGGAGGTCTTCCGCGGCGCGCTGGTGGTGCTCTTCGGGCACGTTGCTCGGAACGACGATCGATCGGTGTCGGTAGAGCTCGCGGAAAGCTTCCGGCGCGGTGTTGAGGGGAAAGTGCGGGGGCCCGTAGGACAGCATCATGAAGAACGGCTCGTCCTCCGGCATCCGGTTCGCGATGAATGCGGCCGCGTCGTCCGTCTGAGCGAATGCGTCGTAGCCTGGCCAGGTGCGCGGAGTCGGGTCGTCTTCGGCGTAGTAGGCGGAGTTCCAGTAGTCGTGTGTGCATTCCGCCGCGCGCCAGTAGTCGAAGCCGTGACGCGCTTCGGGTGGGACGAACGCGTTTCGCCGTCCGAATCGCCCGTCAGGGCTGCCGTGCAGATGCCACTTGCCGATGTACGCCGTGGCATAGCCCTCGTCGCGAAACACCTCAGCCAATGTCTGGTTCGTCGGGTTGAGCTCAACGTCGTTTATGTACACACCATGCGTGAGCGGGTACTGACCGGTAAGGAAGCTTGCCCGTGCGGGGCAGCAGACAGGCGTGCCGGAGATGGCCTGCGTGTAGTTCAGCGACTCGGAGGCGAGGTGATCAATCGCCGGGGTGTGCGCGTTCTCGTCGCCGGCGTACCCGAATGACTGTGCTCGCCATTCATCGACGACGACGAGAAGGACGTTCGGCTTACCGGAGCGGGTCATCGCTCGTCTCCGGGCTTATCGGCACCGACAGTGTGACCGGGCCGAGGAGGCCCGTCGGCTCCAGTGCCACGCCCGCGTCGAACGGATTCTGGGAGGCGACGAGCGGTGCCAAGGTAGTTGTGACGTCGATCGTGACTTCCTCCCGTGGCCCGCCGGCAGGAAGCTCGAACAGGTAGGGCGGTGCAATTCGAATGCCGACCGAGACCCCGTTGACGAGCACTTCCGCAGTTTCTCCGACCTCGCCGAGGTCGAGAACTGACGGGATGGGTGGCAGGTCGACGTCGTGGCGGTACCTGATCGTTCCCGCGAAGTGGGGGAAGCGATTCGGCGCGTTCACCGGTCCGAGCGAGTCGAGCGCAACGGGTCGAAAAGTGCTGCTGTCCCACTCGCGCAGAGTAATCGTCCAGTCGTCGGTCGGGAGTGTGATCGCCGTCGTCGGGTCGGGAATTGTGGGTTCGGAGGCATCATGATGGTCGGCGAACGAGACGAATCGCGATTCGCCGGGTTCGAGTCGAAGCGGCAGGCAGAGCGAGTCCTCTCTGCGCGACGCGTGGGCAGCCCGCCGCCGTTGCGTCATCGGGTCCCACACGACGGCGGGCATGTCGGCTCGCCGCACGGTGAGCTCAACTTCGCACGTGAGCGACACGGACTCGTTGACCACGAAGAGCTGCATTTGTCGATCCTTCACGTATCTCATGACGCGAAGCGAGGGGTTTGCGGGCGCGACTGATACCTCGCCGTGGACGTGCGCCGTAAGCTCTGAGAGTGGCACGGACGTGCACCGCTCGGTGAGTGCGCGCAGCAGACGGCCATCGGCGTCGCCGGTGACCGAGTCGGGGAAGTCGTCCACGAAGATCACGGTGAGCTCTGTTTCGGCGATGAACCGTGCCAGCGCGGCGGGGACCCGCTGAGCGTACGGGACGATGACGAGCGGGTAGGTCTCCGAACCCACCTGAACACCTCCGTCGTCGTCGACCTCACCGCCGATGAGTGCATCGAGCGGAACGACGTCGCCGTCGAACTGGTAGCGCATCAGCTCTCGTAGCACCCGCTCGAACGGCATGTAGCGGCCAGCCCACTCCGCTTCAGCGTGATAAAGCACCGCGGCATCTGACAGGTGCCGGCCGCCCGAGATCTGCTCCGTGATCGTCTCGGCGTACGCGCGCCAAAGTCCGAAGTAGGGCCACTGCGGGTTCATGCCGCCATTGTGGAAGTGTGGTGGACAGTCCTCATCCCACGTACGCGCGGAAAACGCATGGGGGACGATGTAGTTGACACCGCGGACGACTAGATGGTCGGTGAGCCACTTCATCCGCCGCAGGCCCATGTGCCAGCCGTATGCACCGAACGCCTCGCAGAGCGCGTCCCCGTTTTTGCGAGGGTCGATGTGCGCGGCGGAAGAGGCCAGCTTCGCGAGCCCCCAGAAGTGGAATTCGTCGTCCCAGCTGTGTATGGCCGCGGGTCGTAGTCCTTCCTCTGAGCCAGGCATGAGCTGTTGAAGCACGACGTCCACGCCCCCCATGTGCTGGCCTGCCATCGATCGGAAGTAGTGTCCGGGGCCCATCCCCAGCCGGGCGTGGGCCCCGTTGTCTTCGATCACGTGGCCGATGAGCGCCACGCGGTGGGCGGCACACCAGTCGCCGAGCTTGCGTTGGAAGCGCTCGTAGAGTTGCGTCGCCTCATCCATGTAGGCGTACCGCGCCTCCCCGGTGGGCCGCTCGTCTTCGCCCCACCAGAGTAGGGGGAGCCGTTGTCTGTACTCGCTGCCCCACCGGGTGCGGAGCCTTTCACCAAGCAGACCTGAGTACGGCAATACGTAGCTCGAGTCATTTCCTGTCTCCGCGCCGAACCGGAATGTGTGCGTTCTCTCGTTGCCGAAGCGTGGTTCGTCTTGGAAGAAGCCGGCGATCAGCCCGCCGAAATCGGCGCGGTAGCGGTCGTAGTGGCGTTCGTGAACGGTCGCGAGGTGCAACTCGGCGGCGCCCTCCGCGATCGGGTTCAGGTAGTCGGCCGTCCGCGCCTCGTTGCCGTGCGAAGTCTCGATGATTGCGAAGATGCGCCAGACGCCGTCGGGGACGTCCCAATAGACGGCGCCATCGACGATACGGTCGGTGAGATCGACCGCGGAGTCAGGATCTGGAGTGGCGGCGGTGGAGGCGTGGCGGATCGCGACGACCGCATGAAGCAGGTCGCCCTCTCGCAGCCAGCCGCCGAACGAGAACGTGGTCGACGGGGCCGGGCCGAGAGCATCGCGATGCTGTTCCCCGAGGTAGCGCTTCAGCAAGTGCGGGTGCTCGTTCGGAACGATCCCGTTCAGCCCGCCGCTCGGGAAGTGGGAGTCGTCGAAGAACCACACCCGCATTCCACGGTCGCGGGCCGCTGCCAGGACGGTGTCGACGTCGGCCCACCACTGCGCGCCCAGATAGTCCGGGTGCGGTCTGGGCTCCAGGACGAACTCGCGCACACCGGCCTCGTGCATCGCCTCAATCTCCCGGCAGATGACCGCGGGGCTCTCACCGCGGTGCCAGAACAGGGGAGCGACTCGACCGCCGTGACCCGCCGCCGGGTGTTTCATAGCTGCTTGAGCTGCCATCGTCATCGTTCGTTCACTTCCCGTCCGGAGTCGACCGTGTGCGCCGGCGCTATCGTGGTTTCATCGCTGTGGCGAATCAATTCGGCCCGATCGGCTCGCCGCTGTGCCTGTGCGACAGGGTCGGCGATCGGGGCCGCCATCAGCAAACGCTGTGTGTAGGGGTGTTGAGGGTCCTCTGTGACCTGCTGAGCCGAGCCTGCTTCCACCGCTTCTCCGCCCAGGAGTACCATGATCCGGTGACTCATCTTTCTCACGACAGCGAGGTCGTGGGTGATGAAAAGGTAGGCGACTCCGGTGCGCTCCTGGATCTCGACGAGCAGGTCGAGTACTCGGGACTGCGTGGACAGATCGAGCCCGCTCGTCGGTTCGTCGCAGATGATCAGTTCTGGGGATATTGCGAGTGCTCGCGCGATGGCGATCCTCTGACGTTGGCCGCCGGAGAATTCTCGCGCGTAGCGTCGACCGGCGTCGGAAGGGAGCGCCACTTGGTCGAGGAGGGATCTGACATGTTCTCGCGCCTCGCGTTTGCTCAGGTCGGTGAGCGGCTCGCACAGGATGTCTTCAATGGTCATGCTCGGGTTCAATGACGAGAACGGATCCTGAAAGACCACCTGTAGCTTCTGCGCCATCTTTCTGCGCTGCTTGGGTGTCTGCGTGACCAGTTCTGTGCCGCGGAACGTGATGGACCCGGCGACGACGGGGGCGAGCCCGAGAATCGCGCGTCCAATCGTCGACTTTCCTGAACCTGATTCGCCGACGAGGCCGAGGGTTTCGCCCTCGCGAATCTCGAAGGAAACGTCGCGGATGACTCTGTTGGGTGGTTGTCGCAGCCCCTTGGTCGGATAGTCGACACAGATCTTGTTGACGTTGAGCAGGGGGGTTGGGTCGTCGGTGTTCATCTACTTGACCTCCGTGCGTCGCGCCAGGGGACCTCGGAGTTCCGCGCCGTCCAGGGTGGATGCGAGCAGCGTGCGGGTGTAGTCGGCTTTGGGCGTGGTGAACAGCTCGGCGGCGGAACTGGTCTCGACGATTGCGCCGTCTTTCATGACGGAAACGTAGTCGCAGATGTCGGCGACGACACCGAGATTGTGTGTCACGAGCAGCATTCCCAGGTTCCGTTCGCGCTGAAGCTCGCGCAGCAGGTCCAGCACCTCAGCCTGAACGGTGACATCGAGAGCGGTGGTGGGCTCGTCGGCCACGATGAACTCCGGGTCACTCGCGACCGCACCGGCGATCAGCACCCGCTGCGCCATCCCGCCGGAGATCTCGTGTGGGTACGAATCGAAGGTTCGCTGAGGGTCGTTGATCCCGACACGGGAGAGCAGCTCCAAGAGCGCCTGACGCGCTTGTCTGCGGGAAACCCGCGTCGTCGCGCGCATCCCGTACACGAGTTGCTGGCCCACGGTCAGTGTCGGGTCCAGGTTGGACATCGGTTCCTGCGGGACGTAGCCGATCCGACGGCCGCGAACCTCGCGAAGCGCCCGGGTATCAGCGAGCAGATCCTTTCCGCGGTAGGTCACCGAGCCGGAGAGAACGACCGCTTCCGCTGGGAGGATGCCAAGAAGGGCGAAAGCGGTCTGCGACTTTCCCGACCCCGACTCGCCCACGAGGCCGTGGATCTCTCCGCGGCGCAGCGTCAGATCGATACCATGGACGACCTCACGAACGTCCGTCTTCGATGTCGGGTAACCGATGACGAGGTCGGTCACCGCGATGCAGTCCTCTCCGGCGGGGATGGGTCCGGCGCCGCCACGGGCGGGCGCGGTCCGTGCGGCGGAGTGCGCGGTCGCCAGCGACGTGCGCTGGCGACCGGAGAGCGGAGCTGCCCGCGACCCCGATGCCTTCAGCCCGTCGCGGATCACGTTGCCGAGGAGCGCGAAAGTGAGGGTGGTCGCGCTGATGGTCAGTGCAGGGAAGACGAGATTCCACGGCGCGATGAAGATCGCGTTGAACGTCTCTTGGAGAACCCCACCCCACGACGGCTCGGTGGGATCGCCGAGGCCCAGGAACTCTAGTCCGGCCTGAACGCCGATCCCCGCTCCCAGAACGAACGCACTCTGAATGATGATGGGTGCCCGCACGGCACGCAGCACGTGTCGCGAGACGATGCGGGTGTCCGGGAGTCCGGACACCCGGGCAGCGTCGACGTACAGTTCGTTGCGCACGTTTCGCACGAGCGCGCGTACGAGGCGGTAGTAGGTGGGGGCGACGAGCACGCCGAAGACCGCCATCGCGATGAGGATCGAGGGGCCGATTACGGCGTACAGCGCGACCAGCAGCACGAAACCGGGAAGCGCGAGAAGAAGATTGGCCGCCCAGCCGCCCACCACATCGAACCAACCTGCGAAGTATCCTGCGATCAGGCCGGTCGTCGTGCCGAGCGCCAGCGCGACGGCCAGCATCACTGCTGAGCCGAGGAGCGTGCTGCGCGTGCCATAGAGCAGACGCGAAAGGATGTCGCGGCCCGCGGAGTCACCGCCGAGAACGAATTCGCTGGTGAAGGGCTCCGCGTTCGCCAGCGAGAGATCAGTGAAATTCGGACCGTACGGTGCGATCGCTCCTCCGAAGATCCCGGCGGCGACGACCAGGACAAGGAAGACGAAACTGGCGATGCCGATCGGGTTCCTGAGGACGATCGACAGTGCAGACCGCGACGTCGGGACCGGTTCGGCCGGGTGCTTGCTGTCGGTGACTTCGCCACTCATGTTGCCCTCGATTTCGGGTTGATCAGCACGTTCGTGATGTCGGCGATGGAGTTGACGATCACGACGACGACCACGGTGATCAACACGCAGCCCATCACCGCTGGGATGTCGCTTTGCCGAGCCGCCGTGGCGACGAGTGTCCCCAGCCCGGGCAATGCGAAAACCCGCTCGATGACGATCACGCCTCCGAATAAGCCGATCGCCTGCAGAGACAGGATGGTAAGCCCGGGACCGGAGGCGTTTCGCAGAGCGTGTCGGAAGATCACATTCCTCTCGGAGATTCCACGGGCCCGGAGGGTCCTGATGTAGCCCTGCTGCAGGATGTCGATCATCTCGCCGCGGAACTGCTGTGCGGCGGCTGCGACGCCGCTGATGAGAATGGCCAGTACAGGCAATGTCAGTGACGCGGCCCACGCGCCGGGGTCCTTCTCGAACGGGACGTATCCCGTGGCAGGCAGCAGCGGGATCGCAAGCGCGAACGCCAGGACAAGTCCGATTGCGATCAAGAAGTGGGGGACGGACGACCCTGAGATCGCAACGACTTGCAGGACACGATCGATCCAACCGCCCTTGGTCGCAGCGGCGACGCCGATCAGGACGCTGAGGATCGCCATCAGGATCATCGAGATAACCACGAGCGAGAGCGTGACGGGAATCCTGGAGCTGAGCATGTGGGTGATGGGCTCACCGGTCACGAAGCTCTGCCCGAGTGAGCCATGGAACAAGTCGCTCAGCCATGCGCCGTACTGTACGAGCAGAGGCTGATCGAGACCCAGTTCCTGCGCCTTGGCCGCGACTTGACTCTCGGAAGCGTCGAGACCGAGGACGTTTCGGGCGATCGAGGTTCCGCCGCTGTAAAGGAGTGCGAAAGTGATGGCGGTGGTAGCGAGGACCAAGACGACCCCCGCTACCACCTGCTTCAGTACGTGACGAAGCATATGAATGCGATGGGAACGAGTCCTGCACGGACCGGTTCGATGAAGTCGTTCATTCGGCTGGCTTGAACGTGTAGAGGTACGGCGAGTTGCTGCCGAGGACGGGCGTGGCTGACGTGTTGCTGTCGGTGGCATAGAAGTTGGTCGGAAGCACCAACGGGGCAAACCACGCGTTCTTAATCAGGAATTCGTTGATCTCCTGAGCGACGGCTCCGATCTCGTCCTCGCTGGCCCGCTGGGCCGAATCGATGAGTGAAGTCAACTCCGGGTCCTCCGAGCGCAGGGGGTTCCAGACTGCCTCAGGCGCGACGGACTGAACGATGTCCCAGAGCGCCGTGCGGGATTCGAGTTCCATGTACCACATCGCATACTTGCCGCCGAGCATGTCCGGCACGGTCGTGCTGCCGAACGGCTGCGGGTTCACCTCGATTCCAATGAGACCGAGTTGCTGGGTGATGATGGGCGTCGCGACCTCCGCGCCGGGGAGCACAGGTATGTCTACAGAGAACCCGTCCTCGTAGCCAGCTTCCGCCATGAGCTTCTGCGCCCCCGCGACATCGAAGTCGTAGTAATCGACCATATCGGCGAGATAGCCCTGGTTCGAGCTGTTGAAGATCTGATTCGTCGCGCCGCCCTCGTCGTTGTATAGCCCAGAGAGCACAGCGTCGCGGTCGAAGACCATGTTGATAGCTTGCCGGACTTCTACAGACCCCAGTGCGGGAACAATGTCTCCCGCACGGTCAGCGAAGAGCAGTCCTGCCCAGTTCACGCTGCTCTCGTGAAGGGTCGTAGCGTCGTCGTCCACCGAGGTCGCTGATTGCGCTGTGATCAACGCGCCGTCAACTTGTCCCGACCTGAGGGCACTCACACGAGCGTTCACATCAGTAAGGGTCTGGAAGACCACTTCATCGTAAGGAAAGGCGGATGCGTTCCAGTAGTCCTCGTTGCGAGTGAACGTGTAGGTCGCACCGGAGGTGCTGGCCGATTGATCTAGCACGTACGGGCCTGATCCCACTGGGTTAGTCGCTAGGTCGGCGGACGCCAACGACGCGGGACTGGCAACGATTCCCTCCGCCAATGTCATGAACGTCGGCATCAAGCCATTCGGTGCACCCGAAGTGAGGACAACGGTTGATTCGTCAGGCGCCGAGATCTCGATATCCGCGAGGCGGGCGCTGCCGCCGGCCTTGTTGTAGTCCAGAGACTCCTTGACGGCTTCGGCGTCGACGGGGGCACCGTCTGTGAATGTTAGGCCCTCGCGGATCGTCATGGTGAGCACCGTGTTGTCCTCGCCCATCGAAAAGGACTCGGCGATGTTCGGGGAGATCGTCCCGTCTGGCTCATACGTCAGAAGAGTGTCGTACACCGTCGACCAGAACTGCACGCCGGCTCCTCCGCTCTTGGCTTTGGCGGGGTCGAATGTAACGTCCTGGTTGACATTCGCCAGAGTCAGGGTGCCGCCAGTCGCGGCGGTCGGGGCCGTCTCGTTGGAGTTCGGAGATGAACATCCAGCGACCGCGATCGCGACGGCGGTCGCGATCATCGCTGCGGCGAGCCGACGACGGGTACGGCGATGGTGAGTGGTCACGCGTTGCTCCTTTGCTTGGCCCGATCGGCTTCGATCGGCGAGGTCTAATGACCATGGGATGGGGAGACGTTATCTGGGTACGGAGCGTGGCCGCAACAATCCGTATATGATCAGAAAACTTTCGAAACTGCTCGTGCCCGGCCGCCTCTCCCGGGCTCGATCTGATGGGTATGCGAGAGCGTCTCGCTTCGGAACTGTCGGGGACAAGGCGAAAGAAAACTCTCCAGTCTTGCCGTCACCGGGAGTGAAAAGTTTCGAACCGCCTATCAGCGAACTGGCCTGGCGACGGCCGTACTCTCGCGTACGACGAGAGTCGTCGCGAGTTCAGTTCGGATGTTTCTGACGGGACCAGCCGCGCGAAGCCGCAGGATGAGTCGCGTTGCCGCGCTCGCAATCTCCTCGAGCGGTTGCCGGATCGTCGTTAGGGCTGGGCTGGCGAGTTCCGCCATGGGGAGATCGTCGTACCCGATGACAGAGATGTCGTGCGGAATGCGCACCCCGCGCGATTGGAGCGCACGGTATGCGCCGAGTGCTTCGAGATCACTTTGGGCGAAGATTGCTGTCGGCGCAACATCGAGGGCGAGGAGCTGATCGACGCCACGTCTGCCCGCTTCAACGCTGAAGTCTCCCGGGACGATGAGGGAGGGGTCGATGTCGATCGCTGCAGACTCATGGGCCGACCGATAGCCGGCGAGACGGGCGCGGGCGTTCCGCAGGCTGGGAGGCCCGCAGATCGTGCCGATTCTGGTATGGCCGAGCTCAATCAGATGCCGAGTCGCCATCAGTCCCCCGTCCCAGTTGGCTGAGCCGATAGTTGGGAGGTCGGGGTCCGGGTCTCCAGCGGGGTCAACGACAACGAACGGGATGTTGCGGGTGCGCAGCTGGCGCTTCTCGCGATCGGAGAGCGTCGAGAACACCAGGATGACACCGAGCGGTTGACGTCGCATCACCGCGTCTATCCAGGACTCTGGCTGGGCATCGAACGTGCCACCGATAGTGACAACGGTACTGATACCCTGCTGCCGTGCGACGGCTTCAACCCCTTTGAGGAGTTCAACCGCCCAGGGCCCAAGGCGTTCGAACACCACTTCGATCAGTTCGCCATGTGGTCGGGGATCGCCGCGGCGTGAATAGCCGAGGGACTCCAGCGCTCGCTCGACGCGTTGTCGCGTTGCATCTGAAACGTCCGATTTGCCGTTGAGAACTTTTGACGCGGTGGAGACGGAGACGGAGGCTGCATCAGCCACCACCGCAAGCGTGGGTCGGGAAGGCTCATCGTTCATGATACTCACGCTTTCACATTCGAAATTTTCGGGTTGGATCTCAGCATGGTTGATGGCAACTTCACCGTCAAGGCAAGGAAGTGAGCGGATGGACTCGAGCGTTGACGTTGATCTGACGGCCGTTGCGATCGAAAAGTTTCTGATAAGTCCGCAAACATTGCTCACATTCGCTCGTGCCACCTAATGTCAACGCAACGGGAGGTTCGACGTCGATGTCAGAGCAAGTGCTGGGGTCGGCCGCGCAGCGGGTGTGCGCGCGACGATCCTGCGGCTCGCAGCGAACCGGCGCAGGCGGCTCAAGCGGCACACCCCGCGCATCAACGACTGAACCGTTCACCTGCCCTAGAAGCACCTCGCGGCGCTCGAGCTTCAACGCCCAACGATCGCGCCCGGTACGAGCCGCCCGCTAGTACGAAGCGTTCAACCACTATGTCGCTCTAGGAGGAGCCAATCGTGAGTCAGAGTAGATCCCTTGTCGTCCGTGGTGGTTGGCCGGGTCACTACCCGGCTGATGCCACCGACGCCTTCATTCCGTTCCTCGAGTCGGCTGGATTTGCTGTGCGCATAGCCGACTCGCCGGCAATATACGCAGACGCTGAGGCGATGGCCGAGACCGACCTCATCGTCCAGTGCATCACGATGTCGAAGATCGAGCCTGATGAGTTCCGAGGGCTGGACGCTGCGGTGCGGCGCGGTGTCGGATTCGCTGGTTGGCACGGTGGCATCGCAGACTCATTCCGCAACACGCCGGAGTATCTACAGCTGGTGGGTGGACAGTTTGTCAAGCATCCGCCCAAGCCGGAGGACCAGCAGATCGGGGACCCCAGCGACAACGTGGTTCCCCACAGTGTTGCGATTACTGCCATCGGTGAAGACCACCCCATCACGAGGGGGGTCGGCGACTTCGTTTTGGCCACCGAGCAGTACTGGGTACTCACAGACGACTACAACGAGGTGCTCGCAACGACGACGCACCCGAGCAAACCGGGAGATCCATGGCATGTTCCGGTGATCTGTCCTGCGGTCTGGACGCGTCAGTGGGGGGAGGGTCGCGTTTTTGTGGCGACCCCGGGGCATGCGCCGGACGTGCTCGCCGAAGCGCCCGTGCGCACCATCATCGAAAGGGGCCTCTTGTGGGCAAGCCGCTAGGCGTCGGAGTCGTCGGTCTCGGAAAAATCAGCGATCAGTACTTCACCACCATCGGTCGACGAGAAGAACTCGAGATCGTCGCAGTGGCCGACTTGGACGAGGAACGTGCGCGATCGGTCGCGAGCCGGCTGGGCGTGTCGGCGTTATCGGTGGATGACCTGATGGCTTCATCAGCCATCGATGTAGTTCTGAACCTCACCGTACCGGCGGCTCACGCCGAGGTCTCGTTGCAAGCAGTGCGGGCAGGAAAGAGTGTTTTCGTCGAGAAACCCCTCGCGCTCAAGACTGACGACGGGAAACAGCTGCTCCGAGAAGCGGAGCTCGCCGGAGTCCGCGTGGGATGCGCACCTGATACCGTGCTCGGTACGGGCGTGCAGACTGCGATCGATGTTCTCGATCGCGGTGAGATCGGCGAAGTCGTCGGCGCCTCGGCTGTTTGGTCGGCGCCTGGGCACGAGCTGTGGCATCCGTCTCCTTTGTTCTACTACCAGCCCGGGGCAGGCCCACTGCTCGACATGGGGCCGTACTATATCACCGCTTTGGTTGCAATGCTCGGGCCTGTCGCGCGGATCGTTGGGCACACTTCTCGTTCGGAGCGTAACCGACATGTCGCGACCGGACCGCTCGCCGGTACGGAGGTGCCCGTCGACGTCGAAACGCACATCAACGCGATCCTCATCCACGAGTCGGGTGTGTCATCGAATGTCACCATGAGTTTTGATGTGTGGGCAACGCGAATGAGTGGGTTCGAGGTGTACGGGACGCAAGGGACGATTGCTCTTCCGCGACCCTTCCAGTTCTCGGAGAAGCTCGATATCTTCCGCGCCGGGAGTGACGAGTGGGAAGTTGTTGACGACCGTGCGGGCTACAAGAATGGTGGCCGCGGAATCGGACTCGCTGAGATGGCAGATGCTATAGAGGCCGACCGCCCGCACCTCGCCTCGGGGGACCTCGCTCTCCACGTCCTAGATGTTATGAACAGCGTGCTTGATGCTGGACGTTCGGGCAGTGTAATAGAGATGCACACCCGGCTGGATCGCCCTCAGCCCGCGGCATGGTCGGCCTCGGGTCGCGCTGCGGACGCCATCACCTTATGAGCTCGAACACGCAGCCGAACGTCCTCTTCGTGATGACTGACCAGCAGCGTTTCGATACCTTGGCGGCGCTCGGCAATGAAGAGATCTTCACGCCGAACTTGGACCGTCTCGTCGATCGCGGCGCTGTGTTCGACAATGCGTATGCGACGTGCCCGGTGTGCGTGCCGTCGCGCTACTCGATCCTGTCGGGGGCGCAGCCGACGCGCACGAACGTCTATGAGAACGGCGTCGAACCCGGCGCACACGACGCGATCGTCGAGCGTGTCGGCCCGTATCTCGCTACTGTGATGGGCGATCTCGGCTATCGCACGTGGGGTATCGGAAAGTTCCATACGATCCCGTGGGATGCGGACTCGGGCTTCGAGTTCCAACTGCGCAGCGAAGAGCTGTACCTGGCCGAGGGGTCCCGCCCCGGTGATGACTACGCGGCGTTCATTGCTGACGAGCATCCCGAATACAACTGGATTGAAGCGTTGATGGGCGAGCGCACCGACATGTACTACATGCCGCAGATGAGCGCACTGCCCGCTGACATCACGGTAGAAGCGTGGGCGACTGACCGAGCGATCGAGCAGGTTCAGGTCGACGACGAGCGGCCGTGGTTCGGGTACGTCTCGTACATCGGACCGCACCCGCCATTCGCGCCGCCGCTGCCATACAACCGGATGTACGACCCGGACCGGATGCCGTTGCCTGTGTCGGGTGATCTTGCGGTTGATCACCTTGATCAGCAGATCCCGTGGATGAACCACGCGGTTTACGCCGAAGACGTTGACGACCACCGCGCCCGCGCGTTGAAGGCCCGCTACTACGGTGAGATCAGCTACATCGATGCGTGCATCGGGCGCCTGCTTGACGCGGTCGAAGAGAGTGGCGAAGCCGACAACACGGTCATCTGTTTCTACTCCGATCATGGTGATCATCTCGGCGATCACACGGCGTGGCAGAAGGAGAGCTTCTTCGAAGCGTCCACGCGCATCCCGTTCCTTCTCAGCTGGCCGGGCCGAATCGCGCAGGGCGAGCGCCGCGACGAACTCACGTGTCTTGTGGATCTCTTCGGAATCGCGACGAGTGCGGCTGGGGCGCCACAGCTGCGGCAGGGAGCGGACATCCTGGCGGGGTTGAATGACCCGACGCATCAACGAGAGTTGCTGTTCGGCTACCACGGCAAGCCCGGTACCGCGCGTTTCAAGGCAATGGTGCGCCGCGGACCCCACAAGCTCATCTGGATGGCCAACGGTCCTCACACATTACTGTTCGACGTGGCAACCGACCCCCACGAACTCACTCCGGTCCAAGACCGGCACCCGCAACTCGTCGCTGAACTGGTGGGAGAGCTCGTAGCCGAGTTGCGACGCGACGGTGTCGACGCCGCATTTGACGGTAACGATCTGCGCACGTTCAAGTACACGGTGCGGCCACTTGTGCGCATCGACCAGTTCGACGTCTCTCGCGGAGTAACAGGGTTCCCCGACGCCCCTGCTGAAGTGCACTACGCGCCACCGTCGCAATCAACCCACTCCACCGCGGCCGCGCGATGACCGAGAGGCGTGGTTAACGAGCTGCGTCGGTGATGGAAGAAAGAGCCCGGTGAGGATGGCTAGTCGGGGTGTTTGTGTAGCTGGGCTTAGGGCAAAATTGATGCGAAGAACTTGCGAACACTTGAATCACTTTGAGTATCGTTGAACGCGATCGAACCAACGTGTGAGTCACCGTGAATCCGCGTGAACACGCGCCACCGACCGTCAGCACACCTGAACGGACCTCCTAGAGCCAGGGTTCAAATCCCTCCGTCTCCGCCAAAAAAACCCCGGTACAACGGGGATTTTTGCTTTCTCCGACGTGGGCTAGTCGGTCTTGATCAGCGACCGTTTTCGTTCCAGGTGTCCCCCAGGTGTCCCCCGTCGGTTTCTGCCTCTTCCGCCGATGCGAGGCGCTGCAGATGATCGCGTCGCTGTCCTTCGCCCAGAACGTGGGCGTAGACGGCAAGGACGGTGCGCGCTTCGTCACCGAGATCAGATGTCACCTACTCGTGCAGCAGTCCCTCCGTGAGGTCTACCACCTCGTCAAAGCGAACCCCAGGACCGGCGAAATCAGGAGTCGACAACTATAGGAGCTTCAACGCCCTGGCCGAGACGGTCAACGGCTACTACAGGGCCGAACTCGTCCACGGACCCGCATGCCCTGGCCCGTGGGAAGAGCATCGAGGACCTCGAGCTCGCGACCCTCGGATGGGTGCGCTGGCACAACACGCAGCGTCTCCACGGCTACCTCGGCGATCTCCCACCCGCCGAGTTCGAGCAAGCCTATGCTGTCCGAGCCGACCGCGATCAGCCGGTGGGAATCAAATAGCGCGAGTCTCCATCAGACCCAGGGCGCTTCACAGTGACGCTGGCCCAAATAGCCTATTAGAATCCCAGATCAGTGGCTTTCATCGCTCGCATCTAGCGGGCAGGCGCGATACCGTCGACCGAATGAAGGGCAATGAGGCATCTGGACCGCTGACCTTGGTGAAGAAGGCAGTTCTGGCCACCACAACAATGACCGTATTTGCATCTGTAGCAACGGGATGTTCCCAGTCAGTGGAGCAGCCGACGTGCACGGAAGCATTGTCTGAGTGGGTGACGCATACTGACACGCTCGCTGTGACGGATACGGCCGAAAGTGCTCCCGCAACGCAGCGCTTACTGGATCTCCGCGATGCTGATTGCGTGTTCGCAGGCGATCCTGGATCCGAAACGTCCGTGTTTCTCACGTCCTCTTCGGATGAAGCTGACCGCATCACCGCGAGCGCTAGGACTGACCTCGAGAATGGTGCGTTTTCTCTAGTTTCTGAAACAGCCTCCGGAGACCCCTCTGCGACTACTTTCATGTCTGACACCGAAGATCGAGCTCTTGCCTCGATAGTCAGCTATCGCGCACCGATCTCAACGTGGAATCTGCCAGAAGACACCAACGTGGTGATAATTTCCGTCGTCACGTTAGCACCCAACAGCTGAAGGGACCCCAGCGTATTGAGAAGCTGTTCACGAGGGCGCGAGGCGACGCGTGGTCGCTCGAACCGACGGTAGGCGGCGGTGGTGCAGGACCATTTCGCGTACCGCCGTCGCGCGACGGCGCACACCCCATACCGTGACGTTCCACAGCGACTCACGAACGATGTTTCCGCTCATCTTGCTGACGCCATGTTCTCGTTCGATGAACGTGATGGGAAGCTCCACGACGCGCAGCCCTCGCTCAAGCCCACGCCAGAGCAGGTCGAGCTGAAAGCAGTAGCCCTGCGAAGCAACACCATCCAGACCGATCGCGTCAAGGGCACTCGCACGGTATGCCCGGTAGCCGCCGGTCGCGTCGCGCACGTCGATGCCGAGAGCGAGGCGCGCGTAGAGATTTCCACCGCGGCTGAGTATCTTCCGATGCAACGGCCAGTTCACAACGCTCCCTCCCGGAACCCAGCGCGATCCGAGCACGATGTCGGCCGTTTCCAGAGCGTCGAGCATCGCGGGCAACGATTCCGGCTCGTGTGAGCCGTCAGCATCCATCTCCACGAGCACCTTGTATCCCCGATCACGCCCCCACGCGAACCCCGCCAGATATGCGCGTCCGAGGCCCTCCTTCGTGGTGCGGTGAAGCACCGAGACCTCAGCATGCGTCAGCGCGAGGCGGTCCGCGAGGGCGCCAGTACCGTCGGGTGAAGAGTCATCGACGACCAGCACGTCAGACCGTCCGGCCGCGAGCACACGGCCTACAACCCCCTCGATATTCTCGAGCTCGTTGTAGGTGGGAATGATTGTGAGCGTGGTGTTCATATCAATACCTTTCGTGCAGGTGACGCTTGCCTCAGACAGAGACAGCGGTGACAACGACGTTGTCGACGTAATGGCCGGTGTTGGGGTCCCAGGCGCCACTGCAGGTGACGATGCGTAGCTCAGGGGTGGGGACAGGGGCGTAGATCGATGCCGTGGGAAAGGTCTCTTTTTCAACCGTCTGGATGCTGGTGACGACGAATTTCACAGTGGTTCCGTCGCTGCGAGACACCGAGACGCTGTCGCCGGGAACAAGCGTGGGAAGGTCGTAGAAGACGGCTGGTGCTGCCGGCGAATCGACATGACCGGCGATCACTGCTGGACCTATCGCGCCGGGGACAACTCCGTCTTCGTACCACCCGACGTCATCGAAGTTAGTTGGTGCTTCGATCCAGCCGACCGCGTCGCGACCGAGGCCGATCAGGTCAGACTCCACGCCGATCGCGGGGATCGAAATGTGTTCAGGAACCGCGCGAGACGCCGCTTGTTCTGGCACAGGATTTTGAAAACTGCCCGTGACCGAGCTCGAGGCTGAAGTCTCGACCGCCGATGCGTTGAGCGGCTGGCAACCTGCGAGAGTGTCGTCGGTCAGCATTGTTGTCGTAAGCGCACTCCATGCATCGCCGTAGTAGGTAGGTGTTGCTACGGCTGTCTCAACCATTCGGGCGAGGTCGGCGTGGGCAGCGTCTGACTGTTGGTCCGCTGCGTAGGCGGCGGCGCGGGCAGCGTAAGCGATCGGGTGCTGGTCACTCGTCACCGGTCCTCCGCCGGAGTCAAATTCTGCAACGAGTTCGTCATCGTCAGGCAAAGCCGCAGCGATTCGGGCGGCGAGAGCGGTGTCGGCGGGGTCACACGACTCGGCGAATCGGATCGAAGTGCGTGTGGCATCGTAGCCGTAGCCTGGCTCGCCATCCCCGTTCGCCGAACCGGCGATCGCGACTGACCCATCGGTCGCGACAGTGGCCCAGTTTGTGGGCAGGGCGTTGGAATCCAGCAGAGCTTCAGTCGCGGCCCGAGTTCCTTCGGACAACTCGTTCCAGCGAGTGTCGCCGGATGCGTCCGCTAGAACTGCAAAGGCCACCGGCGACGCATACGACGGGTTGTAGGCATGTGGTGAGGTCGTTGCCCAGAGGCCCGGCAGCAAGATTCGGCCAATTTCGGTCGAAGCTGACATTTCATTGAGCACGGTGTCGCCGAGCGCGATGCCGTATTCACGCAGGTCGTCTCGATCAAATGCATTGCCAGCGAGCACCAGCGCACGTGCCGCGTCGAGGTCGGCGTCAGCAGCAGGCTCATCGTCAACCACCGAACCGTTCTCCCAGCGCCACGCGAGCAATCCGTCGTTGCGCTGGATGTTCTCAGTGGTCCAGTCCCAGATTTGGTCGAAGCGGTTCTCATCGCGAGCGACGACGGCGAGGAGCAGTCCGTAGGCCTGCCCTTCGCTCACAGTGTCGCCACCCTGGTCGGAGCGCACCACGCGACCGTCGTCGACGTAGAGATCAAGAAACGATTCTGCCGTCGAGGTGTCTTCATCTGGAGGGGAGTCAGCGACCTGCCCCGAGCATGCCGCGGCCAGCAGAACAACAGTGATGGCCGTAGCAACGGCCGTGAGCGTGCGCGGGACTCTCATTATCTTGTTGCCCCGGCGCTTCGACGGTTGACGACGATGAGGCCGAGCGCCACCATGCCCAGCGCAACTGAGAGTGCTGCAAAGGCTGTTGCGGAATCCGCTTGATTGGCCGCGCCGCCTCCGCCGGTGTTGATGCCGCCGACCGGCATGTCAGCGAGAGTCGCCGAATCTGTCACTGCCCGCGCGGTGAGAGAACCATCAGCGGTGTCGAGTACGAAGAGCGTCGAGACCGATCCGGCCAGCAAGTCGACGGTAACAGTGGACACGTCGCTGGAACCCGTGAGTTCAAGATCCCACGATCCGGCAGGCACCGCGGCGTAGCCGGTGGCAACACCGGTCGGTACGGATCGTGCGATCGATGCACCTTCCGCGGTATCCACATCGACGGTCGGTTCAACCGTTGATGCCTGTACCACCCGAACTCGCGCCTCACCTTGCTGCGGAGCAGAGAGATCGTCGTTGAACACGACCGTTTGAAGATCGGCGTTCTTGCCGTAGGCGGCGACCGTAACCGGCCCACCCGCCGAGACATCGACCGACTGTTGCACGATCGGTTCGGCATCGTCGGCCGCATCCGAGGGAACCATCGATACGACGTATGTGCCTTCGGCAAGCGGAATGTACTCACTCACTGCCCCGTAGGCGACGTCTTCGAGTTCGTAGACCACCGCACCGCCTGCGAGCGCCGTCATCTGAACATCGACGGACTTGGTGTCGGGGGAGAGATGCGCGACCCGCGCCCAACCGCCTGGATCGGCGGGGGCGGCGGCTGCTGCGGGAGCGATCGCAAGGCCGAGAGCGAAGGGCGCGACGGCCGCGGTCGCGAGAATGAGGTCGCGAAGCCGGCGCCGCGAACGACGAGATACGGAGTTGTGGGGCGAGATGTGGTGAGTCATGATCTTCCTTTGTTCGAGGTTCGGTCGGTTTGTGCAGTCGTCCGAACCTGAGTCATGCCGCGGGCCGCGGCAGCAGGTTGAGTGGTTCGACCGGCGAGAAGGTGACGATTACTCCGGCGTCGCTGCGGTCTGCCGAGAGGGGTGCGAGTGTGCCGGTCAGAGAGTCGAAGAAGCGCAGCGCGGCGTCAGAGCCGAGTGCGTCGCCTCGCGCATCTTCGCCTGCGAACGAGCTGATCGTGAGTTGCCGGTACACCCCTGATGGATCTCCGTCGAGCTGACTGATGTCCGCAATGTCGATCTGCCCGATTGCCGCTAGCTGCGCGAGCGAGAGCAGGATGCGAGCGTCGATTACGCCCGCTGTCAGCAGGTCTTGCTCCTCGGCGGGTACGCCCACGTCAGGGTTGCGCAAGAGCTGTTGACCGGCAATCGAGCGCGCCGCGTACAGGCCATCGTCGCTCGCTTGCTCAAGTCCCGACTGCTCGCCGTCGACGAAACGCACGTCTACTTGCTGGGGGCCCTCGCCGAATGAGGCCACGACGACGCTGTTGTCGATGGCTTGCCGTACCGTTGGAAACTCCGTCGGAAACGTTCGCATCGAATCAGTCGTGACCACATAGTCGTAGTCGCGCCACCCGTTGGGAGCGAGGGTCTGCACGTCGGGGTCTGTGTCGGCCTTGTAATACCAGATGACATTCTCGCGAGTGAAGCCCTCGCTCACGAGATCCACCCACATCGCATCGTCAACGAGTATGCGGGCGTCACCCGGGGCGTTCTCTACCATCCACGTCTCTGCGTCGCGAAGCGGCTCGTCAAGGTCGGCCAGTAAGAAGCCGCGCAGCTGTGCGGTCCATAGCGGCGCGGCAATGACAAGGGCCATCACGAGTCCTGCTGCCACGAGTCCGCCGCCAATGCGCGACAACACCCGGTGCTTGCCCGTGCGCGCACGGAGTCGTTCTGCGGCAACCTGCGCCATGCCGGCGATAACGATTGCTGCGAACGGAAGCAGGATGATGACGTACGGGACCGGCAGATAGCCGCCGCGAAACATGAATGCTGTGAGCGCCAACAACGTAATCGCCCACGGGCGCAGACGTCGCACAAACAGCGCCGCAACAGCTGCGGTGAGGGCAGCCACAATCAACACGGAGTCCAGTTGCCACCACAGGCCGATAGTGCGAGACATGAGGCTCTCGGGGTCGAACAGCGAGCCGCTGCCCTCGCGAGAGGCGAGCTGAAATGCGAGACCCTCAAAGAGGCTGACTCGCCCCACACCAGGAACCACCTCGCCCTTTACGAGAGCGAACGCGATATAGACCAGACCGACGAGCGCGAGCACTGCCGATGCGACAGAGAGCGTGTAGCGACGCGTCGTTCGGTCAGCGCCGCGCCACATGAGCCAGGCCACGAGAGGTAGTGCGAGCAGGTAGGTCTCTTTGGTAAGCACGGCAATGCCGAAAGCCGCGGCCGCTGCGATGTATCCAAGGAGCTGCTTGTGTCGGCTCATCGCGAGCAAGAGCGCGCCCAGTAGCCACGCAGTCGCGATGTTGTCGAGATACACCTGCCGGTGAAACTGCACCGCGAGCGGTGAAAGCAGGAACAGAGCCGTAGCCACCGACGCGGTCAGACGCGCGAAGCCGATGCGCCGAACGAGAAACCAGAGCAAGATGCCAGCGATAGCGGTGGCAACCAGCATCGCTTCGCGGGCCGCAACGACTGCGACATCGTGCCGGTCCCAAGCGCCAGTGAGCCCCGCATAGCCGGCAATCTGGATCCAGCCGAGCGGAGGGTGGTCGTACCAATATGTGTAGTGAGTGAGCTCGCCGAGATTGCCCAGAGCCCAGGCTTGCGCTGTGTACGTTCCTTCATCGTCGATGCGCTGTGGCGAACCGCCCAGGTTGATCGCATTGATCAGCATCCCGAGCGCGAGAGGGGGGAGCAGCCACACGAGGTCGGTCACGCGAGTGCGCCAGCGTGATGCCGGGCGCGCGTCAGCGGCTGAGGTGACGTCGTCGCTCGAGATCGGTGTCGCTGAGGTCGTTTGGTTTCGGTCGAGCGTCGTCGTCATCACTTCGTCTCCGATGCGCCAGCCGTGGCCAATACGGGCACGGCGGTGGATTCTGGCGCAACCGCAGCGTCACGATGCGCCCCCGTGTGTTCGGTTTTCTCCCAGCTGCCATCGCCGCGCAGCTGGCGGACAACAGAGCGGACGGCAGCTGCCGCGAGAAAGATCTGGTATGGCACCAGACCAAGGATGAGCTTCGTGTAGTCGCGCATCCGCACCTTTTTGTCATAGATCCGACCGAACTCGGTGAGCCCGGCGGCTTCAACGACAAGGGTGATCACCGTAGGAATCAGCGGAAGAAAGGTGATGAGCGCGACCGCGGTGGGAACCTTGACGAGCAGAATGAAGGCGATCGAAATCGGAATCAACAAGCCAGTCGCGGCCTGCAGAAACGGCATGTTCAGCATGTAGCGGGCGTACATGCGCTGACGAAGCGTCGGGAGCTTCTTCCACTCACCTTTGCCGAGCACCTGCAAAAAGCCTTGATTCCAGCGTGTGCGTTGCTTATACAGGGACTTCAGGGTCGGTGGCGTCTCTTCGCGGGTCACATACTCGGGGTTGTACGCCACGACCACTTTCGCGCCGTCGCTTGAAAGACGCACGCCCAGCTCGCAGTCCTCCGCGAGACACTGGTCGTCCCAGCCCTTCGACCATTCGAGGCGTTCGCGAGTGACGAAGACGGTGTTCCCTCCCAGAGGAATGAACTTCGAACGAGCATGAAAGTGCAGACGGGAGCGAAACCAGAAGTAGTATTCCAGCACGTTGCGTAGCGACCACCAGCTTGTTTCGAAGTTCATCAGCTGAACGCCGCCCTGCACCACATCGGCGCCAGTCTCTTGAAACTTCGAGTCAACGACAGTCAGCAGTCCGGGGTGCACTTCGTCTTCGGCGTCGAACACCCCAACGACGTCACCCGTAGCGATCTGGAGGGCGCGGTTCAGTGCTTTCGGCTTGTTCTTGGGCACGCTGTCATCGACGACCACCTTGATGAGATGAGGGTTGCGGGCGGCGGCTTCTCGCACGACCAGCTCGGTTCCTGGATCGTCGTGGCCGACGATCGCGATGATCTCGAAGTCGGGATGATCCTGCTGGGCAAGACGATCCAGGGTTTGGCCCATGACTTCTTCTTCGTGGCGCCCCGGCACCAGGAGTGTAAATCGGTGCCGGGCGGGGCGAGGCGATGCGCTGAACTGGGTCGCCCGCAAGTCATCCGCTGAGCGCCAAGCGTGCAGCATCCACCAAAGAGTTGTCGTTGCAATCGCGGTGAGAAAGAGCGCCAGCAGAACGATTCCGCTGTAGGCGGCCCACTCGCCAAACGACCAGTCAGGAAGAAGTCCGCCGGTGAACGCCGTGCCCGAATCGATGGGCACCAGAACGTCGGTGCCGTTCGAAGGCTGTTGTCCTGGTGCGGGAGCGATCGGGGTCAGAAGCGGTTCGGAGGCGGGGTCGGAGTCGGGTTGAACCGCGACGGGTGCAATGTTGTATCGGGTGATGATCACGAGTTAGCTCCAGAGTCCGTGCGGACCGATCGATGAGTGGAGTGCGTCAGGCGCAGCGTGCGCGAGCGCGGCGAGAAGACCAGCCACCGGTAGGCAGCGAAGCGGAAGGTCGTACCGAGAACAAGCCCGACCCCGTTGCCTGAGATGTTGTCGGCGAGCTGAGAGGTGAATCCAAGCAAGTAGTGCGAAATGAAGAGACAGCCTGCAGCGATAAACAAGCCGATGACATTGACCACGGCGAAAAGCACGCCCTCGCGAAAGGCCTGGGGCGAGCGCTCACGTCGAAAGGTGAGGTACCGGTTGCCTAGCCACGCAACGGCGGTGGCTACGGCGACGCTGACAACTTTTGACCAGATCGGCGAGTCCTGCAGAACGGTCGCACGCACGAGGTTGTAGATCGTCACATCGACGACGAACGCCAGCGCCCCGACAAAACCGAAACTGACTAGCTGGCCGAAGATGCGCGACCGCAGCGACCGCGGGGACTTCGAAAGGTCATGCGTCGAAGGGGAGGCTTCTCCAGCATCGGGGGATGCAGACGGGACAGCCGCGGCGGGCATCCCGCGGGTTTCCACTACTTCGGTATTTTTTCGCACGACAGTCATACGCAGCGGATGGGATGCCGGTTTGGAGCACTCAGGCATTACTCAGGAAGGTGAAATCTTCTGTTCACATCGCTTTCGCGTATCAACTTTGACGGCGTATGAGGCGAACCCGAGTTGCCTGGATGGAACATCAAGACGTTTCCTCGTCGTGGGATCCTTGTCGCCGGCGGCACCCGCGCCGTCAAGCAATTCAATGGCACCCCGTAGCCTGAGGTGATGAGCGTTGACGGTGGCGAGCTGGGACCGGTTGAGGTGTTGGGCGCACCGCTGGGACTACCGTGCGGGCTTGTTTTGAAGAACCGCATCGTGAAGGCAGCGATGTCGGATTCTTTGGGTGATGGCACGGGGGATCCGAGTGCTGCGCAGGTCGAGTTGTATCGGCGCTGGGCCCAGGGCGGGGCTGCACTTCTGCTGGTAGGTGAGGTGCAGGTCGACCCGGCCTATCCTGAACGCCCGGGCAACCTTGTGCTGCATCCCGGTTCTGATGATGAACGACTGCGTCAGCTTGCGCTTGCAGGCGCTGAGAGTGGGGCCCATACTTGGGTGCAACTTGGCCATGCCGGTGCGTTGGCGTGGTCTCCGATCTCTTCCGCTGCAGGTCCGTCGGAGTTGCACATAGATGGACTGCACTGCGGCGAGCTTCCTCTGGCTGCCGTCGAGGCTCTACCTCAGGTGTATGCGCGCGCTGCGCGCCACGCTCAGTCCGTTGGATTCTCGGGCGTCGAGGTGCATGCGGGTCATGGGTTCTTGCTTAGCCAGTTCCTCTCTCCGCTGTTCAATCATCGAACGGACCGCTATGGCGGCAGCATCGAGCACAGATCTCGGATCCTTGTCGAGATCGTGAAGCAGATTCGTGTCGAGGTCGGGCCGAGTTTCGGGATCGGTGTCAAGATCAACACGAGCGACCAGCTTGCTGGCGGGCTGACCGAGGATGAGGCTCTGGTTGTCGTGTCGCTGTTGGGGGATGAAGCGATCGATCTTCTTGACCTCAGTGGTGGAACGTACTTCCCAGGTGCTGAGGCGAGTTCTGAGAAGCGATCTTCGGGCCCGTATTTTCTGGACTTTGCCCGACAGGCGCGTGAAGTGACCAATACGCCTCTCGTGGTGACCGGCGGCTTCAAGTTCCGAGACGAAGCAACACAAGCTGTGTCGTCTGGAACGGCAGACCTTGTCGGTCTTGCCAGGACGATGGCTCTGGACCCGGAAATGCCCGCGAAGTGGCTTCAGTCAGCGGGTGGTGATCCGCCATTTCCCCGATTCGATGCACCGCCGCCCGGCGGCATCACGGCATGGTTCACCATGCGACTCACAGCCCTCGCGAACCATGAGGAAACGACCTTCGATCTCACGCCGCGTCAAGCCATCGATGCCAACGAGTCGCGCGATGCTGCACGAATACCGACGTGGCAACGAAAGCACGGCATTTGCGTCATTGAAGAAGAGTCGTGAAATTCAATTCTCGTCATGCCCGGTCAAAGAGTCAGGCGCGTGTCGTTCTCGAACGGTGACGGCCGCGGTCACGTGACGCGATACGCGGTGTAGCGAACGGTGGTAGCCTCGCGGATGCAGGAGGCGACGAAGACCGCGTGCTGCAAATGAGCGAGCGCCGAAGACGACGTCTCGATCGAGACCACCGTGCGGAAGTAGTACGCGGACGGATCGACGTCGTCGCCCGCGAGCAACGCGGAGAGAACGTCAGGCGGTCCGCTGCGAACACCGCAGACCTGGAGATAGACGAGCTCACCGTCTGCCGTGCGGGCGCAATACCGACCGTCGATCTCGAGCGCGCCGTCGGGCCTGACGAGCTGCCAATCCGCTCCTCCGGCGAGGATGCCGGCAGTCATCAATCCCGTGATCTCGCCGCCGATGATCGGGACGACTCGTCGGTGCCCCGCGCGGGTTGTTCCGAAGTCCTCGGGGGCACCGAGCTGCACCACCACCTCGAACGCGGGCTCGAGACTGGGCACCGTCGGCGATGTCATCGTGCTCGCTCCCGCTCGGCGCGGCGGCTTTGTTCGACGAGCACGTCGCGCAGTCGTTCGAGTGCCGGAAGGGCTGCTGCGAGCGCCCCAAGTTCGCCGTCGTGAAGCGATGCGGTGGCTTCGGTGACGATCTCCGCCCCGATACCGACGGACGCTATTACGTGTTGCAGTTCGTGGATGCGTGGACGAACAACTTTGCGTATGTAGGGCACCGCGCAACAGGTACGGGCGAGGGCGATTTTCTGCTGGTTCCGCCAGGGTGGCAAGGGGAAGCGCCCGACGGGCACACCGTTATTCATGTGCCGACGCACGTTGCGTCGATTGTCGGCAGATGGGCGGTGGCAAGCGATGCTGACCTCGCTGTTGTGCACGCTCTCCAAGACACCACGACGTTGACTCAGCTCGACGTCTCCGCGACTCCGAAGGGGATCGCGGTTCCTGATGCGTCGGCACCTGAAGATGTTGCATTTTTTGAGAAGATGCGGCTCTGGTCGCAGCAGTTTGCGCCAGCCGCGCGCGACCGGGGACCCGTCGTCGCGACTCTAGATCGCGGCGTGGAGTGGCTTGCTCAAGTATGAAAACGACGGCACATCGCCGCTTGTAGGTCGCGTAGCCCTAGCACGCCTGGAGCCCTTGTCGCCGTTGAACAACGCACCCGAAAGAGCAGTCGCACCCGCTTCGTTTCCGGTAGGGATGATCTGCGCTAGAGAACAGGCGGATCATCTATTCGAAGGCCTCCCGCGCGGGTCAAGACCCGTTTGTTGATCCTGCGAACGGGCTTCGTCGCCTGCTGAGCAGTGTGTCGATGGTAACCGCGAGCACCAGCACCAGGCCCGTTGCGATGTTGCGGGCCGAGGCGTCGAGGTCGATCAGCGTCAACCCGTTGGCGATGGATTGAATCACCAAGATCCCGATGAACGCCGACCATGCGCTTCCTCGTCCGCCATAGAGGCTCGTGCCGCCGACGATTGCGGCGGCGATCGCGATGAGAAAGACCTCACCGCCGCCCGAGCTTTGATTGGCTGCGGCAAGGCGGCCCGCGCCGAGAATTCCCCCAAGCGCAGCGAGTGTCGAACAGGCCACAAATGCGCTGACGACGATTGTTTGCACTCGCACACCAGCCAATCGCGCGGCCTGCGGGTTGCCGCCGATTGCACGAATTCCTCTGCCCCATCGAGTTCGCCGCAGCAGAATGTCGGTGCCCCACACGAGAGCGATGAACAGTACGACGCTCCACCCGATTCCGCGCTCTTGCGAAAGGTACGCGACAGGAATGGCAAGCATTACCGCGATCAAGATTCCTCTGAGTGCGATTGCTAGAGGCGTTTCGGCGGGGAGCTCAGCCACAAGGCGCTGTCGCCGTTCGATGAATCGCGTGAGCGTGATGCCGGTTGTTACGGCTATGACCAAAACCCATGCGAGCCAGTTCGGCACGAATGCCGTTTGGCTGAATCGCACCAGCCACGAGTCGAACGGCATGTTGATCGAACCGGCGTCGCCGAGAATCTGCCACTGAATGCCGACAGCGATCAATAGACCAGCCAATGTCAGCACGAACCCGGGCAGGCCAACCCGGGCGATGAGGATCCCGTAGATGAATCCGATGACAGAGCCTGCAAGCAGCGCGGCCAGCACGGCAAGTGCGAGATTCCAGCCCAACGAAGTCGCTGCCACCGCTGCAATGGCGGCGGCGAGACCACTCACTGACCCCACGGAAAGATCAATCTGTCCGATCAAAAGCACGATCACGACGCCCAGGGCGATGATGCCGGTTGACACCGATTGGAGTGAGAGGTTGACGAGGTTCTCAGGTGTCCAGAATGTGGGCGACGCGATTCCCAGAACGATCCAGATCACGAAGAGCGCCGCAATGATGGGAACTAGAGGCCGTTCGCCATCTCGGATTCTTCGCCAGGACTCGGCAAGGTTCATGCTCGCTTCCGTCCCCTGTTGGTCGCACCCGGGCTGGTCGGTGCAGTTGCTCCCGTGATCGCTCCGAGCAACTGCTCCGCCGTGATGTCTGCCGCGTCGTACTCTGCAACAAGGCGGCCGAGGCGCAGCACAGCGACTCGATCAGCTACCGCGAGAACGTCAGTGATTGAATGACTCGCGAGCACCACCGCGAGACCACGCGCACGCAGTCGGCCGATGAGCGTGAGAATCTGCGCAGTCTGGCGCACTCCGAGTGCATTTGTCGGCTCGTCGAGCAGAATGACTCGCGGATCACCGAGAAGCGTGCGTGCGATTGCCACGCTGCGACGTTGGCCACCGGAGAGTGCGTGGACGGGGACGCGGACGTCGGGAATACGCGCTGCCAGGCTGTCTAACACGACCCGGGCGCCACGCTCCATGCTCACCTCGTCGAGCAAGCCTTTCGCCACGTTCTCATGGCCCAGGTAGAGGTTCTCGACCACATCGAGATTCTCGCAAAGCGAAAGGCCCTGAGGAGAAGCCACGATTCCGGTGCCTCGCGCATCGGCCGGCGACCCGAACTTCACCGGCCGCTGATCCACGCGTAGCACTCCAGCAGAGGGGGCTATCGCCCCTGAGACCACTCCCATCAGGGTCGATTTTCCCGCCCCGTTGTCACCAACGATCGCGAGCACTTCGCCCGCAATGATCTGCAGGTCGATGTCGATGAGCGCCTGCGCAGCGCCGAAGTCTTTTGACACGCCTTCGATTGAGACGACAGCCGTCATTGGATCTCCTTGTCAATGAGTCCGACGCGCACGCAGGCATCGGCATAGTCGGGAGTGCAGATGGCTTCGAGTGAGTGCACGCGACCCTGCACGATCACCCGTTCGATATCGCCCTGTTCGACGGTCGTGGGGGCGAGCACGAAGCTCGGTATTCCCAAGATCATGCTGGGAGCGGCGGGATCTTCGCCGCGGAGCAGACGAACGGCGATTTCTGCCGCCGTGCGTGCTTGATCATCGGTTGCCTTCGCGACAGTCATCAGCTGGTTGCCATCGACGATTCGCTGAATCGCTGAAAGTTCGCCATCTTGTCCCGATACGGGGGGAACGGGATCGACGCCTGCCGCTTTCAGCGCTGCGATGGCGCCACCAGCGAGCGCATCATTGGCGGCGACGATGCCATCGACCCGACCCGGAAACTGCGTTAGCTGCCCCGAGACCCACTCTTGTGCCTGCGTAGAGCTCCACGCAGGGGCCTCGAACTCACCGAGGATCTCGACGTTGGCACCTTCGAGGGCTTGATGCACGCCTGCCCGCAGGGCTGCGGCGTTCGGGTCGGTCGGTGAACCATGCACCAGCAAGAGGCCCGGAACCTCGTCGGTGTCTGACGGTAGAGCCGCGACCACGGCATCGGCCTGGACTCTCCCGATGAGTTCGGAGTCGAATGACACGTAGATATCGACATCTGGGTGATCGATGAATCGGTCGTAGGCGATGACATCTGCTCCGTGGCGCGACGCTTCGACCACGATGCTCTCTGCGGCGATGGTATCGACTGCGTCGATCACGATCACATCTACACCGCGTGCAAGCATGGCTTCTGCCTGTTCTTGCTGGCGCGCCGCACTGGAGCCAGCGTTCGCGTACAACAGATCGCACTCGGGGCACCGTTTGGCAACGACGTCTTCGAACACGGGTCGGTCTGACGTCTCGTATCTCGACACGCCCGCTTCGGGCAGGAGCAGCCCGATCGTGCCGGCAGGCGACTCTGCCGCACTGCCCACGCATCCGACAAGTGTGCCGAGAATGAGGACGCCGAAGACCGCAGCGAAGATTCGCCGGATTACCCGATTCATGAAATGACCCCCAGCACGCCGAGCGCCCGCGCGCGATCGAGTGCGGCGGCGAGCGTTCCGCGCAGCTCTGCCTCACGGCCGAATTCCGCAGCGACCACGTCTGCGTAGCCGCTAGACGACGCCAGAGTGTTGTGCTGCACGGCCTCTCGCAGCGGCGCAAGGAGCAGCTCGCCTGATGCGACCAGATCGCCCCCGATCACGACAATGTCGGGATCGATCAGGTTGCAGACGGTCGCGATCGCGGCCCCGAGGCTTCGCCCGGTGTCGGCTATTGCGCGCTGGCATCCAGGATCACCGTCGAGGCCCCGCGCGATCACATCGTCGAGAGTCAGGTGACCGTGGCTTACGCTCAACATTCTGAGAAGCGCGGCCGAACCCGCAACAGTCTCGAGGCACCCTCTATTGCCGCACCTGCATACGGCTCCGCGCTCGTCAACGATCATGTGTCCGAGCTCGCCAGCAGCACCTCGGCGCCCGTGAAGTAGCTTTCCGTCTACGACGATGCCGGCACTCATGGTGTGTGAAACGCTGACGTAGACGACGGGGTCACGGCCGACGCCAGCACCGTATCGAGCCTCGGCGAGCGCGCCGAGATTGGCGTGATTGTCGACAGCTGCTGGCGCTCGCAAGACGGTGGCGAGCACGTCGGCGACTGCCGCTCCATCCCATCCGAGAAGCAACGAAGTCGACGAGACCATCCCTGAAGAAACGTCGACCGGCACTGGAACACCGACACCGACAGCGAGCAGCTCATCGGCCGATGCGTCGACAGACTCGACGAGTTCGTGCACGAGCATTGCGGCACGTTGCAAACTCATGTCTGCACGGTGGTCAGGCGCCAGAGGCAATGTTTCCGTTGCCAAGATCCGCATCGACGTGTCGGCTAGCGCGACGCTCATCGATCGCGCGCCCACGTCTATTCCTGCGACAACACCGATAGAACGGGCGAGAGTAACGAGCCGTGCTCTTCTTCCCGACCGAATCGAGGGACTCGTATCGAGTATGCCGGCATCGGCAAGTTCAGTGACGATATTCGAGACGCTCGCTGGCGAGAGACCGGTGATTCCCGCTAGCTCTACTTGCGTCAGCGACCCGTGCTGTTGCACAGCACCGACGACGCGAGCACGGTTCGCCTCGCGCAACGATGTCTGCGACCCCGTTGCCGCTTGCGTGTGCTGCACACCCGTACGATACATCGTGATCCCGTTGACTTCGAGAAGTAACGCAATCATCACGGTTATCGAGTTATTGAGTTCAAGTCTTGACTTCAAGCCTTGTTGGCCTCGAAGATGATCACACAGCGAGCGCAAGGCAGCGCTCAGGCATGGGGAACCGTGCACCACATCGGCAAGGAAGACGATATGACAATGCGTAGCAAGAAATGGATCGCGCTCGGTGCAGGAGCGGCAGCAACCGCACTGGTGCTTGCAGGCTGCTCGAGCACTTCGACCGACGAGAGCAACGATGGCGGCGGCAGCAGCGGACCCGAGGTAGAAGTCTTCACCTGGTGGGCCGCCGGTTCTGAGAAGGCAGGCCTCGACGCTCTGGTGGGCGTTTTCAATGAGCAGAACCCCGACCTCGAGTTCGTCAACGGCGCCGTCGCAGGTGGAGCGGGCTCAGCTGCCAAAGACTTGCTTCAGTCGCGGCTGCAGGCAGGGGATGCACCTGACACGTTCCAGGCTCACGCCGGTGCCGAGCTTCAGGACTACATCGATGCTGCCCAGATTCAGGACGTTTCCGACCTGTATGACGAATTCGGTCTTACCGACGCATTCCCCGCCGATCTCATTGACCGCCTCACCGTAGATGGCAACATCTACTCGGTGCCGTCAAACATTCACCGCGCGAACGTAGTGTGGGCAAACCCGACCGTACTGGCTGATGCGGGCCTCGACCCCGAAGCAGAGTACGCCGACATCGACGAATGGATCGTGGCCCTCGACGCTGTACAAGAGTCGGGCAAGACGCCCCTCTCGATGGCGACCACATGGACTCAGGTGAACTTCCTCGAGACGGTTCTGCTGTCATCGTTGGGTGCCGAGGCATACAACGGTCTGTGGGACGGCTCGACCGACTGGGAAGGCCCAGAGGTCACCGCAGCGCTCGAAGACTTCGAAACGCTCATGACCTACACCAACAGCGACCGCGACGGCTTGGACTGGCCCGACGCCACCCAGCAGATCATCGACGGTCAGGCCGGGTTCAACGTGATGGGCGACTGGGCAGAAGCCGCGTTCGCTGAGGCGGGGCTCGCGTCGCCGACTGACTACATCTACTTCCCGGTTCCTGGCACTGACGGAGTGTTCGACTTCCTCGCGGATTCGTTCACCTTGCCGGTCGGAGCGCCGAACGAAGACGGTGCGAAGGCATGGCTTGAGACCGTGTCCTCCGCTGACGGACAGGCAGCATTCAACAAGGCCAAGGGATCGATTCCGGCACGCACCGACGCAGACACGAGCGACTTCAGCCCGTACCAGCAGTCGGCCATCGAGGCATTCCAGACTGACGTCATCGTGTCATCGCTCGCACACGGTGCAGCAGCGCCCGTCGCGACGCTCAACAAGGTCTCCGACGCCACGAGCAAGTTCACGACCGGGGCATCTGACCTCGCAACATTCCAGTCCGAGCTCGCAGCCGCCGTCAACGGCTGAGCCCACTGAGCTGCCCGGGACTGTCACAGTTCCGGGCAGCTCACTCTGACTAATTCGGAAAGTACTTCTATGCTGAAGCGACTCAAATCGGCGGGCCCACCCCTGCTGTTGCTCGCACCTTCACTCATCTTGTTGGCAGTGTTCGTCTACGGCCTGCTGGCTGCCAACTTTCAGACCTCGATTACTGACAATCACACCGCTGCACAGGCAACCGGCCAGCAGCCGACCGTTGTGGTCTGGTTCGAGAACTACTTCGCGCTTCTGGGAAGCAGCAGCTTTCAGCACTCGCTGATGAACCTCCTGCTGTTCACCGTCGTCTTTCTCATCGGAACGATGGTCATCGGCTTCTGCTGGGCCTGGATGATGGACAAGCCATCCCGCGGGGAAGGCATTTTTCGCTCCATCTACCTGTTTCCGATGGCTGTCTCTTTCGTAGCATCCGGTGTCGTATGGCGTTGGCTGCTGAACTCGAACGAAGGCGAGAATGCGAGCGGTCTCAATCGTCTGTTCCAGATGGTCGGGCTCGACTTTCTGCAGAACCCCTGGTGGAACGATGTCACCTTCGGCATCACAGCGATCGCCCTTCCAGCGATCTGGCAGCTCTCGGGCTACGTCATGGCGCTGTTTCTCGCTGGTTTTCGAGGAATCCCCGAGGAGCTGCGCGAGGCGGCCAGGATGGACGGCGCGTCTGAGTGGCAGCTCTATCGTCTGGTGCTGTTTCCGCAACTTTCGCCTGTTGCGCTGTCGGCCCTCATCATCATCGGGCATATGTCGCTGAAATCGTTCGACCTCATCATGTCGATTTCGAAGCCCGCGAACTACCAGACCAAGGTGCCCGCCGTCGACATGTACGTCTTCAAGTCGAGCTTTGACTACGCGAATGCTGCCGCGGTCGGCACGATTCTGCTCGTCATCGTCGCGGTGATCGTGGTGCCGTACCTCTTTTGGACCAACCGTCAGGAGAAGCGATGACTTCCTCGGTTTCTGCTCCGGCGTTGTCGTCGAGTGCGAACGAACCCGCCATCGATGCCCCCCGGAGAAAGACGAAGAGCCGCTTCAGCGTCTCGCGCACCCTGCGATTCGCCTTGATGATCTTCTTTGTCATGGTGGTGCTCACACCGGTCTACGTGCTTTTCGTAACCAGCTTCAAAGGCGCCGGAGATGCATCCCCCGTGCGGGCATGGAACCTGCCAGAGATCTGGGTTCTCGACAATTGGATCGGCGCGTGGAATGCGCTAGCGCCCTCGATCGGACGCTCGTTCATGATCGTGATTCCCTCGGCGATCATTTCGGCGTTCCTCGGATCGCTGAATGGCTTTGTACTGTCGCTGTGGCGCTTTCCCGGCGCAAACGTCGTATTCACCCTGATTCTGTTCGGGATGTTCATCCCGTATCAGGCGGTCATGATCCCGCTGTTGGAGATCATGCTCGGGGCAGGCATTCCCAGTGGAGTGCCGTCGCTCATTCTGCTGCACGTGATCTACGGCATTCCGATCACGACGCTGATCTTTCGCAACTACTACATGACTGTGCCGCATGAGTTGATCGAGGCGGGACGAGTAGATGGCGCCGGGATGCTGCGCACTTACTGGTCGATCATCTTGCCGATCTCGCTGCCCAGTTTCGTCGTGGTGTTGATCTGGCAGTTCACAAACGCGTGGAACGACTTCCTGTTCGCCGTGTTCTTCTCTTCGAGCCAGAACGGCCCGGTGACGCTCGCGCTCAACAACCTTGCCAACGGTGCCCTGTTGCAGGACTACGGCATCTCGATGGCGGGAGCACTTCTCGCGTCACTGCCCCCGCTGATCGTGTACATCCTGCTCGGAAAGTACTTCGTCGGTGGCCTGATGTCTGGTTCGGTAAAAGGCTAGGCCGCACGTTGAAGCCCTCGGGTTGCGCCTCTCGCGTGCCCGAGGGCTTCGCCGTGGGTAAGGCTACTGAGGTTGGTCGTGACGGGCGGAATCTTGCGCGAGCCGGTCATCGCGCGCATTCGGCTCTTCTCGGCGAGCGAGCACGATCGTCCAGGCGATGCCGGCAAGCAGCAATAGGCTGCCCGCGACGTTCCACGCAACGTCGTACGGCAGCAGGTCGACCTCATACCGGATCTGGTGCAAGCGCAAGACCTTGTGATCGATGACGCCGTCCCACAGTTGGAACAGTCCGAGGCCGACCAGAAACCCGGCCCAGCCGGCCGCGGGCCAGAATGTGAGACGTCGGCGGGCGTCGAGCATGAGAAAGAATCCGAACACGAAGATGAACAGCTCGGCGGCATGCAGCAAGCCATCGGAGAGCAGCGCGATGTCTGCCGTGGCGTTGTCGTAGAAGTGGTGCCAAGCGAGGATCTGATGAAAGACGATCTCGTCTATCGCCGCCATCGCGGCGATCCCGAGTAGGAACGCCGCCCAGTAAGACCGGTTGCGCAACGGAGAACGCGCCATACGGGTCGGGGTGCTGGTCATGATCAGTTTCCCTTCGCTGTTCCCGATCGCGATCGGGTGGATGCTGAATCTGGCAACGTTGCTGCGGTCGCCGGTGTCGTGTGAAGCCTTCGGCCGGTGACGCGGTACCACTGCGCGCACAGCAGCACGATCAGCACGAAGTCAACGACATCACCGCCGTAGAACATCAGCTGCGCGCCGCTGTGTGCTTCGGCGGTGGGCACGCCTGGCGGCGGATAGGCGTAGAGCAGTTTTGCCAGTACTCCGTGGGCGGCTAGCGACAGCACGAGCACGACAGATCGCAGGGCGAATCTCGCGCGGTGTGGAGAGGGATCTATTCCCACCAAAGACCCCGTGTAGAGGTACCCGGCGAACAGAAAGTGCAGCATCACCATCCAGTGCACCAGCATGACTTGCTGCATGAGTTCGTACATCGGAGTGAGGTAGAGCACCCACAGGGCCCCGACGTTCAGCAACGCAGCAACGACCGGGTCGGTCAGAACACGGGCGGGAGGGCTGCGCAGCAGCCGGCTCAACCGCCGCGCCGGCACGACGCTCATCGTGCGCAACGCCAGTGTCACCGGGGCAGCCCTTACGAGAAGCAGCGGCGCAACCATTCCCACGAGCAGGTGCGCCCCCATGTGGGCGGTGAAACTGTCATGCGCAGCTGAAGCGAGCGGGCCGACGAATCCCGTCGCGGCAACCGTCACACCCGTGATCCAGAAAGCGATGCGGTGCCACGGCCACCTCCGCCCGCGACGGCGATCGCCGAGAACGGCGACGACGTACACCGCGATGGCGAGCAGGAACGGTGCGCCGAGGATGAGCTCGACAGCGAAAGTGCCCGAGTCTGTCCCATGCTGGTGCAAGGTACTCCGATCGCTATGGGTGGTCATGACCACCGCTCGTGAGCTCGATGATGGCGGCATCGCGGGGTGCAGCGGACCGCGCTCGGAGAGGTGCGTGCGATCTGCTCTGCTCTGCTACGTCAGATCAGTCGGTGTCGTCGATGAGGTCGAGCAGCGATCGGAGCGCATCGCGGATCTCTGTGTGGTCATACTGTCCGGCCCGGCTCTCGGCCGAGATGACGCCGGATCTGTGCACCCGGTCGAAATCGCCGAACGGGAAGGTGTACGCCTGCTTGGTCTCGGCGTTCTCGCTCTTGTCGATCCCGAGATGCCAGTGCGAAAACTCGGTCCAGCCGTTCTCGTCGATGAAGGAGTTCTCGTCGTCTGCAGAGGGCGCTGCCTCCGACCAGTCGTCACGCTCGTCGCGCACCACCTTGCCGTCACGGAGGAGAGCGCGGGCGTGGCGCAGCGCGGGATTGTTCAATTCGATCACCATGTCGGCACAGTAGACAACAGCATGGCCGCAGCGAAGGGGGTTGACATCGCTCCTGCTGCGCGCGCGGTGCGAACTGCGGGCTAAGCGCACCGCGAGAGGTGTGGTCAGTCGACGGGTGGGGCGATCTCAACGCTCGCGAAGTACTCGTCCCATGATGTGTGGGGGCGACCGACGACGGCGGCGAAGTCGCTCGTGGTGTCGTTGGCGCCCTCGCGGATGCCCTGGTAGATGCCCGCGATGACGGGGCCGAAGAAGTCGCCGAGCTCGCTGGTTCTGTCGACGAGGTAGTCAGCGTCGCTCATCGGGCGGTATGTCAGCGTCACCCCTACGAGTGCCCCGATGTACTTGGCGAGTTCACTCTGGCTGAGCGTCGGGCCGTCGATGCCTTGCAGTGAGGTCGTCAGCTGCACACGATCGTCATAGTCGCCCGGGCGCACCTCGACTCCGAGGTGCTGGGCCTTCTCGGGTGTGCGCGCCAGCGCGACCACGTTGCTTGTTCCGACGCGTGCTACGACGGCCGAGACCACGGCGGATCCGAGCTGGCCGTTCGCGGTCGTGATGGCAATGGTCATGGGAATTCTCATTCGTTTTTCGGTACCGGATGCTGACACGAGTGCGCCGTCCTCCGGGTCAACAACACCGCGTGATGCGGCACTCCATGCGGATGCGCAGCGCGCGGTTGGGGTGCCCGGAGCCCGGGTATCACGGCACTTCGCTCGCACGCGCAGATCATCGGCTCGACCATGCACACGCCCGCGCATTTTGATTCCTTGATCGAGAGGGCACGGCAGTCTCAGATCGACCCGATCATCGCCGCCACCTACCCGTTGAGCCGTGTGGCAGGGGCCCAGTCGCAATTGGCGCGCAGAAGTCACCTCGGCAAGATCGTCTTGCACCCGTAGTCAGAGGAGCGGCGACTGCGGGCCGTGCTGCTGGCTACCGCGGGCTGTTGGAGGAGATATCCAATGACGCCACCTTTGCGCTGCGGTTGCGGCGGATCGCCTTTTCGATCTCGACGAATATCGGGACGATCAAAGCCAAGCCGAGGCAGACGAGCCACTCCCCGCCATCGAGCGCCGTTGTTCCGACGAAGCGCTGCATGAACTCGATCTCGACCGCTGCCACGGTGAGAACGACGGGAATCGAGAGCCACTTCACGGCGGTGAGGATCGGCGCGCCCAGACCCGATTCGGGGTCGCGACGCATGACCAGGCCGCTGAGGATCGCTCCGAAGGCGGCCACGACGAACGCCATAGTGACCGGGGTGCTCGGCTCGGTCGAACTCAGTTGCTCAGGGTAGATCAGCAACGGAACGAGAGTAACGGCGAACAAGACCGTGCCATATACGAGCCAAAGGGTCACAGCCGCACGATTGGCGATCGTCTTCTTCGGATCGCGCGGTGGCTTCTGCATGATCCCGTCGGGAGTGGGATCGAGCAAGATGGTGATCACCGGGAAGATCGTGACGAAGAAGTTCAGGAACAGCACCATGACGGGCGTGAGCGGCACGCCGTTGTTGATGTTGAAGATGCTGGCGACGAGGAAGAGCAGCACCAGCGAGAACAGCTGCGACATCTGGAACCGCACGTAGCTGACGATTTTGTCGTAGATCGCCCGGCCGAGCCGCACGGCGGTGACGAGCGTGCCGAAGTTGTCGTCGACGAGGATCATCTTTCCCGCCTGTTTCGTCACTTCGCTGCCCGACCCCATGGCCACACCGATGTCGGCCTGCTTGAGGGCTGCGGCGTCGTTGACCGCGTCGCCGGTCATCGCGACGACAGCGCCTTCCTCTTGCATGAGTCTGGCCAACCGCAACTTGTCTTCGGGTGTGACTCGGCCGAAGACGTGAAGGCGCGGCAGCGCCAGTTTCACCTCGTCGTCGGTCATTGCCTGCAGGTCTGCGCCGCTGAGGGCACCTTCGCCGAGCCCCAGCTTGCCGCCGATTGCAGAGGCTGTGATCGCGTGATCTCCCGTGATCATCCGCACTTCGATGCCTGCCTCACGCGCGATCCGCACTGCCTCTTTCGATGAGGGCCGCAGTGGGTCGATGATCCCGACGAGGCCGACGAAGGTCAGGTCGTTGATTGATGCCATCGGATCGTCGGGTATTTCGGCGCCTTCAGCAAAGCGTCGATAGGCGAAAGCGAGCACACGCAGTCCTTGCGTCGACAGCGCTTCGTTGGCTTCGATGACGGCCGCGCGCCCTTCATCGATCGGCACAATGCCAGATGCTGTCGCAACTGAGCCGCAGCGGTCGAGCACCACATCGGGGCCGCCTTTGACGAATGCCACGCTGCCGCCCGCGGTCTCACCCGGCACGCTGTGGAATGTCGCCATGAACTTGTACGCCGAATCGAATGGCACCTCGGCCAACCGCGGGTACGCTGCCCGCGACAGCTCGGCATCCGCCCCCAACTTCGCGGCAAGCACGACCAATGCCGCTTCGGTGGGATCGCCGACAACGACGCCGTCATCTGACACCGTCGCGTCGCTGCACAGCGCCAAGCCTGATGACAGCACCGAAAAGTCCTGGGTGTGGTCGCCCGTCGCACTGCGGATCTGACCAGACTTCTCGTAGCCGTTCCCTGAAACTGTGAACCACTGACCACGGAAGTACAGCGATTCCACCGTCATCTCGTTCATCGTGAGAGTGCCGGTCTTGTCGGAGTTGATGGCACTCGTGGCCCCGAGCGTTTCGACATCCGTGAGGTTCTTCACCACTGCCTGATGCTCGGCGAGTTGCCGGGCTCCGTAAGAAAGCATCGCCTGTACGAACGTGGGCATGCCGGTGGGGATCGCCGAGATCGCCATCGAGATGCCGAGCAGAACGACGGATGCCACTTCTTGGCCACGCATCAACCCAGTGATGATGATGACAGCGACCGCGCCCCAGGCGACCCACCCTAGGACTCCTGTCAGCGCATCGAGTTCGCGCTGCAACGGTGACTTCGCAGGTTTGACCGCGGACAGCATCGAGGCGATGCGACCCATCTGCGTGGCCATCCCCGTGTCGGTGACGACTACGCTCGCCGTGCCGCGCGTGATCTGTGTGTTCTGAAAGACCATGTTCACCCGGTCGCCCAGCGGGGTGGCTGCACTGTCGAGCGTCGCGGCGTCTTTGGGAATCGGTGCGCTCTCGCCGGTCAGCGCGGCCTCCTGTGCCTCGAGCGTCGCCGACTTCAGGATGCGCCCGTCAGCGGGCACAACGTCGCCTGCCTCGAGCGCGAGCAGGTCGCCGGGCACGAGCGCGGTTGCGTCCACCTGCATGAGGCTGCCATCGCGAATGACCCGCGCCTGCGGAATCTGCATGCGCGAGAGTGCATCAACCGATGCTTTCGCCTTCATCTCCTGACGAGTGCCCAGAACGACGTTCAGCGCGACGAGCGCCCCGACGAGAACACCCACGCTGACCTGATCGATCAAGAAGCTCACCACCGCGACGACAACCAGCATGATGTTCATCGGGTCAACGAGTTGTCGGAACGCCACCTGCCACACCGACGGCGCCGGTTCGGCGGCGATTGCGTTGGGGCCGTGTTCGCTCAGGCGTCGAGACGCCTCTGCGGTGGTCAACCCGCGTTCCCCGTCACCGCCAACCGCTGTGATCACCGTGGCGGGGTCTTCAGAATGCCAGATGGTCTCAGCAGCGGAGTCAGCCGTGGTCATTACTCGACGCTAGCCGAATTGGGTTCTCCCTGACAGTGTTTCGCGCCTCCCGTCTGGTGTGGCCGGTCGCAAGGCAAGTCATACGCACCTCGCTAGGTGGCTGCCACGGGCGCAAGTTCGGGCTGAGGGTAGCGGCGTGCTAGCTGGTCGGCGATAGCGTGAACGGCGAGCAGACCGAGTGCGAGCAGCCCGATACCCGCGAGAAACTGGAATCCGCGTTGTTCGGCGACGAAGGCGACGTCGTCGGGCGCCGCAGAGTAGAGCACGAGCGCGAAGGTATACAGACCGTACATCCGCCAGTACGTCTTTCGTTGCATCAGGGCCCCGAGGAATGCGAGCAGAGCAAGCGCCGTCAAGGCCCACGCGGGAAGGGCGACGCTGGCGACGAGCGCCGCAGCTGCCGCCCCGCACGCGGTGCCCACCGCCTTCTCGCGGATGCGTTCTCGACGACCCAACAGCAGATACATGACAAGTATGAGCACCGGTTCGGGCACCCAGTACGGTTCACTCCACCCCAAGGCGACGCCCAGGATCGCGGCAGCGCCCATCACGCCCCCGAACATGAGTGCGATGACCGCCGTCACCGGCCATGAGTAGTGGTCACCGTCGACTACGGGTGGCGCGCCAAACCGGCGAACGATGATGATGCCGTATCCGGCTCCGACGGCCACAACAGTTCCGAAGATGACGGCGTCGCTCGCGGACGAAGTGGGCGTGACGAGTGTCGCAGCGAAAGGTGCCATCAACATCACGGGGAACCAGCCGAATCGGAACCCCACACCCGAGAGCAGGCCGACTGCAGCCAACAGCACTGCCCACCACCACCCGTACGCGGTGTAGGCGCCCAAGCCCGCGACGATGCCGACGACGGGAGCGACGTAGGCCATCCTTCGGGTGCCGCCGAGTTTGGCGCCTAACGCGCCCCACAGCACTCCCGTGAAGAGGGCCGAGACGCCGAGTGCGCCGACCAGGGCGGCCGCCACCGCGGCGGGGATCACAGCCCCGACGACGATCATGCCGAGGAAATGGGCAACGCGTCGCACTGCTGGCATCGCTTCGCTGCGGGCATCGCTCGCTCCCGCGTTGCTCGACTCTTGCGGCTCCGCCATGCGATCACCACCCGCCCGACTCGAAAGCGCTTGCCATCACACCTCATCGTGGCACAGCACGAAGTCATCCGATTCTTTTGAAGACAACCATTGTTGGCTCAGTTGCATACTCGCGCTGGCGCGGAGCTCTGCGCGCTTGGATCCCAAACGCCGGCTGACATGGGACTTTTTTTCCCGCAATAAGACCTTTTGCTCCCGAGGTCAACCCTCTGAAGTGATCCGTTCATCGTGCCTAGCATCAGTGACGAGCCCCCTTATTTGAGCGGAAGAGGAGTCGCAAAATGGCTGAAAACCACGACGACATCGCAATCCCCGGTGCACCCGCATCAAAGCCCGCGGCAGTAGAAGAGCCCACCAGCCCGCGAGAGCCGTTGCCACCGAAACCAGATCAATCCTCGCCAGAGCCGCGCACTCCAACCGGCGCTCCACTCGATGCGAGCGCAACCGCGCTAGGACAACAGGGTGCGTACCTGACCACTGCCCAGGGTGCACGGCTGACCGACACCGACCACTCGCTCAAGGCCGGTCCGCGCGGACCGGTGCTGCTGCAGGACCACCATCTGCGTGAGAAGATCACCCACTTCGATCATGAGCGCATTCCGGAACGCGTGGTGCACGCACGCGGCGCGGCCGCACACGGTGAGTTCATCGCCAACGGCGCGGCAGAGTCGGTGACGAAAGCAGGGTTCTTGCGCGCCGGCGCCAAGACTCCAGTTTTCGTTAGATTCTCGACCGTGCTGGGTTCGCGCGGCTCGGCAGACACAGTTCGCGACACCCGCGGCTTCGCGACCAAGTTCTACACCGATGAAGGCGTCTACGACCTCGTCGGAAACAACATCCCGGTCTTCTTCATCCAAGATGCCATCAAGTTCCCCGACATCATTCATGCGGCCAAGCCTCATCCTGACCGCGAAATCCCGCAGGCGCAGTCCGCGCACGACACGTTCTGGGATTTCGTGTCGCTTCACACCGAGGCGCAAGCGCACACCATCTGGAACATGTCAGATCGTGGCATCCCTCGCTCCTATCGAATGATGCAGGGTTTCGGGGTTCACACATTCCGAATGATGAACGCCGACGGTGAGACCACGCTGGTCAAGTTCCACTGGCGGCCGAAGCTCGGCACCCACTCGCTGACGTGGGAAGAGGCGCAGATCGCGGCCGGCAAAGACCCGGACTTTCATCGGCGTGATCTCGCCGACGCTATCGAAGCAGGTGCGCACCCCCAGTGGGATCTTGCGCTTCAGGTGATGCCCGACACGCCCGACGAGACGTTCGAGGGCATTGATCTGCTCGATCCGACCAAGTTCGTGCCGGAAGAGATCGCCCCCTTGCAGGTGGTCGGCACCATGACGCTCACCGCGAACCCGACGAACTACTTCGCTGAGACAGAACAGGTCGCCTTTCACCCCGGACACCTCGTGCCGGGCATCGATGTCACCAACGACCCACTGCTGCAAGGCCGACTCTTCTCGTATATTGACACTCAGATCACGCGCTTGGGCGGCCCGAACTTCGCGCAGTTGCCGATCAACCGACCCCATGCTGACGTCAACGACATGCTCCGCGATGGGATGCATCAGAGTGCGGTTCATGCGGGCGTCGCGCCGTACAAACCGAACTCGCTCGATGGGGGTTGCCCGTTCCACGCGGGCGCAGACGAGGGAGCATTCATCGATGCGCCTGTCACCGTCTCGGAGTCGGTGAAGGAACGCGCGCAACCTCGCAGTTTCGACGATCACTTCTCGCAAGCACGCCTCTTCTATCGGTCCTTGACCGAGATAGAGCAGCAGCACGTCGCCGAGGCGTACTCGTTTGAACTCTCGAAGTGCTACGAGCAGGCGATCAAAGACCGACAACTCGCGGCGCTTGCAAACATCGATGAGCAACTCTGCTCGGACGTAGCCCGAGCGCTCGGCGCCACGCCTCCCTCGGCCACAATCGAGATTGCTGACGTCGCGCCCAGCCCAGCGCTGCGAATGGTTGGCGACACCTGGCCGACCGACGGACGGATCGTCGGTATCGTCGCGGATGATGACACCAGCGTCGATGTGCTGACGTCTGTGCGCGCAGCGTTGAATGAGGCGGGTGTGCTCCCGTTCGTCATCGCTCCCCACGGCGGCACTCTTTCCGGCATCCCGATCCAACGCACCGCGCAGACCGCCGCGAGCATCGAGTTCGATGCGCTGATCGCGCTCGCGCCGTCAGAAGACGCCCGAACTCTCCGACTGTTTGATGAAGCGCTTCGCCATGGCAAAGCGATCGGTGCGACAGAAGACGGGCTCGGACTGCTGAAAGAGGGCGGCTTCGACGAAGGCGGCGTGGGTGTGATCACTGGGGAGTCGAGTGCCGTCGTCGACGGCATTCTCGAACTGCTACCCGCTCACCGCGTATGGGAGCGCCTTGCCTGATCGCCCGTCATACAAGCAAAGGAAGAAGGATCACCATGGATCGAAACCACGCAGAAACCTCGCCGAGTCAAGGCACCGATGACACCGAAAAAGCCGGCGGCCTCGGAGCAGACGGAACCATTCCGGCCGAACCTGACGGAGTCGCCGCGGGCCACAACGGCGAAGCATCCACGTTCGAACCGGAAGAGGACGAACAAGCCTAGGCAACGTCGCTGTTGGGCAGCGAGTTCTCGTGACTTGCTGCCCAGCCGCGCGGAGCGAATCTGACAAGGAGGACTCATGAAAGCACTCACCTGGCAGGGGAAAAGAAAGGTCTCTGTTGAAGAGGTTCCTGACCCCACAATTCTGGAGCACACCGATGCGATCGTGAAGATCACATCTACCGCGATCTGCGGATCGGATCTGCACCTGTACGAGCTCTTCGGGCCCTTCATTGATGCAGGAGACGTGCTTGGGCACGAAGCGATGGGGGTGGTGGTCGAGGTCGGCGATGCCGTCACGGCTCTGAAGCCCGGTGACCGTGTCGTTGTCCCGTTCAACATCTCTTGCGGGCACTGTTTCATGTGCGAGAGAGGGCTCCAGTCGCAGTGCGAAACCACGCAGGTCACAGAATATGGCAGCGGCGCCTCACTGTTCGGATACACCAAGCTGTACGGTCAGGTGCCGGGAGGACAGGCCGAGTACCTGCGCGTTCCCCTGGCCGACTACAACCACATCAAGGTGGGTGAGGATCTACCCGATCAGCGGTTTCTGTTTCTCAGCGATATTCTTCCCACAGCGTGGCAGGGCGTGCAGTACGCGCGCGTGCCTGACGGCGGCACCCTCGCAGTGATGGGCCTCGGTCCGGTCGGCCAGTTCGCGGCTCGCGTTGGTGTGCACCTCGGCTATCGCGTGCTTGCCGTCGATCCGGTGCCCGAACGCCGCGAGATGGCGAGTCGCCATGGAGTGGAAGCGTTCGACCTCAGTGATGACGTAGTCGCGCAACTGCGTGACCTCACCGAGGGGCGAGGCGCAGATGGTGTGGTGGACGCAGTAGGCATGGAAGCGCACGGGAGTCCGGTCGTCAAAGCGACTCATGCCGTCATGGGCGCGCTACCGAGCGCAGCCGCGCGACCGATGATGGAGCACAGCGGCGTTGATCGACTGGCGGCCGTGTATTCGTCGATTGACGTGGTACGACGCGGAGGGACGGTGTCACTCAGCGGAGTGTATGCGGGCGAAGCCGACATCTTGCCGATGAAGACGCTTTTCGACAAGCAGATCAGCGTGCGCATGGGCCAATGCAACGTCAAGCGATGGATCGATGACCTTCTTCCTCTCGTCGAAGACTCTTCCGACCCGTTCGGCGTGATGGACCTCGTCACTCACGAAGTGCCGCTCGTCGATGCGGCCGCGATGTACGAGACCTTTCAGAAGAAGGAGGACGGCTGCATCAAGGTTGTTCTCAAACCCTGACTCAGCGGGGCATCAAGTTGGGAAGGGCGGTAGCGCCGAACTCGTGCTTCAAAGCGCTCAGCGCTGCGTGCCACCCCGCAAGGCCATGCATGCCCGGTCCGGGGCTGGCTGACGCTCCTGCAAGGTAGACGCCCGGCATCGGCGTGCGCCACGGATCGCTTGACAGGACCGGTCTCTGGAGCAGTTGCCGAACGCTGGGTTCGCCCGAGGAGATATCTCCGCCCACGTAGTTCGGATTGTGCGAGGCGACCTCTGTCGCAGTGCGCGAAGCTGTAGCAACGATCGTGTCGCGGAACCCGGGGGCGAACCGCTCGATCTGTTTGATCACCACCTCGGTGCGATCCACGTCGGATCCCGCAGGCACATGCGTGTACGCCCAGAGGGTGTGCATTCCTTCTGGCGTCCTCGTGGCGTCGAACACCGTGGGCTGCGACACGAGCACATAGGGGTTCTCACTCAGATGCCCGCGAACCACACCGTTTTCGGATGCTTGGATTTCTGTGCGCGTGCCCCCGACGTGGACTGTCCCGGCACCTCGCACGGTCGTGTTCGTCCAGGGCACTGGCTCAGAGAGCGCGAAATCGACTTTCGCGACAGCGTTTCCGTAGCGGAAGCGTTCCAGGCGGCGGCGGTACCGTGACGGCATGCGATCTCGCGCAAGCCTCAGCAGTGCGCGCGGGGTCACATCAAGCAATGTCGCGCGTGCGCGCGGCAGCTCATCGAGCGAAGTCACTTCGTGGTCGGTGACGACCACACCGCCATGAGCCTCGATGTCGGCAACCATCGCGTCGGCGATCCGCTGGCTTCCCCCGATCGGGATCGGCCAACCTCGCGCGTGCGCGTAGGCAGTCAACGCGAGACCCGCACTCGCCGCGGCCAGACTCGGCAACGGAAGCACGGTGTGCGCGGCGACGCCCGTCAGCAAGGCTGGTGCGCTTTCTTCATGAAAACGGGCGTTCCACAGCGGTGTTCCCTGCTCGAGCGCAGCCGCACCGAAATAGGCAGCCGCGCCGAGATATGGCGGAACTCGAATCAACGTTGACCCTGTGAGCTCGGCCACTTCACTGGCCCGAGCGGCGAGGGGACCGATGAGAGACGCATACGCCGCACCATCCCGTCCGAGTGTTTCCCGGGTGCGCTCGAGATCGCGAAACGCAATGCCAGCTTGCCCGCCATCCAACGGGTGCGCGAATGACACCTCGGGCACCGCAAACTCCACCCGATGGCGCAACCCGAATTCGCGGAAGAATCGCGATTCGAAAGCGAGTGGATGCACCGCAGAGCACACATCGTGGGTGAACCCAGGTCGGGTGAGTTCAGCGCTTGAGACGCCGCCACCGGGCGCTGTCGCGCGTTCGAACACCACCACCTTTAGCCCGGACCGGGCGAGGGTGACGGCGGCGGCAAGGCCGTTGGGGCCAGCTCCCACCACGACCGCGTCGACATCTGCGTACTTCGAGGTGTTCATGACGCCTCGCCGTTCGCTCGACGTCCTTCGGCAACGAAAGCCAAGCGGGTGATGGTCTCGGCGTTGCGCGCGTGCAACAGCAGATCGCGCATGAACCGGGGCAGCAAGCGGGTCGGGCCGCGCACGGCCTGTTCTTGGATGCGAACCATGCAGTGCTCGTCACCGATTGCTCGCACGTCGATCGTCACCTGCGCTTCGCCGAGCGGCCAGCCTCGAGCGCGCATCACCATTTGATGCGGAGGATTCCATTCGAGGCTCAGTGTGGTGTCGTTGATCAGCGCTGGCCAGACCCCAAAAGAGTGGTGAAGACGACCGCCTGGTTGTGGCCAATGTTCGTCGACTTCGCGCATTCTGGAAGCGCCGACGACCCACGTGGGGTACAGCCAGCCGTCACCCAGCGCCGCAAAGACATCATCGGGTGTGCAGGCGAAACGGCGCACGTTGCGTGACATTATGCTCCCTTGGTCGTGCGTTCGATCCTGCCGTCGAATTGCGGATTGGCGCAAAGGCTTGACGCGCCCGCGTGGGTTCGGTACTGCTCGCGTCTCTTGGCACCGTCGAAGCGCAGCGGATGCTCGCAGCAGTGCCCAGTTAGCACAGGCGCTTTTTGTCATCAACCCCCTGGGAGTGCGCTCGGCGCAGGCATAGATTTTGCGGATGCACGCCAACTGTGAGCGGATGCACGCCAACTGTGAAAGGAGACTTCATGACCGATTCGAGGAATGACCCGCACGGTCCGACGCAGTTGCCCGACGAACAGCCGATCGCGAATGCGACTGACTGGGGCAATCAGACGGCCTTGCGAACTGGAGCCACCTCGCGCTGGCTAGTCCCGGCAGCAGCGTTGGCAATAGTCGGGATCGTGCTCTACTGCTTTGCCTTCCAGATACAGGTTGTCTTGCCGATCGTCGGCATCGTCTTCGCGGCAACGATGTGGATCGTGATGTTCGCAGTGGCCAGGCGCGGCGGTGAAAACCCTCGTACCAACCGGTCCTTGGCTTGGCTGATGGGTGCAATGGCGGCCGGGATGCTGCTGATCGCCATCGGTCTTTACATCGTCGAGTCGACACGCTTGCCGTGGTCGTAGCGAGCAGCTGGTGTTCGTGCTTTCAACGAACAGACCATGCCTGCGGATGAGAATCGGCCGACACGCTGACGTGAGCGCGCACGACTATCGCGTGGCGATGTCCACTACCTGAGGTGAGTCGTCCGACACATCGTCAGGGGGCTCCTCGACGTTCTCTGCGACGAGAAGGATCCCGCCGGAAGAGTTCGCGGATAGCGAGAGCTTGTCGATCCACTCTCGACTCAGGTCTTCAGGTTCGGGGTTGTCGAACACGAATCTCATCGGAATCGAAGAGTGCAACCAAATCGTGCTGCGACCCCGCGGTTGATCCTCCGGGTGGGGCCAAGAAACAGTGAAGCTCTCGTCGCGGCGTAGCTTGGTGGCGATGACGACTTTCAGATGGGCGAGCGTGCGGTCATCGATGTGAATTGGCGTCGCTGAACCGCCATAGTAGATGGTTCCCATGGCTGTCATAGTACTCGCCAGGGTTTGTTGGTGACCGTTCGGTCATCACCCGCGGCATGAGGCTATGCAGAATCGACTGGTCCTGGGGTCGCATCTTCGTCGCGAGCCGGGCCGGTAGGCGTCGTCGTGATTTCGGTGAGAAGTTGAATCGCCACGCGCGCGGCCTGTTCTATGACCTCTTCGGGATTGCCCGACAGATTTAGCCGCCGGTAGCCCGAAGAGGTGGATGTCGACCACCCGAGGTACACCGTGCCAGGAGCATGTCCGTCCTGAGGATCAGGTCCGCCGATACCTGTCGTAGAGACAGCGACGTCAGCGGCGAGCATGCGCCGAACATTCTGAGCCAGAGTAACCGCGCACTCGCTGCTACAGGGGTCGACACCGGCAGGCAGGCCCAGCAGAGCCTGCTTCACGCTCGTCTGATAGGCAATGACGGCGCCACGAAACCACACCGAGGCGCTCTTGCCCGCCCCTATTCTGGTGGCCAGCAGGCCGCTCGTCAGTGATTCAGCTGCGGCGACCGTCAGCCCCGCTTCGCGGGCGGCATCGGCGAGAAGTTCGACGTCAGTCGTGTCGGCGTTCGTGATAGCTCCTTGGGTTCTCATTTACTCTGCAGAAAGATTCGTGTTGAACGCAGTCGTTGTCAAGGGGATGCTTCGCTCTTTCGCCGCGGTGGTAAGGCGTTCTAGCCGCTGTGTCAACCCGAGCGCGTCGTTTCGCCATGACTCGTATCCTCGCTGCATGGCGACATCATCGAGAGAGGGCGACCAGAGTACGCACGCGAGCGCGGAGGAAGACAGCGCGGTGGGCGAAGACACGCACACCTGGGCTCGTCTCGACGCGTGGTGGCGTGCGGCGAACTATCTCAGCGTGGGGCAGATCTATCTGCTCGACAACCCGTTGCTGCGCGAGCCGCTTCGGCGTGAGCACATCAAGCCGCGTCTGCTCGGGCACTTCGGCACAGTTCCCGGACTCAACCTCGCCTACGCGCACCTGAATCGGACCATCCGCGAGCGCGACGTCGATTGCCTCTACATTGCCGGGCCGGGCCACGGCGGTCCCGGAATGGTCGCCAACGCCTGGCTTGATGGCACCTATACCGAGCTTTTCCCCACGGTCACGAGCGATCTGGTCGGCATGCAGCGGCTGTTCCGACAGTTCTCGTTCCCCGGCGGCATCCCATCGCACGCGGCCCCCGAGACTCCCGGCTCTATCCACGAAGGCGGCGAACTCGGATACTCGCTCAGTCATGCCTACGGGGCTGCCTTCGACAATCCCGACCTGGTCGTCGCGTGTGTCGTCGGCGACGGTGAAGCTGAGACGGGCCCACTCGCTACCGCATGGCACTCGAACAAGTTTCTCGATCCCGTGACAGACGGCACCGTGCTGCCGATTCTGCATCTCAACGGGTGGAAGATCGCGAACCCGACGGTTCTTGCGCGAATTCCTGAGCATGAGCTTCTCGAACTGATGCGCGGCTACGGCCACGACCCCCTGCTCGTTTCTTTTGAAGCGTCGGATGCTTCAGACGACGTTCACCGCACTATGGCCGCCGTCATGGATACGGCTTTCGATCGCATCGCACAAATTCGGCGTGCAGCCGCAGAGGGCGATTCGCAACGACCTCGATGGCCAATGATTATTCTGCGTTCGCCGAAAGGCTGGACCGGTCCAGAACAATCGGGCGGGCTCGCTGTTGAAGGCACCTGGCGCTCACATCAGGTGCCGCTGAATGATCCCCGGGGCGACGAGCGCCAGCTTGAGCAGCTCGAGGACTGGCTGCGCAGCTATCGCCCCGACGAATTGTTTGAAAGCGGTGGTGCACCGCGCCCAGAAACTGTTGCGCTCGCTCCGGCGGGCGAGAAGCGCATGAGCGCGTCACCGCACGCCAATGGAGGATTTCTGCGCACACCGCTCGACCTCCCCGACTTCCGCGAGTTTGCTGAGCGTGTCACGTCTCCTGGGGCCGACACGGCTCAGGCCACCGGGGTGCTGGGGGAGATGCTCGCCGAGGTGATTCGACGCAACCCGCAGAACTTTAGAATCTTCGGTCCGGATGAAACTGCATCCAACAAACTCGCCCCGGCCGTGTATGAGGCGACGGAGAAACAGTGGAATGCCGAGGTTTCGCCACTCGATGAGCATCTGGCACGCGCCGGTCGGGTGATGGAGGTGCTCAGCGAGCATCAGTGCCAGGGGTGGCTGGAGGGCTACCTGCTCACCGGCCGCCACGGCGTCTTCACCTCGTACGAAGCGTTCATTCACATCGTCGATTCGATGTTCAATCAGCACGCGAAGTGGCTTGAAGCTGCCAGTGAAGTCTCGTGGCGACGCGACATCTCAAGCTTGAACTATCTGCTCTCGAGCCACGTGTGGCGACAAGATCACAATGGTTTCTCGCATCAAGATCCCGGGTTTCTCGATGTCGTCGTCAACAAGAGTTCTGACGTCGTGCGCGTCTATCTGCCCTTTGACACGAACACCCTGCTCTCAACTTACGACCACTGCCTTCGCTCTACCGGCTACGTCAATGTCGTGGTCGCGGGCAAACAAGACGCTCCCCAATGGCTGTCGATGGATGAAGCGATTGAGCATTGCGCAAATGGTCTCGGTGAGCTGGCATGGGCGAGCAACGTGCCCGACGGGGAAGAGCCTGATGTCGTGGTGGCCGCAGCCGGCGACGTTCCCACCATGGAGATGCTCGCAGCGGTGTCAGTGCTTCATGAGGAGCTGCCTGACCTTCGCATTCGCGTGGTCAATGTTGTCGACCTCATGAGGCTGCAAAGCGAGGGAGAACACCCGCACGGCATGCCCGACGACGAATTCGACGCGCTCTTCACTCGAGATCGGCCCATCGTGTTCGCGTTTCATGGATACCCCTGGCTCATCCACAGGCTGGCCTACCGGCGTTTTGGACACCCAAACCTTCACGTTCGCGGGTTCAAGGAGCGAGGCACAACCACCACACCATTCGACATGGTGATGCTCAACGATCTGGACAGGTTCCAGCTTGCGATCGACGTCATTGATCGCGTGCCTGGACTTGGTGACGCTGGTAGCCAGCTTCGTCAAGATCTCGAGAATCGTCGCCGGGACGCGCGGTCCTATGCGCGCGAGTTCGGCGAAGACCCGTCCGAGATTCAGAAGTGGGTGTGGCCAGCGGACGCCTAAGCTAGCGCTTGCTCGACAGCACGCGCGCGGACTCGCGTTGAGCGTCGGTGTTGATCACTCCCGCGCGTGAGCCCTTCAACTTCGCCGTGATGTGCTCGCCCACGGTGACTGGTGCATACAAGGCAGGGTGCTCATCGTCGATGCACGACGGCAAAACGTCGATTACGGCGTCGAGATCGCCGTCATGGAAGAACGCGGCGCTGCGACGGCGTTCGATCGTTCCGTTGATGATCGGAGGCTTGACTCGGTGCAGGGTCGACATCCATCGCTCGTTCGTCAGGCGCGCGGTGACATCGCCAAGGTTCACGAGGAAGGCACCGTCGTCGGGCTCGACATCGTTCCAGCCGCCGTCCTGCCCAAGAACCTGTAGTCCGCGCACTTGGTCTGCCCACAGCACCGTGACTATTCCGAAGTCGGTGTGCTCGCCCATCCCAGTGAGATCACCGTCGAGAGCAATGTCTGTGCCCGGGGGGAGGGCGTAGTTGTTCATCCGGAGGATGTCGAGCGAGTGTCCGGTGCGCTCCGCGAAGAAGTTCTCTTCAAGGCCGAGCGCGTGCCCAAAAATAGTGGTGAGTGTTCGCGCGACGCGCGCGGCCTCGGCGAAATACGCGGTCACTGACTCTTCGAACCCAGGAACGTTGGGCCAGACATTGTCGGCGTATTCGATTTCAGGAAGGCCCGGGCTGGCGGGATAGTCGGCGGCGGTCGCTCCGACGTTGAACGCTTCGAAGAAGTCATTCATCCGGTTCGCGGACTCCACACCCAGCGACAGGCTGAGCGCTTCCGACTTCGGTGGCGAATAGCCACGGTTTATCGAAGGCGGTGTGCGGTAGGTCTTTTTCTCCTCAAGGTCGAGGGCGAAGAAGTTGTCCATGGCCGCCACGAATGCCGATGTGATCGATTCCGGTACGCGGTGACCGACGATTTGAATGAAACCGACGCTGCGGCACGCGCTGTCGATCTGGCGGGCTACTTCGGCGCGTTGCTCGGCGGTTCCCTCAGTAACGTAAGCCGAAATGTCGACGCGTGGAACAGAGAATGTCATGGCGCTCTCTTTCGATAGGGCCGCCCAACGCGACCGCGAATAGGCCGCTTCACGCTTTCCTGACCCGAGTGGGTGTTGCTTCTATGAGCGGGAGTTGATTGTAAACACGTCGCTGTTACACGCGGGTTTCAGCGCCTGGCTCAACGACTGGTTGCGCTGGAGCGCGAGGCGGGGTGCTGTTCGAATTGCTTGCTAAAGGTCGGTCGCAATGATCGCCCCGACAACTTCGGCGAGGTCCGCGCCGATGATGTCGGGCTGCGGGCCGATGGGGCTGGGGACCACTCCGCCGCGAGCGATAAACGCGGCTTTCGCTCCGACTTCGAGCGCTCCCGTAATGTCCCACGAGTGTGCCGCGACGAGGCGTACCTCGCTGATATCGACGCCAAACCGCTCCGCGACGGCAAGATACGGCTCCGGCGCGGGCTTGAGAGCACGAACGGCATCAGCCGACATCGCATCGTCGAAGAACTCTCGAATGCCGGAATTGGCGAGTTGCAAATCAGCGACCTCGCCCGTCGAGTTGGTAAGTGCCACGAGCTTGAGCCCGGTTTTGCGCAGCTGGTCGAGGGCAGCGGGAACCTCGGGATGAGGGGGAAGCGAGGTCATGCGGTCGACCATCTCGATCACGTCGGCCTCTGATATCGCCACGCCAGCGCGCTCGGCCACCATGGCTAACGCCCCGCGCTGGGCGGTGCGGAAGTCAACGTACTGCGACGTCAACCCACCCACGAACGAAAGCTGGAGCATTTGCGAGAACCATTGACCGCGCAATGCTGCTGAACCGAGCAGTTGCTCGAACGCCGGATCAAGCGCGCGTAGGTCAAGCAGCGTCTCGTTTACGTCGAATGCGATGACCTTAGTCATGATCTTCTCCTAGCGTGCGTCTCGTGATGATCGTATTCGCTGTTCAACGGTTGGTGAACCCGCAAGGAATCGATCCACGATCGGGCGCCTGTGCCAGCGACGATATGCGAGCCAGAGCGTCGCGCCGAGATCGGCGGCAAGGGGGATGCAACGCACTCCGGCGCGACTGATCGAGCTGTTGCTCTCAGCTTGGAGTGTGATCCCGATCCCGGCTGCGACGAGCGCCAACTGCGACTCGAGAGACGTGCCATAGCCGGTGATGCGCGGAGTAAAGCCTGCCCGTTGGCACCCAGAGATGACGAGATCGTAATAGGACGGGCCGTGGTAGCGCGGCCAGAGAATGAAGTCTTCCTTTGCCAATTCGTGAAGACGGACAAACTCTCGACTTGCGAGTGAATGTGTCTCAGGCAGGTACACCACGAACTGTTCGTCCAACAGTCTGCGAGACGCGACGAGTTGTTCATTGCTTATAGCGCGAACAACCCCGAGGTCTAACGAACCGGCGAGAATCTCTCGCTCCAAAGTGGCGCTGTTGGAGTGATGATGCAGTTCTACGACGAGCCCATGAACGGTCGCGCGGAAGCTTGAGATCATCTCGGGCAGCGGGCCGTTCGCCCCCGCCCCTAGCGAGCCGACGACCAAGTGGGAGTTGATTCCCAGCGGTGCATCACGCACTATCTCTTCAGCGCGTAGCGCCTCAGAGAGCGTGCGACGGCAACCTTCTAAGAACAACTCTCCGACGGGGGAGAGGCCTACTTCGCGGCTCGTGCGCACGACAAGTTCGGCCCCCATCTCGGATTCGAGCTTTGATAACAATTGGCTTAGCGCGGGCTGTGAAATACCGAGGGACTCGGCGGCTCTACCGAAGTGCAGGTTGTCGGCGAGCGCCACAAAGGCGCGCATCTGGCGAAGGTCCATAAGTAAAGTTTATCGAATTAGAAGTCGAGTGGGATTGATCTATCGGTTGGGATTAGGCAACCTACTGGAGACAAAGATTGTCGCCAACAACTTGGCAGGCGCGATGACGCTCGCTGCGAGAGGACTGATCCTGATGCCCAACGGTGCAGACCAGCCGAGCGTGCGCAGGCCTAACGTTGTCTTGATCTTCATGGATGACCAAGCCTTCCGCACGATCGGATCGCTCAACAATCCGGAAATCCACACGCCGAATCTTGACAGCCTCGTCAGCCGGGGCACCACCTTCTCGCACGCGTTCAATCAGGGCTCGTGGGTACCCGCGGTATGCGTGGCATCGCGGGCCATGCTGATCACAGGCATGAGCCTGTTCCACGCTCATGATCGGCTTGAAGAGTCTTCGCTGCTCGGTCAGCATCTCGGGCAATGCGGCTACCGAACGTTCTTCACGGGCAAATGGCACAACGGTCAGAGTTCACTCGATCGCAGCTACGGCCAAGTGGGCCCCTGGGCCGGTGGCATCAACGCGGACGGATTCAGCCCAGAAAACCCTGCGTATAGAAGGCCGTCAGAGGGCAACTCGTGGCGACCCGACGACAGCAGTCAAGGACGCCATTGGATGCAGGCCGACGGAGAGATCGTGCACAGCAGTGAACTGTGGACGAACGCCGCTGTCGACTTTATCGAGCGTGCGGCAACGCAAGACCAGCCATTCTTCTTGCACTTGGCCTATCACGCTCCTCACGATCCGCGGCAGACTCACCCGGAGTTCCTTGGCCTGTACCCCGTCGACGACGTCGAAGTGCCGCCAAACTTTCAGCCGCAGCATCCGTTTGATCAAGGCGACGCGCTAATTCGGGACGAACAACTCGCGCCCTTCCCACGCACCGAAGAGGCAGTAAGACTGCATCGCAGTGAGTACTACGCGATCCTCACTCACGCCGATCAGCAGATCGGCCGCGTCCTCGAAGAGGTGGATGCGCGTGGGCTAACAGACGACACCATCATTGTGTTTTCAAGCGACCACGGGCTTGCGGTGGGCGAGCACGGGCTGATGGGCAAACAGAATCAATACGATCATTCCGTCAGGGTGCCGCTCATCTTTGCAGGTGCTGGCGTTTCATCTGGCGAGACCATCGATGCTCTCGTGTATCAGAGCAGCATTTTTTCGACGGTCTGCGACTTGCTGGGAGTTCCCGCGCCGCAGTCGGTGGAGTTCCCGTCGCTGCTGCCGCTCATGAACGGCGAGGCAGACTCGGTCTACACAACGATTTTCGGTGCGTACCGACACCTTCAGCGAATGGTGCGCACGCGCTCGCACAAGCTCATCGCCTACCCAGAGCAGTCCCGATTCCAGCTATTCGACCTGTCAGCTGACCCGTGGGAAACCGACGACCTCAGTAACGACTTTGCGCAGGCCCCATTGATCGACGAGCTACGCCGTGAGATTGAACGCTGGCAGCTCAGCATCGACGACGAACTCGACATCACACCCGCATTTTCCGGCCACGACGGGCGCACTTCGGCGGTGACCGAACGTGTCTAGACCAAATGTGGTTGTGATCATGGCCGACCAGCTCAAGGCAACGGCGTTGCCTCAATATGGCAACCCCGACGTGCTCACGCCGTCGCTTGATCGGCTGGCTGATCGAGCAGTTCGGTATGACCTGGCTTTCACACCACATCCCCTCTGCACGCCATCTCGAGTGTCGCTGTGGACAGGGGCGTATCCGCACAATCACGGGGTGCGGACGAACGAGCTGACGGCGCCGGTTGACAGAGACAACTATCTGCGCGCGTTCCACCGTGCTGGCTACAGCCTCGCACTGCTCGGCAAGAATCACTGCTTCGGCGCAGACGACCTTGGGCTGTTCGACGTGTACAAAGACTTCAGCCACACCGGACGCACGGACGGCGGCGACGAACGGGATAGGAGATTCCTGCGTTGGATGGCTGACGCCGACTATTCGCAGCTCTGGGAAACGCGGACAGCTCCGCTCGCTGCAGAAGACTGCCCAGCAGCGCGCGTGACCGAAGAATCATGCAGATTCATCGAGTCCGCGGTCGAGCCGTTCTTGCTTTGGATGTCGTTGCCTGAACCCCATGAGCCTTATCACGCCCCTGAACCATTCGCCTCGATGTACGACCCGGATGAGGTTCAGCTTCCCGACTGGACGGGAACAGAAGGAATCGACGAACCGGTACGTCAACGGCTTTATCGCGAGTTGTGTGGCTTCGCTGATATCGACGACCGCTCGCTGCGCGAGGCAGTTGCCATGTACTACGCCATGATCAGCTTCGTTGATTCCTGTGTGGGCCGCGTTCTCGACGCGCTCGAGCGTTTCGATCGCCACCGTGACACCATCGTCGTCTTCGTTTCGGATCACGGTGACTTCGGCGGTGAGCGGGGGCTGATGGTCAAATGTAATTCTCTCGTCGACGCGCTCACTCGGATTCCTTTGCTTGTCAGTGTTCCAGGCGCTGCCGGTGCCGGAACTGTCGTGAACGACCCCGTAAGCCTGATCGACGTCATGCCGACGCTGGCGCACCTGGCCGGAGTGGAAGCGATCGAGCAGAGTAGGGGTCGAAACCTGCCAGGCCTTGAGCTTGCAACGCAGCCGCGGAGCGCGGTCTTCGCCGAGTACGGAGCCGGCGCCACACCGATGAGCTACAGCGCTGGTGTTGAGGCGGCAGGTGCGATGCCTGCGACCCTTCGCCCTCTATTGCGCGCGGCAGAGGCAGAAGGTCGCCCAAAGATGGTGCGCACGAGCCGGTGGAAGTACATCTACGACCCACTGGATCCGGTTGACGAGTTGTTCGACCTGGCAGCGGACCCGCATGAGTTGCGCAATCTGGCTGCCGATCCCGACTTCTCGCACATCGTCGCTGACATGCGGCGACTGCTCCTCGATTGGTCGATCAACACAGAAGATGCATTCCCGGTACCGCTGTACTTTGACGCCTCTGACCTGGCACCGACCAGCGACGCACACTTTGCGCCATTTGGAGCGTGAATCTGCGATGAAAAACAACATGAACACTGAACTCTTGACCACGACTAATCGCCCCCAGAGTGAGGACGCCCCTATGGCTGATACCCCGGATGCAGGACAAATCACCTTCGCCCAGGACCCGCAATCACAGGGGAACCCCGCTCTGCGTTGGTTCCGCGAAGCCCGGTTCGGAATGTTCGTGCACTGGGGGTTGTACGCGATCCCCGCCGGGTACTGGAACGGAAAGCCCACCCCGCACATGGGGGAGTGGATCATGCACGACTTGAAGATTCCCGCCGAGGAATACAAGCAGCTTGCGGCGTCTTTTGACCCGCGCGAATTCGATGCCAACCAGCTCGTAGATCTGGCTGTTCGCGCCGGGCAACGCTATCTGGTTCTCACCGCGAAACATCATGACGGTTTCTGCCTGTGGGACACCGAGCTGACGACTTTCAGCTCAGCGGTGGATGCGCCTCTCGGGCGCGACATAGTCGGCGAGATCTCGCAGGCGTGCCGTGATCGGGGCATCAAGTTCGGTCTCTATTACTCACAGACGCAGGACTGGACGCATCCGGATGCCGCAGGCAACGACTGGGACTTCGATCCTGAAACACAAGATTTCGAAGGCTATCTGCAGGGCTACGTGAAGCCGCAGTTGACGGAGCTGCTCACTGGCTACGGTGAGATCGCGCTTATCTGGTTCGACACGCCCCAAGGGATCACCGCAGAGCAGAGTCGCGATCTCGTCGAGCACGTGCACATGCTCCAGCCTTATTGTCTCGTCAACGGACGCGTCGGCAATGGGCTGGGTGACTACGGGCAGACGCGAGACAACGAGATGCCCGATGAGCCGGCGGGTGACTGGGAAACTCCGATCACTGGCAACGGGACGTGGGGGTTCACCGACAACACCGAGTGGAAGAGCGCGCACGAGATCTCTGTCACGATCGCCAAGGCCGTCTCTCGAGGTGGAAACGTCCTTCTGAACGTGGGGCCCGATAGTCGCGGTGCCGTGCCTTCGGCGCAGGTTGTCGAACTTGAGGCGATCGGAGATTGGCTGCAGCGTTGCGGCGCGTCAATCTATGGCACTCATCGCGGTCCATTCCGTGCGCTCGATTGGGGGTGGAGCACTGCTTCGAGCGATCACGTTTATCTGCTTGTAGAGAATTGGCCCGCCCATGGGGAGTTGGTGTTGCCGGCGAATGTCTCGGTCGAATCTGCCCGGCTACTGACAGATGCAGGCGGCACATCGCTAGAGGTGCGTGGCGCTCAGGGCGGCGCCGTTGTTGACCTGAACGGTGTCGAAGCCGATGCAGTTCTGTCAGTGATCGAGCTCACGGGTGCCCGAGAGGTAGCACCGCTATGAGTCGCCCAAACATCCTGCAGATTGTGGCCGATGACCTCGGCTTCGGAGACATTGGGTGCTTCAACTTCGGAATGACCGAGACTCCTGGCCTAGACAGCCTGTATCGGGACGGCATCGAACTGAGCCAGCACTATTCGGCATCGCCGGTGTGCGCTCCCGCTCGGGCCGCACTGCTCACTGGGCGTTACTCGCACCGCACGGGCGCCATCGACACTCTTGATGGTCGCGGGTTGGACCGGATAGCAACAGAAGAGGACACCCTCGCGGACTGTCTTGGTGCCTCGGGATATGCCACGGGCCTCATCGGAAAGTGGCACAGTGGAGCACTGGCTGAGGAGTACCACCCCACCAGTCGTGGGTTTAGCGAATTCGTTGGATTCCAGGGCGGCTGGATGGACTACTGGGACTGGACCATCCAGAAGAATGGAACCACGGCACGCGCCGACGGGCGTTATCTGACCGATGTATGGACCGATGAAGCTGTCGATTTTCTTCAGGCGCACAGCGATGAACCGTTCTATCTGCACCTGGCCTATAACGCACCTCACGCGCCTTTCCAGGCTCCAGAAGGCAGCGAGCAAAAGCACCTCGATCGCGGAAACAACCCTGCTGTCGCCGTGCTGTACGCCATGGTCGAAGCGATGGATGCTGGAATCGTTCGCGTTCTCGCGGAGCTGGATCGGCTCGGACTTCGCGACAACACGCTGGTGATGTTCACTAGCGACAATGGCCCGCAAATGCGGGGACATGGACCGCAGGCGACCGACCGTTTCAACTGCGGATTCCGAGGGTCGAAGGGGCATACCTACGAGGGCGGGATTCGCGTGCCGGGCATCATTCGTTGGCCCGACGGGTTCGAAGGCGGGCGCCGCGTCGACGAAATGGTGCACTTCACCGACTGGTATCCCACGATCCTGGCGGCTACGGAAGCTTCGACAGTGAATGCGAGCCTCTTTCGCGACGGCGAGAACATGCTGCCCGTCTTGCGCGGTGACGCCGGGTCCGTGCCTGAGCAGCGTTTCTGGCAATGGAATCGCTATCGCCCCCTCGGAGTGTGCAACGCAGCGATGCGTGACGGCCACTGGAAGCTTGTGCTACCTGAAATTGCGTCAGCCATGCATGTCACGCCGGACGATCTTGAAATGGATCGTGCTCTCAGATACGAGCCCGAGCGGTTCTCTCATATTCTTACCGACGCTTTGCCGCCAGTGCCACGCGTACTGCCTGGTGAGGTGCGGCCAGAGCTTTACAACCTCGCGGTCGATCCGCTGGAGCTCAACGATCTCGCTGAGCAAGAGCCACAGCGAGTGCTAGCAATGCGCGCGCAACTCGAAGCCTGGTTCAACGAAGTCAATCGGCCGGAGGTTGAAGCGATTTTCATGACGACATAACAGAGGGCCCCACTATTTCTCCTTCTCCTTCTCCGCATCATCAGACCATCGAACTCAATCACACCGATCCCAGAGTTGGGATCATCCCTGCAGGTATCAACGAAGAGGAACTGCCATGAAGAAATTGCAATCCAATAAGTCCTGGCGAAAGATCGCGATCGCCACGCTGGGCGCGACAGCGGTCGGCGCGCTGCTGAGCGGTTGTGCAGTCGGCGGAACGACGACCGAAGCTGTTGACCAGGCTGAAGGAGACGCCACGCTCGTTGTCTGGACCGATGCGATTCGGCTTCCGCTATTCGAGGCATATCAAGAGGCGCACCCCGAGGTGACTCTGGAGATCGAGACCCTCGATAGCTCGCCCGATGAACTGGCATCGAAGATCCTTCTCGCCAACACTTCAGGTCAGGGATGGCCCGACGTTCTCGCAACTGCTGCATCTGCAGCGAGTTCGCTGGCGGGCGACCCGTACGACTTTGCACTCGACCTAACGTCGCTCGTCGACCCAGAAATTGTTGGGGACTTTTCTCAGGGGACGCTTGACCCGTGCACGGTGGGAGACGAACTCATCTGTCTGCGAGGTGACTTCGCGCCCGGCGTGCTCTGGTACAACCCGAACCTGATGGACGAATTCGGATACTCCATACCGACGACCTGGGAAGAGTTTCAGGCCACTGGCGAGAAGCTGGTTGAGGAGCACCCCGGCTACGTCGTCGGCAGCGCGAGCAACCCGTGGGACGACCTCACGTACTACGCGGCAGCGGAGTGCCCCGGCCCGGAGTTCACCGGTGTGAATACAGTCAAGGTCGACTTGAGCGATCCGAACTGCACACGAGTCACTGAAATGATCGACAGCATGCTCGAGGTCGATGCGTTTGCCCGAACAGCAGTCGTGGATCCCCAATTCGCGCAGGACTACGGCACTCCTGAGAAGGTCCTGATGATGATGGGACCGATCTGGTACGGACAGAACGTCTACGCCAACTCGTTTGACGCTGCTCCTGGCACGCTCTCGTTCGCAGCCCCGCCTAAGTGGGAGGCGGACGCCGAAGCCCACACCGGCGACATTGGCGGTCGCGCGTATGTCGTTTCGAGCCACAGTGAGTACCAGCAGGCGGCTGCGGACTTGGTGACCTGGGTCACGACGGGTCCATTCCTCGCCACTGAGGCCTCCACCACGTTGCCTTCGTATGAGCCCATGCAAGGCGCTTGGCTTGACCGCAACATCGAGGACGGCACGTTCACCGAAGTCGATACTCCGCTCAACGAAGTGCTGGCCACCGCCGTCGATGGTATTTGGACGGGACTGACCTACAAGCAGGCCAACTCCGAGACCTACCGGTCAGTGGTCCCGGCTGCGCTCGGGACAGGACAGTCGATGACCGAAACTGTGCCGGAGTGGGAGACGCGACTGGTTCAGAACCTCGAGGCAGCTGGTTGGGAAGTCGAATGATGTCGACCCCACAAAGCCCCGCGCTTGCCGTAGCGGCAAGCGCGGGGCCGGAGGCTAGCGGCGACGAACTGGCGCCTTCCGCGGGTCGCGGCGGGCGCGCGCCAGGCGGCGCGTCGCGAGGCATGATCCTCTCGTCCTACCTGTTTCTCTCGCCGTATCTTCTACTGGTGATCGGATTCGGCCTCGTGCCCGCGATCTATGCCGTCGTCATCTCGTTCAGCGGACCGAATGGCGGATTCGCGGGATTTGACGCCTACGTGCAGACGTTTCAAGACTTCCGCTACGTCGATGCGTTTGTGAATATCGGCATCTACGCTTTCTTCTTCATCGCACCCTCGATGATCGTCTCGATCGGCATCGCGTTGCTCCTGCAGGGGCGGTCGGCGCGCGTGGGCTCCGGATTCCGGTTCGCGTACTACCTTCCGCAAGCCCTCGTCGGCGCGGCCGGAGTCGTGGTGTGGATCTTCATGCTGAACCCGGCGACAAGTCCCGTGGGGGGACTCATGAACGCGTTCGGTCTCGAGAACATCTTTCAGGTGCTCACTCCGGCCGCTGTCCCCCCGGTGCTGGCGATGATCGCAGTATGGACCTCGGCGAACGCCATCCTTTTGATGTATGCGGCGCTCACATCCATCCCCGCGGAGATTCTCGAAGCTGCACGAATCGACGGTGCCGGTTCATGGACCACGGCCATGCAGATCAAGCTCCCGATGCTGAGAAAGTGGATCGGCTACACACTGATCCTCAATATTGCCGCGGCGACGCAACTCTTCGTTGAACCGCAGATCCTCTCGAGCGCGACAGGCGGAGCCATCGGTGATGACTTCTCGCCGCTGCAACTGACCTACACGTTCGCCTATACCTACGGAAACTTCCCCGCAGCCGCGGCGTTGTCCGTCCAACTGCTCGCCATCGCCGGAATCCTCGCCGCGGTCGTGCTGCGAAAGACGGATATGTTCCGGGTGGAGATCTGACATGACATATGCAATGAAAACGGAGTCCATCCGGACCCCTCCCCCTTCGCTCAACACGGGGAAGAAGTCACCGTTCGGACCATCCACAGCTCGCGCCGTCGCCTGGTTCGTGCTGCTCGCATGGGCAGCCTTCTCGTTGATACCGATCATCTGGCTGCTACTCGCCGTCACCAAGTCCAACGCGCAGCTGCAGAACGATTTCCCATTCTCGTTCGGCAGTTTCGGGAACATCTCGACTGCATGGACGAACTTGCAAGGCTACGACGGCGGAGTCGTCGTAGATTGGATCGGAAACTCGGTCCTACTCACCGCTGGCGGTATTCTCCTGGCGGTCGTCACGACAGTGCCGGCGGGCTATGCGCTCGGAACGCGAGAGTTCCCCGGCCGTAAGGCGATACTGATGGTCAGTTTGCTGCTCATGCTGGTGCCGGCGTCGGCACTCGTGCTGCCGTTGTTTCTCGAGATGACGACGCTCGGACTTGTCGGGCATCCACTATCGGTCATCTTGCCTCTGGGCGTCTTCCCTTTCGGTATCTACATGTCGTTCATTTACTTCAGCACGACGGTGGACAAAGACATCTATTCCGCAGCGCGACTTGACGGGTGCAGCGAGTTCCAAGTGTTCCTGAGGGTCGCGGTGCCGCTCGCCAAACCCATCGTCGTGCTCATCGCGTTCTTCGCCTTCATGCGCAACTGGACCGAGTATTTTCTTCCGTTCGTCATGCTGGGAGGTCCACAACAGCCGCTGCCCGTCGGGCTTGCGACTCTCGCGAGTAACGTTCCCCAGCTCAATCCGCTGTCAGCCCAGGCTGCCGACGTCGGGCTGCCAGAACTGATCCTTGCCACTATCATTTCGATGGCCCCCGTAATGATCGTCCTGATCGTGGCTCAGCGGACTGTGCTTCGCAGTGCAGATCTGATGGGCGGCGGACTACGTGGCTGACGTCACAGAAGAAGGCTCGTCCGCTGATCGAATCGTCTCCGTAGAAGTGGTGATGGTCGAGACTCCCGGCGTTTCACCGTCATTCCTCTGGCGGGATGGGCTGCCCGGTTCGGATCCCGCCGGATTTGGCGCCTGGCTTGTGATCACCACTGAATCAGGACTACGCGGGTATGCCTTCGCCCAGCGAGGGGTGATCCTGAAGGACATTGTTGATCGGCGTCTACGTGCCGAGCTGATCGGCCACGATGTGCTGGCGCGCGAGTATCTATGGCGGCGGGTGTGGGAAATCGACCGCATTGAACACATCCCGCTCCACCTGATGGGAACGGTCGACATCGCGCTGTGGGACATTGGCGCGAAAGCGGCTGGAGTGCCGCTGTACAGACTCCTGGGATCGTTTCGAGAAGCCATACCGGCCTATGCGTCAACAGCAACGTTTGGTGACATTGCTGAGTACCTGGACGTCGCAGACCAGTGCCGTGAGCTCGGCTACCCCGCGATCAAGCTCCATGCTTGGGGAGATGCTCGAAAGGATGCTGCGCTCGCGCGGGCGCTTCGCTCGCGCATGGGCGACGACATGGACCTCATGTACGACGGCTCCGCCGGATTCGACCTGGCTGACGCCGTCTATCTCGGACGGGCGCTAGCTGATGAAGGTTACCTTTGGTACGAGGAGCCGATGCGGGAGTTCAGCGTTTCGGCGTATGCCGCTCTCGCGCGCCGCGTGGAGATTCCCCTGCTCGTCGCCGAAACCAGCCCCGGCGCGCATCTGAACACGGCCGACTTCATCGCGTCGGGATGCGCAACAGCTGTTCGTACGAGCTCAGCGCTCAAAGGGGGAATCACAGGGGCGATGCGTATCGCGCACCTCGCAGATTCGTTCTTGCTCCGCGCGGAGGTTCATGGCGGCGGCTTGGTGAACACGCATTTGTGCATGGCGATCCCCAACACGACCTACTACGAGTCGCTCGTTCCGCATAGCGAAGTAGCGCGAGAAAGCGTTGTAGGCTCGGACGGATTTGTGCGTGCGAGTAGCGCCATTGGTGTCGGATGGGAGTCGGCCTGGCAAGAGTTCGGGCCGCCGAAGGGAATCACTCTGTGAACGGTGCAACGGCTGGCGATGAGGCGGTTACGGTGACGCGAGTCGGGTTGTTGGGCGCGTCTGGCATCGCGCCGCGCGCGATAATTTCCCCTGCGAAGCGGCGCGCCGACGTGTCGATTGTGGCGGTGGCATCTCGCGGCGACGCGGCAGATTACGCGCAACGCCACGGCATTGGCCGTGTCCACGCGGACTACCAGGCCCTGGTCGACGACTCGGAAATCGATCTGGTTTACATCGCGCTGCCGCCCTCCGAACATGCGCGGTGGACAATCGCTGCGTTAGAAGCGGGCAAGGACGTGCTGTGCGAAAAGCCCTTCGCGATGAACGCCGTCGAGGCAGATGAGGTCGCTCAAGCGGTGGAGCGCACCGGGCGCCGCGTCGTCGAAGCATTTCACGACTACTACCACCCGCTGTTCCAATGGGTGCGCGAGTTCGTTGCGTCGGGTGAGCTCGGCGTGATTGAGGCCGCGACCGCTGAGTTCAACGCAGAGATTCCGTTTGAGGCCTCCTCAATCCGCCACGTGCCGGAACTAGGCGGTGGAGCGCTGATGGATCTCGGATGCTACCCCCTTCACTGGCTACGCTCATTGTTCGGTGAACCCACCGTGGTGAAGGCGAGCGCAGAGTTGAACCCGCTGGGTGCGGATCTTTCGATCGCTGCTCGGCTGGACTTCGGCAATGAGCTCGAAGCGAATCTGGGCGCAAGCATGGCGCCCGGCGTCGAGTTCGGCGCTTTCCTGCATATTGTGGGCTCGAAGGCGACATTGCATGTCGACAATCTGGTGTTCCCCTCTGGCGGCCACTCCATCGTCGTCACCCGCGACGGTCTCGACTACACGTCGACTGTCGCAGGGGAGGAAACATACGATCACCAACTTACGGCGGTGCTCGATGCGTTTCGCACGGGTGAGTCGCTCGCCACCGAAGTCGAAGACTCCGTGCAGACCATGCGAGCCATCGACGACATCTATCGTGTCGCAGGGGTTCGCTGAGACTGGTTGCTAGATCGCAGTGTGAGCCGCCAGCGCGTGGCGAGCACAACGATAGTCGCGAGTAGGCCCACCTCGACGCCACTGGCAACGAGGTAGTACCCCCATTCGCCGATAGCTGCACCGACGATCGTGATCGCGAAGAGGGCGGCCACGATGACGTTGAGCAACCGGTTGGCACGCCAAGGAAGAAACACGCTGGCCACGATCATCAGTGTTGGAACCGTGACGTAGAGCACGATACCCAGCATGAAAGGCTGACCGACCTCAAACACGAAGACACGTCCAGCCTCGATTTCTTCACGCAAGTCAGCCCGGTAGAGGCCGAAGATATCGACGAAGGCGACGATGATCATCGTCGTCGCCCACAGCGCAGACAAGCGCAAGCGAACGTCGATCGGTGGCAGCGGTTGAAGAGTGGATGACATGGAAACGCCTTTCATGCTTACGGGTGTAAGGGTAGTGATATCAGCATAGCCTTACACCCCGTAAGTGAGGCAATATGGAGGAATGACAGCGCGAGGAACACTGAACCGCGAACTCGTCATTTCCGCCGCCGCAGCTGTGGCGGATCGCAGCGGAATCAACGCCGTCAGCATGCGCACGGTTGGCGCCGAGCTCGGCGTAAAGGCGATGTCGATCTACCACCACGTCTCCGACAAAGAGGCACTGCTCGACGCGCTGGCGGAGTGGGTGTTTGCGCAGATCGAGCTGCCCGTCGTTGGCGACCCGTGGCGCGAGGCGATGAGCAAGCGCGCAGCATCAGCACGTGCTGTGCTCGGCCAGCACCCTTGGGGGCTGGGGATGCTGGAATCGCGACCCGTGCCAGGCCCCGCTCTGATGCGACACCACGATCGGGTGGTTGGATGCCTCATGAGCCAAGGCTTCTCAGCACTCCTCGCGACGCACGCCTTCTCAACACTCGATGCGTACATTTACGGATTTGTGCTGACCGAGGTGAGCTTGCCATTTGCTGCGGAAGGCGAGACGGAGGCAGACTTCGCGGCGAGGGTGGCGCCTTCCGAAGCGGAATACCCGCACCTTGCGCGTGCGCTTGAGGAGCTCTTTGCTCAGGAAAGCTATGCGTTCTCGGACGAGTTCCTCGATGGGCTCAATCTCATTCTTGACGGACTCGCGCAGCGCTTGGCCGCAGCGCAAGGCCATGAGCGGCCTACCGGCGCTGATCCGCGTCGCGCGTGAGTCTCCTCGATCTAACGCCGCTGTCGATTCTCTTTACTTCACCCCGGCGCTGACGACGCTTTGAACGAAGTAGCGCTGAAGGAAGAGGAACAGGATGACGATTGGCGTAATGACCAGCACCGCACCCGCCAACAACAAGCCATAGTTGGTCGCTTCTTGCCCTTTCGAAAACAGCGTCAGCGCGATGGGCAGTGTGTACGTAGCCTCGCTCTGCGCTGCGACTAGCGGCCATAGGAAGTTGTTCCACGACATCAGGAACGTGAGGATCGACAGCGTCGCAATCGGTGCGCCGCATAGCGGCAAGACGACTGTGAAGAACAATCGAACTTCCTTCGCCCCATCGAGACGAGCTGCTTCCAGCAGCTCATTTGGGATTCCCATCATGAACTGGCGCATGAGGAAGACACCGAGCGGCGTGACAAGGAAAGGCAGGAATAGGCCGGGCAGCGTGTTGACAAGCCCGAGCTTGCTTACCAGAACAAACAAGGGCACGAAGGTTACTGTCCCCGGAACCATGAGCGTGAGCATTACCAGCGCGAACAACAGCTTCTTGCCCGGGAACTCCATCTTGGCCATCGCATAGCCGACCATCGAACAGAACACCACATTGCCCGCCACCGTGACGGTGGCCACGATGAGGCTCGTCATGAAGAACTGCTGGATGTTCAGGTCTTGAAACCACTGCAGGTAGTTGTCGAACGTGAGTTCTTGGGGTATCAGCCCCGTCGGGTTTCGTAGGAGTTCGCCTTCGGTTTTCAACGAGTTGATGACCATGACGACGAACGGTGTGAAAAAGAGGATGACGCCGAGCGTGAGCAGGAGATACGCAACCGCCTGCAAGGGGGCGGGCGTCTCCATAGCGGTGGAGCGCGAGCGCCGGCGCTTCTTTGGCACGGTGACCAAAAGTGTTTCTGACATCTCTTACTCTCAATCCTTGGAGCGCAGCACGCGGAACTGTGCGAACGCCAACAGTGCGATGACTACGAACAGCACGTACGACCCGGCAGAGGCCGTGCCGTAGTTGCCGAACCCAAACTCGTTGTAGACGAAATAGGTCACCGACAAGGTCGAATCGAGTGGGCCTCCGTTTGTCATGATGAACGGCTCCTCGAAGAACTGCAGGTAGCCGACTGAGATGAGAATTGCCCCGAGCAACAGTGTCGGGCGCATGAGCGGCAGGGTGATGTGGATGAACCGTTGCCAGATCGAGACGCCGTCGAGCGCGGACGCTTCCCGCATCTCGGGGGCAATGGTCTGCAGTCCTGCGAGAAAAATGATCATCAGTGTTCCCACGTTGCGCCATACGGCCATGACAATGAGGGCTGGCATTGCCCAGAAGGTGTCATTGAGCCAGTTCGGCCCATCGATTCCCACGAAGCTGAGCGCCGCGTTGATGATTCCGTCGTCCTGCAAGAGAAAACGCCACACCACAGCCACCGCGACGATAGATGCGACCACTGGCAGGTAAAACCCGACACGGTATACCGACCTCAGTCGTGAAATTCCCGTGTTGAGGGCAAGGGCCAATAGCAGCGCCACCGCCATCGTGAGTGGGATGCCGACGAGCACGAAGTAGAAAGTGACGCCCAGTGACTTGATGAACTGTGGGTCGCGGAACAGCTGGATGTATTGGTCCAAGCCCACGAACGTGACGGCGAACGGATCTTGCACGTCGCTGGCCCTGAAGTCCGTGAACGACATGGCAAACGACGACAGGATCGGTATCAGCATGAAAACGCCGAAGAAGATCATGAAGGGGAGTGCGAATCCCCAAGCGACGAGGGCCTGTCGTCGGGCGCCTTTCGACGCCCGACGATTCACCTTCGCGCTGCTCTGGTGAGCAACGGACATGTTACTGTCCGGTTCCGATTGATTCGGCAGCCGACTGCAGATCTGCCATCGTCTGGGCAGGATCTGCTCCCGCGCGGATGATCTGTTCCAGCGCCTTGTCGGCCTGGGCGCTTACCTGCGTCCAAGTCGTGAGGGTAGGAGGCGAGTTGGTGTCGGTGAGTTGTTCGCCGAGGACGCTCAACAGTTCGTCGTCAGCCAAAGCTGGGTCGTCCCACGCGCTCTCCACGGCGGGCAGGTCTCCGACAGCCTGTTGCCAGCGCACCTGCACATCGGGCTCGCTGAGCCAACGCGCAAACTTCCAGGCTGCTTCAGGGTTCTGGCTCTTTTCGAAGACGACCAAGTTCGATCCACCGGTGAAGCTTGTCGAAGAGACCTCCTCGGGTACACGCATGACACCGATCATGTCTTTGTAATCTTCGCCTCCGCCTGCGGCAGTCAGCGATCCGATGAGGCTCGGGCCACCGGTCAAGACGGGAGTCTTTCCGCTGACAAACTCCGACTCGCCACTGCCCGCGCCAGTCTCGGCGTCGGGATTGGCGATGCCTTCGCTGAAGAACGATTCGTAATACTCCATCGCCTCGACCCATTCCGGTGAGTCCAGGGTCCACTCCGTCTGGTCGGCGTTGGTGATTTCGGCACCGTTGGACCAGGGGAACATCAGCATGCTCTGAAATGCGTCGGTGCCGCTGGAGGGGAGTCCTACGCCGTACTCTGCCCCCGCCTCGGTTTGCAGAGCTTTGGTGAACTCCTTGAATTCATCCCAGGTTTGCGCACCTTCCGGGAATCCCGCCGTTTCAGCGAGATCCTTGCGGAAGTAAAACACGCGTGTGTCGACGTACCACGGCACTCCGAAGAGCTGGTCGCCCACCATGTTCGTGCTTAACGATCCCTCAAAGAACCCTGAGGTGTCGATCCCTTCTGGTACGGGAGTAAAAGCGCCGCTGAAGTCGGCCATCCAGGTGGTGCCCATTTGTGCCATGTCTGGAGTTGTGCCGGCGGCGATGGCCGTCTGGTACTTGTTGTGCGCGGCATCCCAAGGCAACGCGGTGACGTTGATTGTGAGATCTGGATTGAGTTCTAGAAATTCTTCGGCAAAGGCAGGCAGCGCGGCCGCCTCATCTGCTTGCGCCCAAATGTTTAGTTCTCCGGTCGCCGGCTGATCGTCCAGCGCGTCAATGGCTGAAGCGTCGCTTCCGGCGGAGTCAGCCCGCCCGCAGGAGGTCAGTACCAGCCCGGCAGCTAGCGACAGCGCAACGATGGCAACTGCTCTGCGTGAGCGATTGTTCTTGAACATCATTGTCCTTTCATCAAGGTCTTAAATCAATAAACGGAATCTATGTCAAGATGTGTGCATCGTCAATAGGTCTGCGCAACTATTTCCAAAAATGCCTTTCCGCAGGGTGACCGCACGAGCCCATCCCAAATCGGTCAATGAGCTGGCCAGCGCTAGGCTCGCTGCAGTCGGAGTTTGAAGGGGGCAACGTCGGTGCGGACCGCGGAAGAGAGCGATGTGCTGCCCTTGCGACAGCGGCGCCACAGCATGGAGCTCGTACTCAAGGCGCTTCAGGACGCGAGCACCCCATTGACAGCTTCAGGTCTTATGCCTCGCACGGATCTGTCGCGGCAGGGCGTGCTCGCAGTGTGTGATGCGCTCATCTCCCTCGGACTCGTGATCGAAGTGGCGCCGACCGCCCCGCGTTCGGCCACAGGTGTCGGGCGGAGGTCTCGAACGTTCGCGTTCAATGACCGCGCAGGTTTTGTCGCAGGCGTCGAGTTGGGCCCGGAGCGGATTGTGGCGCAGTTGTGCAACCTTCGCGGTGATGTCGTCACAGCGACGGTTGTGGAGCGCAGGACTCCAATTCAGTCAGCCTCGGCACTGATAGACGAAGCGAAGAACATCATTGATGATCTGGTGGTCGAGGCCGCTATCGATCCTGGACTCCTGACAACAGTGGCTGTTGGCGTTCCCGCGCCGGTCGACCATAACGGAGGAGTTGGGAGCTCGACGCGAGTTTCCGGGCTCCCTGGAATCAACGTGATCGAAGCTTTCAGCGCCGGTCGCCCCTGGGAAGTGCTCGTCGATAATGACGCCAACCTCGCGGTCATCGGTGAACGCTGGCGCGGGGCCGCTCAAGGGCTCGATGGCGTTGTCTTGATGCTGGTGCAGGAGCGGTTCGGCGCTGGCATTATCGATTCAGGTCGCATCGTCAGGGGTGGCAGCGGCTTTGCGGGGCAGATGGAGTTCGTGAGGCTTCTTGAAGGTGGGCATGGAACGCAAGGTATTGTGCCTTTGACAGCTCTGTTTGTCGAACAGCTGAGCGAAGAGGATCGGACCAGGGTCACCACGCAGGTGCCTGCTGAGCAGAGCGCATCCAGCTCTGAACAGTCCGTGGGTCCTTTGGAGGTCGAGGCCGTGTTTGAGGCCGCGTCGAAGGGCGATCGGGTTGCCCTCACCATCGTTGATGCCGTGGCCGACCGGCTGGCGAGAGTCTCAGCCGTGGTCGCGACTCTGCTGGGCCCCGACATTCTCGTGTTCGGCTGTGACGTGCCCAGCGACGCCGAAGAGCTCCTTGAGCCTGTTCGTCGGAAGCTAGCCGATCTTGTCGAGGGTGAGCCGCCAAGCTTGGTTCGCTCAGAACTTAGGGACCAAGCCGTGGCTGTTGGCGCAGTGCGCTGCGCCCTAGATCTCGCGCATCAACGTCTGATCCCATCTAGGTTCTGAAGTCGCCACAGCGCTGGGCGCAGCCTTCAGCTGCGTGAGAAAACCTTGCCCGATAAAGGGCGTCGTGCAATAATCCACGGCATGGATTTATGTCGTGCACCGAGGCCGACAAAGCGTCAAGGAGACAGCGATGCCAATCATGGATGAACTCCAATACAAGGACAGCTCCTTGCCGATCGACGCTCGCATCGACGACCTCTTGGGTCGTATGAGCGTTGCCGAGAAGGTCGGGCAGATGATGCAGCTAGATGCGAATCGGGCTGATCTGGACGACTTGATCTCGACGAACCTTGTCGGTTCGCTGCTGCACATCGGGGAGCGGATGGGCGAAGCGATTGAGATCGCCGAGCGGACGCGGCTTGGAATTCCGCTACTGACCGCTGACGACTGTATTCACGGTCACTCGTTCTTTTCCGGCGCGACGATTTTCGGTACACAGCTCTCGATGGCTTGCTCCTGGGATCCAAAGCTCCTGGAACGGGTTGCACGTGCGGCTGCGGTGGAGATCTCAGCGACCGGTATTCACTGGACGTTTTCTCCCGTCCTCTGCATCTCTCGCGACCTGCGCTGGGGGCGAGTGGACGAGACCTTTGGTGAAGATCCGATTCTCATCGGTGAACTCGGCGCTGCCATGATTCGTGGGTATCAGGGTGAGGGGCTGGATGACCCCACGGCGGTTCTCGCCTGCGCCAAGCATTTCGCAGGGTACTCCGAGACGCAGGGTGGCCGTGATGCCAGTGAAGCCGATGTCAGCCGACGCAAGCTGCGCTCGTGGTTCCTCCCCCCGTTTCAACGGGCGGTCGATGAGGGATGCCGCACGTTCATGCTGGGCTATCAGTCGATCGACGGCGTACCGATCACAGCGAATAGGTGGCTGCTTTCAGATGTGCTGAAAGGTGAGTGGGGTTTCACTGGCACACTCATCACTGACTGGGACAACGTGGGGCGCATGGTCCGCGAGCAGAGAGTGTGCGCCGACCATGCCGAGGCTGCTGCGGTCGCTGTCGAGGCTGGCAACGATCTTGTGATGACGACACCGGAGTTCTTTGAGGGTGCGCAACTTGCTGTCGCCACCGGAAGGCTCGCAGAAGCCGACCTTGACGAAGCCGTCCGCAGAATCCTTCGACTGAAGTTCGAGCTGGGTCTGTTCGAGAACCCTCGGGCGCCCGATGTGGCGCTGCAAGCTCAGGTCATTGGCAGCGCCGAGCATGCTCGGCTGAACCTCGAGATGGCGAGGCGTTCGCTGGTGCTGTTGCGCAATGACGGCACCCTGCCACTGATAGATGCGACGAGCGTCGAGCAATCTCCGCGGACGATCGCTGTGGTCGGGCCCAACGCCGACGACCCTCATGTCACGCTGGGGGACTGGGCTGGTTCATCGGGCCAGGTCGCCTGGATGCCCGATGGTCACCCTCGTGAGCTGGTGCAGACCGTGCTGGACGGGATGCGCGCGGTCGCTCCCGAGGGCTGGAGCGTGACCCACTCTCGCGGCGCCGATATTGAGGTTCTCATCCCTGATCCTGGGGGTGAGAAGTGGCACGACGGCGGTCCGCGAGTGCCCGTCTTTTCTCCAGCGAAGGTTGATCCAGCAATGCTCGCTGATGCGGTGGCTGCCGCGGGGTCGGCTGACTATGTCGTGGCAGTGCTCGGCGACACGATCGCATTGACCGGGGAGACGCGCTCGACCGCCACGCTCGAATTGCAGGGTGCGCAAATAGCGCTTCTTGATGCTCTTGTGGCGACGGACACCCCGGTCATCCTGGTGCTCGTGCATGGAAAACCGGCGACTCTGCCTGCCTCAGCAATGCAGACCGCAGCCATCATCGAGGCGTTCAACCCCGGCATGCGGGGTGGGCAGGCTGTCGCCGAACTCATTCTGGGCTTGATCGAACCTAGCGGTCGTCTGCCGATCTCGGTGCCGCGGCACGTCGGGCAACAGCCTGTCTATTACAACCAGGTGCGCGGCCAGCATGGTGAGCGATACGCCGACTTGACCCAGGAGCCGCAGTTCGTCTTTGGCGAGGGGCTGTCATACACGAGTGTGGAGTACTCGAACCTTCATATTCCCATCGATGAGGTGGGGTCTGACGGTGTGATTCGTTGTCAGGTGACGCTCACCAACACCGGAGCTCGCCCGGCGATCGAGACTGTGCAGGCCTACGTCAGCGATCTCGTGACCACCGCTACCTGGGCTGAGAAGGAACTCAAAGCATGGCGCCAGGTGCGGGTGGAGGCGGGTCAGAGTGAGACCGTGACGGTCGAGGTGCCAGCTGCATCGTGTTCCATCGTCACCTCCGACGGGCACCGAGTCGTCGAGCCGGGGCGTTTCGAACTCCTCGTGGGCCGCAGTTCCCGGCCCACGGATCTTCTCTCGGCGGAGTTCACCATCGCGAGATGATGATCTGGCCGACTCTTCGCTAGCAGCCGCCGGAGTCAGTCGAGAGGGCGCCGACGCAATCGTTTGACGTCGGTGCGTTGTTTCTTGGCTGTCAGTCGACGTTCCTTTGAGCCCCGGCTCGGTTTCGTAGGCCGACGAGGCGCGGAGGGTGGGGCCAGCGCCTCAGCGACGACTTTTGCCAGGCGGGCACGCGCAGCATCCCGATTCTGCTTCTGAGCGCGATGCTCGGAAGCAGCGATTGTCAGCACTCCGCCGACGAGCCGACCGCTGAGGCGACCGAAGAGACGCTCTCGCAATAGCGGTGAGAGCGCAGCCGAACTTGCTGCGTCCCACACGAGCTCGACGCGCGAATCAGTGGTGTTCACACCTTGCCCTCCCGGGCCAGAGGAGCGCGAGAACCGCCAGGTCAGCTCAGACTCAGGAATCGTGACCCGAGAGTCCACCCTGAGACCAGGACGGTGGGCGGCGGGCATGTCAGCTCACTCCCGCCCGTCTTCAAGAGGGATAAGCATGGTGCGAAAAGGGCCCTCCGAGCGGTGCAGATCCCAGACGCGATCCGCGACGTCGTCAATGCCGTTTGGCAGTTGCAGTTTTGGGATGCCGCCGGGAATGACGAGCTGCACGACGCGAATGCCCTCGCTCTTGAGAGCATCATGGAGCATTTCGCCGTAGGCGCTCTCTGCCGGAAAAGCGATCGACGTTCCCGCGAAGTCGGGACGTGACTTCACCGAGGTTCCGCCGTTGATCATAATGATGCTGCCGTCACCGGCTTCGCGCATCGCCGGCAAGACCGCGCGTGCAGCGTGGATCAGCCCCAGTGCGGAGAAACTCATTGCCTCAGAGGCCAGTTCGGGTGTCAGATCCAGCACCGGCTTGAGGTAGTCGCGGGAGGGGAGAGGGCTGTACTGCAGCGCGGCGATGGGGCCCAGTTCGTTCGCGGCCTGGGCCAACGCCTGCTGCAGTTCAGCTGGCACCAACACGTCGGCGGTGTAGGCCCGCGCAGTCAAGCCTTCGGCGGCGAGTTCGTTCACGACGTCGTCGAGCTTCGCCTGGGTTCGCGCGATGAGCGCGATAGCGAAACCTTCACGGCCGAATCGGCGAGCTACAGCAGCACCGAGGCCGGGTCCGGCTCCGACGATAGCGAGTGTGGGCATGGGTGTCCTCCGGGCAGATATATAGCGCTTTGACCTTAGTGCGAGAGGGAAAAGCTTATGCCATCGCTACGGTTCTCAGACCGGCGAAGGGCGACCGCCCGCTACGGTGAGCGGTATGAAGACACGCATTGAGGGAACGACCATGCCCGTGCTTGAACTCACGCTCGACACGGGTGAGCAGATCATCGCCGAAGGCGGCGATGTGTCATGGCTCACGTTGGGGTTCGATATCGAGACCTCAACGGGGTTCGGCTCCCGTGGCAAAGGTGGATTCATGAGCGGGCTGAAGCGCATGGTCGGTGGCGGCCAGCTCTTCTTGTCGCAGTACACCGCTGCGAAACCTGGGTGCTTCATCGCCTTCGGCGCACGATTCCCCGGGACCATCCGCGAGCTCACGATCGACCCTTCCGACAACTACATGGTGCAGTCAGGGTCGTTCATGGCCAGCACCTCGGATGTCGAGGTTTCTGTGGGGTTGCAGAAGAAGCTTGGCGTCGGAATATTCGGTGGCGCTGGTGTCGTCTTCCAGAAGCTGGCGGGCAACGGAAGCGCGTGGGTGCAGCTCGCCGGCGAGATCGTCGAGTACGACCTCAAAGAGGGTGAGTCTCTGCTGATTCACCCCGGCCACCTTGCGCTTTATCGTGCGGAGATGAACCTCGAGTTCACGACGATCAAGGGCGTGAAGAACAAGTTCTTCGGTGATTCCCTCTTTCTGGCGCAGCTGCACGGCCCTGGGCACGTATGGCTGCAGTCCATGACTCCGGCCAAGCTCGCTGCCGCGATCGAGCCGTACCTGCCTGACAAGTCGTCGAACAACAGCTAGTCCGATCCGGTTGTTTCGGTGCACGGCTGGAACTTGCGCCGCCGGAGTCGGAGCGGCCGGAAGCGCGGCGCGAGCGGACCGGTCAGCTACTGGCGCGGATCTGCGCCACATAGGCCTCGACGTATGCGAGTAGCTGCTCGTTGTGAGGCCCCCACGTGGGGTGGGGTGTGTCGGGGCCGGCATAGGGTTCGTCGCTATAGCGGCGCTGGTAGTCCGCAAGCTTTTGTTCAAGCTCGACGCGGATGTCGCCATAGGCGGGGTCATCGGCGACGTTGCGCAGTTCGCTCGGGTCCGACTTCAAGTCGTACATTTCCCACTCGGAGTCGTATACCTGACTGGATGCTCCAGGCACGCCTAGTCCAGCGCCGTAGTAGCAGATGAGTTTATAGTCGACCGTGCGGATGCCATAGTGCGCGGGAGCCGCGTGGATTGGGTCGTCGTGCTCCCAGTAGCGGTAGTACGCAGCATCCGCCCAGTCATCGATGTGCTCGCCACGCAACAACGGCAAGAAGCTACGCCCCTGCGAGGTCGGAAGAGCGCTGTCGGCGTCGAGTCCACACGCTTCCAGAAAGGTCGCTGCGAAATCGACGTTGGTGATGATGGCGTCGCATCGGCTCGTCGCCGGGATTTGGGCAGGCCATTTGATCAGCATCGGCATCTGCAACGACTGGTCGAACATCAGTCGCTTGTCGAACCAGCCGTGGTCGCCGAGAAAGAAGCCTTGGTCGGATGTGTAGACGATCAGGGTGTTTTCGGCAAGGCCGCGATCTTCGAGATGATCGAGCAGTCGTCCGACGTTGTCATCGATCGACTGAACGCACTGCAGATAGTCGCGCATGTAGATCTGGTACTTCCAGCTCATGCGTGCTTTGCGGTTTTCGGGACCGCGGAGATGCTCTGGTACTTCGGTCTTCAGATCGTCGGCGCCCATGTCATCAGCGATCGTCATGTGCACGGCTTGGACGGCTTTGCTGCGTGTCGCGCTGTCGTCAAAGAATGTCTCAGGCTCGGGGATGGTGCCGTCTGCATATAGATGCTTGTGCTTCTCATCCGGAACCCAGGGCCGATGAGGGGCCTTGTGGTGCACCATCATCGCGAACGGCTGGTCAGCGTCGAGGCTGTCAATCCAGTCGATCGACATATCGGTAACGATGTCTGTCGCATACCCAGGCATCGTGGCCGAGCCACTCGCGTCGATCATTTCTGGATTGATGTAGTCCCCCTGGCCGGGGAAGATCTTCCAGGCGTCGAATCCGCGAGGGAGAGATGCGCCCTGCTCACCAAGGTGCCACTTGCCAAACATCCCCGTCTTGTAACCGCTGTCGTGCAGAACGTCGACGAATGTCGGCACCCGGTAGTCCATCTCGGTCCAGATCGATGACACGCCGTTTATATGGCTGTATGTGCCTGTGAGGATGCTTGCGCGCGAAGGGCTGCAGATCGAGTTCGTGCAGTAAACGGCATCCATTCGGACGCCTTCTTCAGCGATACGGTCAAGATTCGGTGTCGCGTTCACACGGCTTCCATATGCCGAGATCGCGTGCGCCGCGTGGTCGTCGGACATGATGAAGATGATGTTTGGGGATGCCACGGGGTCCTGCTCTCAGCGTCGAGGGGTGGTGTGGGTGGTGGTTGAGCTATGGGAGGCCGGTTCTTTGAGGTAGGGCCCAAGCAAGTCGATGAACAGCCGAACGTGGCCGGCCCGGTCGAAGGATGATGGGTCTGTTACCCACTGCGCCCCGAGCCCGTGAGCTAGCGCGAGAAGCCATCGAGAAATCACTTCGGCGGTCACTCCTGGGGGGAGCTTCGATTCATCGACGATGTCACGCACGTCTTGAGTGACTATCGGCATCGTCTTACCGTTGCGCTGCATAAACCAGCTGTGCGCGGGATGTTCTACCGCAGTGCTCTCGGCGCGAAGAACGACGAAAAGTCGCACCAGCTCAGGTCGAAGGTCGTTCTCTGCCAGCATCCCGACATACGCCTCAAGCCCAGCGATTCCCGCCTTCTCCTGTGCGGCGAGCAGCAGGCCGTTCTCGTCGTCGCGCTGCTGGAGCACGGCAAGAAGCAGGGCTGCTTTCGTAGGGTAGTAGTGAAGGATTCCCGCCTGACTGATGCCCACCTGGCGGGCAATGTCGGCAAGGCTCACGGTGTTGTACCCACCGGCAGAGAAGAGCTCTACTGCGATCCTCAGGATGCTAAGGCGTCGCTCTTCGCCGCGAGGGCGTGGTGAAACCCCTGGATTACTGCGTAACTGCTCGGTGGGCACAGGGCTCGCCTCCTCGACATTGAGCGTGCGTCGCTGGGATCAAACTTAAAGAGTGTTTAGTTAGTTTTGCAATGCCAAGTTTCTTGGCGCAGTCTCGAATCCTGGAAAAAACGGCGTTTCTGTCATCAAAACGTGATGAAAAAGACTATTGCTAAACCAACTAAGTGGTCAGTAGTGTGGCATCTGCGGGCTCGCAGGTGAGTTCGTTCAGATGAAAACTCGAAGGAGAGTGAACGTCCCAATGAACAGACGCACTATTGCTGGTGTCGCGCTCGTGTCGGTCTTGGCGCTAGCGGGATGCTCCGGCGGAGGGTCCGAGGGTGCCCCCGAAGGCTCCACCGAGACACAGGAACTCAATATCGGCATGACGCTCGATGTGACATCTTTCTCACCGCAAGAAGCTGCCGACGGATATGCGATTCCCTACTACCAGCTTCCCTACGACACGCTGATCCGGCACACTGCTGACGGTGAGTATGTGCCGATGCTCGCGCAGGAGTGGAGCTACGACGAAGACCAAACCGCACTCACTCTGACGCTTGAAGAAGGTATCGAGTTCGATGACGGCACTCCGCTCGACGCTGAAGCGGTGAAGGCGAACCTCGAGGCGTCTCGAGATGGCACCGGCATCATGAGCGCACAGCTCGCATCGGTTGAGTCAGTTGAGGCAGTCGACGAGACAACCGTTGTGCTGAATCTGGTTGCACCCGACCCCGCGCTTCTGTGGAATCTCAGCTCGCCGGGTGGATCGATCGGAAACCCGACGAAGATTGGTACCGATGAGATGGTCACCGTTCCAGACGGCACGGGTCCGTATGTGTATGACCAGGCCGCAAGCAACATCGGCGCTGAATACGTGTTCACGAAGCGCGACGACTACTGGGATGCAGACACGCTTGACCTCCCGTACGACACCATCACTCTGACGCCTCTCACTGAGGCAGCTGCGCGCGTTAACGCCTTGCTCGCAGGCGAGGTCGATGGCGCACCGATTGATCAGACGACAGTTGCTCAGGTCGAAGGGTCTGGCAAGCAGGTTGTGCAGTACCCAGCCTCAGGTGTGTTCGGATTCTTCATCACCGATCACGATGGCACGATGGTGCCGGCGCTGGCTGATGTTGAAGTGCGTCAGGCGATCAACATGGCTTTTGACCGCGCCACGATGCTTGCCAACCTTCGCGGCGGCTACGGGTTGACCACCGAACAGGTGTTCAACGCGCAAGGCGACGTGTGGGATGAATCAATCAACGACACCTACGGGTACGATCCCGAGACTGCGAAGCAGATGATCGTCGATGCAGGGTACCCGGATGGTTTCTCCATCGACATGCCGCTACTTGCCTTCCCCGAGGCGGACATCCTGACGCAGGCTTTTGCGGATGTCGGGATCACGATCAACTGGGAGACCCTCGCTTCGCAGGAGGTCTTCCCGCAGATTCTCTCGGGCAAGTACCCGATGTTCCTGTTCCAGCTGCAGTCGACGGACCCGTGGCAGGCCATTCAGTTCTTCATCTCGCCGGAGGCGACATGGAACACCTCCCACCAGTCGAACCCTGAGCTCGACGCAATGATTGAGAAAGCTCAGTACGCGACCTCAGACGAAGAGCGCACCGCTACCTATCGAGAGATCAACGAGTGGCTCGTTGATAACGCCTGGTTTGCTCCTATGTACTTCTCGGACAACCTCTACGGCGCATCGACTGATGTCGACGTGACGGCTCCCTACCAGCAGCCCGTTCCGTCTATCTACGACTACGCCCCCGCTGCGTAGCGAGTGACCAGCCGTTCGCGGTGGGGCTGTTGACGACTTCAGCCCCGCCGCGAACACCGGTACACGAAAGGCTGACCTTTCTATGATTTCGTTTTCACTCAAGCGACTACTCTCGGGCATCGCGCTCATGTTTGTAGTGGCCACGGTTACGTTCTTCCTGATGAGCATTGGGTCTGACACCATCGCTCGAAATCTGCTGGGGCAGAACGCGACCGAAGCGCAGGTACTTGCCAAAGAGCAAGAACTTGGTCTCGACCAACCGGTGTTTACTCGATACCTGGACTGGCTGGGTGGTGTCGCTCAGGGCGACCTAGGCACGTCATGGTTCAGTAGCCAGCAGGTCACAGACATGCTTGCTTCGCGATTCCCCGTAACCTTCTCGGTGGTGATCGTGGCAGTGCTGTGCACGGCAGTCATTAGCGCCGTGCTCGGCATCGTTGCCGCCGTCAACCGCGGATGGATCGACAAGTCACTCACCGTGGGGGCGATGTTCGGCCACGCTCTGCCCAACTTTTTTGTGGCGGTGTTGCTCGTCTGGATCTTCGCCGTCACGCTGCAGTGGCTACCCGCGACAGGGTTCACCCCGATTTCGGAGGATCCCACCCAGTGGGCGCGCGGCATCACGCTACCGGTCATCGCTTTGCTGTTCGGAACAATTCCGGGCACTGCGCAACAAGTACGCGGTGCCGTTATCGACGTTCTTCGCCAGGACTACGTGCGCACCCTTCGTTCGCGTGGTCTGTCGTCGCGTTCGGTTCTCTTCAAGCACGTGTTGCGCAACGCTGCGCCACCCGCGCTGACTGTTCTCGCACTGCAGGTCGTCGGGCTCTTGGGCGGCGCCGTAATCATCGAACGAATCTTCGCTCTTCCAGGAATCGGCCGCCTCGCTGTCGATTCAACCCAGCAGCAAGACATTCCCGTCATCCTCGGATTTGTGTTGGTGATGGTGGCCCTCGTTGTTGTGGTCAACCTACTCATCGACCTTGCCACCGGATGGCTCAACCCGAAGGCGCGTCTCGCATGACCGACTCCACAAGCTCCGTCGTTGGCCCGTACACGCAAGTGTTGCCGGTCATCCCGAAGCGGCAAAGCACTTTCGTGCGGCTCATTAAGAACCCTCTCGCCGCTGTAGGCCTCTTCATCGTTGCGATTGCGGTCTTCGTTGCCGTATTCGCTCCCTGGCTAGCGCCCTATGACCCGAACTTCGCCAACGTTAATGACTCGTTCGCTCCACCGTTCAGCCCTGAGCACCTGCTTGGAGCAGATCAATCGGGTCGCGATATCCTTTCCCGCCTGCTCTACGGCGCTCGCACAAGCCTTGTGGGTGCGGCGATCGCGGTAGGTGTCGCTATCCTCGTGGGCGTTCCCTCAGGATTGATCGCGGGTTACTACCAGGGTTGGTTCGACACGGTAGCTACGTGGTTCGCAAACATGTTCATGTCGATGCCCGGCATCGTCATCGTTCTGGCCGTGACCGCGGTCCTCGGCGAGAGCGTCGAAGTCACCATGGGTGTGTTCGGAATATTGATCTCTCCAGGTGTCTTCCGCTTGACCCGCACTGGCGTGCTCTCCGCGCGCAAGGAGCTCTATGTGGATGCGGCAAAAGTCTCTGGCCTAAGCGACGCGCGAATCATCTTCCGCCACGTGCTCAGCAACGTACGCGCGCCGCTCATCATTATGGGATCGATGATGATCGGTATCGGAATCGTTCTGCAGGCCGGGCTGGCCTTCATCGGCATCGGCGATGCGTCTGTCCCCAACTGGGGCGCGATGCTCAACGACGGATTCATCGTGATCTACAGTCAGCCGATCCAGTTGCTTTGGCCAGGTCTTGCCATCGGCCTCACGGTTGTCGCATTTGCATTCCTCGGCACTGCTCTGCGCGACACTGTCTCGCACGGTGACGGCCCCAAGGCTGCTCGTGTGAAGACCGGCAAAGAGCAGGAAGCAGAGGAAGAGCGGATGAAGAGAGAGATTCTTCCGCCCGAGGTGGAACTTTCGCCGAGCGCTTCAGAAGACGTTCCCCCAGTAGACGTGTTGCTCTCAGTGAAGAATCTGCGTGTCGGCTACCCTCAGGCCGGTGGCGCGACGAAAGTCGTTGTTGACAGCGTGAACCTCCACGTCAAGAAGGGCGAGGTGCTGGGGCTTGTCGGCGAGTCTGGGTCCGGAAAGAGCCAGACAGCTTTCAGCGTCCTCGGATTGCTTCCTGCTGGTGGGCGCGTGCTATCCGGGTCGATTGCTATCGATGGTGAATCACTGACTGCGAACCCCACACGGGTCGCGAGTCTGCGTGGCGCACGTATCGGCTACATTCCGCAGGAGCCGATGTCGAACCTTGACCCGAGCTTCACGCTCGGATATCAGCTCGTCGAGCCGATTCGCAAGCACATGGGTCTCAGCAAAGAGGCGGCCAAGGCGCGGGTGCTGGAACTACTGGACCGCGTGGGCATTGTTGACCCGCCGCGCACGTTTGACGCCTACCCGCATGAAGTGTCAGGTGGGATGGCTCAGCGCATCTTGATTGCTGGTGCTATCAGTTGCAATCCGGCGCTGTTGATCGCAGATGAGCCGACCACAGCGCTAGACGTCACGGTGCAGGCTGAAGTGCTCGACCTGTTGCGTTCTCTGCAGACCGACTATGACATGGGCGTCATCATGGTGACGCACAACTTCGGAGTCGTCGCCGACATCTGTGATCGCGTTGCCGTGATGCAACACGGGCGAATTGTGGAGCAAGGTGATGCCGCCGAAATCTTCACCAACCCACAGAACCCCTACACACAGATGCTGTTGGGATCGACTCTCGAGGGTGGCCCGAGCCGCGCCGAGCAGGAAGAAAGCAGGTCGCAGTCATGAGCGCTCCCCTTCTCGACGTGAAGAACCTCGTTGTTGAGTACCCAATTAAGGGATGGCGTAAGAAGCCGTTCCGCGCGCTCGATGACGTGTCGTTATCGGTCAACCCAGGCGAGACTGTCGGTCTTGTGGGGGAGTCGGGATCGGGAAAAACGACCCTCGGCCGCGCCGTTCTCGGGCTTGCTCCGGTGACGGAGGGGACCATCACGTTCGACGGGCGGGATATTTCTCACCTGAAGACTCGCGAGCGCCGCGCCATGAGCTCGCACGTGCAGGTCGTGTTCCAAGACCCGTACTCGTCGATGAACCCGACGATGCTGGTTGGTGACATCCTCGCCGAGCCGCTGCGTATCGCGGGTGTATCGAAGGCGGAAGCCAAGGGTCGCATTCGCGAACTGCTGGACCAGGTGCGATTGCCGTTGGACGCCATTGATCGATTTCCGCACGAGTTCTCCGGTGGGCAGCGTCAACGCATTGCTATTGCGCGGGCGCTGGCTTTGGAACCGAAGCTCATCGTGTGTGACGAGCCCGTGAGCGCGCTTGACCTCTCAACACAGGCCCGCGTGCTCGACATCTTCATTGAAATCCAGCGGCGCACAGGAGTGGCCTATCTATTCGTGTCACACGATTTGAGCGTCGTTCGGCACATCAGTCATCGTGTCGCTGTGATGTACCACGGCAAGATCGTTGAAACAGGAGATGGGGATGCAGTCACGCGCAACCCCGAGCATCCATACACGCAACGCCTGCTCATGGCGGCACCCGTACCGAATCCTGCTGAACAAGCGACGCGTCGTCAGGCGCGCGCTGAGTTGATGGCGCAACAGAAAGCCGCGGAAACTCACGGTGCAGCCGCCTAGTTGTGTTTGCTCGTTGTCAAAAGGCGCCGTTTCACCTACCTCGGTGACGGCGTCTTTTGGTGCGCGCAACTAGACGAACTGTTGCGTATGCACCAATGAATGCGCAAAGCGGCGTTGCCCCAAAATGGTGGGGCAACGCCGCTTTGCACTGCGCGTGGGGGCGACGCTACGTGTTCCTGGGAGCCGGGGTTGCAGCGGCCACGGAGGCCAACATGCCATCGAGCCCTCGGAGCGCATCAGCGCCCATCGCGGGGTTCATAACGGAGAGCTTCCACAGTGATGTCGAGCCTCCCAGGCGCGACAGCACCGCTGGCGGGAACGGGAGAACCTTCGTGAGCATCTCTTTTGCCATCGGGTTTTCCATGAGCACCGATAGCGGAGTGTGCACGCCGATGCGGTCGCTGGGGAAGTCCTCGGCCGGGACGGGCGATGAGAGTCCCTGCTGAACCTGTGCCCACTGCTTTTCGATCAGAAGGTGCTCCTCTGATACTTCATCCACCAGGCTCGGCAGCCCAAGGCGTGCGTATTGCTCCGCTGGGGCATCCGCTTCGCCCATGGCCTTCACCATGAGTCGGATCATTGTGAGCTCCAGCCCAGGATCTTTCAGTGGGTCAAGCTCATCAGGATCGGTATCGAGGTTGTACAAGAGCGTCCCGAACGCGGTGGGGCTGCCCCACGCTCCGGCCGGCAACTTGAGCACAGGAACGTCCTTGCTGAATGAGAGCGGTTCGACGAGTTCTGCCTTCGAGAGCTCTTCCACCGAGAACATTTGGTTCATGTGCATCGGCATCAACGTGTAGTTGACGAGTGGCTGATTCTGCGGATCCGCTGATGCCCGCATGTAGACCACGTGCCCGTCCGTGACGCACACGTGGCCGCCGAAGACACCGAACAAGCCAGACTCGCGCACCGGCTCGTCGCGAGCGATGACGGGTTCGAGGTCTTTGCCCTGCATGTCTTCAGTGCGCGCGACGCCGAAGAAGCCCAACAGCGTCGGACCAAAGTCAACTGTCTGCACAAGGCTTTCGCGGCGCGCGCCAGCCTGCTCGCTGCGGGGGTCGTAGATGAACAGTGGAGTGTGGATGGACTCGTCGTACCAAGGCTGAATGTTCTTTCCGTACCAGCCGCGCTCGCCGATCATCAGACCGTGGTCTGTGCACACGATCAACATCGTGTCTTCCCACATATTGTGCTCGTCCATCTTGTCGAGCACGCGACCGAGAGAGTCATCGCAGAAGGTCACGAGCGCGTTGTACTCCTCGCGCACGTGATCCACGGTCTGCTCGTCCTCGACAACACGGCGGTAGTCAGGCCAGTCGAAGTGTGGGCCGTCGTAGGCGTGCGGACGACGCGCTTTGTGCTCGTCGTAGCTGAAGAAGGGTTCGTGTGGATCGAAGCACTCGATCTGCACGAACCAGTTGTCTTCGCTCTTGTTGGTCTCGATAAAACCGACACCAGCCTCGACAGTCTTGAACTGCGAGTGTTCTTCAGTCGTCTGCATGTACTGGCGGTTGATCCAGTCTTGTCGCCACGCGTCGCCCGACCGCCACGTAACCGTTTCTGGGATCTCGGGATCAGCGACATGCCCCTTCCACAGATCGCCCTCCTGCCCGCGGAAGAACTCGTAGGTGGAGTAGCGGTTGTGGTACGTCGAACCACCGTCTTCCCAGTAATGCGCATGGTCAGTTACCAGATGTGTGTAAACACCGTTCTTCTTGAGGATCTCTGGGATCGAGTCGTCAAATGGCTCCAACGGGCCCCACGAACGGTGCAAGAAGTTGTAGCGCCCCGTGTGCAGTTCTCGGCGCGCGGGCATGCACGGCATGGAGCCGGCATAACAGGTGTCAAACGTCGCAGAGCGCTGTTGCAGTCGGGCGAAATTGGGCAACTCTGCCCAATCCGCACCGTACTGCGGCAGGTAACGGCGGTTGAGGCTGTCGAACATGACCATGATGGCCTTCATAAAAGAGTCCTTCTTACTAGGGGTCGACGTGTGGGAGATTCAGTTGGTCGCGTCTGCAGGCATCCGCCAACGCGCGAGAGCGCTGCGAAACTCATCGCGCACGCCGTCGCGCATGTATGGCTCGAGCAATTCCAGGTGTCGCGCGACCAGCTCGGAGCGCACAACAGCATCTGGTTCGAACAGCCATTGGATGCGCATCCCGTCTGCGATGGCAATCAAAGTGCGAGACAGATCGAAGATGGAGGTTTTGGGGGGCAACTTCGCAGCGTCGAAAACTCGTTCCAGCTCCAGGTTCATGTCGCGCGGTACCGACTTGTAGCGGTTCAAGAAGTACGCGTGTGCCGGATGAGTCGGCGTCACGCTCTCGGTTGAGAGAATCGAGAAAAAGGCGGTCTCCGACGGGTCCTGTTCGTGGCGACGCAACGCTGTGAGGAAGGCAATGAGGAATCCCACGCCGTGGGCTTCCTCGGTTGAACTGGTGCCGGCGTCACCGCCTGCTGCCGAGTCATCTTCGACGACTTCTCGGTTGTCGAGCACTGCGAACAGGAGCGCGTTCTTCGACGGATAATGGTGAAGGAGTCCCGCCTGAGTGATGCCTGCCTTCTGAGCGATCTCCGCGAGGCTCGCCGAGTCAAAACCGCCTTGAGCGAAGACGTCACCAGCTGCAACGAGAATCTCCCGCCTGCGCTGCTCGCCCTTGGGGCTGCGTCGACGTTGCACCACGGCAGACTCGTTCATTGCATCGCGTTTTCGCTTCGGGACTGCACGCTCATGGAATTGCGACTCCTCTGTCGTGGCCATGGGGCACTCTCTAGAATGAGAGCTCATTGTCACCAGTCTATCTGCTAGACCGACTGAATGGTAGGGATAAGCAGATCTGGTGCTCTTGCGTCTATTCCACGCATGCTGCCAAACGCCCTCGGCAATACGGAGTGATTCTTTGGATGACTGACGAAGTGCATGTTTCGAGCAGTCCGTTGCGCCGTTTTCGTCATGCGCACGAGCAAGACATTGAGCGCGCTCTGCGCTCGCGCGGGCCGCTGACCCGGCAGGAGCTGCAGGACGTGACAGGTCTGTCGCGGACTACGCTCTATTCGATCGTCAACGCGTTGACCGCAGACGGCGTGATCGTCGAGTCGCGGGTGCAGACCAGTCAGCGGCGAGGTCGTCCTGCATCAGTTCTGTCACTCGATCCGGCCGCTGCGCAAGTCATCGGCGTTGAGCTGGGGCGAAGTCACATTGGGGTAACCGTCGCTAACCTGCGCCACGAGATAGTCGCTGGCAGTGATCGGTCTGCTCCCGTAGGTCGAAATGCTGGCGAAATCGGCGCAGCCGCAATCGACGCGATTGACGAAGCGCTCCGCGACGCGGGACTCACCTCAGCTCGTCTCGATGCGATAGTCGTGGGCACTCCGCTCTCTTTTGGCACAGGGGCCCAGGCGGCTGATCGGGTGCGAGAAGACGTCGGTGCTCGTATGCTCGCGCGTTATGGGGTCGCTCCCGTCTTCGCAAACAACGCGCGACTTGTCGCGCTGGCTGAAATGCGCTTCGGGGCGGGCGCAGACGTGGATGACCTTATCTATCTGCATCTTGATGAGGGTGTCGGCGGAGGAGTCGTGCTAGATCGACGGATAGTCGACGGGCGGCATGGGCGAGCTGGGGAACTTGGGCATATCAGCGTCGACGTTGATGGGCCACCGTGTTGGTGTGGCGGTATTGGCTGCCTTGAGCGCTATCTCGCACTGCCAGAACTGGCGGCGTACATCGGATCTTCCGCAAGTGAGATGCTTGCTCACCCAGGCTTGGTTGAGCATATCGATGGCCGCTTAGGCGTTTTGTCTCGCGTGGTGGCGGGCCTGCTTACGACACTTGACGTGAGGCGAGTGGTGCTCGGCGGCACGCTCGGGCGGGCAAATGGCATCGCACCTCGAGTCGAAGAATTGGTTCGGATACTGTCGCCAGACCACGTCGCCGTTGATGTTGACGTTCGCCCCGCCGTTCTCGGTAGGAGGGGCTCGGCACAAGGCGGTGTAGTCCTCGGATTGGCCGCAGCGGGAGGCGACCTAGTCGTGCCGACCATTTATTCCTAAAGGTTGACAAAAATAATCGGCCCCACGTACTCTCCGTATGCGGCGTGATTTCGGCGTTGCACTCAAGCTTTCACTGCAACGACGAAGACGTCAGGGGATCAAGTGTCACAGGCAGTCGCGACAAAGAAGACGCAACTCAGGCCATTCGGGTGGCGTGACAAGGTCGGATATCTATTCGGCGACTTTGGCAACGACTTCGTTTTCATCTTCGCTTCGTCGTTCTTGATGGTTTTCTACACCAACGTCGCTGGGCTCAACCCCGCGCACGTAGGGCTGATCTTTCTCGGGGCACGCCTTCTCGATGCCTTCACCGACGTGGGGTGGGGCCGCTTCCTGGACGTGCACAAGCCGTCTGCTGCCGGCCGCTTCCGGGTGTGGGTGGCTCGGATGGCGCTCCCGCTGGCGGCGATGAGTATCTTGCTCTACGTGCCCATGATCGGCGATTGGGCGTACGCAGCCAAGCTCACCTATGCGGCAGTGTCTTATCTCTTGTGGGGATCCGTGTTCTACACGATGGTAAACATCTCGTACGGCTCGATGGCTTCGGTCATGAGTGCCGATCCCGGCGACAGATCCTCCCTCTCGGTGTTCCGTACAACCGGAGCGGCGCTCGCCGGGCTCTTCGTCGGTGTCGTGCCACCGCTGTTCATCTACGCGACCGTAGATGGTGTTTCGCAGGTTGTGCCGAGCGCGCTGCTGGTCACCGCCGCTGTGTTCGCCGTTCTCTCGCTCGGGTGCTACGCGCTGTTCTATTTGCTCACGACAGAACGTGTCGTCGCGCCACGTACGGCGGCTCCGGTCCCGTTCCGAACTGTCTTGAAGGCGCTCGGGCAGAACCGCGCGCTGCTCGCGCTGCTCGTCGCAAACCTGCTCATGATGGTCGGCCAGTTCCTGACTCAGACAATGTCGCCCTATCTATGGCTCAACTGGTTCAACAACGGTCAACTGTCGTCGCTCGGGGCCCTCGTAATGATCGTGCCTATGTTTGCGATTGCACCATTCGCCTCGCGTCTCGGGCGTCGCTTCGGGAAGAAGGAGATTGCGGTTGTTGCTGCGAGCGTCGCTGCGGTTCTCCAAGTCGTCATCTGGCTGCTGCGCATCGAGAATCCATGGGTCTATCTCGCGCTCGCGCTAGTGTCGACGTTGGGTCTGGTGTTGTTCATGATGCTCGTGTGGGCGTTTATCACCGACGTCATCGATGACGTCGACGTGCGAACCAAGAGCCGTGAAGATGGAACGATCTACTCGATCAACACGTGGGCACGCAAACTCGGACTTGCCATTGTCGGCGGGGCAAGCGGTCTCGCGCTGGCGTTGGTTGGCTTCCAGGCGGGTGAGCCCACTCAGGCTCCCGAGACGAACTACGGCATCTACACCGTCACAACCCTGGGGCCAGGGATCCTCTTTGGGCTGTTCGCCGTCGTGATGCACTTCTGGTACCCGCTGGATCGCACCCGAGTCGCATCCAACGTCGCAGTCCTGCATACCCGAGCTGCCGAGCACTCCGACGATACTGCTAGCGACTGACACCTCGCATATTCTCCGCACTCTCTCCACCCCTCATCTCGAAGGAATGCACCATGACTGATGCACTGATGGCTCTGTTCAACACGATCGAAAAGCGTTCGGCGCAACCGCCGGCCATGCCCGATGGTGCCGCCTGGGCAGACACGAGCCGTTCGACCCAAGCACGCGTCGACGCTCTGCTACAAGAGCTGACGGCCGAAGAGAAGTCCGATCTTCTTTATGGGCGCGGGCTGAAGGTTTCACCGGAGGGGGCATTCTGGCAAGCCTGGATCAAGGGGAACGATCGCGTCGGCATTCCAGATGTCACGCAGGGTGATAGTCCCGCCGCGGTACTGGTTGGCCCCCCGAATGTCACTCAGATCCCCTCCGAGCACTCAATCGGAGCGAGCTTCGCCCCCGACAGCGCGCGCACAGCAGCCCGCGCGCTCGCGGCACAGACTCATCGTCTCGGCTATGGCGTGTGGCACGCCCCCACGCTCGACGTCGCTCGTGACTACCGTCACGGGCGCGTGCACGAGAACTTCGGTGAGGACGTGCACCTCGTCTCGATCATCGGCGAGGCCTATGCCCGCGGCATCCAAGACGAGAAAGTAGTCGCCGACCTCAAGCATGTAGGCATGAACGCTGTCGAGACCGACAGGCTGTCGACGAACTACGTTGTCAATGACGATCGCGTCATTGGTCACTATCTCGCACCGTTCAGATCCGTGATCCAGAACATGCCGATCGCGATGATCATGACGGCGTACGCGAAGATCAATGGTTCGCACGTCAACGACGTGCCGGCGTACTTCGACCTGCTTCGCGAAGAGTGGGGCTTTAACGGCGTCGCTCGCAACGACGCGATGGCAGCGCACTCGCTTGAGTCGCTCGAGCTCGGTCTCGATCAAGAGTTCCGCGACGAAGAGTTCTTCGGTTCGGTCTTGCTCGAAGCGATCGAAGAGGGCCGCATCGATCCATCCGTGCTCGATGCCGCAGTCGGGCGCATCTTGTCGATGATGATCGATGTGGGGCTATTCGACAACCCGCCGGTACCAGTGCAGTGGCAGGGACCGTTGGAAGGCGAGATGCGCGCTGCGCACGACAGTGCTACCCGTGGTGTCGTCGTACTTGAGAACCGTGACAAGCTTCTTCCGCTTTCTCCTGTGTCCTCCCCACGGATCACCGTTTGCGGGCCTGCCGCAGTTGACGCGGCCATTGCCGGTGGGCCGACTCGCGCGATCGCAGATCGGGATACCTTCCTCGACGCGTTGCGCGAGAAGCTGCCAGCTGCACAGATCGACTACAGAGCGGGCATCGATGCGATCGCCCTGACCGACATGCTCCCCGGTTTCGACCAGGTGTCACAAAGCGCCCTTTCGGCCGGCGTGGGCGTGGGCGTGGGCCTGACCGCCACTTTCTATGACGAGGCCGGCGAGGTACTTGCCACGCGCGATGCGACCAACCTCTCGATCCAGACCACCGACTGGGCCTTCGGCGGCGACCCCGATGTCGCTCCCCCCGCGGGGACGGCTCGCGTGACGTGGACAGGTTCCTGGCTCGCAGCAGAGGGCGACCACGAGTGGGACGTCGTGACGGGTGGCGATGTCACGATATCGATCGACGGCGAAGAAGTCTTGTCGCACCGAGGTGGCTCCAGGCGCACGGCACGCACGACTGCGCAGATCGCTGTCACGGCAGGCGCTCACCGGATTCTCGCCGAGTACGTCGCGCCGGATGAGACCCAGCGTGCGTTCGTCGACGCCTCCTCGTCACCGCTCAAGGTGGGGCTCCGTGCTCCCAAGGGCGCGATCGCACCATCGCTGCAAACAGCAGTTGACCGGGCATCGGCAGCGGACATTGCCATCGTCGTCGTGCGTGACCTCGCCAGCGAAGGATCCGATCGCTCCACGCTGCGACTGCCGGGGCAGCAAGAGGCGCTCATCCGCGCGGTGTCTGCGGCGAACCCGCGCACGATTGTCGTGCTAGAGACGGCCAGCGCTGTGCTCACCCCTTGGCGCGATTCCGTCGGCGCTCTCGTTCAGGGCTGGTACGGCGGTAGCCGCGGCAACGCTGCGATTGTCGACGTTCTCGCCGGTCTTGCGGAGCCGGCCGGGCGCCTTCCGGTCAGCTTTCCCGAGCGTGACGAAGACTTGCCCACCTTCGCGCCTGAGCGATTCCCAGGCGTTGACAAGGTTGTTACGGTCGATGAGGCCGAGACCGGCTACCGCTACTTTGGGCACAATGGCGCGCCAGTCGCGGCATATCCATTCGGGTTTGGGCTCTCGTACACCACCTTTGCGTTTGGCGCGCTGAACGCTCCGGCATCAACGGAGGTTCCAGCGGCGGCCGCTTTGCGCGCGACCCGCACCGGGAGCATCCCCGTCTCTGTCTCGGTCACAAACTCGGGCGAGCGTGACGGCTTCGTCGTGCCACAGCTCTACGTGCGTGCACCGGGTGCTGCAATCGCACACCTGAAATCATTCGCATCGGTAGCTGTAAGCGCAGGGCAGCAGAGTGAAGTCGACCTTTCGGTAGCGTGGGCAGACCTCGCCGTGTACCAGGGAGGTGAATGGTCGATTCCCGCCGGCACCTACGAACTTGCGTTGGCCACGAGCGCGAGCGACACCGTCGAGACCATCGAAGTAGAGGTGACGGTCTCATGAGTGCGGCCCGCCGCCCGAACATCGTGATGATCCTCACCGATGATCACGCATCCCGCACGATCGGCGCATATGGGTCTGCCGTGAACGCGACACCCCGCATTGACGAGATTGCCGACCTCGGGTGGCGGTTCGATAACTGTATGGTGACCAACGCGTTGTGTTCGCCGAGCCGCGCATCGATCCTCACAGGCACACACAGCCACATCAATGGCGTGACTACCCTCGTGACCCCGATTGACGCGAGCCAACCGACTTTTGTCTCGCAGTTGCGAGAAGCGGGCTATCGCACCGCGATGATCGGCAAGTGGCATATGGGTCACGGTGAGGGGCATAATCCCGAGAACTTCGACTATTGGGATGTGCTCGTCGGCGCTGATGGTCAGGGTGAGTACTGGAACCCCACGTTCCTCTCTGAAAACGGCGTGCGCAACGTCGAAGGCTATGCCACAGATGTCACGACCGATCTTGCCTTGAACTGGGTGGACTCGCTTGAGGGTGACGATCCCTGGTGCGTGCTGATTTATCACAAGGCACCGCACCGCCCATGGGAGCCCAAGCCCGAGCACTCGGTCCTTTACCGCGACAGTATTCCCGTACCCGACACATTCTGGGACGATTACGCGACGCGGTCGAGTTCCGTGCGGCGCTCTTTGCTGCGCGTCGCGGACAGCCTCAATGTTGAAGACCTCAAGATCGAGGTGCCCGAGGGGCTCAGCTATGAAGAGATGGCATTGTGGAAGTACCAGCGCTTCATGGAGGACTACCTCGCGTGCGTGCACAGCGTCGATGAGAACGTCGGTCGCGTCATCGATTGGCTACGTGCGCGCGGAGATTTCGATGACACCCTCATGATGTATGCATCAGACCAGGGCTTCTTTCTCGGCGAGCACGGCTGGTTCGACAAGAGGTTTATGTATGAAGACTCGTTGCGTATGCCGCTGGTGCTGAGCTATCCGAACGCCATCCCTGGAGGCGAAGTGCACGACCGCCTCGTCACTAACGTTGATTTCGCTCAGTCGATTCTCGAAGCAGCAGGTGTGCCCGCTCATCCACGCATGCAGGGTCGCAGTTTCTGGGCTGACCTCACCGGGGCTGAAGAACGGGAGGGGCATGCGGGAGTGTACTACCGATACTGGGAACACGATGACACCTTCCATCACGCGCCAGCGCACTATGGCTACCGCACCGACCGCTACAAGCTGATCTACTACTACAACGACGGGCTTGGCTTGCCGGGAACCGGTCCATTTGTGTACCCGCCGGAGTGGGAGATGTACGACCTGGAGGCTGATCCAGATGAATTACGCAATGTCGCCAACGATCCGCTATACGCAACAGTTCGTTCAACGCTTGAGGCAGCGATGTGGCACGAACAAGCGCGTCTTGGCGATGCGCCGCACGCGAGCCAGGCAATTCCTGCGCTCGTCGCCGCTCCGCAGTAGCTGTTCGTTTCGCGGGGCGATTCGAGAGTCAGGCGGCTGCCGGGCGTCGTCCCACCAACCCAGCGCGGGCCAGCAGCAGATAGAGCTGGCAGCCGAGGCAGAGCCCGAAAGCGGCGTTCAGAAACGCTGCAACGAACGCCGCGGCGCTTGCTATTGGCAGCGCCCAGGGCACACCGAAAAGCTGAAGCACGAGCCCGAGGCCGACCACGAAGAGCCCGACAGCCTGCGCGAACTGTGGCGGACGCGGGTCTTCCAGGTCGACGGGGGGAGCGAGCCGCGGTGCAATGAAGCGGCGGAAGAGCACCCCGTACGGCTGAGTGCGCGGCGATGCAAGCGACCATACAAACAGCAAGGCAATGACCGAAAGAAGGATGAAGCCTGGGTCTGCGGCACGCTGGATGAGCGATGCGTCGGTGATGGCCCAGCCCGTAGCATCCTGAGCGGTCGAGATTCCTATTGCTGACAGAAAGGTTGCGATCAGCAGAAGTGTGCTCGTAATTGCGGCAGCAAACCGTGGGCCGCGAGGGTCGATACCTTGCGGTCTCGCCGCTGGGCGGCTCTCAGATGTAGACATGCTGTGCCCTTGCAACTTGCTGGAGCTCGCGCTCAACACTCGCGCGAGCGACTGTGCCACCGAGTCGGGTGCGAACGACACCGTCGCTGTCGAGAATGAGGGTGGTTGGAGTCTGCAGGATTTGGAAGTGCTTGGCGAGATCGGCGCGGTGGGTCAGATCCACGTCGATGTGCACGACGCCCGGTTCGCGATCAGCGATCGCGGCGAGCGTGCGGCTCACACCGGGGCATCGGGTGCAGAACTCAGTGCTGAACTGCAACAGCGTTGCGTGCTCACCCCACTGCGTTGCGCCGACTGTGTCGGGGTCTTCGCCGGCGTGCGACGACACCTGGCGGGCGCGACCTTCTCGCGCCTTCATGACGAGCCCGATGACAACGCTGCCCACTATGAGAACTCCGAGGGCAAAGAGTGCGGTGGTGGTTGTCATCCCAAAACGCTAACAGCGGGTCCCTGCTTCGAGGGCCGCTCTGCAATGTGAGGTAACACCACGCCGCTGCGAATCGAGAACGCACCTGCATGGCGGGGGATTCAGACGCCGCTGAGCGACAGCTCATGCCCGACAGATGCCCGTTGCTAGGCTGGCGCGCATGACGGATGACGGCGCTGTTCTTTCCGAAGACGATGCGCGAATTCTGGCACTCGAGTCGGCAGTCCTCACCGGCCACACCCTCAAACTTCTGGTGCTCGAGCCGGGCCCGCCGCTGGATCTCGATGCGTTGCGCGAGCGCGTGAACGCTCGACTCGACACGGTGCCTCACGCCCTGGAACAGGTCAGCGTCGGTGTCGCCGGTGCGCAACCGCGCTGGATTTGTGCCGAGGACTTCCGCATTGCGAACCATGTTCGACGCCGCTCCGTCGATTGCAAAACGACCGACGATCTGCGCCGCGAGCTTGGCGTGCTCATGGCAGAGCATCTTGACCATGCTCGGCCGCTCTGGTCACTGGATCTGATCGGTCCGCTTGCTGATGGCCGCGAGGTGATTGCCGCTCGGATTCACCACGCGATGGCCGACGGCATCGCCGCCATGCATTTTCTCGAAGCCGCGGTTGTCGACGCGCGACCAGCTTCTGACGAGCCGGTAGCCACAACGGATGCCGCGCCCACCGCGAAGACGACGGGTGAATGGCGTCGAGTACCCGCGACGATCTCGAGAGAGTGGGGGCATCGAGGGTCGCGTTCGCCTTTCGATCTTCCCCTGACCGGCGAACGTGACCTCGCGTTCGCGACGGTCGCGCTGAGTGAGCTCAAAGCGATCGGCGCGAGCCGCCCGATCCATGCAACTGTGAATGACGTGTTGCTCGCCGCGGTCGCCGGTGGCCTGCGGGGCTGGTTGCGGTCTGCTGGCACGCCGTTGGATCTGCGAGCCCAGGTGCCGGTCAGCTTGCACCACCGTGACGGCGGCGTTGCGATAGGCAACCACGATTCGTTTCTGAACGTGGATCTCGAATTGAGCGAGCCAGACCCGCTCTTGCGGCTTGACCGCATCAGCGCGCAGACGCGAACAGCGAAGCAGGCAGGTGACGCGACCACCATGTACGAGCTATTTCACGCGCTCGGCGCTGTGCCGGTTCTGGGTAAGCTGCTCGACCGTGCCGCGGCAAGCTCGCGTGAGTTCAGCCTCGCCATCTCGAACGTTCCGGGGCCGCGTTCGGTCACGTCGGTTTCGGGCCGCCGAGTCAGCGCCCTCTATTCGGCGTCGGAACCAGGCGCGCACCACGCCCTACGTATCGCAGCGATCTCGCATGGCGGCACGATTGGCGTGGGGTTCTGCACCGATCCACTAGCGGTGCCAGGGATTGAGAACCTCGCGATCGCTGTGGAAGAGGCATTCGAGGAGCTTCGACGGCTCTGATTCGCGCTAGCGAACAGTTGTGCGTTGCGGGTCGAAGAACGCCGGTTTTCGCAGCCTCGCCGCGAGCGCTCGTAGAGTAGACGCGTGTCTGACACTTCTGCGCTCGATGGGCCCAACAGCTCTGGCGCGGTTGATGACGCACTCATCGGGGTCACACTCGGCCGCACGATCCGTGCAGCACGCACAGAGCAGAAGCTTTCGATGCGGGCGCTGGCGTCCGCCGCCGACATCAGCCAGCCCTTCTTGAGCCAGATCGAGAGCGGCAACACCATGCCCTCGGTCGTAACCCTCTTCAGGATCGCGAAAGCGCTCGGCTTGTCGCCGTCGGTGCTCTTCCCGGCTGTGCCCGAACCTGAACCAATACTGCTGACCCGTCGCGAGGATGGAAAGCACGTGCGCGTCGCCGAGAGCGATGACGGCGCAACCTCGCGCGTACTGTCATCGGGCACGGCTCGCGCCGCCACCGTGCAGGAGTATCGCATTGCGGGCGGGCCCTACATCGGCGACTGGTTCGAGTCGGACGGCGAGATCGTGGTCTACGTCGCCGAAGGTGAAGTCACGGTGTCAATCGATGGTCGCGGTGAATGGGTGCTGCGCGCAGGCGATTCGCTGGCGCATCCCGGCGCGCTGCGAAACCGCTGGGCTGTGCTCGGCCCCGAACCGGCCACCGTGCTGCTGGTTTACGCGGTCACGGGCTAGCGAAAGCGAACACATAGATCGCGGAAACGCGATCGTAACGTGATAGCTATTTGCAATCAATGATTGCTCCGTAGCATCGGAGCATGACGATCGAGACTAGTCGCGGCCCGTTGCGCGACACCGTGGCAGCGTTCCTCGCCGACGACCCGGGCCGACTTCTTGTCGATGGTCGCTGGATGAACGCGGCCTCTGGTGAGAGATTTCCTACGCTCGATCCAGCCACTGGTGAAACGCTCGCCGTCGTTGCCCGTGGCCGGGCGGCTGACGTCGATGCTGCGGTGGGCGCAGCATCCCGAGCATTGAAATCTGCCCGCTGGGCGAAAATGACCCCGGCTGACCGCGGTGCATTGCTCTGGCGCATCGCCGACCTCATGCAGGCAGACCTTGACGACCTGGCCGAACTTGAAACTCTTGACCAGGGCAAGAGCGTGCGCACCTCTCGTTTCGGTGAAGTGCCCGCTGCGATCAACCAGTTTCGCTACTACGCGGGCTGGCCGACGAAGATTCTCGGTGAGACGATCCCGACGTCACTGAGTCGCACGCCGCCCGGCAAAGAGGTCTTCGCCTACACGCGCCGTGAACCGGTGGGCGTTGTCGCCGCAATCGTGCCGTGGAACTCGCCGCTGATCATGACCGCGATGAAACTCGCCCCGGCGCTCGCCGCAGGGTGCACGATCGTGCTCAAACCCGCAGAGAACACGCCGCTCACGGCGCTCTACCTCGGTCGGCTATTGCAGCGCGCGGGAGTTCCCGACGGGGTAGTGAACATCGTGACCGGGTTTGGCGGCGAAGCCGGACAAGCGCTGGCCGAGCACCCGGGAGTCGCGAAAGTGGCCTTCACTGGCTCAACCGCGGTGGGTAAGCACCTCGTGGCCAACGCGGCCGGCAACCTCACGCGCTTGACCCTGGAACTCGGGGGCAAGTCGCCGGCGCTTGTGCTGCCTGACGCCGACCTGGCGAATGCGATCAGCGGAATCTCGCGTGGCATTTTCGACAACAGCGGGCAGGTGTGCGTGGCGAGTTCGCGCGTTTATGCGCACCGCGACGTGTACCAAGACGTTGTAGACGGCATGGCGGCGGCAGGAGAAGCGCTTCGACTCGGCCACGGCCTCGACTCTGCCGCCGACCTGGGACCGCTTGTGAGCGTTGCCCAGGCGGGGCGGGTTGCCGATCTGGTCGATGAGGGTCGCGCGGCGGGCGCAACCGTCGTTACAGGCGGCGAGCGCGGCGGACCGCAGGGCACCTTCTATGCACCAACCGTGATCACCGATGTGCGTGCCGATATGCGACTCATGCGCGAAGAGATCTTCGGCCCGGTGGCGGTGGTCACGCCCTTTGACGATCTCGATGAGGTGATCGGCTGGTCGAACGACTCGCCCTATGGCCTTGCCGCAAGCGTATGGACCGAAGGTCTTAGCGACGCCCATCGCGTGGCCGCGCAACTGCAGGCGGGCACCGTGTGGGTGAACTGCCACTCATTCCTCGGGCCAGAACTGCCCAAGGGTGGGCACAAAGAATCGGGCTGGGGCTACGAGAACGGCGCCCAAGGCTTAGAGAACTATCTGGAAACGAAAACGGTGGTGATGGTGATATGACGAAACGTATCAAGCTCGGAGTTTTCGAGATGATGAATCCGAACAACGGAATGCCCACCTGGACTGACCCGCGCGGTCGAGGCGACGAATGGGACAACCTCGAGTACTGGGTGACGCTTGCGCGTGAACTTGACGATGCCGGTTTCGACTTTCTCTTCTTCGCCGACACCTACGGCTACGCCACGCTCGAAGGCAGCATGCCGAATGAGGTGGCCGCACACGGAATTCAGTTCCCTGCTCTTGACCCGATGCTCGCTATCGCGACGCTTGCCCGCGAAACCGAGAACCTGGGATTCGTCGTCACCTCACCTACGACGGTCGAGCGCCCCTACGCGATGGCTCGACGCTTCGCGACTCTCGACCGGTTTACCGCAGGGCGTATCGGGTGGAACATCGTTACTGGCAGCTCGCAGGCAACGACAGACCAGCTCTTCGGTGTGACCGAAGTGCTCTCGCACGATGAGCGCTATGACGCTGCCGACGAGTTCCTTGACACCTGCTTGCGCTACTGGGAGCACAGCTGGCAAGACGGTGCCGAAGTGCGTGACCGCGAGAGCGGTACCTATGTCGATCCCGAAAAGCTGCATGCGGTCGAGGTAGCAGGCCGTTTTCAACGTTCGCGCGGCATCTTTGCGGTGCCGCCCACGCCGCAGCGCACACCGGTGCTCTTCCAGGCAGGCACTTCAGACCGCGGCCGCGCCTATGCCGCCCGCAATGCCGAGGCGGTCTTCATTCAGGGGCAGACCATCGAGAGTGCCGCCGTTCATGTTGGCGATATTCGCGAGCAGGCGGTGCGCAACGGTCGGTCGGCAGAAGATGTTTCCGTCGTCACCGGTATGACGGTGACCGTCGCAGAAACCTCAGAAGAGGCTTGGATGCTGCGTGAGGAATATGAGAATCTGCTCGGTCTCGATGACGCGGCGGTCATGTTCGCCGGCATTACCGGCCTCGATCTCACGGGCATTGACCCCGCGTGGCGAGTGGTCGACCTCAAGACCGATCTGGGCCAGACACTCGTGCAGCGCTACGCAAAGCAAGATCCCGACATGCGGGTCGGACAGATCCTCGATCAGTTCCGCACCAAGGCCATCCGTGGTTTTCAGGTGACCGGCTCGCCCGTCGAAGTTGCCGACGAGATCGAGCGCATCGTCGACGGCTCAGGCATCGACGGCATCATGCTTGAGCCCACATTCGGCGGCACCGCTGCGTATCGCGCATTCATCGAACTTGTACTGCCCATCCTCGCGGAGCGAGGGCGTACCGAAGATCTTCAGGGCGAGGTCACCCTGCGTGAGCGATTCACCGGCGCACCACGGCTTGCGCAGTCGCACCGTGCGCGCACGCTAACGGCGCGTGCCGCCGATGACCACCATTCGATTGGAGCAGAAACCAATGAGAGCTGATGCCGTTGAAGCGGTGATCCGCGGTCTGAAGCGGGCTGGGGTGAGCGTCGCGACGTACCTTCCGGACTCCCTGTTGAAAGAGCTGTATCCGGCTCTGGATGCTGATCCTGACATTCGCACGATTCCTGTGACGAACGAGGGTGAGGGTGCTGCCATTGCCGGTGGTGTCTTCTTGTCGGGCAAACGCGCCGTGCTTGTGATGGAGAACTCGGGGCTGCGCGCAGCAACCGAGCATCTGGCCCGTATGGGGCTGGGAGCGGGCATTCCGGTTGTCATGATCATGAGCTATCGCGGCGAGATGGGCGAGAACAACTGGTGGGCCGTGCCGCACGGCATCACGATGGAGCCCCTATTGAAGACGCTTCGCACGCCATACACGATCGTGCACGAGGTCGATGAGATCGAACAGGCCGTCGTGAACGCCTATGAAACCGCCTACGCGTCGTACTACCACGCAGCGATTGTTCTCGGAGGGGGACTGGTCCGATGAGTTACTCACGATTCGAAGCAATGAAGTTGCTCGGTGCGCGCCTTGCCGATGAGCTTGTCATCTTGTCGCTCGGCGGCGCGGTTGACGAGTGGTACAACGCCGCGCCGCATATGCGTGACGCAAGTCTCTTTCAGCAACAGCTCGGTTGCGTCACTCCCGAAGCGTTCGGTGTCGCCGTCGGGCTGCCCCACCGTCGCATTGTCTCGCTCGACACCGATGGCGGCTTGCTGTTCAACCTGGGCATTCTGGCCACCCTCGGCAACGAGCAGCCAGAAAACCTCTTCATCGTGGTGTGGGACAACGAGCAGTATCAGTCCATCGGAGGCCCTGCGACGCACACGGCAAAGGGCCGCGTCGACCTCGCTGCGATCGCCCGCGGTGCCGGTGTTGAGCAAGCGCATACAGCTCTGACGCTCGAAGAATTCGACGCGCACTGCGCGGTGGGCCTGTCAGCATCCGAGCCATACATCGTCGTGGCGAAGACCGACGGGATTTTGGAGCCGGGCATCAAGCGCAAGCACTCGGACGGTCGCGAAGACAAGTACATTTTCGTGCGCCACGTCGAGCAGACCGAGAACGTGAGCATCATGGGCCCGAGCGAGCACAACTGATGCCGTTTGTCACCGAGCCCGCCAGCGGATACGACCTCATCGTCGTGGGCGGTGGCGCAGCCGGTTGTGTGCTGGCGGCGCGGCTTAGCGAAGACGCTGAGCGACGCGTGCTTTTGATCGAAGCCGGCCCCGACCACAGTGGCGTTTCTGAGATTCTGGATGCTGCCCGCTGGGACGCGATGATCGGCGGAACCTATGACTATGGGTACCGCTCGACCCCCACCGACCATGTACTGGGCCGAGCGCTTGCGATGCCTCGCGGGCGTGTGCTCGGGGGCAGCTCCAGCACGAACGCGATGCTCTGGTATCGAGGCAACCGTGCAGACTACGACGCGTGGGCGTCAGCTGGGGCGACAGGGTGGGGCTACGACGATCTGTTGCCGTACTTCAAACGGTCAGAGTCTCGAGCAGGCGGCGACCCCGCCTACCGCGGGCTCGACGGCCCGATGAAAGTGGCGCCTCTTGCTGAGGTGCACCCCATCGCCGACGCTCTGATCGGCGCCGCGGCTGATCGCGGACTTCCGGTACTCGACGACGCCAACGCCGCGTCGAACGAGGGTGCGGTCTATGCCGACTACAACGCGATTGTGACAGAAGCCGGCGACTTCGAACGCTGGAGCACGGCGCGCGGATATCTTGAGCCAGCCATGCAGCGCGGGAATCTCGACGTGCTCGTGGGCAGTGCGGTGCACCAACTGACCCTCGCGGGAGGAATCGTCACGGCCGTTCGCCACGTCGTGGATGGCGTGTTGATCGAAACGGCCGCACCGCGCATCGTGCTTGCCGCAGGCGCCCTCGACACCCCGCGCCTGCTGCAACTCTCGGGAATCGGCGACCCCGCGCGTCTTGTCGAGGCGGGGATTGCTCCCGCACATTCGCTTGCGGGAGTGGGGGAGAACCTTCAAGATCATCCGCTGATTCTCGGCATGAACTTTCGTGCACGCGACGACCTCGGCCCTGTTGTCGGCAACGGCGGCGGCTCGATGCTCAACTGGCGTAGCTCTTACGCTGAAGCGGGCCCCGACCTGCACGCGGTGATCGCTCATGGTTCCCGCGGCGATGAAGTCTTGCACGCCAATCACGATCTCGCTGGAAATCGCGTGTTCGCGTTCGTGCCTGGGCTGTACCGCTCACGCAGCGTGGGGTGGGTGCGAGTCCGTTCCGCGGACCCCGCAGCCGCCGCCGAACTGCAACCGAACTACCTCGCTGACCAGACCGACCTGGCAGCGATGGTTGAGGCGGTTGACGCGGTGCATGATCTCGCTGCTTCGGCAGCGTTCGCTGATCTGGCTGAGGGGCCCATAACCCCGCCGCGCGGACTTGACCACGAGGCGAAGCTGCGCTTCGTGCGCCAGAACATCGGATCGTTCTTTCACTGCTCGGGCACCGCGCGCATCGGCAACGATGAGTACGCGGTCGTCGATCCCGCGCTCAAAGTACGCGGACTTGAAGGACTATGGATCGCCGATGCATCGGTCATGCCCAGCATCCCTACCTCGAACACTCATGCACCGACTGTGGCGATCGCCGAGAAGGCAGCTGACCTCTTGCGAAGCACGCAATGATCGCCGTCTCGTCACGATTGGAGAGCCCCATGTCTTCAGAAACACACCCCGCGATTGATGCCCGGGCCTTGCGCGACACCCTCGGACACTACGCTTCAGGCGTCACGGTGATCTCGGGTCACGACGCCGACGGGCCGATCGGATTCACCTGTCAGTCCTTCTACAGCGTGTCAATAGACCCACCGTTGGTGTCATTCAGCGTCATGACATCGTCAACCACGTATCCCCGAATTCGTGAAACCGGCAGCTTCGCGGTCAATGTTCTCGCCCACCACCAGCACGACCTCTCAAGTCAGTTCGCGCAAAGGGGAACAGACAAATGGGCTGGCGTCGACTGGCATCACTCGGCCGCGGGAAACCCCGTTATTCATGACACGCTCATGTGGCTCGACTGCGAGATCTGGGCAGAGCACGAGGCGGGGGATCATCTAGTGATCATCGGCCGTGTGCGCGAACTCAGCCCGCCGGAGTGGCATCGATCTGAGCCGCTGCTCTTCTTCAAAGGCGCATACCGGCACCTGCGCGAAACAAACGTCATCGCAATTTAAGCTGAAGGCGTTCTCAGATCAGGCCGTGTTTGCGGAACGCGTTCCAAATGCCGTCATCACGCACGCTGGTGGTCACTTCGTCGGCGAGTTGCTTCAAAGCAGCTGGGGCATTGCCCATTGCGATGCCCACGCCGCACACCTCGAACATCTCGACATCGTTCCAGCTGTCGCCGATGCTGATCGCCGCCGACGGTTCGATCGCGAGATGCGTCAGCACGGACAGAATTGCAGAACCCTTCGTGGTGCCGCGCATGCCGATTTCGCCGTTCGATCCGCCGGGGAGGGGCATGCTTCCCGCGACGACATGAAACCGGTCTTTGAGGTCGGCCTGTGCTCGTTCAACGGCGTCGGTCTGGTCGCTCAGGAACACCGCCTTCGCTACCTGTGTCAGGTCGATGTCGGCGATGTCGCCGAAACGCGGCACTTCTTGCGGAGCCGTCTGGGGCGTGTCTTCATCGCCATGCGAGGCCATCCAGCTGCGCGTCAGGTCATCCAACATCTTCTGCACGTGCGGCGACGCGTATACCGCAGCATTCGTCTGCAACAGATACAAGATGCCGGCGGCGTCCATGTAGGTGATCAGCTCATCCACCGCGGCTCGCGGCATCGGGTTGGCGACCACGCTGAGATCGCCGACTGTCGCGTACGCACCTCCGTTCGAGATCGCCCCATCGAATCCGATGTCGAGCACATCTGGGTGAATGTCGCCTGCAGCGCGGCCGGTGCTCAGGTAGACGTAGTGCCCCGCGGCACGCGCACTGCGCACTGCGTCGATCGTTGAGCGAGCGATCGTCTTGCCATGGTCAAGGATTGTGCCGTCTACGTCGAGGAAGGCGATACGGGGGGAGGCCATGAAATGCTCCAAGTTTTGAGCCGGCGTCGTGAAGACGAGTGCGGCAGCGGCGCTGAGGGCGGGACCAGTCTAGAAGTCTCGGCGGTCGGTGCCACATACGCTGTGTGCATGAGCGCAACGCAATCGAAGCTGGTCTGGCCGTTCGTCGTGACGATGATTGAGGGCGAAAGGTGAAGCTGGCGGTCGTCGGCGCGGGCAAGATCGTCGAGGAGTTTCTTCCGCACGCGTACGCGGTCGACGGTCTGTCACTTGCTGCGATCTATGGTCGCCCGGCCAGGCGTGAACACCTTGAGCAGTTGCAGGCGCAGTTCGGGATAGAAAGCGTCTACGTCGACTATGACGAGATGCTCGCCGATGCGCGAGTCGATACGGTGTGGATCGCTGTTCCGAACTCTCTTCATATGGAGTTTGCGCGCAGAGCGCTCTTGGCTGAGAAGCACGTCATCTGTGAGAAGCCATTCGTGCTGAGTGAGTCGGATTTGGCGGAGTTGCGTCGAATCGCGACTGCCAAGAGCGTGATTCTCGTTGAAGCAATCTCAACCCTCGATCTCGCAAACTACCGGTGGCTCCAGGAACACATTGGTGACCTCGGCGACCTGCGTCTCATCCAATGCGACTACTCGCAGTACTCGTCTCGCTTCGATGCGTTTCAAGCGGGAGACGTGCTGCCAGCATTCGATGCTACGAAAGGTGGTGGGGCGCTGATGGATATCGGCATCTACACCATTCACTTCGTCGTGGGCTTGCTGGGTGAGCCGCGATCCGTCTCATATACGGCGAAAATCGATCGGGGAATCGACACGTCAGGCGTCCTCGTGCTGGACTACGAGACGTGCACAGCGGTGTGTGTCTGTGCGAAGGATTCAGACGGCCCGATCCGCACAAAGCTGCAGGGAACACACGGGTCGTTCGTCATCGACGGTGCGCCCAATGTCATGGAATCGGTAGACGTGCAACTTCGCGGCGGAGACACCGACCACATTGATCCGAGCGCTCCTGCGCATCGGATGGTGCCAGAATTCATGGCGTTCCAACGAATGATCGAAACTCTTGACTTTGCAGAGCGCGACGTGCGGCTTGATCACAGTCAAGCCGTGCTCTCGGTGGCTACGCGCGCGCTCGCCTCAGCAGGTATCCGTCTGGGTGGTTAGCCGACCGAGGCAGATACATTTGGCCCTGAGCTCCTGGAACTCAGCGAACGACGACCGTCGTCGTCGCCAGGCGCGCAAGTACCTCTTGGCTGGTCGAGCCGAGCAAGAACCGTGCAATCGCGCCTCGCCCATGGGTGCCTACGACTGAGAGCCGCGCGTCAGCAGCAAGTCGGTTGATCACCGTTTGCGCGATACCGCTCTCGACGACGCGATGCACGACGAGGTCGGGATACTGCTCACGGAGACCCGCGAGCGAAATCGAAAGCGTCTCTTCGGTGAGGCTCTGCATGTTCTCGAGATAGTCATCGGGGAAGGAACGCACCTCGAGCGGAATTGCAAACGGCGACCACGTGCAGACGGCGGTAAGCACCTCGCCGCGCGCGTCAGCTTCAGCAGCAGCGAAGGCGATCGCGGCCTCGGAGATCTCGGAGCCGTCGACACCCACCACCACGCCGGAGCGGCCGGTCAGGTCGAGGTCAGGCACCACGGCAACAGGGCAATGCGCTCCGGCAGTGACGCGGATTCCGTGTGCGCCGCGCGCAGGACCAGACCCGGGCCCGCGATAGTCGCTGCCAATGACGAGCAGAGCCGCATCGTTTGACGCTTCGATGAGCTCATCGACCGGTTTGCCGCGCCCCACCCGAGTTTCCACGGCGACGCCGCGTGCGCGAACCCGTTCAGCTTGCGCTTCGAGCATGCGCTGCGTCTCGCGAAGGGCGTCGTCAATGACCTGCCCCTCCCCGACGACGCCAACCGCTCCTCCGACAACAGCAACAAGCTCAAGTCGTTCGCCTCGGCGCGCTGCGCGGTCGATTGCCCAATCCACCGCGCGGTGGGCGCCATCAGCATTCGTTACGCCGACGATTACTTTCTCTCGCATTGCGTCCTCCTTGACTACACGGTGGGCTGAGCTGCCGGTCACCTGGTATCAGTCTGCCTGATGCAGCTCAGCGTCATTAGGGCAGGAAGTCCTATCGCGTCGCCCGGGATCATCGTGATCGGGTGAGGCGCCGAGTGTGGCTCGACCGATACGGTTCACTTGTAGCCAACTCCCGCGATGGCGACCCACGCCGTCATTGCATGCAATCGCTACCCGCCGCTGCGCGAGCAAACCTACGAGACAGCAGGAGCAAGCATGACGTCTAATACCAGCAGGGCTCGTCAGAGCACCAATATCGATTCGTTGTTGAGCGTGAATCCGGTTTTTGTTCGGCCGGGTGAGGCGACGGAGTTTGACAAGTTCGTGATGCCTGATCAGCCGAGTTTGCCTGAGACGGCGTATCAGATCGTGCATGATGAGGCGATTTTGGATGGCAATAGTCGTTTGAATCTGGCCACGTTTGTGACGACGTGGATGGACGATGAGGCGAAGAAGTTGTATGCCGAAGCGGCCGATAAGAACATGATCGATAAGGACGAGTATCCGGCGACGGCAGCGATTGAAGAGCGTTGTTGGCGGATGCTTGCTGATTTGTGGAATGTTCCGAATGTGGACGACACGATTGGTACGTCCACGATTGGTTCGTCGGAGGCGTGCATGCTGGGCGGTTTGGCGTTGAAGCGCATCTGGCAGGAGAAGCGTAAGGCGGAGGGCAAGCCGTTTGATAAGCCGAATCTGATCATGTCTGCGGCGGTGCAGGTGGTGTGGGAGAAGTTCTGCAACTACTGGGAAGTGGAAGCACGTTTCGTTCCGGTCACCCCCGATCACATGGTGTTGGACGGGTTCGAGCTGGAGAAGTATGTCGATGAGAACACCATTGGTGTTGTCGCGATTTTGGGTCAGACGTTCACCGGTGCGTACGAGCCGGTGGATGCGATCGCGAAGAAGCTGGATGAGATTCAGGCGAACACGGGTCTTGATGTGAAGATCCATGTGGATGGTGCGTCGGGGGCGATGGTTGCCCCGTTCTGCCAGCCCGAGCTTGAGTGGGACTTCAAGATCGATCGGGTGAACTCCATCAGCACCTCGGGACACAAGTACGGTTTGGTGTATCCGGGTGTGGGTTGGGTGGTGTGGCGTGACAAGGCTGTGTTGCCCGAGAGCATGATCTTTCACGTCAGCTACCTCGGTGGTGATATGCCCACCTTGGCGATCAACTTCTCGCGTCCGGGCGCGCAGGTGCTGTTGCAGTACTACCAGTTCCTTCGTCTGGGTCGTGAGGGATACCGTGCTGTGCAGCAGAACTCGTTGGACGTGGCGCAGTACCTGTCGTCCGAGATCGCGAAGATCGGTGCGTTCGATCTGGTCAGCAAGGGCGACACCATTCCGGTGTTCGCGTGGGTTTTGAAAGACGGACACACCGAGAACTGGAGCCTGTACGACCTTGCCGACCGGTTGCGTATGAAGGGGTGGTTGGTGCCGGCATACCCGATGGCTGATGACATGTCAGACATGGTGCTGCAGCGCATCGTGGTGAAAGTCGGACTCAGCCACGACCTCGCCTCCGCGCTCCTTGCCGACATACGCGGCGAAGTCGAATTCCTCGACTCCCTCAAAGCACCACTCCCGCTCGAAGCAAGCAACGGATCACACTTCCACCACTAGCAGTACCCAAAACCTCCAAGTGGAGGTATTCTGTAGGCGGACACCGTGCGGTGTCCGCCTACTTGCGTGAAAGGAAGGTCATCGTGGCCCTGCCAATAGCTTCGATTCAGCTCTACACACTCGCGGCTGAATTCTCTGCCGATATGGGAGGCTCGCTCGACAAGCTCGCAGCGATCGGCCTTCGCAATGTTGAGGCGTTCGATTTCGTGCGCCGTCCCGACGAGATGCGAGCGGCGCTGGATGCTGCCGGACTAGCATCGCCCACCGGTCACGCACCCCTGCTCACCGACGCGCTGTGGACGCCGGACGGCTCGATTCCCACGCCCGCTCCCGAAGTGGTGTTCGAAGCAGCTGCCAAGATCGGAATGAAGACGGTCATCGACCCGTTCGTCGCGCCCGAGCGCTGGAGCACCCTCGATGGCGTGACCGACATCGCAGATCGCATGAACACCCTGGTGGATACCGCTGCGGGATTCGGTCTGAGCGTCGGCTACCACAACCACGCTCAGGAGTTCGTGGCGAGCTTCGACGGCGAGTCAGCATTCGAACGGTTCGTGTCGCTGACCGACTCTCGTGTTGCGATCGAGCTCGATCTGTTCTGGGCACTCGCTGGCGGGCAAGATGTCGTCGCTCTTGTCGAGCGTCTCGATGACCGGCTTGCCGCTGTCCACGTCAAAGATGGCATCGCTCCCGCTTCAAACCCGTTCGCACCCGATGCGCCTGAGTTCAGCTCGAAGAGCCTTGACCAGCGTCACGCGGGTGAGGGCGAGGTGCCCCTTGCGGAGTCGCTCAAGGCAGCATCCGCCGTGGAGTACGCCGTGATCGAGTACGACAATCCGCCCGGAGAGGTCTTTGTCGACATCGCCGCGAGCTTCGCCTTTCTGCGTGACGGTGGGTTCGTTCGATGAGCGCGGTCGGGGTCGGCATCATCGGCGTAGGAGTCATCAGCGACACCTACCTGCAGAACCTCTCATCGTTTCCTGATGTCGAAGTGCGAATTCTGGGCGACCTCGATGTTGAACGTGCCCGCGCGAAGGCTGAGCAATACGGCGTTGGCGCTTTCGGCACCATGGCCGACGTGCTCGCACACCCGGATGTTGACATCGTCGTAAACCTCACGATTCCTGCCGCGCATATCGAGGTCTCGCGCGCAGCGGTCGCCGCGGGAAAGCACGTGTGGTCTGAGAAGCCCCTCGGTCTTGACCGCGCCGGTGTCGCTCAGTTGCTCGCCGAAGCGGATGCCGCTGGCGTGCGCATCGGTTCGGCCCCTGACACACTGCTGGGCCCTGGATTCCAGGCGGCGCGACGCGCGATCGAAGACGGCCGCATTGGACGGCCCCTCTTCGCGCAGACCGTCTTCCAGACGCAGGGCCCTGACCTGTGGCATCCGAACCCCGGATTCTTGTTCGCACAGGGGGCAGGGCCACTGCTCGACATGGGTCCTTACTACTTCACGGCGCTCGTCACCTTGTTTGGGGCGGTAGACCGAGTGGCCGCTGTCGGCAGTAAATCGAGGGAAGAGCGCCTCATTCACACCGGACCGAACGCGGGTTCTTCGTTCACCGTCGAAGTGCCCTCCACCATGCAGGTGATCACCGCCTTCGAATCGGGGGCGCAGGCGCAGTCTCTGCTCAGCTTTGACTCGGCGCTCGAGCGTCACGGGATTGTGGAGATTCACGGCACCGAGGGCACGATCATTCTGCCCGACCCGAACCAGTTCGCTGGGCGCATTGCCTACGTTGAGCCGCTCGGGGTGCTGCGTGACGGTGGCTCGCGCGAGCAGACGTGGATCGATATCGAACACCAAGACGTCGCGGTCGGGCGCGGATTGGGCGTGCTCGATATGGTTCGCGCGATCGCCGAAGACCGGCCGCACGTAGCCTCGGGTGAGCTCGGCTTCCACGTGCTCGACGTGCTGCTGTCAGCTGAAGAGTCTGCGGCGAGTGGGCAGACGGTCGCGATCGAAAGCACCGTGGCAGCCGTGCCGCTGCTGCCAGAAGAGTTCGATCCCTTCGCAGCGACACTCTGATTCAGCGGTCGGTGGCGCTCGGCAACTCGGGCGCCACCGGGCCGCTCAGCAACAGATCGAGCATGCCGAGCGCCGCCTCATGATCGAGAGACGGCTCGAGTAGCCACTGGGTTTGCAGGCCATCGGATGCGGCGATCACGAGCGCCGCGACCAGATGCGCCTCGACGTCTGCGCGTAGCCGACCCGCTGACTGCAGGTTCCGCACGCGCTCTGTGAGGTCTGCCCGCAGGCGGGCGAATCGTTCCGTCGCGAAATCTTGCGCGGCAGGATGATTCTCTTCGAGCGCCGTAGCCACGAGCGTTGAATAGAGCTGCACCATGCCGGGAATTTCGCGGTTGCGCTTTGCCGATACACGCATCGCTTCGGCGGGGGTGGCGTCGGGCGCCTCGGCCTCTTCACCATCGCTGCGTCGTTGCGATTCGGTATAGACGGCGACCAGAAGTTCCTCGAGCGAGCCGAAATAGTGCGTGAGCGCGGCATGCGTGACACCCACTTCTTGAGCGATCGCGCGCAGGCTCGTTCGCTGCGCCCCACGCTGCGCAAACACTTCGATTGCGCGGTCGAGAATCTCTTGCCGCCGCGCGACGCCCTTGGCGTAGTTGCCGCGCTGGCGCGGAGCGTCGGGCGAAGAAGTTGTCACCTTCTCATCATATTGAGACAAAACAATCGGGCACTAAGTATGGCGTCAGTCGTCATACGTCTGATACCGTCGGTGCGTTCCGGCATTGTTGCCGGCATGCCCACCGGATCGAAGGAGATGCAGTGTTACGTGACGTCGACAAATCCCAGAGAACAATGAGAGGGCGCACAGTCGTGAGTTGCATCGCGACGGCAGCGCTTACTCTCGCGGCCGCGGCCGTGCCCTTGTCTGCGGCTTCCGCAGTCGAAGCGGACTTGCTGATCTACGCAGCGCCGAACGGTGGTGATTCAGCAGCTGGCACCGCAAACGATCCAGCCTCAATCACTCGCGCCCGCGACCTCGTGCGAGCGAGCAACGACGCCATGTCCGCGGACATTCAGGTCATTCTCGCCGATGGAACGTACCGTCTGGCTGAGACCCTTGAGCTCACCGAGGAGGATTCAGGTACCAACGGATTCCGGGTTCGCTGGACTGCCGCTGATGGTGCGTCGCCGGTGCTCTCGGGTTCTGATGCGGTCACCGGGTGGACGCTTGATTCCGACACGGGCATCTACTCCGCTCCCGTTGCCGAAGACGCAGAATCAAGGAACCTCTACGTCAACGGAACAAGCGCGGTGCGCGCACAGACTAGATTCACCAGGCCCGCGCAGTCAGCGTTCATTGCTGAAGGTCTGCAGATGACGAGCAACATGGGTTTTCTCTCCACCCTCACTCCCGCAGAACTCGCGCATGTTGAAATTCGCGGAGTCAACTCATTCACCGATCGCTATAGCCGAGTCGACTCGCTGAGCGCCGATGGGGCAACGCTGGTCATGGTGAATCCCGCTTGGAAGAACAACACCTGGGGCTGGGACACGCTCAAGACACCGTTCCACGAGAGCGGCTTCTATGCAGAAAATGCGCTGGCTTTCCTCGATGCGAGCGACGAGTGGTTCCTCGACACCGAAGCTGACCTTCTTTATTACAAGCCTGCGGCCTCAGTTGACATGGCAACCGCCGCCATCGAGTTGCCACGGCTTGAGACAATCTTCTCGATCAGCGGCAGCTCCGCCGATAGTCAGGCCCATGACATCAGCATCAGCGGCGTGACCTTCTCGGGGTCCACGTGGAACACACCGACCGAGACCGGCGGGTATGTCGACCAGCAGACGGGCGGATATCTTTCTGTCGGCGAGGATTACCCCGAAGACGACTACCCCGGTGGCTTCGAATCGACTCGCCCGGATTGGAAGCAGGTTCCGTCAGCCGTGCAGATCTCGGCTGCCACCGACGTCTCAATCGACGGCTCTCATTTCGTCGGACTTGGGGCGAGCGGCCTGGGCATCGGCAACGACGCCACCGCGCATGATTCCGGAGTCGGGCTGGCCACTCAGCGAATCTCGGTGACCGCATCGACGTTCACTGAGATCGGCTCCAACGCTCTGACCATCGGTGGTATCGAGCAGCAGGCTCATCACCCGGGCACACTCGACGACGGCACCCGTGACCCAGCCGTCAGCGACGCAACGGTCGATCGGATGACGGTGTCAGAAATCACCGTGTCGCAGAACCGGATCTGGGATGCTGCAGACACGTACACCAGCGCGGTGGGCATCTTGATGACCTACACCGCAGACTCGGTAATCGAACACAACGACGTCACGGACATGCCCTACGGCGCGATCAACACGGGCTACGGCTGGGGAGCCAACGACGTCGGCGGCAGCTCGGACTACGCCGAACGCGGGCTGTACGACTATCAGCCCGTTTTCACAACGCCAACCGTGGCCAAGAACAACTTGATCACCGCTAACTACACCGCGCGCTACGGACTCAAGCACACCGACCTTGGCGGCTTCTACAACCTGTCAGCAAATCCCGGCAGCGTGTGGTCGGAGAACTACATCGTTGAGCCCCGAAACCGAGCGTTTTATCCCGATGAAGGCTCGCGAGACTTGACCTTCAACAACAACGTGGCAATCAACGGTGACTGGTGGGGAGCGAACTTCCGCGCGCCGAACACGGCAAACCTCTCGGGCTCGGGCAACTGGATCTCAGAGGGCAACACGATCGTTCGCGGCAACCGCAACACGCTGGTCGAGGCGACGACGTTCACTCCGTCCGACGTGGTCTCGTGTGAAATCACGAACATTCGTTACAACGCTGGTGTCTCCGCAGAGCTGCGCCCCTCGGGTGACGCATCACGTCCCGGCAGTGCCTGCCTCGACACCTCTGCGGAGGTGGTCTCTGGCCAGACAATTGTCACAGCGTCATTCGAAGACCTCGCGGCTGATCACACCGGTCTGACCCTCTCCGCGACTGCGCCAAGCGGCTGGTCGGCCACGTCGCTCGACGATGTGCCCGCCACGCTGCCCCTCGGAACCGCTGCCGTCCAGCGATGGTCGATTGCGACGCCAGCGCAGCTGACTGATGCGATCGATACCGCTGACATCGCAGTGCAGGTGAACTCGGATTCGGTCGCCGCATCTGAGATCGCGACGGTCAGCGTTGGTGGCACCATTCGCGCGCCATTCCTCTCGACCGGAAACGGCGCCTATCTCGCGGGCCAGAAGGGTGACGAGTTCGCTCTCTGGGAAGCTGGCGCAGACATGTGGGGCGTCAACCAGAGCGACGATGACTTCGCGGCAATCTATGCCGAGGACTCCTTCGGCGACGGCACGACCATGACTGCCAAGGTCACGAGCCACGACCGTGTCAATGATTGGACGAAGAGCGGCCTCGTCATTCGCAACGACGTTTCGCAGGCTCGTTCGGCTGGTGGCTACGCGATTCTGGTGGTCACTCCGGCTAAGGGAGTGATCTTCAGCGTCGACCGCGACAACAACGGGTTGCTTGATCGCAACACCACTGTTGGTGGCGTGACCGCGCCTGTCAGTCTTCAATTGGTGCGCAACGGAGATGTCGTACAGGCAAAGTACTCGAAGGATGACGGAGCGACGTGGACCGCAATCGGGTCGGAGACCCTCACGACCGCTGATGCCAAGCAAGACGCGGGGCTCGTCCACGTCTCGCACGACGTCAGCGTCTACGGTCGTGCCGACTTCACCAACTTCAGTATCACTCCAGATGTGCCGGCTGGAGTCCTGCAGTCACTCGAGGTCGTCGCGTCACCCTCATCTGTCGTCGCGGGTGATGCCGTTGAGTTCGCAGTGTCAGGCGAAGACAACTACGGCAATGCGATGGCTGTTGATGGCGAGGATGTCGTCGTGTCGAGCAACGTCGGCAGCGACGTGATAACGGGAACGACCGCAACGGTCACCGAGGCTGGAACTCACACGTTCACCGCGACAGTGAACGGCGTGAGCGAAACGGTCGACGTGGAGGTCGTAGCAGCTGACCTGGCGTCGCTGAGTGTCGAGGCGTCGTCTGCGAGTGTCGATCAGGGCGAGTCTGTCAGCCTCACCGTTTCGGGCTCTGATGAACACGGCAATGCAGTATTGGTTGATGGCGAGGATGTCACGGTGAGCAGTGATGTCGCGACCGATGCCATCGATGGGCTGACCGTTTCGTTCACCGATGCCGGTACCCATATGCTGACCGCCACAGTCGCTGGGATCTCGGCGTCAGTAAGTGTCGAGGTCGCAACCGTCGACACGACACCTGTTGATACTGAGCGTCCGGTGGTGGTGTTGGTGTCGCCTTCGACGGCTGGTCCGTTCCAGGAGTTGTCGGTGAAGGTGGATGCGACCGATAACGCGGGGCTGCATCGTGTGGTGGCGAACATCTATAAGGATGGGTTGCTGGTGAAGAGCACGCAGTCTGTGGCGGATGGGGCGACGGAGTTCTCGCACTCGGCGACGGTGTCTTTGCCGGATGGTTCGTATTCGATGAAGTACAACGCGTCGGATGTGGCGGGGAACATCTCGTCGACGGGTGTGGTGTCGTTCACGATTGATGCCACGGTGCCGACGGTGACGGTGAAGTCTGGTGATGAGTTCACGATCGGTGATGCGGCTTCGGGGTATGAGAAGTTGAGCCTGAAGTTGTTTGATGCGGGTCTGGTTGATCGGGTGGAGATCAATGGCACGGTGAAGGATCTCACTAACGCGAAGTGGTCGGATGTGAACGGTATTGTTCCGGGCACGTTTGGTGCGGTGTTGGGTGAGAACACTGTGGTGGTGTTCGATGTTGCCGGTAACGCGACCACGTTGACGTTCACTCTGGTGGAGCCTGCTCCGGCAGCGCCGGTGTGGGATGCGAGCGTGGTCTACAACACCGGTGACGAAGTCACGTATAACGGGGCCACCTATGTGGCGCAGTGGTGGACGCGCAACAGTGAGCCGGGTACGTCAACGACGGGTTCGTGGATGCAACAGGGTGACCTGGTGCCCGCGGCGGGCACGGGTGTTCGTGAGTGGACCGCATCGTGGGTGTACACCGGCGGTGAGGTTGTTGCTCACAACGGTCATGTCTGGAAAGCGAAGTGGTGGACCCGCAACGCAACTCCCGGCGCGAGCGTCTGGCAAGACCTCGGCAGCTACTAACCCCTGAGGTGAACTATGGCCGGGTCGCGAAACGCGGCCCGGCCATAGTTCTTCGAGAAAGGTTGCCGTCGCGGTGCTACTCGAACGCCCTCGTTTCGCAACTGTGTGAGCCGTCACACATGAATGAGATCGCGCGACTAGCCGATGTCGTTAAGCGGCGAACTGGTCAAACCACACCGTACTTGCGCAACACAGAGCCGATGATCTCGGACGCCTCGGGGAAGCGCTCGGGATTCGGTCCTGAATAGTTCAACCGAATGTGAGGACCGGACGCTTCGGCCGGAAACCACTCGCTGCCGGGGGCGATGATGACGCCGCGCGACTCGCACTCGCGAACGAGACGCTCGAGATCGGTGCCGTCTGGCAGCCGGAGCCAGAGATTCAGGCCGCCCGCGGGGCGACGGGAAATATGCGCTTCTGGCACATGAGTCTCGATGCTGTCTGCGAGCAGGTCACGCCGAGCCTTGAGTTGCTGTCGAAGACCCCTCAGATGCGTGCTCCACGACGGTTGTGTGATGACGTCGACGGCGGCTGCTTGCAGCATCCCGCTCACGTACATCGACTCGGCGACGTGGTCGGCGAGAATGCGTTCGCGCACGGGCCCACGGGCGATCACCGCGCCCACTCGCAGGGCGGGCGACGTGCTCTTCGTCAGCGAGCGCAAATAGATCACATGCCCGGAGTCATTGTGCGCCGCCACGGGGTGGGGGTTGGTATCGATCGCGAAATCGTGCGCCCAATCGTCTTCGATCAGGAATGCCCCCTGAGTGCGAGTGATCTCGAGAATGTCACGGCGCTGATCAGGCGACCACTGCGCTCCCGTCGGGTTTGCGTAGGTCGGCTGCGCGTAGAACGCACGCGCTCCGCTCTGTTCGAAAGCTCGCTGAATCGCTTCTGCGTCAGGTCCGTCCGGACCGGAGGGCACGGGCACAAGCGTCACTTCGGCCTGAGTCGCAGCGATGATGGCACCCCAATACGTGGGCGATTCGATCAGCAAGGGCTGGCCGGGGCCGACGACGGCACGGAAGATCGAACTCAAACCGCTCTGCGTGCCCGGAACGATGATGACGTCGTGGGCTGAGGGCGCGGTGATTTCAACCGGTGCGGTCTGCGCGAGTTCCGCGGCAAACCATGACCGCAGATCGACGTCACCGGCAGATGGTGAACGAGTGATTGCCACGCTGGTGCGTGCGGCTCGTGCGAGTGCGGTGCGCACGAGTCGCTCGGGGAGTAAATCCCTGTCGGGGTAGCCGGAGTGCAATCCGATCGCGTCGGGCGCTGTGCCGCGCTGGGTGGTCGATAGGGCTGGCATTCGAGCGTGAGGCGCCCCGAGAGCTGCCGTCTGCCAGCTGTAGTCGACGGGGCTTGCGCTCCGCACGGCGCGAACGAAGGTGCCGACTCCGGGTCTGCTCTCTATCAATCCGAGCGTCGCCAGTGTGCGCATCGCTTTTTGCACGGTTACTGGGCTCGCGCTGTATTCCGCGGTGAGTTCACGGTTTGACGGCAGACGCGCACCGGGCGACGCTATCGCGATGCGCTCACGCAGTGCGGCGAGGATCCGTCCGGTGCTATCGTTAGACATGTCAGACAAGAGTAGCGTTACCGCGCAAAGCGCGCCACTGTTATCCGGTCGAGCTGGGCTGTGGTGGGGTCTGCTGGGCGTCACTGCGTTCTCATTCACCCTGCCGTTCACAAGGGTCGCGGGCGAAAGCCTGCCAGCCCTCTTCATCGGCTCGGGCCGAGCGGTCGTTGCGGCCCTGCTGGCGACGATCGCGCTGCTTCTCACGCGCCAACGGGCGCCCACTCGTGCCCAATGGGCTCGACTGGCGGTCGTTGCTGCCGGCGTCGTGGTTGGCTTTCCGATGTTCACGTCGTTTGCACTCACCACTACTTCGGCGAGTCACGCGGCGGTCGTCATCGCACTGCTGCCAGCCGCCACCGCCGTCGCCGCTGTACTGCGCACCAAGGAGCGCCCAACGCGCTCCTTTTGGTTGTTCGCGGGCCTCGGTGCCCTAGCTGCCGTCGGGTTCGCCGCGCTGCAGAGCGGGGGAGTGCCGCGATTGACCTGGTCAGATCTTCTGCTGTTCGGCGCGGTTATCGCAGCGGCGGTGGGCTATGCCGAGGGTGGCTTGCTGGCCCGTGAGCTCGGCTCTTGGCAGACGGTGTCGTGGGCGCTCGTGCTCGCCTCACCGCTGATGATCGTCTTGACTCTGACTTCGGTGCAACAACAAACTTTCTCCGCCACGCCGGTGCAGTGGCTGGCATTTGCCTATCTTGCTGTCGTGAGCATGTTTCTCGGCTTCTTCGCCTGGTATCGAGGGCTGGCGCTTGGTCCGATGGCGCAGGTCAGTCAGGTGCAACTCGTGCAGCCGGTGATGAGCATCGCGTGGGCGGCGATGCTGCTTCATGAACAGCTCAGCTGGCCTACCGTGCTCGGCGGTATCGCGGTCATCGCGTGCGCAGGCTTGGCTGTACGCACTCGGCTGGGTCGACGAAGACGCTGACAGAACCCAGCGTGGGCGGTGCCCGTCCCGCGAAGGCGGCCTAGCTGACGGCAGGCTCTGCGGATTCCACCTCGACCGGTCTGAGAAACACCCTGCTGACGAGCACGGTGGCGACCACCAGTACGAGGGTCGTCACCAAGCCGAGCCAGATGACGCCCGTGGCTGCCAGCATCGAGTAGCCAGCGACGGCCGAGAGTCCGGCTACGGCGACGAACGGAAGCTGGGTGATCACGTGGGTGATCACGTTGCAGCCCGCACCTGTCGCCGAGAGGATCGTGGTGTCTGAAATCGGTGACGCGTGATCACCCGCAACAGCACCAGCGAGCACGGCGCCAAGCATGGGGAGCAGCAGTTCAGGCGCATCGACGGAGTTCACGATGCCACCCGCGATGGGCAGCAGTAGTCCGAACGACCCCCACGAAGTGCCCGTGGCGAATGCCATGGCAGCGGCGATCACGAAGACAATCGGAATGAGCCATGCCGCGGGCAGGCTCGACGACTCCACCAAATCTCCCAGGAAGACGCCGGTGCCAAGGCTGTCGATCAGGCCCCCGAGCATCCAAGCAAAGACCAAGATGCCGATTGCCGGCGACATGGCCTTCACACCGCCAATCCAACCCTGGCCGAAGGTGTGCCACCCGAACTTGGGGTTTTCGCTGGTGTAGCGAACGTAGTAGTAGATCGCGCAGATGAGACCGAGCAGCCCGCCGAATATCAGGGCGGTGCTCGGGTCGGTGGCGGCGAGAATCTCGACGGCATCCCACGAACCCGTGGACTGGTAGCCCGTCCACATGATGCCGATCAATACGCCAATGACCAGTGCGACGAATGGAACGATGATCGCGCGTTTGGCGCCGGGCTCGTGCACCGGCAGATCGTCACTCAGCTGACCGGGAACGACCTCACCGTCGGCATAGGGGCGTCCCTCGACGATGGCGCGGCGCTCTTCGCGGCGCATCGCACCGAGATCGGCGCGAAAGAGAATGACGAGCCACACCAACATCACCGCGGCTATCGCGTAGTAGTTCGACGCAGCTGCGCCGAGAAAGGCTTCAATGCTGCTCACCGTGAGCGTTGACGCCGCCACGATTGGCGCAAGGATGCCGATGATGTAGGCGCCCCAGCTCGAAAACGGCGCCAGCACCGCGACAGGAGCCGAGGTGGAATCGACGATATAGGCCAGCTTCGCGCGCGAGGTGTGGTGCTGGTCAGTCACCGGCCGACTGATCTGGCCGACAGCAAGGGCATTGAAGTAGTCGTCGATGAAGATGACGATGCCGAGGACTGCCGGCAGAAACTGCCCGCCGCGGCGAGTTTTGATTCGCGCTACCGCCCAGTCGGCGAACGCTTTTGTGCCGCCAGACATCATGATGAATGCGGCGATGACGCCGAGCAAGATGATGAACAGCAGAATGTAGATGTACCAGGTGTTCAGTGCTCCGTCATCCCAGAACAGCACGGCGAAGGACTGCCAGATCAACTGCGCGGTTTCGAACAGATTGAACTCCGCGATGAGCAGCGCAGCGGCGATGATGCCTGCGCCGAGACTCAGCAGCACTTTCTTGGTGATGATGGCCAAGACGATCGCCACCACGGGGGGAAGCAACGTCAGCCACGGTGCGGCCTCAAGCATGGGTCGACTCCCTCGTTTCTGGGGCTGAAGCTATCGGAAGACCGGGCGGCGCGTCAATTAGACGGCGGGCGCCAGTCCGATGCTCGCGATTACTTATTTGTTAATTTCTTAGATTCTTGTCGGCTGAATGCGATGAATGAACCACGTTTTTTCGCAAGACTGGACGAGTGGACATCCCAAAACTTGTGGAACCAACCAGCCGAACCGATCTGCGTACTCGCGCGGCGTACTTCGTTTCTGACAGTACTGGCATTACCGCCGAGACTCTCGGCAGCGCGCTGCTCGCCAATTTTCCCAGCGTGAACTTTCGGCGTCACACCATCCCTTTCGTAGACACGGCCGCTGGCGCACAGCGCGTGATCGGCGAGATTCAACGAGCCGCGAGCGAGGGCAACGAGCCCATCGTCTTTGCGACCGTGAAGTCGGCCGAGATTCTTCGAGAGCTCAATAGCTCGGGAGCCGTAGTTATCGACCTGCTGGGCGGCCACCTGCGCGAGCTTGAAGCATCTTTGGGCACGACAGCCTCTGAACAACTGGGGCAGTACCACGGCGTCGGAGACATCGGACGCTACTTTGCGCGAATGCGAGCTGTGGAATACGCCATAGAACACGACGACGGCCAGAGCATGCGGGCGCTCGATATCGCTGACATCATCATCATCGCTCCCTCGCGTTGCGGAAAGACCCCGACGACCATGTACCTCGCGTTGCAATACGGGCTACTCGTGGCCAACTACCCGCTGACCGACGACGACTTTCCGTCTGACGGGTTGCCGAGCACGGTCGCTCGGTACGTCGAAAAGTGCTTCGGCCTGACCACGACGCCCCTGCGACTCAGCCAGGTGCGTCATGAGCGTCGCCCTGATTCGACGTACTCCAGTCTTGCCCAGTGCACTTTGGAGTTGCGTCGAGCCGAAGACCTGTATCGACGCAACCGCGTGCCGTTCCTCAACTCCTCCACAAAGTCAGTCGAAGAGATGTCGGCCGTGATCATGCAGTCGATGCGCCTACGTAGCTGACCTTTCCTTTCCCTCAACCAACGCGCACAACGCACACCACTTTGGAGACTCATATGACGAACATCCTTTGGTTCCAAGAAATCGGCATGACAGACGTCAACCGCGTGGGAGGCAAGAACGCGTCTCTCGGCGAGATGGTTTCAAATCTCTCGGATGCTGGGGTCAGCGTGCCTGGAGGCTTCGCCACCACCGCAGACGCCTATCGCGAATTTCTCGCAGCGGATGGCTTGTACGACCGCATTCGCACCACAGTCGAAGCGCTGGACGTGAGCAACGTGGCCGATCTTGCTCGCGTCGGTGCGACCGTGCGCGAATGGATTGAACAGCAGCCGTTGCCTGCTCAGATCGAAGCAGACATTCGCTCAGCGTACGAGCAACTCGTGAGCAACGATCCCGAACCTGAGTCGGTGTCATGGGCGGTGCGCTCGAGCGCGACGGCGGAGGATCTTCCCGACGCATCATTCGCAGGTCAGCAAGAGACTTTTCTCAACATCAGCGGTATCGAAAATGTCTTGGCCGCTATTCGCTCGGTGTTCGCTTCGCTGTACAACGACCGGGCTATCGCCTACCGCGTGCACCACGGTTTCGACCACCATGACGTCGCGTTGTCGGCAGGTGTGCAGCGGATGGTGCGCTCAGATGTCGGGTCATCGGGAGTGCTGTTCACCGTCGATACCGAATCAGGGTTCGACCGTGCTGTCTTTGTCACCAGCTCATTCGGACTGGGCGAAGCGGTCGTTCAGGGCGCGGTCAATCCAGATGAGTTCTACCTCTACAAGCCAGCTCTCGAGGCAGGTCGCCCCGCAGTGCTGAAGCGCTCGGTGGGAGAGAAGGCGATCAAGATGATCTACGCCGATGGTAGCCACGCGGGCGGCAGCACAGTCTTCACAGACGTGCCCGTCGCGGAGCGCGCGCACTTCAGCATTAGCGACGCCGAAGTGGAAGAGCTTGGTCGCCAAGCGCTCGTAATCGAAAAGCACTACGGGCGCCCGATGGACATCGAATGGGGCAGAGACGGCATTGACGGCAAGCTCTACGTTCTGCAGGCGCGCCCTGAAACCGTCGTCTCTCGGGCGGACGGCAACGTCACCAGACGCTTCGCGTTGCACGAACACGGGCCGGTTGTGACGACCGGCCGCGCAATCGGCCAGAAGATTGGCGCTGGCGCCGTGCGCGTCATGAGTTCACTCGACCAGATGGACACGTTCAAAAAGGGCGAGGTGCTTGTCGCCGATATGACCGATCCTGATTGGGAGCCGATCATGAAGCTCGCGTCGGCGATCGTGACCAACCGCGGTGGGCGCACCTGCCACGCGGCGATCATCGCCCGTGAACTCGGCATTCCTGCAGTGGTGGGCACGGGAGATGCCACCACCATGCTTCAGGATGGCCGCGAAGTGACGGTCTCGTGCGCCGAGGGCGATGCAGGTTTCGTCTATGAAGGCATTCTGAACTTCGAAGAGATCATCACCAAGCTTGACGACATGCCGGTGAGCCCGACCAAGATCATGCTCAACGTGGGCACACCCGACCAGGCGTTCGCGTTCTCAAAGCTCCCGAACAAGGGCGTGGGGCTCGCTCGCCTCGAGTTCGTGATCAACCGCCAGATCGGCATTCACCCGCGGGCACTTCTCGAGTACGACGCGCTCGAGCCCGAGTTGCGGGCCGAGATCACCGAGCGGATTGCCGCATACGAGTCACCGCGCGAGTATTTCGTCAGGCGGGTCGCCGAAGGAGTATCGATGCTCGCGGCAGCGTTCGCTCCGGAACCGGTGATCGTGCGCCTGTCGGACTTCAAATCGAACGAATACGCCAACCTGATCGGCGGCGAACTGTACGAGCCGCACGAAGAGAATCCAATGCTCGGCTACCGCGGAGCTTCGCGCTACATTTCCGAAGACTTCCGTGAGTGTTTCGACCTGGAGTGCGAGGCGCTGAGGTATGTCCGCGATGAGATGGGGTTGACCAACGTCGAGATCATGGTGCCGTTTGTTCGCACCGTGACCGAAGCGCAGTCGGTTATCGAACTGCTGGGTGAGAACGGTCTGCGGCGTGGTGAGAACGGTCTGCGAGTCATCATGATGTGCGAGCTACCCTCGAACGCCCTGCTCGCCGATGAGTTCCTTGAGTACTTCGACGGATTCTCTATTGGCTCCAACGACATGACGCAGCTCACGCTTGGCCTTGATCGCGACTCGGCGCTGGTGGCCCAGACGTTCGATGAACGCAACCCTGCCGTGCTAAAGCTACTGTCGATGGCGATCGAGGCCTGCCGCAGGGCCGAGAAGTACGTCGGCATTTGTGGACAGGGTCCCAGCGATCACCCCGACCTCGCCGAGTGGCTCGTGGACCAGGGCATCGAATCGATGTCGCTCAACCCCGACACCGTCGTGGAAACGTGGCTCCGGCTCGCCAAGCGCAGTTCCGTGGGTGCGGCCTAGCGCCGGCCGATATTCTGGCAGCCGTGGACGCGCTAGCGTAGCTGCACGCGATCTTGCCGAACGAGGGAGTACCCGCATGACAGAGCTCTATTTGGTCCGCCACGGAGAGACGGAGTGGAGCAAATCGGGCAGGCACACGTCGGTGACCGATCTCGATCTCACCAATCGAGGCGTCGAGCAGGCGCACTCATTGCGTTCGCGCCTGAGTCCCGACGAGTTTGGGCTGGTGTTGTCCAGCCCACGCTTGCGCGCGCGTCGCACCGCCGAACTGGCGGGGTTCGCCGATCCTCAGATCGATGACGATCTGGCTGAGTGGTTCTACGGCGACTTCGAAGGCATGACGAGCAATCAGATACGCGAGCTCCATCACGGCTGGCGAATTTGGTTCAACGGCTGCCAGGGCGGCGAATCTCAGGACCAGGTGCGAGCCCGGCTCACGAGGGTGATGACTCGCGTTCGCGAGTCGGGTGTCGACAAGGCAATCTGCTTCGCCCATGGCCATGCGCTTCGCGTACTGGCGCTCACTTGGTTGGATTTTCCACTGGTGTTCGGGCAGAGCTTTCCCCTCGAGGTCGCCAGCGTCTCGATCTTGGGGTACGAGAAGGAATCAGCAGCGGTGATCCGCTGGAACACCTGAGGACTGGCGGCTGGTTAGGACTTGCGCCAGTGGAAGAGGATCTCTCGCACTGCGCAATACTGAACCCGGGAAAAGGTTCAGGGGCGGAGTCGGTATGGTCGCGGTGACAACAGTGCTCGTCATCATCATTGTGTGGAGCGCGGTGTCATCCCCGCTGGATCGCCGGGGGATCACTTCCGCGCTCTTCTTTATGGTGGTCGGGTTCATCGTCACCCTGCTGCTTCCTCAAGTTCTCGATCTTCGGGTCGAAGCTCTCGCAGCCGAACGCATCGCCGAGGTCGGCCTCGCGCTGTTGTTGTTCAGTGACGCCACCCGATTGAACCTGCGTGCCCTGCGTAGCCAACTGAGCTGGCCGACTCGACTGCTGTTGATTGGCCTGCCTCTGTCGATCCTGGTTGGGTTCGGCGTCGGACTCGTCGTCTTCCCGGGCATAGCCGTTGCTTCGGCCTTTCTGCTTGCGACCATGCTGGCGCCGACCGACGCCGCGCTCGGACAGAAAGTGATCTCAGACACCGCGGTGCCGCCACGCGTACGCCAGGCGCTCGATGTCGAGAGCGGGCTCAACGACGGTCTCGGTGTGCCCTTCTTCCTGGTAGCGCTTGCGATTGCCAACGCAGAGCTCGAAACCGGCTTCACGACTGCCGTATTCACAAATATGACCCTGCAGATCGGCTGGGGCGTGGCGGCAGGACTCGTCGCCGGTCTCTTCGGCGGACTGCTGTTCCGCCTGGGTGATCGGCAAGGCTGGATCGCCCCAGAGTGGCGCCAGATTCTCGCATTGGTTTCAGCGTTGCTGTCATACGCGATCGCGTTCCAATTGGGGGGCAGCGTGTTCATCGCCGCGTTTGTCGGTGGAATCACCTTTGGCTACACGGTGGGGCCTGTGCGCTCGGTGGTCAGCATGCTTGCCGAACAGGCGGGCGATCTCTTGGCCGCGATCACCTGGATCGCCTTCGGCGCACTGGCGCTGTCGCTCGCCATTCCGCACATCACGTGGCAGGTCGTCGTCTACGCGATCCTGAGTCTCACCGTCGTGCGCATGCTGCCGGTTGCGATCGCGCTCGCCGGTCGGGGCGCGCGCGTGCAGACGGTCGCGTTCATCGGCTGGTTCGGTCCGCGCGGGCTGGCGTCACTGGTGTTCGCCCTTATCGCGCTGGAAAGGGGAGTGCCCGAGGCCGAAGTTGTGCTCACGACCGTCGTCGTGACGGTTGCGCTCAGCATCCTGTTGCATGGATTGTCATCGGTGCCGCTCGTGGCCGCGTACCACCGTTGGTACTCGGCTCACTCGTCTCGAACTCCGGATGCTGCAGAGTCGGTCTCGACTATTGTGCCGCGGCGGCGCCGTGAGATTCCCGGTGCTTCTGGGATCGGTCAAGCGTGATGCTCAGGCAACGAGCAAGGGCGTGCGCCGCAACCGCTGAAGGAGATTGTGCTCGACCAGCAGAGGCACGTAGTAGCGCATCTTCACGCTGCTGAATGGCTCAAGCTCTTCGGCGATAAGGGCCAGTATCTCGGCCTCATCAAGATACGGAAAGCGCAGCTCAAGACGCTGCGCGAGGTACAACAGGGCCTCGTACTCGCTCGCGGGATTGATGCAGCTCATATAGCTATTTTCGCTGATGATCGCTCGATCGGCTCGAATTTCTTGGTGTCTTTTGCGGGTATCCGTGGCGCACGGATCGTCAGAACAGCGCGAGTTCGTCCAGACTTGGTCGCATGAAAGCGAGCAGACAGAGCCAACAAGAGCGTCGTGAAGGCGCACGCAGCGAGTTGAAAGACACCGCATACGAGATCTTCATCGGTGTTCTTTCGCTGCTTTCGATAGTGAACATCGTGCTGGTGTACGCGCTCGCTGACGATGTTGCAATGCGCACCGTGCTGAATGTCATGAACGCGCTGTTCAGCGTGATCTTTCTCGGTGACTTCATCTATCGCATCGCCACAGCGAAGTCAGCGTCGTCGTACTTCTTTCGATACTTCGGTTGGGCGGATCTGCTTGCTAGCTTGCCGTTGCCGCAGCTGAAGATCCTTCGCGTCTTCCGCTTGGTGCGCGTCGCTCGACTGCTGCGCGAACTGGGCGGACGCACGGTGCTGCGCACCCTGGTGAAGGATCGCGCCGATAGCGCCTTGATGACCTTGCTGCTCATGGGCGTTTTCGTGCTGCAGTTCGGCAGCCTCGCCATTCTCGCTGCGGAACACGATGTCGAGGGCGCGAACATCACGAGCGCGTCGGATGCGCTTTGGTACACGGTTGTCACCATCTCGACGGTCGGCTACGGCGACCAGTACCCGGTGAGTGAGGTGGGCCGCATGATCGGCGTGCTCATCATCATCGTGGGTGTGGGTATTTTCGGTACGTTCACCGGTTATCTCGCAAACGCATTTCTCGGAGCGCGGGCCGACGAGGACTCTGAGACTGATGCTGCCAGTGAAAAGACTGACGATGCCGAAACAGCCGAGCCCGATGAGAGCTCCGCAACCGCCCGCGGCGTCGCCGGGGGTGCAACTTCTGGCGCGGTCGCGGCGGGCATGCGAGCTGGTGGTCCCGATGCATCCGATGCGGGTGACAGCGACGAGCGGGTGCGGCAGCTGCTCAGCCAGTCTGAAGCAGCGCTGGCTGAGCTTCGTGAACTTCTCGCGGCGCGTGGCTGAGGTGGCACCAGATCGGCGGAGGCGCCACTGCGGTTGCGTGCCGTTTGCGCAAAGGCCCTAGGCTCCTATGGTGTCGATTCTGCGAACAGGGGATGCCGCGCGGGGTGAAGATCTCGACGCGTTGTTGCTGAGCACAAAGCTGAACGTGCCGATGCCGCGCGCGGGACTCGTCAGTCGGCGTGAGCTTATCGAGCGGGTGCGCACTGCGCGCGTGCGCGCGGTTGCAGTGTCGGCGCCAGCTGGCTACGGCAAGTCGAGCTTGCTCGCGGAGTGGGCAGCGATTGAGAAACGGCCGGTGGCATGGGTATCGCTTGATCGGTACGACGATGACCCGGGGACGCTTCTCGCCCTGATCATCTCGGCGTTTGTCGGCTCGGTCGGCGGCGACCCCCGGCTCATCGCCGATGTTCAAGGTCGCGGAACGGCCGCGTTGGGTCGATCGGCTCCCTTGGTTGGTGCTGTGCTTCGAAACAGCGACAGGCCATTCGTGCTGATGATTGACGACCTGCACGAGTTGGCATCACCCGACTGTCATGACGTGTTGAGCGTGATCATCAGCAACATGCCCGAGGGGTCGCTGTTCGTCTCGGCAAGCCGACACGAACAACCGCACGTTGCCTGGCTGCGAGCCGATGACGATGTCGTCGAGGTCGGTATGGAAAGTTTGGCGCTTGACGCCTCGGGCGCAACGCAGGTGTTTGCGGCATCGCGGGTTGAACTCTCGCCGCACGAGTCGCGAGAGGTCGTGCTGCGCACTGAGGGCTGGCCGGTGGGCATGCAACTGGCAGCGATTGTTTCGCGTGACGGGGGGAATGTCGCCGCAATCACCGGAGACGACCTCACCATTGCGGACTATCTGTACCGCACCACGCTCGCCTCGCTATCCGAGCCGATCCAACAGTTCCTGCGTCGAACCGCCGTGCTCGCGAGGATGTCTGCGTCGCTCTGTGACTACGTGCTGAACGAGTCGTCTTCACAGGCGAAATTGCTTGAGCTTGAGGCATCCGGTCTATTTCTGATCCGTTTGGATCGTCGGCGGCAATGGTTTCGCTATCACGCGCTGTTTCAGGAGTTCTTGCTCAGCGAGCTTGATCGCCTCGAACCAGGACAAGCCGCTCACCTGCACGCGCGCGCCGCGGATTGGCACGAGAATCATGGCTCGCCAGCGCGCGCAGTAGAGCATCTGTTAGAAGCAGAAGAGGTTGCCCGCGCGGTGCAGGTCACCGCGCAACTTATGTTGCCGACCTACGAATCAGGTCAGGTTGCCACCGTGCAACGCTGGTTGTCGGTGCTGGGCGATGACGCGATTGCGGAGTATCCACCCATGGCCGTCATAGCGGGGTGGATCATGGCGCTTACCGGTCAGGCCCGCGAAGCTGAACGCTGGGCGGCGCTTGTCGAGCACGCGACGTTTGAGGGAACCCCGGCCGATGGCACTGCCTCGTTTGATTCGGGGCGCGCGATGCTGCGCTCGTATCTGTGCGTTGACGGTCCCGAGCAATCGCGACGCGATGCCGATTTCGCGCTCGCCCAAGAACCATCGTGGAGTCCGTGGCGCGATCTTGCGCTAGCCGTCGCGGGCGAGGCGCGTCTTGCGCTCGGAGATGTGGGCGCAGCAAAAGCCCATTTCGCTGAAGCATCTGAGGTTGCCCGCACGGGTGGCAATCGAGAGATCGGCGCGATCTGCGATGCGGAGCTCGGGTTGATTGCGATGACAGCGGGGGAGTGGGATGCCGCAGAGGCAGCGGTGAATCGAGCGCGCACCACGGTTGCTGAGCACCACCTCGAAGACTATGCCGCCGCGGCCATGGTCTTTCCGGTGGCTGCGCGGTTCGCGCTGCATCAAGGTCGCACGAAGGATGCACAGCGAGAGCTGGCCTCGGCGATGCGCGTGCGCACTATCTGCACCCATGTGCTGCCGACCCTCGGGGTGAGGTTGCGCTTGCACACCGCGTATATGTATGTGTCGCTGGGCGATGTGTCGACGGCGCGCCACCTCGTGCGTGAAATCGACGACATCATTGCGCAGCGGCCGAAACTCGGCGTGCTGATCGATGAGGTCGCCCGATTCAAGCGTCGGCTTGACGCGCATTCGTCTGACGGGCTGAACGGGCCGCCGCTCACGCCGGCCGAGTTGAGGTTACTGCCCTACCTTCAAACTCACCTGACGTATCCAGAGATTGGCGCTCGACTGTTTGTGTCGCGCAACACCGTCAGCACCGAGGTGAGCGCGATCTATCGCAAGCTAGGGGTTTCTTCTCGCATGGATGCGGTGAACCGCGCGATCGAGGTCGGTTTGCTCGGGGCCTGAGCCGCGACGCAGCGTTCTCGTTACGATTCGTCTAAGTCGTAGCCGAGTGCTGATGCAACTTTGGGGGCGGCATCGACGACCCTCGGCGCGCCGACAACCGCACTCACTCCAACAAGTACGTCGACGATTTCGTCAGGGCTCGCGCCGGCGCTGATTGCCGCGTCGGTGTGCTCGCCGAAAGATGCGCCAGCCCCTCCTATCGCGATCAAAGCGGCAAGTCGCGCCAGCGCCAGCGTTTTCGGCGCCAGCTCACCAGGCAACCTCGAGTGATTGCTCACCGCGGCGGGGTCGCTCACTGATAGCGACCGCAGCCGATCGCGATACGTAGGCATCAGCATCCTCACCCCTTTTAGCGTTGACTCGACGCTACGGCGCTCACATCAGCGGCGCATCATGCACTCTGCGTGACGTCGCGTCGAGCATTTAGTGCTTTGCTGGGCTGGCACCTCGTTTGAGGTGAAGCAACGCTGCGCGCAGACAGGCGCCGCCCAGCGGGAAGGGAAGCACGACTTGATGGCGATCGCCGACGAACGCTCACCTAGGAACACAGAGATCGCGGCTGCTGTTTCGGCGGCCTACGCGACGCACCGCGCAGACTCCGGCGGTGCGAATGCGAGCTACATCCCTTACCTCGCATCTGTCGACTCATCACTCTTCGCGGTAGCGGTAGTCACCGTCGACGGCAGCGTGCACGTCGCAGGCGATTCGCACGTCGACTTTGCCATCGAGTCCATTTCCAAGCTCACCACAATGGCTCTTGCGATGAGTCAAATCGGCCCCGACGCGTTCCATTCCAAGGTGGGCGCTGACCCCACGGGCATGGCATTCAACTCGGTGATGGCACTCGAGATGCACAGCGACCTTCCGCTTTCACCGATGGTCAATGCGGGGGCGATGGCGTCGACCAGCCTGGTTGTGGCAAAGGACGCAGAAGATCGCTGGCGCCAGATCTTGAAGATGCAGAGCGAGTTCACCGGCCGTGATCTGCAACTGAGCGAGGTGGTGAATAGTTCAGAGCAACAGACGAATTTTCACAACCGGGCGATCGCCTGGCTGCTTTACGGCGGCGGTGCCATGCACTGCGATCCCATGGAAGCCGTAGAGATCTACACGCGGCAGTGCTCGACGATGATCTCGGCGGTCGACCTGGCGACCATGGGAGCGACGCTGGCGTTTGACGGCGTCAATCCGGTATCTGGTGCGAGGGTCGTTGAGAGCGAACTCGTGCCGCACCTGCTCGCAGAGATGATGATGGAGGGCATGTACACGCGCTCGGGCGATTGGGCGTACACAGTCGGGTTGCCCGGCAAGAGCGGTGTCGGCGGCGGCGTGGTTGCCGTAGCGCCGGGCGAGCTCGCGATCGCGGCATTCTCGCCGCCTCTCGATGAGGCCGGCAACAGTGTGCGCGCTCAAGCAGCCATTGCAGATGTCGCCACGGCTTTGGAACTCGGGCTGTTTCGCAGCCGTTCAACGTCCTAGACCAACGAAAAGTGTGAGCGCCCAAACCATCGGGCGCTCACACTTTTGCACTGCGCTATGCGAGCAGCTTCGCCTTCGCGGCTGCGAACTCCGAATCCGACAGAATGCCCTGCGAGTGCAGCGTGGCAAGTTGGGTGAGCTCAGCCATGAGGTCTGAACCACCGCCAGCAGGAGCTGCGGGCGCCGGGGCGGGCGCTGCAGGCTGAGCGTTGGCGACAGCTTGCGCAGCGGCGGCATCCATCGCCGCCTGTTGCTGCTGCGCTTCCCACGCTTGAGCTTCAGCGGCTTGGTTGGCTTTGTTGGCTTGGCGGGAGCGCATGCCGCCTGATACTGCCGTGGCGGTGCCAGCGACAACCGCCGTGCGCGCTGCCATGCCAATCAGGCCTGGACGACCTCTTCGCAACATGGTGTCTCCTTCAATCGAGGTGTTCGGACAGGTACGCGTTTACGAGGGGAGCGGGGATGCCCTGCCGACTCACGACGAAACCGCCAGCGTCGTAAAGAGTCGCCGCGAACGACTTTGCCCACAGCAGTTCTACGACGAGGATCGCGGCGGACGCGCCCGCAGGAACCGCGTCGGCCAGCGCTTCGATGTCTTCCTCGCTCGCCAAACCGGCGAGATCGAGGGCCGGAACACCCGCATCGTCGGTGGTGTCGGTGATCTCGGCGATGGTGAGATCACCATTAGCATCGCGCGTCGCGAAAATCAGATCAAGCAGGTTCACGGTGCCCGATGCGACGAGGTCATCGATCGCTTGCAGAACGGCCGGACCCGGCCGATCGCCATCGAATCCGATCGTGTAGAACTCGATCGGGCCGTAGTCGAATGTGGTCATGGGCGAGACCTCCGTAGGTCAGCGGTTGTGGACACTCTTCAGCATCCGCCCGATTCATGATTTTGTCATCATCCGGTCGGGGTGATGTCTCATGCCCGACCGGATGATGGTGCCTAGCTTGCGAGCGCGCGAGTCTTCAGCGAGTCAAACTCTGCCTGCGTGATCGCTCCCGAGTCGAGCAGCTTCTTGGCCGACTCGATTTCAGCCGACGGTGACGTCGGGGCAGCGACGCTGCGGATGTATTCGGCGGATGCTGCCTGAGCATCGCGCGACTGCTTCATCTGGCGTTCGCCCATGCTGCGGCCGCGAGCGATCAGGTACACGAACGCACCAAGGAACGGCAACACGACCAAGAAGATGATCCACAGCGTCTTGCCCCACCCGTTGAGAGTGTGGTCGCGGAAGATGTCGACGAAGACCGTGATGAAGATCCAGATGCACGTGATGAAGATGTAGATCCAAAAGAACCAGACGAAGAAGTCCCAGATGCTCATAAGCAAAACCTTTCAAGTTTGGGCGCACCGCATAGTGGATGCATTGTTCACGCTACGAGCGCGCGGTGCGATGCGCGTCATGCGGATGGGATGATATCGCCGCGCATGTCGGTGTCAGCGTGCGTGACTAGCGTCGGCGTCGGCGTCGGCGTCGGCGTCGGCTTCGGCTAGGGGGAGCTCTAGCTCAAAGGTCGCGCCGCCGCCGGCGGTTTCATGAACCGACACGAACCCGCGATGTTCCGCCGCGATCTGCTGGGTCACCGCAAGCCCGAGACCAGCCCCGTCGTGGTGCAGGCGTGTGCGCGACGGATCCGAACGGTAGAAGGGCAAGAAGATCTTCTCGCGCTCCGCGAGGGGAACGCCGGGCCCATGATCGACAACCGAAACGAGAACGATGTCGTTCGCCTGCGCAACAGTGATTGATACGGGGCTAGTCGGGGGCGTGTGGCTGCACGCGTTGGCGCCAAGATTCAGTAGCGCTTGATGGAGTCTGCCCGGGGTGCCTGACACTCGTGCTGATGGCGGGTTGCCGAAGTGCGCCTCGATGGTGCGCTCAGGGAAAGCTGCGCGCAAGTCATCGACAACGTTGGACGTGAGCACCGCGAGGTCTACTTCTTCGTGTTCGGCGGCCAGGGGGCTGTCGTCTCGCGCAAGGCGCATCATCGAGGTCACCAGTTCGTTGAGACGGATGCTCTCATCGCCTACGCGCGACATCGCTCGATCGAGAGCTTCTGAGTCGGCCAACATGCCTTGCGCATAGAGGTCGGCGTACCCCTTGAGCGCTGTCAGAGGGGTTCGAATCTCATGTGACACATCGGCGAGAAGTCGGCGCATATCGTCGCGCGCCTGGGTCGCGTCGCTCGTCGATTGTTCCCGCGCTGCGATCGCCGCGCGCAGGTGATCAACCATGCGGCCTAGGTCTGCCGTGAGCTCGGCGATCTCCCGGGATCCCTCCGACGGTTTGATCACGGTGTTAAGCTCACCGGCCGCGATGCGACTCACTGCGGCCGTGGTCTCAGTGAGCGGTCGGGAAAGGCGCCCCGCGACAACCCAGACGATTGTTGCCTCAAGCATCACGATCACGATTCCCCCGACGAGCAACGCCTGTCGCAAGCTCGTGATGGCCGCGTCGAAGCTGCTGAGCGAGAGGGCTGTGACTCGTGTCAGTTCGTCATTCTCCTGTGACACCAGCACTCGGTATCCGTCGGTGCTGAGCGTGCTGCCGAACGGCTCGGTGGCGAGTTGTGTCAACGTTTCGGCCGAGAAGGGATTCACTCCACCCCGCTGAGCGAGCAGTTCGCCGCCACTGGTCATTACGAGCTGCACGGGCAGTGCATCATCAGACAACTCAGCAGCATCGGTGGGACGGAGCGGGGGAGTCGATGATGGGTCGCCTTGTTCGAGCGGTGCGTTGGGATCAATCGGGGCGAATGCTGAGAGCGGCGTGAGCTCGGCGCGAGAGAGCTCGCGGTCGATTTCATCGAGCCGCTGTGAGCGCTCACTAGCGTCGACAAAGAGCGCGAAAGCGATGAAGCCGAAGGTGATGGTGGTGACGATCGGGATCAGCAGCATCCATCGCAGAGAAAGCCTTCTCACCGTGGCCCCTCGCGCAGAACATAGCCCACGCCCCGCCGGGTATGTATGAGCGGCGGGTGCCCGTCATCAACTTTGCGACGCAGATAGCCGATGAACAGCTCAACAACGTTCTCGCTGCCCGTGAAATCTTCTCCCCAGACTTCGGCCAAGATCTGGGACTTCGACACCACGACGCCACGGTTCTCCATGAGGTACTGCAGCAGGCGATGCTCAGTGGCCGAAAGATCAGCCAGCACTCCGGCTCGGCGTACTTCGTACGCTGCTGGATCGAGTGTCAGAGATCCCACCTGCAGCAGGCCGTGGGCAGGCGAGGGATAGCTGCGACGCAGTATTGCCGCCACCCGAAAGACCAACTCGTCGACCGTGAACGGCTTGGTGAGGTAATCATCGCCGCCGGTCGCGAATCCTCGAATGCGATCGTCGGCATCAGCGCGAGCACTGAGGAACAGAATCGGGGTATCTGTGCCAGCTGAGCGAAGTCGCCTGCAGACTTCGAATCCGTCGAACCCCGGGAGCATGACATCGAGCACAATCAGGTCGACTGGTTGGGCTCGCAGTTGTGTCAGTGCATCGAATCCGTCGCCCGAGTGCGAAACGGTGTGACCTTGAAATTGCAGCGCGGTCACGACGACGTCGCTGATCGCTTCGTTGTCTTCAACGACCAGAACGCGATGGCGAAGCGTTGCAGAGGTTTCACTGGTCACGGGTTTGAACCTAGCAAGTGCAATCACGAGGAGCACAGCCACAGCGTCGCCACAGCACCAAGCGGCATGCTGTGGGCATGATGCTCTCTCGCTCACGCCGGGTCTCCCGCACACTCCTCGTCGCAGGTCTTGCGGCCACTGTGGCACTTCTTGCTGCTTCATGTGCGGCGAGCGAAGAAGAAGCCTCTTCGTCGTCGTCTGCCACGTCAGAAGCAAGCGACACTGCCACCGAAACCGTTGTCGCTCCGACCGGCATTGACCTCACGCTCTTCGCCGACGACGCGATCGTCGGCGAGCCTGAGCTAGTTGACTGCACCCTCAGCGAAGGCACCGAAACCACGTGCTACGAGTTCACGATCTCGGGCTACCCGAGCACCTATGAGACCGGCCCATTCTGTCCAGACACCATTACAACGAGTGCTGACGATGCGGGTATCTGGTTCGATGGGGAAGACGTTTACGATCTCGATGGCGAGTTCATCGCTGGTCTTGCAGATCTGTACGGCAGCGGCTGGCAGATGTATGACGAAGACGGCAACGTGTATGTAACCGAAACTATCGAGGCCTTCGAGGCAGCCGCTCGGCCGGACGTCGATCCGGAATACCAGAACTACTGCATCGAGGGCAGCATCGACTTTCTCGACAACAGCGAGCCTATCGAAACGACCGTGACGATCCCGGCGGAACCCGTCGCCGCGTCCGCAGCGTCGTCAACGCAGGGCAACCTCGGGGTGACCCTTGATGGCGTCGTGATTGCGTTGTCGGCTCCAGTCGACGCAATCCTCGGCGCGTACACGATCGCCGCGTTCGACGACTGCGGCGGACACTACAACCCATTTGAGGGCTATCACCTGCATGGTGCGGCCGGATGCTCAGAAGTCGAGTCCGCCAGCGAAGACGAAACCGGACAGTTCGGCTATGCCATGGATGGTTACCCGGTCTTCAGCCCCTACACCGAAGAGCAGCTCGAGTCCGTTGAGTTGGACGAATGCAACGGGCATACCACCGAGGCCGAGGGGTATCACTACCACGCCAATGCCATCGAAGAGAATCTCGTCATCGAGTGCTTTGTCGGTCAGGTAGTCGCTAACGAAGAGGGCGCTGGCGGGCCGCCCGCCGGTGGACCCAACGACTAGCGCTGACGCCTGATTGCAACCCAAGGGATCAACAATGAAGCTTTCTTCAAAACTTCTGCTCGTTCCGATTGCCTGTTCGGCGTTGCTATTGGCGTCGTGTGCAGCCGAGAATACGGATGCTTCGACGCAGACCTCGGACTCCGAGTCCGTCACGGTTGAGACTCCTGAGTCCACGCAGGTCGAGCTGATCAGCCTGTTTGGCGATGACGCCCTCACCAGTGAAGCCACCACCGTCGACTGCACGCTCGAAAACGGCACCGACACGACGTGCTACCAGTTCGAGGTCGCGAGCCTGCCGTCCACGGTCGAAACAGACGGACCGTACTGCCCAGCGACCACCAGTGACATTGGCGGGATCTGGGTCTGGGACGGAGATGATCCCGGACTTTACGCACTCGACAGCGAGTACTGGGACATGATGTCGGCGCAAGGCTATGACTTCGTGGATGCTGATGGCAACATCTCGATCTCTGACCCTGCCGCGCCCTCAGAGACTGCAACTGAGAACTCTTGCTTGGAAGCGACCCCCGATGGCTCGTACCACCTGCAAGTGTTGATTCCTACGGCGCCGGAGCTGCTTGATGAGCCGGTAGACCTCACTGAGATCTCGCAGATCGGGCTTGCGTTCGACGGTGTCACGATCTTTGGTGATGCGCCCTCTGTCGCAGACCGTGGTGGTCTACCCGCGTTGGACGCGTGTGGCGGACATATTGACCCGAGCGGCTACTACCACTGGCATTTCGGTGCTGAGTCGATCCAGACGAACCTCGATGACGCCGACACCGGCCTCATCTGCGACGTCACCCAAGAAGTAGAGGCCTCGATCGGACTCGCGTTTGATGGCTACGTCATCTACGGGCCAGAAGAAGACGGTGCGGTGCCGAGCGATCTCGATGCCTGTGGCGGACACGTCTCAGACACGGATGAGTTCGGTGAGGTGTACCACTATCACCTGTCGTATGACTCGCCCAACCTGCCGCTGTGCCGGGTTGGTGCGGCAGCCGACGGCAAGCTGTCGAGTCCTGACGGCGACAACATCGCGTTACCTGACGGCGAAGGCGGCGGCCCCGACGACGGCGGCGGGCCTCCCGGTGGGAACGGCTGATAGGTGAATTCGTTTCATACTGAGCCCACGACGAGAAGCCGTGGTGTGTCGGTACTGATCGGTGTGGCGATGCTCCTGGGGCTCCTCACGATCGCCTCTCCTGCGGCAGCGCACGATGGAACCATCGCCCTCACGCTCGCCGTCGAGGACGGAAGAATCGTTGGAACGGGACTCGTCGCGTTCGAAGACGTGGGCCTCGAAGACACGTCTGGTGACGGGCTGATCGATCAGTCAGAGATCGGCGCGCAGCAGTCAGCGCTTGCCGAGAACCTGGTATCGATTGTCAAAGACAACGTCGAGCTCACCGTCAACGGTGGTGCGGTCGAGATCATTGGTGCTGGGCTCGGCGCAGACGAGTCGGTCGTTGCTTCTGAGTACATCGGACTTGCGTTCGCTACGGCAGAGTTTGGCGACGAAGATGTTGCGCAACTTGAGGTCGTGTGGCAGTTCACCTCACCGACCAACAGTGTCGTGGTTTCGCAAAACGACGAGCTGGTTATCGGGCACTTGAGCGATGACGGTGCCGTGACCTTCACGCTTGATGGGTGGGCGACCGCAGCATCCTTCTTCTTCCAAGGTATTGAGCACATTCGGCTGGGCCTTGACCACGCGCTGTTCCTGATTGTGCTTGCACTGGGCGTGGTTGGCGCGCGCGTCGATCGTTCAACCATGTGGCGGGTGGTGAAGCTTGTGACGGCGTTCACCGTGGGACACGCGATCAGCCTGTGTTTGGCGTATTTTGAGATCTTTCCGGTGCCCGCCGAGATAGTTGAGCCCGCGATTGCGCTATCGATCGTGGCCGTCGCAGCGCTCGCCGCGCTGGGCAGGCTGGGCAAGCATCCGTGGTGGATCGCCGGTGTGATCGGGCTCGTGCACGGGCTCGGCTTCGCGTCGAGCCTGGCACGGTTGGGCCTCGCGACCCAAAACCACATTGTGGCGCTGCTGATGTTCAACCTCGGCATTGACGTCGCGCAACTGGCGGTTGTGGCAATCGTGCTCGCGGTTTACGCGCTTCTGGGCTGGCTCTTGCCCCGACAGCTTGAGTATGTGCGAATTGCGGTCTGCGTCGCAGTCGGTTTGGTCGGCCTCTATTGGACGGTCACACGCGTTCTGCCGGTGTGACGATCCGTCATTCATGTGAATTTGTAACATCCAAGAAACTGTTCGAATGTGAATTAGCAACATTCAAGTCACATGCTTTGTGAAACAGTCGCCCAACGGGTGATTCGATCTCAGGGAGCACACGTGGACCGCGACAGCATCGAGCGAGGCGCACTACGCCTGGCTCTGCCTGTAGGCGCGGTGGTAATTGCGCTCGTCTTTGGCGGCCTACTCGTATCGACGCTGGGCGTCTCGCCGTTTGACGCTGCTGGAACGGTGATCCAAGCGGGGTTCAGCTGCTCGTCAACGCATTGCTCGCTCGCAGGAACCCTTGCGCTAGCCAGCCCCATCATCTTCTGTGCGCTCGGTGCGGTTGTCAGCCTGCGAAGCGGGCTGTTCAGCATTGGGCAGGAGGGGCAATACGCGCTGGGCGGACTTGCCGGTGCTGTGATCGGCTACTCGATTCCGGCGCCCGCGGTGCTCAGCCCGATTCTGTGCCTGCTCGCTGCGGCGTTGGTCGGCGCCGCTTGGGGTGTGATTCCAGCGATACTCAAGGTCTATCTCGGCGTCAATGAACTGATCATCACCATCGTGTTGAACGCGATGGCGGGCCTGCTGGTCGATTTCTTAGTGAACTACCCGCTTCGCGCGGAAGCTTCGACAGTGGGTTACACGCAGACGATCCGCGACGAAGCGAAGTTGCCCGTATGGGACGTGTCCACCAAGTTCGGACTCGCGTTCGTGCTCGCTGTTATCGCCTGTGGCCTGGTTTGGTTCTACCTGTCGCGCACGACGCGCGGGTACGAGCAGCGCATGAGCGGCGAGGCGACGTTGTTCGCCCGATACACCGGTATGTCGGCTACCGCGAGCGTGCTGAGAGCGGGCCTTATCGGCGGTGCCCTCGCAGGCATCGGTGGTGGTGTCCAAGTGATCGGTTCCAACTATCGCGTGATCGAAGGATTCAGCGACGGGACGGGGTTCACGGGCCTTACCGCGGCCATCCTTGGCGGAACGACTGCCATCGGTGCGGGCATCGTCGGTGTGTTCTACGCCGGAATCACCGTCGGCGCTGTGAACGGATTGCAGATCGCGCTGGGTGTGCCCCGCGAGATCGGCTCGACCGTGCTCGCCATGATGATCGTGCTGGTCGCTATCCAAGCCCCGCTATTGCTGAGGATTCAGCGTGCTATCGACAAACGGCGGGCGAACAGGCGCAGCGGAACATCGCGCGGAACCGTGATGGTCGGGAGCTCACAATGATCATGTTGGCGGACTTCCTCAACTCCGGCATTCGCCTTACCGTTCCGATTCTGTTCGCGGCGATCGCGTCGATGTTGTCGGCGCGCGCCGGGATTCTCAACCTCGCAATCGAGTCGAAGGTGCTCATCGGCGCATTCGTGGGGATTCTCGTCGCGGCCGGCACCGAGAACACCTTCATTGGAGTCGTCGCGGCGGCCGCTGCCGGCGCGGTAATCGGTGTCATCATGGCGTTCGCGCACCGCTTCGGTGTAGACCTGGTGGTTCTGGCCATTGGACTGAACATCTTGGTCTTGCAGCTCACCGTGTTTCTGATGCGCTCATACCTGGGCGGTGTAGGCACTTTCAAGCCCGATATTGAGACGTTGCCCACGATCGTCCTGCCGTTTGTCGAAGCCTTCCCGTTGCTCGACAGCCTGCTCAGTCGACTCAACTGGCTCGCATACAGCGCATTCTTTCTTGTGCTTCTGATCGCGATCTGGTTTCGCACCCGTCGTGGTCGTCATCTGCTCGCTGTCGGGGAGGCGCCTGGGGCTGCAGCAAGCGCTGGGCTGAAGGTCGATCGCGCACAGCTGCGTACCTTGATCGCTGCGGGGGCAATCGCTGGCCTCGGCGGCGCCTACCTGTCGGTGGGTGAACTGGGCCTCTTCACGCGAAACATGAGCGGTGATCGAGGCTGGATCGGCATTACCGCGGCTTTGCTCGCGTTGAACAAGCCCGCGCTTCTCATTCCCGCCGCAGGTCTCTTCGGCCTGGCCAGCGCGGCGAGCATTCGTTTGCAGCAGTTTGACGTTCCGTCCAACCTCACCCAGTTCATCCCCCAAGGAGCAGCCTTCGTGGCGCTGGTGATTGTCGGTCTGCAAGCCAAATCGCGCGGGCGCTTACTCCGACTGTGGTCGCGCAACTCCAAGATTCCGCTCGCACTACCCCGCCGCCGTCTGCGGCCGCCCGACGAAGCATCGTCTGCCGAAGCATCGTCCAACGACAAACAGGTGCCCAGAGACCATTCCCCCGAATCGCCACCCGACGAGAGCTCCCCGTCACGCTCCACCCCGATGCACCACTGAACTGCACCACCAACCAGGAGGTACAAATGTCAATCACCCGAACACGATCTACTGCGGGCCTCGCGCTCGCTCTTACCGCAGTCATCGCGCTCGCCGGATGCTCCACGTCATCCGACGAGACAGCCGATGCCAACGAAGAGACCTTCACCTACGCTCTTGTCACACCCGGCGCTGCGGGTGACGGCGGTTTCATTGACTCCGCGATCGCAGGAACTGTGCTGGCAGAGTCTGAACTTGGCGTGACCGGTCGAGTCGTCGAGGCCGAATCAGTCTCACAGCAAGAGTCAGTATTGCGCTCGACAGTCGCCACTCAGCCTGACATCATCCTTGCCCCGGGTCTCGATCCAGATTCGCTGTTGGCCGTTGCTGAAGAGAACCCCGACCAGCTGTTCGGTGTGCCCAGCGATATCTACGTCGACGAACTTCCCGACAACGTGCAGGCCTTCGCAATCAACGTGCACGAATCCAGCTTCCTCGGCGGGTATGTCGCGGGATCGCTCACGGAGACCAAGAAGGTCGGCGCAGTTTTGGGCATCGACAACCCGGGTCTGAACCAGTTCTTCTACGGATTCGAGCAGGGCGTGCTCGCCGCCTGCGCTGATTGCGTCGTCACGCCCACCTATCTGAACGGGGAGTTTGCTGACCCTTCTGTCGGGCAGGAAGCAGCTCTCGCGCTGTATCAGGACGGCAACGACATCGTCTTCGCCGTAGCGGGTCTCTCCGGCCAAGGCGTGTTTACCGCAGCCGAGCAAGAAGGAACGTACGCAATCGGTGTGGACTCGAATCAGGATGCAGACGCCCCTGGCAGTGTGATCGTGTCAGTGATGAAGCGGGTCGATATGACGACTTACAACCTCGTCGACGCGGCGCTCAACGGCGATTTCACAGCAGGTTTCGTTGCCGCGGGCATGGCAGACGGTGTCACAGGTCTGTCGTGGGACGACGGCTCGACGGTTTTTGCTGACGAAGGCCCCGCGACGTTGACCGCCCAGCTCCCCGACCTCGAAGTCGAGATTGCAGATCTCACTGAGCAGATCCTCGCTGGCGACCTCGAAGTGTGCGACGCACTCAACGATCCGAGCAGCGACGCATGCGCCGCGCTCGGGTTGGAAGGCTGACTGGCGCCCCCGGCCGGTTAGGAATTCACCCATGAGCCAGACCTCAGCAGACGCACCACGACTCGAGCTACGTGGAATGCGCAAGTACTTCGCTTCCTCCGGCGTGCTTGCTGTCGCAGATGTGTCGCTCGAGGTTTGGCCGGGTGAAGTCGTTGCGATCATCGGCGAGAACGGAACGGGCAAAAGCACTCTGATGAATCTCCTCTTCGGAGTTCATCCAGCTGATGCCGGAACCGTTCTCGTCGATGGTCAGCAGCGCGATATCAAAAGCCCGCAAGACGCCATCGACATGGGTCTGGGTATGGTGCATCAGCATTTTGAGCTCGTTCCGAGCTTCACCGTCGCGCAGAACGTGCTTCTGGGGCGGGAACCAGCGCGTGCGGGCTTCTATGACGATCGCGCGGCAAATGAGCGGGTTGCCGAGCTGGCAGCCGAGTCTGGGCTTGACCTTTCGCCGACTCAGCGAGTCGGCAGCCTGACGATAGGCGCACAGCAGCGGGTCGAGATTCTAAAAGCGCTGGCGGCAGACGCGCGGCTTCTCATTTTCGACGAGCCGACGGCCGTGCTCACTCCCGCAGAAGCCGATGACCTGGTCTTGATGATGCGCCGTCTGGCAGACACCGGACGTGCGGTTTTGTTCATCTCGCACAAGCTGCCCGAAGTGCAGGCCGTCGCAGACCGAATCATCGTCATGCGTCAAGGAAAAGTGGTGGCGAATCTTCGCCGAGGTGAAGCGGACGACGCGGAATTGGCTCGCCTCATGGTGGGGCGAGAAGTGCAACTTCACACGGCGCCACCTCGCGAAGCCTCGGGCGATGTCGTGCTTCACGTCGAAGACGTGCGGCTGCCAGGAGTCGGCGACACAGGAGATTCAGGAATCTCATTCGACCTGCACAAGCAACAAGTCGTGGGCGTGGCAGGCGTGAGCGGAAACGGTCAGGATGAGCTGATTGAAGCGCTCGCAGGGTTGCGTGCGCTCGACTCCGGAAAAGTGAGTGTGCGCGGCCAAGATCTGACCAATGCGCGACCCGCGCGAATCCGCGATGCCGGCGTCGCCCATATCGCCGCCGATCGCATGCATGTTGGTCTCAACGTGCAAGCAACCCTCGAAGAAAATGCCGCCGCCACCGCATTTCGCTCTCGCATGTTCAGCAGATTCGGCGTGATCAAACGCCGCGCGCGGCGCCGATTCGCTGAGAAGCTCATCTCGGACTACGAGGTGCGTGGTGCCGCCCCGACGCGGAGCGTCGCGTCGCTCTCAGGCGGCAACCTTCAGAAGATCGTCATCGGCCGCGAACTGGCCGGCCGCCCGTCGATTGTTCTCGCCAATCAGCCGACGCGTGGCTTGGATGTCGGATCGATCGAGTTCGTACACAGCGTGCTCCTAGATGCGTGCGCCGACGGAGCAGGTGTACTGCTTGTTTCTACCGAGCTCGATGAGATCTTTGCTCTCTCGCATCGCATCGCGGTCATGTACCGCGGAAAGCTCGTCGGTCCGTTTCCTCGCGAGCAGATGACACGTGAGCGAGTGGGAAGAATTATGGCTAGCGGAGAGGATGCATCGTGAAAACACAGCAGGAGCCACCACGAGTTGTTGTTGCCGACGTGGTCTGGACCGGCGACGGCCGGGTGCTTTCGCCCGGGGCCATCGAGATTGAGAATGGTGTCATCGTCGATGCGCGCCAGCTGGTGGGATCGCGACCCACAGGTTCGCATGTCAGCGATCTGGGGGACGCTCTCGTGATGCCCGGGCTCGTGAACACACATGCCCACACGCCGATGTCGCTGATGCGCGGTGTCGCGCAGGGCCACTCCCTGCTGTCGATGGAGGGGTTTCTGGGAGTCTTGCGCAATCGTGAAGCGCACCTCACTCCCGAGCTCGTACCAGCGTCGGTGGCTGTCAGCTGCGCCGATTTCATTCACCACGGCACCACATCGTTTGCCGATCAGTACTTCTATGCAGATGAGATAGCGCCGACCGTGATCAAGTCAGGCCTGCGCGCCGCCATCGCTTGGGGAATCGTCGAACTCGGTGATGATGCCGCGCGTGCCCGAGAGCTTCGATCGACGGCCGAGTTTGTGTCAGCGATGAGCGGCACCTCGGATCTTGTTCGCGGCTGGGTCGGTCCGCACGCTTTCTTCGTCGACAATCAACCGGAGGCGATGCTCGCCGCGCGTGATCTCGCCGAGAGGTTCGGAGTGGGCATGCACGCTCATTATTCGACATCAAGCGAAGAAGATGAATACTGCGACGAACACTACGGGGTGTCGTCACTGCGCAAGCTGGTTGAGATGCAGATGCTCGACGTGCCCACCATCCTCGCGCACTGCAACACGGTGCCGGTTGAAGAGCTGAGTCTGCTCGCGGGAACCCGAGCTTCTATGGCATTGATCCCCTCGGTGGCCATGCAATCGGGCGCGCCAGCTGCTCCAGTTCGGGATGCGATCGATCAAGGCGTGAACGTGACTCTCGGTAGCGACAACGTGTGCAACAACACCAACGTCGACCTGTTCGAAGAGATGCGCATGCTGGGTAAACTCGCCGCCTTCACGTCGCGCACGCCGAACAACGTGACACCCGATGAGATTCTGCGCATCGCGACGCGCAACGGTCACAAGGCACTGGGCGGCGCCGCGGTTGATGGTGCTCTCGCACCTGGCGCTGTTGCGGATCTGATCGCTTTGCCTCTTCGCGAGATCGCGAGAGGACCGATTGGCGCCCAGAGCCTCGAAGCCGCACTCGTGTATGGCACGAGCGGAGCATCTGTCACCGACACAATGGTGGCGGGGCGGTGGCTGATGCGAGACAAGCAGCTCCTTACCATTGACCTCAAGGGGCAACGAGAGCAGCAGCAGCGTGACTACGATGTGCTCGTAGGGCGGATGGCAGGTGGGGCAGACCATGGACGTCAATGAGCGACGCGGCGCGATCGAAGACTTGGTTATTCGCGACGGCGAGGTTCAGTTTGCGCAACTTGCTTTGCAGTTCGGCGTGAGCGAGATGACTGTCCGACGCGACATCGAGGCGTTGAGCAGTGCCGGAGTCGTGCGACGAATCTCAGGTGGAGCGATCGCACACGGTGGCACGGCATTTGAACCTTCCTACGGCGCACGCGCTGGGCGAGCTGCGGGGCCGAAGGCGCATATTGCTACCACCATCGTCAATCTCCTATCTCCCGGCGAGTCGGTCATCCTGGACAGCGGGTCGACGGTCGCTTCCGTCGCGCATGCGATCCAAGGGCGAGGCCTGGGACTGATCGTGGTGACGCCCTCTCTGACGGTTGCATCGATCCTTGCCGATGAACCGGACACCACAGTGATTTTGACCGGTGGACTCGTCCGTCCCGGCGAGCTCAGCCTCATCGGGCCAGAGGCAGAGCGGTTTCTCTCTCAGTACAACTGCGACACCTATATCGCTGGCATCTCAGGTATAGACCCTGTCCGCGGTTTGACGGAGTATCACCCCCAAGAAGCCGCCGTGAAACGAGCCGCAGCGGCAGTTGCTCGTCGAATCATTGTCGGTGCGGACGAGGCCAAGTTCGGTCGTACGCACCTCGTCAGCGTCGCGCCGATTAGTGACGTAGAAGTTGTCGTCACCGATGCGTCTCCCGAGCACCCCACGATCGTGGAGCTGCGCGAGCAGGGGGCCAACATCACTTTCGCCGAGGCGGAATCCACGCCGCCTGGCTCAAGCGCTCTCGGCTGATCGCATTTCGCACACTTTCCTCTCTCTAAACCTAGGAGTCGCATGTCCTCGCTTTTTCGCGCCGTTTTCCCGGCACAGACCAAACCTCTCATCGCTATGGCCCACGTGCCTGCACTGCCAGGCACCCCGCTCTACAACGCAGCCGAAGGCGTTGATGGGCTGGTAGCTCAGGTGACGCGCGACGTTGAGGTTCTCGTGGAGGCGGGATTCGATGCCGTGATGTTCTGCAACGAGAATGACCGGCCGTACCAGCTCAAGGCAGGTCCAGAAGCGGCGGCTGTCATGGCACGTGTGGTCACCGAATGCCGGCCATCATCGATTCCTTTCGGGGTCGACTATTTGTGGGACCCGAGCATCGCGCTCGCAACCGCGGTTGCCACGGGCGCATCCTTCATGCGTGAGGTGGTTACGGGAGTATGGGAGTCCGATATGGGCCTATGGAACACCGATGCGGCCGAGACATTGCGTGAACGTCGTCGCCTCGACGCCAGCGACATTGCGATCCTGATGAACATCTCACCCGAGTTCGCTTCGCCTATCGGGAACAGAACGTTTTCGCAGATTGCCAAGTCGACGGTGGTTTCATCCTTGGCCGACGGCATATTGGTGTCGGGACCAATGGCCGGCGCTGGTCCATCGACCACACTGTTGCGCGATGTGCGAGCCGCCGTGCCTGAAGAGACACCTGTTCTATTGAACACGGGAGCGCGAGCGGAAAGCATCGCTGAGATGCTCACGATTGCCGACGGTTGTATCGTCGGATCTTCGTTGAAGATCGACGGCGATACTTGGAACGCCGTGGATCGTGACCGCGCGCGACGCTTTGTCGACGCAGCACGCTCCTGAATGGCGGCCGACGATCAGGAGAGAACGTGACTGACTCACAGCTGGTCATCGGAATTGATATCGGCACAACCGGTGTGAAATCCGTGCTCGTTGACGTGGGCAGGGGGATCATCGCGCAGTCATCCCGAGCCAATGCTTTGACATCGACACACGCTGGCTGGGCTGAAGCCGACCCCGGCATGTGGCTGTCGAATGTGCTCGAAACGCTTGCCGAGCTGGCGACCGTCGCGGGCGGCCGCAGCGTCACGGCGATCGCGACGACAGGAATGGTGCCTGCGGTCGTCTGTCTTGATGTAGCGGGCAACCCCCTGCGCAACGCCATTCTCCAGAACGATGCACGCGCTGGCGCAGAGGTCGACCGAATCGCAGGGGCGACGACTGGTTCCAATCTTCTCGACGCTACTGGATCAGTTCCTAGCCAGCAGTCCGTGGCGCCAAAGGCGATGTGGTTGGCTCAGCATGAGCCCGACACCTGGGCAAAGACCCGGTGGGTAGTTGGTTCGTATGATTGGATCCTCGCTGCGCTCGGTGCGCAGATCCACGTTGAGTCCAACTGGGCACTGGAGTCTGGTCTATTCGATTTCGACGGGCACCCCTTCCCGGCGGTTAACGACCAGGTCCGGGGTCTTGCTGAGCGACTACCCCCCGTCATCGACCCGGGGCAGCTTGTAGGCGAACTTGATCCGCGTGTGGCAGATCGGGTCGGGCTTGCTCGTGGAATCCCGCTAGTCACGGGTGGAGCCGACCACGTGCTGTCTGCCTACTGTGCGGGACTTGTCGCCCCAGGCGACTGGCTGGTGAAGCTCGGTGGCGCCGGCGACATCCTCGCGGTAGCAGACGCGCCGATCGTCGACGAGCGGTTCTTTCTCGATCGGCATCCTGTCTCAGGTCTTTGGCTGCCCAATGGTTGTATGGCAACGAGCGGCAGCTTGGTTCGCTGGGTGCAGAAACTACTCAGTATTGCTGACCTGTCGGCGATGGATGCTGAAGCGACCGACCGACGAGCGGCAGAGGTTCTGTGCCTGCCCTACTTTCTCGGCGAGAAGAGTCCGCGCAATGATCCTGACCTTCGGGGAGTCTTCGCAGGGATGCATCTCGGGCACGACGCCGTCGATCTGTACCGCAGTGCTCTTGAAGGCATCGCATTCGGATTCAGGCACAACGCCGACGTCATGCGAGGGCGCGGAATCGCTATGGATCAGGCGACGGTCACGAACGGCGGCGCGACATCGCTGCTTTGGAAGCAGATTCATGCCTCGGTGCTGGGGGTGCCGCTGCGCACCGTTCGCAACCATCCCGGAGCATCGCTGGGCGCTGCGTTCGCGGCGGGAAGGGGCACAGCCGCCTTCGCTGACTGGCATGCGCCGCTCGAACTCATTGAAGAGGGCGAAACTATCGATCCGGTCGCCGAGCTGATCAATCGCTACGACGAGGCGTTCGGATTGTGGACCTCATTGGGAGACCTCACAGCGCCCACGATGCATGCTCTCGCGCGACGCTGAATAGGTCGGGGTGGGGCGCACCTAGTGTGCGCCCCACCCCGACCTATTTGGCTACTCTTTGTCTTTCTCGCTCTGCTCGTTCTTCTCGCGCTTACGCTGCTCGCGCTCTGCGCGTCGGTTTTCGCCAACCGTTAGCGATGCATCACCCGACGCTGTGTGACGCGGGTCCTCTGGGCCCTTGGGCTCAATACGGCCCGGCTCCAGCGTGCGGCGCACGTCGTCGGCGGTGACCACTGCAATTTGACCGGTTGCGGTGTCGTACCACTCGGTGAGTGCCGGGTCTTCGGAATCGAATCCGGCTCCCGCGCCCTCGTCGGCGCCCACTTCGGTGGAGCCGAAGACGAAGTCGTCGCCGTGCTCTGCAATACCAAGGCGAACACCCTGAGCGATCGCGGCCCTCGCATAGCGACGGCGCAACATATACGGGTCGGTCTGCAGTTCTCGGCCCCACGCGAACATGATGCCGATGACGATCATGGCGAACGGCAGTGCCGTCACGACCATGATCGATTGCAATCCAGACAGTGCAGTCTCGCCGCCTGCCAAGAGGAGAGCGAGCGCTGCTGCGCCGAGCAAGAGACCCCAGGTGATGGTCACCCACGTCGAAGGCTCCGGCTTGCCTCGCTGGCTCATCGAGCCCATGACGATGGCAGCCGAGTCAGCCGACGTTACGAAGAACAGCACGATCGAGATCATGGCGATGACGGAAACGACACCACCGAACGGCAGGTTCGACAGCATGGCGAACAGCACGGCCTGTGAGCCGCCGGCTTCGCTGATGCCCAACCCCTGCAGCTCCATCAGCATCGCGGTGCCGCCCATGATGCCGAACCAGACGATACACACGGCCGACGGCACAATGATCACGACGGTTACGAACTGTCGCAGGGTGCGACCGCGTGAGATCTTCGCGATGAACATACCGACGAAAGGCGTCCACGAGATCCACCATGCCCAGTAATAGTTCGTCCAGCTCGCCATGAAGGCGGCGGCGTCTTCGCCCTGCGCGGGGTTGCGCATGAGCATCGTCCACATGTCGTTGATGAAGGCTGGCACGCTGGCGGGGATGATATTCAGCAAGAACAGCGTCGGGCCCACGATGAAGACAAACAGACCGATGATGCCTGCCAGCACCATGTTGATGTTCGACAGCGCGCGAATGCCTCGCTTGATTCCCGAGACAGCAGACACGACGAATGCGGCGGTCAGCACCGTAATGATGATGATGATTGCGCTGTTGCCGAGCGGTCCGGCCCCCGTCACGAACTCCACGCCGCTGGCGATCTGAAGCGTTCCCATGCCGAGGGTGACGCCGGTTCCGAATAGCGTCACGATAATCGCGAACACGTCGATTGCGGCGCCGAGCGGGCCGTCGGTCTTCTCACCGAAGATCGGCTGGAAGATGGCCGAGATGAGTGGGCGTCGCCCACGACGGTACGCGGCGTATGCGATAGCCCCACCCACGAGAGCGTAGAAAGCCCACGCGAACGGTCCCCAGTGCAGGATCGACTGCGAGAGCGCGTCGAGCATTGCTGCTTCAGAGCCCGGTTCCGCGTCGAAGCCGGGCGGCACATTGTTGAAGTAGTAAAGCGGTTCAGCCGAGCCCCAGAAGAGGAGGCCAATACCCATGCCTGCCGAGAACAGCATCGCAATCCACGAGACGGTGGAGAACTCGGGCGCCTCATTATCGGCGCCGAGGCGGATGCCACCCGTACGGCCGTAACCGACGATGAACATGAACACGATGGTCACCATGGCGAGTGTTGAGAACAGCCAGCCGAAGTTCGTCGTCACCCAGGTCAGCGATGCCGACCCAACGGCGCTGATGCTGTCGGGAGCGGCGAATCCCCAGATCACCACGCCCAGCACCATGACGCCAGCGATTCCGAATACCGCCCAGTTGGTGCTGAACTGTCGGGGGGTGTCTTCGACGCCGATTCCCGGAATAAGTGCGGGGTGAGTCACCTCTTTGAGAATCTTCTTGGGGTCTGCCTTTTTAGGCGTATCAGAGCCACTTGGTGCGGTCATCGACGTGTCTCCTCTGCGTGTCCCACTTGGCGGGACTACGACTAGTTCGTTTCATTCGTCGTGAATCGTTCGCTCTACCTTACAGAACGCTGTGAATGCTCCAAAAGAGGGCTCACATCGTTCCGGTATCGTTCCCGATGGCACAGCAATGCGGCGGGCCCTCGATGGAAGGCAACACGATGCACTTCGGACTCATTCAGAACTACTCGAGCGACATTCATGAGATAGCGGACGCAGTGGAAACGTACGAGGCTGTCGGCCTTGACACGATCGCGGTCGCTGAGGCGTATTCATTCGATGCCGTCAGCCGGTTGGGCTATCTGGCAGCCAAGACCACGCGCATCGGCTTGATGTCCAACATCTTCCAGCTCTATACCCGCACGCCAAGCCTCACCGCGATGACCGCAGCGAGCCTGGACTCGCTCGCCGGAGGGGGCTTCACTCTGGGGCTTGGCGCTTCGGGCCCACAAGTGATTGAAGGCTTTCACGGGGTGAAGTACGACGCGCCGCTGGGTCGCACTCGCGAGATCGTCGACATCTGCCGTCAGGTGTGGCGCCGCGACCCGGTGATTCACGACGGTCGACACTATTCTGTGCCGCTGTCGCGGGAACAGGGCGGCACCGGCATGGGAAAGCCGCTGAAGCTCATCAATACGCCGGAGCGAACGAACATCCCCATTTCGATCGCGGCGCTCGGCAGCAAGAGCGTTGCTCAAGTCGCAGAGATCGCTGAGGGGTGGCAGCCCATCTTCTACGACCCCAACCGAGCTGACCGCGTCTGGGGCGAATCGCTGGAGCAGGGGTTGTCGCGTCGCGACCCCCAGCTCGGCACGCTCCAGATTCAGGTGCAAGTGTTCTTCGCCTTCGGTCACCCGTCGCCGAAGGCGCTGATGGCCGTGCGTGCGCAGCTGGCGCTCTACATTGGCGGCATGGGTGCGAAAGGCAAAAACTTCTACAACGACATTGCGGTGCGCTACGGCTACGAGGCTGAAGCGGCCGAGATCCAAGAGCTGTACCTCTCGGGGCGTCAAGCCGAGGCGATCGCGGCCGTGCCAGACGAACTGCTCTATGGCGTTGCGCTCTTCGGCGACGGTGAGGAGTTGAAGCGCCGCATTGCGGCGTTCGAAGCCGCTGGGGTGACCACCCTGCTGCTTGCACCCGTCGCCGACACCCCCGAGCAGCGGCTGAACGATGTCACGTCGCTGCTCGATCTGGTGCGCGACTAGCTAGATCAGTACCAGCCGACAGACTCAGAGTGCGACCATGCACCACAAGGCGTGCCGTAGGCCGCCGAGATGTACCCGAGGCCCCACGCAACCTGAGTCGCTGCGTTCGTTTGCCAATCCGCACCGGCGCTCGCCATCTTGCTGCCGGGCAGCGACTGCGGAATGCCGAACGCCCCACTGCTGGCGTTGTAGGCCTGGTAGTTCCAGCCCGATTCGCGGTTCCACAGCGACACGAGGCATGAGAACTGGTCGGCGCCCCATCCGTACTGCGAGGCGCCCAGCTCCTGTGCATATGCTTGCGCATCGCCAGCGGAGTTCGAACCGGTAGCCGCAACGGCGGCGCCAGTGCCCGTGGCTTGTTCAGCCGACTCCTCGGCTGCCGCGGCCTCAGCTTCCGCGGCGGCTGCTTCGGCGGCTTGCTGTTCAGCCGCTGCTTTCGCGGCGGCTTCTTCTGCCGCTTTCTTGGCAGCCGCGGCAGCTTCTTCGGCGTCTGCTAGTTTTCCGCTCAGCTCGTCGGCGCGCGCCTGCACGAGTTCGGTCTCAGCAACGGTGTCAGCAGTGAGCCCAGGAAGAATCAGCAACGGCATTACCTCGAGCCCATCGAACTTCTCGATGTAGTCGCGAAGCGCCGTTGTGTCGATCGACGTGTCATCGGTGTCGAGTTCGAGGTCGGATGCTGCCACGTCGCCGACTACCGTCGCAGCCGCCGTCAGCGTGGCGTTGGCCGCGTCGAGGGCAGACTGCGCCTGGACGGAGATGTCGTCGAGAGTTTGTGCGTCGTCGTTCGCATCAGCAAGCGCGGTAACCGTCGACGCCGACGTGAGAGTCTGCGCTGTCGCGGGGGTAGCCGTGGCGATACCGGCGGCGATCAGCAGCGAGAGGCTCAGCCCGAAGGCGGCGGAGCGAGTGGCGGTCATGCCTCGCAGTGAAGGGTTTTCAGTGCGAGCGGGCTGGGGGAAGAGCATGGGGGAGGCGTTCTTTCTGAGGGAACTCGGTGCCGAACTCCGCGGCAGTTGCGCAGTCGGGTGAGCGCAAGTGAACGAGTCTGGGCGCTCGCTCTGGACGAACCCCTTGTGAGCGCTGGTAAAAGCGTGAGAACGCGGCTGACCCACTTCCGCGAAACATGACTTCGCGCACGAAACAGGCCGCACGACAGCTCGTCTCGCGCACGAGGTCATGTTTGGGGGAAAGTCGGTTGCGCCAGCGCGTGCGGTGCGCATCACCGCGGTACTCGCGAGTCGCTACCAGGCGTCGACGGTGAGGTGCATCGCCTGCACGTACTCGTGGATCTCTTCCGCGCTGGCGCCCGAGCGCATCACGACGTGGAGTCCAAGGAGGTAGGTCGTGAGCACATCAGTGCGCGCCCGTGCGAACTCGGCCTCGCTTTCGCCGCCGGGCCACGCCGCTGCGACAAGCGTCGACAGCTGTTGACGCATCTGCTGTCGGTAGTCGGATGCGAAGTCATAGCCGGGCAGCGTGCCGCGCAGCTCGTTCGAAGCCATCACCATCAGGCATCCATCGCGACCACGCTCTGACACGGCATCGATCTCAAACAGGGTCAGGAACTTGTGAGCCGCACTGATGCCGCTACCGGATTCGGCGATGAGTTGGGAGAACATCTGCATCCGCTCCGCGAGGTAGCGGCGCAGCACGATTGCGAACAGTTCTTCTTTGCTGCCGAAGGTGCGATAGAGGCTCGGTTTGTGCATTCCGCTGGACTCGACGATGTCGCTCATCGTGGTTTGGGAATAGCCCTTGCGCCAGAAGAGCGCGGTGAGCTCAGCCAGCACGCGCTCTTCGTCGAAGAGGCGTGGCCGGCCGACGGCGGTGCTGGCTATCGCGCTCATGGCGACACTCTACGCCGATGCAGACGAATTTGAAACCGCTCGGTAGTAAAGCTGGTTGAACTATGTTACCGTTCGGTACCGAATACATCTTGTGTGGCGTTGGCGTGTGCCTGCGCGTACCAGTCGAGAGAAAGAGGATCACCATGGAACTTCGCAACCGTCGCGGAATCATCACCGGCGCAGGGCAAGGAATCGGTCGAGAAATTGCTCTCGAGTTTGCGGCCGAGGGCGCACACCTGCTTCTCGTGGGCCGTCGCGAACAGACGTTGAATGAGACCGCACAGCTCGTCAAGGCTGCGGGCGGCAGCGCAGAGATTCTTGCCCAAGACCTCAGTACCGCAGACGGTGTCAACGCGGTCGCTCAGGCTGTTGACTCGTGGGACGCCGTGAACTTGCTGGTCAACAACGCCGGCAACGTGCGTGCCGGTCGTCTCGAGAACTCAAGCGAGAATGACGTGCGCGCGATGCTGGATCTTGACCTCAGCGCGCCGATCCTGCTGACACGGGCGCTTCTGCCTCAGTTGCGCGCGAGCGGTGCGGCAGACGGCGGTGTCATCGTGAACGTCTCAAGCTCGATCGCCCTCGTCGCTATGCCTTTCTACGCCGTCTACGCAGCCGCCAAGTCTGGGCTTGCTGCCTTTGGCGAATCGCTGCGCCGTGAGCTTCATGGCACTGGCGTGCACGTCGCCACTTTGTACCCGGGCGCGACGGACACGGCGATGATGACCACCAACAACGCGGGTTGGGAAACTGCATCGGTCGCCGATGTGGTGGGAACGCTAATGGCAGCCCTCGCCGCTGGCGAGCATGAGATCAACGCCACTCCGGAGTCTGCTCGAGGTATGCAGCAACTCAACGCGACGGACTCCTTGGCCGTCGACGCGATGATCGTGCCTGGACTCGCTGACATGGAAGCTGCTGTGCAGGATCACCGCAGCATCTGAGAACTGATTGGTGCCCGTCGCGCGAGCGGTGGCTGACCCCGGGGTGGCGTCCAGCGGTGGCTGACCCCGCGGTGGCGTCCAACGGCGGCTGACCGCGCCGTGGCGCGGCGCCTAGGCGCCCAACTGTGGCGCCTAGGCGCCGCTTAAGCAGTCGCTGTAGACAGCGCGGTCATAGCCGGCACATCGAGCAACACGATGCGCCCCCTCGATTGCCTGATGAGGCCGCGGGAAGCGAGATCAGACATCGCCTTGCTGGTCGACTCTCGGGTGGTGCCGAGCAACCCCGCGAGCTGTTCGTGGGTCAGCCTGATCGTGACGTGGCCCGTCCGTGAACGGCGTTGCGGCTCACCCAAACGCACGAGCGTGCTCGCTAGACGAGCCAGCAACGGACGCAGCGCGAGATCGGTGAGGCGCTCTTCGAGGCGCGCAACCTGCTCGCCGAGGTGCCGAGAGATGCGAATCGCGATGCGCGGGTCTGAGAGCAAATGCTGTTCCACATCTGTGACGCTCAGTTCGCACAGCAACGTCTCTTCGATCGCTTCGGCATAGTTGTCGTACATGCGTTGCCCGACCAGCATCATTTCGCCGAACACCGCACCGGGCTCAAGTATCGCCATCGTAAGTGCTTTGCCGTCTTCGGTGACGCGAAAGACCCGCACGCGCCCAGATTGCAACACGAACAGTGCGTGCACCGGCTGGCTCTGGCTGAAGACCAGCTCGCCCGTGCGATAGGTGCGAGATGGCGCCATCCGGTCAATCGCGGCGAGCTCATCTGGTGAGAGGTCGGCGAAGAGTTCGACCGCGCTCAAACAATTGAAGGGCTCGTCGGTGGCAGATACCAAGGGGTTGCTCTCTCGCTGAGTGGGGGCCCACGGGCGTTGACCCGAGAGCGGTGCGGCCACCACGTTGGCAGCGCACTGATCAATCATGTGCCCACCACCTGATAATCCACTCATGAGCGTGGTCGCTGCCGCTTAGCGATACTCCGGGTTGGCGTCGAAGCCGAAGCGCTCGCCATCGTTCCACGCCTCACGAAGGTTGCCGTACGCGGGTACGCCGCCGGCATCTTTCAACATGCGCGCGAGGTGAAGCAGGTTCCACGTCATGAATGTGGTGTTGCGGTTGGTGAAGTCGTTCTCAGGACCGCCCGAGCCAGGGTCGAGGTAGCTCGGCCCCGGACCTACTTCGCCGATCCAGCCCGCATCTGCAGCCGGGGGAATGGTGAAACCGATGTGCTGCAGGCTGTACAGCGTTGACATAGCGGCGTGCTTGACCCCGTCTTCGTTGCCCGTGATCAACGTGCCGCCGGTCTTGCCGTAATAGACATACTGACCTTTGTCGTTGAACAGGCCGCTCATGGCGTAGAGCCGCTCGATGAGTTGTCTGGTCGTTGAGGCGTTATCGCCCAGCCAAAGCGGTCCGCCGATCACCAGGATGTCTGCGGCGTCAATCTTGGGCCAGATTTCGTCGGGCCACGCGTCTTCATCCCACCCGTGCTCGCGCATGTCGGGATAAACACCGGTGGCGACGTTGTGATCGATGAAGCGGAGGCTGTCAACACTCACTCCCTGCGCACGCATCAGCGCGATGCTTCGATCCATCAACCCCTGCGTGTGACTGAGGTCGGGACTCTTCTTGAGCGTGCAATTGATGAAGACAGCGCTCAGATCGGAGTATGTGGCTGACGGTCGTTGTGAGGCGTTCATGGGGCCGATGCTACGCCGCGAGAACGCTCTCCTCTGTGTTGTCGGTTACAGACCAGAAGGCTTCACCCTGTTAGACAGTTAGAGCACGCGAGTGTTGAGAAAGCAGTGAGGGGAATCGGATGCTGAATTCTGGCACATGGGATCTTGTTGTCGTGGGCGGGGGCAGCGCGGGGCTGGTCGCGAGCAAGACTGCGGCAGGGTTCGGCGCGAGGGTGCTGTTGATCGAGCGGGATCGTCTCGGTGGCGACTGCCTATGGATGGGCTGCGTGCCCTCGAAGACGCTGATCGCGGTCGCGCACGACGTCGATGCGGCCCGTCGCGCCGGGCGCAGCGGGCCTTTAGACCCTGAACTTGCGCAATCTGATTTTGAGCGGGCAATGTCGTCGGTGACGCGAGCGATCACGACCATCGCCCCCGTGGATTCCCCTGAAGCGCTTGAAGCCGAGAACGTTTCGGTCATGATCGGCGATGCTCGCTTCACATCGGCAAAAACCCTGGATGTGAACGGTCAGAAGGTGACCTTTCGTCAGGCTGTTGTCGCCACAGGCAGCTCTCCCGCTCTGCCCAACATCGAAGGCGCCGAAACAGTGCAGATGCGCACGAGCGAGGACTTCTGGGACCTCACCGCCCTCCCGCCGCGCCTCGTGGTGCTGGGCGGGGGAGCGATCGGCAGTGAGCTTGGTCAAGCCATGGCGCGACTGGGATCTCAGGTGACGATCGTTCACCGAGGCTCACGGCTGCTCCCCAAAGAAGACGAAGAAGCCAGCGAGATCGTTCATCGGGCCATGACCGACGACGGCGTGACCGTGCTCACCGGGCGTTCGGCAGTGGCCGTTCGCTCAACCGATGGACAGTCTGGTGTCGTCACCTTGGATGACGGTGCTGAGGTTGCGTTTGATGCGATCGTCGCGGCGCTTGGTAGAACTCCGCAAGCCGACTCGCTCGGACTTGAGCTTGCGGGGGTTGATCGTGATGCAAAGGGATACGTCGAAGTCGATGACAGCCTTCGCACCACAAACCCCAGAATCTGGTCGGCGGGCGATATCACCGGGCTAGCGCAGTTCACTCACACTGCCGGAGTCAACGGGAGTGTGGCGGCCACCAACGCCATCTTGGGACTGCGCCGAAAGGCGGAGACGCGCGTCGTGCCACGCGTCACATTCACCGCACCCGAGGTTGCCGCCGTCGGCCTCCAAAGCGCTGATGCGACAGCCGGACGCCATCGGGTTGTGACCTGGCACCACGAACATTCCGACCGTGCGATTGCAGAGAACAACACCGCAGGGTTCGCCCGCATCGTCGTCGACCGTCGAGGGAAGATTCTCGGCGGCACAATCGTCGGCCCTCGCGCGGGCGAAACGATGGGAGAGTTAGCCCTCGCGATGAAGGCCAATCTGTCAACCAGCGTGCTGGCGGGAGTGATCCACCCGTATCCGACGTTCAACGACCCGCTGTGGAACACCGCGGTCGCAGATGTGCGGTACCGGTTGCGCCGAGGCGCGTTCGCCGTCGCGGTTCAGGCGCTGCGCCGACTGCGAGCGCTCCGCGTTCGCTAGCGCAGAATTCGTACCGCGAGCGCAACGCGTTGCACAGCGCTGGCGAACACCACGGCCGCCCACACCAGCGCGATTTGCCATGCAAACCACGGCAAGATCAACCACAAACTGTGGACGAAGATGGTCTCGGCCCCCTCGGCGATGCGCCCGAGGAAAGACAGCGATCGTCCATCGTCGATGCGCCGGCCGGTACGTTCAGCGATCGACGAGAACGCGAGGAAAGTTGTGCCGTTGAGGTAATAGGCGAACAGCACCAAGAGGAATGGCCACCACGGCGCATCGAAGGCGGCGGCCGCTCCGATGGCGACGCCGACAACGGTCGCGCCGTAGGTAGCGAAGTCCGCGACGATGTCGAGAAACCCACCCACTTCGCTGTCAGAACCGTGCTTCGAACGGCGACGAGCCAACGCGCCGTCGAGACCGTCGAAAACTCGTGACAGCAACCAGGCGATGAGCGCCGGGACCCACAACTGAAAGGCTGCAAGAGCTGCGCTGGCAAGCCCGAGGAGCATCCCGACCAGCGTGAGGCGGTTCGGTGTAACCCACGTCACATCGATCGTCCGTGCGCCCCACTCCAGTGGCCGCTGCAGCGCCCGCCGCAGCTGAGAATCGATCATTCCGCAGAACCGCCAGCGGCGGGGGAGTCCGACGCGGTTTCTGAGTCGGCATTCGCGGCATTGCTGCGTGAACGCGAGCGGATGCGCACGGCGAGCACAGCGCCACCGATCGTGAGGATCCCGAGAAACGCCATCGCTATGAAGAACGGCCACTCAAGACTGAACCCGTACGCGCCCACAGCGACATACGCGAGGCTTCCCGGCACGATTCCAATCATCGTGCCGAGGGCGTAGTCGCGACGGCGCACGCTCGTGAGCCCTGCGGTGTAGTTGAGCACGGCGAATGGAAACAAGGGAACCAATCGAACTCCGATGACCGTCGCCATTCCGCGACTGCGCAGCAGATCATCGACTGCCGCGACCCGCGCTCCAGTGATTCGCTCGATTGATTCGCGTCCGAGCACGCGGCTGGCGGTGAAGGCGATCATCGCGCCGCCGAGCGCGCCGAGATACACCGCCAGAAATCCCACACCGAGTCCCCACACCAGCCCCGCAGCGATACTCATCACGCTGCTGGGAATGGGTGTGAGCGTGGCGAAGGCATAGACAATCGCGAATACGATCGGCACCCAGATCCCGCCAGCGTCGGCAACAGCCCTAATCTCATCGACGCTCGGCAACGGCACAAGCAGTCCAATGACGACGACGGTAGCGAGGAATGCGGCAAAGATGACAATGCGCCACTTGGCGCTGATTTTCGAGATCCGCATTTTAGACATGCTAGGTCGCATACCAAAGATCCGTCTGTGTCATAGATCACCATCCGCAGACGAAGCTGCCAACTAATCTTGCCCATACCCGCCTCTGACCCAAGGAGCTTCACCGTGACGCGTACCCCCTTCCGTCGGCGGCGCCCACTCATGGTTGGTGCCGCGCTGGGTATGACGAGTCTTCTTGCTCTCACCGCGTGTTCAGCGCCCGCCCCGCCCACGAGCGCGACATCGTTCGCGGATTGGGACAACGTGACGAGCGTGGCTGCAGGTCAGAGCGTTGACCTGTGGATGTGGGGCGGTGACGAACAGGGCAACAACTACGTCGACACTGTGCTCGCGCCCGCGGCGGCAGCAGAAGGCGTGACTCTGCGACGGGTCCCGATCGCCGACACCGCCGACGCCCTCAATCGTGTGCTGACGGAACTGCAGGCGGGACGGTCAGACGATGGGTCCGTCGATTTGATCTGGGTGAACGGTGACAATTTTCTTACCGGGTCGCAGGCAGGGGCGTGGTTGTGTGAGTGGACGCCACTGCTGCCGAATATGGCGAAAGTCTCTGCATCCGACCCCCTCCTCACCGAAGACTTCGGAGCGCCGGTCAACGGCTGCGAAGCACCTTGGAACAAAGCACAGTTCACTTTTGCCTACGATTCGGATGCCGTCGACGATCCACCCTCGACGATGGCTGAACTGCTCGAGTGGATCGATGCCAACCCCGGGCGGTTCACGTACCCCGCGCCGCCAGACTTTACGGGCTCTGCTTTCTTGCGACAGGTGCTCTACAGCACCGCTGGGGGCCATGACGAGGTCGCGTCCGAGTACAGCGATGAGGCTTTCAACACGCTCTCTCCCGCGCTGTATGCCGCACTCGAAGAGATCGCGCCTTCGCTCTGGCGCGGCGGCGATACGTATCCCGCAGACTCAGAACAGCTCAACAGCCTGTACGCAGATGGTGAAGTGGATTTCACGATGACCTACGGCCCCGCAACGCTCACCAAGTTGGTGGCCGACGGCACCTACCCGGCAGGCACAAAAGTGCTCACGCTCGAAGAAGGAACCCTCGGCAACGCAAGCTTTCTCGCCATCCCCGCCAACGCCGCCGACGCCGCTGGCGCCATGGTGGTAGCCAACCTCGCTCTCAGCGTCGATCAACAGGTGGCGAAGGCAGACCCGGCGACCTGGGGCCAATTCACCGTGCTCGACTACGACGCATTGACCGACGACGAGCGCGGCGAGTTCGACAACTTGCCGGCCTCACCTGTCGTGCCGTCGTTTGAAGAACTATCGGCTTCTGCGAACCCGGAGCTTGAGGCAGATTGGGTGCGAGCGATCGATGAGGGCTGGCGCACCCAGGTCGCCGCGAGCAGGTGAAGAGGCTAGGGCCATGGATGCTGGTGGTGGCCGTTGCCGCCCCCACCGCATTCGTCGTGTTGGGTGGCCTGGTCTCGATGCTGTTGCAGAGCCTTGGCCTGATGCCGCTCATCGGAAGCGCTGCACTGAGTGTTGAGGCCTACAGCAACGCCGCGGACGACTTGCCGCAAGCAGCCGCCGTTTCGCTTGGCATCGCCGCAGCATCCACTTTGATTGCCGTCTTGGTGGGAGGCGCAGCAGCCCTCTTGATTGCAGGCGGGGGTTGGTCTTCGAAAGTCGTTGTCGCATCGGGAGCGGTGACGGTCACCGTGCCCCACCTCATCGGCGCGGCTGCGGTAGGCCTTTTGCTTGCCGACTCGGGTGTGCTCGCCCGAGCGTTGTCGATCCCCCCCCGACGCGTGGCCGTCGTTTGTTGCGGGCCCGTGGTGGGGCGCTGTCGTCTTCGAATACGCGTGGAAAGAGTCCGCGTTCGTCGCTCTGGTTGTTGCGGGAGCGCTGATCACCCGCGTCGTCGACTACGACGAAACCGCTGCACTATTGGGGGCAGGCCGCCGCACGCGCTTGCGCCTGGTGTGGCTGCCGTTGGCCACGCCGGCACTCATCATTTCGGGTGCCATTACCTTCGTCTATACGCTGGGTTCGTATGAGGTGGCGTGGCTTCTCGGGCGCACGTACCCCGAACCGTTGTCGGTGATGGCGGTCCGCCTCTATAACGACGCCAATCTCGCGGCACGAGACGAAGCTGCGGCGGTGGCGCTGACCGCGGTGGCGCTGGCAGCCGCAGCCGGCGGGATTGCGTTCGCGCTGCTGCGCAGATCGGCGGTGTGGCGATGACCGCATCTGCGTCGACTCGCTGGCTGAGACGAGCGGTGGCAGCGTTGCTTGTGGTGTGGTTCACGTTGCCCTTTGTGCCGCTGGTGCTCTGGGCCTTCGCAGACCGCTGGTCGTCCCCGGCGCGACTCCCGACCGAATGGGGGCTAGACGGGTTGACCTCTGCCGTTGCTCAAGGTGGGGCTGAAGCCTTCGGGCGCTCGATCGTCTTGGGTTTGGTGGTCGCTGTCATCGCGACACCGCTCGGCGCGTTTGCTGCCCGCGCGCTGGTCTACGGGTGGGCTCCGTTGCCGCGGCTATTGACCGCGCTTCTGTTCGCTCCGGTGCTGCTGCCACCGTTTGCGGCAGCCCTCGGCATCAACGTGCTGTTCTTGCGGGCGCGCATTCCCGCACTGGTGGGTGTGGTGTGGGTTCTCGTGGTGATGGCAATTCCGTACACGACGTTCTCGATGCGGGCTGCCTACGCCGCTCACGACATCGGCTATGAAGAAGAGGCTCGCATTCTTGGCGCATCGCGCTCACACGTGCTGTGGCACGTTCACTTCCCGTTGCTTTCGTCAGCTCTGGCAAGGTCAGCCTTTCTGGCGTTTCTCGTCGGGTGGAGCGACTACGTGGTCACGGTGATCATCGGCGGCGGCCAGATCGTCACGCTTCCGCTGATCACGGCGGCGGCAGCATCCGGAATAGGAAACGATGCCATGGTGGCGGTGCTTGCCCTCGCTGCGGTCGTGCCGCCGATTGTGCTCCTATCGATCATTGTTCAAGGGCGTTGGCGAAAGGAGGCGGCACGATGAGCGCTGCCATCACGTTGGCCGGCGTCAGCAAGCGTTTCGGCTCGGCTGAGAATCTTGCCTTGAACCACGTCGATCTCGAATTTGCAGCGGGCGCACGCACCGCCATATTGGGGCGGAGCGGTTCGGGCAAGAGCACCTTGCTTCGCATCGTCGCTGGACTCGATGAGCCCACGGCGGGCGCTGTTCTTATCGGCGGCAGAGATGTCGCCGGAGTTGTGCCTGAACGCCGTGGCATCGGCATGGTGTTTCAGCGGGCACTGCTGTTTCCGCACCTTTCGGTGCTTGACAACGTGGCATTTGCGTTGCGTGCTGCCGGACGATCGCGCAGCGAAGCCCGGCACAACGCGCAACCATACCTCGACCTCGTGCAGTTGGGTGAGTACAGCTCACGCTCGGTTTCTTCGCTCTCCGGGGGGCAGCAGCAGCGTGTCGCGATCGCCCGAACCATGGCCGCCCGACCGTCGATTCTGCTGCTCGATGAGCCGTTCAGCGCGCTAGACCCCGCACTGCGTGCCGACATGCATGCTCTTCTGGCAGAGCTGAGAACTGAGCTGCCACCGACGATGGTGGTGGTGACTCATGACGCTGATGAGGCTGCCGCTTTGGCCGAGCGAATCGTCGTTCTTGCCGACGGCCAAGTGCTGCAGCACGACACCGTTGATCGCATCTATCACCGTCCGGCGTCTCTCGCGGTCGCGCAGTTCATGGGTGGGCGCACGGCAATTGCTGGGGTTGTTGCCGATGGAACGCACCGATCCGCGCTGGGGTCCGTCGTCGTAGACGCCGATTCGCCGGACGGCGAAGGGCTGCTGGTCATCAGGCAAGAGTGCGTGCAAATCGCCGATTCGGCGGAGTTCTCGGGCGTGATCGCTCACGTGGCCCGCAAGGGCGCGCGTCGTGAAGCTACCATCGCGTGTCAATCTGCAGAGCTGGTTGCTGATCTTCCGCCGGGCGACACAGCGCGACCCGGAGATGTGGTGCGTTTCAGATTCGCACCCGGCGCAGCATCCGTCGTGCCCATTTAGGTTGCCAGCGTTAGCTCTCATCGCGGTCGCGGGCATGCCTCGTGACGATGGGAAAGGCGCCGCACCCCAGATAACGGAGCGCGGCGCCTTCGGCTGTTGCTTATTCGTAGCGGAGCGACTCCACCGGGTCGGCCCGTGCCGCGCGGGCTGCGGGCAGTGTTCCCGCGAGGAATGCGATCAGCATGACAATCAGAATGATCACGCCGACCGAGATCGGATCGAACGCGATGAGCGTCAATCCCGGCAGGTTTGACAACAGGGTGGTCGATAGTGCCCCGCTCACAGCGGTGCCGACGACCATAGCGATGCCTACGCCAATGGCGCTGCCTAGAAACCCGATGAAGGTGGCTTCAAGGCTAAACAGGCTGAACACGCGACCGCTGCTCATGCCCATCGCCTTCATCAGCCCGATCTCGCGCGTGCGCTCTTGCACCGACATGAACAGGGTGTTGACGATCCCGAAGCTCGCGGCAAGAAGCGCGATGATGGCGAAGGCGTTCAGCACCAGGACGATTCCGTCGATGATGCTCGTGAACGTTCCAATCTGATCGGCAACGGTTGTTGCGCTGTAGCCCTCGTCGGCCAGGCGATCCTTCAGCGCGGTGATCTGCTCGTCGGTGGCTTCCGCATCAAACCAGATGCTCGCCTGCAGGTACTGGTGTATCTGATCTTCTGGCAAGCCGGTCGTCTGCGCGTCGAAGAGCGCGTCGCTCAGTGCTTCGTTGGGCAGAAGATTCTCGCCGGTCGGGCCCGCGAGTCCTTCCTCCGCTACCCCGACCACTGTCGCGTCAATGAGATGCGTGTTGCGCTCTGCATCGGTGAGCGCGATGGTGATGCTCTCGCCCAGTGCGTCTTGCCCGTCTGCGAAGCCCATCGGTTCGACGTACGACAGCGGAAGCACTACTTCGAAGCCCGCGGCACTGTCGTCGGGAACAACACCAGCTTCGAGCTGCACGGTCATGCCAGCTATCAAGGTGCCGACTCCTACGACGAACTGGTCGCCGTTGGCGCCTTCGACGTAGTCAGCCGAGATCGAGCGGGTCGGTTCAACCATCAGAACACCGTCGACTTCAGCGAGCGCATCAATGTCGTCGGGGGTGAGGGCAACCACTGACGAACCAGGGATGCCTGTTGCCACGACGTCGGGGTCGTATTCGACCGGCCCTGTGTCTGAGCCGGGCACCCCACCTGCACTATCAGCTGGTTTGGTGACCGTCATGACATCGTTCGCACCGATCGATGTCACGGTGTCGTCGATGTAAGCGTTGATTCCCGTACCAAGGCCGCTGGTGAGCGTGAGAGTAAACGCGCCGATGAAGATCGCGAGAATGGTCAGCAGAGTGCGAGTTTTTGAACGGAAGGTGTTCGAGACTGCCGACCCGATGAGGTCAGTTGTTTTCATGCTGCCACCGCCGCGGAGTCTTCGACGATCTCACCATCACGAATGAGAATGCGTCGATCACAGCGACTGGCCAACTCGTCGTCGTGCGTGACCACGATGAGCGTGATGCCGTTTTCACGGTTGAGAGTGAACAAAATATCTTCGACGACAGCGCCGGTCGCTGAATCCAGATTGCCTGTGGGCTCATCGGCAAATATGATCTGCGGGTTGTTGACGAGTGCGCGAGCGATGACGGTTCTCTGCTTTTGACCGCCTGACAGGTTCACCGCCCTGTTTTTCGCTTTGTCGCCAAGGTCGAGTTGCTCCAGCGCCGCAAGACCACGGCGTTTGCGTTCCGCGCGTCCGATGCCTGCAATCTTCAGCGGCAGAATCACGTTCTCGAGCACGGTCTGATTGCCAGTGAGAAAGAACTGCTGAAACACGAACCCGAACGTCTTGTTGCGCGTTCGGTTGAGAGTGCGGCCCTGCAGGGTTGCCGTGTCTACGCCGTCGAGCTCGACGGAGCCAGATGACGCAGCATCCAGAAGTGCCAACACGTGCATCAGAGTGGACTTTCCTGATCCGCTCTTGCCAACAATCGCGAGGCTCTCGCCCTGGGCGATGTCGAGACTCACCCCTTTGAGGGCGTCGAAGCGGTTTTGTCCTCGGCCGTAGGACTTGTGTACGTCCTTGACCGAGAGAATCGGGGTGGTCATTTATTGCTCCCAATGATCGGATGCTGCTGGTTGTACCCAAGCCTCGTCTTTCGCGCATGAGCGGGCATCCCGCAGTCGTGGACACCTGACGTACCGCGATCGCAGTACAGGCGATGCCGCGCGGGGATGACGCGGCAACTCGCGGCAAGCGCCACACTGGAAGCATGACGCAGCCCGTGACGAGACTGCACGACACCATCACACGGCGCGTGCCGCTGTGGGTTGGCGACGCTATCGCAGCGGCGTTCATCGTGGCGGCTCCGTTCATTCCCGTGCACGGCGCGTCGCTAGGCAACCTTGCCGCCTACTTCGTGGCGATCATTCCGGCGGCGCTGCTGCCGCTACGTCGTCGCTGGCCGAAAACCGTACTGCTCGCATGTCTGCTGCTTTACCCGGTTGCGGTGTTTTGGGGCGTTCCCGCGCCTGGAATCGTGATCGCGATAGCTATCGCGACCTTCGGGGTGGCCAACCGCTCGACGAGGCGCACAACACTGGTGGTCGGCGTGCTCACTGTGATTGCGATCGCGATGATTGCACTCTTTGATCCGGCGGCAGGAATTGTAGATCCGCGTGTGTTCCAGGTCGTGATCACCGTCGCTTTTGCCGCGGCAGCGGGCGACGCCACTCGTTCGCGGCGCGAGTTCATTCAGGCGATGACCGGTCGCGCCGAGCGTGCCGAAGCGACCAAAGAGGCTGAGGCGAAGCGCCGCGTTGCGGAAGAGCGGGTGAGGATCGCACGCGATCTGCACGACGTCATGGCTCACCAGATCGCGGTGATCAGCCTGAATGCGGGTGTGGCGTCCTCCACTATGGCGAGTCAGCCTGAGAAGGCGGAAGAATCACTCAGCACGATTCGAACCGCGGCGCGCACCGTGCTGGGTGAAATCGGTGACCTGCTCGAGGTATTGCGCGCAGACGAGCCAAGTGACGCCAGTCCGCAACCGGGCTTGGCCCGCCTCGCTGACCTTGAGCGGCCGTTCGCCGCCGCGGGATTGGCGATTACTGTTCGCGTTGATGGCGATCTGTCAGCGGTGCCTACTGCGGCCGATCTCGTCGCCTACCGGGTTGTGCAAGAGGGGCTCACAAACGCGCACAAACACGGTGCTGAGCATCGCGCCCATGTGCTCATCGAGGCCAAGGCGAGCATGCTTTCGGTGGTCATCACCAACCCAGCGGCACCGGTTGGGCGGCGCGCGGCGAGTGATTCTGAGGCAATCGGCTCAGGACTCGGACTCGTGGGGCTGCGTGAACGTGTATCCGCCGTGCATGGCACTGTGGAGACTGGGCCGTTCCCCGGCGGTTGGCGGCTCGCGGCGGTTGTTCCACTCAACAGAGAGGAGCTTTCACGGTGATCACGGTGCTTGTCGTAGACGACCAAGCCCTCATTCGGCAAGCGGTCTCTGACATCTTGAGCCAGGTTGAGGACATTGATGTTGTGGGTGAAGCTGTCGATGGTGAGGACGCCATCGAGCAAGCCGTTCGAGTGAAGCCCGATGTGGTCGTGATGGACATCCGGATGCCACGCAAAGACGGAATCGCGGCGACCGCGGCGATTTGCGCACGACCAGAGCTGAGCGCGACGAGGGTGCTCATTCTCACCACCTTCGAAGAAGACGAGTACGTGCTGGCGGCGTTGCGCGCGGGAGCGAGCGGTTTCATCGGCAAAGGCTCGGAGCCTCAAGACATTGTGCTCGCGGTGCTCGCGATACATGCGGGGGAGTCGCTTCTTTCGCCGGCTGCGACCCGGAGCTTGATCACGAAGTTCGTCCTGCCGCAGACCGAGGCATCGACGGCTCCGGTTCCGCGAGAACTCGAGCAGCTCACTGATCGTGAACGTGAAGTGCTCCTTCTTGTGGCGCGAGGCTTCTCGAACCAAGACATCGCCGAGTCGCTAGTCATCTCTCCTCACACCGCCAAGACGCACGTCAACCGCATTATGGCCAAGGTGTATGCACACGACCGCGCGCAGCTCGTGATCCTCGCCTATGAGACGGGCCTGCTCGCGCCAGGCGCGTAGCGCGTTGTAGCGCCTCCGCCTCGCTTCGCGCAGCATCCGCCCCTCATCGCCGCCACCATCCCGCGAGACATGAGTTCGTGCGCGAAACAGGCCCGCGGGCGCCATGTTTCGCGCACCAGCTCATGTCTCGTCGACAAATGCGCGCGGACGAGTCAGACAAGAAACGGGTTGACACCTCAACCCCGCGAGCGTAACGTACAACCAAATGGTTGCACAATTAGAACTCAGCGACGACGAGGTGGACCGGATCTTTCGGGCGCTCGCCGATGCGACGAGGCGAGACATCGTCCGGCGCACCTTGCAGGGCGAAGCGTCGGTATCAGAGCTCGCTACCTCCTACGACATGTCGTTCGCGGCAGTGCAGAAGCACGTCGCAGTACTCGAGGGAGCCGGTCTGGTGACGAAGCATGCACACGGCCGCGAACGCAAGGTGCGCGGCAACCCCGAGGCGATTCGCCGCGCACAGCTGCTGCTTGACCGCTATGAGCAGATCTGGCGATCGCGCATCGACCGCCTCGACGCGTTGCTCGCTGACGCACCACCTCGTACGAACTGAATCCTCCACACCTCGAAAGGCCTGATCATGCCGATTACCTCCGTTCACAAAGACACCGAAGCGCTCACCATGGTCGTGATCGCCGAATTCACTGCCCCGGTCGAGCGGCTCTGGAACGCTTACACCGACCCTCGCCAGATAGAGCGCTTCTGGGGCCCGCCCACGTGGCCGGCCACGTTCTACCGTCACGATGTGTACCCGGGCGGGCGCTCTCATTACACGATGACTGGCCCAGAAGGAGAACACTCAAGTGGGTTCTGGGAGTTTCTCGCCGTCGACCCCGGCCGCAGCTTTGAGGTGCGTGACGGCTTCGCAAGCGAAGACGGCACCGAGAACGCCGAGATGCCCGCCGTGCGCATGACCTTCACTTTTGAACCCATGGATGCTGGGTCTCGCCTCATCACAACCACCCATTTCCCCTCACTCGAGGGCCTTGAGCAGATGATCGAGATGGGCATGGAAGAAGGCATGCGCATGGCAATGGGGCAGATCGACGCAGTGCTGGCCGACCTGTCATCGTTCGCGAGCGAGCGCGGCGCCGACGCGCAGATTCTCGACGACATTCATGTTCGCGTCTCCCGTGTGATCCGGGGCAGCGTCGAGCAGGTCTGGCGTGCCCACCACGATGCTTCGCTCATGAAGAGGTGGCTGCTTGGCCCTGACGGCTGGGCGATGACGGTCTGCGATCTCGCGGAACAGGTCGGCGACGGCTACCGCTATGAGTGGGCCCCGATCGCGGACGGAGCGGCCGCTGGCGCCGAGGGCTTCGGCTTCGAAGGTGAGGTACTCGAATCAGATGCCCCACACCGAGAGGTGACGACTGAACGAATGATCGGCATGGACGGCCCTGGCACGATCAACGAGATGACGCTCACCCCGGTCAGCGGCGGAACGCTGTTGAGCCTGCTGATCACGTACCCGAGCTCTGAAGTGCGAGACATCGTGCTGGCCACAGGCATGACAGACGGCATGGAGACAAGCTACGCGCGGTTGGAATCCGAACTGATTTCGCTATAGCGCCGCGGGGGGGAGGGGGCCACGGTGCCCGGTTGCGCCATCATGGCAGGGTGAGTTCACCAGCTTCCGTGCCTGACACCGCCCCCGCTCCCACCCGTCGCGAGTGGCTAGCGCTAGCGGTGTTGTCGACCGGACTCGGCCTCATCGTTCTCGATGGCACGATCGTCGGCGTTGCGCTTCCCGACATCATCAGCGACCTCAGCCTCGATCTGACCGATGCGCAGTGGGTAAACAGCCTCTATGCCGTGATCCTGGCGGCGCTGCTGCTGTCGACGGGGCGGCTCGCCGACCGGTGGGGCCGCAAGCTGCTGTTTCTCGTGGGCATCGTTATCTTCGTGGCGGGCAGCATCATGGCGGCCGCATCGGATGCAGCCGGCACCCTGATCGGCGCACGAGCGGTGCAGGCGGTGGGGGCGGCGATGATTATGCCGGCGACGCTGTCGAGTGTGAACGCGATGTTCCGCGGCCGCTACCGCGCGGCAGCTTTCGGGGTCTGGGGTGCCGTGATTTCGGGAGCCGCGGCGATTGGACCGCTGGCCGGCGGCGCGCTCACACAGTGGGCTTCGTGGCACTGGATCTTCATTGTGAACGTGCCGCTCGGCCTGCTGGTGTTCGTGGGTGCATGGCTGACCGTTCCCGAATCTCGCGGCGCCAAGGGGCGACCGGGCGCCGATGTCGACGGTGCGCTGCTCAGCGGCATAGGGTTCGGCGCGCTCGTGTTCAGCGTGATCGAGGGACCCGACCTGGGGTGGTGGACGCCCACCAGCGAATTGACGATCTTCGGCTGGGTTTGGCCGTCAACGGCTCCGATCTCGATCATCCCGATCACGCTGGCCGTTGCTGCTGTCTCGTTGACACTCTTCGTTGTGTGGGAGCGGCACCGCGAAAAGGTTCGCCGGTCAGCCTTGCTCGACCTCAACCTCTTCAAATTGCCGACATTCTCATGGGGCAACCTGACCGCAGCCATGGTCGCCGTGGGCGAGTTCGCGATCATCTTCGTGTTGCCGCTGTATCTGATCAACGCGCTTGGGCTTGACGTATTCGGTGCGGGGCTGGTGCTCGCCGCGATGGCGATCGGTGCCTTCTTCTCGGGCGCTTCAGCCCGACACCTCGCTGCGCGATTCGGTTCACCCGGCACAGTCTTGATCGGGCTCGGCCTTGAGCTGCTCGGCGTCGTGGTGCTGGCGCTGCTCATTCACGGCGCAACTCCTGGCTGGCTCGTGGCGATGCCGCTCGTGGTCTACGGGCTGGGGCTCGGCCTCGCCTCGGCGCAGCTGACCGGCACTGTGCTGCGAGATGTTCCCGTGGAGGTATCTGGTCAGGGCTCGGCCACGCAGAGCACTGTGCGCCAAGTTGGCTCGGCGCTCGGCACGGCGTTTGCGGGCGCCGCGCTTTCGGTCTCGCTGGCGCTCACCCTGCCGGCCGCACTGTCGGAGGCGGGGATCACGGGCGATGCTGCCGACACTCTCGCCGAGACGACACGGCAATCTGCGGGAACAACAATCACTCAGCTGCGTGCCGAGGGCAGCGCAAGCGCACTCGGTGACCAGACAGCGGCGGCTGTCGACGCTCTCGCCACCGGCTTCGCGGACGGCACGCGCTGGTCGCTGCTCGTGGCCTCTGCGTTCCTGCTGCTCGGGTTCGTTGGTGCGATTCGGTTGCGGGTCGCAGCCCGCCAAGCGCAATAGCCAAGCGCGATAGCCAAGCGCGATAGTTAACCGAGATAGGGGTTGCGGCACGGGGTGACAGCCGAAACCCTTGTCTCATGGCAATCGACCCTCAGCCGCTTGATCACACCTTCACCGCCGCCATCGGAGTGGAAGTCAAGGGTGAGACGTGGGCGTGTGTGGAGATGCCGGGCTCGCGCGACTTCTTTGGCACCGGCAAGGCCGTGCGAGTAGATGCCGTCGTCGACGAGGTGACGTTGAAGAATGTGGGGCTGATGGTCACCGGCACGGGTGGACACATGCTCTCGCTCAACGCCAAGGTGCGCAAACAGCTCGGCAAAGACGTTGGCGACTCGGTCACTGTGCGGCTCGAAAGACGTCTGAGCTGACGTCCTGCGCGGCTCATGTGTAGGCGATCTCGTCGAGCTGTCAACCCCCTCGCATCGCGCTTGCGGCGCTGAGTACCGTGGTCGCGGAGGTAAATATGACACGCGATCAATACACCCTTGTAGACCCTGCCAAGCTGTACGCCGAATACGAACCGAAAAAGCAACATCAGCCTGAACCCGGCCTTGAGGCTGATCTTCAACCCAAGCCCGACCTCGGCGAAAGCACCTACCGCGGCACCGGTCGCCTGCAGGGGCGACGTGCGCTCATTACCGGCGCAGATTCGGGCATCGGGGCCGCCGTCGCCATCGCCTTTGCGCGCGAGGGCGCGTCGGTGGCGATGTCGTACCTGCCGAGCGAAGCAGAAGATGCTGACCGTGTAGCGGCGCTGGTGCGGGAGGCGGGGGTTGTTGCCGTTCAATTGCCCGGTGACCTTCGGGATGCTGAGTATTGCCGCACGCTCGTCGCTGACGCCGCAGATCAGTTGGGCGGCCTCGACATACTCGTGAACAACGGCGGCAAGCAGGTTTTCAACGAAGACCTCGAAACGCTCTCAGATGAACAATTCGACGACACCTTCAAGACGAATGTCTACGGGATGTTCTGGATTACCAAAGCCGCGCTCGCCCACCTGCCGGCGGGGGCGTCCATCATCAACACGACATCCATTCAGGCATACAAGCAGTCAGCTGTGTTGGTCGATTACGCATCGACCAAAGCGACGATCAACGCGTTCACGAAGGGTCTCGCGCAGCAGCTCGCACCGCGCGGTATTCGGGTCAATGCGGTTGCGCCGGGCCCCATCTGGACGGTGCTGCAAGTCACAGATGGCCAACCGCAAGAGAAGATCGCTCACTTCGGTGAAGACACCCCACTCGGACGGATGGGGCAGCCCGCCGAGCTCGCGCCGGCGTACGTGTTCCTAGCGTCGGCCGAGTCTTCGTATGTAATCGGTGAGACTCTCAACGTGAACGGCGGCATACCTTCGCCCTGATCTCGACTGAGTAGCAGCCTTCGCTAGGGTTGCCCGATGAAGATAATGCTGATCACCGCGGGCTCGCGTGGCGATGTCGAACCGTTCGCCGCGTTCGCCCGCGGTGCTCAAGCAGCCGGGCACAAGGTGCGACTCGCCCTCCCCGACAACTCCGGCGTAGATCTCTCGGGGCTTGATGCCATCAGTCTTGGTGCCGATTTCTCGGCGATGATCGCCGATCAAGGAGTGTCGCCGCTCACGGCGATGCGCTCTTTCCGCTCCACGGTGAAGCCGGTGATGCGTGCCGTGATCGTGAACAGTGCACGCGCGACGCGTGAATTCGCGCCCGATGTGCTCATGTACCACCCTAAAATCGTCTCGGCGCCCCTTGTCGCCGACCATCTCGGCATCCCTCACATCGTGGTCGAGGCGGTACCGGTCACGACCCCGACACGGGCGTTCGCCGCACCCGGCACGACGACCGCAAGCCTCGGTGGTGCGGTCAATAAACTCACATACCAGGCCATGGGGGCGGCGGCCGGAATGTTCCGGGAAGAACTCTCCGAGGCTGCCGCGTTGCTCGGCGTTTCAGCAACCAGTGCGTCGGCGCCCGCAGCCACCATGGTCACGGTGAGTCCGCATCTGCTGGCGCGGCCCGACGATTGGCCCGAGAGCGTTCACCTGACCGGGCCATGGACGGCCCCCGCAACAGAGAGAGCGCTCGATACGGCACTAGCCGAATTCATCGCTGAACCATTCGTCTAGGCGGGCTTCGGTTCGATGGCCGCGGGCAACGCCGCAGCTCGCGGTCGCGCAATCATCGAGGCTGCGCGAGCACGCAGCATCCGAACCCTGATTGTCACAGGCTGGGGCGGCATTGAAGTGACCGATGATCTTCTCGGTGCTGACATCTTCGTCACCGACTCGGCACCGCACGCCCAGGTGATGCCGCAGGCGACTGCCGCGATTCATCATGGTGGCGCCGGCACTGTGCATACCGCAGCACGGGCGGGCACGACGTCGATCGTGGTGCCATTCATCGCTGACCAGCCGTTTTGGGGAAAGCACCTTCACCGCGCGGGGCTCGCACCCAAACCCATTCCTTATCGCAGGGTTTCGGCCAACACGATCGGGACGGCCCTCGACGCCGTGCCCGTGTACGCGTCAGCCAACCGAGCGCTCGCGGAGCGCATGGCAGACGAGAATGGCATCACGGTTGCACTTGAGGTCGTCGAGTCGACTTGGCGCCCGCGCGCACAGTAGCCGGTGAACTACGGGCTATTGTCTCTGTGTGGGCAGATTCATCTATGACACGTCAGCGAACGCGATCGATATCGACGATCGCACCCTTGCGCACCTTCGATTGGTGGTCATGAACAAGCTTCGTCGCTCAGAGTCGTTCATGTTCGATCATGAACTCAGAGACGGCACCGGCCGCCGCAGCTTCTGGATTCATGCGTCCGTACCCCTCCAGTTTCATTTCATCGATCGCCGACCGCAGACGATCAACCGGCTCTGGGTCGAAGAGCTCATGCTCTCGGCGAGCAGCCCCTCCGGGCTCACCCTTTCGCCCGAGCCCAAGGACGCACAGCCCGCATCCTGACAGTGCGCGTTCGCCAAACGAGTTAGCCTTGCTCGGTGACTGACGAGCAGACCTATACCGTGGCCACTGATGGCGCTTGCAAGGGAAACCCCGGGCCGGCGGGATGGGCATGGGTTGCTGAAGACGGGCACTGGGCAGCGGGCTCGATTCCCCAGGGCACGAACAACATCGGCGAACTGCTCGGGCTGCTTCACGCGATCGAAGACCACGTCGACGTGAAGAACCTGGTGGTGCAGGCCGACTCGAAGTACGCCATCGACACGTATCAATCGTGGATGGACAGCCACCGTCGCCGCGGTTGGAAGACCTCGGCCGGCGCTCCCACGAAGAACCGCGAGATTCTCGAACAGCTGATTGTGGCGCGCGACGCGCGGCGCGCTGCCGGAATGCCCGATGTTGTGCTCGAGCACGTGCGTGGCCACGCGGGCCATGTGCTCAACGAATGGGCTGACGAGCGGGCAGTTCGGGCGTCGACGCATGCGGCGAAAGGCGTGGCAAGCGCTTGGTCATCGCACGGGGGCAAAGAACGACTCGACGTCTCGACCGCACCCGGCAAGTAGCCGCACCGCAAACCCACGCACGGGTTCCCTACACTGAAGTTCTGGATGCTTCGGCAAACGGAGTCCCGCTGACGTCGACACCTTGGAGTTTCTGTGCCGCTGATCGTGATGGGCGTATCAGGCTCGGGCAAGTCCACTATTGCCGAAGGCGTCGCGGCCGCAACGGGGGCGGTGCTTCTCGATGCTGACGACTTTCACCCTGAATCGAGCATCGCCAAGATGGCGGCAGGCACGCCGTTGACCGATGCCGACCGCGGCGCCTGGCTTGCTGCCGTCGGCGATGAGGTTGCGCGTCGCTCTGCGCGTGGAGAGTATGTCGTTCTCGCGTGCTCAGCGTTGCGCCGCGAACATCGAGACATTCTGCGGGCGCATGCTGAAGACCTCGTCTTTGCGCACCTTGTCGGCACTCCTGAACTGCTCGCAGAGCGCCTGGGCGCGCGTGCAGGGCACTTCATGCCGGCATCGCTGCTGATCTCACAGCTAGCCACGCTTGACCCGCTCGCCGCTGATGAGCACGGTGTTGTTGTGAATGTCGCCCAGCACCCACGGGCTGTGGTTGAAGAAGTCCTTGCTGGTTGGCCCCGTCGTTCTTCGCACACGCCGGTATCGCGCGACGACGTCGCACCCGAGTTGCAGGCCCTCGCCCGACGCGCGCCACACATCCGACTGGAAAACCGCCTGATGCGGGCGATCTTCGTGCACGGTTCGAAACTGGTGCCCTCGTTCGACGTCGACGGAGTCGATCGTCGTGTCGTGCGTGAGCGAAACGTGAATCTTCGCCTCTATCAGCCCTCGGGTCAACGCTCGACGGCCGGTGGGCTGTTCTGGATCCACGGGGGCGGGCTGGTGCTCGGCGCCGCCAAAATGGATGACCGATTCTGTGGTGAGACGGCTGCCCGGCTGGGCATCACCGTCGTTTCGGTGGAGTATCGAGCGAGCACCACACGCGGCTACCCGATTGCGCTCGACGATCTTGATGCTGCGTGGCATTGGATGCACACTCATGCCGACCAGCTGCGCATCGACACTCAGCGCATTGCCGTCGGCGGTCAAAGCGCCGGGGGCGGACTCGCCGCTGCATTCACGCAAAAACTGTTCGACCGGGGTGATCAGGTTGCCGCGCAATGGCTGTTCTGCCCGATGATCGACGATCGCACAGCAGCCGATCGATCATTGGATGCCGCGGGTCACCTGATCTGGAACAACCGCGCCAACCTTGTCGGCTGGACGTCATACCTGGGCAAGCAGTACGAGAAAGCGACGCAGCCCTACGCGGTGGCATCGCGGCGCGAAGACCTCTCAGGACTGCCGCCCGCTTGGGTTTACGCATCCGACATCGAACTCTTCGTCGATGAAGACATCGCTTACGCGCGTCGTCTTCGTGCAGCTGGAGTGGATGTGGTGCTCGACATCGTGCAGGGCGCACCGCACGGCTTCGAGTCGTGGGCCGCAGACACAGAGCTTGCGAAACGCCTATCCGGTCGCGCTCGCGACTGGCTGGGCCGCACGCTCAGCTGAGCGGAGTTCTCACCGCGGATGCGTGGAGGCACGGATCACCAGTTCGGGCGGGAACACGGTCTGGCGAGCAATGCTGTCTGCATCGTCAGCCTCTTCGAGCAAGATTCGTAGCGCGGTGCGCCCGATCATGCGGCTCGGTTGCCGGATCGAAGACAACGGCACTGCCGCCGCCGCGGCAAAGGCGTTGTCATCGAAACCGATGATGGCCACGTCCTCGGGAACAATTAGCCGGCCGTCGATAGCGAGCGCCTGCAATAGGCCCAAAGCGATGAGATCATTCGCGGCGAAGAGTGCATCAGGCCAGTCGTGCATCGGTCGCGCGAGCAACTTGGCGCCGGCGGCGACACCGTCGTCGACCGTCATCGCTGCCGTAGCGACAACCTCAAGCGTCGCGGTGTTGGTAGCGTTTTCAACAGCGACGCGTGCACCAGCCAGACGGTCTGTTACCTGTCGGATGTCGAACGGACCCCCTACGAAGGCGATCCGTCGGCGGCCAGTTTCGATCAAGTGCTCGACCGCCATGCGGCCGCCCACCACGCTGTCTACAGACACCGACGAAAAGCGCCCGTCGCCGCTGAATCGATCTACGAGTACTGTCGCTATCCCGCGAGATTTCAGGCGTTGCAGCCTGGCGGTCACATCACCGTATGGAGCAATGAGCAGGCCTCGCACCTGTTGCTCTTCGAACAAGTCAATGTAGACCTTTTCTCGGCTGAGATCTTCATCGGTGTTGCCGTACAGCACGGCAATTCCGTGGCGGGCTGCTTCATCTTCGGCTCCACGAACGACTTCGTTGTAGAACGGGTTCTGGCCGTCTAGCACGACGAAACCGACGGTCGTGCTGACTCCCGCGCGCAACTTTCGCGCAGCGTCATTGCGCACATAGCCCAGAGCGTCAATGGCCTTGGTGACGCGGTCGACGGATTCGACCGAGACCTCATGAGGACGGTTCAGAACATTCGAGACGGTGCCTACGGACACCCCCGCACGGGTTGCAACGTCACGGATGCTTACCACCACAGTCAGCCTCACTTCGTCGTCGGATCACGTTTCGGTCACATCGGGTTTACGACTTGACCGTTTTGCATCGGTGAACTTAGAGTAGCCTGAAACCTCTCTGAATCGATTCAGATTCGGATTCAACCTCAAGGAGGAGGCCGCAGTGACTGATGATGTCGCCCCCGCCGTGCAGCATCCGGCGCTTGAACTTCGCCGCGTTGTGAAGTCATTCGGACCGGTAGTTGCGCTGAGATCCGGAAGCCTGGCACTCCAGCGCGGCTCAATCCACGCGCTCATTGGCGAGAACGGCGCAGGTAAGTCGACGCTTGTCAAGATCGTCGCCGGTCTCTACCGCCGCGATGCCGGGGAGCTCTTGCTTGATGGAGAGTCTGTCGATTTCACGAGCACAGCGCAGTCGAAGTCGGCTGGCATCGCGGTAATCTACCAAGAGCCCACCCTGTTTCCTGACCTTTCTGTCACCGAGAACATCTTTATGGGCCGCCAGCCCGTAAATCGAGTGGGCCGTATCGACCGCAAAGCGATGCGGACCGAGGCGCTAGAGATATTCGGACGACTGGGCGTTGGACTTGACCCCGATCGAGTGACCGAAGGGCTCTCAATCGCTGACCAGCAGATCATCGAGATCGCAAAGGCAATCTCGCTCAATGCGCGGGTGCTGATCATGGACGAGCCCACCGCCGCTCTCTCGGGCGTGGAGGTGGAACGGCTATTCGCCGTCGCTCGCAGTTTGCGCGATGAAGGCCGAGCGCTCTTGTTCATCTCGCACCGCTTCGACGAGGTGTTTGACCTGTGCGACACGGTGACTGTGATGCGCGACGGTTCGTACATCGGTACTGAAACTATCGCTCACACCACCGTGGACGACCTGGTGCGCCAAATGGTCGGACGTGATGTGACGGAACTGTTCCCCAAGCTGCCCTCCGAGGTCGGCGACGTCGTGTGTGAGGTCGCCGGTCTTACACGCGCCGGGGTGTTCCGTGACATTTCGTTCACGCTTCGAGCCGGTGAGATCGTCGGGCTTGCCGGGCTTGTAGGTGCCGGTCGTAGTGAGGTTGCTCGCGCAATATTTGGCGTCGATCCCTATGAGAGCGGGCGTATCACCCTCGAAGGCAAAACGCTTCCGAAGGGCAATCCGCGCAAGGCAACCGAACGCGGCATCGCGCTTGTTCCCGAAGATCGTCGCAAGCAGGGGCTCGTTCTCGAAGATGGTGTATCGCGCAACATCACCCTCGCCATTCGTTCGAAGCTCTCCAAGTGGGGACTGCTGTGGACTGGCGCTGAGAATGAAGCTGCGGCGATCTGGGCGAGCAAGCTCGAAGTCAAAACGGCGGCATTGGATGCTGAGACCGGCACCCTCTCTGGGGGAAACCAGCAAAAGGTTGTCCTCGGCAAGTGGCTAGCAACGGAGCCCAAGGTGCTCATCGTTGACGAGCCGACGCGCGGCATTGACGTCGGCACGAAAGCAGAAGTGCACCGACTGCTCAGCCAGCTCGCACAGCAGGGACTGGCGATTCTGATGATTTCTTCTGAACTTCCGGAAGTGCTCGGCATGGCCGACCGCGTTCTGGTTATGCGCGAGGGGCGTCTGACCGGCGAATTCACGCGTGCCGATGCGACGCCGGAGGCCATCATGTACGCGGCCACTGCAGATGTGGAGCTTGCGTCATGACCACTTCGACTGCTTCGGTTCAGCCTGGAACAAGCTCCGCGACGAAGCTTGTCAAGTCGATCGCGACCGCTCGAGAAACGGGTATCTTGATCGCGCTAGTCGTCGTGATCGTCGCGGCTACACTAAGCAACCCGACATTCCTCTTCTCGGCTGATGGGTTTCGCGACCTTCTGCTCACGCCATCCTTGCTCCTCCTGGTCGCCGTTGGCTCGGCGATCGTCATCATCACCCGAAATGTCGATCTATCGGTTGGTTCGGTGGTCGGCCTCACGGCCTATCTCACCGGGCGGATGTTCATCGACTTCCCCGGCGTCCCGTTGATCGCCGTGTTTGCCGGTGGAGTGTTCCTCGGCGGGTTGCTCGGGTTGATCAACGGTTCGCTTGTTGCCTTCGCAAGAGTGCCAGCGCTGGTCATCACGCTTGGCACGATGTATATCTACCGCGGAGTCAACGTGGCATGGACCGGCAGCGACCGCATCAACGCGTCAGACCTTCCTAAGAGCTTCCGTTCGCTGGGCACCGACCAGATTGTCGGCATTCCAGTTCTGACGATCATCGCGGTCGTGGTGCTCATCGCGGCAGCGTGGTATTTGCGCAATCTGCGCAGCGGTAGAGAGATGTATGCAATCGGATCTGATCCTGCAGCAGCTCACCTCTACGGGTTGCGCGTCACTCGGCGTGTGATTTCAGCTTTCGTGGTCAGCGGAGCGCTGTCCGGTCTTGCCGGTGTGCTGTATGCGGCTCGGTACGGCACGGTTAGCTCGAGCGCAGGATTCGGATGGGAGCTGCAAGCAATCGGCGCTGCGGTGATCGGCGGCGTGGCCATCTCCGGAGGTGTGGGCACAGTGTGGGGTGCCGCCATCGGCGCTTTCCTCTTGCTGACGATCAACCGTGCGCTACCGATTCTGGGCATCGATGACTTCTGGCAGCGCGCTGTGGTCGGTGCATTGATTTTGGGAGCGATCGTGCTCGATCGAGTTCTGGCAGTGCGTCAACACCGACGACTGATCGCACAACGAGAGGAGACACGATGACCGCGGCAACCGCCGGCGCTCCCGTGCGCGTCTATCAAGCACATGCAAAGCCAGCTTGGCGTCGAGTGCTCCTGACCCGTGAATCGACGATTATCGCGATCCTCGCGATTGTGATCGCCTTCTCATTGATTGCGGTGCCCAATTTTGACAGTCCGCTCACCGTGACGTATTTGCTACGCGACATTGCACCCATACTGCTCATTGCCTTGCCGATGACGCTGATCATCATCACCGAAGAGATCGACCTGTCTGTTGCGAGCATAGTTGGACTCTCCAGCGTGATGGTCGGCATCCTTACGCAAGCGGGTCTCCCGTTTGTTCTCGCCGCGATCCTCGCGGTGCTGGTGGGTGCGGTCGCAGGCATGGTGAATGGGTTCCTGGTCACCGTTGTGGGGCTGCCCTCCCTCGCAGTCACGATCGGCACTCTCGCGCTGTTTCGTGGAATTGCGGTCGGGCTGCTCGGCACGACCGCAATCACTGACTTCCCTGAAGCATGGAGTGATCTCGCCAAAGCGAACATTCCGGGTACACCCGTTCCGATGATCATGGTTCCGTTCGCAATTCTGGCGATCGTCTTCGCCGTTCTCCTTCACTTCACCCCGTTCGGCCGTTCGCTCTATGCGATTGGACTCAACAAAGAGGCCGCCGCTTTTTCGGGCATCGATGTCGGCCAGACGAAATTCATCCTGTTTGTGTTTAGCGGCTCGGTGTCGGGCTTTGCCGGTGTGTACTTCACCCTGCTTTACAGCAATGCACGGGGCGACAACGCCATGGGTATGGAGCTTCAGATCATTGCTGCGGTGTTGCTGGGCGGAGTGTCGATATTCGGCGGCCGCGGCGCCTTGCACGGCGTCATTGCGGGTGTGCTTCTGATTGGCACACTCGGAAGCGCCTTGCGTCTCGCCGGAATCACCAGCGACATCATCAACGTTATTACGGGGCTGCTTCTCGTGGCCTCCGTGGTGTCGGCAAGCCTCCTCGCATGGTTGCAGAATCGTAGGTCTGCGGCCATCGGGAAGAAAAAGGGACGAACTGCCGCTGACGCGGTCTAGGTCTACTCCCAAAAACAACTCCACCCGACGTGCGCAAGCACGCAGAAAGGAAACAATGATGTTTGGAACACAGCGCAAGCCGCGGTTCGCGCTCGCGGCCGCCACAATCACAGTTGGAGTCGCGCTCGTCGCGACCGGGTGCTCGTCAAACACGGGCAGCGACAGTGCAGATACGAGCGACAGTGATGCCAATCTCGCCATCACCTTCTTGCCGAAGAACTTGGGAAATCCATATTTTGATACCTCAAGTGCTGGTGGTGAGGAAGCGGTCGCGGAATTCGGTGGCGCCTTCGACGAAGTAGGTCCGACCGAAGCGACTCCCACGTCACAGGTGAGCTTCATCCAGACTGCCGCGCAGCAAGGTGTGGGCGCGCTGGTGGTCTCGGCGAACGATCCCGAGGCGATCTGTGACGCGCTGGGCGAGGCAAGCTCGGCCGGCGTGAAGATCGTCACTTTCGACTCTGACACGAACCCGGATTGTCGCGACCTCTTCATCAACCAGGCCACGGCGGAAGGCATCGCCGGAGTTCAGGTCGATCTCATCGCAGAGCAGATCGGCGATGCTGGTCAGATCGCGGTTCTCTCGGCCTCGGCCAACGCGACGAACCAGAACGCGTGGATCGAGATGATGCAAGCAGATCTCGCTGCCAACCACCCCGACATCGAGCTCGTAGAGGTGGTCTACGGTGACGACGACGATCAGACGTCATTCGATAAGACTGCAGCGCTGCTGCAAACCTATCCTGACCTCAAGGGCATCGTTTCGCCCACGACTGTGGGTATCTCAGCAGCCGCACGTTACCTGTCGACTTCAGAGTACAAGGGTGAGGTTGCACTGACAGGTCTGGGCACGCCCAACCAGATGCGCGAATACGTCGAGGACGGAACCGTCACCGCGTTCGCGCTGTGGAACCCGTCGGACCTCGGCTACCTCGCGGCTTTTGCTGCTCAGGCGTTGGCTACTGGCGAGATTTCCGGTGCTGAAGGTGACTCGTTCGACGGCGGCAAGCTCGGCTCGTACGAAGTCGGCGCCGACGGTGTCGTCCTTCTCGGTGACCCCTACGTGTTTGACGCAGACAACATCGGTGACTTCGACTTCTAGGCCGTCTTCGCGAGTGCCCGGTCCCGCTGGTGCGGGACCGGGCACTCGCGCGCTAAGTGGAGCCTAGCGCCGCGACAACCTCGCGTTGATGATCCCGGCACCGAGCACCACGGCTGCCGCGCCGATCGGTGCGAACAACGCGATACCCCAACCCGCACCTTCAGCCACAATGCCAGTCAGTGCGGTTGCGGCGGACTGACCAACGATCACGCCTGAGCCCAGCATCGTCATCACGGTCGCTGATCGACCCCAGGGGCTGCGCGCCGCCGCGAGGCTGTATTGGGTGACGAGGGTGGGCCCGATGCCGATGCCGATCACCAGCAGGCACAGCGCCATCGCCGTGACGGTCGTGACCATGATCAGCCCGAGCGAGGCGGTGAATAGGACTACGCCGAAGGTGAGCCAGCGGGCATGCAGGCTGAAGCGCACGGGCAGAAAGGCGACGCCCAGTGCAAACACCGCAGAGCCGATTCCCATTGCGCCGTAGACGAGGCCTGCTTGCTCGGGCACTCCTCGTTCTGCCATGAATGCTGTAAGAGAAGTGAGCATCGCACCGAAGAACAGCCCCATGCCCAGCGTTCCGACTGCCGTGATCAGCAGTTCTGGTCGCAACAGCTGTTTGACGGGGGCCTGCTGATCCGCGCTTTCTCCCTCGCGTAATGCGGGAGTCTTCGCCGTCGGGTGCAGCGCAAAGGCCGTCACGAAGACGAGGGCAAGCAGAGCGGCGCCGATTACGGGGGCTGCTGGTCCTTGCGTGGTGGCGAGCAGTCCGACAACAACCGGACCGAAGACGAATACGATCTCGTCGGCCGCTGACTCGTAGGCCATCGTTCCGCTCAGCACTTTCGCTTTGCGCTGTCCCTCGAACGAGCGACGGACGATGCCGACCAGTCGGCTTCGCGAGAGCGGCGAGACCTGTGGCATCGTGGCGCCGATCAAGAACGCCAAGGCAAGAAGTGCACCATCGGCGGCGGTCGTAAACGCGAGCCAGGCGATAGCGATCAGCAACAGGCTGTTCGCGGTGCCGGTGATCAACAGCACGCGCCGTTGGCCGAACCTGTCGGCAGCTGCACCGAGCAGCGGACCGAAGAGCGCTGTGCCCACGCCGGTCATTGCAGAGGTGATACCACCGAGCGCCAACGAGTCACGAGCCGACACGATCAGCGTGAGAATGCCGACGACCATCATCGCGAACGGCAAGCGTGCGGTCAGGGCGATCGGAAAGTAGCCCCAACCCGCTTCGCCCACAAGCGTCGGTGGGCGCGGTGCAACTCTCGTCAGGGTATCGGTCATCTTTGCTCCAGGGCGGTGTTGGTGTGCCGCCTTGGACCGCCGAGAGCGCGAGGTAGATGCACGAAAAGAATCGTCGCTCGAGTGTAGCGAAGCCGCCTGGGTAAGGCCTCAGTCTCTCGGCTACAGCGGCGCGTAGGCGGTGACAAGAACAAGGACAACGAGCCCAAATGCGCCGATACCGCCGGCCATGATGGCGAGCGCAAGGGTGAGCTTTCCGTCGGGCAGAATCGCTCTGTCACCGTGCGTGATGGTCGCGTGGCTCACGCGTCGATACCGATGCGCAGAGATACGCCAGATCGTGACTGCACCGACGAGACCGATCAGTCCGGGCAGAAACCAGAGCGGATTGCCCAAGATCGTGGGGAGCAGCCGCATCGCCACGATCGAACCGACGGCAATCGAGAGCATTGTTCGCCGCCACGCGAGCTCAGTTCGCTCGGGTTGCAGACCCTTGTCGAAGTCAGATGGCCTCATCGCATGATGACGGCGAGAGTGACGAGCACTCCGGCAACGCTGACAGCAACCATGAGCACACTTCCGAGCAGCGAGGCTGGCAGCGGCTTGTCTTCGCGCAGCGCACGCTCAGTGCGAGCCCAACTGATCCATGCGAGCACGGGAACGAGTGTGCCCGCGATAACGAGAACGATAGATGCGGCAAGGCGCAGGCCGGGGTTGAGATCGAGGCCGAGCACTTCTAACGCCACACCTGCCGCCACCAGAGCGAGCGCGGTGCGGATCCAGGCGAGGTAGGTTCGCTCGTTCGCGAGGGTGAAGCGTGCGTCGGGTTCATCACCGCGGCCGTATACGAACGACGGAAAACGTGCCACGGGGGTCCTCTCAGTTGCATTGACCGGTTCCAGAATACGCGTGCCGGGTCGTGTTGATCTCGCGCCTCGCAGTAACGTCAATGCATGGGTGCCGCGCCACGCTGCGACATGGCTGGCCCCCACACGCTGGCCACTCCGAGTGGGGTGCGGCATAATCCGAATCACTAGCGACTCGTTCAGGACCACAACAATGCCTTGCACTCCTCTTTCCGGCACTCAGCATGCGCTTCGGACCGGCGCCTATGAAGCTGTCATTGCGAGCGTGGGCGCCACGCTTCGCTCGCTCACCTTCGAAGGGCGCGACCTCGTCGTGCCCTTCGCGCCAGACGAAGTGCGGCCCGCGTATCGGGGTGCGACGCTCGTGCCGTGGCCGAACCGGGTGACCGACGGCCGGTACACATTTGACGGAACGGAATATCAACTCGCTCTCACCGAACCCGCACGAGACCATGCCCTGCACGGTCTCGCGGCGTGGCTCGACTACGAAGCCGTTGACAAAGGACCCAGCCACGTGACTCTGGCTGCGGTAATTCCCGCGCAGACGTCGTACCCGTGGCGCATCTCGATTCGCACGACCTTCACTCTTACCAGGGAAGGGCTCACGCAAAGCGTCGAGGCGACGAATGAGTCGGCGGATGCTGCGCCGTTCGGCACCGCCCCACACCCCTACCTCGTGGCGGGTGCGGGCAGCGTCGACGGCTGGACGCTCGAACTGCCCGCAGCGCAGGTGCTGACCGTGACGCAAGAACGTTTGATTCCCGAGCGTCTTGAGCAGGTCGATGCCGTGAATCCCTCGCGGTTCGACTTTCGCGCGCCGCGTCTGATCGGCACCGCTGAGATCGACCACGCCTATACCGGACTCGCCCGCGACGCTCACGACCGTGCGACGGTGAATCTCACCGACTCCCACGGGTGCGGAGTCTCAATGTCGTGGGATGCCTCGTGCCCGTGGGTTCAGGTGCATACCGCCGACACCGGGGTTGCGGCAACGCACCGAATCGGTCTGGCGGTTGAACCGATGACCTGTGCGCCCGACGCGTTCAACGACGCCACCTACGACTACGACACCGGGCTTATCGTGATCGAACCCGGTGACACCACGGTGGCGTCCTGGAGAATTGTCGCGCTCTGACGGGGATTCGCCGGTCTCGGTAATGCAAAGGGCCCCGGAGTGTTCTCCGAGGCCCTTGCAATGCCGCACTCAGCGGTCGAACGCGCGATCAGTTGTCGCGCAGGTCTTCTTTGATCTCATTGCGCGTTTCGACTGAGTCGCGCTCCGCTTCGGCCTTCTTGACGTCAGCATCTGCCTTCATCTCGTCAGCCTTATCGCCGATCTTGTCGGCGGTGTCGTGTGCAGAACGCTTGATACTTTCTCCAACCGCTTCTGCGGTCTCTTTGGCATCGTCCATGAATCCCATGTCGCGCTCCTTCCGGGGTTGCTCTAGTGTTCCACGATAGAAACCGACATCCTCTCGAACAAGGCCCTTGCGCCAATCGTGGTGGCTTGTTAGACGGCCCAGACTGCCATGGCTGGGGCTCCGCGATCGGGTATCGCGGGCGTCGCGCGATCACCCCTATGCTGTGAATATGCTGAACATGAACTCTGTCACGTCAACCGCAGACATTGGCACGCTCTTCGGGTCAATCTCAATCCCAGGAATCATCGTCTACGTGCTGGTCGCTGTCGCACTGTGGCGGGTATTCGACAAGGCGGGATACCCGGGAATCCTCGCCATCATCCCAATCGTGAACTTCTTCGTCCTCACCAAGATCGCGGGCTTCTCTGCTTGGCTCGGTCTGCTCTTCCTTGTGCCGATCGTCAACATCGTGTTCTCGATCATCGTCGCGCTTCGCGTGGGCCGCGCCTTCGACAAGGGCGGCGTCTTCTCGTTCTTCCTGCTGTGGATGTTCGCATTCATCGGCTACTTCATCATCGGCTTCGGCAAGGAGACCTACACCAAGCCCGTGTAGTCGCCGGATGTCAAAGGCCCGTATGCACTCAGTGCATACGGGCCTTTCGCAGTTGGCGTGAAGTGCCACGTACGGGGCTGTCTCGTTCAGATTGCAGAGGGAGAGAGGTCGCTAGGCGGCGATCGCCTGCGGGAAGTGCTCCGTGAGAACCCTGCGCCACTTGTTGGAGGGCAGGTCAGGGCGAAGCGCAGCGAGACCGGTGCCGTACTTTGAAATCTTGGCGGGACGGTGGTGGTGTCGCCACAGCGCTCGGTCGAGAGCTCCAGCACGCTGGCCTGACTTGGTCTCGATGATGACCGCCCCAGGCAGGCTCATCCGAGTTCCGTTGGCATCGGCCCATTCAAGTTCGATGTCGATCGTCGCGCGCGACGCCGTGGATGCCTCGCCCGCTTCGGGTGCCAGAAGCAACGTGGCTCGACGGTAGCGCGTCTCGAGGACTGGTTGTAGCCCATGGGCAATGCGGCCAGCAGCGGGAATGCCGGCATCAGCGAGCATTTCTGCGGCGTAGCGCACGCCGTTGTCGTCGAGCGATTCGTCGATAACCGGAACGCGGTCTTTGACAGTGGCGGAACGACCACCGCGGGTCTTTACCTCGAGAAACGAGCCGCCCGAGTCGACGTATGTGCGCGAACGCACCTTGAACCGGCGTCGACGACCGTGCGCTGCGCCGAGGTAGCTGTCGAACCTCGGGGTGTCGTAGTAGTGCGAGGCGTATCGCAGGGCGCGTTCGCCGTCGATCTCAAGGATCGCGGCGCCTTCGGGCAGCTCGGCCAGCACCGCTGCGACGTCGGCGGCGCGCAGGATGTACTTGCGGTCGACCCGGGTCTGCAGCGACGCCTGCTCATTGAGGTCAGCAAGAGAAACGGTAGGCAGTGCGCTCAGCTGCGTGATCGCGGAGCTCATCGCTGCGCCTGCAGAGTGCCTGTTGCCGACGTGATGGTTGCCGAGTTCGTCGTTGGGGGAGTCACGGGTGTGCTCGGGTTTGCGCGGCGAGGTACTCGGGGTGAGTTGTAGCGGACGTTGACCGAAGTGGTGTCTGAGACCAGATCGATCGAGCGCACGGTGACGGTAGCATTCTCGCAGCCGAGCAGCTCTTCGACCGCTGTCTGCAACTCAGCATCGTTGAGGTACGCGCGGTCCAGCGTCAACGAACGCTCTTGCGAACGCCGCAGCAGCTGAGGCGAGTCGACGATCGAGATCACGATGACAACCAGCGCGATGAGCAGCGCGCTCAGCCAGGTGATCGAACCCGAGATGCCGGCGATCAGCCCGATAGCCAAAGCTGCAAAGTAGTAGGCGATCTCGCTCTGTTCGATTTCACGCGAGCGCAACCGGATGATCGAGAGCACCCCGAATAGCCCAAGGCCGAGGCCGGCGCTGATCGTCGATGAGCCGAGAACCATGGCGACAGCCAGCACACCGACGTTGATTCCCACAAACGCGACGGCAAGGTCGCGACGGCGATGGCGGGGGTAATACACCGCGAAAGCAAGCAGGCCGATCGCGAGCAGATCGATGGCAATGACGATGAGTTGACTCATGGGGTGTCCTCCGGAAATTCGTTACATTCCTATTGAGGGCCTCACACCTATGCGCTTGCTATGACAGGTCTTTGTTCGAGCGAGGAGTTACGAATTGGTAACGGGGCTCGGGTGCTTGTCTATCCCTTGATCGGTGTTGTGGTGTCGACCGCCTCGCGAAGCGTTTTGCGCATGGCCGACCAGTAGTGACTCGGCGCGATGCGAGTTATCGCGTCAACAAGTCGTGCTTCCCGGCCGATGAAGGTGCGTGTGCGCCGATTGACGGTGGCATCGACAATGGTGCGCGCAGCGTCTTCCGGCTCGGTGCGATACATCTTCGCCTGAGCGTGCGCGGCGCGTTGCGCGATCGCGGGATCGAGGGCAGCGGCATAGCGTCCGTGCAGAATGATGCCCGTCTTGACTCCCGCCGGGTACACACCGCCGACCGTCACCGTCGAACCCTCTAGCTCGTGTCGCAGCGACTCGGTGAACCCGCGCACGGCGTGTTTGCTCATCGCATATGGGATGCGGCCAGCCGGTGCGGCGAGCCCGTAGATGCTGACCAGATGAGTGATATGAGCGGCGGATTCGCGACGCATCGCCGGGATGAGTGCCTTCGTGATATTGACGGTGCCCCAGAGGTTCACATCCATCAGCCAACGCATTTCAGCCATGGTCAGCTGATCGATGTTTCCGAGCATTGACGACCCAGCGCACGTGATCAGCGCTTGGATGTGAGCATGAGACGCCTCGATGTCTGCTGCCACTGCGACCACGGCGTCGTCATCAGTGAGGTCGATCAGATGAGAAGTGTGGCCCGTGCCGGGCAGGCTGGCAAGGATTGTCGCGAGACCTTCTTCGTTGCGGTCGAGCAGGGCGACTCTGCCGCCGCGGCGAGCGATATCGCGGGCAACATCAGCACCCATTCCGCTCGCAGCGCCCGTAATGACGGTCGTCTTGTCGCGCGTTTCGAGGGGTTTGTTCCTGGCCACAGTTTCACCTTGTCGTCTTTGAAGAGGGTCGCCGTCTATTGTCACTGATGGAACAGGGTGCTACTGACGCTAGCCTTCAGGTTGGAGGTTGTGATGGGAAAGACAGCGGATGCCATTGCTGAAGGCGTCGCTATTGCGTACGCCGCCGCCAAATTGGTGATTCGCAACCGCATTCTGGTCGACACGATTGCTCGCGGCGAAGATTTCGATGCGGCGAGGTTCGCCTCGTTCGCCCAAGAGACGCTCAACCACCTTGCCCAGGAACAAGAAGAAGCCGCTGAGCTCGCGAGGCGTCAAGCCAAGCGGGCGTGGGGAAAGTTCAGCGATTCGGGTGGCACCCATGACTATCGCGACCGCGACACGAGAAATCTCCGCAAGCGACGCAAACAGTACCGCGGCGTAGCCAAGCAGCTGCGTCTGCATGCCGAAGACCCTCACGCGGTGAGAGTGCTCGTAGAGCAATCACGCGATGCGGCGTGGGGAGATGTCGCGGCCAACCTCGAGCGTCGCCTGAACGTTGAGGGCATGCGCCCCGACTTGGACCCGAACTATCAGATGATGCGCAATGCCCGAATGCAGTCGTTGCGACTGGTCGATCTGCCCAAACTTGCCGCGCACCGGCGACATTTGAAAGACGGCGAATCCGCACAGGTCAGCGCTGCCGCACCGAGCGAAGACGCGCCCGCGCCCCGTCGAGCTGGCATCGACCTGAGCGAACTAGACGGTTGAGCCGGCGCCGATTCGCGGCATCCTGCCCCGATTCGCGAGTAGCGCGCGCGTGGGGTATTCTTGATTCTCGGTGCTTGTGAGAGCAAGCACCATGCGCCCGTAGCTCAATGGATAGAGCATCTGACTACGGATCAGAAGGTTGGGAGTTCGAGTCTCTTCGGGCGCACACTGTGTTGAGACAGTAATTGAGAAAGAGCGTCGGGAAACCGACGCTCTTTTTTTATGCTCAACAGCGTCGCGAGTCGGCAAAGGATAGCCGAGCTGAACGTCATCGTTTGCCTTGTGTGCGCCCCAAGTAGTCTCGATGCATGCCTGAGGTGAGATGAACAGCGCCCGGCTGGCCGCCGAAAAGGCCAGGGTGTCGGTTGTGATTCCGGTGAAAGACGACAGCGTTGCGCTGGCGCGATGCTTGCGCGCGTTGAAGAAGCAGACGCGCAACATCGACGAGATCATCGTTGTCGACAACGGTTCGTCTGATTCCTCCGCGAACGTGGCCACAGCGGCAGGCGCAACCGTGGTGACATGCGAAGAGCCGGGTATTCCCGCAGCGAGTGCCCACGGCTACGACCTCGCCAGCGGAGACTTCATTCTGCGGCTCGATGCAGACTGCGTTCCGTCGGGAATCTGGGTGCAGTCGATCTGCGAGGCATTCGTTCGACGCCCCGACGTTGCCGTGTTCACGGGTGGGGCGCGCTTTATCGATGGCCCCAAGGCTTTGCGTGGCCCCATCGCGGTTGCCTATCTCGCGAGTTACGTCGCAACGACGCTGCCGGCACTCGGTCACCTTCCGGTGTTCGGCTCGAATCTCGCCATGCGCCGTGAGGTCTGGCGTTCTGCGAGGTTCAAGGTGCATCGCCACGACCAACATGTTCACGACGACCTCGATCTTGCCTTTCACATTGGCGAGCGTTACCGCATTCGGTACCTGGCCGATGCATCGATGGGAATGTCGATGCGACCGTTCAACAGTGCACGCTCGTTCGCGTTGCGTATGTATCGCGGCTTTCGCACCGTTCTGATTCACTGGCCCGCCGACTTCGCACCGGTCAGATGGGTAAAGCTCGTTCTCTATCGCACGGTCGTTGCGCCGAGGCGGCAGAAGGGCACAGACATATGAACCAGGATGCCGATCGCGAACCGCCTGCGCTCGTTGGCCTGGCCACGCCGCCAGCGTTGCACCTGATGAGCTGGAACATCCGCCGCCGGGTGCCGTCGCCCCACTGGCGCAGAGCCGATCGCTGGTCTCACCGGGCCCCGTCAATAGCAGCGTTGTTGCGCGCCGAACGGCCCACGATTCTCGGGATACAAGAGGCGCTCGCTGGCCAAGCGCAGTTTGTTGCGCACTCCCTCGGCGATCGCTATCGAAGTATCGGCGTCGGACGCAGTCGCAGCGGTCGCGGCGAAGGCTGCCCACTGTTTTACGACGCCGATCGACTCGAGCTGACGTCGTGGGAGCAACTGGCGCTCTCTGACCGCCCGCACAAACCAGGGTCAGTGTCGTGGATGTCGTGGGGTAACGTGTTTCCGCGGATCATGGTGGCCGCGTCGTTTCGCGACCGCGACACAGCAGCATCCCTCTGTGTGATCAACACTCACTTTGACCATCTCTCGCAACGCTCCCGCGTACGCTCGGCACGGGCGGTGCGACGTCGCGCACTTGAACAGCCACATCCGGCAGCGATCATGGGAGATCTCAACGCGGGGCCGCACTCGCCTGCAGTGCGCGAGCTGCTCGGCAACGGCGAACTGGTCGATACTTGGGCGGCTGCCGAGGCGCGGGTGAGCGACGAGTGGGCGACCTACGCCAACTATCGTCCGCCGCGACCTGAGGGAAAGCGCATTGACATGATTGCCGCAACGCCGGGCGTCGCTGTGCTGAGAGCGGCCATCAATCCCCGACAGTACAGCGGCGCGTGGGGCTCTGATCACCTTCCGATTCATGCGATGGTGGATGCTACCCAGCAGGAGCGAATCGAATGATCGAGAACTTCTTACGCCGCCCGCAGACTCTCGGTGAGGGGGCGGCAGATGCAGTACGAGTGATCGGCGCGCTCAGCGTCGTGGTCGCCGCTATCTGGTTCGACCTCACAGACGCGGGGGTGCTGGCGTTTGCTTTGCCCGGCCTGATGGTGCCCCGTTTCGTCGGAGTGCGATCGTGGTTCGACATCACGTGCTCGGTGACGCTGCTTGTCGCAGCGTGGAGCAATGTGTTCGACCTATACACGAGCGTGGCTTGGTGGGACCTTGCTGTGCACCTCGTGTGCACAGGTGTAGCCGCTGCGTTGCTCTACGTGCTGTTGGCGCGCATTCACATTCTGCCTAGCCAGCGCAGTGAGCGCTTCGTTCCGGCGGGGGCCGTCGTGGTCGTGACCGCCTTCGGCCTCGCGCTGAGTGCCGTGTGGGAAATGGTCGAATGGATTGGCTTCACTTTCATCAGCGACGACATCTTCGTCGCCTACGGCGACACCATCGCCGACATGGCCGTCGGTGGCGTCGGTGCCCTGCTCGCAGGGTTCGCCGTCGCGCACCTCACCCTGCTGCGAGACTAGGGGCCGCAGCAGCGACAGCGCGGCGGCAATGTCAGCTGAGCAGCAGTTCCCAACCGTCGCCCTCAGCGTGCTCGAAGATCAGGTTGGTTTCGGTGTGCGACACCGCGGGGTGGCCGGTCAGATGAGCCAACACGAACTCTCGCAACTCGCCCGAATCGCGAGCGGCGACGTGGAGCAGGTAGTCGTCAGCACCAGCCATATGGAACAGGCTTAGCACTCCCGGCAGGCTTGGGGCAGCACGTCGAAAAGCCTCGATCTCCTCGCGCGCGTGCTTGACCAACCGAACGGCGACGAGAGCCTGCACTGTCGCGCCGATTGCAGTCGGATCGATCTCGGCACGAAAGCGCCGAATCACGCCGTTGCTCTGCAGACGGCGCAGTCTGAGCGACACCGTTGACTCTGCGATGCCCAGTGTCGTGGCGAGGGATGAGCCAGACGCTCGCGCATTGGCCGTGAGTGCGCGCAGGAGTGCTCGGTCGGTTTTATCGAGATCAAGGACCTTCGCCATGTTGCTCCTCCAGAAGCGCCGCCACGCAGAATATTTGAAGTTTCGGGCAATCAGTGCGGATGCTGCAGACGTGATTGCCACTTCTTCCATAATCTGTTGTTCTGGCTCGATGGGCAACAGACAGCAGCGATTCGACACCAGAGCCGTGCACGCGGGAATGGAAGGACTCAGAGAAAGCGGAGCGCACGTTCCTCCGATCGACTTCTCCACCACATACCCGTTGCCCGATGTTGATTCCGGTGGCCTCGCGTACGAAGAGCTTGCTACCGGCCAAGATCTCGGCGCTGGGCGAAGCGCGGTGTACCAGCGGCTCTGGCAGCCCGGTGTCGCTCGATTTGAAGACGCGCTCGCCGAGCTTGAAGAGACAGACGGCGCGGTGGCGTTCGCCAGCGGCATGGCCGCTCTCTCGGCATGTCTGATCGCATCGGTCACTGCAGGAAAACCACACATCGTTGCGGTTCGGCCGCTGTATGGCGGCACCGATCACGTGTTGGCCAGCGGCCTGCTGGGCACAACGGTCACCTGGGCGAGCGTCGACGAGATTGCAGCATCCATTCGCCCCGAGACCGGGCTGGTGATCGTCGAGACCCCCGCGAACCCGACCCTTGAGCTTGTCGACCTCGCGCAGGTGGCGCTGGCCGCCGGCGATGTGCCGGTGCTTGTCGACAACACGTTTGCGACCCCGGTGCTGCAGAAGCCAAAGCGTCATGGCGCCACTTTGGTTCTGCACAGTGCGACCAAGTACCTCGGTGGTCATGGCGATGCCATGGGTGGTGTGGTCGCGGGCGATCGGTCGTGGGTGGAGCGCTTGCGGCAAGTGCGCGCTTTGACCGGTGGACTGCTTCACCCGATGGGGGCATACCTATTGCACCGCGGTCTGCGCACGCTGCCGTTGCGTGTTCGTGCGCAGCAAGACACCGCGGCGACGCTGGCAGAGCGAGTGAGTGCGCATCCCGCCGTTCGCCGGGTTTTCTACCCGGGACTGCCCGGACAAGATCCCAAGGGGCTGCTGGGCACTCAGCTTGACGGCGCCGGGTCGATCGTGGCGATCGAACTTGCGGGCGGATACGATGCCGCCGCGTGCTTCACAGAATCATGCGCGCTGATTGAGCATGCGGTATCGCTCGGCGGTGTGGACTCGCTGGTGCAGCATCCGGCCTCTTTGACCCACCGTCCGGTAGCCGCCCCGGCCAAACCGGGTGCCGGTATTGTTCGCCTCTCGATCGGACTCGAGCATGTTGACGATCTCACCGATGACTTGATGGCGGCACTCGATGCGGCCCACGCCATCTCGCCCGCCGAGGCTCAGACACCTGAAGATGCCCGGCTGGTTCACGCGCGCTGAGCGCGGCTGATTCGCAGGGAAGCGTAACCTGAAGACGTGAGCGCATACGTTTCGGCGTTCGAGTTGTTCTCCATTGGGATCGGACCCTCGAGCTCCCACACCGTCGGTCCCATGCGGGCTGCCCGCGACTTTGCGGCGCGTCTGCGCGCTGCCGGGCTGCTCGATGAGGTCTCGCGCGTGACGTGCACTCTGTATGGTTCGCTAGGCGCAACGGGAATCGGCCACGGCACACCCGACGCCGTTGTCGCCGGGCTGAAGGGGCTCGAGCCCGAGACGGTCGACCCAGCCGACGTGCGTCAGGCGTGGTCGGGATGGACTGATGGCGCGACGCTGCTCATCGACGGCTCGCGCCCCGTGCCGTTTTCGCGGAGCGACATCGAGATGCTGCCGCGCACCCGCTTGCCCGCTCATCCGAACGCGATGACGATGACGGCCCTGGGCGACAATGACAGCACTTTGCTCAGTGACACCTACTACTCAGTCGGCGGCGGCTTCATCCGCCGCGAGGGTGAGCCGACGCGGGTGCAGTCGCACGCTTTTCCGCTGACATTCTCTTCAGCAGATGAATTGCTTGCCACATGCGACGATCGGGGGATCACGATCGCCGAAGCCGCGCGCATGAATGAAGAAGCGTTGCGCACTGACGCAGAGATCGCCGCGGGCCTCGACGCCATCTGGGACGCCATGGCAGGCAGTGTCGAAGCGGGTCTGCGCGCTGGCGGCATGTTGCCCGGTGGGCTGCAAGTCAAGCGGCGCGCCTCGATGATCAGGCGTCAGCTGGATGCTGCCGAGGCCGAGGGCCACCAAGAGATTCCGGGGGAATGGATGGGAGCGTTCGCGCTCGCCGTCAACGAAGAGAATGCCGCCGGAGGACGCGTGGTGACAGCGCCCACCAATGGTGCGGCGGGCATCGTTCCGGCTGTTGCGATGTACTGGTGGCGGTTCTTGGCTGAGTCTGGCCTCGGCGCGGGCAATGCGGTCACCCCCTACGGGGAGCTCGTAGGCAGCGCGCTGCTCGGGTTCTCGGGCGAGGTCGCCGGAGCGGCGGAGCTCGCTCAGGCGGTGGCTGACGATGCCGCGGTCGCTGAGGCGAACCGTCGCCGCGGCATCCGTCGTTTTCTGCTCACTGCAACGGCGCTGGGCTCGCTGTTCAAAGCGAATGCATCGATTTCTGGAGCCGAGGGCGGATGCCAGGCTGAAGTGGGTTCTGCATGCGCGATGGCGGCAGGAGGGCTGACCGCGGTCATGGGAGGCACCAACCGTCAGATCGAGAACGCGGCCGAAATCGCCATGGAGCACCACCTGGGGTTGACCTGCGACCCGGTCGGTGGGCTCGTGCAGATTCCGTGCATCGAGCGCAACGCGATCGCGGCATCGACGGCGGTCACAGCGGCGCGACTGGCGCTGCGCGGCGACGGCTCGCACCATGTTTCGCTCGATATGGTCGTGGAGACGATGCGCCAAACCGGACTCGACATGTCGACCAAGTACAAAGAGACCAGTGAAGGCGGGCTCGCCGTCAACGTCATCGAGTGCTGACGCGCGCGTAGGCGCGTGCATCACTGCTCGTGTGGGCGATTGTGCGGGAATCGCGCCGTGGTTTCCGCACTTTGCCACACACAAGGGTGGTGCACCGCCACACACGAGGGGCGCACCGCGGCGAACTAGGTCGCGACCCAACCGTGGCGCGTGAGTGCGTCGCGGACGATCGCCGTTGCGCGCGGGTGCGGTCCGCGAATGTGGGCAGACGTCAGGCGGACAACTTCCCAGCCCTCCGCAACGTATGCGGAGTACTTCTCGATGTCGCGGTTCCATTGTTTTCGGTCGGTGCGGTGATGGTCGCCCTCGACCTCGACGAGCGTGCCAAACTCTCGGTACACAAACTCAGTGATCCCGATGCGGCGTCCCCGGCGGTCGAAGATCTCGACATCCAGTTCAGGTTCGGGAAGCCCGGCGGCCGCGGCATCCAGCCGATAGTCCGTCTCGAGTGGTGACGCGCAGCCCACTCGAATTTGTTCGAGGGCTTGGCGCAGTCTTGAGGCGCCGATTCGTCGCCCGGCATCAAGCGCAGCCTGCAGCTGATCAACAGTGGCGAGTTCATGATTCAGCATGAGAAACCCTTGCCGGGTCCGGGGTACGCGCACCAACATGTCTCCCACCGCGACGAGCTGGCGAACGGTGAGTTCAGCTCCGAGCATTGCCCACGTCGAGGCCGGCGACGAGACTCGCATGCCCGCGCACTTGCTCACCGCAACGAGATGTTTCGAGACCTTGATTGCCCGCACGCCCCGCCGCCTCGGGGCATCGGCGGGGTGGATTGCGGCGACGACAAGCTCGTCGCAGTGAACAACGGGCGCGCCGAACAACACCGCCGCCGTCGAACCGGCGAAGAACCAACCGGCGCTCATCACCTGCTCAAACGCCTTCGCCTTTCGCTCGATCGCAGCCCGCTGCGTTGAATCGTGGTTGAACGCAGCAAGCACATGCGGCGTCTCCGGCAACATTCGCACGCCGTGGAATGGCCGCTCAAGGCCCACGGAGCGAAGTCGGGCAGCGCTCACGCCGCGTTCGAGCGCCGCGTGCACCGCGAACGCGTCACCGAGTTCGTCAGGCAGCGCCCGCGCAGGTCGAGACATTTCAGCAGTCTCATGGTCGGCCGCACCTCGGTGGCTACGCAGGAACTACTGCGTGCGCGTCGCCTCATTGCGGCTCCCTGTGGAGGACGAATGCTGGCCGCACCAGCGGCGCCCGAGCGAGAAGCTGCGCCGCTGCGGTGAGGGCTCACAGCACTACCTGTGGACGAGGGATGCCGCAACCGGGCGTGCCTGCGTAGGCTGGCCCCGTGAAGGAATATGTCGTTCCCACGCCAAAACGGCGCCGCGGCCGCCCACCCGCAGGCGAGTCGAACACCCGCGAGCGCATTCTGTATGCCGCGATCGACGAGTTTGGCGAAGCGGGCTATGACGGAGCCACGATGCGTGCCATTGCGGCGCGCGCAGACGTGGACGCTGCCCTCGTGCATCACTACTTCGGCACGAAGGCTGACCTGTTCGGTGAAGCGGTGGGTGCGCCGATGCGCCCCGATGTGGCGTTGCCTGAGATTCTGGCCGGGCCTCAATCCGAGGTGGGCGAGCGGATCATCCGATATCTGCTTGAGTCGTGGGACAAGCCCGAGGTGCAACGGCGAGGCGTGGCCCTGATGCGTACAGCGCTCGGCAACCGGCTCACCACACCGCTGCTCGCAGGCTTTCTCTCTCGCGAGGTGATCGGCCGAGTATCAGGCACGCTCGATAGCGACGACGCGCAGCTGCGAGCCAGTTTGGTCGCCTCGCAGATCGCGGGATTGATCGTTGCGCGCTACGTGATCAAGTTGCCAGCGCTGTCGCATGCCTCTATCGACGAACTTGTGGAACGCGTTGCCCCAACTGTTCAGCGCTATCTCCACGGTTGACCCGAACTCGCATCGACCCGAACTCGCAGTGAAAGGACGCAGATGTCTTTCCAGGCATACCTCGACAACATCGAAGACAAGACCGGAATCACTCCGCGTGAATTTGTCGACCTCGCCACTGCGAAAGGGTTCGGGCCTGGCGCCAAGGCTGGCGAGATAGTCGCGTGGCTTGCCGACGACTATGGGCTCGGCCGAGGGCATGCGATGGCCTTGGTCCATGTGATCACCAAGGGCCCCAAGATCGCGGCGAAACATGTCGGCACGGCAGGTGCACATTCCGATGTGTCGGATGAGCTTTGGCTAGACGGAAAGGCTACGAACCCCGCAAGCGCTTGACGCTCTATCCTTCAAGCGGAATAATTCATCGCATGATGAATAAATTGGCGGATGCTTCATCGCAGTCGCCTGGTGCAGCAGATGCGCCAGCCGTGCAGGTGAGAGGCCTTGAAGTGTCTCGCGGATCCACGAAAGTGTTCGACCGGCTTGACCTCGACATCGCGCGGGGGCATATCACGGGGCTGCTGGGCCCGTCAGGGTGCGGCAAGACCACGCTGATGCGTGCGATCGTCGGGGTGCAGAAGGTAGCTGGCGGCAGTATCACCGTGCTCGGGAGCCCCGCCGGTGCGAAGAACCTGCGCCACCGCGTTGCCTACGACACTCAAGCGGCCTCGGTGTACTCCGACCTGACGATCGAACAGAACCTCAAGTACTTCGCCCGCCTCATCGCAGCACCGGCGAGCGACGTTGACCGCGTGATCGAGCAGGTCGGTCTCGGCACGCAGCGCAGCCAGACGATCGACTCGCTGAGCGGAGGGCAAGAGAGCCGCGTCTCACTTGCGGTCGCCATGCTCGGTGAGCCCGAGCTGATTGTGCTTGACGAGCCAACGGTGGGTCTCGACCCGGTGCTGAGGGCCGAACTCTGGCAGATCTTCCGCGGGCTCGCCGACGCAGGCACTACCTTGATTGTCTCCAGCCACGTGATGGATGAAGCCACCCGGTGCGACAGCCTGCTTCTGATGCGAGCAGGTCGGGTCATTGCCGATACCACGGCGCAGCAGCTCTTGAGCGACACCGGCACAACTGATGCCGACGCCGCCTTTTTGGCTTTGATCGAAAGGGATGCTGCCGCATCCCGTTCGAGCGAGAACCCCGCGGCAGCATCCGCACCGAAAGAAGCCGAGCCTGCGGCGCCGCATTCCGAAGGGGAATCCGAGGCCCCACCACTCACTCGCCGAGAAGCGCGCGAGCAGTCGGGGAGCGAGCAATGAACGGCGGCCGCACGCTCGCCACCGCTGGACGGGTGATGCGCCAACTGCGACATGATCCACGCTCGATCGCGCTGATGCTGATTGCGCCGAGCCTGCTCGTGGGACTGTTCGCCTGGCTCTTCGTCGATCAAGAGGGCGTGTTCGACACCTTCGGTGGGGCCATTCTGGGTCTCTTTCCGTTCATTGTGATGTTTCTCATCACCTCGATCACCACGCTTCGTGAACGCCGCTCAGGCACGCTCGAGCGGTTGATGACGACACCGATCAGCAAGACGGACTTCATTCTTGGCTATGCCCTCGCATTCGGGCTGATGGCCGCCATTCAAGCCGTCGTGACGGTTTCGTTCGCCGTGTTCGTGTGCGGGCTGACTGTCGATGGTCCACTGTGGCAACTCGGCCTGGTCGCGGTGATCGACGCCGTTCTCGGTGCCGCTCTCGGACTGCTTGCGAGCGCCTTCGCGCGAACAGAGTTTCAAGCAGTGCAGTTCATGCCATTGCTGGTCTTCCCGCAGATCATTCTGGGTGGCTTGTTCATGCCACGCGAAGATATGCCCGACGCGCTCTATGTGATCTCGAACTTTCTGCCGCTCAGCTATGCGATCGACACCATCAACGCGGTGACTGCCGGCGATGAGGGATGGGACGTATTCGCACCGATGCTCGTGGTTGCAGCCTTCACCGTTGGCGCACTGGTTCTCGCGCCGCTGACTCTGCGTCGCAGAACGCCCTAGAAGCGGCGTCAGTCGTCGGGTGCGGTGTGTCGCAGCTTCGCGGTCAGCGCGCGGAGCTGTTCAAGTTCTTCGTCGCTGAGCACTGCCATTCTGCGCGCGATAGATGCTCCGTGCCGAGAGGCAATCCGACGAAACAGCGCGGAACCTTCGTCAGTCGCGCGAACCAGCGAGCCGCGGCCATCGTGCGGATCGGGGCACTTGGTCAGTAGCCCTCGAGCGGTCATCCGATCAACGAGACGAGACACGCTGGGCTGGCTGATCAGCATGTTGCCGGTGACATCTCGCAGGCGGGCCGTGAGGTCTTCGCCTCGCGTGACCGTCAACAGCACGTCGTACTCTTCCTGTGAGAGGGTGTCGTCGAAGTCATCACTGATCTCGGCGAATATTGCGTGCTGCGCGCGAAAGAGACTCTCCCACGCATCGATAGCAAGGCGACGATCGGTCATGGCATCAGATTATCGACCTGTGGCCTGGTCGTAGGCTGGGCGGGTGATCGAGAACCAGAGGAAACAACGCCGCGCAGACCGCGTTCGCCGCCGATGGGCTCGCCTCGCAGCGCTTGCCACGATGGTATCGGTGTTGCTTGTCGGTGGCGCGGCGGCACCTGCGATCGCGGATTCCCAGAGCGCCTCTGATGTGGTGCTCGCTGACGTGGACGACTTCACATTTCAGAGCTTGGACGTCGAGTACGAGCTAGGCCGTGCAGACGACGGCACGAGCACTGCTCTCGTGACCGAGACGTTCGTGGCGTTGTTTCCCGACTATGACCAGAACCGCGGCATGCGGCGCAGCATCCCTGATTCCTATCTAGACGCGCCTACTGACCCCCAACTCATTTCGATCACTGATGGTGAGGGCAACGAGCGCCCGAGTGAGATTGACCACGACGACGGCTACTACTCGATGACTTCGCGCTCAGACGACTATCTGCAAGGGCCGCAGACGTATGTGTTCACCTACACGCTGATCAATGTCGCCCGTTACTTCGAGAACACCGGCTCCGACGAGTTCTATTGGAATGTCAACGGCACCGAGTGGCGCCAGTCATTCGGCCAAGTTACGGCTCGGGTGACGATGTCGGATGAGTTGGATGCTGCGCGAACCGGCCAACAGGCCTGCTATGTCGGATACGCCGACGACACCACCGCGTGTGCGATCGCCGACGAAGGTGACGTGATCGCCGCCGGTGCGTCGAATGTGCTGGCATACCAGACGATGACTGTCGCAATAGGCTTCGAGGCCGGCACATTCGCCACGTTCGATTCGTCGGTGTTTGCCTCGGGATGGGGCTGGGCGCAGCTGCTCGCGGCGCTTGCACTGATCGGATCGGTGGTGTTGGCCGGCGTGAATCGGGCACGATTCCTGCGAGACGCGCCGGGGCGACCCACGATCATCACCGAATTCTCTCCGCCACCGGTGATCGACGCGCTCGAGAGCGCGGTGCTGCTGGGCCTCACAACAAAGGCGATTCCTGCTGAGGTTCTGGAACAAGCCGTCGTGGGAAGCATTCGCATTATTGAGGGCGAGCGAAAGCTCTTCGGCGGCACGAAGCTCATCGCCCAACTGGTCGACCCGTCTAGGGCAGATGGCGATGGGCGCATGCTCTTGAAAGGTCTCTTTCCGAGCGGTCAGCCGGGAGAGGAGTTCGAGTTCGGGCGCAGCGATACTCGCTTCTCCTCCGCGGCGCAGGGGATTTTGAAGGCGGCGCAACAAGAGCTCACGAACCGAGGCCTGCGGCGTGAAGTGCCATCCGGGGTGCGCGCTGTGCCGAGCCTCCTGGCGTTCGTCTCTGCTGCGGCCGTGGTGATCTTCGGTTTTCTCGCGATCGCCAACTTTGTCTCTGCACTCGTGCCGATTGCGTTGTTGATCGCGGCGATTCCCGCGTTCTTCGTGGCGATCGGGCTGGTGGCTCACAAACCCTTGACCGCCAAGGGTGCAGAGATCCGAGACCATCTCAAGGGACTCAAAGTGTTCATCGAGTGGGCTGAGGCTGATCGCATCCGGATGCTGCAGTCACCCGCCGGTGCGGAACGGGCGCCCATCGACACCGCGGACTCACGACAGATGTTGCGGCTTTACGAGACGCTGTTGCCGTTCGCAGTCGTCTTCGGCCAAGAGGAGGAGTGGGCACGAGAGCTTGCGGTTCTGTATGGTGCGGGCAACTCGCCGGGTTGGTACGTGGGTGCTGCAGGCTTCAATGCAGCGTCATTCTCGAGCGGCATCTCTACGCTTTCGGCCAGCACCGCGTCGTCGTCGTCGACATCGGGCGGCTCGAGCGGCGGCGGTTCGGCCGGTGGTGGTGGTGGCGGCGGTGGTGGCGGGGGAGTGTGAGTGGCTTCGCCCGCGCAGCATCCATCGACTTTTGCGCAAAAGTAAGGCCCGGTCAGAGAGGCTTCTGACCGGGCCTGACTTTTGCGCAAAAGTAAGGCCCGGTCAGAGAGGCTTCTGACCGGGCCTTGTCCCTTGCACCAAGAGTGTCCTGCAATCACATGTCGGTAGCTGCCACAGCAAAACAACTACCGTTCCTGAACTCTATAACGGAAAGATAACGGCGGCAAGCCTTTTGCGTTATCTGTTTGTGATTATTTTTTCCTGCGTCGCGTCTCGCGCTATCTGTATGGCTGGCGGCGTCAGCGGGACGACGGGAGAGTGAGGATCTCGGCACCGGTCTCGGTGATCGCGATGGTGTGCTCGGTGTGCGCGGTGCGGCTGCCGGTGGCGCTGCGGAGGGTCCAGCCGTCGTCATCGACGACGAGCTTGTCGGTGTCGGCCATGATCCACGGTTCCAGGGCGAGGAGGAGTCCGGGGCGCAGCTGGTAGCCGCGGCCGGGGCGACCGGTGTTGGGCACGTGCGGGTCGCCGTGCATCGTGGTTCCGATCCCGTGCCCGCCGTACTCGGTGTTGACGAGGTATCCATCGGCCTTGAGCACCGTGCCGATGGCTCGAGAGAGGTCACCAATCTTCGCGCCGGGGCGGGCGGCAGCGATACCGGCAGCAAGCGCACGCTCGGTTGTGTCGATCATCGCGAGGTCTTCCGGGCGCTGCTTCTCACCGACGGTGAAGCTGATCGCGGCGTCGGCGGCGATGCCTCCCGTCAGCACAGCGAGATCAAGGGTGAGCAGATCGCCGTCGGCAAGGGCGTAGTCGTGCGGCATTCCGTGTAGTACCGCGTCGTTGACGGCGGTGCAGATGTAGTGACCGAAGGGTCCGTTCCCGAAGGAGGGGGCATAGTCGACGTAGCACGACACGGCGCCAGCGTCCAGGATCATCTCCTTCGCCCAGGCGTCGATCTCAAGCAGGTTCGTGCCGACGGTCGCGCGCGCTTTCATCGCGTGCAAGACATCGGCGACGAGCGCTCCACTCACACGGGCTTGGTCGACCTGGGCAGAAGTCAGGATCTCGATCATCGTGCTCTCCCTTGGATATCGGGATAACTATACCGGTTCCACGGATGCTGGTAATAGTATTGGCGACGTGATGGTGCGGCTTCCCCTCAGCGCTGCGGACCTTGACCGCGGCCGCAGGCTCGGCGCGGTACTGCGCCAAAAGCGCGGCAGGCGAACGATGCCCGAGGTCGCGCTCGCGGCAGGGATATCACCGGAAACGCTCCGAAAGATCGAGTCGGGACGCATTGCAACGCCGTCGTTCCAGACGGTCGCCGCGATCGCTGGCGCGGTCGGCCTCTCGCTCGACCAGCTGTGGGCCGAGGTCGAAGCATCAGCCGTCGCATAGCGTTCTGCCATGGAAGAGCCGCTATCGGTCAGTCAAAAAAACTGACACTCGAACCCCACGTCGGCTACTTCGCGTTCTGTCAACTCGAGTGAGATCAGACAGCGCGGGTGCGAAGATCGAAGCATGGCTAGCGATCGCAAGGACCGAGCTGATGAACGGCGGGCCGATGGTGACAACGACGGGCCTGTTGAAGAAGAGCTCGAGCTGGAATTCGAAGATGTCGTAGGCGAGGGCGCTGAGCGACTGCACCGCACCTTTCGCGCGACGCTTGTGACCGGTTTTCTCGGCGGCGTCGAGGTGGGTGTCGGTGTACTCGCCTATCTGGGCGTGCTCTATGCCACCGGCGATCAGCTGCTCGCCGGTGTGGCGTTCAGCGTTGGGCTGATTGCGCTGCTCTTGGCCCACAGCGAGCTGTTCACCGAGAACTTTCTCATGCCGATTGCGGCGCTCGTTGCTCGAGAAGGAACGGTCTTGCAGCTGGTCAAGCTCTGGTCGGGAACGCTGATTGCGAACCTATTCGGTGGCTGGCTGATGATGCTCATCATCGTGACCGCGTTCCCTGAATGGCACGAACTTCTCACCGAGACAGCGCACCACTTCATCGACGCGCCTTTTGACTGGCAGTTCGTAGCGCTCTCGATCTTGGGGGGCGCAGTGATCACGTTGATGACTCGGATGCAGGAGGGCGCGCACTCTGAGATGCCGAAGATCGCCGCAGCGGTCGTCGGAGGGTTCGTGTTGGCAGGGTTCCAGCTCTTCCATTCAATTCTCGACTCGCTGTTTGCATTCGGGGCGATCATCAGTGGCGCCGACGTCAGCTATCTCGACTGGATGGGCTGGTTCTTCCCCGTGCTCGGGCTCAACTTGCTGGGCGGTGTGGCGCTGGTCACCGCATTGCGCATTGTGCGCGGCGGCGAGCTGTTCGAAATTCGCAGACGCAACAACAAGCACGCGAAAGCCGAAGATTAGGCCTACTCCGAGAGCGACCGACTGAGCACAGACAGTGTCGCCGCACGTGCCTTGAGCGCTGCGTCTCCGCGACGCGCGGCGAGCAGCGACACCACCGACTCGGTCATGAGCATGAGGGCCGCACGTGAGGTGTGTACGAGTTCTTCGCGAAACGAGTCATCGATAGGCGCGACGACGAGTGTCACATCAGCGCGCTCGGCGGCGGCAGACCGGGGGAACGACGTGATCACCAGCACGGTGGCACCGCTCGCGCGCGCGGCATCGATCACTTCAAGCGTCGCGCGGTTGGCACCCGAGCCGGAAACAACCAGACATGCTGACCCCTTGCCGAGCTGAGCCGCCGTGATCTGCTGGCCCATGGTGTCAGACATGTATTCGGCGGATCGCCCACTAGACACCAGCCGCATGGCAAGGTCGAGGCCGAGCGGAGCAGACAGGCCATTCGCCGCTACGAGAACCCGGTGCGACTCGTCCAACACCCGCACGAATTCTTCCAATGCCTCCTCGGTGAGGGCGGAGGTCGTTTGGCTGAGCCGGCCCGCTACGCGCTCGATCGACGCCCTGACCGCGCCAAGCATGGTTCCATCCGAAGCATCCGTCGCAGTTGGCGCGCCAAGCGCCACTTCGCGTGTGAGGGCCACGCGCAGCTGCGGGTAGCCGTCGTAACCGAGCGATTGCGCGGTGCGAATAACCGTCGCCCGCCCCACCCCGACAAGGTCGGCGATCTCTTGGGCAGTGCGTTCGATGGCTCTCTCGGCGTCGCCAGCGATGGCCTCGGCCACGCGCCTCTCGCTGGGCTGCAACGAAGGTGCGAGCATCGCGATCCGCACGGTAGGGGGTGCCTCAGCCGACCCTGTCCACATCGCGGCTCCTGGTTCTCTTCGGTTTAGCGGGGGCTTTCGTCGACATGCGTGCGCCGTTCATGATTCGTCGGCGAATCGCGCCAGAAATGGTATCCATAAGCATCGTTACGACGATGACCACGATCAGCAGCATCCCGACCGTATCCCACTCGCGAAAGTTGGTGTAGTTCGCGAGCATCGTGCCGATGCCGCCGGCGCCGACAAGACCGAGCACCGCCGAGGTGCGAATATTGATCTCGAATCGGTACAGCGCGAACGACATCAGCGTAGGCGCAGCAGCAGGCCACAACGCCCAGCGGGTCACCTCGGCGGTCCCGCCGCCCGCGGCGCGGACGGCGTCGGACGCCCCTTCTTGCACAGACTCGACCGTTTCATAGACCCACTTGCCCTGAGTTCCGATACCCGCGATGCCGAGGGCCAGCGCGCCGGTGAACGGGGTGAGCCCGGTGATGGTCAGAAGGATCAGGGCGATGATCACCTCAGGGACGGCGCGGATCACCGCAAACAGCCAGCGAAGCGGCAGGCGCACCCACGCGGGTCCGACCGAGTGGGCAGCCAGCATGCCGAGCGGAATGGAGACGACCACACACATGATTGCGCCCACCCACGCCATCGAGATTGACCGCCACATCTCGAACAGCGCGCGCGGCAGCTTCTCCCAGTTCGGGTTCTCGAACATCAAGACCGAATAGTGCCACACCTGTCCAGGTACGGCGCCCAGGTCGCTCCAGTCAATCGGCAATCCTGCAGCAGCGACGATGATGATCACGCCGGCAACAAGTGCCCATAGCGTGGGCACCAAACGTGACGGACGCGGTGGCACGGCGAAGTCGGTTCGCTGAAGACTCATACGAGACGCCTCCGGAGTGCGTTGGACGCGATTTCGATCAGGATCACCACAACGAGAATTTCGAGAATGATGATCGAGACGTCGTCGTATGCATAGAACGCGCGTCGTTCGTCGAGGAGTCGACCGATGCCGCCAGCCCCCACGATTCCAAGTATGGCTGAGATGCGCACATTGAGCTCGAGCGTGTAGAGCCACTGGTTGGCAAAGAGCGGCCACGACTGCGGCAGGGCCGTCACGCGGTTGATCTGCGCTTGTGTGCCGCCAGCGGTGTGACCCGCTTCCATGTAGTGGTGGTCGGCCGAGTCGATCGCTTCAGAGACCAGCTTCACGATGATGCCGATGTCGAACAAGAACAACGTCATGAGGCCAGGCAGGGCACCGACGCCGACCATCGCGACCAGGATCGTGGCGTAGACGAGGTCGGGGACTGCGCGCACGACATTGATGACCATGCGGACGGTATTGCGGGTAAAGGAGTTCGGGTTGGTCGGAGCTGCCGCCCACAGTGTGAGAGGCACCGAGACGATCGCGGCCGCGACGGCGCCGACCAGTGCCATCTGCAGCGTCTCGATCATGGGCCCGATGGTGCGGGGAATGAACGAGAAGTCAGGCTGGAACAGCTGTGCCATCAGACCCGAGCCGTTGTCCCAGTTGCGAATTAGCGCGCCGAAGTCGAGGTTGATGCCGCCGATGGCAGGGGTACAAGTAGCGATAGTGAAGGCGACGAAGGCGGCAACGATCAGGGCGACGCGCAGCCGCGCCGTCGGCTTGGGCGGAAGCGTGAATTCGCGAGCGGGTGCACTCACGAGCCCAGCCGATCATCTGGCTGGATTGGCCGGCCGTAGATCTGCTCGAAATCGCTCTCGGTGGCGTCTGCCGCAGAGCCGTCATACACCAGCTCGCCGTCGCGCAGGCCGATCATGCGGGTCGTGTAAGTGCGCGCCAGATCCATCAGGTGAATGTTGACCAGCACGGTAAGGCCGGCGTCGGTGTTGACGCGACGCAAGTCATTCATCACGGTGTGCGCAGTCGGGGGGTCAAGGCTGGCCACCGGCTCGTCGGCCAGCATGACACTCGGCTCTTGGGTTAGGGCGCGCGCAATCGCGACGCGCTGCTTCTGGCCGCCCGAGAGCTGGCCAGCTCGAATCCATACTTTTTCGAGCATGCCGACTGAGTCGAGCGCGCCGAGTGCGAGTTCGCGGTCATGGGGTGTCGTGATGCCGAGCATCGTGCGGTAGCTCGGCGTGTGCGCGAAGCGGCCGACGAGCACGTTGCGATACACACTCGTGCGATCGGCGAGGTTGAAGCCTTGAAAGATCATGCCGATGTGTCCACGCAACCGGCGAAGCTCGCGACCTCGCATGCCCGTCACCGTGTGCGGTCCTACGGTGACCGTGCCGCTGGTGGCGCCCACCAGCCCGTTGATCGTGCGGATGAGCGTCGACTTTCCCGAGCCCGAAAGCCCGACGATCGAGACCATCTCGCCCGCGGCGATGTCGAGTGACACTCCGCGCAGAGCGCGGGTGCCGTTGGGATAGGTCACCGACACATCGTCGAGACTGATGGACCACGACGCGGAGGCCGAGGGGCTAACCCCGGCCTCCGCGCGATGCGGGTCAATGTGCATGCATCGACTCTTTCAGTGAGTTGTTCAGTTCGAGAACTGAGCGAGGATCTCGCCGTAGCGAGCGATCTCGTCTTCAGCGGTTTCGCTGGTCCAGTCCGACAGGCCAACGAGGTCGAACATGACGCTCGCTGCCTCCTCAGACGAATCGGCGTAGCCATCCATCAGCTCGGTAAGGTCGGTCACGAGGTCAGCGGGCAGCGTGTTCGAGACAGCCACGCCACCGTTGGGGATCATGTCGGTGTAGGCGAAAGCCACAACCTTGTCGGCGATGTCAGGTGCCTCTTCGGTGACCGTGGTGCGGGCATCCCAGTAGGCGAACCCGATTTCAGCGTCGTCGTTGTAGACCGCAAGAACCGCGTTGTTGTTGCCCTCGACGGGAACCTGCGTGATGCCTGCGTCGGTGTCGATGCCCGCTTCGCGCATTGCCACGACGGGGTACTGGTAACCGGCAGGTGACGTTGCTGCTTGCAGGGCAACCATGGTTCCGTCGCTGATCTCAGCCAATGAGTCGAGGCCTGCTGCGCCCTGGCCCATGGCAGCCTCGCCGGCCGCTTCGATGCCGTTGCAGTACGACAGCTCGATGTCACTTGCCGCATAGGTTGACATCACGGGCTCGTCGGCGCAGTACTTGTCTGGGTTGTTCGTGAAGGCAACCGAGGCGTATGAGGTGGCACCGAAGCGCACGTCGCGAAGAACCAGTTCTGCGTCGTAGCGCTCGGTGGCGTTGTACAGCGATCCGGCGTCGGTGATGATGACCTGGGCCTGGTCGGCGCCGAGCGCCTCAACCGTGGCCGCGTAGTCGGTAGCGACCACGCCGTTGACCTCGATGCCGAGGTTGTCAGACAGGTAGGTCGTCAGCGGGTCGAGTGCTTCGGCGAGGTCTTCACCCTCGACCGACGGCACGAGCGAGATCGTGATCGACTCGGGCCACTCGGTGACCTCTTCGGTCGACGCGGTGTCGGAGCTGCTGCTGCAGCCGGCGAGGGTGAGGGCGGCGGTAGCCGCGACACCCGCGATGAGCAGGGACTTGCGCATAATCAGTTGGACCTTTCGGTGGACGTGGTGTTCGGGATGGCGGAAAGAGAAGTTGATGTCGCGACCCAGGCGATGATCTCGTCGTAGAGGTCGGCCAGGCTAGCGCCACGCATCGTGGTGGCAGCTGTCGAACGTGATGCGGTGGCTCCGACCAGTGCGGTGTCGGCGCCCAGACGGCTGGCCGGTGCGAGGTCGAACTCGAAGATGTCGCCGATAGAAAGTACGGGGCCGCGATCAAGTGCAGTGGCGATCACTGGCTCGAGCCCGTCGGGCTTGCCAACGCTGAAGTGCATTGCGTCGAACACTTCGGCTACGCCCCACGATTGCAGCACTGCGACGACGCCACTCCCGGGTGCGTTCGTGGCCAGTTCGAGGTTCGCTTGGTCGCCGATGCGCTCGAAGAACTCGGCGAGACCCGCGGGTGGGCTCACCGCTGCGCCGTGGGATCCAAGAATGGCGCGCGACGCGTTGTACGAGGCGCCGATGACGTCACGGTCGATTCCTTCTGACACCGCGACGCTTGTCACGGCGTCGTATCCGTCGCGGTAGCTGTGCTCACCGCTTTCGAATGCTGCCAGTGCAGCATCCGCTCGGCCGATGAACTCGGCGTCGTTTACTCGAGTCGAGATCTCGCGGGCGAACGCGGTGATGGGGCCATCACCGAGGGCAAGGGTGCCGTCGAAGTCGAAAAGTATGGTGGGGCTCACGGCTCTCCTTCTCATCCGGGCTGCTTTCCAACCCGGAGTGGACGTTGCGTCCATAGTGGCTGGTGAATGTGGACGGAATGGCCGTGGTGCGTAAACAGTGTGTGAACTCCGTGCCACTGTCAGCCCCGTACGCTGGTGGCTTGTGATCGACGCCCTGCACGCTGCGGCCCATCAATCCGAGCGCGATGCCGTAGCAGCGCTTGACGAACACTCGTGGCTGGGTGCTGCGATTGACGCGGACGTCGCAGCTCGGCGCTTCGCTGAGTGGGGGTCGTCTACCGTTATCGACGAGAACGTCGGCGCCGCGGTGATCGGCCGAGAGCTCTTCGATGCCCTGCACGATCGCGCCCAGCTGCAAGCACAGTGGCCCGTGGGTAACGCGGGAGTGTTGCACGTCTACGGGTACTTGCTCTCGACGGTAGAGACGCCCTACGGACTGAAGCGTGACCGATGGATGGACGGACACCTCGCGGTCGCATGCGGGTTGCCCGCAGACGCCTTTGTGCCGTGGGCTTCGCCTCGCACGCTGCTCGAGCGCGTTGGCGACGCGGCGCACTCAGTGCTGGCGCGTGCCGAGTGCGTTCGCCACGCCGGTGGTGCGACGCTCGCCCTCGAGCGGGCAGTGGAATCGGGGGAGTGGGCGCTCGTGTACTCGGTCGATGGTTTGCTCGTCACAGCCTTTCCGGTGGCGTCGGCCGATCCGGTTCTTGCAGAGTGGGATTCTGAGCCGCAGCGACTGCGCTGGAACGGCGTGCGATGAAATGCTCTCTCAAGCGGCGATCGTCGACGCGAGGTGAAATACCCCCCAGGGTATGCTAGATTCTGTGTAGGCAACCCGAGAGGATCAACCATGTGCATGCGAGTGACCTGCCCGATCTGCGGCAAGGCAACGTGGGATGGCTGCGGCCAACACATTGAAGAAGCGCTGGCGGGCGTTCCCGCCGAGCAGCGCTGCGAGGGGCACGGTAATGCCTGACCTGTTGGATACGACCCAGCCGAAGACCATCGTCGTTGTCGGCGGCGTTGCGGGAGGGATGAGCTGCGCTGCTCGAGCCAGGCGCCTCGACGAATCGGCGAACATCATAGTTCTCGAGCGCGGGGAGCATGTCTCGTTCGCAAACTGCGGCCTGCCTTACTTCGTCGGGGGAGAGATCGAAGATCCTGCCGCGCTGCTCGTGCAAACCCCCGCATCACTTCATGCCGCGCTCGCACTCGATGTGCGCCCTGGGCATGACGTCGTCGGCCTCGACGCGTCGCAGAAGACCGTCACGGTGCAAACCGCCGACGGCCAGCAAAGCATTGGCTTCGACGCGCTCGTGCTCTCACCGGGCGCTGCAGCCTTCGTGCCGCCGCTGCCAGGAATCGACTCGCCCCGCGTGCGCACGCTGCGCACCGTGAATGATGCCACCGATCTTCGAGACATGGTCACCGGCGGAGCGCGTCGCGCGGTCGTGCTTGGCGCGGGCTTCATCGGAATCGAAGCAGCCGAAGCGCTCGCCGCTCAGAATCTCGAGGTGACGGTCGTTGAGCTTGCACCCCAGCCGTTGCCTCCGATGGAACCCGAACTCGCGTGGCTGATTACCGAGGAGTTGCGGCAGCTCGGCATCGACCTGCGCGTCGGAGTGGCGGCGGCATCCATCGAACCAGGCATCGATAGCGACAGCGTCGTTCTCGCCGATGGTTCGAGGGTGGATGCTGACATGGTCGTCGTTTCAGTGGGAGTGCGCCCTGACACCTCGGTGTTCGAGCAGGCCGGAGTCGCCTGCGAGCGAGGCGCGATCATTGTCGATTCCCACGGTCGCACCAACGTTCCCGGCATTTGGGCGGTTGGCGATGCCACGCTCAGCGTCGACAAAGTCACCGGCGCTCGCCGTCCCGTGGCGCTCGCAGGGCCAGCGAACCGCGCTGGCCGGCTGGTCGCCGATGACATTCTGCGTCCAGACCACGCTCGTGAGATTCCTCAGCCGGTCGGCACGGCCATCGTGCGCGTCGGCTCGCTCGCCGCAGCGCTCACGGGCGCGAACCGTCGAGCACTCGTCGACGCGGGTGTGGCGTTTCGCACGCTCCACCTGCACGCGAACCAGCACGCCGGCTACTTTCCCGGTGCCGCCCAGGTGCACCTGATCGTGCACATCGCTCCCGAAAGCGGCCTGATTCTCGGCGCCCAGGCGGTCGGCCTCGAGGGTGTCGACAAGCGCATCGACGTGCTGGCAACCGCAATTCGTGCGGGCATGACGGTCGACGAGCTGATCGATCTTGATCTGGCATATTCGCCCCCATACGGCCAGGCGAAAGACGCTGTCAATCTCACGGGCATGGTCGGCGAAAACGTGCTCAACGGCACGCTCGCGCTCTGGTACGCCGATGACCTCACCGAGGCGCTCGACAGCGCTCTCGTGCTCGATGTGCGTCGCGCCGACGAGTGGGTGACCGGCCACCTTCCCGGGGCCCTGCACATTCCCCACACTGAGTTGCGTGAGCGGATCGATGAGGTTCGCGAACATGCCGCCGGACGTCCCGTGCGCGTCATGTGCGCCTCGGGCGTGCGCTCGGCAATCGCCCACCGCGTGGTCACCCAGGCGGGAATGGAATCGGCATCGCTGTCAGGCGGCATTCTCACGCTGCGTGCGACGCTCGGCGATCGCGCGAGCGAGCTGCTCGAGACCGAAGCGGTGTTGCAACCGGTGTGATCTGCGTGCGCTGATCGCCTCGAGATGGCGCTGTCCCCGACGCTGTTGGCTATGTGGCGTCGGGTGACAGTTCACGTGCCCGCGTGAGCATGTCTCGAAACTCTTCGAGATTCAGATCGGATGCTGCCGCGAACGTTACGGCAGCAGCGCCCACTTTCACGTTGCCGAGCAACGCAGATCGCTGCTGAACGAGATACGCACTGCCTTCAGCGGCGTTGACGTAGACAGACAAGTGCCTCTTCTGCACGGCAAGACCGACGAGAAACCACTCCACGTCGGCGCCTTTCGGACGCTTCTGGTGGATCACTCCGTAGCCGATGATCTGCTGCTCGGTTCCGCCCCACATTTTGCCCCGCCAGAGCGTGCGACTCAGCCCAGGCATAGCAGCGAGGATCATCTCGTCGAGCACGCGCAGATCGTCGCTGCGATCCGAACTGTCGATGAATGCTCGAACATCGTCTGCGACCATCTCCATGGCGCGATCCTATGCGAGCGGCGACGTTCCGCTACGCAGAGAATCGCGGAATGAGCGCGGGCGTGCGCTTCTTGTAAGCGGCATAGTCATCATTCGAGCCCCAGCGCTTGTCGGCCTTCGCCTCGAGGAGCGGAATACCGCTCACTTTCGTCAAGAGCAAGATGACGAACAGCGGCGAGATAAGGGCAACCCACTGCCACCCGCTCAACACGGGAACCGCCACGAGGGCGACTCCGATCCACAGCAGAATCTCGCCGAAGTAGTTGGGGTGGCGCGAACGCGACCAGAGTCCACTGCGAATGAAGCTGCCTTCGTTTGCGGGATCGGCTTTGAACGCGGACTTTTGCGCATCTGCGACGATCTCGAAGATGATACCCACCAGCCACACCGCGACCCCAACGATTGCGAGCCAACCGATCGGTTCCCGCGCTGTCGCACTCGTGCTCATCGCAATCCACGCGGCGGCGGCCGTCAGGCTGACCCAGAGCGCCTGCAGCATCCACACCCGCAAGAACACCAGCGGTGAGTTCTTGAACTCGTCGAAGCGATCGTCAGATCCTGCCTTGTGAATGCGCATGAACAGGAACGTTCCGAGCCGCGCCGCCCATACAATCACCATCGCCGCCAAGATCCAGGTGCGCGCATCAGGTGCGGGAGCAAGCAGCAGCAATCCGATCGAGATGCTGATGAATGTGAGGCTACCGGTCAAATCGAAGAAGCGCTCTGTTTTGGCCAGCATCGAGGGAACGTAGACGATCGCCTGAATGACGAATGCTGCCGCGACGGCCAGGGCGAACAGCGGCAAGCCGCCGACGGTGGCACCACCCTGGCTTCCTGCCCAAGCGACAAGGCCGCCCAGGACGATGGCGACGATGACGGCGATCAGTGAGGCGCGGTTCTTAGATTCCATTGCGTATTCTTTCAGGATCGGTCAGCGGTAGAGGTTTTCAATGGCGGATGCTGCGCGTTGCAGCACCACATTCCGCTTGATCTTCATCGTGGGTGTCACCAGCGTCGTGTCAGCCAAGTCTGTGGCGACCAGTGTGAAGCGGCGCACTTGCTCGCTGTGGGCGACAAGTGAATTGGCTGCGTCGATGGCGGCTTGGATGTGTCTGCGCAGACCAGCATCGGCAACCTCATCGAGGATCGTGGCATCGGGCGCAGCGAGCACGACTCCGGCAGCATCCGCCCACTTTGCCGTCTCTTCTGCATCGAGCAGCAATAGCGCCGACAGATACGAGCGTCCTTCGCCCACCATCACCGCGTGAGAAATGAGTGGGCTTGATTCGACGGCGCTCTCCCACAGGGTGGGAACGATGGTTTTGCCATTGGACGTCACGATAACGTCTTTCAACCGCCCCTCAAGTACCAGGCGCCCATGAGCATCGATGCTTCCGAGATCGCCCGTGCGAAAGTAGCCGTCGACGAACGCGTCTTTGTTGTGGCGAGGGTTGCGATAGCCGGCGAACACACCGACGCCTCGGGCCAGCACCTCGCCCTGCTCGCTGATGCGAATCGCCGTTCCGGGCAGAGGTGGCCCGACCGTGCCAGAGCGAATGTTGCCCGGCAGATTGCCGGTGAGCGGAGCGGTCGTTTCGGTGAGGCCGTAGCCCTCGATGACTGGAACCGAAACACCCCTGAAGAATTGAGAAAGCGAGGCGTCGAGTGCTGCGCCGCCCGAGAGGATGTAGTCCACTCGTCCGCCCATGACGTCGCGCAAACGCCGGTAGAAGAGGTAGTCGAAGAACGCGTGGCGAAGCCGCAGGCCCAGGTGAGGCGACGCGTGGCTGTCAGCTTCGCGCCGTTCGCATAACTCGCCCCACGCCACTGCGGTGTCTGCCGCGGCAGACCATACCTTCGAAAGACCGCGGTCTGCCGCTTTGGTGGCGGCAGCGGCCTGGATCTTCTGCAGCACGCGAGGAACCACCACGATGAAGGTTGGGCGCAGTACAGCAAGAGTGCCCACGACGGCACTCGTATCCGAAAGGTGAGCGATGCGCATGCCGCTCGCCAGGCAGATGAGCTGGAGGCCTCGAGCGAGCACATGTGCGAGCGGCAAGAAGATGATCGTGTTGCCGCCCGCATGCACCACTTCGCCATAGGCCGCAGCGATGTTGAGCACCTGCCCGAGAAAGTTGCGGTGCGTGAGCACCGCTCCCTTGGGCTCGCCCGTCGTGCCTGAGGTGTAGACAATTGTCGCGGGGGAGTCGAGGTCGGCGAGGGCTCGACGTGCTTCGAGCCGCCGGTTGCTGATCTCGGCGCTGCGCGCGGCGAGGTCAGCGATGCTGCCTCGCGGCTGGCCGGGGGATGTTTCGTCCATCGCCCACGCGCCGAGCGCACCGGTGCCCGTCTTAGTGAAGGCGGCGTCGAGCAGATCGAGCTGCGCGCTGTTGCCGCCGATCGCGAGCACCACACTAGCGTCAGCCACGATCGACGCGACTTGAGCAGCAGATGAGGTGTCATAGATTGGCACAACCACACCGCCGGCGAACCACGATGCGAGGTCGGCGACGGCCCATTCGTAGCGGGTCGGTGCCATGATCGCTATGGTGTCGCCTGGCTGCACTCCTGTGGCAATAAGGCCCTTCGCGAGCGCGCGTACCTCGTTGTGAAACTCTCGCGTGCTGACTTGTCGCCACGCTGAATCGAGGGCATTGTGCGGCGGCACCTCGAATGCGATGTGATCAGGTGCTGCGAGCGCCCGGCGGGTGAGCAGGTCAGTGACATTTCGGTGGTCGCTGACGTCGACCAAGAGCGCTGTAGCGGAGTCCCGCACCGTGTGTTCCTTTCGCATGCACGCCGATCGGCGCGTGTGCTTCTTCATTCGTAGCCCATCGCTCAACGGATTGGGGGCGGCGCGCGCACCTGATAAGCACCGGACGAGATCACCCCGCTGAGCAGTGAGCGATGTATCGTTGAGTATCGGTAGATATATCGTCGGCCGAATTCGGCCATCGACGCGAGCAGGAGGAAATGATGAACGAATCAACTTCGAGCAATCAGCCCGGTGGGTCGCAACGGCCACGCGGTTTCAACGGAGACGCGGGCTTCGGCCTCTGGGAGGCATTTGAGGGCCTCCGCGACGTTCTCGGTCAGGGAGTGCGCATGGCCACCCCACGAATGGGACGCGGAGACGTTCGAACGGCCATTCTCGCCCTGCTCTCGGAAGAGCCGATGCACGGCTACCAGATCATTCAGCAGATCGAGTCGCGCAGCGGCGGCGCGTGGAAGCCCAGCCCAGGCTCGGTGTATCCGACGTTGCAGCTGCTGTCAGACGAGGGGCTTGTGCACGCTGAAGAGACTGCTGAACGCAAGACATACTCGCTGACCGAGAGCGGTCGCGAGGTGGCCGCAGCAGCAGATGGCTCACTGCCATGGGAGACCCCCAGCTTCCGTCATTCAGAAAACTCGACGGCGCTGCCCAAAGCTGGCGCGAAGCTCGCCCAGGCGATCGTGCAGGTGTCACGCGGCGGCACACCCGATCAGGTCGAGCGTGCGGTTGCCGTGATCGACGAGGCGCGACGCAAGATGTACTCCATCCTCGCCGAGGACTGAGCGTGCCGACATCCGGCCGAGGTCACGCGCTCGCTGAAATCACGCCCCGTCGAGCGCGGGTGCGATACCGGCGGATCATGAGGTTTGCCGCGCGTTTCATGCTGCAAGCGTGGTGGTTTGAACTCGTTCTACCGCGCTTCGGTATGGCATCGCTCGCTGCGCGCGGGCGCAACGCGCGCATGCAGCACCTCGCGCGGCGCTTTCACGCGCTCGCGGTTGATCTCGGCGGGCTCATGATCAAGGTCGGGCAGTTCATGTCGTCGCGACTCGATATTCTTCCGCCAGAGATCACCAGCGAACTAGAAGGACTGCAAGACGAAGTGCCCGCCGTCGACTTCGAGAGCATCCGTGCCCTTGCGGAGTCAGAGCTAGGGATGCCGCTGGAGCTGGCCTACGCGTGGGTGGACCCGAGCCCGATCGCCGCCGCCTCGCTCGGGCAGGTGCATCGTGCGCAACTCTCGTCAGTGCTCGCGGCCGACGCCGGATTCACAGCGGCGGTCGTCAAAGTGCAACGGCCGGGCATCGAAACCATCGTCGAAGTCGATCTCGCCGCCCTTCGAAAGATCGCCCGGTGGCTGTCACGAGTTCGGATCGTTTCGGATCACGCCGACATGCCCACGGTGGTCGAAGAATTCGCCGCGACCAGCCTGCAAGAGATCGACTATCTGCAGGAAGCCTCGAACGCTGACCGGTTCGCCAGTGACTTTGCAGGCGAGACGCGAGTGGCGACCCCGCAGATCGGTTGGGAGCGCACCACCCGGCGAGTGCTCACGCTGTCAGATGTCACAGCGATCAAGATCAACGACATTGACGGACTTCGGGCGGCAGCGATTGATCCAGCACAGGTGGCTGATGAGCTGGCTCGGGTGACATTTGAACAGCTCTTCGTTGCTGGCTTCTTTCACGCAGACCCGCACCCCGGCAACATCTTCGTCACCCCGCGCGCGGGCGCTGTTGACGGAGCCGGGCATGAGTGGGACCTCACATTCATTGACTTCGGCATGATGGGCGAGATCCCCGATGCTCTCCGACGTGGCCTGCAGCGGCTGGTTGTTGCTGTGGTGGCACGAGATGGCAAGGGCCTTGTCGAAGGAATGCAGCGCATCGGCGTGCTGCTGCCTGCCGCTGACACGGTAGATCTTGAACGCGCGATGACCGAGCTGTTCGACCGCTTCGGCGGCATGGCGATGACCGAGCTGCAAGACGTGGACCCTCGCGAGATGGTCGACTTCGCTGACCGATTCGGTGACACGATTCGTGAGCTTCCGTTTCAACTGCCCGAGAACTTCTTGCTCGTGATCCGCACCATCTCGCTCGTGTCGGGAGTGTGTAGCGCCCTCAACCCCACCTTCAACATGTGGACGGCCGTCGAGCCGTTCGCCAACTCCCTCATGCGTCAACAGGGCGCCGGGACGGTCAAGGGCTTTGCAAAGGAAGCCGTATCGATCGCCGGGGTCATGGCGCAACTCCCACGCCGCATGGACGAGCTCGCGACGCGGGCCGAGCGTGGCCAGCTCGCGGTGCAGGCGCCAGCCACCGAGAGGCGCCTGCGAACGCTTGAGCGCACGGCCCGTCGCATCGTGTCAGCGGTCATCTTCATGGCGCTTCTGATCGCGGGAGTGCTCTTGCGCTCGAGTGATGCGGTGTTCGGAACAGTCCTCATGGCACTCGCCGTGCTGCCGCTGCTGCACGCCATGTTCGCCGGGCTGGTCGGACGGCGTTCGCGCGACTGACAAATCGGAGGATTTCATCTCGCCGTTTAGAGTGGAAGGTGCCGTGGCCACTTGAGCCGCAGCATCCACCCCCTTCTTTGCGTGCGCTGTGACGTGCGAACCGAATCCATCGGAGTGCCATGACTGCCGTCATTCCAACCAAAGATCCTGCGGCGCGCTACCGCATCGAGCCGACCGTGCTCCAGGCGCTGAAGAGCCCACGGCTGCTCACCCGCGAGGTGCTAGCAGGGCTTGTCGTCGCGCTCGCGCTGATTCCCGAGGCCATCGCGTTCTCCATCATTGCGGGCGTCGATCCACGGGTCGGGCTGTTCTCTTCGTTCGTAATGGCTGTCACGATCGCTTTCGTGGGCGGACGTCCCGCCATGATCACAGCAGCCACCGGCGCGATTGCTCTCGTGGTTGCGCCGCTGGCGCGCGAGTATGGGGTCGACTACCTCATTGCGGCGGTGCTGCTGGGAGGCCTGCTGCAGATCGTGCTGGCCGTGCTCGGCGTCGCGAAGCTCATGCGATTCATTCCTCGCAGCGTGATGGTGGGGTTTGTCAACGCGCTCGCGATTCTCATCTTCATGTCTCAGGTGCCGCAACTTGTCGACGTGCCGTGGCTGGTTTATCCCATGGTCGTGGTCGGCCTTGTGATCATCGTGCTGCTGCCGCGAGTAACCAAGGTCATTCCAGCGCCCCTGGTGTCGATCGTGCTTGTCACCGTCGCAGCGGTGGCTTTCGCGTGGAACGTTCCGACGGTCGGCGACCAAGGCGAGCTGCCTGAAAGCCTGCCTGAGCTGCTGATTCCGAATGTTCCGCTCACCTTCGACATGCTTGCAATCATCGCCCCGTTCGCCCTGGGTATCGCCCTGGTCGGGCTCATTGAATCGTTGCTGACCGCCAAGCTCGTTGACGACATCACCGACACTCACTCTCACAAGACACGCGAAGCGTGGGGCCAGGGTGTGGCGAACATCATGTCGGGCGCATTCGGCGGAATGGGCGGTTGCGCAATGATCGGACAGACGATGATCAACGTGAAGGTCTCGGGAGCGCGTACCCGCATCTCGACGTTCCTCGCGGGTGTCTTCCTTCTTATTCTTGTTGTCGCCCTCGGCGATATCGTCGCGATCATCCCGATGGCGGCGCTCGTTGCCGTAATGATCATGGTCTCGGTCGGAACGTTCGACTGGCACAGCATTCGCCCGTCAACGCTGAAGCGCATGCCGTGGAGTGAGACGAGTGTCATGCTCGTGACCGTCATCGTCACGGTCTGGACCCACAACCTCGCCATCGGCGTAGCTCTGGGTGTCGTCACCGCGATGGTGCTTTTTGCTCGCCGTGTTGCGCACTTCACCAACGTGACCCGCACCGTGACCGAAGACACCGCACACTATGCCGTCGAGGGCGAGCTGTTCTTCGCGTCTAGCAACGACCTCACGACCCAGTTCGAGTACACCGCCGACCCTGACCGTGTCGTCATCGACATGTCTCGCTCGCACATTTGGGACGCATCAACGGTCGCGGCACTTGACGCCATCAGCACGAAGTATGAGCAGCGCGGCAAGCATGTGCTGATCGAGGGAATGAATGAAGCCACCCAGGCTCTTCATCTGCGCCTCAGCGGCAACCTCGGCGGCGGCGAGTAGCCGCGCGATTCAGCGCTGAGCGAGGTGCGCGACGCCCTCGACGACCGCCTGGTGTGTCGCTGGGGCCTTGAGAACGCGAAAGTGACCTGGCGCTGGTACGAGAACATTCGTCGCTCCGTCAAGGGCGCTTCCCTCAGGAATATGTGGGTCGAAAGGACCGAACACTGAGACGATTCGTCCGTTGACCGATGTGTCGCGCCCCAGCGAAACGATCGTTTCGTCGCCAGGCAAAAACGCTCGGATGCTGGGATCAGGGAAGAGCCCCGCGAGGCGCACCCCGTGAAACGGTGTGCAGACCGTGACCATGCCCAGCAGGCCAAGCGCAGGCGCAGCGTCGGCCGCAGCTTCGGCCGGGTCGCCGCCGGCCGCTGCCTCTGCCGCCGCCTCGTGTGCGGTGCCCGAACTGATCAGCAGGTGCTTGCCCACCAGACCGCCCTTGCTGTGCGCGACGAGAACCCGCCCCGCATCGTGCACGGGCAGGGTCGTCAGCTGTTCGCCCAAGTACGCGGCAGTTGCGGCTATCGGTCGCCGGTTGATGCCGAGCCCGTGTACCACCCGAACGCGATGGCCCGCCTTGGCGAGTGCGTCTCCCAGCGGGCGCAGAAAGGTCCAGTGCTCGTAGACGCCCGGAACCAGCACGACCTCGGGCAAAGCAGATGAATCGCGCCGCCACGCTCGCGGCGGTCGTCTTCGGCGGCCGAGCGACCATGGCGGTGACAAGATGGCGAGCTGACGCCGCAGCGCATAGCCGTAGTCGGCGGCCCACCATCTTGCTCGGTCGAGAACTGACGCTTTGGGTCTGTCGACGTCGGAAGGTTCGTGCGCCGAGGTCATGGGGGGAGTCTATGAGTGTTTATTCATTCGCCATACTTCACCTTGCGGGCAGGATGGAGTCATGACGCATATTCCTGCCGTGACGTTGAACGACGGTTTCTCATTCCCAGAACTTGGCCTCGGTACCTACAACCTGCGCGGTGCAGAGGGAACAGCCGCGATTCAGACAGCGGTTGATGCCGGCTATCGTCTGCTTGATTCGGCGGTCAACTATGAAAACGAAGCCGAGGTCGGCGAGGCCGTGCGCGGTTCATCAGTTGCACGCGATGATCTGCTCGTTGCATCGAAGGTTCCCGGCCGCAGTCATGGTCGGGCTGAAGCGGTCGCGAGCGTCGAGAGCTCGTTGCGTGCGATGCGGCTTGACTATCTTGATCTCGAATTGATCCACTGGCCGAACCCGAGCGTCGGAAAATATGTCGATACCTGGCGAGGACTCATCGATGCCCGCGAACGAGGCTTGGTTCGCTCGATTGGGGTCTCCAACTTCACCGAGGCGATGCTCAGTGAGTTGATCGACGCGACCGGGGTGGTCCCGGCGGTCAATCAAGTGGAGCTTCACCCCTATTTTCCGCAGGCAGCACTGCGCGCTTTTCATGCGGAGCACGGTATTCGCACTGAGAGCTGGAGCCCGTTGGCACGTCGTACCGAGCTTCTCACCGAGCAGCTGATTCAGGAACTCGCGGTAGTGCATGCGGTGACACCCACGCAGCTCGTGCTGCGCTGGCACGTGCAGCTCGACAGCACGGCGATACCCAAGTCGAGCGACCCTGACCGACAGCGAGAGAACGCCGACCTATTCACCTTCTCGCTGACCGACGATCAGGTAGCCGCGATCTCTGCTCTTGAGCGTGGGCGTCTGTGGGACGGTGACCCGCTCACCCACGAAGAGATGTAGCCCGCGCTAAGAGGTCAGTGCGGAGCGTGGTACTCGATATCGCCGCGCTTCCAATAGCCCTTGACGATCACGGAATCAGCATCGAGTCCCCATCGATCCAAGAGGAGCGCTCGGCCGGGCTTGACGACAGACTGCTCGGCAGCGATGAAGCCAAGCACCGCGTTGTTCGGTCGGTCCGCTGCGGTGAGTTCCTCCAGGCGTGCGATCAGGGGTGCGCTCGGCGCCGCGTCGCCTCTATGCACCTGCCGCACGGTGACTCCGACGGGAACGTCTATCGACAGCTCGCGCGAGGCGTCGGGCACCTCGACAAGAATGTGACCGGTCGCGGTGGCAGGCATGAGCTGCACGAACCGCCGAATGGCGGGAACCGCTGTTTCGTCACCGGCGAGAAACCACGCGTCGGGCTGGCCTTCGAGCACCTTCGAGCCTCGAGGCCCGCCCACGCCCGCGATCGAGCCCAGCTGCGCTGTCGCGGCCCACGGACCGCCGATGCCAGCGCCGCTGTGCACAGCGAACTCGAGTTCGAGCCAGTCATCGCCCCAGAACAGCGGGGTGTATTCACGACTGGGCGCGGCGCGCAGCTCATCGACCGTCTCGGGGTCGCCGTCAGGAAAGAAGACGCGCACGTGATCGTCAGAGCCTCGCGAATCGAATCCTCGCAGCTGATCGCCTTGCAGGCGCACGCGCACGTAGCTGTCGGTGAGCCATTCACGGTGCACGAGGGCGACCTTGCGAAAGCGCAGATCGAACCCGTGCATGGCGAAGGTGAAAGCGGATGAAGTCATGGTGGCGTCCTGGTATCGGTGAAGGGGGCTATCCCCACAGCACGATCGGTCGACCGTCGATCTCGGCGACTCGTGCGGGGGTTTCGTAGAGGGCGGTCAGATGTTGGGCAGTGACAACCTCGGCGACCGGGCCATGGTGCACGACACTGCCGTTGCGCATTGCGATGATGTCGTCTGCATATTGGGCAGCGACATTGATGTCGTGCAAGACCACGACCACGGTCATTCCACGCTCATCGGCGAGCCGCCGAACGAGTTTCATGAGGGCGACGCAGTGACGCGGGTCGAGGTTATTGAGGGGCTCATCGAGAAGCAGATGATCAGTGTCTTGCGCGAGCGCCATGGCCACGAAAGCACGCTGCCGCTGACCGCCCGACAGTTCATCGAGAAAACGGTTGCGCACGCTGCCGATATCGAGCAGTTCGATTGCGGCGTCTACGTGGGCTCGGTCATCTGGCGTGCGCCCTGACCCGCCGTGCGGAAAGCGGCCGTAGGCGACGAGATCCTCCACGCTGAGCCGGATGGCGAGATGGTTGTCTTGACGCAAGATGGCGAGCCGCTGGGCGAGCACGCGTGACTTTGTTGTCAGCACGTCGAGGCCGTCAACGGTGATATCGCCTGCGTCGGTGCCGACAAGTCGCCCGATCGCGGCGAGCAAGGTCGACTTGCCCGCACCATTGGGGCCGATTATCGCCGTGACGCCAGGCCGAATGTCAACCGACACATCGTCGACGGCAACGAGCGCGCCATGGCGTTTGACCACCGAGTCGGTGCTGATCATCAGCGAGCCTTTCCAGAAAGTACGAGAACGATGAAGAAGATGCCACCGACAAACTCAATGACAATCGGTAACTCAGTGCCGAAGCCCAGAATGCGCGAAAGGATCAGCTGCCCGCCGACCAGGGTGATCACGCCGATCGCAGTAGCCGCGGGGATGCTGCGTAGATGACGGTGCCCGACGGCGCCGTAGGCGAGGTTCGCCACGATCAAGCCGAAGAACGTCACCGGGCCCACGAGGGCAGTGGATGCTGCCACCATGGCGGCGATCGCCACGATCACGTGCATCACGACGCGGCGATGGTCGACGCCGAGCGAGATCGCGGTGGTTTCGCCGAGCGAAAGCACGTCGAGTTCTCGCCGAACCGGCCACAGCGATAGCAGAGACACCGCGACCAGTATCGCTGTGGGCCCGAGCAGTTCGCGGTCGATGGAGGTGAAGCTGGCGAACGTGAGGTTCTGCACGATCGCGAAGGTGTCAGGGTCAAGCAGCCGCTGCAGAAACCCGGTGACCGATCGAAACAGCACGCCGAGCACGAGACCAGCCAGCACGATGACGTGCAGATCGAGTCGACGTTTCAGAAACAGCCACCAGTACAGCAGCACGATTGAGCCCATCATCAGCAGCAGCTCGACGCCCCAAGAGGCGAGCGGCGGAGCGGAAACCAGAATGGCGGGACCGATTGCGAAGGCAACCAGCGTCTGGATCGCCAGGAACACCGCATCGAACCCCATGATTCCCGGGGTGAGAATGCGGTTCGCGGTGATGGTCTGAAACAGCACAGTCGCCGCGCCGATAGCGGTTGCCGCGATGACCATACCGAAGACTGTGCGACTGCGCAGTCCAAGCGCATACTCCCATTTGCCGGGCAGATCTATGAAGAGGAACACCACCATGACCACAACCGCGACGGCGCCGAGTGTGATGAGCGCCCCGGTGGGGTGGCGAAGCTGGCTGGCCGCGCGTCGCGCGCCGTCGACGAATGCGGCGGTCACGGGGTCACCGCCGTGGTTGCCGGCTTTTTCTTGCGCTTGCGTCGTGCGGATGCGGCGTCGTCGACGGGACGCGCTGTGCTCAGAAGCAGCCAGAGGAAGATGATGCCGCCCAGCACACCCATCACGACTGAGATCGGCAGCTCGTAGGGAAAACGCACGACGCGCCCGATGATGTCGCAGAGCAGCACGATGGCCGCGCCGAGGAGAGCGACGAGCGGAACCGCGCGTCGCATGTTGTCGCCGATGAGTCGGCTGACGATGTTGGGGGCGATCAAACCGAGAAATGGCAGCACCCCGGTCACGACCATGAGAATGCCGGTCACGACGGCGATGATCGTCACGCCCAGGCCCATCACCGCGCGGGTCTCAAGGCCGAGGCCGCGCGCGGTGTCGTCGCCCAGCCCAGCGACGGTGAAGCGGTCGGCGGCGATCCATGCGATGAGAGCTGCGGCAGCGGCGAAGTAGAGAATCTCGTAGCGCCCGCGCATGATGCTCGAGAAGTCGCCGATTCCCCAGCTGAGCAGCTCTTGAAGCATGTCGCCGCGGTAGGCGATGAAAGTCGTCACAGCCCCGATGACACCCGCGTAGAGAATGCCGACAATCGGCACTAGCACGCTTGAACGGGCGGGAATTCGGCGCGCGAGCAATAAGAATCCGACGACGCCGATCAGCGCGCCGACAGCGGCGAGCACCGCTTTGCCAGCGATCGGCAGGCCGGGAACGGCCAGCAGCACCGCAAGCAAAGCGAGACTGGCAGCATCCGTTGCTCCCGTGGTGCCTGGTTCAACAAATCGGTTGCGCACAAGCAACTGCATGATGAGGCCGGTGATCGCGAAGGCGGAGCCCGCGAGCACTAACGCGACGGTACGAGGCACACGGCTTGCAAACAGAATGAACGGATCGAGTTCAGCGACACCGATGAACAGTGAGATCGTCGCAAGGGCAGCCACAAGGGCTACCCCCGCGACGATCAGAATCGTGGGAGAGGCGCGTCTCAGAATTGCGCGCTCCCCGCTTCGGGGCGGTCAACCATCATTCAGGTCAGCTGATGGCCGCTTCGTGCACCGCGGTGAGAACGTTGTCGATGGCCGTGAGACCGTTGATCACGATGTACAACTCGCTTGCGGGCAGGTAGATGATCTGGCCTTGCTGAGCCGCGGTCGTCTCGGCGACGAGCTCGTTGTCGAGTGTCTCTTCTGCCGAAGAGCCTTCACCGGTTGCTGCGCCGCGGTCAAAGGCGAAGATCCAGTCGGGGTTGGCTGTGAGGATGAACTCGTTTGTAACCGTGTCACCGTGGGCTGAGCCTTCGGCGCCCGGCAGCTCTGCTGACACGACGGCCGGTGTCCATCCCAGTTCGTCGTAGAAGTATCCGAATCGTGAGCCTTCACCGAACGCGCCGTACTCGCCGCCCGAGATGCTGAGCACGAGGGCGGTGCCACTCGCCTCAGACTGGATCGTTGAGGCGAGTTCTTCGATGTCTGCGCTGAGGGCGGCGACCTCTTCTTCGGCGCCGAAGATCTCGCCGAGCTGTGCTGCGCGCTCGAGACCGGCGCTGGGCACGAAGGCTCCTGCATAGGCACCCGTGAGGTCGATGGTGGTCGAGATCTCTGAGAGCTCGTCATACTGACCGGTGCTGCGGGCTGCGGTGATGATCAGTTCAGGCTCGAGCTCGGCAACTGCTTCGAAGTCCGGTTCGAAGAGCGTGCCGACCTTCGGCAGATCGGCGTACGCGGCGAGGTAGTCGGGCAGAGCAACGTCGGGAATACCCACGACCGAGTCGCCGGCGCCGATCGCGTCGAGCGTATCGAGCGTTGCGATATCGAAGGTCACGACCGACTCAGGGTTGGCAACGACCTCTACCGAGTCACGTGCAACCTCGGTGTCTTCTTCGTAGTAAGACTCGCCCTCTTCTTCTACGAAGACGAGGGTGGGCTTGGCGTCTTCCACAACTACGACGTCGGTCGTCTCAGGTGCCGCAGTGCCTGCGTCGTCTGAGCTCGAGCAGCCAGCGAGTGCAAGGGCGGAAATGCTGAGCGCTGCGAGGGGCGCAGCGAAACGAATTCTGGTGTGCATGTAGGTAAGCCTAACCTAATTCGCACTCAGGCAAAGTTTGCTACCCTCTGCCCGCTGACGACGACGCGAACGTTCGTCAGATTTGCGCGCCGTCGTCGTCCCGATTTTCGAGACCGACGTTCTTGCCGCGCCACGACTCATAGGCGATCAGCCAGCCGATCGACACAGCTGCAGCGAGGATGATGCCGAGCAGCAGGCTTCCCCAGATCGCACCGAAGATGATGCCCAGCGTGAACATAAGAGCTGTGCCGACAGCCCATCCAGAGTGTCCGCGCGTCCAGCCGCGGCTGCGTGTAGAAGCCATCACGCCAGCATAGGGGGAACCGGGTCTATCAGCATCCGTAGAGTGGACAGGCCTGCTCGACAGAACGGAATCGCATATGACGCTGAACGTCAGCCCGCTCACCCTCGGCACTTCTGGTCTGGGGCGCAACAGCCTGCGGGGATCTGCTGAAGAAACGGCCGCCGTGCACATTGCCGTCGATCTGCTGTCGAGCGAACACACTTTCGTCGACACGTCGAACAGCTATGCGGGCGGACGCAGTGAGTCCGTTATCGGCCGCGCGCTGCGGCAGGTGGGAGAGGAGTCGCGCTATCGCGTGATCTCGAAGGTTGATTGCGACCCTGAGACGGGAGCGTTCGGCCGCGATCGGGTATTGCGGTCGTTCGACGAGACGAAGGCCAAACTGGGTGTCGACCGCTTGCCGCTGCTGCACTTTCACGACCCGTACTCCGTGTCGTTTGAGGAAGCGGTCGGCCGTCGCGGTGCACTGGAGGCCCTCATCGAACTGAGGGAGTCGGGCCAGGTAGATGCGATTGGCATCGCTGCCGGGCCTGTTCCGATGATCGAACGCTATTTGCAGACTCAGGTCTTTGACGCGGTGCTTTGTCACAACAGGTACACCCTGGTAGACCAGTCGGCAGCTTCGATGTTTGCCGCCGCCAAAGAGCAGGGACTCACGGTGTTCAACGCGGCACCATTCGGTTCAGGTCTGCTCGCTAAGGGGCCGGGCTCGCAGTATCACTACGCTCCTGCGAGCGAAGAGCTGCAAGCGTGGGTTGCGAAGGCAATTGACGTCTGCGCAGAGCACGAGGTCACGCTGCCCGCGGTCGCGTTGCACTTCTCGCTGCGCAACGCGAATATCGACAGCACAATCGTCGGCGTAGTGTCTCCCGGCCGGCTCCAGCAGCTCAACGACTTGCACGCGGAGGTAGTGCCTGACGAGGTGTGGGGAGCGATTGCCGCACTCGGTTCAGCCCCGGCCGCAATCGACGACAGCCAGTACCGCTGAAGGCGCTCACGCCTGCTTGGTCTCCGCGGCGCCGCCCGCCCAGTGAGTCGCACTATCCAACGCCTCGAGGGGAAAAACCTTCACCTCGGCGGGCACCATGAACGCGACTCCATGCACGATCTCGGCGATCAGCGAGTGGTTGGTCACGAGGGCGATGCGACCCCAGCGGCTGTGGGGCTTACCGCCAAGGGCCGCGTCCTGCCACATTGCGCCAAGGCTGTAGCGCTCAAACTCATCACCGAGGACGAACACAATGTTCACGCGGTCGCGAACCTCAAGCGCGGCGTCAATCGCCGGGTCCAATACCGCCTCGTAATCTGACGCACTGATTTCGCCCACTGCGCGGAATCCTAAGACGCCGTCCGGAAGGTCTGAAAGTGTCTCAATCATGCGCCCCATCATGGCCTGGTCGGCGGCGTGGCGCCACCGTGTCGCGATCGGGGGATGTTCGTCAGCGCGCTCGATGGTCTTCGGGATGCAGTCGCGGCCCCTTGCGGGGTTCGATGACTCCGCTCGCACCGATGAGCCGGATCACCCGTTGGCGCTGCCCCGACCAGCGGGCGAGCAGGTGCAGCATCCCGTCGTCATCCACCCGGCTTCCGGTGAGCGCGAAACCCACCTGGTGAGCGAGGTGATAATCGCCCACGCTGACGGCGTCGGCGTCTCCGAGTGCGCGGATTCGCGTTTCGGCAGATGTCCAAGGTCCTATTCCGGGCTGGCTGACCAGCACTCGATCGACGGCTTCGCCATCGACGGCGTTGTGAATGCTCTGCACCAGTGCCCGGCCGTGCCGAGCGGCGCGGACGATGGTCTTCGACTGGGGTGGTTCGAGTCCGGCCCGGTGCCATGCCCACGATGGAATATGGCGCCATTCCTCGATTGAGGGGGTGGCGAAGAGCGGCCGAGGCGTCGGTCCGGGCGCACGGGTGCCGAATGCGCGCACCAGGTGCCTCCAGGCGCCGAAGGCTTGCATTCCGGTGACTTTCTGCTCGATGATCGCGCTCGCAAGCGCGTCGAAGACGAGGTCGGTGCGGCCGATTCTCAAACCCGGGTTGTCGTGGTGCGCCGAAGCGATGAGCGGATGCTGCTCCGCGTCGAAGCTACTGGGGTCGTCGTCGCGTCCACACAGAGACGGCATCTGCTCGAGCGCCCACGCAGAGCCGGGCCCCCATGCGGCCGCCCGGATCACACCGCGTGAGGTTTCCCGAAGGGCGAGCGTGGCGATGCCCTCGGGAGTGCGCGAAGCGTGCCAAATAACACTCGGCGTCACACAGAACGTGGGATCTCCGGCGCCGTGGCGCTGAGCGAGCACTGTGCGACGCAGATCGAGTGGGTGCGGCGGACGGTACTCGGTCTGCACCGGACGCTCGGACCACGCTTCGCGCTCTGCGACGCGTGCTAGCGGGGGCGCTTCCAGGCTCATCCCCACACCCTATGCTGACCCCTCCGACACGGAAGAACCTGCTCGCAAGGCCGCGAGTTCAGCCGCGGACGATCAGAAGCGGTCAGGTGACGGTGTGCCGTGCCCGTAGCGAATGATGACATCGGCGTGGCGGTCGAATCGGTACCCGACTCCGCGAACGGTGCGCACGATGTCTTCGTAACGGCCGAGTTTGGCACGCAATCTGCGCACGTGCACGTCGATCGTGCGTTCGCCAGGGGCTTCGTCTTCGGTTGCACCCTGCCAGAGGGAGTTCACGAGTTCGGTGCGCTCGATGGTGCGGCCTTCGCGCAGCACGAGGTACTGCAGCAATTCGAACTCTTTGAAGGTGAAGGCAGCCGAGTCGCCGTCGATGAGTACGCGCTTGCGTGAGATGTCAACGACAACGCCGCCATCGATGGGTTCGTCATCGATGGGTTCTTCGGGCTTGGTGCGGGCAACCGCTGAGGGCTCGTGCAGCGCGAGGCGCACCACGTCGACATCGCGGCCGCCGGCACCTGCGGGGGCAAGCGCCACGGTGGCGTAGGTTTCGGCTTCGGGGGCAAGTTCGCCGATCGTGCGCCGAATCGCATCGACGAGAGTTCCGAGGCTGACACCGGCCGCGGCTGCCTTGGCTTCATCGAGACCGACGTACAGGGCGAAGCCTCGCGGGGCCGTTCCTGTGGGAACAGCGCGCGGCGGCGCTGCCGCTGCAGGCTCAGGCGCGAGTTGGGGCGTAGGTGCGGTCACGGCGCGAAGGTGGCGAGTCGTGGACGGTCGTTCGAGGAGAGCGTTGGTTGACATGATGATGGTCCTAGCGGGAGAGGAACCCTGGCCGAGGCCGACAGATGAGGGGTTCGAGTCTTGTTGCCCTGTGAGGCGATGCCCAACGTGGGGCGGGAAGCGAAGCAACCGGACGCACGTGATCGACGCGCGCCTGCGGCACTTCGGGGACTCGGGAACATGACGCGAGTGACGGCGTCGTCAGAGTCCAGCAGGTTCACCGTGCTAGTGGCACATTCGACAACAAGTAGCACCGCGGCCGGCCATCATCATGCCGGCAGCTCCGTTCGCCTCCCAGGCGGACAGTACGCGTGCGTTGTCAGTCATGTGGCCGATTATGACGCAGTGCGTCGCCATACGTCAAATCACTACCACGTCGGTGAGGCCCAGATGGGATTGTTACGACGACGCCGGTGTAAGCAACTGCGCGACGCGCGGACGCATCGGGCCGACTCGCACTCATCGGGCGTAGCCTGACCACATGGTTGACCTGCGATTTGCTCACGAACCGGACTCCTCCCGCTACACCCTTCACCGAGGTGACGACCTCGTCAGTGCGCTCGACTATCGCGATGACGGCAAGATCGTCGCCTTGACGCGCGCATACACGGTGCCAACTTTCCGAGGCCACGGCTACGCGGGAGAAATTGTCGATCGAGCGGTCGCCGAACTCGAGGACGCGGGTGAACGAAAAGTCAGCCCGGTGTGCTGGTACGTCGCTGATTGGTTTGCTGCGCACCCTGGCCGGGCGGGAATTCTGCAGGGGCGCGGTTAGACATAGGCCGCATCGCCCTCACTGTCAAGCCGTTCGCGACGCCGACCTCGAGCGAGGAGAGTGGATGCATCACGAATGAGGGGATCGCAGTGAGCGACACAAATCACCACGGGCAAGATGAAGGTCGGCAAAGCCTTGACGCAGGCGCAGCCCAGCGTGCGGACCACGGTCTCGGAGCGGGCGCGAATCAGACGCTGCCGGCTATGGACCAGAACAACGCCTCGGGCGATGAGAAAGTCGCCGGGATCCTCGCGCAGACCCGGGCTGATTTCGGTGGCGAGTCCGCCGGTCGCATAGCGGAGGTGCTGGCGCAACGCTTCGAGCAAGCGGGCGTGCAAGTGTCAGAAGATGAGGTCGCTGGATACGCAGCCGACATTTCTGGCTAGTCGCAGTGGATGTACTGCGAATTGGGCGGGGCCGTCGGATAGCTGCATGCATCGGGAACCGCGCTCTGCGCTAGGAGCGCCCACCCCACGCACGCCAAGACAACAATCGCCGAGAACGACCCGACAAACCGGGTCACCATCGTCTCTCTCATCGTTGCTCCTCCTCGCGCTTCACGCCATCGCAAATCGTTCACTGTGAATGCGCGCAACTGGAACGCCCAATTCAACGAGTGCTGATTGCGCAGTGTCCATCACGGGCCCTGCCGCGCACATGAAGTACTGCATGCGCGCCCGGTTCTCTGGGAGCACTTCGTCGAGCAGCTCGCGGCTAATGCGACCGGCGCGTCCGTTCCAATTTGTGCCCGGCTGGCTGATGGTCTGCACGACGGTGAGATTGGCCATGCGCTCATTCAATTGGTTGACCTCCGCGCTGCAGATCACTTCGCTCTCGTTGCGATTGCCGAGAATGAGCCAGCACGGCCGATGGTCGCCGCGATCTGCCATCGTCGTGAGCATGCTCAGCATGGGGGTGACCCCCACCCCTGCCGCGATGAATACGAAGCCTGGGCCCTCGTTGTCGTCCATCGTGAGCTGACCCCATGGGCCATCCAGATACACGATCGCGCCGGGTTCGAGCTCGCCCACCCGGGCAGTGAATCCGTGTTCCGTCTTGATCGTGAACTCCACGCTCTGTGGGTTCTCGGCGCTCGAAGAAAACGAGAACGGGTGGTAGTTGATCGAGAACGGGTTGCGCCCGGTTTGAATCCATGCGTATTGCCCTGCCGAGAACGAGAAGCCTTGACGGCCGTAAGAGTCCGACGACACCGGCTCCAGACGCACGGTGTGTGACCCCAACGGCTGTGGTCGCACGTGCACCACTCGCCACCTGCGCCGCCATCGCGACAGCGGGCGTATCACGCGAACCCAAAGACCGATCCAGATGAACACCGCCGAGTACACGACCCACAGCGCGCGCTCCCACGGTTCGCTGACGTAGTAGCCGATGAGCAACACATGCGCTACTCCGGTCACAACGACCAAGACGGCGAGAACAGAATGCAGAACCTGCCAGGTCTGGTAGGGAATCTTGAGGCGACGGCGCCACACCGAGGTGATGATCAGGATGCTGAGCAGTACGACCGAGGCGACCGCGAACTTTGCTCGTGGGGGAGACGTGAACGGATTGAGCAGGGCAAGGAATCTGGCATCCCATACGAAGAGGATGATCGGGTGAGCGAAGATCAGCACGGCTATCAGGGCGGTTATCTGGCGATGGACGCGCAACAACACGTCGGGTCCAAAAAGCCCGGTCACGTGCACGCTTCGCGCAGCGATCACAAACTGCAGTCCCATCAGGGATAGTCCGACGAACCCGGCTGCCACCGAGAGGTTCACCCAGAACCCTCGTCCCGGATCGAGTTGGATCAGACTCAGCGCAAGCGGAGCAAGCGCGATCAGCAGATATGCAAGCACCCACAGGGCGGCGCGAACAGGGTGGTGCATGGCACCTCCCCAGGGTGAGCGTCGATCAAGTGTTTGTCGATCATCTGGTACGACCAGATCCAATCATTCGAGCAGAGATCGCCCGGCGAGGCAAATGTCGCGTCACGGTTGGGAGCCCGGCGGTCAATCCCGCGCTTTCGGAGCGCCCTGACGGCGATGTCGGAGGCTCTGCCTACGGTTGGTCTATGCGGATCTTGCACACCTCTGACTGGCACATCGGACGCACCTTTCATGGCAGCTCCACGCTCGATGCGCTTCGTGTTGTGCTTGCGGCGCTCGTCGATCAGGTGCGTGAGAACAACGTCGATGTGGTGATCGTTGCTGGCGACGTCTTCGATTCGGCGATGCCCGCCGCAGACTGCTACTCCGTGCTTTCCGACACGCTGGTCGCGCTGCGTGACGCAGGCGCTCAGGTAATCGTGACGAGCGGAAACCACGACTCAGCGGCGCGCCTCGGCTTTCAGTCGAAGCTCTTGCGCGATGGCATCTTCATCGTCACTGACCCGCGTTCGATCGGAACCCCGATCACCATCAGCGATGAGTTCGGACCAGTGCACTTCTATGGAATTCCGTTCCTCGAGCCTGCCCTCGTGCGCCACGTCTGGAACGACGTGCCGTTGCGTTCGCAACGCGACACTCTCACGCACGCCATGACGCGAGTGCGCAACGACATGCAATCGCGAGCCGGTCGCTCGGTGGCGATTGCGCACTGCTTCGCGGCGGGAGTTGATCCGACTCCGCAACTCGAACGCGACATCCAACAAGGCGGACTCGACGTCGTGCCGCTCGAGGTCTTTGCCGACGTCGATTACGCCGCGTTGGGTCACATTCACGGACGCCAGCGACTCAGCGAACACGTGCGATACGCGGGTGCGCCGCTTCACTACAATTTCGGCGAAGGCAGCAAGCCTCGCGGCGGCTGGTTGGTGGATCTCGATGCGGACGGACTCTCGACGGTTTCGACGTTCGAGCTGCCGGTTCCGCGTGCTTTGGTCACGCTTACGGCATCGCTTGAAGAGCTGCTCGACCCCGAACTGTTTCCTGAGGCCACTGATGCTTGGGTGTTCGCTCGCTACACCGACATCGCACCCCAGCCAGACCCGATGCGACGGCTGCAAGCACGTTTTCCGCACTGCGCGAAGGTGGCTCACACGCCCTCGGTCGTGCACGAAGATCATGCCGCATCATTCGGCGCCCGCGTTCGCGCAGTACGCAACGACGCTGAGCTTTTCGAGGCATTTCTCACCCACGTCAGAAACGGCGTCGGTGCCGACGAAGCAGAATCGCAGATCATCCGTGAGCTGGTCGCGGAGCGGTCTCTGGCCGAAATCGCTGGATGAAACTGCACAGGTTGGAGCTCGAGGGCTTCGGGCCGTTCCGACAACGCCAGGTCGTCGACTTCGATGTATTCGATGACCACGGTATTTTCCTGATCTCAGGGCGCACGGGAGCGGGCAAATCGAGCATTCTCGACGGCGTAAGTTTTGCGCTATATGGGATGGTGCCCCGCTACGAGGGTGCCGGGCGGCGATTGCGCAGCGACTTCAGTGCGCCGACCGACCCCACTGAAGTCTTGCTGGAGTTCTCAGCCAATGACGAGCGTTACCGAATCGTGCGATCGCCCGAGTATGAACGGCCCAAAGCACGGGGGGAAGGCACAACCACCGAGAAGGCGCGCGTCGAGGTCTCTGTGAAAGACGGGGGTGTGTGGCGAGCATTGACGACAAGTGCCAAAGAGGCGGGAACGCTGATTTCGGAAGAGATAGTGGGTCTCACCGGATCGCAGTTCCTTCAGGTCATTCTTCTCGCCCAGAACCGGTTCGCCGAGTTCCTCCTCGCAGGAAATGATGAACGGCAGGCTCTGCTTCGCAACCTCTTCGGAACCCGCACGTACGGTGCATACCAGGTCACGCTTGATACCCGTCGGCGCGAGTCGCAACGCCAGCTCGACAGGCAGGGCAACGAGGTCGAGTTTCTTCTTGCCGATGCCGAGCGACTCATCGACGAGCATCGGCTGGGCGGCGATGCGAGTGTGGAGACCGCGATAGACAGCGGGCGTGCCGCGAACACGAAAGATCGCCTCGCTGCGGTCGAGAGAGCAATTCAGCGCGCGCGCTACGCCGTGGAACAGACAGACTTCGCGCGCGACGCGGCGAACGAGGCCTATCGGGGTGCCGAAGCGGCACATAACGAGCGAAAGCATGTGCGCGCTCAACAAGAGAAGCGAGCGGTGGTGCGAGAAGCGCTGGCTGCTCTCGAAGCGCGACGTGGCTCGATCGACGGCGAGCGACTTCGGCTGCAGCGAGCTGTCGAGGCCGAAGGTTTGCGCGCCCCGCTCGAGAGCGTCGCGAGCTCGCGCCAGGTGCTCGAGAGACTCCGTCGTGCTGAGATGGAGGCGGCAAGCCGGTGGCGTGCCGTTCCCGGGCACACAGACCTTGACGATGATCAGTTTTCGGCGCTGATCGAGACGATCACCGGGCAGCTCGCAATTTGGCAGGCGGCCGCGTCAACAGAAGATGAAATGCTCGCGCGTTCCGCTGAGCTGGCGATGCTCGATGAGAGTCTTGCCAGCGACGAACGAGCACTCGCCGCTGTGGCGGAGCGGCTTGCCGAGGTCGCGGCGCGAATACCCGCAATTGAAGCAGCGCTGCCCCCGCTCGAGGCAGACGCCGCGCGCCGTGAGAGCGCTGAGGAACGGGTGGCCTCGTTGCGTCTTCGCGCTAGCGCTGCACAAGACGCTGAACGGCTTCGGGCTAGCGCGCGTGAGGCTGACGCTCAAGAGCTGACCGCTGCACGAGAACATTCGGATGCTGTGGCCGCTGTGACCTCACTCTTGCGCCGCCGCCTCGAGGGTGCGGCGGGCGAGATCGCGTCGAATCTGAGCGAGGGTGAACCATGTGCGGTCTGCGGTTCGCTTGACCACCCGCAACCCGCGGCGCCCCTCGCGCAACGCATCAGCGAAGACGATGTTGCCGCGGCGCAAGAAGCCGCTGAGGCGGCAGCCGCCGGGGCGCGGCTCGCGTCAGAAGTGGCCCGTGCGCTGCGTACGGACCTCGCAGATGCGGTCGCGCGGGCTGGGAGTGAAACCAGCGAGCAGCTTGCAGCTCTGCTGGCAGAAGCCACCGACGCGGTGCGCAAAGCCGAAGCGGCATCGAGCGAGCGGCAGATGTGTGCTGACGAACTGGCGACTTTGCGCGCCGAGGCAGAGCAAAGTCGGGCATCGAGTGTCGCAGCCTCGCAGCGCATCGCTGCTGCGCGTGAGAAGCGTGCTCACCTTGCCGCGCAGATTGAGTCGAGCGAAGCGGCTGTGCGTTCAGCGCGGGGAGAGTTCGCATCAATCAACGATCGAATTGCAGACGCGCGACAGCGGCGCGATCGCGCGCGTGACTGCATGGCGGCACGGGCTGAGGTGGTCGTCGCCGATCGTGCGCTCGTGGTCGCGACCGCCGATCTCGATCAGCGCATCGCCGACTCAGGCTTCGCCGATGCCACGGAGGCTTCGGCTCTGTTGCTTCGCTCCGAAGTTCGAGCAGAGATCGATGAGCGAGTTCGTTCGTTTGAAGCTGAGCTCGCCGGCCAGCGTGAGGCGCTGCGGGTGCTTGAGATAGAACTGGCGGGCGCCCCAGAGATGCTCGTCGACACGCACGAGACAGAGTTGGCTCTGGCACGCGCGCAAGCAGATCGCGACCGTCACGCCGAGCTCGCCACCGAAGCCGCTGCGACAGCCCGTCGACTCAACGATGTGTACGCGCGTGCCGAGGCAGCAGACGCGGCGACGTCTGCTGCCTCGGCTGAGCACCAGCTGCTGGCGGGGCTGGCTGACGCGGTGGCAGGACGCAACGCGAAGAAGATGGACCTTGAAACATTTGTGCTCGCGGCCGAGCTTGAAGAAATCGTGATCGCCGCAGCGCGTCGACTCGAAGAGATGTCGGGCGGGCGGTACCGACTGCGGCACACCGATGCTCTCGCCGCGCGAAACAAGGCGTCCGGCCTCGGACTCGAGATCATCGACGCCCACACCGCAAAGGCGCGATCGCCGCAGTCTCTCTCGGGAGGTGAAACTTTTCTCGCCTCACTAGCGCTGGCTCTGGGGCTTGCCGAGGTCGTCACAGCACGTGCTGGCGGCGTGAAGCTTGACACCCTGTTTATCGACGAGGGTTTTGGCTCGCTTGATAGCGAAACGCTTGAGCTTGCGATGGCAACTCTTGACGAGCTGCACCAAGGTGGACGCACCGTGGGAATCATCAGCCATGTGGCAGCGATGAAGGAACGAATCACCTCGCACCTCAACGTCGAGGCGTCGGCGTCTGGGCCGAGCATCATCCGGCAAACTGCGCTGTCGGGCTGACATCGTGGACGCTCGTGGCCATATCGAACGTGGCCACGATTACGCTGTAGGGGTGACCAAGAACAGCATCTGGACCATCGTCGGCGTAATCGTGGCGATTGTTATCGCCTGGGTGTTGGTGAACGCACTGTTCGCGCTGATCGGCGTCGTGTTCAAGTTGCTAGTTGTGGCGGTGGTGGCACTGCTGGTCTTTCTTGCGTTGCGCTACTTCTTCGCTAACCGCGCATCGTCTTAGTGCAGGCTTTCAGCCGCCATTGGAGATCAGACCGATCACACCTGAACCGACCATGTAGAGCCCGACGCTACCCGCGACGATCCACAGGATGATGCGTGCGGATGACGGCTTGTTCGATCCTTTGTCGGGGCTGCTCACGTCTACGAGCGTAGCCTGACACCTGCCCTCCTCGCGTGGCGCGCTTTCGTCTGCGGCTCTGCTGAGACAGGATAAAGCTGAGACACGAAAAAGCCCGAGACCAGAAATGTGCGCGGCGCCCGCCGCAGAACGAGGTGGAATATGCAATCCGTGCTCCTTGACACTCCGGCGGGCATCATCGCTCGGCTCGGCTGGGATCCGAAGATGAGCGAACATGACCGCAAACGTGCCTTGGCGCGTGAAATCATCGCCCCGAAGCTCGGGGTTGAAGAGCGCAAAGTTCGGGTAGAGCGCGAGCTGCCGGGCAAGTTCGGATTTCACACCCAGCTGGCGGCTGAGGTCGACGGCGAGCAGGTGCCGCTCTCGATCCGCAACGCGAGCTATCGCGCGGCTACCCTGGTCGCCGTCTATGATCCGTCTATCGTCGTCGGCATCGATTTGCGTGACTCGCATCCCGACGAGGCCACTATTCACCAGATGCAGCGGCATTCTCATCTGTTCGACGAAGAGAATATTCCCAAACTCGTTGAGCACTGGACCCGGGTACAGGCGGTGCGAGACGCCGACGGTCGCGGATCGCGCGTCGCCGGCGAGCTAGTGCGACTCGACTCACCACTGACAAAGGGTTGGGTTCCCGACCGGCGTGTGTACTACACGCTCGCGGATCTCTCGCGCGACAGCTGGGTTATCACGCTCGCATATTTGATGCCGGCGGAGTAATCAACTAGTCGTCTGCGAAATCGGGCAGTGCCGCCGCCAGCTCGGCGAGCCATACTTTCGCGTTGCCATCAGACGGCGCTCGCCAGTCGCCTCGCGGTGACAGTGAACCGTACGCCGACACCTTGGGGCCGTTAGGCATAGCCGAGCGTTTGAACTGGGCGAACCCGAAGTACCGCTTCAAGAATACGGTGAGCCACTTCGAGACTGTCGGCAGATCATAGGCGTAGCGATCTGCGGTGGGGAAGCCTGGCGGCCAGGCTCCCGCATCCTTGTCTGCCCAGGCGTGCGCCGCCAGGAATGCAATCTTTGACGGGCGGAACCCGTAGCGCATGATGTGCGCAAGCGCGAAGTCATGCAGCGCATAGGGCCCGATGCGATCTTCGGTCGACTGCAGCTTGCCGTCTTGACCCGCTGGCACCAGCTCGGGCGAGATCTCGGTATCGAGTACCGATTGCAGCACGGTCGCTTCGGCGTCGTTGACGCCCTCACCTTCGGCGATCACCCACCGGATGAGGTGTTGAATCAGTGTCTTCGGAACCCCCGAGTTGACGGAATAGTGACTCATCTGGTCGCCCACACCGTAAGTGCACCAACCGAGTGCCAGTTCGGAGAGATCAGAGGTTCCAATCACGATGCCACCGTTTTGGTTCGCGAGTCGGAAGAGAAAGTCGGTGCGCACTCCGGCCTGCACGTTCTCGAATGTGACGTCGTACAGTGGTTCACCGCCCGCGAACGGGTGGCTGATTCCCTTGAGAAGTTCGGTGGCCGCAGGCTGAATGTCGATGGTCTCGATCGACGCGCCAACGGTTTCAGCCAGTGCAATGGCGTTCGATTTTGTGTGACCGCTGGTAGCAAAGCCGGGCATCGTGTAGGCGAGAATTTCGCTGCGCGGTCGGTTCATCCGGTCCATCGCCCGTGCCACCACGAGCAGGGCATGGGTGGAATCGAGCCCTCCACTGAGGCCGATGACAGGCCGTGGCCGGCCGATCGCCTCTAGTCGCTGCACGAGCCCCGAGACCTGGATGTTGAATGCCTCGTAGCAATCCTGGGCCAGACGGGCGGCGTCGTCGGGCACGAACGGAAACCGATCCAGCGGTCGCTTCAAACCGATATCGGTCGCTGGAGGCTGCAGATAGGTTTCGATGGTGAGGAACGGAGCGTCATTCGTCAACCGGTTGTCGTCAAAAGTCCCTTGGCGCAAGCGATCCTGACGCAACCGGTCAAGGTCGACATCGGCGACTGATCGGCGTGGTCCCTCGGGGAAGCGCTCCGTCTGCGCCAGCAGCGTTCCGCCCTCATAGATCATCGTCTGGCCGTCCCACGACACATCGTTCGTGGATTCTCCCGCGCCAGCCGCCGCGTACGCATACGCCGCAAGACAACGCAATGACTGGGATTGCGCGAGTGTTCTGCGATCGTCGGCTCGCGCAATCGTGATCGGGCTGCCGCTTAGATTCAGCAGTACCGTCGCGCCCGCCAGTGCGGCCTTCGACGACGGTGGGATCGGCACCCACATGTCTTCACACACTTCAGCGTGGAACGTCAGCCCCTCGACATCTCGAACGTCGAAAAGCAGGTTCGTGCCGAAGACCGCTTCGGTCTCACCAATCCGAATGGTCTCTCCAGACCACTCCTCGCCGGGGGCGTACCACCGGCGCTCATAGAACTCACGGTAGGTGGGCAGGTATGCCTTGGGCGCGACTCCGAGTATCTCTCCTCGGTGGATGACCACAGCGCAGTTGTAGAGGCGATTGCGGTGACGCAATGGTGCACCCACGACCAAGACCGAGAAGAGATCTGTTGAGGCCGTCACAATCGTGTTGATGGCCACGGAGACCGCGTCGAGCACTGCGTCTTGCATGACCAGATCATCGATGGCATAGCCGGTGAGGCAGAGTTCGGGAAACACCGCGATAGCGACAGACTCGGCATCGCATTCCCGAGCCGAGTCGATAACTGCTCTCGCGTTGGCGGCAGGGTCGGCGATCGAAACCGGAAGGGTGCACGCAGCCACGCGGGCGAAGCCGTGCCGGTATGCGCTTTCGAAGGGGAGGCTGGTGCTCACCCCTCCAGTCTGTCAGGTGCGCCGCGCGAGGGCACCCCTGATGATGTCGGCGCTCGGGGCTAGTGTCGTGAATGAAGGGGATGCATGCGCTACATCGAGCAAGACAATCGAATCATCTGGAGTGCCAGCGACCTGAAGGCCGCGGCCGAGTGCGAGTTCGCATGGGTGCGAGGAATCGACGTGCGGCTCGGGCGAACGCCGGCTGTCGATGAGCCTGAAGACCTCACGCTCGAGCGCGCTGGTCGATTGGGCACCGTCCACGAACACCGTGTGCTCGATCAGTACATTGCACAGTTCGGCGACCGAGTCGTGACGATTCCCGAAGTGCGTTCATCGAACGCAGAAGGTCTCGCCGATGCTGTTGCCAAAACGAACGCGGCTCTCGCGTCTGATGCAGCAGTCATTTTTCAAGCAGCCTTTGCTACCGAAGAATTCGTCGGATTCGCGGATTTCCTGGTGCGTGATGAAGACGGCAGATGGCTGGTGCAAGACACCAAGCTCGCACGACGCGCGCGAGTGACGGCGCTCATGCAACTCGCCGCATATGTCGACCAGCTTGACCGTCTTGCCGTGCCCCGCGCCTCCCGAGTGCAGCTATTGCTCGGAGACGGGACCGTGAGCGAACACGACGTTGACGATCTCATGCCAGTATTCGCTCTGCGGCGCGAGCGGCTCTTCGCATTGATCGCCGATCGCGAGCTTGAGTCAGGTGCAGAGGGTGAGCCGATTGCCTGGGGAGACGCTCGCGGTGAACTTGACGTGTTCGCGTGCGGTCGCTGCGCCACGTGCGATGGCGAAGTCATCGCGTCGCGCGATCTGCTGCTGGTTGCAGGAATGCGCCCTGTTCAGCGCGCACGACTGCGAGACGCCGGCATCACGACGGTCGACGAGCTCGTGTCGGCCGCGCTCCCGCCGAAGGGCATGAGTGTCGAGGCATTCTCGATGCTTCGCACCCAGGCGAGGCTGCAACTGGCTAGTCCCGCGGGCGGCGTGGTTGAGCAGCACCCATCGCAGCGGGACGAAGATCTAGCTCCGCCGATTCCCACCTTCGAAGTTGTTGCTCCGAGCGCCCTTGGTGCCTTACCCAGGCCAAGCGTGGGGGATCTCTTCTTCGATTTCGAAGGCGATCCGCTTCACTCCGAGCCAAGGGCGAGCGAAACTGAGCCGGCACTCTGGGGCATCGACTATCTGTTCGGCTGGGTTGACAATCTTGACCAGTACACGGCGCTTTGGGCTCATTCCTTCGACGAAGAGAAGCGTGCGCTCGAAAGCTTCCTCGACATTGTCGCGATGCGTCGACGTGAGCATCCCGACATGCACATCTACCACTATGCTCCCTACGAGCCAACTCACCTCTTGGCTATGGCAGCGCGGTACGGCACTCGCGAGGCGGATGTGGATCGTCTGCTTGCAGACGGCATCTTCGTCGACCTTTACCCCGTTGTTCGGCGTGCGCTGAGAGTGGGATCGCGGTCGTATTCGATAAAGAAACTCGAGCCGCTCTATATGGGCGCAGATGTGCGTACGAGCGATGTGCAGAAGGGCGACGACTCGATCGTGCGCTACGTCGAAGCACGTGCGCTCGACGCGGATGGCGCGCACGACGAGGCCCGTGCGATATTCGATGACCTTGCCGACTACAACCGCTACGACTGCGTGTCGACCCGTCGCTTGCGCAATTGGCTGGTCGACCGTGCTCGTGAGGTGAACCTTCGTCCTTCCGCAAACCCCGACCCATCCGAGACGGTCTACGAGCCGTCGGCTCGCTCTGTGCTGCTCAACGCTCTTGCTTCCGAGCATGACCCCGTGTCGCCTCGCGCGCAGTCGCTGCGCATGGCCGCAGCCGCGATCGACTATTACCCCCGTGAAGCCAAGAGCTTCTGGGCGATGCACTTCTTACGTCTTCGTGAACCCGTCTCGATGTGGCAAGAGTCTCGTGATGTCGTCGTGGTGGACGCCGCGCGCTCGCGTGTACTCGAAGATTGGCACCGCCCTGAAGGGCGCCGAGTAGACCGCCGCGTCATCGAACTGCGTGGCGAGTTGGCGCCCGGCACGCGGTTGGGTGAGGGCTCAAAGCCATTCGCGCTGTACGAGCTGCCGGTTCCCTTTCCGTTCGCCGCTTCACCTCGATTCATTCACGCCGATCATGCGATCACGATCATCGAGTCGCTCGACGATGGTGCCATTGTGGAAGAAACCGCGATCAGTGGTGAAACCTGGAACAACCTGCCGATTGCGTTGACGCCTGCGGCGCCGCCTCGCGCCGCGAATCAACAGTCAGCGATTGACGCCTGGGCTGACACACTGATCGACTCAGCCGCAGAACTCCCCGCGGGCGCAGCGACTGACTTGATCGCGCGACGACCCCCTCGCACGCTCTCAGGTGAGCTTCCCCGGGCGAACGGTGACGATGTCGACGCCATTGTCCGAGCCATTGTCGACCTTGATCGCAGCTATCTCGCGGTGCAGGGCCCTCCCGGCACCGGGAAAACCTACGTGGGCTCGCACGTGATCGCGCGGCTTGTGGCAGAGCACGGGTTCAAGGTTGGCGTTGTGGCGCAGTCCCACGCAGTCGTTGAGAACATGCTCGGTCGCGTGGTCGCCGCGGGCCTTGAATCGTCGCTGGTGGGGAAGGCACCGAAGGACCCGTTCGCACCCGCTCACCCGTTCACGGTGCTCAAGAAAACCGGCATCGCTCAATTCGCTTCGGAACACGAGGCGAGTGGCTACGTGATCGGCGGCACCGCGTGGGATTTCGCCCACGAAACTCGAGTGCCGCGAGGCAGCCTCGATTTGCTCGTCATCGACGAAGCTGGCCAGTTCTCACTTGCGTCGACAATCGCCGTGTCGTTGGCGTCGCCGCGACTGCTCTTGCTTGGTGACCCGCAGCAGCTGCCACAGGTGAGCCAGGGCACGCATCCCGAGCCAGTCGACACGTCTGCGCTCGGATGGGTGATGGACGGATCCGACGTCATCCCTGCCGACTATGGCTACTTTCTCGCGCGCACCTGGCGCATGCATCCCGAAGTTGCTCAGCCAGTGTCAAGACTGTCGTACCGCGGCGAGCTGCGCGCGCACCCGTCGACGGCGCATCGTTCGATTGCGGGGGTGTCTTCAGGGGTGATCCCGGTGCCCGTCCGACATCGCGGAAACGCCACGGCCTCGCTCGAGGAGGCTGAGGCGGTCGTTGAGCTCGTGACTGACCTGATCGGACGAGAATGGACCGACGTGACCGTCGGCGCTGACGGCGATATCAACGTCGAGTCGCCGAGGCCACTCGACACCGCTGACATCATCGTGGTCACTCCCTACAACGCTCAACAAGTGACCGTCGAAGAAGCTCTCATGGCCGCTGGGTATGCCGCAGTCCGCGTCGGCACGGTCGATAAGTTCCAAGGCCAAGAGGCAGCCGTCGCTATCGTCTCACTCGCCGCATCTGCGGGGCGAGATGCGCCGCGGGGGTTGGAGTTTCTGTTGCTACGCAATCGCCTGAACGTCGCGATTTCACGCGCTGAGCACACCGCATACATCGTGCACTCGCCGGCGTTGCTCGACGACTTGCCCTATACGGCCGAAGGAATGGCTCGGCTCAGCGGCTTTGCTCGACTGATAGGTCGGGGGTGAAGCACGCGTAGACTCGCGCTCGACTGGCACAATCACGACACGCGCGTGTGAGGAGACACCATGGCTGACGACCCATCACGACAGTTCGACATAGACCTTCCGCCAGAGCAGATCGCGGGGTCGTACGCCGACTTCGCAAACGTCTGGCACACGCCCAACGTTTTCGTCATGGACTTTCTCAGCCTCTCGCATCCGCCGCGCGAAGAGGTTGATCCCGACACAGGCAAACGGCGCACAACGGTGCCGGCCCGCGTCGTCAGTCGAATCCGCATTCCTCCCGAGCAGGTGTTCGAGCTCGCAAAGGCACTTACACAACAGCTTGAGTTCTGGGAGCGTGAGACCGGTCGACGTTCCTCGACCGATCCCATCGTCGGTGACTGAGGGCGCACGCCTTCATCTCGGGCAGTTCACCCGGTGTTGCAGATCACACGGGGCTGTCGATTCCACTGTGCTGTGGATCGCACTGCGCCGTGAATCACACGGTGCCGTGAATCACACGGTGCCGTAGAGACGATCTCCGGCGTCGCCGAGCCCGGGCACGATGTAGCCCTTCTCGTTGAGCCGTTCATCCATCGCTCCGAGAACGAGAGTGACGTCGCGCCCAGCAATCTGCTTCTCGATCGCAGCTACGCCCTCGGGTGCTCCCAGCAGGCAGATCGCAGTCACATCCTGCGCGCCGCGTTCGAACAAGAACTCGATCGCTGCCCCCAACGATCCTCCGGTCGCGAGCATCGGGTCGAGCACGAAGCACTGCCGGTCGCTGAGGTCGTCTGGAAGCCGCTCGGCGTAGGTAGACGGCTCCAAGGTCTCTTCATTGCGCACCATGCCCAAGAAACCCACCTCGGCGGTGGGGATGAGCTTGACCATGCCCTCGAGCATGCCCAGTCCGGCACGCAGAATCGGCACGACCAGAGGGCGAGGCTCGCTGATCTTCACTCCGATCGTGGTGGTGACTGGAGTCTGAATCTCGTGCGGCTCGACGCGGACGTTCCGGGTGGCTTCGTACGCAAGAAGCGTGACGAGCTCCTCAGTGAGTTGACGAAATACTGGCGACGAAGTGCTCTCGTCGCGAAGCACGGTGAGCTTGTGGGTGATGAGCGGATGTTCCGCGACGTGCAGGCGCATACGCCCAGGTTAGTCGGGGTCGTAGTCTCATTGTGTGAACTTCGATCCTGCCGACGTCGCTGCGATGGCTCAAGCCCTTGAATTGGCAGCCATGGCGGGTGCCGACGGCGACGTCCCCGTCGGCGCAGTGGTGATGGATGCCGCTGGATCAGTAATCGGCGAAGGCCGTAACCTTCGTGAGCTGACGAACGATCCGACTGCGCACGCCGAGATTGTGGCGATGCGCCAGGCCGCGGCATCCATCGGCTCGTGGAATCTTGACGGCTGCACCCTTGTCGTGACGTTGGAGCCGTGTCTGATGTGCGCGGGCACTCTGCTGCAGTCGAGAGTGAGCAGAGTGGTGTTCGGTGCGTGGGATGAAAAGGCGGGCGCGGTCGGCTCCGTATATGACGTGGTGCGTGATCGTCGACTGCCGCACCGGGCCGAAGTGGTGGGCGGACTGAGCCAAGACTTCGCTGTCTCGTTGTTGCGCGACTTCTTCGACGCCAAACGCTGACTAGCGCGGCAGGTGGGGGAGGACCTCCGCGCCGAGAAACTCGACCTGTTCGACATCGCGCATATCGAGCAGCTGAAAGTAGATTCGTTGTGCGCCGAGGTCGACGAGCCTGCCTACCTTCTCGATGATCTGCTCAGCGCCGCCGGTGATATTCGTCTCGCCGCGGAACTCTGGCAGCGTGGTGCCGATGTTCGTGGCGCGACGCTCGAGCTCGGTCTCGGTTGCCGCAGCCAGCGTGGGGAGTGCGACGGAGAGTTTCAGGCTCTCAGGGTCACGCCCGAGATCTTGGCACGCTTGTCGCACGTTCTCGAACTTCTCGGCGATAACGCTCTCGGGCTGAAAACCGATGTTGAACTCGGTGGCAAACCGTGCCGCCAGGTTCGGGGTGCGGCGGGGACCGCCGCCGCCCACGATGACGGGAATGCGCTCTTGCACCGCTCGCGGCAGGGCGGGGGCGTCTTTCAGTCGGTAGTTGGCGCCGTCGAAGCTGTACTTCTCATCTGCCGGAGTTGCCCACAGGCCATTGATGAGTTCAAGCTGCTCCTCGAGAAGATCAAACCGTTTGGCAGGGAAGGGGATGCCATACGCGAGATGCTCCTGCTCGAACCAGCCGGTACCTAGCCCCAGCTCTACGCGCCCACCTGACATCGCATCGATCTGTGCGACCTGTATCGCGAGAATGCCCGGCACGCGATAAGTGACAGACGAAACAAGCGTTCCGAGGCGGATCGTCGAGGTCTCACGAGCGATACCCGCGAGCGTCGTCCACGCATCTGTTGGGCCGGGGAATGGATCGCCCTCTCCCATGCGCAGGTAGTGGTCGGAGCGAAAGAAGCCAGTGAAACCGGAGCGCTCGCCTGCCTGCGCGAAGGTGAGCTGGTCGTCGTAGGTGGCACCTTGCTGCGGTTCTGTGAAGAGGCAGTATTCCATCGTCGGTATTTCTCCTATTCAGTCCGTCGAGCTCAGTCCACAGACCGGATGAAGAACTCTTCGGTGGGTGGTGCTGGATCGAGGCTCGGGCGGTAGATGTCGGGTTCGAAGTAGATGACGCGCGCCGCAGGAACCGCCTCGCGCACACGCTTTTCGATCGTGTTGATCTCATACGCGACGTCACCGAGTGACTTATCTGCGGCGAAGGCGAGTTTCGCAGCCACGAGCAACTCGTCAGGACCCAGATAAAGCGTCTTGACATGAATGATCTTGTAGACCTCGGGGCCGTCGAGGACGGCTTCCACAATGCGGTCGCGGTCGGTCACGGTTGCGCCTTCGCCGACGAGCAGGCTCTTCGTCTCGATGCCGAGGACGATTGCCACGAGCACGAGGAGGGTTCCGATCATCAGCGTGCCGATCGCATCGAAGAGCGGATTGTCGGTGACGACGGTGAGCCCCACGCCGAGCAGAGCGAAGAACAATCCTGTCAGCGCCGCGACGTCTTCGAGCAGCACCACAGGCAATTCGGGCGCCTTGGCGCGCCGCACAAACGCGATCCAGGACTGGCCTTCGGCACGAACTTGGTTGCTCTCTTTCACCGCCGTGCGCAGGGAGAAAGACTCGAGCACCATCGCGATGAGCAGCACCGTGATGGGAAGCCACGCGTTGGTCAGCTCGTGCGGATTTGTGATCTTTTCGACACCCTCGTAGATGGAGAAGACGCCACCCACCGAGAACAGAATGATCGAGACGACGAACGCATAGACGTAGCGTTCGCGGCCGTAGCCGAACGGATGCTCCGCGTCTGCTTGTCGCCGTGCCTGCCTTCCCCCGAACATCAGCAACAGCTGGTTTCCGGAGTCTGCGACCGAGTGGATCGCCTCGGCCAGCATCGACGCCGAGCCTGAAACGAAGTACGCCACGAACTTTGCGATTGCGATCCCCAGATTCGCGAGGAACGCCGCAAGAATTGCCTTGCCGCCACCAGATGCACTCATGGATTGAGTCTACGGATGCGCGACGTGTGACTGCCAGCGCAATCGCCCGATCATGAGTTGCATCTGCACCAAGTCAAGGTGTGGGTGGCATCTCACCGAGCTTGCGCCCTGTCCACGGTTTGGCTTCATCCATCGGGGTGAATGCCCCGACTTTGCTCGTGCGCTTGTCGAGACAGACGAGCGAGTGCGCCATCTGCACTGCGCAGGCGACAGAGTCGAGCACCGGCACGCCGAGACTGGATTCAAGGGCTTTGTCGAGGCCGGCGAAACCTGCGCACCCGAGCACAATGACATCCGCCCCGCGCAGGAGCAGTTCGCGGCCAGCAGTCTCAAGCGCCGCGAAAGTGCGAGCTTGGTCGTCGGCGATGTGCGAGACAGAAACCTTGCTCGCGGCGACACCAGCACATCTTGCCAGCACGCCTGCGACAGCCAGGCTATCTTCGATGCCAGCAACAGCCGCTGGCACCGTGGTGACGACGCCAAACCGTCTTCCGAGCAGGCAGGCAAAGTAGGCCGACGCTTCGGTGATGTCGACGACTGGCTGTCGCAGAGCCTGTCGCATTCCTTCGCGGCCGTGCTCGCCATAGCCTGCCATCACCACGGCATCGAAGTGCTCACGGTGAGAAAGAACCGCGTCCATCGTCGCAACTGCGGTGACATAGCTTTCGGCGTATCCCTCTGCCGATGACGGCCCCCACGCGGGGGTGACGCCGACGATCTTCGTGGTTTGGTTCGATGCGGATTCCGCGATGGCTACTATCTGCTCGGTCATCACTCGGTTTGTATTGCAGTTGACAACGAGGACCACAGGTCTCTGACTCATATCAATGCGCCACCGGCTGCAACGACCGAACCCGCGTGGATGACGAGGCGATTCGGGTCGCGATCCATGACCGCCGCCGTTGCCGTCTCGCCTCGAAGTACGACGAGTTCGGCGGGATCGCCGACAGCCATTCCTGGCCAGACCGCCTCATCGATTGAGCGCAACGAGCGGTCAATAACTCGCGCGCCACCCCATGAAGCCACAGCGAGCGCAGACTCAATGAGTGCATCGCGTGAGTAGCCCTGGGTGTACGCCAGCATCCATGTGCGCTCAAGCATGTCCCCATTGCCCCAGGGAGACCAGTAGTCCCGTTGACCATCCATACCGAGACCCACTCTGATGCCTCTTTCTAAGAGATCCTGAAGTGGTAGATCGAGGGGGTCCACGTGTGACCCCTTGGGGGCAACAGTGGTCAACGCGATGTCGAGATCAGCGATCTCATCCAAGGCGGCCGCGACACCGGGGAGCCCCGACGCGAGCGAGAATGCGTGCGAGACCGTTACGAGTCCGTGCATTCCGAGCGTTCGCACGCGTTCGGTGATCAGCTGCAGCGAGAAGAGCCCGAGCGTGCCGCCCTCGTGCAGGTGGATATCGATTCCTACGCTGTGCCGCTGCGCGAGTTCGAAAACTGTGTCGAGATGACGGCGTGGATCCCGGTCCAAAGCGCACGGATCGATTCCACCGATGAGATCTGCGCCGTTGCGCAGCGCTTCATCGAGCAGATCAGGCACTCCGGCCTCGAGATGAATGCCTACCTGAGGAAACGCGACGACCTCGACATCGGCGCGGTCGCGGTGTGCTTCTCGGGCGGCAAGAACGCCCTCGAACTTCTCGAGACCCGAGTCAGCATCGATCTGCGCGTGGCTGCGAACACGGGTGGCACCCTGTTCGATCATCCGTCCGAGGGTGTAGGTCGCGCGATCAGCGACGCTTTGCTCGGCCGAGCGCCAGTTCTCACGATCGTTCGTGATCAGCTCCCACAAAGTGTTCCCCCCGCTATGGGGGCGGAACGGGAGCCCCATGCGGGTGGAGTCCAGGTGCACGTGCACATCGCTGAACGATGGCACAACGATCCCGCACTCGCCCTCGATTTCGGCGGCACCGGCGATGCTGCCGGAGTCAGAGTGCGGTGAAATAGCGTCGATCACGCCGTCCTGGAGAACGATGTCGACGGGGGCCTGCCCCCACGGGCGCACATTGCGCAGAATTGTCGAAGACATCACGAGCCTTTCTTGCGCCAGTGTGACGCGTAACAGGGGAGAGGCGAGTGGAGGGCCGATTGCAAACGGCCCTCCACTCGCGTGACAGTAGCGTCAGTCGCTGAATGTGACGTCGGCGAGCATAAACTCGCCGTCGACACGAGGGGTCCAGTCGATGCCGGCAGTCACGGCATAGTCAGCGTCAGGCGTGTAAAGCGGAATCAAGTAGGCCGCTGCATAGTTGGTGCTGGCAAGTTCGTCGAACACCGCGATCCTGTCAGCGCCATCGACCATGCGCTGTTCTTCAACCAGCGTGGCCGTGGTCGGGCTCTGCGCGTAGTCGTTCTGTCCGCCCGCGAACATGTTGGTGATGGGCATATCGCCGTCCATAGTCGACGGCGCCCACGTGTTCAAGAAGATGCCATCCATGTCGACGGTGCCGTAGATGCGGTTCGACAGACTGGCCTGGTCCATTCCCACAAGCTCAACTGTGATTCCGACGGCTTCCAAGTAGCCACCGATTGCTTGCGCAACCTCTGAGCTCATCGGGATGCGACCGTCAGTGGCATACTCCAGAGCAATCGCGGTGCCGTCATAGCCGGCTTCAGCGAGGAGCGCTTCGGCAGCGGCAGGGTCATAGGCTGGGCCTTCGCTGCCATCGACGTAGCCGGTGACATTCGGCGCAACGATCTGGTCGTTGGGAACAGCGCGGCCATCCAGCACGGCCGAGACAAGCTCGTCGCGGTTGATCGCGTGCCACACAGCGAGGCGAATCTTCTCATCGGCTAGCGGACCCGAAGTCGAGTTGATGCCCAAGAACGTGGCACCATTCGACGCACGTGACACAGAATCCGCGCCGCTGCCCTCGAGTGAAGACACCTGATTTGGCGAGATGAGTGCGACATCGAGACTCCCTGAAATCACTCCGTTCAGGCGGGCTTCTTCGTCAGCGACCGTCTGGAAGGTGACAGTGTCGACCTCAGTCACGTCTCCCCAATAGTCGTCGTTGCGCTCAAGAACGTAGTCAACACCGCGCGACCGGCTAACGAAGGTGAATGCTCCACTGCCGACCGGGGCTTCGGCAAACTCTTCTGATCCGAGTTCCATGTACAGCTCAGCGGGAACGATCGACTGCGCAGTAGTGATCGATGGCCACGGCGAGAACGACGAGTTGAGTTCGAAGACGACGGTGGTTGCATCCGGTGCAGACACCGATTCAAGCATTCCCATATAACCCAAGTTGTCGGAGTCAGGCGTCGCGAGAACCTCGGTGTAGGTGAACGCGACGTCTTCAGACGTGAGCGGGGTGCCGTCATGAAACTCAATGTCGTCGCGCAGCGTGAACGTCCACTCGGTGAAGTCATCATTCGCTGACCACTCGGTCGCGATTGACGGCATTATGTTGCCGTCCGCGTCGAGCGTGGTGAGCTGGTCAAACAGGTTGTAGTAGATGTTGTAGCCGGCGAGTGATCCATCGACGATGCCGTCGAGGGTCTTTTCCGGTTCAGTGACGACGCCTATCGTCAGGTCATGATCGGGGGATGCTTCGCCTTCGGCGCCTCCGGATGCGCAACCGGCAAGCACAATGCTGCTCACTGCGACGGTCGCGATAGCGAGCCCACGGCGGGGGGTGCGGATGAGTCTGCGTGACATTTGTGATTCCTCGGTTTCTCAGGGGGTAGGGGCAGGGCGCTGGACTGATCGTGGTGAGTCTGGTCTGAGGTGCGGATCTGGGATCGGGATCGCTGACAACAGCGATCGCGTGTATGGGTGCTGGGGCGAGTCGAACACTTGATCGCGCTGGCCGAGCTCGACGATGCTGCCCGCGCGCATCACCGCCACGCGGTCTGACAGATACCGCACCACCGACAGGTCGTGGGCGATGAACAGATATGACAGGTCATGTTTCGCCTGCAGATCGATGAGCAGGTTGATCACCTGCGCTTGCACTGATACATCGAGTGCCGACACCGGCTCGTCAAGAACGAGAACCTCGGGACGCAGAGCAAGCGCTCGCGCGATGCCGATCCTTTGTCTTTGTCCGCCAGAAAACTGATCCGGTGTGCGACGAAGGTTCTCAGCGCCGATGCCGACATCTGCGAGCAGCTCAACCACGCGTTCTTTGGAGTACGTGCCCACAATCTGCAGGGGCTCTGCAACGATGTCATGGACGCTCAACCGTGGGTCCAACGACGAGTACGGGTCTTGAAAGACAAGCTGCACGCGGTTTTGGACAGCGCGTCGTCTCGCCGGGCTGAGCGTGCTCAGCGTCTCACCAAGGACTCTTATTGAGCCGGCGGTCGGCTTGTTCAAGCCAAAGACTGTGCGAACGAGGGTCGATTTTCCGCAGCCGGACTCGCCGACAAGTCCGAGGGTTTCGCCCTTCTGAAGCGTGAGAGAGACTCCATCGACGGCGTTCACGACGTGGCGTCCGCGGAGACCCTTGCGTCGCGTGAATTGGACAAGCAGATCATCGATCTCAAGAACAGGCGCTGCAGAGGAAGCCATCACGAATTCACCACCGTCTCGAAGGCCGACATGGCTTCGGCATGATGGCAAGCGGCGAAGTGATCCGTGCCGACATCGCGAAGCGTGGGTACGGCGCTCGCGCATTCGAGCGACTTGGCGGGAAGCTCGCAACGCGCAGCGAACGCGCAGCCGCTGCCACGGCGAGCTGGCATCGGAGGAGAGCCCGGGATTGCGTAGGCGCGCCCGCTAGAACGGTCTGCGGTGAGCAGACTCGCCAACAGTCCAGCGGTATAGGGGTGTTTCGGCTGATCGAAGATATCCCAGACCGTGCCCTGTTCGACGATGCGGCCCGAGTACATGATGCAGATCTGGTCAGCCGTCTGCGCGACCAACCCAAGATCGTGAGTGATGAGAACCATAGCCGCTCCAGACTTAGCCCGTGCTTCGGTGAGAAGCGCCATGATCTGTGACTGGATCGTCACGTCGAGGGCTGTCGTCGGCTCGTCGGCGACTAGTAGCCGTGGATTGTGAGCGATCGCCATCGCGATTACGGCGCGCTGGCGCATTCCGCCTGACCACTGGTGTGGATAGGACTTGCCGCGTTCCGCCGAGTCGGTGACACCCACCGAGTGCAATAGCTCCTGCACTCGGTGGTCGATTTCGTCGGCGGAGCGACGCTTTCCTCTCAATTGCACTGCGCGTGCGAGCTGGTGGCCAACTCGTTTGACAGGATTCAGTGCGGTCATGGGGTCCTGGAATACCATCGCCAGCTCATCGCCGCGTAGTGCACGCAACTCACGATTCGACAGCGCAAGCAGGTCGCGACCGCGGTACTCGATGCTGCCGCTGAGCACTTCGACACCAGCGGGCAGAAGGCCAAGCACCGCCGACATGGTGATGCTCTTGCCTGATCCAGACTCGCCGACGAGGCAGAGCACTTCTCCTTCTTGCACTGAGAACGACACTCCGTCTACCAGTCGAACAAGGCCGTGTTTCTCATCTCGGGTGGCGACGACGAGGTCTTTTACCTGCAGAAGCGGGGGTGTGCTCATTGTGTAGCCTTCTTCTTTCGTCGGCGGAGCGTCGAGATGTTTCTCTCAGCGGTGAACCGCTGGCTGACGAGGTTCGTGCCGATCACCACCAAGAAGATGGCGATGCCGGGGATCAATGCGAGATGCGGCGATTCGCGCACGTATTTCTGGCCTTCGCTGATCATCAACCCCCAACTTGGAGTGGGCGGTTGCACACCGAGCCCCAAGTAGTCGAACGAAGAAGTGAGCAGGAGGACGCCGCCGATATCAGCCGAGGCGAGAATGACCATTTGCACGCTCACGTGTGGTGCGATGTGGGTGCTGACCGTCCAGTAGGGGGTAGCGCCTTGAATTCGCGGTGCGATCACGAAGTCCCGACCGCGCAAAGCCATCGCTGTGCTCCGCGCGACGCGTGCGTATCCCACCCAATAGGTCGCGGCAAGCGTGAAGATCATGAGCCACACGCTCGGGCCGAGCGAAGCGGAGAGCGCGATCAGCACGAGAATCACGGGCATTGCGAGTTGTACATCAGCCCACCCCATCAGCAGGTTGTCGACTCTTCCTCCCGCATACCCCGCGAGCATCCCGGCGATCATGCCGGTGATGGAGTTGACGACCACGACTAGCAGCACGATTCCCATCGAAACTCGCCCGCCAAGGGCTAGCCGGCTGGCAAGATCGCGGCCGAGCATGTCAGTGCCGAGCACATGGTTTGCGTCCGTGAACGGTTCGAGGAGTACAGCGGACAGGTCCTGGGTGTAGGGGTCGTACTGCGCGAGGAACGGGACAGCAATGATGTAAATGGCCACGATTGCGAGTAAGCCAATGCCGACCCATTCTTGGGCCGAGAAGCTCGGCAGCCGAATCTTGGCGGCAGTGTCAGGGTCGGGAGCGACGAGCACCCGGTCGTTGTCGATCGTCGTCATGCTGCTTGTCTCACTCTCGGATCGATCGCAGCGCTGAGCACGTCAACGATCGCGTTGGACAGGATGAACAAAGTGGCCACAACGATCAGCCCAGACTGGACGACGGGAAAGTCTCTGGAGTAGACGGCGCTGAGCATCAGTTGCCCCATGCCCGGCCATGCGAAGACGTTCTCGACGATCACAAGGCCGCCGAGAAAAGTGCCCAGACTGATTCCAGCGATCGTGAGAACCGGCAACGCGGCGTTGGGTAGCAACTCGTGCACAATCACCCGGTAGCGGTTCTCACCGCGGGCGAGGGCGGTGCGGGCATAGTCCAGCCGGAACTGTTCGCCGAGCGAGTTATCGAGCAGCCGAAGGTAAATCACAAACTGGGCAGTCCCGACGGTTGCTGCGGGCATCACGATTGAGAAAGGCGCGCTATCGCCAAGCGAGGGCAGCCAGCCCAGGTGCACTGAGAAGATCAGCACAAGCAGCAAACCGAAGAAGAAGTCGGGGATGGCCTGTCGCGCAGACCCCAATCCCAAGAATGCCGTGCGCACCCCTCGACTGCCGGAGAGTTGAACGATCACTGCGGCTGCCAGCGCGAGTGCGATGCCAAGGAACAGCCCTGTTACGCCGAGCTCGATCGAGGCGGGCAGTCGTTCGAGCACCAACTCCATAGACGAGACGCCTGTCTGCCGGTAGGAGTCGCCGAAGTCGCCAGTGACGATTCCTGCGAGGTAATCGATGTACTGCTTCCACACCGGCTGGTCAAAGCCCAGTTGGGTGTTCAGGGCATCGATCTGCTCCGTCGACGCATTCTCGCTGAGCAGCAGCGCTGCAGGGCTCCCGCTCAGCCTTCCGAGCAAGAACGCGATCGTGACCACGACGAAAACCGTGGTCATCGCTTGCGCCAAGCGGCGTCCGATGAGACTTGCCATGCCGCACCCCCCGACTGTCTAGGAATTGATCTGGGATACAGAATTGCGCACGAGTGTTTCGTTCGCGTGACACGGCGTTTCTGAAGGATGAACTCTTCGGATGAATAAATCGCGATGAGCGCGCGCGTTTTTTTGTCGTAAATATGGGCATTTTTCGCGACTGGCGTCGTCATCAACAGGAGAAGGTGCGCAAATTCGTCGAGCGAAATTGAACTACCGTAGCTTCTAGCGAAACCCGTTTGGGATACAGAAAGTAGATACGAAGATGGCGACACTCACTCTTACCTCGGCGGAAGTTGAGGGCCTCGTGGACTGGGATGAACTCTTTGAGGCGCTCACCCGTGCGCACTGCGAGCTTTCAGCTGGCGAAGCGGTGCAACTGGCGCCCCACGCCCTGTACCTCAGCAATGATCGCGCTGACGATGCACCGACAGTTGTGCCCATGGCAGCGTTCGCGCCATCGTTGGGCTTGTTTGGACTCAAGGTGTTGGCAGATTCGCCCCGAAACCGCGCCGAGGGTCTGCCTGCACAACGCTCGAGCATTTCGGTGTTCGATGCAGGCACCGGCGAGTGTGTAGGCGTTGTGGACGGTCGTTCGTTGACCCGCATGAGAACCGCGGCGGTCACGGCGGTTGCAACCCGCTCGCTTGCTCGGGCTGACTCGCGTGTGCTCTGCCTGCTTGGAGCAGGCGCGTTGGCGATCGAACACGCCGCCGTCTTGTCGCGCTTGTTCGAGTTTGATGAAGTGCGGTTGTGGTCACGTTCCCCCGAACGATCCCGCGACGGGGTTCGCAAGCTCAGAGAAGCAGGCCTGCCGGCGACTTCGAAAGTGAGTGTCGCGGAGGCCGTTGAAGGCGCCGACATTGTTTGCACCTTGACGCCCTCTTCGGAACCGATCCTCTTCGGAGCCCAGATTGTCGAGGGGGTACACGTCAATGCAGTTGGCTCGCCGCCGCGTTCAGCGTTCAGCGAGCTCCATCCCGACGTCTTTCAGAGAGCCACTGCCGTGGTGGTTGATGAGCGATCAGTCGCGCTGGCCGATTCAGGGAACATTCGCAATGCATGCGATGCCAACGCGCTCGCGCCATCGGCGTTGGTTGAGCTGGGCAAGGTGTTCAGCGCCCCCGCAACCGGCCGCGTGAACGCCTCTGACATCACCGTCTACAACTCGGTCGGGATCGGGTTGCAGGATCTCGCGGCTGCGGATCACGTGCTTGGGCGTGCTCGGACTCTAGGAACTGGCACGATGGTTTGCATTCGAGAGTGAACGAGGGATAGAGATGGTCGATGAAACACTGGTGCAGGATTCTCTGGCCGAACAGGCTTATCACGCGCTAAGGGCATCGATCATCACAGGGCGTTTCAAGGAAGGCTTGGCGCTGAAAGAGAATGCGCTCGCGGCGGAGCTAGAGGTGTCGCGCATACCCGTCCGCTCTGCGATGCTGCAGCTGGCAAACGACGGTTTCGTGGTCACGGCGCCTCGGCGCAGCGCACGAGTGACGATCTGGACCGCAAGGGGAATCAACGAACTTTTTGACGTGCGATTGAGCCTGGAGAGCCTCGCGGCGAGGCTTGCCGCACAGAACATTCGCCGAGGGGCCGATTCGACGCCGCTTGCCGAGTCTCTTGACCTCGCGCACCACGCTGTAGCGACGAGGGAGCGCATGGCGATCGCTGAAGCGCACGCGCGCTTTCACAACGAGATCGTTGCGCTCGCCGACAGCGCGCTGTTGCGAGACCTGATGCGGGCCGTGTCAGCCCGGATGACCTGGATGTTCTATTTGACCGGTGCTGAGCGAGACCCAGGCGTGCAATCTCACGAACACGATGAGCTCTTGGCTGCGATCGACGAAGGAAACGACCGGTTGGCCGAGAGCATTGCTTTCTCACATATTGAGAAGGGACGAACACCTTCGCTCAAAATCATCCTTGACCGTGGGTGACTTCTAGGATTGCAAGATGACATCTCCACGAATCGCAATCCTCGGCGCCGGCTCAATGGGTGGCGCAATTCTGCGCGGATTGGTGGGATCTGAGGTTGCCGCGGCGGGCATCACTGTCACCAACAGAACGGCGGAAAAGGCCCGTGATCTCGCGGAGCTTGACGGAGTCACCAGCATCGCCTTGGAGTCTCAGCCCACGGGCAACGCCGACGCAGCTGCGACCGCAGACCTCGTGTTGATTGGCGTCAAACCGGCTACGGTCCCCGATCTGCTGCGCGAAATCGCCCCCCATCTGAAGCACGGCACCATCGTGGTGAGCTTGGCGGCTGGGGTGACCGTCGCCACGTTCGAGAGCATTCTTGGCGCCGACGTCTCGGTCGTTCGCTCCATGCCGAACACTCCCGCCTTTGTCGGCAAGGCGGTGACCGGCATCGCGGCCGGCACCGCGGCGAGCTCCGAGCAGATGTCGCTAGTGCGAGCGTTGTTCGAAACGTGCGGCGAAGTGCTCGAAGTGCCCGAAACCAAGATCGACGCACTCTCGACCATTTCCGGCTCGGGACCCGCATATGTGTTTCTACTCATCGAAGAGCTCACCAAGGCGGCGGTAGCCAAAGGCTTCACTATCGATGAGGCACGCCGCATGGTGGAACAGACTTTCATCGGGGCGACCGCACTGCTTGACGCTTCAGATGACGATCCGGCCGAGCTTCGCCGCCGAGTTACGAGTCCCAACGGCACGACAGAACGCGCAGTTGCGGTTTTGCAAGATGCGAACCTTGACCAGGTTTTTGCGCGTGCGACCGATGCCGCCCTAGCTCGGGCAAGAGAGCTTGCGGCGAGCTCGTAGCGCCGGGGCTCTATCGATCAAGCGCGGCGAAGCGCTCGATGTCGGAGTTTGTGCCCGAGACGATGATGAGGTCGTGGTTTGTGACGATCGTGTCTGCTTCGGCGTAGCGGAACGGGCGACCGGGGCTCTTCACGCCGACGACGGTGACGCTGTACTTGGTGCGTACGCCAGACTCGTTCAGGCCCACTCCGCGAATGAACTTCGGGGGGTACATCTTGGCGAGCACAAAGTCGTCGTCGAAGCGGATGAAGTCAAGCATGCGACCGCTGACCAGGTGCGCGACTCGCTCGCCTGCTTCGCGCTCGGGGTAGATGACGTGGTTCGCGCCTACGCGGGCCAGGATCTTGCCGTGAGATTGTGAAACGGCCTTAGCCCAGATCTGCGGCACTTTGAGGTCGACGAGGCTGGCGGTGATCAGCACGGATGCCTCGATGGATGAACCTACGGCGACCACGGCCACTTGAAAGTCCTGGGCGCCGATCTGCTTCAACGCGTCGATGTTGCGAGCATCTGTCTGCACGGTGTGCGTAACGCGCTCAGACCACTTCTGTACGAGATCGAGGTTCTCATCGATGGCAAGCACCTCGCGCTCGAGGCGGTCGAGTTCGCCCGCACACGCGGCGCCGAAACGACCGAGGCCGATCACTAGGACGGGAGCGTCGCTCCGAATGCGCTCAACCAACAATCGGCCTTTCCACGGGCAGCGAGTAAAGCTGCGATCGAGATGTTGCTGCCACAGCCGCGGCGAGTGTCACTGTACCAATGCGACCCATGAAGATGGTTGCCGCCATGACATAGATTGCGGGGTCGTCGAGGTCAGCGGTGAGACCAGTCGAGAGCCCCACCGTCGCGAAGCCAGAAATCACGTCGAAGAGAACATCTGCGATCGGTGCTTTGCTCATCTGCGCGATCACGATGGTCGAAAGCGCCACCAGCGTCGCGCCCCACGCGACAACCGACAGCGCGACGCGCTGAACATCGCTGGGAATGCGGCGTCCGAACGCTTCGACCGAGGTGCGCCCCTTGGCTTCTGACCACACAGCCAGAGCCAACACGGCGAGGGTGGTCACCTTGATTCCGCCGGCTGTGGATGCTGAACCGCCGCCCACGAACATCAGCATCGAGCCGACGACGAGCGAAGAGCCATAGAGCTCACCGACGTCAACCACCGAGAAGCCGCCAGAGCGGGTCATGGCCGACAAGAAGAACGCTTGGAATGTCGTATCCCACGCATCCATTGCTCCGAATGTGGCGGGGTTGTTGAACTCGAGGCTCAGGAAGGCGATAGCACCGGCGAAGAACAACAGCATCGTGGTGATGATGGTCAGCTTGGTGTGCAGCGGCCACCGGCGCACGTGCCAGTGGTTCTTCCACAGGGCGTAGATCACCGGAAAGCCGATGCTGCCGAGGAATACGGCGGTCATCAGGATGGTCATCAGCACATAGTCATCGGCGAACGCCGTCAAACCACCCGGGTTCGGCGTAAAGCCGGTGTTCGTGAAAGCCATCGCCGCGTAGAACGGCGCTTCCCACAGCGCATCCAGCGGATTGATCTCTGCCATAACGAGGGTGGGGTACAACGCGATTGCTACGAGACCCTCGATCAGCAGAGTCGAAAGAGCGACGGTTCGAAGAAGCTGACCGACTTCACCCAGTCGAACTGTCTGGCCCTCGTTGACGGGGCCGCCGTGCGCACGCAGTGGGTTCGAGTCGCCCGCCGCCATCAGCTTTGCGCGCAGGCCCAAACGCTTTGAAATGACGAGTCCGAGGATGGACGCAAGGGTCAACACGCCCATGCCGCCAATGTTGACCCCGACGAATATGACGGCTTTGCCGAACCCTGAGAACGTGGTTGCGATGTCGACGGTGGTGAGGCCCGTCACGCAGATTGTCGATACTGCGGTGAAGACGGCATCGGCGAAACGCACCCGATAACCGGGTGCCGCCGCAATCGGAAGCGACAACAGCGCGGTAAACAGCATGATGAGGATCAAAAAGACCACTACCGCGAACCGTGCCGGCGAAGATGTTGTTGCAGAGCGCAAGGTATCGCTTGTCGCCTTCGCGGCCGCACGCACTCGGCGCGCGAACGACGCCGCGGGGCCAGTCGCCATGCGTCGCCTCTCTTCCTTCGTGGACCTCAGTCATGGTACTCGTCGCGTCGCCCGACTACTCTGAAGTCATGCCGGACATCTTCGACGTGATTGCGGACGGTACGCGCCGCGACATCCTGAGGTTACTTCTCGATCGCGTCAACGAGGGTGAACGCGGGACTAGCGTCTCGCATATCGTTCACGAACTCGGGGTCAGCCAACCCACTGTTTCCAAACATTTAAAGGTGTTGCGCGAGTCTCAGCTGGTATCGGTGCGCGAAGAGGGCCAGCACCGCTACTACAGCCTGTCTGCTGCGCCTCTCGATGAGATTGATGACTGGTTGGTCCCCTTCCTCGGCAGTGGGGAAGATGATCTCATCGCTGAATCGACACTGACGGATTCGGCAGCACACGCGGCCGAGGTAGTGGGCCGTGCCGCCGCATCCGCCAAGCACGCCCTTGAGAGTGCACTCAAGAAGCTTCCCGGTCGCTGACGCCGCCTTCACATCCGCCTCAAGCGTCACTCGGGTTTACACGCGCACGCATCCCGCTCTAGAGTGTGCACAGAGACTCTGGGGAAAGGGATCGCTATGGCTGAGTTGCCTGATGTCAGATTTCTGACGGTTGCTGAAGTTGCCGCGATCATGCGCGTGTCAAAGATGACCGTCTACCGTCTGGTGCACGCGGGGGAACTGCCGGCCGTGCGCTTCGGCCGCAGTTATCGCGTACCAGAAACGGCTGTAACCGAAGCATTGCAACGACCCATCGCTGACGTCGGCTAGACTGACGAGAGGCATTTTTGCATATTGCCGTTCCCGGGCGCGCACGAGCTGCGCCCAGACCCCGACATTGTGAGGTTTTCCGTGGGTTCAGTTATTAAGAAGCGCCGCAAGCGCATGGCGAAGAAGAAGCACCGCAAGTTGCTTCGCAAGACCCGCCACCAGCGCCGCAACAAGAAGTAGCAGCGGCTAGACACCAAGCGCCTGTCCTCGGACGGGCGCTTCGTGTTGGTCCTGCCAACCGTCGGCACCGCCCCTGAGAGGACAGTCCCATGCAGAGCATCAGCGTGCAGCAACTGCGCGAGCGATCAAATACTCCGCTTATCGACGTGCGCGAAGCAGACGAGTTCGCGTTGGGGCACGTGCCGGGGGCAGTGAACATTCCCATGTCGAGCATCGGGGGCCGACTCGATGAGCTTCCTGAGGGCCCTTTCGACGTGATCTGCCAGGTGGGTGGGCGATCCGGACGAGTGGTTGAAGCGCTCGAGTCCCGCGGCTACGACGCGACAAACGTCGATGGCGGCACCGGCGAATGGATCGCTGCCGGCTACTCAACCGAGAATTGAGCACGGTGAAGACCATCACGCTCATCGGCAAGTCAGGATGCCACCTGTGTGATGTGGCGCGCGACGTTATCGAGGCCGTGGCCGACGAGTTTCCTGAGAACGCGGTAGCGCTCGACGAACTTTCGATCGAAGACGACCCGGCTCTTTATGCGCAGTGGTGGGAGAAGATTCCCGTTGTGCTGGTCAATGGCGAGTTCCACGCGCATTGGCGCGTTTCGCCCGATCGGTTGCGAGCGGCCCTCGCCTCCAGTTAGTTCGCGTTGTTCTCGCTGAGCGGACGAACCGTCACCGGGTGCGTCGAGAGCGCAATCCGCACGCGGTCGCCGTACTCGACGCGCGCTGTCGCCGCGTGTTGCACGCGCACCAGCGTGCCGTCCGCTGTGCGGACCAGCGTGCGTCGGAAGCTGCCCAAGAACGTGCTCTCCTGAACGACGGCATCAGTGCCAGCGGCCTCGGTGTCGACCAGCCTGAGGTCTTCCGGTCGAAGGAACACCTCGACCGGACCATCGGCGTGAGGCGTCTGAAGCGGCAACGCGCTGCCCCATACGGTGACGCTGTCGCCGCGCACAACGCCCGGCGCCAAGCTGGACACCCCGACGAATGACGCAACGCTCGCCGTCGCGGGCCGCAAGTAGAGGTCTTCGGGTGTGCCGACCTGTTCAATCCGGCCAGCGTTCATCACCGCGATGCGGTCGGAAACCGCGAGTGCCTCTTCTTGATCGTGCGTGACAAATACCGTCGTGATGCCGAGCCGCAGTTGAATACGACGAATCTCGTCGCGCAATTGCACGCGGACTTTTGCATCGAGCGCAGAGAGCGGTTCGTCGAGCAGCAGCACGCGAGGCTCCGTCACGAGCGCGCGAGCGAGCGCGACGCGTTGTTGCTGGCCGCCCGATAGCTGGTGCGGATAGCGCTCCGCGAGGTGGTCGAGCCCGACCAGATCGAGCGCCGCGTGGGCTCGACGGTTCGCATCTGCGCGCGACACACGACGTCGGCGCAAACCGAAGGCGGTATTTTGAGCCACCGTAAGGTGCGGAAACAGCGAGTAGGCCTGAAAGACCATGCCGATGTCACGCTTGTTTGTTGGCACTCCGGAAACGTCGACTCCGCCCAGCAGCACCGTGCCGCCGCTAGCGCTCTCGAGTCCGGCCAGCACGCGCAGCGCGGTCGTCTTGCCGCAGCCCGAAGGCCCCAGCAGCGACACGAACTCCCCGGGTGCCACATCGAGATCTACGCCGTGAAGAACTTGGGTTGTGCCGTAGTTCTTTGTGACGGAACGAAACTCGACTCGCGTGCTGTCAGCGACGTCGCCGAGCAAGATGTTGTCAGAGGTCGAAGGCAGGTTGCGTGGGGGAGCGTCGGCAGAGGTCAAGAGGGGATCCTTCCGGGGCGGGAGCGTCCTACGCGCCCAATGACGAGGAGAAGAGCAAACGCGAACGCGAGCGCGAGCAGGGTGAACATCGCGGCGGAGTACGCATCGATTCGGTTTACGACGACCAGGGCTGTCTGGAGCACTTGCCGGTTGAGCAGCGAGGCGATGGTGAACTCGCCCAGCACCACCGCGACAGAGATAAGCGACGCCGCGAGCAGCCCCTGGCGCAGGTTGGGTGCGACCACGCTCACGAGCACCGTGAACCAGCCTGCGCCGAGTGTTCGCGCCGCTTCGGTCAGTGTTTTGATGTCGACCGCATCTATCGAGGCCTGGATCGACCGATATGCGAACGGCAGCACCAGGACTCCGTACGCAAATGCAAGCGTCCAGGTGCCCGTACCAAGTGTGCGCCCGATCTGCAGATAGATCGGCGCGAGTCCGACGACAAGCACGATGGCAGGAATGGTGATCGGCAGCAGGGCGATGAATTCGAATACGCGACGAAGTCGTGCAAACCGCAGCGTGATCAGAATCATCGTCGGAGTGAGCAAAAACAGCACGATGGCAACGGTGACAATCGCCAGAATCAGTGAGTTTGCCAGCCCGGTCCAGATCGGTGCGTAGAGGCGTGCGTTCTCGGGATTGAACAGCCCGACCCAGCGGTCGAATGTGTAGCCGTCGTCGGAAGAGAGGGTGAATAGGAACGTGGCCACGAACGGAATCGCGAAGACTGCGCTCACGACCACCCCGATCACCCAACGCACGTAGACGGGAGGAGCGAGCAGGTTCATGCTTGCCACCTCGCAGCGCGACCCTGAACCAGCGAATACAGCCACATCACGATTGCGACAATGACGAGCATGCCCAGCGCCAGCGCGCCCGCGAGGTTTTCTCGACCGAGCAGCGTCTCGCTGGTGAGCGCGGTGCGAATCTGCAGCGGGACGATCTGCGAACCCTGGCTGGCTAGGGCGGCCGCGGTTGCATACGACGAGAACGCATTGGCGAACAGCAGCAACAAGCTCGCGAGAAAGGATGGCGCGAGCACGGGCAGCCCAACGTGCGCCCAGAAACTGGCCCGAGTGCCGCCGAGAGTGAGATGCGCCTCGACCCACTGCGGTTTGAGCGCGCTCATCGCCGGTGAAAACGTGATGACCATGAGCGGGATTTGAAACACCAGATAGGTCGGGATGAGTCCCGGCAACGCGTAGATCCAGGCACCGTTCGCGAATATGTCGATGCCGAACGTGGTGCGCAGAAACTGGGTGAGCACACCTTGGATGCCGATTGTCGCGATCATGGCGAAGGCCAACATGACACCGCCGAATTGGGCCAGTACGCCGGATGCTGCGTCGACCGTAGTGCGCACGATTCCCGTAGCGGGCAGTCCCAGCATCGCGTAGCAAACCACCGCTCCGACGATTGCGCCCAGCGACGCTGTCAGCAGCGATAGCCACGCAGAGTTGTAGAAAGTGCGAAGAATCACCGGGTCGGTGAGCGCCGCGACGTTCTCAAGCGTGAATTCTCCGTCGCCATCGAATAGTCCAGAACCGATTGCTATCGCGGCCGGCAGCACAAGAAACGCGAGCAGGTAGAGGCCAAACGGAACAAGCCCGAGGACGGGCAGATAGCCGGATGCGCCACGCCGCGCCGGAACACGAGGTTCCGGCGCGGCGTGGCTTGCCGCCGAGTCAGAGGGACCGGCGTCAATGAGGGCTTGGGTCACTGGACTGCGGCAGCCCAGTTCTCACCGAGAAGTGTTCCAGCCGATGAGCTCTGCTCTTCGGTGGGGACGACCGTCTCAGCGGGTGCAGCTGGCAGCGCATCCGCAAGCGCCTGATCGATCGTGCCCGACTCGATCATGGCTTCCATGCGCACGGGACGCGCGCCACCCTTGAGCCATAGGTTCTGCACCTCATCGCTGAAGAGGTATTCCTGCCACAGGCGCGCGGCGGCGGGGTGAGGCGCATCGCGGTTGATGGCCTGGTTGTAGTAGCCGGCGTACCCGATGCCAGGAAAGACCACGGTTGCCCAGTCGTCGTTGCTAGCCGCGTGAGCTGCGTTCAGGTAGTCCCAGTCGAACACGACGGGTGTCTCGCCGCTGGCGACCGTGGCGGAGGTCACATCGACCTTGAGCATGTTGCCGGCAGCGTTGAGCTCCGAGAAGAAGTCGATGCCCGGCTGGAAGTCATCGAGGGTGCCGTCGGACTGCACAGTGGCAAGGCCGACCGCGGCGAATGCGGCGCCGGCCTGTGTCGGGTCACCATTGATGGCGACAGCGGCGCGGTAGTCCTCGCCGAGCAGATCGTCGAGGCTCGAAGGCGCGTCGTAGCGCGACGCGTCGTAGCCCACCGACATGTATCCGCCGTAGTCTCCGACGAAGAGACCCGAGGGCTCTTTGAGCGCATCAGGAATGTCAGCCCAGGTCTCGACCTGGTAGGGAGCGAACCAGTCGGTGTTCTGCAACGCGACGGTCAATCCGATGTCGAACACGTCGGGCGCCGTGTCGAGGCCCTCGTTCGTTTCGGCAGCCTGGATCTCTTCGGCGCTTGACACATCGGGAGACTGCTCGTTGATCGTGATCTCGGGGTAGCGCTCGACGAACGTGTCGATGATCTCGCCATAGTTAGCCCAGTCGCGTGGCAATGCGATGACGTTCAGCTGACCTTCTGCTTTTGCCGCCTCTTCAAGGTCTTCGAATGAGCCAAAGTCGCTGAGGGTTGTCGCCGCGGACGCGTCGATACTGGCATCAGGGCCGTCGGCGGCGGGCGTGCTCTCGCTAGCGCAACCGGCGAGAGCCAGTGCGGTCACCGTTGCAATGGCGGCGCCAAGCAGAAGGCGCCGTGCAGGGGAATGGGACATCTGTGATCCTCTCGAGTGGGTCACAATTCGCGCGCGCTGGAAGACGCAAGAAATGTGGGGTCGAGAGGAACTTAGGGACGTGGGGTAAAGCTAGGCACCCCGCCGGATGAACGGGCAGTGATCACTGCGTGGACGACACGCGTCCACGCACAGACGACTAGGGAGCCAGGCGAGTGGGGCCACGGAACAGGTACGTGACTTCGCGGATCGATGATTCACCGAACATCAGCATGAGCACTCGGGCGAGGCCCATTCCGAAGCCACCGTGGGGCGGAACTCCGTAGCGGAAGAAGTCAAGGTAGAAGTCAAGGTGCTCTGGGTCAAGTCCCTTCTCGCGCGCTTGCGCTTCGAGGACTTCGACGCGATGCTCACGCTGCGCGCCGGTCGTGATCTCCACACCTTTGAAGAGCAGGTCGTAGCTCTTGGTGAGTCCAGATTCTTCGTCGCGCATGTGGTAAAACGCTCGAATCTCGGGGTGATAGTCAGTCACGAAAACGAACTCGTGGCCGTACGTTTCCTTCACGTGGGCGAAAATCTGACGTTCGCCCTCGGGGTCGAGATCCCCGTCGGTGCGCGGAATGTCATAGCCTCGCGCTTTGACGATCTCCACCGCTTCGGCGAGCGGAATACGCGGGAACGGAATGGTCGGCACGACGAGGTCGATGTCGAACAGTTCTTTGATTTCGGCTCCGTGCTTGTCGGCCACGGTCTGAAATGCGAACGCGAGCAACTCTTCTTGCATCGACGCGACATCTTCGTGAGAGTCGATCCAGCTGATCTCGGCATCAATCGAGGTGTACTCGGTTGCGTGGCGGCTGGTGAACGACGGGTCGGCGCGGAACACGTCGCCGATCTCGAAGATCTTGCCGAAGCCGGCAGACTGAGCCATCTGTTTGAAGAACTGGGGCGATTGCGCGAGGTAGGCGGTCTGTTCGCCGAAGTACTCGAGCGCAAATAGCTCGGCATTGGATTCGCTCGCAGAAGCCATCAGCTTGGGTGAGTGGATCTCGATATAGTCGCGCTCGATCCAATAGGTGCGCAGCGCATGCTCGAGCGTCGTCTGCACACGGAAGATCAGGTTGTTTCGAGCTTGGCGCAGATCGAGGAACCGCCAGTCCATGCGCTTGTCTTGCGCGCTGTCAGCGGCGATGGGCGTTTCAGGCAGCGCGGCCGCCGCGATTTCGAGGCCCGACAGTTTGACTTCGAGCCCACCCAGCTTGACGCGCTCGTCTTTTTTGAGGTGACCTGTCACGGTCAAGAACGTGCCCGTGGCGAGAGCCGAAATGGTTTCGGTCAGCTCAAGAGCGGCGGTCGCCTCGGGGGTGGCATCGTCACCGACCTCGCGGGTTGCCGGGTTGACCAGCTGCACGGCGCCCGTCTCGTCGCGAAGGATGACGAACTGCACCTTCTTTTGGTCTCGGACGGTTTCGACCCAACCAGAGACGGAAACGGGACCGTCGGCGAGGTCCTGCAGGTGCTTTACGAGGACGCGTTCATTCACGCAGGGCAGTCTACCTGTGACGCATCCAAACAGTTGTCCGGATCGGTGCAGCGCACTGCTTGGTCTGGCTGTAGGCGAGTGGCCGAGGTGAGCGCGTATCGTCGAGGCATGACGACGCCCGCTTCGCCGCAGCCTAGCCGCACTTCAGGCACCGCCTCCGACCGCATCCCGGCAGTGTTATTGAACGCGTTGCGCGGTGGACTAGTCGGCCTCGCCGAACTGCTTCCTGGCATCTCGGGTGGCACGATTGCGCTGATCACCGGTGTCTACGAGCGGCTCATCGACTCTGCCTCGCACGGAGTCAATGCGCTCAAACGGCTCGTGGTCGGACCCTCGCGCCGCGAGGGCTTCCTGCGGGAGTTCCGTGCCGTCGACTGGTGGCTGGTCATCCCCGTGATCGTCGGCATGGCGGCGATGGTGCTGACCCTCGCTGGAATGATCGAGTCGCTGGTTGCAAACAACGTGGAACTTGCCCGCGGCTTGTTCTTCGGGCTTGTCGCCGCGAGCATCGTGGTACCCCTGCAGCTCATTCCGAAAGCACAGCGCGCGGTCGCATCCAAGATCCTGGGGGTGCTCGTTTTTGTCGTTGCAGCGATCGTGGCGTTTGTGCTCATCGACTTGGCCGGTGGCTCGTTCTCGGCCGAACCGCCGCTGTGGGTGGTCTTCATCGCGGCGGCAATCGCCGTGTGTGCGCTGGTCGTGCCCGGAGTGTCTGGATCGTTCTTCCTGCTGGCGATCGGCCTGTACTCACCGACGTTGATCGCGGTAGACGAGCGCAACCTCTCGTACCTCGCGGTCTTCGCAGCGGGCGCCCTCGTTGGGCTCGTCACGATTGTGCAGCTCATGAAGTGGCTACTCGATCACCATCGGAGAATCACGCTTCTGGCAATGGCCGGTCTGATGCTGGGATCGCTGCGGGCACTGTGGCCGTGGCAGGCAACGAGCGACGACTCACACGGCGTTGGCACTCCGGTCGCGCCGTACGACCCGGTGGGCGGTCCGATTCTGCTGATGATCATCGGCGCCGGGATCGTATTCGGGATGATCGCTGTCGAGCGCGTGATTCAGCGACGTCAACTCACGTCTGCAGCTGCGACGCCCATTGCGGACGCACCGGCGAAGCACTCCGACGACTGACGCTCAGCCGCCCCACAGACCTCGGCCGCGTAGACTGTGTGGGTGCCCGCCGATCGCCTTCATCTCGTGCGTCATGGGGAGGTCTATAACCCCCACCGCGTGCTCTACGGGCGGCTCCCCGGATTCGGTTTGAGCGATGCCGGTCGCCGCATGACGCAGCAAGCCGCGGAATACGTGAAAACGCTCGATCGCCCCGTCACTGCGCTTGTGTGTTCCCCGCTGCAACGCACGCGTGAGTCGTCAGAGCCGTTCACAGAGCTTTTCGGACTAGACGCCACAATCGATGAGGGAGTCATCGAACCGACGAACGTCTTCGAGGGTCGGCGCATGGTGCGCTCGCTGATGAACCCATGGAACTGGCGTCATCTTCGCAAACCTGCACTGCCCAGCTGGGGCGAGCCCTACGCACAGGTCATCGCCCGCATGAATAAGGCGATGACGACGGCATGGGAGTCGGTTGACGCTGGCGATGTCGTGATCGTCTCGCACCAGCTGCCGATCTGGGTGACGCATCTTGCGGTGGCAGGCCTGCCGTCGCGCCATGATCCTCGCGAGCGCCGTTGCGCGCTGTCGAGCGTCACGAGCTTCGAGATGCCCGATGGCAAGTGGGCTGAAGTGTCCTACGCAGAACCGGCGACCACCGAGGGTGCCGTCGACGTGGGCGCCGTATGAGACTGAGGTTCGCGAAGGCGGCAGCATCCATCGCCTTGGCCTTCACCATGGTGCTCTCGCTCGCCGCATGCTCCAGCGACCCGCTTGCCGAGGCCTACCGCGAAGGAAGCAACAACGGCTTCATCGCGGCCGATGGATTTCGCGTCGTAGAGATTCCCGAAGAAGAGCGCACCGAACCCGTCGAGTTCGACGCTGTACTCGACAACGGCGAAACAGTGACCAGCGACGACTACCTCGGCGAGGTGCTCGTCGTGAACTTTTGGTACGCCGCTTGTGCACCGTGCCGGCTCGAGGCGCCTGAACTCGAGGCCGCTCACCAAGAGTTCATCGATGATGAGGTCGAGTTTCTCGGCGTGAACCTCTACGACGGCGCCGAACAGTCACAGGCGTTCGCTGATACCTATGGCATCACGTATCCCAGCGCGTTGACCACCGTCGACGGGTCGATCAAGCTTGCCTTCGCAGGCAAGACCCCGTTGAATGCGGTGCCGGTCACCCTCGTGCTCGACCGCGAGGGTCGCGTAGCGGTGCGCATCATCGGTGTCGTCGAGAGCGCGTCGATTCTCGAGACCCTTGTGCGTGACACGCTGGACGAATCATGAACCCCGGCGCCCTTGTCGCCGACGGCACGCTGCTGGTAGCGATCCCGATTGCTGTGCTTGCAGGGCTGATCTCGTTTCTGTCGCCCTGCGTTCTTCCGCTCGTTCCCGGATACCTTGGCTTCATCGCGGGCGCGGCGACGCCGCGTCAGACTTCTGACCGCAGCCCTTCTGAGAGCGGTCGGCTCGCACCAGGCGCCCCTGCCGCAGTTGCCGCAGAGGCGCCCGCGAGAGGGCGCCTGTTGCTGGGCGTGCTGCTGTTCATCGGTGGCTTCACCGTGGTGTTCATGAGCGTTGCCATGCTGGGAGGCACTCTCGGCAGGTTCTTGCTCGAATACGCCGACCCGATCACGCGCATTCTCGGCGTCGTCATCATTCTGCTGGGGCTAGTCTTCATCGGTGTATTCGGTGTCGCGCAGCGCACGCTGCGACCGCAGGTGAAGAACAACGTCGGACTCGTTGGAGCGCCGCTGCTTGGTGTCGCCCTCGGCATCGGGTGGACGCCGTGCATCGGCCCGACCCTCGCGGTCATTCTGGGTATGGCCTTTGACAGTGGCTCCGTCTGGCGCGGCGCATTGCTCGGTTTTGCCTACTCGCTCGGCCTGGGCATTCCGTTCGTGCTGCTCACGCTCGGCTTCGGCTGGGCGACGGCCTCAGTCGCGTTCCTGCGCGAACATATCCGCGCGGTGAACATCATCGGCGGCATCGTGCTCATCTTGCTCGGCCTGCTCATGGTCACGGGCATTTGGACTCAGATCATGGCTCAGCTGCAGGGGGTGTTTGCGAGTGTCCCGCTCCCCATCTGACGCAGACATGCTCGAAGGCGAGCCGTTGCGCCCCGCCGATCACGCAGACTCGTCGTCTCGCGACACGAAGTCGGCCTCCGACATCACGAATCCCTCGCTCGGCTTCACCGGTTGGCTTCGATGGGCCTGGCGCCACCTCATCTCGATGCGCACGGCGCTGGTGCTGCTCTTGCTGCTCGCCATCGCTGCAGTGCCCGGCTCGCTCGTGCCGCAGCGCAGCGCCGACCCCAACGGCGTCACGCAGTACTTCACCGACAACCCCGACCTCGCTCCGATTCTTGACAAACTGAGCCTCTTCGACGTCTATACGTCGCCCTGGTTCTCGGCGATCTACCTGCTGCTGTTCATCTCACTGATCGGCTGTGTGATTCCGCGCACCAAGCACCACTGGAAGGCCCTGCGTGCGCGTCCGCCGCGCACACCGGCACGGCTGTCTCGCCTGGACGCATATCGCTCAGAGACAGTCGCCATTGCCGACGGGCAGGATGCTGATTCCACCGCGTCTGCCGCCATTGCGGCCGCGCACACGCAGCTCAGAAGTGCGGGCTACCGCGTCGAGCGCTATGACGCCCGCGGTGCAATGTCGGTGTCTGCCGAGCGCGGGTACCTGCGAGAAACCGGCAACCTCGTCTTTCACGCCTCGCTCGTGGGAGTCCTCATCGCCGTCGGAGTGGGCGGTGGGTTCACGCACACCGGCCAGAGCGTGATCATCGAGGGACGCACCTTCGTCAACACGTTGCTTGATTACGCCTCGTTCAACCCTGGCCGCTTCGTCGATGAAGAGCAACTCTCGCCCTACGCGATGACGCTCGACAGCTTTGAAGTCACCTATCAACCCGCAAACACCCCGGGCGCAGGTCAGGCCGGCGACTTCGTTGCGAACCTCACCGTGCAAGAAGCGGGCGGCGACCCCGTCGAAGCTGAGGTTCGCGTCAACCATCCCCTCGAGATCGACGGCGACCGTGTTTATCTCCTGGGCAATGGCTACGCACCGACAATCACCGTGATGGACTCTGACGGCGAGGTCGTGTTCTCAGAATCTGTGCCGTTTTTGCCGCAAGACACCAATATGACGTCGCTCGGCGTGGTGAAGATCGCCGATGGTCTTGAAGATCAGCTGGGATTGGTGGGCTTCTTCTATCCCACGCAGGCACCACTCACGACGGGTGCCTTCTCTTCGGCATACCCGGCGCTCGTGAACCCGGTGCTTTCTCTCGACGTCTATGCCGGCGACCTCGGCATCAACGACGGCATTCCTCGTTCGGTCTACACGCTCGATCCGACGGGAATGGAAAAGCTCACCGGACGTGACACCGATGTCGAATCGATCGAGCTGGCTCCGGGGGAGACAGCTGATCTGCCCGACGGGTACGGCACGATCACATTCGAAGACGAATCGCCCGCGGGCGCCGCTGGCTATGAGCAGTCGGTGAAGCGCTACGTATCCCTCTCAGTGCATCGCGATGCCGGCGCAACCTGGGTGCTGTTATTCGCGATTCTCGCGACGGCCGGACTGATGGTGGCCCTCTTCGTGCCGCGCCGCCGCATGTGGGTGAAGATCACGCCAGAACAAGGAGCGCTCAATGTCGAATACGCCGGGCTTGCGCGCGGTGAAGATCCGACGCTGATGGGCGCCGTCGACCAGGTGGCCGACAAGCACAGCGCGTCGCTCAGAGCCGGTCAGAGCGCCGCTCCCGCGACGTAGACTGGCACGATGCAGGATACCGCCGCTCTCTCGCTCGAGTCGATCTCAGTGCTGCTGGTGTGGACAGCGATCGCGGTCTACGCGCTCGCGTTCATCGCCTACGCCGTAGATCTCGCCACCCGCTCGGCAAGCAGCGTCGATCAGAAAGACGCCGCTCTGCGCGAGCGTGAACTGGTTGGTGCCGCGGCCGGTTCGAGTGCGAGCACGATGACGCAGCTACGCGATGAAGAGCGAGCCGCTGAGGTCGCGCTGAACGCGTCACCGTCGCAGCGACCCCGGTACCTCTGGGCGCGAATCGGCACCTCACTGACCGTCTTCGGCTTCTTGTTCCACCTCGGCGGCGACGTCACGCGGGGCATCGCCTCGAGTCGCGTGCCGTGGTCGAACATGTATGAGTTCGCGCTCACGGGCCTTCTGCTCGTCGTCGGTGTCTACCTCGTCACCCTGCTGCGCTACGACCTACGTTTTCTCGGGGCGTTCATCACCGGTCTGGTAGTCGTGCTCCTCGGTGCCTCGGCGATGAACTTCTACGTAGAGATCACCCCGCTGATGGATCCGCTCAAGAGCGTGTGGCTCGTCATTCACGTCTTCGTCGCATCTTTGGCGACGGCGCTGTTCGCGATCGCGTTCGGCCTCTCGGTGTTGCAGCTGATGCAGGCGCGACGCGAACAGAAGGTGGCTGCGGCAGCCGCAGCATCCACCACTGCCGTTAAAACCGGCCCAGGGTTTCTGCGTACCGTCCCCAGTGCCGAGGCGCTTGAGTCGCTCGCCTACCGCTTCGCGATTCTTGGATTCATCTTCTGGACATTCACGCTCATCGCGGGCTCGATCTGGGCGAACGATGCGTGGGGCCGCTACTGGGGCTTCGACACGAAGGAAGTGTGGACCTTCGTGATCTGGGTCCTTTACGCGGGGTACATCCACGCGCGTGCCACGCGAGGCTGGCGCGGGTCGCGCTCGGCGTGGCTGTCGATCATCGGCTTCACCGCTGTGCTGTTCAACTTCACCATCGTGAACATGTTCTTCAAGGGTCTGCACGCCTACTCCGGCTTGAGCTGATCCCGGCCACGAGAAAAGGGGTCCGCCGCTCGATGAGCGACGGACCCTTTCTCGTAGCGGGCCCGCTAGACGGTCGCCGGCGCCAACAAGCTCTTCGACGAGACCGAGCGGCGTCGTGCCACCGCGATGACGGTGATTGCGAAGCCGATCAGCGTCCAGACGACTAGCCCGGCGATCGCCGCGCCGTAGCCGGTCGTCGCGGTGAGCGCGGCGAGCATGCCGTTGTAGGCGGGGGTAGTGGGCAAGAGTGCGGCGAAGTCGGTGAAGACTCCGGGCACTGTCGACACGATCCCGGTAGCGAGTGCAAGCACGCCGATCATGGCGGCGACCCAGCGCCCCGCTCCACCGAGCGCAGCGACGAGCGCTTGGTTCACCGCCGCGAAGGCCACGCCCGCGACGATCGCCATTGCCGCGAATGCGAGCCACGTTGACCAGTCGTACGACGCGGCGAACTGCACGACTGCAGCCACGAGCAGGCCTTGCGCTGCGCCGATGGCAGCAGCAGGAGCGAGGCCCCGAGCCGCCAGCAGTGCAGAGGGCTTGCGTGAGGTCAGTGCCTGTCGTGAGACAGCCTGCAGAGCGATGAAACTTCCCAGGCCGCCGAACCAGAGTGCGAGCATCGCGAGCAGAGGAATAGCCGAAGCGCCGAACAGCTCGTTGCCCGCGCCCTCAGCCGAAACCGGATCAGCAACCACGGTTGCCAGCGCGTCGGCCTCGTCTTCGGTGTAGGTGGGAATCTCTTCGCTTGCGGTGCCAAGGCCGCTGGCGAGCTCGCTTGTGCCGTCGGCGAGCTGTCCGGCGCCGTCAGCAAGTTCTTCAGCCCCCGTAGCCGCGTCGGTGGCTCCCATAGCCCATTCGCTCGAGCCGAAGGCCCACGTGTTCACGCCGGAGCCGGCGGCTGCCGCGCCGCTCGCCCACTGGTAGGCACCGTCTGCCCATGTATTGGCTCCTGCGCTCGCCTCAGACGTGCCCGCAGCCCACGCCTCAGCTCCGCCGGCCCACGTCGTGGTGCCGTCAGCAAGATCGTCGGCGCCAACCGCAAGGGCGCCCATGCCGAACGCGAGCTCATCGAGGCCGACTGCTGTTTCGGTGGCGCCGTCTGCGAGCGCAGACACTCCTGTTGCCAACGAATCGGCTCCCGCAGCTGATTGTTGCAGCGCGGCGACCAGTTGCGGTTCGAATTCGGCCAGGCCAGCAATCCCGTCGGCGATGTTCTGCGAGTCGTCGAGAATGCCGGTGATAGCGGGCAACGCCTCATTGGCGGTATCGGCGACATCTGTGATGGCCTCGCAGAGCGCAGCCGAGCCGCCCTCTGCGAGACAGCTGGCAGCCAGGGTGTCGAGCTCTGCTGCGGCGTCTGTCACGGTGGTTTCGATCTGGCCGCTGTTGTCGGCAAGGGTCTGCGCTGCGACGACGAGCTCTTCGGGAACATCGGGAAGCGCAGCCACCTCGTCAGCCATGACGGTGAGTCCATCGGCGAGCTGTGCGGCGCCATCGGCGCTCTGATGCGCGCCGGCAGCCCAGCTGTCCAGTCCCTCAGCCGCTTCTGTAGTTCCCGCCGCGAGCCCGGCCGCACCGGTGGCTATGCCACTCGTGCCGGCTGAGATCTCGTCTGCACCGTCGGCGAGTTCCTGTGCGCCCGTCGAGAGCTGGCCGATACCAGTTGAGATCTCGCCCGCACCAACCGCCAGTTCTGCGGCACCGCCCGAGAGCTGACCGAAGCCAGCCGAGATCTCGCCCGCACCGGCCGACAGCTCTGTGGCGCCGCTCGCCAACTGGTCAACGCCGTCAGCGAGACTGACGGTGCCCTCTGCCGCGCTGGCAGCACCGTCGGCCAGTTCACCCGCGCCATCTGCCGCTTCGCTCAGTTGTTCGCCCAGGGTAGTGAAGCCGAGGAAGACATTTTCGAGATACACCGTCGACAGTTCGGATCCCATGAGAGACGCAGCGGCGGTCGCCACCTGCGAGGTAATCGCGTCGTCGACGATCAAGCTGTCTGGGGGAGTGGTGACCTCAATCGTTGCCTGCTCGGGAGTTTCTCCGGGGCGCGTAGAGAGAGCAGCGGTCGAGAAGTTCTCGGGAATGGTGATCACCGCGGCATAAGTGCCGTCCGCCAGGCCCGCCTCGGCCTCGTCGGTGTTTGACAGCGTCCATGTGAGGTTGCTGTCGAGACTGTCTGAGCCCTCGACGAGACCGGCGGTGAGTTGGCGGCCCAACGGCACCATTTGACCGTCAACGTCAACCGGTTCGTCGTTGTTCACGATTGCGGCGTTCAGATTATCGAGACGCTCGGTGGGGTTGTACAGCGCAGTAATCAGGATGCCGCCGATGATGACGGGCAGCAGCAAGACACCGATCAACGTCAGCCACGTGATGGGGCTCCGGGATTGCGAGCGTTCTAGGGGGAGAGTCATGCGTTCACCTCAGCGGTGGAAGGAGTGGGAGAAGGATGCTGTGTGAGGCCGATCGACGCAACGTCGCTGAACCTCGCTTCGGCGAGCAGGGAAAGGGCCGGACCCTCGGCACGTGAGACGGTCACGACCGTGAGGGCAGCGCCCCGCTCGGACGCACGCTCGATCGCGTCCCGCAAAACAGCGGCCGCCTGGTCGCGCTCGGCGCCTTCTAAGACCTCTGGCGCTTCGATAACGACGGTTCGAGTGTTGCCGGCAAGCGCGCTTCGCAGTTCTTTGACCGGGTGCTCCGCAGTAGAAAGCAAAGCCACGCCGACATGGGCGCGAACCCAGGCAGCTCGCCCGGGAAGCAAATGGCCTCCGACGCGCAGCAGACCTTGATCGGGGGTGATTCGACCCGCCACGGCAAGGGCAAAGGCTCTTCCCGCGCGAGCGTCTCCAGTGACAACCAGTGCAGATCCCGGTTCGACGCGGAACGTCGCGCCAGCGAAGAGGGTGACTTCGCCGTTTCGGTTGCCGCCGTCGGCATGCACGGCGACATTCTCGCCCACGACGGCAGCTGACGTATTGGGTTCAGGCCAGTTCGCCAACTCGAGTTCACGCTGGACGGCTTCACCTTCAATATCGAAGTGGGGTAGGGCCTTGTCGAGCCACCGCGGAATCCACCATGACTTCTCGCCGAGTAGCGCCATCAGAGCGGGGATCAGTGTCATTCGCACCAAGAACGCATCGATGGCGATACCAGCGGCGAGTCCGAGCGCGATGGGCTTGATCGAAGAGTCGCCTTCGGGCACGAAGGCGACGAACACGGCGAACATGATGACGGCCGCTGCGGTGACCACCCGCGCCGAGGCAGTGAAGCCCGATCGAACGGCACCGAGCGCAGTCTTTCGATCAGCCGCTCCGCCAGGCGCGCGCACAGCATGCACGTAGTCCTCGCGCATGCGTGAAACCAGGAACACCTGGTAGTCCATGGCCAAGCCGAACAGCACGCCCATGAGCAAAATGGGCATGAAGCTGATGATGGGGCCCACCTTGGCGACGTGCAGCGCGTCGGCGAACCACCCCCACTCGAACACCGCCGCCACAACGCCGAACGACGCGGCCACCGACAACAGGTAGCCACCGGCGGCCATGAGCGGAACCCAGATGGAGCGGAAGACGATCATCAGGAGGATCAATGACAGGCCAACCACAAAGATGCCGAACGGGACGAGCGCGGCACCAAGCCGGTCTGAGACATCGATTCCGACAGCGGTGAATCCGGTGACCTTCAGATCAACACCGTATTCCTCGAGAAGCCGATCGTGTTGGTCCCGCAGTGTTCGAACGAGTTCCGCTGTTTCGGGGGCATCTGGAGCAGTCTCAGGAATGATCTGGATGAGTCCGGTATCGGCTGTTTCGTTGGGTGTTGACAGCGCTACTTCTTTAACACCGGGAATCGCTTCGATTTCGGTCGCCAAATCGTCCATGAGGCCGAGCGGATCCGTCGATGTCACGATTGTGCCGGTCATGATCAGCGGTCCGTTGGCGCCTGGACCGAAGGTTTCTGCGGTGAGGTCGTAAGCCTGGCGTGCTTCGCTTGAAGTCGGTTGCACGCCCGCGTTGGGAAGGGCAAGCGCAAGACTGCTGGCAGGCACGGCCATCACACCGAGGCCGACGATAACCGCGATCGTGGTGACCAGCGGATGCTTCGTGACAAGCATCACCCAGCGGTTCGACTTCGGTGGGGTATGCGCAACGACTGTCTGCTCTTCGTCGTCTTCGGTCGGTTGCGCCGGCTTCTTCTTTGCAAAGCCCCAGCCGACCACCCGGCCTTTGCTGAATCCCAGCAAAGCGGGAGTGAGAGTGACAGCGACGACTACCGCTATCGCCACGGCAACCGCGGCGGCAACACCCATCGTGGTGAGGAACGGGATGCCGGCGAAGCTGAGCCCGATGAGGGCGATCAACACCGTGATGCCGGCGAACACGACCGCGGAGCCAGCCGTGCCGGTGGCACGCGCGACCGACTCTTCGGGGTCGATTCCCTCGCGTACTTGATCTTGATGTCGGGCCACGATGAACAGTGCATAATCGATGCCGACGGCTAAACCGAGCATGATTGCCAGCATCGGCGTTGTGGAAGAGACCGATGCGAACGCGGTCGACACGAGGATGAGCGAGATCGCCAGCCCCACGCCGATCAGCGCGCTCACGAGGGGAAACCATGCGACCGCGAACGAGCGGAACGTGACGATCAGCACGAAGAGAGCGATCAGAACCCCTACCGCTTCGATCAGCGACAACGCGGGAATCGCGGCTGCGAACAGCTCGCCTCCCATGGCTGCGTTCGCACCCTCGGGAAGCGTTTCGCGCAGTTCCGCAGCAATGTCGGTGAGCGCCGACGTCGTGGCGCTCGAGACGCTGGTCGCATCGCCGTCTAGCTGCACGGTCACGATGGCAGCCGATTCATCGTCAGCGATCGTTCCATCGATCAACCCGTCGAACGGGTCGGCGACTGCTGCCACGCCATCGACGCTCTCTAGATCGACGATGGCGTCGGAGATGAGCTGATCGTATGGAGCCTCGGTGATGTTGTCGCCGTCAGCGGCTCCGACGATGAGTGTCGCGCTCGCGCCACTGGCCGATGGAAAGCTGCGGCTGAGCAGTTCGAGCCCCTCTTGGGACTCAGATCCTGGAATGCTGAACGAGTTGTCGGTGCCCTTCATGAACACTGCTGCGCTGCTGCCGGCGATCGCCAGTAGCAGCAGCCAGCCGACGAGAACCCGCCACGGCCGGTTGTACGACCAGCGTCCGAGCGAGTACAGCAGAGTAGACACAGCGCCTCCGTCATTCAAGTGCCAATGCGAAACAGATACACCGCTGTATCGGATACGTCAGTGTATCGTAGGCGAGTCTCATGCGTTCAGGCTGAACAGAAGATGAGAACCAAGGAGAACTGATGTCAGAGAGCATGGCCTCGCCCTCACGCCGACGAGAAGCCACACGGCAGAAGCTACTGGATGCCGCCGCTCAGGTATTCGCTGAAGTCGGCCTCGATGCGGCTTCGGTCGAAGAGGTGTGCGAGAGAGCAGGGTTCACTCGCGGCGCCTTCTACTCCAACTTTGAGTCCAAAGACGAACTCTTTCTTGAACTCGCCGGACGAGTGTCACTCTCGCGGGTAGAGGCCGTTCGTGCGCGCGTGAGAGCGCTTGAGCAAGATGGCGCATTGAACGGCGGAGAAACGAAGGCGTTGCAGGTCATTCAACAGGTTCTCGATACGACAGCGTCAGATCGGCTGAGCGTGCTGTTGATGAGCGAAATTCGCATCAACGCCTTGCGCAACCCGGGCCTTGCGGCCGCATCGCTCGCTCAAGAAGACGAGTTGCTGGTGAGCGTCACGCAGATCGTCGACGATATCTCTCGAGCGAGCACTCTTGTCTGCGTGTTACCAGCCGCCGACGTCGCTCGAGTCATGCTCACCACCTGGGAAAGTGCGTCGGTGCGGGCGGTGATGGCTGGGCTCAATCACACTCAGATGCGTGAATTCGTCAGCGCTGAGCTCGCGATCGTAGCCCAACTGGTCATTCGGCCGCCGCAGAGCTGAGCAGTGCATGGCAGCGGGTGATGCGCTCGCGCCACCAGTCCGCTCGATCTGCGCCGGCCGCGCTCGCCGCGAGCAGCGACGGATCCGCGGCGATCCGGTCGACCGAAAGGGCGCCGCTCTGCGGGGTCAGGGCGGGAGAGGTCACGTCGCTGGTGAACAGCGCTGCGGTGCCGAGGCCGCAGTCGTAGTCGAGTTGCTCTAACGCAGCCGCAAGAGTTACGCCCATCGATAGTCCGATTGAGGTATCGAGAGCGCTGGATACGACAGCGGGCAGGCCAGCTTCGGCGACGATCTCGAGCGCGCGGTTCACTCCTCCGAGTGGCTGCACTTTGATCACCAGAAGGTCGGCTGCCCCGGCGCGCGCGACGGCGAGAGGATCAGCGGCTTTACGCACGCTCTCATCTGCCGCGATGGGAATGCCCATGTACTTCACCCGCCGCCGAATCTCAGCGAGTTCGTCGACGCTCGCGCACGGCTGCTCAACGTATTCCAGATCGAATTCGGCCAAGGCATGAATGGCATGCTCAGCTTCGTCGATGTTCCAGGCTCCGTTGGCATCAACGCGGATGCGTCCCTCTGAGCCCATTGCCTCACGAACTGCCTGCACGCGGGCCACGTCGTCGGCGAGCGTCTGGCCTGGTTCAGCGACCTTGACCTTGGCCGTGCGACACCCGTCGAAGCGGGCGAGAATCTCCGCCGCAGCGGCAGTGCCGACAGCCGGAATGGTTGCGTTGACAGCAACTTGATGCCGCAAAGCCGCGGGTTGCGGCATCCACCCGAAGTCGATTGCCCCGGCAAGCCATGTCGCCGCTTCGGCATCGCCGTACTCGAGAAAAGGCGAGAACTCCGTCCACCCTTCTGGCCCTTCGAACAGTGCGGCCTCGCGCACGGTGATCGAGCGGAACTCAGTGGCGAGCGGCAGCGCAACAATGCGCGTACTCGCGAGGATGTCAGCGAGCGTTGGGAGGATCATGTGATCATCATGGCAAACCTATGGGTGCCGCGAGGGATTTAGGCTGAGAAGCATGCTTCTCGACACTCCCGTGCGCCTCGGCGTGCAGATCGCTCCCCAGCACGTGACTTACCCTCAGATCCGCGACGCTGTTCTACGCCTCGAAGAGATGGGCGTAGACATTCTGTTCAACTGGGATCACTTTTTTCCGCTGTCGGGCGATCCCGAAGGTTTGCACTTTGAGTCGTGGACGATGCTCGCCGCCTGGGCGGAGCAGACCGAACGGGTGGAGTTCGGCGCGCTGGTGAACTGCAACAGCTATCGCAACCCCGATCTGCAGGCTGATATGGCCCGCACAATCGACCACATCTCGGCACGAGGCGGCGAAGGCCGGTTCATCTTCGCGACCGGCTCAGGGTGGTTTGAGCGCGACTACACCGAGTATGGCTACGAATTCGGCACCGCCGGCTCTCGACTGAATGACCTCGCCGACGGACTTGCGCGGATCGAGGAACGGTGGCAGAAGCTCAACCCCGCGCCCACGCGCGAGATCCCGGTGATGATCGGTGGCAAAGGAGAGCAGAAGACCCTGCGCCTGGTCGCGAGGCACGCCGATATCTGGCACAGTTTCGTGGCTGCCGAAGAGCTGCCTCACAAGCTTGAGGTTGTCGAACGGTGGGCAGAGAAGGAGCAGCGCGATCTGTCGAGACTGGTGGTCTCGAATGAGCTGCACCGACGCAGTCAAGACGACGCCGACGAACTATACGCGGCCGGCACGAGACTGTTCACCCTCAACTTCAGCGGGCCCGACTACGACTACGAGATCGTCAGATCATGGTTGCGTTGGCGTGACGCGAAAAACGGCTGACTCAGTCAGACTCACGAGAGCCGCAACGCGACGCGCTGAGTAAACTCGCGTGGGTGAACGCTCAGAGCACTTCGTCCCGTTTCGCCCTCGATATCGAGGCTGTGCCGCGCCCAGCGCGTGCGCAGGCGCTGCTTGACGCCGTGCAGAACAGCGTCGTCATCGCAGACGGTGCGATGGGCACCATGCTGCAACGGCACGAGCCGACACTCGACGACTACCTGCAGCTCGAGGGTTGCAATGAGATCCTCAACGTCACACGCCCTGACATGATCGCGGCCATCCACGACGAGTACCTCGCTGCCGGTATCGACGCGATCGAAACCAACACCTTCGGCGCGAACTGGTCGAACCTTTCGGACTACGACATCGACGATCGCATTCTCGAGCTCGCCACCGCCGGTGCGCGCATTGCTCGCGAGCAGGTTGAAGCGGCCGAGGCCGCCGACGGGCGCATGCGCTGGGTGCTCGGGTCGATGGGGCCCGGCACCAAGCTGCCAAGTCTTGGACACACCACCTATGACCACTTGAAGCAGACTTTTGCGCTGCAGGCTGAGGGACTCATCGACGGTGGCGCAGACGCCTTTCTCGTTGAGACCTCACAAGACCTGTTGCAGACGAAAGCCGCGATCAACGGCTGCAAGCAGGCCATCGTCAATCGCGGTGTTCGGCTTCCGATCCTCGTCGAGGTGACCGTCGAGACCACGGGAACAATGCTGATGGGAAGCGAAATTGGCGCAGCCCTCACTGCCCTCGAGCCTCTCGGCGTCGATGCAATCGGCCTGAACTGCGCCACCGGCCCGGCCGAGATGAGTGAGCACCTGCGGCACCTGTCGAAGCACTCCAATGTGCCGGTGGCCTGCATGCCGAACGCGGGCTTGCCCGTGCTAACCGCCGATGGCGCGTACTATCCACTGACTCCGAACGAGTTGGCCACGGCTCACGAGCAGTTCGTGCGCGAGTTCGGTGTCGGTCTGGTTGGTGGATGCTGCGGCACTACGCCCGAGCACCTGAGTGCCGTCGTCGAGCGACTGCGCTCGGTTGATGCCTCGACCAGACGCACCGCCGCGCCCGAAGCGGGCATCGCGAGCCTGTACCAGCACGTGCCCTTTGACCAAGATGCGTCCTACCTGGCGATCGGCGAACGCACCAACGCGAACGGCTCGAAGGCGTTTCGCGAAGCGATGATCGAAGGGCGATGGGACGACTGCGTCGATATCGCTCGCAACCAGATTCGCGTGGGTGCGCACCTGCTCGACGTGTGCACCGACTACGTGGGGCGCGATGGCGTCAACGACATGCGCGAGATCGTTTCACGCTTTGCCAGCGCCTCAACCCTGCCGCTCGTCATCGACTCAACTGAACCAGCGGTGATCGCCGCGGGGCTTGAGTTGATTGGTGGGCGCCCGGTCGTCAACTCGGTCAACTACGAAGACGGTGCGGGGCCCGAGAGCCGCTTCGGGCGGATCATGCCGCTGGTCAAAGAGCACGGCACTGCGGTGATAGCGCTCACCATCGACGAAGAGGGGCAGGCTCGCACCGGCGATGACAAGTTGCGTATCGCGTCTCGCCTCGTCGATGACCTGGTGCAGAACTGGGGCATGCGTGTCGAAGACATCATCGTCGACTGCCTGACCTTTCCGATCGCCACTGGGCAAGAAGAAACGCGACGCGATGGCATTGAGACGATCGACGCCATTCGCCGGCTCACCGCCAAGTACCCGGGCATCCACACCACGTTGGGAGTCTCGAACGTGTCTTTCGGCCTCAACCCCGCGGCGCGAAGCGTGCTCAACTCGGTCTTCCTGCACGAAGCCGTCGAAGCTGGGTTGACGTCAGGAATCATTGACGCCGCGAAAATCGTGCCACTCGCTTCGCTGTCAGAAGATCAGCGCAAGGTTGCGCTCGATCTGGTCTGGGACCGCCGCGAATATGACGCGGAGGGCAACCTCACCTACGATCCGCTCGCTGTGATGCTCGACCTCTTTGCCGGAGTCGACACCGCCGCGCTTCGCGATCAGCGTGCCGCTGAACTTGATGCACTCCCCGTCGGGGAGCGGCTGGAGCGTCGAATCATCGACGGTGCAGCCAAGGGGCTGGAGGCCGATCTAGATCTCGCCCGCGAGAGCGGCTTGACGGCGCTCGAAATCATCAATAAACATCTGCTCGAGGGCATGAAGGTTGTCGGGGAGCGCTTCGGTTCGGGTGAGATGCAGTTGCCGTTCGTGCTGCAGTCGGCAGAAACGATGAAGGCGGCCGTCGCCCTGCTTGAGCCGCACATGGAGAAGTCCAATGCGTCGGGCAAAGGCAAGATCATCCTCGCGACTGTGCGTGGCGACGTGCACGACATCGGCAAGAACCTTGTCGACATCATCCTCACCAACAACGGCTACGACGTCGTGAACCTGGGAATCAAGAAGCCAATCGCTGAGATCATCGCGGCCGCTGAAGAACACAACGCTGATGTGATTGGCATGTCGGGGCTGCTGGTCAAGTCAACCGTCGTGATGAAAGAGAACCTGCAGGAGCTTTCCTCTCGGGGTCTGGCGAAGAAGTGGCCGATCATTCTTGGCGGCGCTGCCCTCACCCGCGCCTACGTGGAAGATGACCTCGCCGGTCTCTTCGACGGTGACGTGCGCTACGCACGAGACGCGTTCGAGGGACTGACACTGATGGAGCCGCTGGTGGCGATTGCCCGCGGCGCCGACCCGGCAGAAGTGGGCCTGCCGCCGCTCAAGAAGCGCATTCATCGCTCGGGAACCCAGCTCACGCTCACCGAGCCCGAAGAAATGCCCGCGCGCTCCGACGTTCTGGCCGACAACCCGGTGCCGGTGCCGCCGTTCTGGGGCACCCGCATTGTGAAGGGTCTCGCACTCGCCGACTACTCGGCATTCCTTGACGAGCGGGCCACATTCATGGGGCAGTGGGGGCTGAAGCCGGGTCGTGGCGCCGACGGTCTTTCATACGATCAGCTGGTTGAGGCCGAGGGCCGCCCTCGCTTGCGCTATTGGCTTGACCGCATCTTGTCTGAAGGCATGCTCGATGCCTCGGTTGCCTACGGCTACTTTCCGGTGCAGAGTGAGGGCGACGACCTGATCGTGCTTCACCACGGCGATGACCGCGAAGGAACGCTTGGCGCCGCGGGCCTGCTCGCTCCAGACGGTGGCTCTGACGGTCAGCTTGGCGCCGAACGACTTCGGTTCCATTTTCCGCGCCAGCGCCGTGATCGCCACCTCTGCTTGTCAGACTTCGTTCGCTCGAAGGAGTCTGGCCAAATTGATGTGATGCCGGTGCAGCTTGTGACTGCCGGTGCGGCTATCGACAAAGTCACGGCGAAGCTGTTTGCCGAAGACCGCTATCGCGACTACTACGAGCTGAACGGTCTTGTGATGCAGCTGACCGAGTCGCTGGCTGAGTACTGGCACGCCCGAATTCGTTCCGAGCTTGGCTTCGCCGATGAAGAGCCGAAAGATGTCGCGGGACTGTTCAAACTCGAATACCGCGGCGCGCGATTCTCGCTCGGCTACCCGGCGTGCCCCGAGATGGAAGACCGACGCAAGGTGGTTGAACTGCTGAGGCCTGAACGCATGGGCGTTGAATTGAGCGACGAGTTGCAGCTGCATCCCGAGCAGTCGACCGACGCATTCGTGTTCCATCACCCCGAGGCCAAGTACTTCTCGGTGTGAGGTGGCGCACCGAGTTTCCGGCGAGCCGTTCGTGGCGGCTTAGCCAGCGACTTGCTGGCCGCACATTCCGCAGGTGCCGTGCGACGGCACTTCGACGTAGCAGTCGGGGCAGAGGATCTTCGGGCGCTCGGGAACCGCATCTGCTTTGCGGGCGGCCGGGCGGCGTTCGCGCTTCTTCGTCACCGAAAGCTCCGGTGCTCGTGCGGGGGGCTTGGGCACATGCACGCTGCAATACAGGCGCACGAAGCCGGCGTGGTTGTTGGGATGCCGGTGCTTGACCGCCCACATCACCGTTCGTGGGTTCAGTGAAGCATCCGATCCACAGCCAGCGCAGCGGGTGGGCTCGCCTGGCAGTACCTCGGCCGCCGAGACTGGAACGTCGAACGGCATCTCGTCGCGCCAGTCGGAGGAGGTGGTGATTTTCATCGGGGAGTCCTTTCGGCGGCTTCGACCCGAATGGGGAGTCACCTGGCTCTAGTGTCCCACGCGCAGTGGCTTCTCAACACCGCTTCGTGGTGTGCTCGGTTGCGCAGCGACGGGTTTAGCGCGCCGCAAGGCCGCTAGAACGGCGCTTCCCACCACGAGCAAACCGATCACCGTGGTGATCGCTCGCAGGGTGTCCCACGTGAGAGTGGAGCTCACTAGCGAGTAAACGAAGAAACTGCCGAGATTCTGCGTGAGGGGTGCCCCTGCTTCGTACGAGATTCCCGAACCCGTGCCGATCGCGAATGGCCAGAACCAGAGGTTCATGATCAGACCGAAGGCGTATGCGGCAAGCACCCCGTAGACGCTCAGCATTGCGATCTCGGCGCGAGCAGACCCTCTACCAGGAAGCAGGCCCGCCCCGGCACCGACCCAGGCGCACGCGAACATCTGAAATGGCGTCCACGGGCCGAACGTGCCTGTGACAACGGTCGAGAGGGCGATGGTCAGCAATCCGAGCAGCAGGCCAAACTTCACGCCGTAGGCTCGCCCCGCGAGTATCAGCAGAATGAAGACGGCTTCTACTCCGCCGACGCCGGTTCCCACAATGCGCACTGCGGCGCCGATCGCCGCCAATGTGCCCAGCAGCGCAAGGGTGTGTGCTGCGCGAACCGAGCCGTCGAGGGCTATCAGCACGACGATGGCAGCCACTGGGGCGAGTGCGAAGGCCGCAACAGGAACCGCGGCAGCCGACTGCGCGGGCACCGCGTATGCCATGAGCGGCCACGCAAACGCTGCGAGTGCAACGAGGTTCGCGGCAGCTAGAGCCACCCAGGGAGCTGAGAATGGCCACCCGCGCGAGCGAGCGGGCATGCCGGTCACGCGGCGTAGCACGACAGGCTGTGCGGGCTCGGGCGGCGGCTCGCGCCAAGCATCTTCGTGAGTCTGCGGCGTTTGCGGCGTCGCACCAGGGCTCGACACCTGCGGTTGCTCTGAGACGATCCCGTTCGCCATCGTCAGAGTTCTGTCGGCGAGGGCGGCAGCGAAGTCCCCATCGTGAGTGGCCATGAGCACCGCAGCGCCGTCAGAAGCGGCACGAGACAGTGCCGCAGAAACGAGCGCACTCGCCGCCGGATCGAGCCCTCGCGTGGGTTCGTCGACGAGCAGAACCGGTGGTGAGGCCACCAGTTGCAGCGAGATTGCCAAGCATCGGCGCTCGCCGAGAGAGAGATCGAGCGGATGCTGCGCTGCCAGCGCGAGGAATGCTGCCGACCCGGTCTCGTGGCCAAGAAAACCGGCGAACCGTGCTGCAGTCGTGCTTTGTCGTACGTGTGCACGGCGGTCTGCCCTCGCGCACTCCGAACCCACGCTGGTGCAGACGAACAGGTCATCGGAAGCGTCGGGCACCAGCGCGATCTTTCGCCTGGTCACCGCGACGCCCTTTACGGTGAGGTGTGCATCACGCGGCGGCAGCGCGATCGCGGCGAGCAGGCTCGACTTGCCGGCACCATTGGCGCCCCGCAGCGCGACGATCTCTCCCACCGCGACATTCAGCGAGGCGCCCCGTACTGCGGTGGTGTCACCGTGAATCACGGTGACGTCGTTCGCGCTCAACGCCACCGTCTCGCGCGCCGTCGACACCCGAGCGAGCATCGGAATGGCCGACGCCACCGCCTGCACCGGCACCGCGCGAGCAGCACCGTTGATGATCTCGAGACGCTCATCTGCGACGCATGAGAAGTCGGCATGTCGGTGTTCGGCAACGACGACGCTCATGCCCGCGTCGTGCGCAAGCGCACGGAGAAGCTCGACAATTCGCCGACGAAAGCGCGAATCAAGATCGGCAAGCGGCTCGTCGACGAGCAGCAGAATCGGATGCTCCACTATGGCGGCCGCGATAGCCACCAGCGTGGCTTCGCCAGCGGAGAGGCCTCGAACATCCCGGCCCAGCAGAGACTCGATGCCAATGCGGGAGGCGATCTCATCTACACGCGCGGCCACGATCACGGGAGCGACCCCGCGCAGCTCCAGCGTCAGACCGATCTCATCACGCACGCGATCAGTGGCGAAGCCCTCGCGGGGATTCTGCAGCACGACTCCGACTAGTCGAGCGGTATCTCGCGGTGGTGTAGCGACGCGATCGAGGCCCACGACGTCGAGTCGCCCGCTGATGGTGCCGCCATCGACATGACTGTGAAGCCCCGCCAAAGCCCGCAGCAGCGTTGACTTGCCGCTGCCCGTGGTGCCAGTGACGAGCGTCAACCGACCCGGGGCGAGGTCAAGCGCGTCAATGCGCACCGCTGGCGAGGGCGCGCCATGGTGCGTGATCGCTGCATCGAGCGCGTTGGCGGGATGCTCGCAATCACCCTCGGCTGCCGCTCCGGCCAACCCGCGAAGCTCCAGTGCCGACGCGATGGCCGTGGCGCGCTCGAGAGTGCGTTCGAGCACGGGCGCGAGCAGGCGCGGCCCACCTCGCTCGCCACGCAACCGCTGCGCGAAGCGCACCCGGCGCACCGAATCAGCCAGGGCTGGCAACGCGGCCCACGCTACCGCGAGTGTGCGCGCAACGCCTTTGAGCGGGCCACGCCGTGATCCACGGGCGAAGAGGCGTGGCACATCGATGAGCGCGTTGATGACGCCGAAGAGCAGAATGGTGAACGCGATCGGCATTGCGCTCGCCGCAGCATCCCACAGTCCATCTGTTGTGGCAGGCCCCAACAGCACGACATGGTTCAGCGGAGCCGGCAGGCGGTACTCGGGCAGTGCGAGCACCACCGTTCCTGACCCATCAGCGCCGTGAAAAAGAACCCGGTAAACGACACGAACCCCAACGAAGCCTGCAGCGAGAGCCGCGGCGGCACGAAGGGGTCCGGGTCGAAAGGTCACGTCAGGCGGTTAGTGTTCAGTCGCTGGGTGTTCAGGAGCTCGGTGTTCAGGCGCTGGGTGCCGCGGGCTCGCCGTTCAGAGTAAACAGCAGGGCGAGGCTCTCGCCGGGCTGCAACTGAAGCGTGCCGAGGCCTTCTTGGGCGTAGCCCCATTCGCCGTCGGCGGGTTGCACCCACATCGACCAGTACGCAAACGCGGCGGGCATCGACTCGCACGTCTCGAAGTAATCAGAACCGTCTTCTGCGGTCAGTGCATAGTCGGCGGCGGGAAAACCGTTGACACGGCAAACCACTTGGTCGCCATACTCGGCTGTGCCCTCAGTGGTGAGACCTGCCTCAGCTACGGCTTCACTGGCGGCGATCGCCTCATCCGTTTCGATACACGTGGTTCCGGCATCGGAGTCTGCCACGTCGATTTCAGGCAATTCGACGACGATTGTCACACCAGCGCACTCGCCGGAGCCGGCTTCGGTGGTTGCCGATGCCTCGGGTGTTGCCGTGGTGTCGGCAGAAGAACAGGCAGCGAGGGAAATTAGAAGGGCAGCGGCAGCAGAGGCCGCGAAAGCGCGCAGAGTCATGGTCACGATTCCAGGTTAGGGCGCGTGCGCCGTGGGGCTTCGCTATGTGTCTCACCATGAACTCTGCGCGTGCGTCGTAGGCTGGGCCGGTGAGCGTTTCCGATCTGTTCGATGAGAGTGAGTGGATGCTGGCGCCTGGCGCCGACGCATACACCGATATCACCTCGCATGTCTCCCTCGACGGGCGCATCGCACGCGTCGCCTTCAACCGGCCTGAAGTGCGCAATGCGTTCCGCCCCCACACCGTTGATGAGCTGTACCGGTCGCTCGAGATAGCGCGACAGGATCCGCGCATCGGTGTGGTGTTGCTCACCGGCAACGGTCCGAGCGAAAAAGACGGCGGCTGGGCGTTCTGCTCGGGCGGCGATCAGCGCATTCGCGGCCGGGATGGATACAAATACTCCGAGACTGACTCGGTCACCGACCCCGCGCGCGCCGGTCGACTGCACATCCTCGAGGTGCAGCGGCTGATCCGCTTCATGCCCAAGGTCGTTATCGCTGTTGTGCCGGGTTGGGCGGCTGGCGGCGGTCATTCGCTTCACGTCGTCTGCGATCTCACAATCGCGAGCGCCGAACACGGCAAGTTCAAACAGACGGATGCTGATGTCGGCTCGTTCGACGCGGGCTACGGCTCGGCCTATTTCGCACGCCAGATCGGGCAGAAGTTCGCGCGCGAGATCTTCTTTCTTGCCGAGGAATACTCCGCCCAGCGGGCGTATGAGATGGGTGCGGTCAACCGTGTCGTTCCGCACGCCGAACTCGAGCACGAGGCAATCGCGATGGCTCGCACCATTCTCACCAAGTCGCCGACGGCGATCAGAATGCTGAAGTTCGCTTTCAACGCGGTCGACGACGGTCTGGTCGGCCAGCAGGTATTTGCCGGTGAGGCGACTCGCCTCGCCTACGGCACCGATGAAGCCGTCGAAGGTCGTGACTCGTTCCTCGAGAAGCGTGCCCCCGACTGGTCGCCGTACCCCTGGCACTTCTGACGCGCATGGTGCGCTTATGAAGCTGCAGCCCGTCACCGGGGATGACCCCCGAGAGGTGTTGCGTGCGGTGCGATCCGCTCTGCACGGCGCCGGCCCCGCGCTCGCTCTGGGCGCTGTGTCAACGATGCCCACTGATGTGCGGGCCGGCACGGCGGTAGTGGTGACGACCTCGGGTTCTACCGGTGTGCCCAAGAGTGTCGCCTTGAGCCGAGACGCGCTGACCTCTAGCGCGCTGGCGACCGCCGACCGAATCGGCGAGGGAATGTGGCTGCTCGCGTTGCCGGCGAGCTATGTCGCGGGAATGCAAGTGCTGGTGCGCTCAATCGTGACCGATCGTGAACCCGCCATCATGAGCGGTTCATTCACGCCGCAAGGCTTTGCCGCAGCATCTCTCATGATGGTGTCGACTGATCGCGGTGAGCGCATTCCTACCTACACCTCGCTCGTGCCCGCTCAGCTGGCAAAGCTGCTCGACGCCGCAGAGCACGACTCGGCGGTGCGAGCGGCGCTTCGTTCGTTTGAAGCGATCCTCATCGGCGGCCAAGCAATGCCAGTGGCGATGCGCGAGCGGGCCGAGGCCGAGCAGGTGCGCATCGTGCGCACGTATGGCTCGACAGAAACCAGTGGCGGTTGCGTCTATGACGGGTCAGCCCTGCGAGGTGTGGCGCTCCGCGTCGAGCGGGGAGAGGTGCAGGTGTCTGGACCGACCCTCGCGGACGGCTATCTCGGCAACGACGAGCTCACCGACACGACTTTCGTCCGCGACCACAGCGGCGCGCGCTGGTATCGAACCGGTGACGCCGGGCTCATCGACGGTGGACTGCTGCGCATTCATGGCCGTATCGACAATGTCATCGTCTCGGGTGGCTTGAATGTCTCGCTTGACCGCGTCGAACATGCGGTGCGTTCGATCACCGGTCTGCACGGTGCGGTCGTCGTTGCGGTCGATGACGACAAGTGGGGCGAGGCCTCGGTTGTCGTGGCGCGGCGCGGCGAATCGCTGCGCCGCAGCGAAGCGGTGCAGTTGCAAGAGGCCCGCGATGCGGTCGCCGCACAGCTCGGTGCCCATGCGCGACCGTCGCGGCTTGTGCTCGTTGATGAACTGCCCATGCTTCCCTCAGGAAAGCCCGACCGAGAAGCGATTCGGCGGGTCGTGGGAGCTCTGCGCTGACGCGCCGATGAGCCTCGGCTTCGCCAGGTCATTGATTCGCGGTCTAGGATGACCACTCGTGGCAGGCACCTCCAGCAAGAAACGCAAACGTCCGGGCTCCAAGAAGCACGTCTCGCGCGGCAACCCGCAGAAGACGACCCAATCGCAGAACCCGGCGAGAGTTGAGAAAGCGCGAGCGAGCGACTGGATTGGTGCAGCGCGCCTTCGCACCCTTCCGCTTGCGGCGACACCGGTGCTGATTGGCACGGGCGCCGCCCTGGTGGTGACCGATGCCTTTCACTGGGTGATTGCGCTGTGCTGCTTTGTGGTCGCGATCGCGCTGCAGATCGGCGTGAACTATGCCAACGACTACAGCGACGGCATTCGTGGCACCGACGACTACCGTGTCGGCCCCGCCAGGCTGACCGGAGCGCGCAAAGCGAACCCGCGCACGGTGCTGCTTGTCGCACTGTCGTTCTTCGCGGTGGCCGCTGTCGCGGGCCTTGCGATCGTCATTCGCACTGAGCAGTGGTGGATGTTGCTGGTGGGCGTCATCTCGATAATTGCCGCCTGGTTCTACACCGGCGGCAAACGGCCCTACGGCTATTACGGCTTCGGGGAAGTTGTCGTGTTCGTCTTCTTCGGACTGGTTGCCACACTGGGCACAACCTGGGTGCAGGCTTTCGTACTCCCTCAGGAAGCATGGTTCGGGGCGATCGCGGCAGGACTGTTTGCGTGTGCGGTTCTGCTCGCCAACAACCTGCGCGACATCGATCAAGACCGCAAAGCGGGCAAGCGCACTCTCACGGTTCTGATCGGCAGAACGGCTACGCGGTGGCTGTTCACGGTATTCGTGCTGCTGCCTTTTGCTATTGCGATTCTTCTCGCTCTGGTCTATCCGATCGCATGGCTGAGCCTGCTGCCGATGGTGGCGGCCGTCGCGGCAATCCTGATTGTGTGGACGTATCGCGATCCGCGTGAACTCGTCGTCGCGCTGAGCGTGACGTCGCTCACCTCGCTGGCCTACGGCGCGGTGTTGTGCTGGGCGTTCGTGGGCTGAGCGAACTCAGTCTTTGGGAGAGTCCACGGCATCAGCCGCGGCGTCTTCTACGTCTTCGTCGGTGACAGGCGCGGTCGCGCGGGCGCGACGTTCCGCCATGCTGGCAGCCATGTCTTCGAGCGGTCGTCGCAAGAAGAGCATCGAGAGGCTCAGGCCGATGAGCGCAGCGAAGATTGCGGCCAGCCAGTAATAGTCGCGCATGATCGGAAACAGCATGAGCACGCCGAAAGGCACGAGAAATGCGAGCAGGCGCAACACCGAGTAGACGAGGGCGGAGCGAGGTTTCACACCTTCATCCTAAGCCGCGGTGCGAACACACAGCTTGCTCTACGTCAAGCGCGGACCGCGAGCGCGTTCTGGCGCATAGGATAGGGAGATGCCTCGGGTGCTGCTGATTCTGGCCCTGGTGGCGACCGCGTTCTGGGTCTTCACCATTGTTGATTGCGCCGTCCAGCCTCCGACTCGTCACCGCGGTGTGTCAAAACCCGTGTGGATTCTGATCGTCGTGCTGCTTCCGGTGCTGGGCGGACTGCTCTGGTTGAGCGTGGGCCGCATGCGTGCGGCGAAAGCCGCGGAGCGGCACGCTCCAGACGATGATCCCGAGTTTCTCGGCAAGCTCGGGTCGACAAGCGAGCAAGACGATCGCATCCGCCGACTCGAAGAAGAGCTCGCCCAGCTTGATAGCGAAGACGACGATCCAAAGTGGAAGACGAACTACAACGTCGTCGACGAAGACCCGCAGCCAAGCGATGCCGACACGGTGAGCGACCCAGATTCTTCGCCCCACGTCTCTGATGGTGACGACGACAACCGTGGTCACCGCGGCGCGCTCGGCTGAGATGGCCCGGCACGATCACCGGATCGCGGCAGCCGCGACCGATGCGGCTGCGGCGTTGCTCGGCGGCTTGGTCGAACTCGGCGTCGCCCATATTGTTGTGAGTCCGGGCTCACGCTCGCAGCCACTGGCGCTTGCCGCTGCCGAATTGGAACGACGCGGCATCATCTCGTTGCATGTTCGTGTCGATGAGCGGGTTGCTGGCTTCACAGCCCTGGGCATAGGCCGAGAGAGCAAAATGCCCGCCGTCGTGATCTGCACGTCGGGCACGGCGGTGGCGAATCTGCTGCCGGCGACCCTCGAAGCTCACCACTCCGGTGTGCCCTTGATTCTGCTCACCGCCGATCGCCCACCCGAAATGCGCGGGATCGGGGCAAATCAGACTACCCATCAACCCGGCATGTTCGCCCGCGACGCTCGATTCGAGGCGGATCTTCCGGTGCCCGTCGACATCGACGAGAGCGGTGATGGCGAGCAAAGCATGATGCTGCGCCAGATCGCCAACCAGTCGATGGCTGCTGCGCTCGGCGAAGGGCTGCGCTCGCCGGGGCCCGTGCACTTGAACGTTCCCTACCGCGAGCCTCTCGCTGGCGAATTTCCCACGTGGTTCGGTGACGCCTCTGCCGACACTGTTGCTTCGACACCCGAAGTTCGTGAGGCCTCATTGCCGGGCGATGAGCACGATGAAGATATGTCGGGAGCGCTGTATCAAGGCGGCGGGGGCATCGGTGAGTCCGATCTGCCGGGCGACACCGGCGACTTTCCGTTGGTCATCGACCGTGGACCGCGAACGGTTGTTATTGCCGGCGCCGATGCGGGTGCCGACGCCGAAGAGCTCGCGCATCTCGGTGGCTGGCCGCTCATAGCCGAAATCGTGAGCGGCGCCAGATTCGGCCGACAACTCGTGCACGGCTATCGCTCGTTGCTCGCCGAGGCCGAACTCGGCGGCATGATCCAGCGCGCCATTGTGCTCGGTCACCCGACCCTCAGCCGCGAGGTCGCGGCGCTGCTGGCCGACGCGCGCGTAGAGGTGATCGCATTGCGCGGCCCCGGCGAACCGCTCAACCTCAACGGTACGACTGTCGCGGCTGATGCGGTGGTTGTTGCCCCGGGCGAGACTGACCGCGAATGGCTTGGTGCATGGCTGTCGGCGTCGAGGCGACTCGCGGTAGATCTCACTCCGCCAGCGCCTGACGCACGTGCGCTGGCATCAGCCGAGCGCGATACCCGCCTTCCCGCGGTCGCCGCCGAACTGGCGGTTATTCGTGCACCTTTGAATCGGGAGTCGCTGGTCGATGCCGTCTGGCGTGCGACGTGGCCGCACGACAGATTGTTCTTCGGTTCATCGCGGCTCGTGCGAGTCGCTGACGCTGTGCTCGCGGGCAAGAAGGTGCCCGTGCACGCCAACCGGGGTCTCGCGGGAATTGATGGCACCGTTGCTACAGCCTTCGGCGTCGCCTTGGCCAGCCAAGCCGGCGATGCCGCCGGGGTTACGCGTGTGTTGCTCGGTGACCTCGCGTTTCTGCACGACGTCGGCGCGATGCTGATTGCGCCAAGCGAGTCTGAGCCGCGCATCCAAGTCGTGATCGGCAACGACCGCGGGGGAACGATCTTCGACAGTCTCGAGGTTGCTGAGGTTGCCTCAGACGATGCGATGAACCGAGTGCTCTACACCCCGCAGAGTGTGCGGATTGATTCACTCGCGCACGCCTACGGCTGGGAATACCACCATGTCAAGACGCGTGCCGCCCTCGACCAGGCGCTCACCTCGCCGGTCGGAGGAATGCAGATCATTGAGGTATCGCTCGAGCGGTAACCCCTGGCATCCTGACTAGATGATCTCAAGGAGAACACGATGATCGCCCGCAGCCAGAAACACTGGAGTGACGACGTGGCCGAGTTGCTTCGGGTGCGCCAAGGGTTCGTCCTCGCAGACGTCGACCCGCAGTCGACGCCGGGATATGAGCACAACAAAGCACACGCCAAAGATGATCTGGCCGCGGGGGCAGAGCAGCTCGACGAATACCAGGAGCGACTGTTTGCGCAGAGCCGCGTTGACGCCACCGACGCTTCGGTGCTGCTCGTGCTTCAAGCAATGGACTCGGCAGGAAAGGGCGGAATCGTCCGACACGTCGTCGGGTCGGTCGACCCCCAGGGCGTGGCGTTGACCGCCTTCAAGAAGCCGACCGAAGAGGAACTCGCGCACGATTTTCTCTGGCGTATCGAACAGCGTGCCCCTGAGCCCGGGTTCATCGGCGTTTTCGACCGCTCGCACTACGAAGACGTTCTCATCGGACGGGTGCGTGAACTTGCCGCACCCGACGAGATCGAGCGGCGCTATGGCGCCATCAACGACTTTGAAAAGCGGTTGACAGACTCTGGCGTCCGGGTGGTCAAGGTAATGCTGAACATCTCTCGCGAAGAACAGAAGTCGCGGCTGGCAGAGCGGTTGGAGCGGCCGGACAAATACTGGAAGTACAACCCGGGCGACGTCGATGAGCGACAGCTGTGGGACGACTACATGGCGGCGTATCAAACCGTGTTCGAGCGCACCTCAACTGAGCATGCGCCGTGGTACGTCGTGCCAGCGAACCGCAAGTGGTACGCCCGTCTTGCTGTGCAACACCTGCTTCTTGAGGCGCTCGAAGACATCGATCCGCGCTGGCCGGCAGCGACCTTCGACGTTGCGGCCGAGAAAGCGCGGCTCGCCGCCAGCTGAGCCTGACTAGGCGAGGGCGTCGATGATGGGGCGAAGTTTCACGCGCGTTTCAAGCAGTTCAGACTCGGGGATGCTGCCGCGCACGATTCCCGCACCGGCATGTGCGACAACGGGGATCGTCTCGTCGTCAGGCTCTCCGATTTGAGCGCAGCGCAGGGCGATCGCCCACTCACCGTCGCCGTTGCCGTCGACCCAACCCACCGGGCCCGCATAGCGCCCCCGGTCGAACGGCTCAAGGGCGCGGATCGCGCGAATCGCGGTCTGTGTGGGCGTGCCCGCCACCGCGGCCGTGGGGTGCATCACCCCCACCAAATCGAGTGCCGAAGCGTGGTGAGAGATGTCACCAGCGACGTCTGTCGCCAGGTGCCAGAGATTCGGCAGCTCCAGGGCGAACGGCTCATCATCGGCATGCAGGTTGGTGGCATGCGGCGCAAGGGTCTCGAGCACGCTGCGTACCGCGAAGCGATGTTCGCTGAGATCCTTCGCGCTGTGCGCAAGGGCATCCGACGCGACGACATCGTCACTGGCATCGGTGCCGCGAGGAATGGTGCCGGCGAGCACTCGAGCAGTGAGCCGGCCGCCGTGCACCGTCACGAGCGTTTCGGGACTTGCGCCCACGAGGCCGTCGACGGCGAACGTCCACGTATCGGGATAGTCATCGGCGAGAGCGCGCACAAGCCTGCGCAGATCGGCGCCCGCAGGAATTGTGCCGACCACGTCGCGCGCGAGCACGATCTTCTCGTAGTCGCCGTTGGCGATCGCAGTCAAGCCGCTGCTGACTGACGCTTGATAGCCAGCCGGGTCTTGGCTGCCCGGTCCGAGAGTCGCCGACCAGAGCGGACCGTATGGTCGGGCAATGGGCGCCTCGGTTGCGGCGATGTCGTCGGCCAGGTGAATGGAGGTGAGCCACGCCCGATCACCGGAGCGACCAATCACCGTCGGCGGCACGAGCAGCACGCTCGGTGACGCCGATGCCTCGGGGTCGAAAGCCAGGGTGCCGAAACCGACCAGCCCGGTGCCAGGAAGGCTCACCGCATCATCGATTTCGGCGGCCGCCGCAAGCTCGCGCCAGCGTGCCGCAAAGTGCTCGGGTGTCGCATCCGCTCCTGAAAGAGAGATCTCAACCAGGGGGATGCCGACACCGACGATTCCGCGATCACGCCGCAGCCATGCAAGCGGTGAAGCGGGGCCAGCGAACTCAAGCAGGTCGTCGACCGGGTCGATCTCGCGAGTTGTGACGACGAGTCGCGGCAGGCGAGGCGGTTCGGTCACACATCTCAGCCTAGACGCGTCCGGCGCGCTTAGACTCGCACGCGTGACTGAATCCGCGATCGAGAGACCTGCACCGGGCACTCGCCTCAAGTTTCGATGGCGCAAGTGGGATGGTGGCGTGCACTGGGTTCACGATTGCGTCTATCTGGGTCAGGATCAGTGGGGCGATTGGTTTGGGCAGATTCCGGGGTGGGGCAGCTCTCGACCGGCGCGATCGTTCGTCGCCGACCATGCCAATGTCACGTTGATGCCGCCGAGCGGCGACTATGCCTTCACCCACAATGCCGCGCCGCACCGCACTCGCGTGTACATAGATCTCGCGTGGGATGTGCGCTGGAGCAACGGTGAGCCGACCGGTATCGATATGGATCTTGATGTGGTCGATCGCGTCGACGGCGGGGTCTACATAGACGACCGCGATGAATGGGATGAGCACCGAGTGGGCTACGGCTACCCCGCTGACGTGGTCGAGTTTCTCGACGCCCTTGCCAGCGACTTGGAACGCGAAGTAACCGCACGCACTGCTCCGTTTGACGACACCACGGTCGCGCACTGGCTCAGACAGCTCGCAGCCCTGGAACTTGAGTAGCATCCATTCCAGACCAGCCGGCCCGCATGTCAGACGCCCTAGACTCAACGGGTGACCTCGAACGACGCTTTTTCGCCAGACTCTCACCGCGCTGACCTTCACAAAGACCCGGCGCGCGTCAGCGGAATGTTCGACGAAGTCGCCGCGGGCTATGACCGCACCAACACGGTGCTCAGCATGGGCAATGACCGGCTGTGGAGAGCTGCAACCACTCGCGCAATCGCCCCGAAGCCTGGGCAGCGCATTCTCGATCTCGCAGCAGGCACCGGCGCATCAAGTGTGGCGCTGGCGCGCAGCGGCGCCACGATCGTTGCCGCTGACTTCTCGCGCGGCATGATCGCCGAGGGTGTTCGTCGCTATGGTCCGTCAGCGGCGGGCGGAGGCGTCGAAAACCTCACGTTCGTGCAGGCCGACGCAACCGAGCTGCCGTTCGCCGACAACGAGTTCGACGCGGTCACCATGTCGTTCGGCCTGCGCAACGTCAACGAACCGAAGAAGGCGCTACGCGAGTTGTTGCGCGTGACCAAACCGGGCGGCCGAATTGTCATCTGTGAGTTCTCGCAGCCCCCGTCGCCCGCGTTCCGCGGCCTGTACCGTTTCTACAACGACCGCATCCTTCCCGTGGTCGCAAAGTCTGTGAGCTCAAACGCTGACGCTTACGACTACCTCAACGAATCCATCAAAGACTGGCCCGACCAGCCGACCCTTTCGGCGTGGCTGCGTGAAGCAGGCTGGAGCGACGTCGCCCATCGAAATCTATCGATGGGGATCGTCGCGCTTCACCGTGGCAGCAAGCCCAACGGTGCAAGCTGATCTCGCTTAGCCGTACCAGCGCTAGGCTGGAGTGGTGACATCGTCGGCTCCAAGCACGCGCATCGCGAGCAAGCTGGGCTTGAGCGACCGAATCTTCGCCGGTCCCCGCTCGCGCCGGCTTTTGTCGACGGTGGAGGCTGGCCTTGAGCGTGTGGATGCCGCGCTTGTGCGTGAGCTCGCTATGGCAGATTCTCTCGCGAACGCGACCAGCCGCTATCTCTATGACGCCGGCGGCAAGCGCGTGCGCCCGATGCTCGCTCTGCTGACCTGCCAACTGGGCGACGGCGCGACCGACAAGGTGATCGATGGGGCCACAGCCCTTGAGATGACCCACCTAGGTTCGCTCTATCACGACGATGTGATGGATGCTGCAGACAAGCGACGAGGTGTCCCGGCGGCTCACGAGGTGTGGGGCAACAACATTGCCATTCTCACCGGCGACCTGCTTTTCTCGCGTGCCAGCCAGATCATGGCACGGCACGGTGAGGCTGCTATTCGTCTGCAGGCCGACACGTTTGAACGGCTCGTGATTGGGCAGATGCACGAGACCACAGGTGCCCAAGACGACGATGACCCGGTTGAGTTCTATCTGCGGGTGTTGGCAGACAAGACGGGCTCGCTGATTTCTGCGGCAGCACGAACCGGCTTGACGTTCTCGAACGGACCCGCTGAGCTCGAAGGGGCGTTGACCGTCTTTGGCGAGAAGGTCGGTGTGGCGTTCCAGTTGCTCGACGACGTGATCGATCTGTCGGCTGACCCCGACGAAACAGGCAAGGTGCCCGGCACCGATCTGCGAGCAGGCGTGCCGACAATGCCCTACCTTCTGCTGGCACAGCGTTCAGACACTTCGGCCACAGCACTTCGCGAACGTATTGATGACGGCGTCGCGCAGATCGCAGACGGTGCTGATCCGGAGCTGTTAGATGATGCGCTCGCCGAACTGCGCGACCACGAATCGACGCAGGCCACGCTCGACCTTGCACACCGCTGGTCGGCGGAATCGATTGACGCGTTGGCGCCGCTGCCTGATGGCGCAGTGCGCGACGCACTGACTCGTTTTGCACGGGCAGTCGTCGATCGCTCTCGCTGATCTACCGCTGGTTCAGTGATCAAAGGGGAATCATGACGAAGCTCCGACTCGCAATCGTAGGTGCCGGGCCTGCGGGCATCTATGCTGCCGACATCATCCTCAAAGCAGAGCGCAAGTTCGATGTGTCGATCGATCTGTTCGAGCAACTGCCCGCACCGTATGGATTGGTGCGCTACGGCGTCGCGCCCGATCACCCCCGCATCAAGGGGATCGTCACCGCGTTGCGCGGGGTGCTCGACCGTGGCGACATCAGACTGTTCGGCAACGTGCGCTTCGGCGAAGACATCACCCTCGAAGACCTGAAGAATCACTACCATGCGGTGATTTTCTCGACGGGAGCGATTCGAGACACCGATCTCGACATCGAAGGCATCGACGCCAACGGTTCCTATGGCGCAGCGGATTTCGTCAGCTGGTTCGACGGGCACCCCGACGTGCCTCGGGAGTGGCCGCTTGATGCAGAGTCCATTGCAGTCATCGGCAATGGCAATGTGGCGCTCGACGTCGCACGCATGCTTGCCAAGCATGCCGACGACCTGCTGCCCACCGAGATTCCCGCGAACGTGCACGAGGGTCTGGCGGGCTCACCCGTCACTGATGTGCACGTGTTCGGTCGCCGCGGACCTGCCCAGGTGAAGTTCACGCCGCTCGAACTGCGTGAGCTCGGTGAAATGCGTGACGTTGACACGGTTGTCTATGACGAGGACTTTGACTATGACGAAGCGTCAAAGGCCGCCATCGCGAGCAACAAGCAGGTCATGGTGATCGACCGAATTCTGCAGTCTTGGCGCAAGCGCTCATCGGTGAACAATGAGGGTGGCGACGCGTCGCGCCGCCTTCACCTCCACTTTTGGGCCAAACCTATCGAGGTGAAGAAAGATGTCGATGGCCGGGTGTCTGCGTTCGTCTACGAGCGCACTCGTCCCGACGGCGAGGGTGGTGTTGTCGGCACCGGCGAGATGCGTGAGCTTGAGGTGCAGGCGCTCTATCGCGCGGTGGGGTACTTCGGGTCGCCGTTGCCTGGCGTGCCCTTCGACACACGACATGGCGTGATCCCCAATCACGAGGGGCAAGTGCTGCGCAACGACTCGAACGAGCGCGTTCCTGGCGTCTATGCCACCGGCTGGATCAAGCGCGGACCCGTGGGGCTGATCGGCCACACCAAATCCGATGCGATGGAAACCGTGCGGCACATTATCAACGACCAAGGTTCGTGGTGGCAGCCCGCCGATCCCTCAGAAGCAGCGATTGTTGAGTTGCTTGCCACGCGCGGCGTGAAGTGGACCGATCTTGAGGGTTGGCACCGGCTCGACGAGCATGAGATCGCTCTGGGCGCTGATCAAGAGCGCGCGCGTGTCAAGGTCGTGCCACGCGATGAGATGGTGCGGGTTTCGCGCGGAGGCTAGCGCCCGACCGCCGGTCGGAACCACGCTCCTCGCGCGACTAGCTACACATTGACAATCGTCTATCCGACTACTATCGGAAGATGCCTCATGAGAGTTCACCGAGCGAAGCGTGGGAGCCGCATGCGCGGCTACAGCGAACCGCCGGTGCAGGCAGTTCAGATAGATGAGCTTCTATCCGTGTCACATAGAAGACCTTCTATGTGAACGAGTGGTAAACGAGGGTCGACAGGTCGCCAAGCATCTCTCGGCGGTGGGGCGAGAGATGCTCACCTCCGTGCGCGCGGGTCAAGAAAGACCCCCAACGTCTTTAGGCGCTGGGGGTCTTGGCGGGGTGTGTCCGCGACGGATGAGCCGCTGAGGGGGGGTGGTCGCTGCGTGACAGGGCATCACGCGGTCATGCCCTGGTGGCGGCCAGCGACTCAGCGGTAGTTGATGAACTGCAGGTCGACTTCGAGGTCGGCCGCCTTGAGCAGGCGCTGCACCTCTTGCAGGTCGTCACGGCTCTTTGACTGCACGCGCAATTCGTCGCCCTGGATCTGCGACTTGACACCCTTGGGGCCTTCGTCGCGGATCAGCTTGCTGATCTTCTTCGCGTTCTCAGACGAGATGCCGTCTTTGATCGTCGAAACGATGCGGAATTCTTTGCCGCTGGCGAAAGGCTCGCCTGACTCGAGGCTCTTCAGCGAGATGCCGCGTTTGACGAGCTTGGACTGGAAGACATCGAGAACAGCCTTCGCACGTTCTTCGGTGCTCGCCTTGACCAGAATTGATTCGCCGCTCCACTCAACCGAGGCGCCAGTGCCCTTGAAGTCGTAGCGCTGCTCGACCTCCTTGCGGGCCTGATTGAGGGCGTTCTCTGCCTCTTGGTGATCGACCTTGCTCACGATGTCGAATGATGAATCTGCCATGCGCGGAAGTCTATCCGTGAGCCGTTGTTGTTGCGCGTTGGTTTTATGCAAGCGATTCCACTCGCCGCTTTGATCACAGGAGGATATCGAATCATCTTGCGGATTTGATCTACGAGAATCTCGTGATAAGAATGTAAGCGCTTGCATTCGCGGGCGGAAGAACGGCCTTCTACGGTGCTGCGGCGCTGGCGTCGGCCGGTCGCATCCATTGACTTTGAGAGAGGCACACACCAATGAAGGTGAACAACAAGAGCATCGCGACGTTCGGCGCGATCGTGGCTGTTTCATCGCTGGCCCTTGTCGGCTGCGCTGGCGAAGGCTCCACGACGACCGACGACGACACGGCAGCACCCGAGATGACCGGTTCCATCACCGTCTGGGTGGATGCAGACCGGGCGGGCGTTCTGGAAGAAGCCGCCGCTGACTTCACGGCGCAGACCGGTGTCGACGTCGAACTCATCCAGAAAGAGTTCGGCGAGATCCGCGACCAGTTCGTGCAGCAGGTTCCGACCGGCGAAGGACCCGACATCGCGGTGGGTGCGCATGACTGGCTCGGCGTGCTCGCCACCAACGGTGTGGTGGCGCCCGTGGAACTCGGTGACAAGTCCTCGGACTTTGAACAGGTCGCGGTGGACGCCTGGGCCTACGACGGCCAGACGTACGCTGTGCCGTACGCGATCGAGAACATCGCCCTCATTCGCAATACCGACCTCGCTCCCGAGGCCGCCGCAGACTATGACGACATGATCGCCATGGCTCAGGCCGCGGGCACCGAGTACGAGTTCCTGGTGGGCCTCGACCCCGAGCAAGCCGACCCGTACCACCTCTACCCGTTCCAGACTTCGTTCGGCGCTCCAGTCTTCGGCAACAACGCCGACGGCAGCTACAACGCCGATGACCTTCAGATCGGCAACGACGGCGGCGAGGCGTTCGCAACCTGGCTCGGCGAGCAGGGTGCAGCCGGTGTTCTGAACACCAACATCACGGGCGAGCTCGCACTTGAGAACTTCACGAGTGGTGGCGCGCCGTTCTACCTGACCGGGCCTTGGAACGTTCCGGCGATCGAAGAAGCTGGCATCAACTTCTCTGTCGATGCCATTCCTTCGGCAGGTGGCCAGGACGCGCAGCCGTTCGCCGGTGTGCAGGGCTTCTTCCTCTCGTCCGAGAGCGAGAACCGCCTCGCCGCTAACGAGTTCCTCGTGAACTACGTGGGATCTGAAGAAGTGCAGACCGCGCTCTATGAGGTTGGCGGTCGCGCTCCTGCACTCACCTCGGCCTTCGACGCGGCCGTCGCCAGCGATCCCATCGTTGCCGGGTTCGGCGAGGTCGGCGCGAATGCCGTGCCGATGCCGTCGATTCCAGAGATGGGCGCGGTATGGGAGTTCTGGGGCGTCACCGAAGCTGCCATCATCAACGGCGGCGACCCTGCGACGCTGTGGGATCAGATGGCAACCGACGTACAGAGCGCCATCGAATAAGCAATCGCTCAGTGGGGCGGCACCACCGGTGTCGCCCCGCTGTTCGGCCCATGTAGTCTCCAAGTCGAGGGATGCCAATGACGACCCCCACCACCGTAGACCGCGACCTCGCGGTCGACGCTCAGCGGACCAAACGCTCGGCCCGCGCCGCACGGATGGCAGATGCCGCCGCGGCAGGCTGGAAAGTGCTGCTGGTCAAGATCGTCGCGCTCGGCGTCATCGATGCGCTCGCGGTGTACTCGATCCTCGTGCTGCTGCAGAGCGACCAGTGGGTCGCCGCGGGCGTAGTGTTCGCTGTGACGGCCTACGCCAACTGGATCTACCTCAGTCGCGGGCACTTGCCAGCCAAATACTTGATTCCTGGCCTGGTGTTCCTTTTCGTCTTTCAGATTTTCGCCGCGGGCTACACGGGCTACGTTGCGTTCACGAACTACGGCACCGGTCACAACAGCGACAAAGACAGTGCGATCAATTCGCTCATGCTGTCGGCACAGGAGCGCGTGCCCGACTCACCCGCCTACGGACTCACCGTCGTCGAACAGCTCGGCGAATTCTCCTTCCTGGTTACCGATCCCGACGGCACCGTCGAGATCGGTGGTGAAGAACGTCCGCTTGAGCCGGTCACGGGTGCCGAGATGGACGGAAGCAAAGCGGTCGCGATCGACGGCTACACCTCGCTCGGCTTCGCAGAGATCGTCGCCAACCAAGAGGCCATCGCCGACATCGCGGTTCCGATCAGCGACGACCCGAACGATGGGGCGCTGCGCACCCCCGACGGATCGTCGGCCTACGTCTATACCTCGAAGCTCGTCTATGACGAGCAAGCCGACACGATGACCGACACCCGCACCGGTACGGTGTATTCCGACCAGGGAACCGGCGCATTTGTCGCCGACGACGGCTCGGAGCTGAGGCCGGGCTGGCAGATCTTCGTGGGCTTCGACAACTTCGTGCGGGCTTTCAGCGAAGAATCTATTCGCGGTCCGTTCTTGTCGGTGTTGGTATGGACCTTCGTCTTCGCGTTCTTCTCGGTTGCAACGACGTTCGTTCTCGGACTCTTCGTTGCGATCGTCTTGAACGATCCGCGTATGAAGTCGAAGAAGTACTACCGGCTGATTATGATCCTGCCGTACGCGTTCCCCGGATTTCTCTCGGCGCTCGTCTGGGCCGGAATGATGAATCAAGAGTTCGGCTTCATCAACGTCGTACTTCTCGGGGGAGCCGACGTGCCGTGGCTCACCAACGAGTGGCTGGCGAAGTTCAGCATCCTGCTGGTGAATCTCTGGCTCGGCTTTCCCTACATGTTCCTCATCTGCACGGGAGCGTTGCAGGCGATCCCCGACGAACTGCAGGAGGCCGCGCGCGTCGACGGTGCGACCGCGTGGCAGGTTTTCCGCAACATCAAGCTGCCGCTGCTGTTCGTCGCGGTTGCGCCGCTGTTGATCGCGTCCTTCGCCTACAACTTCAACAACTTCAGCCTGATCTACATGCTCACCGGTGGCGGACCACGCGATGCGGCGGCCGGCGTCAACGTCGGCGCGACCGACATCCTCATCACGATGGTCTACAAGGTCGCGTTCGTCGGTTCGACGGCCGACTACGGCCTGGCCAGCGCGTTCTCGATCATCATTTTCCTATTGGTGGGCACGATCTCGGTGATCGCCTTCCGGCGCACCAAAGCACTCGAGGAGATCAACTGACATGAGCAACCTCAGACCCGGTGCCCCCGCGGCGCGTGGACTCATCGACAACGTCGCCGCGCAAGACGACGAACTGGCCGCCAGCACCTCGGGGCGCGGTACTGCGGGCGTGCGCGGTGTCGCCGCAGCCCCGCGTCGTCCGTTCAAACGGTATTTTCGCGAGACCGGATGGCGTCACCTCGTGGCAATTGCCATCTCGCTGTTCGCGATCTTCCCTCTGCTGTACGTCCTGTCGGCGTCGCTCAACCCTGGCGGCACGCTTCTCACGGCGAACTCCCTGTTCTCCAATACGAGTATCGACAGCTACCTGACGCTGTTCTCAAGCGACCGGCAACCCTACGGTGCGTGGTACATCAATACCCTCATCATCGGGCTGGTCACAGCAGCCGGCACGGTTCTTCTCGGAGCGCTCGCCGCGTATTCGTTCTCGCGTATGCGGTTCACCGGACGCCGATTCGGTCTCACGACGCTGCTCGTGGTGCAGATGTTCCCGCAGATGCTCGCGATGGTCGCCATCTTCTTGCTGATGGTCGCTATCGGCGACGTATTCCCGGCGATCGGGCTCAACAGCCAGATCGGTCTCATCATGATCTATCTCGGCGGCGCGCTGGGTGTGAACACCTACCTCATGTACGGCTTCTTCAACACCGTGCCTTCATCGATTGACGAGGCTGCGAAGATCGACGGCGCCGGCCACGCACGCATCTTCTTCACGATCATCCTGCGTCTCGTCGCGCCGATTCTCGCGGTCGTGGGTCTTCTCAGCTTCATCGGCACCTCGAGTGAGTTCGTGCTGGCCAGCGTCATCCTCATCGACCCCGAAAAGCAGACGCTGGCGGTCGGACTCTACAAGTTCATATCTGACGAGTTCTCGAAGAACTGGAGCGTGTTTGCGGCGGGTGCTGTGCTGGCCGCAATCCTTCCGGTGGCGCTCTTCCTCGCGCTGCAGCGCTACATCGTGGGAGGTCTCACGGCGGGCAGTGTGAAGTAGTCGAGTGGCGCGGTGTGATCGCGGCCGACCCGGTGTGGACGATGCGCATTCGTGTCGCGCCGCGCGATACTCGGTAGTGAGCGCCAGTGCCGCGTGCGACCGCGAACCGGTGGCGGCAGTTGCGGCATCCTGAATCCGACAACTGAACAACAACTCAAGGGCTCTGTCATGGCGGCTGCCGTGCAACCACGTCGATCATTCACACGAAAGGCACCCTTATGACAACCCTTCACCCTCACCACGACGGTTCGCCGCTTTACGTATCGAACCTTGAGCCTGCCCTCGGTGATCGGGTAGCCGTTCGCTTGCGTGTGCCAGGCAGCTATGCACCGCTATCCGCGGTCCGCGTGCGCTCCAACCCTGACCATGAGCCTGCATGGGCCGAAGCTCAACACCTCGGCACGGTCGACGGGTGGGACTGGTGGCAAGCAGAGATCGTCGTCGCAAACCCGCGCCATGGCTACCGTTGGCTTCTCGTGCATAGTGAGGGCGGCGCCGAGTGGCTCAATCAGACAGGTTTGCACCACATCGAGACTTTGGATGCCGAGGACTTCGCCCTCGTCGCCAACGCCGCGCCTCCGGCATGGCTGAACGAAGCCGTGATGTATCAGATCTTTCCGGATCGTTTCGCGCGCTCGGCCGGTGCTGACGGGCGGGAGCTGCCAGAGTGGGTGATTCCCGCAGAATGGGATGACCCGGTCAATGGCGTCATGCCACATCGCACCGACCAGTTCTACGGCGGCGACCTCGACGGCATCATCGAAAAGCTCGACCACCTGGAAAAACTCGGCGTCAATCTGGTCTACCTGACTCCCGTGTTCCCCGCAGCATCCAACCACCGATACGACGCGTCAAGCTTCGACGAGATCGATGAGCTGCTCGGCGGCGGCGAGGCGTACCAGCGGCTGATCAACGCGGTTCATTCCAGGGGCATGCGAATCATCGGTGACCTCACCAGCAACCACTCGGGCGACCAGCACGAGTGGTTTCAGTCGGCTTTCGCGCATCCGAAAGCACCGGAGTCCGAGTTCTACTATTTCGAGAACGAACAGAACACGGAGTACGTCTCGTGGCTCGGCTACCCCAGTCTGCCCAAGTTCAACTGGGCCTCAGAACAGCTGCGCGAGCGCTTCATCACGGGCGAACAGTCGGTGGTGGCAAAGTGGCTGAAGCCGCCTTATTCGACGGATGGCTGGCGCATCGACGTCGCCAACATGACGGGGCGACTAGGGGCCGTCGACCTCAACAAAGACGTACGTCGACTGCTGCGTGACACCATGCATGCCATCAATCCCGATGCGATTCTGTTGGGCGAGTCGACCAATGACGCGGCAAGTGACCTGCAGGGCGATGGATGGCACGGTGCGATGACGTACCCGTCGTTCACGCGGCCCGTGTGGGGTTGGCTCAGCGAGCCGACGCACGAGCCCTATCTCGATGGCGACGCGAACACGCTCACAGAACCGTGGTTCTTCGGTCAACCTCTGGGCGGAATTCCTCGCTATTCGGCGAGAGAATTCGTCGACGCGGTTGTGCGCTTCAACGCCGGAATCCCGTGGCGGGTGCGTTTGGGCAACATGCAACCGCTCGACACGCACGATACGGCGCGGTTCGCGACGAATGCCGCGCCCGGCACGGTACCCGTTGCAGTCGGGCTGGCGATGACTCTGCCGGGGCTTCCCGTGGTTTTCGCTGGTGATGAGTTCGGCCTCACCGGCGTTGATGGCGAGTGGAGCCGCAGCCCGATTCCGTGGGGGAGAGAGTCTTCACCCGAGGTCGCGCAAAGGCTGGCCCTGTACACGTCGCTCATCGGGCTGCGCCGCGCGCATCCGGTTCTGGCCACCGGAGGGCTTCGCTGGGTGCACGTCGATGAGCACAGTGTGATCTTCGTGCGCGAAGCGGCGGATGAAACCATTCTCGTCGCGGCCGCCCGTGAAGGTATCGATGCAGCGATCGGCGCCGGCGCGCTGGCGGGCGTTGGCCAAGCCGTGGAGCTGTATGGCGAAGCCACGCTCGCGGTCGCAGAAGACGGCGCGGTACTGATTTCGGCTGAAGGACCGACGTTCGCCGTCTGGTCGTTGCCGGGTGTACGACTCCCGCAGTAGCACCAGGGCGACACGCAGTGTGCCCGATGGCGCGACTTCGTCGTGCCATCGGGCACACTGAGTGCTATGTCAGCGTTGACCACAATCGGCCTTCCCGTGGCCCTGGGCATCATCATGCTCGGCCTCGGTCTCAGTCTCACCCCCGGCGATTTCGCGCGGGTGCTGAAGCAGCCCAAGGCGGTGATAGTCGCTCTCGGGTGCCAACTGGTTTTGCTTCCGGCAATCTGTTTCGCACTGGTACTGCTGTTCCAGCTGCCGCCGATTCTCGCCGTAGGAATGATGATGCTGGCGGCGTCGCCGGGTGGCACGACCGCGAATCTCTACAGCCATCTGTTCCGGGGTGATGTCGCGCTCAATATCTCACTTACCGCGGTGAACTCGGTGATCGCTGTCGTCACACTGCCACTAATCACGAACCTGGCGATCGTGTACTTCAACCCGTTCGATGACCAGCTCGGGTTGCAATGGTCAAAAACGCTCGAGGTTTTCGCGATCGTGCTGCTGCCGGTCGCGGTCGGCATGCTGATCCGCCGCTTCGCCTCGACGTTCGCCGATGCGATGGATAAACCCGTGAGGATCGCTTCGGTGATCATCTTGGTTGTCGTCATCGCGGGAGCGGTCGCGTCCAACTGGTCTCTGCTGCTTGAAAACTTCGCCCAATTGGCGTTGATCACCGTAGTCTTCTGTCTCATCAGCTTGTCGATCGGCTACCTCGTGCCTCGCGCGATCAGAATCGGCAAACGTCAAGCCATCGCTTCATCGTTCGAGATCGGCATCCACAATGCAACGCTCGCCATTGTGATCGCGCAGACCGTACTGGGCTCAACCGAGCTCAGCTTGCCTGCCGCGGTGTATGGCGTGTTGATGTTCTTCATCGCCTTCGGGTTCGGCTTCTTGATTCGCGATCGCACTGGCGTGAACGACGCTGAGGCGAAAGCCGTGGCTGCGCCGCCGCAGAGCTAGCAGTCACGCGCGTTCGTAGACTGGATCAGGACAGTCAGGAGGTTGCAATGCGCCCACTTATCGACAGCGATGTGCGCTCGGCACTTGAGAATGCCACTGATGACGAAACACAGCTTCTGGCTTTGCCGGCTGATTTCTTGTTCACTGATTGGGACCATCTCGATTTCTACGCCTGGCGTGATCCCCAAACCCGGGGTCGCGGCTATGTCATCGCAGAAGTAGACGGTGAGCTGCGCGGTGTGATGGTGCGTGCGGCGAGCACTACCTCGCGCGCCCGCTCGGGTCTGTGCAACCTCTGTCACACGATGCAGCCCGGCGATCAGGTGTCGCTGTTCAGCGCACGCAAGGGTGGCAAAGCAGGAGAGCGAGGGGACAGTATTGGCACGTACATCTGTGCCGATCTGTCATGTCACGAAAATGTACGTTTGGCGGCGCCGCTAGCCCCCAGCGAAATGAGAGCGAGTGTAGATATGAAGATCGATGGAACCCGGCGACGTGTGGAGAGCTTCGTCGCTAGCGTGCTCGACTCAAGCGTGGACGCCTCGTGAACCGCGTAGCGGTGGTGGGCGATGCTCTTATCGACGAGATACGCGACGACCGCGGGGTGAGGGAATTCGTGGGTGGCGCGGCGCTCAACGTCGCCGTGGGTCTTTCACGGCTTGGAGTACCCGCCGTTCTGATTGCCATGGTCGGGGATGACGACGAGGGGGAGCGCATCAGGTCTTACCTGAATGACTATGGCGTCGACCTGATCGCGACACCTGCACCTCACGGCACCGCGCGTGCCGTCAGCACCCGCAGTGCGGGCGGGGAGCCTGAGTACGTCTTCAACGAAGCCGCGCAACAGCGCAGCATCCAATTCGACTCCGCCGCTGCCGACGCGATTCGCCAGGCCCCCTTGGTGGCCGTCAGTTGCATGGCGCTCGACGATCCGAACCAGGTTTTCGGCTTGGCGACGGCGCTCGCCGGTGGCAGTGCGATGCTCGCGATCGACCCGAACCCTCGCGAAGGCATGATGCGAGACTTCTCGCTGTTCGTCAGTGGTTTCGAGCGTTTGGCCGCTCACGCCGACCTGGTGAAGATCGGCGCCGACGATGCCACGTTGCTTTACGAGGTGCCGGTTGATGCGCTGAGCGCGCGGCTGATCGAGCATGGGGCACGCGCGGTGCTCTCAACCGAGGGAGCGGCCGGCGCATCCGTTGAGTCGAACGGCGACGTCGCAACAGCACCGATTTCTTCACTGCCAGGCTCGATCGTCGACACGATGGGGGCGGGTGATGCAGTGTTCGCCTCGGTCATCGCGGCCGTGATCAGGCAGTGGCCCGAAGCCGTTCAATCCTGGTCTGAGGTTCTTCACGAGGCGATGGATGCTGCCGCTGCCACATGCCGATTTGAGGGCGCTCTGCTGCGGCTTCCGTCGGCGTTAGACGACCTGGATCTTGATCGTATCGGCACCTGAACGCACTCGATTTCTGGGAGTGCCCCGCAGGGGGTAATATTGTGGATCGCGCCTCCGGTCGACTGAAAAAGCCTGGGCGGGTGCGCACCTGGCGAGTTACCCAAGCGGCCAAAGGGATCTGACTGTAAATCAGACTGCTCAGCATTCGGGGGTTCGAATCCCTCACTCGCCACCAAATTTTCTCTCGCGACTGAGGGCTCCTATGTCGCGAGACGCTCGTGGTTGGTGAGCTTTTGTCGTCGCATATTCTCGCCGCGCTTGACTTGCGCTAGTCGAGGGTGGGTACGAGTGTGAAGAAGATCTCTTCGACTTGTCGACCGAGGCCTGGCGCGAAGTCGACGTTGCGCGTGACTTCGGTGAAGCCGCACTTCTCAAGCACAGCGATCGACGCGAGGTTGTGGGATGCGGCGCGAGCGAAAAGCGGTCTCGTGGCTTCTCGTGATACCAAAAGCTGCAGCGCGGCGGTGGCCACGCCACGACCCCAGGCATGGCGTGCGATCCAATAAGTGACCTCGCGATCGCCGTCGGCCATAAAAGTCGCCGCGGTTCCTGCGAACCCACCGTCCTCGGTGACCACGTGCATGCTGACATCTGGGTTGCCGCGCTCGCGGGCTATCCACTCGTCGAATCGGGTGCGATCATCCGGATCAGAGGCGGTGAACGCCGCCAGCTCGACGGCGGCGCTATCGCGCATCATCTCAAAGATTGCATCGAGATCGTCGTCGCCGAGTTCGCGAAGATCAATATGAGCCACGAAACCACCGTACCTACACCGCCACTTCGCGGGTAGTGCAGTTTTGCGAATGCGCTCGGGCCCTCTGTCTTTTGATCACACCGTGTCAGGATGGCTTTCGAACGATCTCACGGTGAGAGAGGACTGTCATGACTGCGCCAGAGCATTCCTTGGGTTCTGTACCCGCTGCTGCTTCAGCTGAAGAGCAGGCGTTGCCGCCGCTGATGCGAGCTGCGATCTGGGTTGCGATCGGTGCGCTAATCGCGGCCGCGCTGGTGTGCGTAGTCTGGGTGCTCGTCGGCGAGCAGAACGGGATCATTGGCCGCGCTTTCGCCACGGTCCTTCTGCTGGCCGCGTTTGCGGGGGTCACGATTCTTGATGTTCACCTCGCTCCGCGTCGCCCGTCATGGTTTGCGCTGGCGAGCATGGCGACGTGGATCGTGTTGTTGCTTATCGGCGCGGTGATGATCTGGATGCCCGAGCGCACCTGGTGGCTCGCGTCACGGTTCGTGAACTTTCTCATCATCGTGTTGATCTTCCAGTTGGTGCTGTTGCACGTGCGGCTCTACGTGAAGGCTTTCGCTCGCCGGGTCACGACATTCACCCAGGTGGTTGCGATCGTTACGATCGTGCTTGTCGTCACGCTGGCAGTGCTTCTCACGCTGCCGCTCATGTTCTCGGAGTGGCTGGACTTCTCCGACCTGTACGGCAGAGTCGTCGTAGCGGTTGCGATTCTCGCTGCCGTGGGCACGGCGTTGCTTCCGCTGGTCAACGTGCTGTTCACGCCACACACACCGCGTCCCGCGTCGCCTGCTCACTCGGGTGGCAACGCTCACTACGGTGCGATTGCAGCGGCGCCTGCCCCTGAGCCGCTCCCGTGGCCGTACTACGTAGACGGCAAGACGCCCCTGCCGATGCTTCCAGACGGATCACCCGACTGGAATGCCTACTATTCCGGTCAGCCCAGCGCCGGCGCCTATGTTTTTCCCACGCCCGACCAGTCGTCACTGGCCGCATCCGAGTCTGAATCTGCGGCTGCGGAAGGGTCTGCCGGCGAGCAGGCCCCTGCCGCCCATGTTGCTGTAGCTCCGGAAGATGCGAGCGCAAATGTCCAGGCAGATGTCGCCCCAGCAGTGGCGACTGAGACCGCAACTGCGCCAACGGTGGCAGCCGACGAGATCGACTACCGCAACTTTCCACCGCCACCGCCGTTGCCGCCTCGCCCTTGAGCCCGCCTAGCCGCGCAGAATCTCGAGCGCTGCCATCGCCGCGTTGTGGCCGCCGATACCGCTGACAGCACCACCGCGCCGTGCGCCCGATCCGCAGATCAGCACCGCGTCGTGACTCGTGGCAACACCCCATCGCCGCGCGGGAGTGTTCAACGGTTCGTCATCGCTTGCCCACGGCCATGAGAGCGAGCCATGAAAGATGTCGCCCCCGAGCATTCCGAGCGAAACTTCCAGGTCAGCCGTCGTGCGTGCTTCGACGCAGGGCGTGCCGTCTGGCGTAAGATAGAGGCAGTCAGCGATGGGCTCCGCGAGCACAGAGTCCAGCGAATCCATCGCCGACTTGAGCAACGCAGCGCGCACCGTATCGGGGTCTTCGCCCGCGACGAGCCGGTGCGGCACATGCAACCCGAAGAGCGTGAGAGTCTGTACGCCTGATTCACGAAGCTGCGGGCCCAGAATTGTCGGGTCGCTCAATGAATGGCAGTAGATCTCCAACGGCAACGGATTCGGGATGCTGCCGCTCTTCGCAGCCGCGAAAGCTCGCTCAAGCTGCTTCATCGTCTCGTTGACGTGAAACGTTCCTGCAAACGCGGCCTCGGCTGAGACCTGCTCATCGCGCAGACGCGGCAGCCGGGAGAGCAGCATGTTCACCTTGAGCTGTGCGCCCTCAGGCATTGCGATGTCTGCGTCGCTGGTTCCCATGAGCCGGTCAAGTACTGCGGGGCCCACTCCACTCAGCACCAGTCGTGCTCGCCACGCTTCATCGCCGGCATGCACGCTGCCATCGGGGTCAATCGCCGTCACGTTGACTGACGTGCGAATCTCTGCGCCAGCCGCGCGCGCTGCGCTCTCGAGTGCGCCACTGACCACGCCCATACCGCCGACGGGGACGTCCCAGTCTCCGGTGCCGCCACCAATCACGTGGTAGAGAAAACATAGATTCTGTCGCAGAGACTTGTCGTCGGCGCTGGCGAAGGTGCCAATCAGTCCGTCTGTGAGGGCGATCCCTCGCGCGATATCTGATTTCAGGTCGCGGTTGAGCATTTCGCCGAGAGGGCGCTCAACAAGGTCTTGCCAAAGCACGTCGTTCTGCAGACGCTCACGAACCTCGCTCTCACGCAACAGCGGTTCGGTGACAGAGGGGAACACCGCTGCGGCGATCGGTGCAACGCGAGCGTAGAACTCCTCGAAACGTTCGGCTTCGGAGTCGTCGCCGGTCACGCGCAAGAAGGATGCTGCTGTGGCGGTGGCATCTTCGTTGTCGACCAATATGCCCTTAGTCGGGTCATCGGGGTCGGGTGTGTAGGACGAAAAGCGCCGGCGCTCAAGCGTGATGTCGAGGTGCAAATCATCGATGATTTGCTGGGGGAGCAGGCTGACCAGGTACGAATAGCGCGAGAGCTTTGCGTCGACGTCGTTCCAAGGCCGTTCCGAGACTGCTGCGCCACCCACGTGTTCGAGGCGTTCAAGAACGACAACTGAGATGCCCGCTTGGGCAAGATACGCGGCCGCGACGAGCGCGTTGTGGCCGCCTCCGACGATGACGACGTCGTGCGTGAACATTGAGTGTGAAATGGCCATGCTTCACGGTAGCGGCAGGCCTCATCCCGCTACCGTGGGGACATGACTGATGTTTCCGAGCTGGCACACATTGCGATCGAGATTGCTCGGGAGGCAGGAGCGCTGGCGCGCCGCCGACGAGATGAGGGAGTAGAGATCGCTGCGACCAAGTCGTCGATGGCAGACATCGTCACCGAGGCTGACCGAGAGGTCGAGTCACTCATTCGCGATCGACTCCGTTCGATGAGACCCGAAGATGGGTTCGTCGGTGAGGAGTCCGAACCCGAGACAGGTACGAGTGGCATCACCTGGATCGTCGATCCCATCGATGGAACCGTCAATTACGCCTATGGGATTCCGGCCTATGCGGTCAGTATCGCGGCCGTGCGAGGAACCCCCGAGCCCGACAAATGGACCGCCCTTGCGGGGGTGGTGTTCAATCCGGTGACGGCCGAGATCTTTCATGCTTCGCTCGGCAATGGTTCGTGGTTGGGCGGTCGGCGCATCGCTGTGAACGATGCACCCTCGCCCGCAGGTGCGCTGCTTGGCACCGGATTCGGCTATGACCCTCGCTCCCACGCGGGCGATCTGGCACGCGTGGCTCGAGTCATGCCGCTCGCTCGCGATATTCGCCGGTTCGGCTCGGCGGCCCTGGATCTGTGTGCAGTCGCGGCAGGCCGACTCGATGGATACTTCGAGCGTGGTCTGAAACCGTGGGATCACGCGGCAGGCGCCCTCATCGTCACCGAGGCGGGCGGTCGTGTGAGTGTTGGTCATGAGAGGGACGAATTCGGTCGCGTGCTTGTCGTAGCATCCAACTCGTTGCTCTTCGATTCGCTCTTCTCCTCTGCGAGCGGCGACTAGACGCAAAAGTAAACAGCGCGAACGAATTCCCGCGACTCGGCGACGCACACATGGCATTCTCAGGCCTCCCCGGGTATTGTTTACCCGATCGTTACCTTTGGCCCGAACCAATTGTGACCTCATAAGCCCGAAGACCGTACCGTTGCCCCCGAAGCGACACGACCCGAGAGCTCCATCCCGCTTGTCTGCTGAAGCCCCTCAGGCTGCGAACGCGCCCACGCGTCGCTCGAGCCGTACCGCCGCCACGCCCGTTCAGCCGCCCGCTGCTGACCCGGCGTTGTCGCGCGCGCAGAGGCGCGAGCGAGCGGGAGCAGACCTTGCAGGTGCTACCGCGCGAATCGCCGATTCGGCGCATGCTGACGACGCAGCTCGTGCAGTGACAGAACCGACGAGTCGCCGCGCGCGTCGCGCAGCGACCGCGTCGCATGCAGTGGCCCCCGAGGCGCCGGCTCCCGTGCTCACCCCCGCGTTCACCGAGACGGGTTCGTTTGCGCTCGCAGAGCCCACAGTTCGCGACGAGGCCGCGATCGACGCAGAGCCCACAGTTCGCGACGAGGCCGCGATCGACGCGGAGCCTGTTGAGCTCGCGGCCGACGCGCACGAGAGCAACGATGATGCATTCGCTGCGTCGGCACGCCTGTTCTCATTCACGGGTGAACTGCCCGTGCGTGAAGAAGCCGTTCAGTTTGACGACGCTGAAACCGTCATTGTGCACCCGACTACTCGCGCCACTGCTGCGGCGAGGCGCCGGGTCAGCCGGCGTGCCGCTCTGAAGAGAGCCACAGCCCTTTCCTTCTCGGTTGGAGTGATGGGGGCCGTCGGCTTGCTGACTGTCGGCATGACGACGCCCGCTGAAGCGATGGCCGCGATGACTGCTGGTTCGCAGGGAGCAAGGATTGCGGCGGGCGATGTCGGTCCCGCCGACGATGACGACGAGATCCAGGCCTACGTTGCACCATCGACGATTGAGAATGCCACGCTTGACCGCGAAGGCGGTTACGACACCGTCACGGTCGCAGAAGTTGCATCTGACTCTGGCATCTCGAATGTCTCTGACCTCTTCGTGAACGATCCGAATGCTGACATCCAATGGCCATTCGCTGTGGGCGTTCCGATGAGTTACGGCTTCGGCATGCGCTCGGGAACGATGCACGAAGGCGTGGACTTCACCCCCGGCGAGGGTGCGCCTGTGCAGGCGATTGCCGACGGGGTGGTGCGCGTGGCAACAGAAGCTGGCGGGGCATACGGTGTGCACGTGATCATCGATCACGAAGTCGACGGGGTGCTTGTATCGAGCCACTACGCGCACATGCTCTATGGTTCGCTGCAGGTCACGGCGGGGCAGCAGGTGACGGTAGGAACGGTCATCGGAAACACTGGCGACACGGGTTACTCATTCGGTGCGCACACACACTTTGAGATTCTGCTGAACGGCACCACCGCTATCGACCCGCTGGTCTGGCTGCAAGAGAACGCGGGATAGTGGCACCGGTTCAGCAATAGGCGGATGCTCTGGTATCCTCTTCTAGTTGCCTGTTGCAGGCAGCACGCCCCGATAGCTCAGTGGTAGAGCACTTCCATGGTAAGGAAGGGGTCGACAGTTCAAACCTGTCTCGGGGCTCGTAGTATTCGGATCGAATGATCTGAAAACGGTGCGGCGGGGTAGCTCAGTTGGTGAGAGCGCACGACTCATAATCGTGAGGTCGCGGGTTCAAGCCCCGCTCCCGCTACAGATTGAAACCCTCGGATTTCCGGGGGTTTTTTCGTTGTCTCACGGCTGCTCTAGTCGCAGACGAGCTCCAGGCGGAATCTCGCGCCGCTCCCATCAGACGCACGCCGCACAAATCCATCTGTGGGCTGTTCGTGCACTTTGGTTCACCTGACGCCCGCTAGCCTTCGTTGATGAGCAAGCCTTCGAAGACTGCCGACGAGGCAATTGCCTCAGACTCTTCGAGTCGCGGCCATCGCGGTTGGCGCGTAGCTGCGTGGATCGTCGGCTCGTTGCTGGTCGTCGCGGTCGTGGGCGCCATAGTCGGCGCGGTGACACCGACTCCGTCAGCCCTGATCATCCGCAGTTTGTTCGTGAAAGACGGCGCGACCACCGCCGCAGAGATGCAAAAGCACGTGGCGGTTGAACCCACCACCCAAATGTTCGACATCGCTTACGGCGATGGAGTCAACCCCGTCGAGACGCTAGATCTCTTCAGCAATGCTGCGGACGCCGAGGCGCTACCCACCGTCGTATGGATTCATGGTGGGGCGTGGGTTTCCGGATCCTCAGCAAACGTCAACCCGTACTTGCAACTGCTCGCCAACGAGGGGTACACGACTGTTGGCGTCAACTATGGCCTCGGGCCGGAGGCGACGTACCCCACCGCGGTGAACCAGCTCAATGAGGCGCTCGGCTACCTCGACGATCATGCTGATGAGCTCGGCATTGACAGCTCGAAGATCGTGTTGGCTGGTGACTCGGCGGGGGCCCAGCTTGCCAGCCAGCTCGCCACGCTGATCACCAACGAGCGCTATGCCAATCTGATGGGAATTGCCCCTACCCTCGAACCCGAGCAGCTCAGTGGCGCGCTGCTCAACTGCGGTGTTTACGATCTGGCATCGATGGCCGAGCTCGATGGAATCATCGCTTGGGGTCTGCAGACGTCGCTGTGGGCATACACGGGCACCAAGAACTGGTCGGCAACCTACGAGGGCGCGACGATGTCGACCATCGATTTCGCTACACCCGACTTTCCTCCCACCTACATCAGCGGCGGCAATGGCGATGGGCTCACCTGGTTGCAATCAATACCGATGAGCACGGCCCTTCAAGCCGCAGGCGTGCCTGTCACCGAGCTGTTCTGGCCCGCTGATCATGAGCCCGCGCTTGCCCATGAGTACCAGTTCCATCTTGATCGCCCCGAAGCGCAACAAGCACTCGAGGCGACTATCGGCTGGCTAGCAGAAGTGACGAGCTAGCTTCTTCGTTCGCCATAGTCGCCGCATAAGGCCAATTGCCAGCCTGGCGGGGTACGCTGTACTCGATAGGCGAACATCTCATTCGTCTCGCCCCGGCCGCGTGGTAACGGTCGGGGCTTTTTCATGCCCGCGTGCGTGCCTAGCGTTCGCAGACGGATAGGGTTTGAGAATGACGACGACCCCTCCTGGCTGGTATGACGACGGACACGGCGCAATGCGCTGGTGGGATGGCTCGCAGTGGACCGAGCATGTGGCTGTTCCCAACGCGGAGCAGAGCGGCGTCACAGAGTCGGCTACCGCCAGCGATGCAGAACCAGCCGGCCCTGCGTCGGTTGAGGACTTCATGGCTGCAATGGAAGCTGATGCCGCCCAGACTCCGGGATACGTGCACGCACCCGATGGATACCCGGGAGCGGTGCCAGGCGCCGAAGCTCCCGCGTACAGCGGCGGATTCGTGGCCGCCACTGAACCCGGCAAGTCGAAGCTGTGGGTGGTGTGGGTCGTGCTTGGCGTTGTGCTGCTTGGCATCGTCATCGCTATCGCAGTTGTCGTGCCGCTGCTGATCTTCAGTCTGTCGACGTCAGATGGCTCTTCCGATACCAGTTCGTCAGTGGTCGCCGAGAGCGCGGACCAGCAGGCGGCCGTCGACGCAGTGCTGTTGTACGACCACGCGTGGGCAAGTGCGGACTGCGAGAGCTATTTCGCGTCGACCACCGAGTCGTTCCGCGCAACTGAGGGCGCTGTGGACTGCGTTACCTTCACCCAGTTGGTCGAAGACTTCGATGCGACATCCTCGGAGTATCAGGTAACCGTGGTCAGCATCGACGAAGCGCCGGGCGTGATATTCGTCGAGACCGACGAAACCTACAAAGTGCCTTTCGACGAAGAAGGCAATCCGACAGATTCAGACAACACCGTCGTTGATGAGTACGAATACCTGGTCGTTGAAGTGAACGGCGACTGGGCGATCGACAGCATCAACAATCGGTGACGCGTGCCTGAAACCATAAAGAACCCCAAGAGCTTCCGCTTCATCGCTGCGTGCATCGGTATCGGCCTGATCGCCGGATTGATGTCGGGCCTGTTCGGCGTCGGCGGTGGCACGGTGATCGTGCCATTGCTCGTGCTGCTGCTCGGCTTCGAACAGCGACTCGCCGCGGGTACCTCGCTCGCCGCGATCGTGCCCACAGCCACGGTCGGTGTCGTCTCGTACGCGCTATCGGACTCCGTGGCATGGATTCCCGCACTGATCCTTGCCGCGACGGCGGTGATCGGCGCTCAGGTGGGCACGTGGCTACTGGCGCGGCTGTCGGCCACCATTCTTCGATGGTCGTTCATCGGCTTTCTAGGCATCGTCATCGTCAGCTTGTTCCTGGTGATTCCTTCTCGCGATGCCGGGCTTCAGCTTGACTGGTGGAACGGGCTCGGCCTGGCCGCTGTCGGGTTCGTCACCGGCGTGCTTTCCGGTCTGCTCGGTGTGGGCGGCGGAATCATCGTGGTGCCCGCGCTCATACTCCTATTCGGAACGAGCGACCTCATCGCCAAGGGCACCTCACTGCTCATGATGATCCCGACCGCGATCTCTGGCACGGTGGGAAACCTTCGCCGCAGCAACGTCAATCTGTTCGCCGCAGCCATCATCGGCGGGGCGGCATGTACGACCACGGCTGTCGGTGCCTGGTTCGCGACCCTGCTCGACCCTTTCGCAGCCAACATCCTTTTCGCGTTGTTCCTTACCTTCATCGCCGTTCAAATGGGCGTGAAAGCCGTCAAGGCGCAGCGGAACAAGAACAAGTGACAGCGATCGGGCTCTGCCCCGGTCGATAGGATTGTGTACGTGCCAGTGAACCCCGAGATCGTCGGTCGCGTCTTCCCGCCGACTGCCCCCTACCTCGTGGGTCGTGAGAAGGTGCGTGAGTTCTCGCGCGCGGTCTTCGCCAACGATCCTCAGCATGTCGACCCTGAAGCAGCCCGTGCCCTCGGCTATGCCGACGTGGTTGCGCCTCCGACGTTCGCCATGGTGGTGCAAGATCTCACTCTGCAGCAGCTGATTTCGGCGCCCGATTCGGGCATCGTGCTCTCGAGGGTCATTCACGCAGAGCAGCGTTTTCGCTACACCCGCGCGATCGTTGCGGGCGATGAGCTGACGGCTCAGCTGACAGTAACGGGCATCCGCACGCTCGGTGGCAACGCCATGGTGACCAGCGATGCTGAAGTAGTGGATGCTGACGGCGCGCACGTTGTGACAGCGACGTCGGTGCTGCTGGTCGGGCAGGCAAGCGAATGAGCGCTCTTGCAGTCGGAGACGTCGTCGCCGAAAGAACAGTTCATCTCACCCGCGAGTCGCTCGTGCGGTACGCCGGAGCATCCGGAGACTTCAACCCCATTCACTACCGCGACGACGTCGCCGAAACGGTGGGTCTGCCGGGCGTGCTGGCACACGGCATGCTGACGATGGGCCTTGCCGTAGAGACGATCGTGCCATGGCTGGGTGACTCGGGGCGCATTCTCGAGTACGGCGTTCGGTTCACGCGTCCGGTGGTCGTCGACGCCGCGGCCGGCGCCGAGGTATCGGTTGTTGCCAAGGTCGGCGCGATCGCAGAAGACGCAGTGCGCGTTGACCTGACGGTGACTCACGCTGATACGACCGTGCTGGGCAAAGCTCAGGTGCGAGTTCGGGTCGGTTGAGTCGTGCCCGAGATTGCACCGATCCCGCTCTCGCAGCTCACAACGCTGCGCACGGGCGCCGCGCCAGCACGAATGGTCGACGCTACGACCCGTGATGAGCTGATCAGCACTCTGCATGACGTGTGGGCTACTGGCGAGGAGTGGTTTGTTCTCGGCGGCGGCTCGAATCTGTTCGTCGGCGACGAGCCGTTCGAGGGCACCGTGGTTCGCATTCTGACTGAGGGCATCGAACGTCAACCTGGAACGCGTCCTGGTTTCACACGTGTGAAAGTGCAAGCGGGGCACAACTGGGACGCACTCGTCGCCTTTGCCGTCGATGCTGGACTCGCCGGGATCGAGGCGATGTCGGGAATACCGGGAACCGTCGGTGCAGCTCCGGTGCAGAACGTGGGCGCATACGGTCAGGAGATCGTTCAGACGCTCGTGGAGGCTGAGCTCATCGATGAATCGACCGGCGATGTCTCGACGGTGTCGGCCGAAGAACTCGGTCTCGGTTTTCGCACCTCAGTGCTCAAGCAGCACTACGGATCATTGCCGGCCCGCCGCGCGGTGATCATCTCGGTGACCTTCGAGCTTGCAGAGGTAGGCCAAGGTGATCGCCCGATCGCCGGTGAGCAGTTGCGTTCCGCGTTGCGTTTGGAATCAGACGATCGCGTCAGCCTCAAATGGATTCGTGACCACGTGCTTGAAACTCGTGCCAGCAAAGGCATGGTGCTCGACGACACAGACGCCGACACATACAGCGCGGGTTCTTTCTTTCAGAATGCCGTGGTGTCGGAGTCCTTCGCCCGCACGCTTCCAGCCGAGTGCCCTCGCTGGCCCGTGGCCCCAGACCTCGATCCGGTGCTCGTCATTCCTCTGGACTCGTTCGACGGCTATGTGCCGAAGCTTGCGGCCAAGAAGTCTGAGGTCAAGGTGAGCTCAGCCTGGCTGATCGAGCAATCGGGCATTGGCAAGAGCTTCAAGCTGCCGCGGTCTCGAGCCTCGTTGTCGACCAAGCACGCACTTGCTCTTACGAACAGAGGCAACGCGACGGCGGGTGAGCTCGCTGAGCTCGCCCGCTTCATTCAGAACCGGGTGTACTCAGAATTCGGCCTCGTATTGCAACCAGAGCCAGTACTCGTGGGAGTCGACCTCTGACGAGCGTTGCGTCGTCGGCCGTTACGCGGTGAACAGACGCTGCATGCGCTGGATGCCCTCGAGCAGAGCGTCGTCGCCGAGCGCGTAAGACAACCGAAGGTACCCGCTCGGGCCGAACGCCTCGCCGGGGACGACGGCAACCTCAGCCTCTTCGAGGATCAGATCAGCGAGCTCGAGTGAAGTGGTCGGAGTTTTTCCAGCCCACGTCTTGCCGAGAAGGCCGGTGACGTCGGGGTATGCGTAGAAGGCGCCAAGCGGGTTCGGCGTATGAACCCCATCGATCTTGTTCAGCTCGCTCACGATCAGCTGACGTCGACGGTCGAACGCCTCGCGCATCTGCTTGACCTCGTCTTGCGGGCCCGTCAGGGCGGCAACGGCGGCGCGCTGGGCGACATTGTTGACGTTGCTCGACAGATGAGATTGCAGGTTTGCCGCGACCTTGATGGCGTCTTTCGGGCCGATCATCCAACCCACGCGCCAACCGGTCATCGCGTAGGTCTTGGCAACGCCATTGACAAGAATGGTCTGGTTCGCCGCCTCGGGCACCGCTTCAACGATCGACACCGCACGGGCGCCTTCGTAGACGAGGTTCTGATATATCTCGTCGGAGATGATCCAGATGCCGTGCTCGACGGCCCACTCGCCGATCGCACGGGTCTCTTCGGGAGTGTAGACCGAACCTGTTGGGTTCGACGGGGAGACGAAGACCAGCACGGTGGTTTTGTCGGTGCGTGCCGCCTCAAGCTGCGCAACCGTCACCTTGTAATCCTGGTCAGCTCCGGCGAACACTTCGACGGGCACGCCATCGGCCAGAGCAATCGCCTCGGGGTACGTGGTCCAGTACGGCGCAGGAAGCAGCACCTCATCGCCCGGGTTCACAACCGCCTGAAAAGCTTGATAGACCGACTGCTTGCCACCGTTGGTCACGATGATCTGCGAGGGGTCAACTTCGAGACCGGAATCGCGCAGCGTCTTTGCGGCGATGGCTTCGCGCAGCACCGGAAGCCCGACCGCGGGCGTGTAGCGAAAGTTCGCTGGGTTCTGCAAGGCCTCGGCCGCAGCATCCACAATGAACTGCGGCGTGGAGAAATCCGGCTCGCCAGCCGCGTAGCTGATCACGGGCCGGCCCGCAGCCTGAAGGGCTTTGGCCTTGGCGTCGACCTTGAGCGTTGCAGACTCGGCGATGGCGGACAATTTGCGGGAGAGTGGTGCGCGTTCGGTCACATCTACGAGCGTAGTCGCGCGAGGTGCGACGCGGAATGTGAACCCTGACGGATCTTGGATTGTGCTGTTGTAGAGCACCCACGAGACTGGGCTTATGAATACGGCAGCGATCCACGTGCGAAACCTTCGTAAGTCGTACGGTGAACGCGAAGTGCTGCGTGACGTATCGTTCGACATTCAGCGGGGTGAGACGTTTGCCCTGCTCGGCCCGAATGGAGCAGGAAAGTCCACGACCGTTGAGATCCTCGAGGGCTACCGCTCTCGATCGGGTGGCACCGTGAGTGTGCTGGGCACCGATCCGGATTCTGGAAGCCTGTCGTGGAAGGCGAAACTCGGCATCGTGCTGCAGTCAACGGGGCAAGCTGGCGCCTACACCGTGCGGGAGCAGCTGCAACAGTTCAGCCGCTACTACCCGAATCCGCGTGAGGTTGAAGAGGTGATCACCTCGGTCGGCCTCGAACAGCAGGCCCGCACCCGCATCTCGCGTCTGTCGGGAGGGCAGCAGCGTCGCGTCGATGTCGCGCTCGGAATTATCGGGCGACCTGAAGTGCTTTTTCTCGATGAGCCCACGACCGGGTTCGACCCGCACGCCCGCAGGGAGTTCTGGCAACTCATTCGCGGGCTGCAGTCGGAAGGCACGACGATCGTGCTGACCACCCACTATCTCGACGAAGCCGCTCAGCTGGCAGACCGCGTCGCGGTCATCGCGGCAGGTGTCGTTCACGCTATCGGTCCGATCGACTCGTTCGGCGGCGAAGGAGCGCGAACTCCACGCGTGCGCTGGCTTGATGCGGGGGAAGAGCGCATTGAAACCACGGCGACACCCCTCGAATTTGCGAATGCGCTTGCGGTTCGGCTGGGTGCCGAGCCTGAAGGCCTCGAGATTCGCAGGCCTGGTCTTGAAGAGATCTACCTATCGATGATCGAAGAATCTGCAGAAGCGGAGGCCCGTCGATGAGCGTGTTGGCGCTGGGCGCGTCGCGAGTCGGCTACGAAGTTCGCGGCTACTTTCGGGCGCCCGACACGCTGCTGTTCACCTTCTTCTTCCCTGTGATGATGCTCGCCCTGTTCAGTTCTATCTTTGGCGCCGACGGAGATCTCGTCGTAGGGCCTGAGGTAGAGGCGCTGTCTGCAGCTCAGCTCTATCTGCCGGGAATGCTTGCCGCAGGCCTGCTGCTCTCTGGTTTTCAGAACCTCGCGACCGACATCGCTATGGAGCGATCTGATGGAACCCTCAAGCGGCTTGGCGGCACGCCGTTGTCGCCGCTGAGCTACTTCCTCGGCAAGTTTGGTCAGGTGTTTGCGACCGGAATCGTGCAGGCAACGTTGCTGTTGCTGGTGGCCGCGTTTGGTTTCGGCGTTGAATTGCCCACGTCGCTCGAGTCGTGGACCACCTTCGCATGGGTGTTCGTGCTCGGCATCTTGACCTCAGCTTTGCTGGGGATCGCGATGTCAGCCGTTCCCCGTACCGGAAAGAGCGCCGTCGCCGTTGTCGTGCCGGTGGCGCTGATTCTTCAGTTCACTTCAGGGGTTTATCTCTTCTTCTGGCTGCTGCCCGACTGGTTGCAGAATCTCGCCAGCCTGTTCCCGCTGGTGTGGATGGCGCGGGGCATGCGCGCGGTGTTTCTGCCAGAGGACTTTGCCACCCTCGAGCCTGCTGGGGCATGGGAGCTCGGCTGGGTGGCTGTCGCTCTCTTGATCTGGCTCGTGGTCGGGGCGGTCTTGAGCCTGCTTACGTTCCGCTGGAATCGCCGCAGCGGCTAGACGTGCTTGGCCGTTGCGCACCACAGCGCGCCGCGACTCTGCGTTGTGGCAGAGACGCGGCGCGCTGCTGGCTAGCTGCAACTAGTCGGCTTCGGTCAGGTAGTTGGCGTAGGCCGACAGGGTCAAGAACGCGGGGAACTCGCTGCCCAGAGCGACTTCGCGAAAGATTGCCGCCGCGTCATCGAATCGGTCACCCTCGCGACGATCGACTTCGCCGAGCACCCGTGTGATGAGCCCTTCGACGTATTCGCGAGTGATCAGTGCGCCATCAGCTGTTCGCTGATCCTGGTGGATCCACTGCCACACTTGCGATCGCGAGATCTCAGCGGTGGCGGCATCTTCCATCAGGTTGTCGAGCGCAACGGCACCGAGTCCACGCAACCAGGCCTCGATGTAGCGGATCGCCACCGACACGTTGTCGTGAACGCCCTGCGCAGTGATCGGGCGACCGATGTGCACGTCGAGCAGATCGGCTGCCGTGACCTCAACATCGTCACGCTGACGATCGACCTGGTTCGGCTTGTCGCCCAGCACCGCATCGAACTCTGCCATTGCGGCGGGAATCAGATCAGGGTGCGCTACCCAGGTGCCGTCAAAGCCCATGCCAGCCTCGCGGTTCTTGTCGGCAGACACTTTCTCGAAGGCACGCGCAGTCACCTCAGGATCACGACGATTCGGAATGAACGCGCTCATGCCGCCGATCGCGAATGCCCCCCGCTTGTGGCAGGTCTTCACGAGAAGCTCGGTGTACGAGCGCATGAACGGAACGGTCATCGTCACTTCGCTGCGGTCAGGGAGCACGAAGCGTGCACCGCGGCCGCGGTAGTTCTTGATGATCGAGAAGATGTAGTCCCAGCGTCCCGCGTTCAGACCCGCACAGTGATCGCGCAGCTCGAACAGGATCTCGTCCATCTCGAAGGCTGCCGGCAGGGTCTCGATGAGAACTGTCGCCCGCACCGTGCCGTGGGTAATGCCGACGTAGTTCTCTGCGAAGGTGAACACGTCGTCCCAGAGCTTGGCTTCTTCAGCGCTCTCGAGCTTGGCGATGTAAAAGTAGGGCCCGCGACCATTCTCGATGAGCTGCTTCGCGTTGTGAAAGAAGTACAGCCCGAAATCGATCAGCGAACCCGAGGCCGCCATCTCGCGCCCCGAGCGGTCGGTGAACCGCAGGTGCTTCTCGGTCAGGTGCCATCCACGCGGGCGCATCACGATCGTCGGAGTTTCTTCGGCGGTGACTTCGTAGGTCTTGCCTTCGGGGCTCGTGAACGACAGTTCGCCGCGGATCGCATCGCGCAACGACAGTTGGCCTTCGATCACGTTCTTCCAGGTCGGGCTTGTGGCATCTTCCTGGTCGGCGAGCCATACCTTCGCACCCGAGTTGAGCGCGTTGATGGTCATCTTGGGATCGGTGGGGCCGGTGATCTCGACACGACGGTCTTCGAGGCCGGGGCCCGCTCCGGCGACCTGCCATTCGGCATCCTCGCGAATGTGAGCGGTGTCGTCGCGAAAGCGCGGGTCGTGCCCGTTTCCGATTTCGTAGCGGCGCCGCATGCGATCGGCGAGCCGGTCGTGGCGGCGCCCCGAGAAGCGGTGGTGCAGCGCGGCGAGAAAAGCGACGGCCTCGGGTGTGAGGATCTCGTCATAGCGAGGACGCATTTCACCCAGAATCTGGATGCTCGCGGTGGTCGTCGTCGGGATGGAGTTCGTCTCGGGCGCGATGCCCGTAGCGGTCGGAGTCATTGCCCTGTCCTTATCTGTGTGGGTCGTACGAAATATCTGGCGGGATGCTGCGGCCACCCGGATGGGGGAGCCGCAGCATTCGAACACTTGATCAGTGGAATTGCTGCGCCTCGGTCGAACCGACCAGGGCGAGGGTGGCGCTGTCAGGGTTGAGCGCGGTAGAGACGCGATCGAAGTAGCCGGTGCCCGCTTCGCGCTGGTGCTTGGTAGCGGTGTAACCGTCCTTCTCGGCATCGAACTCAGCTTCTTGCAGCTCGACGTAGGCGCTCATAGCGCGATCGGCGTAGCCGCGGGCAAGGTCGAACATGGAGTAGTTCAACGCGTGGAAGCCCGCGAGGGTGATGAACTGGAACTTGTAGCCCAGGTCGGCGAGTTCTTGTTGGAAGGTAGCGATCTGTGCGTCGTTGAGGTGACGCTTCCAGTTGAAGCTGGGCGAGCAGTTGTACGCGAGCAGCTTGCCCGGGTACTTCGCGTGAATCGCCTTGGCGAACTCGCGAGCAAGTTCAATGTCAGGCTCGCCCGTCTCGACCCAGATGAGGTCAGCGTAGGGCGCGAATGCCATCCCGCGGCTGATCACTGCGTCGAGACCGGGGTTGACGCGATAGAAGCCCTCGCTCGTGCGCTCGCCGGTGGTGAACTGCTGGTCGCGCTCGTCGACATCACTCGTGAGCAGATCGGCAGCCAGCGCATCGGTTCGCGCAATGATGACCGTCGGCACGCCGGCAACGTCGGCGGCGAGCCGAGCGGCGTTCAAGGTGCGGATGTGCTGCTGCGTGGGAACAAGCACCTTTCCGCCCAAGTGGCCACACTTCTTCTCGCTCGCGAGCTGGTCTTCCCAGTGGATGCCTGCGGCACCCGAAGAAATCAGTGACTGAGCGAGCTCGTAGGCGTTCAGCGGACCGCCGAAGCCAGCCTCGGCGTCAGCGACGATCGGGGCCAACCAGTCCTGAGTGATTTCGCCCTCGGCGTGCTCGAGCTGGTCTTGGCGGATCAGCGCGTTGTTGATCCGTCGCACCACGGCCGGCACCGAGTTGGCGGGGTAGAGGCTCTGGTCGGGGTAGGTCTGGCCGGCGAGATTGCCATCGGCAGCTACTTGCCATCCCGACAGGTAGATGGCTTTCAGTCCCGCACGAATCTGTTGCACTGCCTGACCGCCGGTGTATGCGCCGAGTGCACGGATGTAGTCCTCCGTGTGCAACAGGTTCCAAAGGTTCTCGGCGCCACGCTGCGCGAGCGTCGACTCTTCACGAACGGATCCGCGCAGTGCGACGACGTCTTCTGCCGAGAAGGTGCGCTCGATGCCCTGCCAGCGAGGATCGGTATCCCAGATCTCCTGAAGCTCGGCAGCGGTCTGCGTCTGGTCGCCTGCACGAAGCGGCGGCTGGCCGGGGGTGGCTTGGATCGTCATGGCGGTTCTCCTGCGTTGGATCAGTTGGATGCTTCGGCTTTCGGCCTCTGCTGTTGTCGTACCTCCACTCTGCAGTGAACTTCGTGCGGTTCCCCGACGGATTTAGGTGTGAAGTTTGTCAAAAATTCTCGTTTCGTGACAGAATCGCGGTATGACGATGACTTCGGGCCGTGAATCGGTCGCTGATCTGCCCGACGATGATGAGGTGGACTCACTAACAATCGGCCGACGGATCCGACAATTGCGCACCGACCGCGGCATGACGCTTGACGAACTCGCCGCGGCGGTTGATCGCGTTCCCAGCCAGCTCTCGATGATCGAGAACGGCAAGCGCGAACCGAAGCTCACGCTGTTGCAGGCCATTGCGCGTGCCTTGGGATCGTCTCTGGATGCCCTCTTGGAATCGGAGCCCCTGGACGAGCGAGCGACACTCGAGATCGCGCTCGAACGCGCAATGCGCGGCCAGACATTCAAAGCGCTCGGCATCGACCCGTTTCGCATCGCCAAGTCGGTTCCCACCGATGCGTTGAAAGCAATGCTGTCGTTGCAGGGAGAGATCGAGCGGCTTCGTGATGAACGCGCGGCCACCCCCGAAGAGGCTCGCCGTGCCAACGTGGCGCTGCGCAAGCTGATGCGCACGCAGAGCAACTACTTTGAAGACCTTGAGCAGCACGCAAGACGGGTGTTGGACGCCGTCGATCACCCGGGCGGCCCGCTGACCCAGCGCACGGCGAGCGACATCGCGGCGCATCTTGGTTTCACGCTGCACTACGTGCCAGATCTGCCGCAGACGACTCGCAGTGTTGCAGATATCAAGAACGGTCGACTCTATCTGTCGAGCAGGCTGGCCACGAAGGGCGACCCGCGCACGGCGGTGCTGCAATCGCTCTCGAGTCGCATTCTCGGGCATCAGGAGCCCAAGAGCTACGCGGAGTTCCTGCGCCAGCGAGTCGAGACGAACTACCTCACGGGTGCGCTGATGATTCCTGAAGCACACGTGGTGCCTTCGCTGGTGGCGGCCAAGAACGACCGTGCCATCTCGATTGAAGACCTTCGCGACGCGTATTCGGTTTCGTACGAGACCGCAGCGCACCGCTTCACGAACCTCGCGACCCGCCACCTCGACATTCCCGTGCACTTTCTCAAGGTCCATGAGTCGGGCACGATCACGAAGGCCTACGAGAACGACGACGTGAACTTTCCGACGGACCGTCTGGGCGCCATCGAAGGACAGATGTGCTGTCGCAAGTGGACGTCGCGCGTGGTGTTCGATGTGGACGATCACTTCAACCCGTATTACCAATACACCGACACCGGCAACGGAACGTATTGGTGCACAGCGCGAGTCGAGCTTTCCAGCGAGGGAGCACACTCGGTCAGTGTCGGCGTGCGATTCGACGACACCAAGTGGTTCCTAGGGCGAGACACGACAAACCGTGGGGTTTCGAAGCACTCTGTCGAGACGTGCTGCCGTCGAGCTCCGGCAGACCTTGAGCTGGCGTGGCGTGAGCACTCTTGGCCGAACGTTCGCACACCGCGCACGCTTCTCGCTACGCTGCCGACCGGCGCCTTCCCGGGGGTTGACACGACCGACGTGTATGAGTTCCTCCAAGCTCACGCACCAGCCTGATACCCCGTCAGCGACCAGCCACCCAAGCCGCGACGTTTGCCGGCCACGCGGTGCGCGTCGACGAGGTGCGAGATTCCGCGCGATCGGCGGCGTGATAGGCGGTGTAGATCGCATTCACCGCGAGCCAGCGCAGGGGCTCGGCTTCCCACAGTTTCGCCCGATGATCTACCCACGGCAGGCGAACGAGTTCGGTGTCGTGGCCGAGAACAAGATCGGCCAACGTGCGCCCGGCAAGGTTGGTTGCTGTCACTCCCGTGCCGACATAGCCGCCCGCCCAGCCCAATCCGGTCGTGTGGTTCAGCCCGACGGACGCCGCCCAGTCTCTTGGCACGCCGAGCACTCCCGCCCATGCATGGTCGATCGGCACGTCTGCCGCGATGGGAAAGAAGCTATGGAGCAGCGCGGTGAGCGACGCGATCGTGCGTTGCTGGGTTGTTCCGTCGGTGTCGACACGCGACCCGTAGCGGTATGGCACCCCTCTACCGCCGAAGGCGATGCGATCGTCGGCAGTGCGCTGGGCGTACATATAGACGTGCGCGAAATCGCCGAGCGTTTCGCGACCATCCCAGCCGATCGCATTCCACGCGGACGCAGGCAGGGGAGCGGTCGCGATCATCGACGAGTTCATCGGCAACCACGTGCGGTGCTCGCCCTTCAGATCGGGGGTGAAGCCCTCGGTTGCGCGCAGTACGTGCGTTGCTCGCACTGTTCCGCGGTCGGTGATCGCGCGCCCAGGGGCGATCGCTGACACCCGAGTGTTCTCGTAGATCGCCACCCCTAGGCGTTCAACCGCAGAGGCAAGGCCGCTCACCAGCTTGGCGGGGTGCACGCGCGCGCAATGAGGGTGCCACGTCGCGCCCAGCGCGCCGTCAACAGCGATTCTTTCAGCGGCACCAGCAGCATCCAATAGTTCGACGTCTGTGTGGGGCCACGTCTGTTCGCCCGCGGCAGAGGTCTGCAACCTGGCCAGCTGCGCTGGTGTGCGGGCCACCTCGAACTCACCGCCTTTGATGATGTCGGCATCGATGCCCTCGCGCGAGGTGACGGCGATCACTTCGTCGACCGCGTCGTTGAGTGCACGCTGCTGAGCGATCGCCGCATCGCGGCCATGTGTGGCGACGTAGGTGGCGCGGCCTCCGGTCACCGAGTTGGTCAGCCACCCCCCATTGCGTCCTGACGCCCCGAAACCCGCGAAGCGCTGCTCGAGCACCGCAACACGCAGATCTGGCTGAGCTTTCTTCAAGTAGTACGCCGTCCACAGTCCGGTGTAACCGCCCCCGACAATGGCTACATCAACGTCAATCGATCCCGGTAGGGCTGCTCGCACCGTCGGCAAACCACCCAGATCGCGCCACCACCATGAGACGTCGCCGTTCACTGTCGCGCTGTCTTCACTCACCTGATCATCTTCTCGCAGTGCGGCAGGCGCCACGACGCCAAGCTGTCGTGAATTGGGAACGAAAGAGTCAGCGTGTCTGGCTATTGCGCGACGCGGAGCGACGCCCAGAGTTCGGCGCGAATCGCAAACGACGACAGGTCGCGCCCGAGCAGCTTCTCGGCGAGCGCCAAGCGCGTGCGTACGGTGTGGCGGTGAACGCCGAGGGCGCGCGCTGAAGCCTCGTGCGAGCAATCGTTGTCTAGCCAGGTGCGCAACATGACGACCAGTTCGGTGCCATTCTCAGCGTCGTACTCGCTCAACGGCGCGAGCTCAGCCAAGGCGAGGGTGCGCGCATCATCGGTGAGCGCTGAGAATACTCCGCCGTGAGCGACGTCGGCGAAGTTGCTCACGCCGGTCAAACCGCGATCGCGTGCCAGAAGCGCCTGCCCGATCGCCGACGAAACGCGCTCGTAGGTGGTCGGCTCGGATACGCCGACGCGGAGGCTGAAGAGCTCTGCGACCTCGACGATGGGTGAGCGGTCATCGGCGGGAACGACCACGACGAGTCCGTCATCGGTGCGTCCGAAGAACACCGATCCGCGGCGCTCTTCTGCACGCAACTCCAGTCGCTCAGAGACGGCATCGACGCGGGCTGAGGCAAGATCGGTGATGGCGACAACCACGGGCGCGGCCGGCAGCGGGCCCCACAGGTCTTTTGAGATTCGTCGAGCGAGAGACGGGTCATCGCCAAGCAGAGATTGAGCGAGCCCTGCCCGCAGCGAGTTGCGCGCTTTGCTGAGGCCCTGCTGCTGTTCAAGAGCCAGCCCAGCCATCGCGATAACCGATGTCACGAGCCGGCGTCCTTCTTGGTCGAGGTCACCTGCGGCGATCGCGATCACGCCACGCAGATGCCCACCCCGCCCGAGCGTCTGCAGCGAGAAAGCGGTGTCGCCGATTGGCAACGATGACCCCGCTCGGGCCCCGCGGTGCAGCACAGCGATCACCTCGGACCGAAGTGAGTCAGCCGTGGTCGCGGCAAGCCCGCCGGCAGGGTGCTCGCGAGAAAGCTCTCCCGCAGCGTCGAACAATCCCACCCACGTGTCGAGCTGGCGGGCAAGCTCTGCCACGGTGGCGCCGAGGCCGTCGGCCCTGAGGGCAGCGAGGGCAATGGCGCGCTGTGCAGCCAATGCCCAACTTCTGCGTGCATACGAAGCCGCGGCAATAGCCTCGGCGTTCGCGCGCGCAACTGCGATGAAGGGGGTGCGGTACGGCACCTCGAACAGTGGTGTTTGCGTCGCGCGGCACGCATCGATCAGTTGCGGAGGGATGCCGTCGCGCACCACTTCAGTGCCGAAACCCAGCCCGACGACCCCGCGTTCTTTAAGCCGCGACACGTACGCGTGAACGTCCGCGTCGCTGTCGACGCCCTCGGCGAACTGCGTGCCCGTAGTGAGCAGCACGACTCCCTCTGACAAGAACGGAGTGGGGTCTGCGAGGTCTGAGTTGTGCACCCATCGCACGGCGCGGTCAAGCAGCCGATTGTGCCGAGCGCTTTCGCCATCGAGCGTCAGCTGAAGATCGGCGCGGCCAAGCAGAGCGCGAAGGGTGGGGGTTTCGGGGGCGGCGGCCATGGTGCTCCTGAATGCGCTGCGGGCTTCGTGTACGAGCGGTACAAGAAGGTATGCACAATGTACATGAGGGCAGGTGCATTGCGCGGGTTGAGCGCCCTACGCTCGCCACTATGAGCGCAACCGACACCCTCACTCACGTTCCCCTCGGCGGCCCGACTCTTCCGCAGGAGCGTCGCCTCGTCACCAGCATTCCGGGCCCTCGCTCGCAGGAGCTGATCGCCCGCAAAGCCGCCGCCGTGGCAGCCGGAGTCGGACACACAGCCGCCGTGCACACGGTCGCCGCGGGTGGGGGAGTCATCGTCGACGCCGACGGCAACTCGCTGATCGACCTCGGCTCGGGTATCGCGGTCACCAGCATTGGCAACGCGCACCCCAAGGTTGTCGCAGTGGTGCAAGAACAGGTCGCCCAATTCACCCACACCTGCTTCATGGTTGCGCCCTACGAGTCGTATGTCGACGTTGCCGAAGCGCTCAACCGCATCACTCCCGGCGACCACGAAAAGAAGAGCGCGCTGTTCAACTCGGGGGCGGAAGCCGTCGAGAACGCCATCAAGGTCGCCCGCAAATTCACCAAGAAGCAGGCCGTGGTCGCATTCGACCACGGCTATCACGGACGCACCAACCTCACGATGGGTCTCACCGCAAAGTCGATGCCCTACAAGAGCGGCTTCGGCCCGTTCGCCTCTGAGATCTACCGCGCGCCGATGTCGTATCCCTATCGCGACGGCCTCAGCGGCGAAGCTGCCGCAAAGAACGCTATCTCGATCATCGAGAAGCAGGTAGGCGCCGACAACCTCGCCGCGATCATCATCGAACCCATCCAGGGGGAGGGCGGCTTCATCGTCCCCGCAGCGGGCTTTCTTGCGGCACTTGTCGAGTGGGCGCGCGCGAACAACGTCGTCTTCATCGCTGACGAGATCCAAACCGGCTTTGCCCGCACCGGCGCCATGTTCGCCAGTGAGATCTTTGGCATCGTTCCCGATCTCATCACCACGGCAAAGGGCATCGCGGGTGGGCTTCCCCTCGCCGCGGTGACCGGTCGCAGCGAGATCATGGACGCCTCGCACGCCGGCGGTCTCGGTGGCACCTACGGCGGAAACCCGATCGCCTGTGCGGCAGCAATCGCCGCGATTGACGTTTTCGAGAACGACGGGGTCATCGAGCGCGCACGCGACATCGGCAGCATCCTGATCTCGCGACTGTCAGACATGCAGTCTCGAGACGCGCGCATCGGAGACATCCGCGGCCACGGCGCGATGATCGCCGCCGAGTTTGTGGATCCAAACACCGGTGATCCGGATGCTGCGCTCACCGCAGCCGTTGCGAAGGCGTGCATCGCGGAAGGTGTGATCGTGCTCACATGCGGCACCTACGGAAACGTCATTCGCTTTCTGCCGCCGCTTTCGATCCCTGACGGTCTGCTCAACGAGGGCCTCGACGTCGTCGCGGCAGCTCTCGCCGCAGCGTGACCTGGCCGCCATCGGCGCGCCCACACCATTACAGAGGAGTGAGATGACTGAGATCACGAGAGACGTTGTCATCGTTGGGGCCGGCGCCGCCGGAACTACCGCAGCGAACGAGCTGAAGAAGGCCGGTCTATCGGTTGCTGTTCTAGAAGCGCGAGACCGCGTGGGCGGCAGGCTATGGACTGACGTCGTCGACGGAGCCATGCTCGAAATCGGGGGCCAGTGGGTGTCGCCCGATCAAGAAGCGCTCAAAGAGACGATCGAAGAGCTCGGGCTCGAAACCTATCGCCGCTACCGCGAGGGCGACTCGGTGTACGTCAATGCGAGCGGTGAGCTCACCCGGTTTACGGGAGAGATCTTTCCGGTGCCCGAGGCGACCGAGAAGGAGCTGGTTCGACTCATCGAAAAGCTCGACGCAATGGTGGCACTCATCGATCCAGACAAGCCTTGGGAACACCCTGATGCAGAGGCGCTCGACCGCATCTCATTCGAAGCTTGGCTAGAAGAACAGACTCAAGACCAAGAAGCGCGTGACAACATCGCGCTTTTCATCGCCGGGGCGATGCTGACCAAGCCCGCGTATGCGTTCTCCGCCCTGCAGGCGCTGCTGATGGCGGCAAGTGCGGGAAGCTTCTCGAACCTCGTCGACGCCGACTACATTCTCGACGAGCGAGTCGTGGGTGGACTTCAGCAGGTGCCGCTGCTGCTCGCGGAACGGCTGGGCGATGACGTGTTTCTCGGGCAACCCGTGCACACGGTGCAATGGCACGCAGACGGGGTGACTGTCATCACAGACGGAGATATGACCGTGCACGCGCGCTTTGCGATTCTTGCGCATGCGCCGATCTTGTATCCCTGGATCGACTTCGCCCCGCCGCTGCCGCGACTCAAGCAGCAGATGCACCAGCACATCTCGATGGGCTTTGTGATCAAGGTTCACGCGGTGTACGACCGGCCGTTCTGGCGAGAAGACGGACTTTCGGGCACCGCCTTCAGCCCCTACGAGATTGCGCACGAAGCGTACGACAACACCAACCACGGCGACGAGCGCGGCACGCTGGTGGGGTTCGTGTCGGATCGAAATGCCGACGACCTTTTTCGCGTGTCGGCTGAGGAGCGCAAAGAGCGGATTCTCTTGTCGCTGGCCAACTACTACGGACCGCAGGCGAAAGAGCCGCTGGTGTACTTCGAGAGCGACTGGGGCGCCGAAGAGTGGACTCGCGGAGCGTACGCGGCGAGCTTCGACTTGGGCGGGCTTGCTCGGTACGGAGCCGATCTGCGCACGCCGGTGGGACCCATCCACTTCGCCTGCAGTGACATGGCCGGTGCTGGTTACCAGCACGTCGACGGCGCCATTCGCATGGGCCGACTGGTCGCGGCGAACATCGTCGCGGCGGCGCATTCGTGACCGCCCGTATCGTCGTCGGCTATACGGCGACCAGTGCCGGGGCTGACGCGGTAGCGCTGGCTGCACGTTTGGCTCACGCGTCTGCGAGCGCGGTTGACGTTGTCGTCGTGCTGCCAGCCGATGGCCGCAGCGTGATCACGCCGCCAGATGCCGCCTACGACCGCTACCTGCGTGACCAGGCTTCGGCGTGGCTGAGTCAGGCGGCAGAACAGGTGCCCGAGGGTGTCAAGACGCGCACACACGTGCGATACGCAGATTCGTTCGCCGAGGGCCTGGTGACAGCGGCGGCCGATTTTGAAGCGTCTTACATCGTCGTCGGCGCAGCGAACGGCGGTCTTCGCGGTCGCCATCGGCTGGGCACCGTCGCCGACGAGCTTCTGCACTCGTCGAACGTGCCAGTGGTGCTCGCACCAGAGGGAGCGAGGCGCACCGAGGCCGGTGCAGGTATCACCAGGATCACGGCGGCTGTCGGAACCCGACCCGGCGCCGACGCGCTCTTGCAGGAGAGCATTGCGCTCGCCGTGGCGACGAGCGCCGAATTGCGCTTGGTTTCGCTGGTCTCGGTCGACCTTCCCGCGTCAGTGAACACGGGCGTCATCCGTATCGCGGGGGCGGCACACGCCGACGACGTGCTCACGCAGGCGTTGGCTGCCTTGCCCGACGATATCGACGCTGAAGTCATCGTCGCCCGCGGCGACAGCATCGAAGACGCCGTCTCGCACCTTGGCTGGGAGCCGGGCGAGCTCGCAGTCGTCGGCTCTAGCCGCTTGGCGCAGCCGCGTCGACTCTTCCTCGGCTCAACGGCAGCGAAGATGCTGCACGAGCTGCCGGTACCAATGGTCGTGGTTCCGCGTACGCGTTCCACAGAAAGCGGGCAGCAATGAGTGCTCCCTCAGCCGCGTCAGCGCCGAAAACAGACCCGGTAGCCACGGGCGGACTCTCGCAGAAGGGCCTGAGCGCCGGCACGATCGGATTGCTTGGTGCCGTCGTGATCGGCATCTCGTGCATCGCGCCCGCGTACACGCTCACTGCTGCACTTGGCCCTACCGTGTCGGAAGTCGGTTTTCAGGTGCCGGCTATTATTCTCGTCGGCTTCATCCCGATGCTGCTGGTGGCCTTCGGCTATCGGGAACTCAACCGTGTGATGCCCGACAGTGGCACATCGTTCACCTGGGCGTCGCGGGCTTTCGGCCCATGGATCGGATGGATGGCGGGATGGGGACTGGTTGCTGCCACCATCTTGGTGCTGTCGAACTTGGCCGGAATCGCGGTCGAGTTTCTGTTCCTGCTCATCGACCAGATTGCGGGCAGCCCCGGCACAATCGCCGCGATGGCTTTCAACCCTTTCATCAACGTCACGGTGTGTCTGCTGTTCATGCTCGCGGCCACCCTGGTGTCGTACCGCGACATGCAGACGACGCAAAAGCTGCAGTATGTGCTCGTGACCTTTCAGGTTGCGGTGCTGCTGATCTTCTCGATCACGGCGCTCGTGCAAGTCGTGCAGGGCAACGCCTTCGATGCCAGCCTTCCCGAACTCTCGTGGTTCAATCCCTTCGCTGTCGGCTCTGTGACAGCGGTAGTAGCGGGTCTGTCGCTGTCGATCTTCATCTTCTGGGGGTGGGATGTCACTCTCACCATGAACGAAGAAACCAAAGACCCCGAAAAGACACCCGGCAGGGCGGCCACGCTGACGGTGATCACCATCGTTGTGCTCTATCTTCTGATCGCGGTGTCTCTGCTGATGTTCGCCGGCACCGGAGCAGAAGGGCTGGGGCTCGGCAACCCCGACATTCAAGACAACGTCTTCTTCTACCTGTCAGGACCGGTGCTCGGCCCAATGGCGTTCCTGGTGTCACTCGCGGTGCTGACCAGCTCAGCATCCTCGCTTCAATCCACTTTCGTCGGACCAGCGCGCACCTTGCTGGCCATGGGGCACTACGGCGCGCTCCCCAAGAAATTCGCGCAGATCAGCCCCCGCTTCTTCACCCCCGGCTACGCGACGGTCGTGTCGGCTATCGTCGCATCGGCGTTCTACACGGTCATGCGGCTCATCAGCGAGAACGTGCTGTGGGACACCATCACAGCGCTGGGCATGATGATCTGCTTCTACTACGGGATCACCGCGTTCGCTTGTGTCTGGTACTTCCGCAAGCAATGGCTTGACAGCACGCGAAACATCTTCTTCACGTTGCTGTTTCCGCTTCTGGGCGGAGCGATCTTGGCAGCCTTGTTCGCGATCACGCTCGTCGACAGCATGGATCCTGACTATGGCAGCGGCTCCAACATCGGTGGTGTCGGACTCGTCTTCATTCTCGGCATGGGTGTCATCCTCTTGGGAGTGATCGTCATGGTCTGGCAGGCGATCAAGCGTCCGGCATTCTTCCGTGGTGAGACACTTTCGCTGGAATCGCCGCCAAGCCTGCGTCGCGTGAAGCGATAGCGGCAGACTTAACCCACCCTTCTGATCGGAGAGAACACTCATGACTGACTATGCCGTCATCAACCCCGCCACCGGCGAGACGCTGTCCACCTACCCGACGATCACCGACGAGGCGCTCGCACAGGCCATCGAGACAGCCGATTCGACGTATCGCACGTGGCGCACCGTGTCGCCGGCCGAGCGTGCTGCGGGAATCCGCCGGGTCGCCGAACTTCACCGTGAACGGCGCGAAGAGCTCGCCGACATCATCGTGCGCGAGATGGGCAAGCCCCTAGAAGCGGCGCTCGGAGAAGTCGACTTCGCCGCTGATATCACCGAGTACTACGCCGACCACGTCGACAAGATCACCGGTGATCAGCCGCTCGACATCGAGGGTGATGGTGATGCGATCATCAGACGGTCGCCGATTGGTGTGCTTCTCGGGATCATGCCGTGGAACTTTCCCTACTACCAGGTCGCGCGTTTTGCGGCTCCCAACATCGTCGTGGGCAACACGATCCTGCTCAAGCACGCTCCGCAGTGCCCCGAGTCGGCAGAAGCAATCGAGAAGATCTACAACGACGCCGGGCTCGCAGGCGTGTACGTCAACATTCTTGCTACGAATGAGCAAGCCGCAACGGTCATCGCTGATCGGCGCGTGCAGGGCGTGTCGGTGACCGGGTCTGAGCGTGCCGGGTCGGCGGTAGCCGAGTTGGCTGGCCGTCATTTGAAGAAGGTTGCTCTCGAGCTCGGGGGATCCGACCCCTTCATCTTGCTGTCAACCGATGATCTGGATGCTGCCGTACAAGCCGGCATCGATGCGCGTCTCGACAACAACGGTCAATCCTGCAATGCCGCGAAGCGTTTTATCGTGGCCGACGATCTCTACGAAAGCTTCGTCGAGAAGTTCACGGCGGCCATGGATGCGGCAAAGGTCGGGGACCCGTTCGCTGAAGACACTGTGCTCGGCCCCCTCTCGTCGCTTGCCGCCGCAGAGCGCCTGGCGGCCCAGGTAGACAACGCCGTCGCGCAGGGTGCGACGCTCGTGACCGGCGGCGTGCGTGACGGTGCCTTCTACCCTGGCACGGTGCTGACCGACGTCACCAGCGATATGGACGCTTACCGCGAAGAGTTCTTCGGTCCGGTGGGCGTTGTGTACCGCGTCGCTGGCGAAGAGGAGGCTGTCGAGATTGCGAACGACACGAGCTTCGGCTTGGGCTCTTACATCTTCACGACCGATTCTGAGCAGGCGGCGCGCATGGCCGATCAGATCGACGCGGGCATGGTCTATATCAACTGCGTTCTCGCTGACGAGCCTGCGCTCCCCTTCGGGGGAGTCAAGCGCTCTGGCACCTCGCGAGAGATGGGATTGCTCGCCGCTGACGAGTTCGTCAACAAGAAGCTCATTCGCACCGCCATGTGAGACGGTTCGCGACCGGGTCGGCACCGCGTCACGCGCTGGCCTGGTTCGCGGCCCGCGAGGGCATGCCGTACACTTGAACGTGCAGTACAAATCTGCATTCTTTCGCCGTGCCCTGTAATGGGTGGCACTCCACTTCTCACAAAGTGCGGCAGAAGTTTGCGGGCCTCGAAGCTTCCGGGCTTCTAGGGCGGTAGCTCAATTGGCAGAGCAGCGGTCTCCAAAACCGCAGGTTGCAGGTTCGATTCCTGTCCGCCCTGCGCGTCAGCAAACGTTGACAGTACGGTGTCAGCGGTTGACAACACAGTGGTTCGGCGAATGTCGAAGCGCGGAAAGTAATCAGGTGACATCGATGGCTCAGGACGAACCGAAGGGTGAAGTCGTCGCTTCAGGCGGCACACGTGAGAAGAAGCCCAACGTCTTCGCGCGCTTTGCTCTTTTCATCCGTCAGGTCTTCGCCGAGCTTCGCAAGGTCGTCACCCCGACCCGTCAAGAGCTCCTGAAGTACACCGCAGTCGTACTGGGTTTTGTTGTCGTCATGATGGCCATCGTGTACGGACTCGATTTCGTGTTCGTATTGATGGCGCAGTACGTCTTCGGCGTCCCGTCCTAATCCTGAATCACCTACATCCCTGAATCACCAAGTGGCGACGCGGTCGGATCACACCCCGCGACGAAACGGAAGAGAATCCCAAGTGTCTGAAAGATATGTCGACGACGCCGACTGGGCGACCGCTGCAGAGCAGTCCTCAGAAGATGACGAAGCCCAAGAAGGCAACGTTCTCGCTCAAGAAGAGCGCGCAAGCACGTCGGCCGAGCACGTCGCAATTCACATTGTTGACGAAGATGGCGACGACGCAAACGAGTCCGAAATGGATGACGTCGAAGTGAACGACCCGGAAGCAGACGCAATCGTGAATGACGCGCTTGAGATCGACGAGACCGCTGAGGTCGAAGCCGCCGCTGAGGTGCTGACTGACTCGGCTGCCGAAGAGGCAGAAGAAGATGCCGCTGAAGCCGCGGACGAGGTCGCGCCCTACGACGGACCAGATGTGAACGGTGACGAAGACGCCACCGAAGCTGATTCTGACGATGACAGCGAAGAAGACCCCTACGACGCGTTCCGCGCAGAACTGCGCGCACTCGAGGGCAAGTGGTATGTCATTCACTCTTACGCCGGTTTTGAGCGCAAGGTCAAGGCGAACATCGAGCAGCGCAAGTCAACGCTCGAGGTAGAAGAAGACATCTACCAGATCGAGGTCCCCATGGAGGACGTCGTCGAGATCAAGAACGGCCAGCGCAAGATGGTCACGCGCGTTCGCATTCCGGGATATGTTCTCGTGCGCATGGAACTCAACGAAGACACCTGGTCGGTCGTGCGCCACACCCCCGGTGTCACCGGCTTCGTGGGCAACGCTCACAACCCCACGCCGTTGCGCTTTGAAGAAGCATTCAACATGTTGAAGAGCCTCGTCGAAATCAAAGAGGTTGCTCCGGCCAAGGCTGGTGCGGCGAAGGGCAACCAGCCTGTCGCGCGCAGCATCCCTGCCGAGGTCGATTTCGAAGTTGGCGAGACGATCACCATCAAAGAAGGCTCGTTCGCGGGTCTTCCCGGCACGATCAGCGAGATCAAGCCCGAAAGCGGCAAGCTCACGGTTCTCGTTTCGCTCTTCGAGCGTGAGACACCGGTCGAGCTCTCGTTCGACCAGGTCACAAAGCTCTGACACTAAGACTTCCCGGGACCACCCGGGAAAACCGCGGCTCGGAAATGCCGAGCGTGCGGGAGAACGGAACTCGTCGAGGCGCAGCCTGACGCAGTTTCGCTCGATGAAAGGAAAAGGAAATGGCACCCAAGAAGAAGGTGACCGGCCTGATCAAACTCCAGATCAAGGCTGGTGCCGCAAACCCCGCGCCGCCGATCGGTCCGGCGCTTGGTCAGCACGGCGTCAACATCATGGAGTTCTGCAAGGCGTACAACGCGGCTACCGAAGCACAGCGTGGCAACGTCATCCCCGTAGAGATCACTGTCTACGAGGACCGCAGCTTCACGTTCGTCCTCAAGACCCCGCCGGCGGCAGAGCTCATCAAGAAGGCCGCTGGCCTTGCAAAGGGTTCTTCCACGCCTCACACGGTCAAGGTTGGCAAGCTCACCAAGGCTCAGGTTCGCGAAATCGCTGAAGCGAAAGAGCCCGACCTGAACGCAAATGACATCGAGGCTGCCTCGAAGATCATCGCCGGCACCGCCCGTTCCATGGGCATCACGGTTGAGGACTGAGGGGAATAAACATCATGGCTACCAAGTCAAAGGCCTTTAAGGCCGCAGCTGCCAAGATCGAGGCAGACAAGTTCTACACGCCGACCGAAGCCGTCACACTGGCTAAGGAAACCGGCTCAGCGAAGTTCGACTCAACCGTTGAGGTCGCGCTGAAGCTCGCTGTTGACCCCCGCAAGGCTGACCAGATGGTGCGCGGCACCGTCATTCTGCCGCACGGTACCGGCAAGACGGCCCGCGTCATCGTTTTCGCAACGGGTCCGGCCGCTGAAGCTGCTATTGCCGCGGGCGCAGACGAGGTCGGCGGCGCTGAGCTCATCCAGAAGGTGTCAGAGGGCTACACGTCCTTCGACGCTGCCGTGTCAACTCCTGAGCTCATGGGCCAGGTTGGCCGTCTCGGTAAGGTGCTGGGCCCCCGTGGTCTCATGCCGAACCCGAAGACCGGCACCGTGACTCCCAACCCGGCCAAGGCCGTGGAGGAGATCAAGGGCGGAAAGATCGAGTTCCGTGTTGACAAGCACGCGAACGTGCACTTCATCGTCGGCAAGGCATCGTTCTCGGCCGAGCAGCTCGACGAGAACATTCTCGCGGCGCTCGAAGAGATCGTGCGTCTCAAGCCGTCGAGCTCGAAGGGCCGTTACATCCAGAAGGCTGTTGTCTCAACCACCTTTGGTCCGGGCATCCCGCTGGACGTCAACTCCATCTGAGTCTGACTGATTCGCAAAGAAGGGCCTCACCTCCGGGTGGGGCCCTTCTCGTTGTGCCCGGCGGCGGTGTCGCCGCCGAACTGCTGGCATGATGGCGCTATGGGAACAGTCGATGACTATCTAGCCGAGCAAACCGAGAATGATCGTGTGGTGATCGAGCACGTCTACGACATCGCTCGGGATCTGGTTCCTGACGTCGAGCAAGGAAAAGGCTACGGAATGCCCGCCCTCGTGTACAAAGGCAAGTCACTGATCTCTGTGATGCGCACCGCGAAGCACATCGGCGTGTATCCGTTCAGCCCCGAAGCCATCGCGGCGGCCGCAGATGAGTTGGTTGGCTTCGATCGCGACAAGGGCACCGTGCGCTTCCAGCCGGACAGTCCCATTCCCGATGCGGCCGTGCGCACAATGGTGCACACCCGACGGGCGCAGATAGACGGCTGAATCCCGCTCGTGCGCTCGGCGGCCGAGCGCGCACGGGGCTAGTGCGAGATCAGCAGACTGATCGCCAGGCCCGTCATCACCACGGCGATCACTACATCGAGAATTCGCCACGCCCGTGGTGTTGCGAGCCAGCGACTCAGGTAACGCGCGCCGAAGGTCAAAGCGCTGAACCAGACGACGCTGCCGATCACCGCACCCAAAGCGAACAGCCAGCGCTGGTCGCCATGCGTGCTGGCCACCGAGCCAAGCAAGAACACGGTGTCGAGATAGACATGCGGATTGAGCCAGGTGAGCGCGAGACACGTGAGCGCGACCGGCAATGCCTTCATCTTGGCTGCGGTCAAGACAGCGCCAGTCTGCGACGGTTGTGCCGTAGTTATCGGTGCGGCCGAGACGTCAAGCCCGGTCGTGCGCGGATGCCACGCGCGCCGAGCAGCGAGGAGCGCATACCCGAACAAGAAGCCGGCTCCCGCCCAGCGGACTGCAGTTATGAGCCAGGGCGCGGACGCAACGATAAAACCAAGGCCTGCGACGCCGAACACGATGAGAATCGCATCTGACACGGCGCATATGATCGCCACCATCACCACGTGCTGGCGGTGAACGCCCTGGCGCAGGATGAACAGATTCTGCGCGCCGATCGCGATGATCAGCGAGAGTCCGAGAGTAAAGCCAGCAAGTATCGAGGTGAGTGCCACAGAACGAAGCTACGGCTGCATAGCTAGTAAAACCAGCTAATGATTCTAAGGACGCATTACTCTAGCTAATGATGAACATTTCGCGGGAACTCGCCGAGACGCTTCTGGCGGTCGTTCAAGAAGGCACGCTCGACGCTGCGGCGAAACGGCTGCACGTCACCCCATCTGCGGTCAGTCAGCGCATCAAAGCGCTGGAGACGCAGCTCGGTCGGGTCGTGCTGGTGCGAGCGAAGCCGGCACGCACGACCGAGGCGGGCACGGCCGTAGTTCGATTTGCTCGTGAGATCGCCCTTCTCGAGCACGATGCGCTGGTTCAGATGGGCGTCGGCGACGATTCCGCACGGGTCAGCATCCCACTCGCGGTCAATGCTGATTCCCTAGGCACGTGGTTCTTGCAGCCGCTGGCGCGTCTGGCTGAGCAGCATCCTGTCGTGTTCGATCTGCACCGCGACGACCAAGACTTCACTGCTTCGCTGCTGGAATCGGGCACCGTGATGGGCGCGGTCACCTCGCGGCGCGCTCCGGTGTCGGGGTGCAAGGTGATGCCGCTCGGAGTCATGCGCTACGACGCCGTGGCTACGGTGGGATTCATGAAGCGATGGCTGCCCGCTGGCCCCACCGCAACAGCGCTCGACGCCGCGCCCGTGGTCGAGTTCGATCGACGAGACGATCTGCAAACGCGCTGGCTCAGAGACCGGGGGAGCGCGGGCACTGCGCCGCGGCACTATGTGCCTGCATCGAACGACTTCGCGCGCGCCGTGTCGTTGGGGCTGGGCTGGGGTCTGCTGCCGGTTTTTCAATCGTCCGAAGGCCTCAACGACGGCAGCTTGGTAAAGCTCGACAACCTGTGGGTTGATGTGCCGTTGTACTGGCAACAGTGGAATCTGCGATCGCAGCTGCTCGACGCGATTGCTGACACCGTCGCCGAGGCCGCCGCCACGGTGCTGGAGCGGCCCGGCGTCTGAGAACCCGTGACGCTCAGCCCTCGGCGACGCGCAGAACGATCTTGCCGCGCGTGTGCCCATCTTCAACTGCACGATGGGCAGCGGCAGCATCCTCAAGTTCAAAGATCTGGTCGATGTACACCTGCACCGAGCCCGAGTCGAGCAGGCGCGCGATAGTCGAAAGGGCGGCGCCGTCGGGGCTCACCTTGAAACTGGTTGCGCGCACACCAGCTTCATCCGCTGCGTGGGCGTACTCGGGCCAAGACCCGGTTGGCACGATGATGTAAAGCCCCCCAGGGCGCAACACTGTGAGTGAGCGGCTGCTTGTCGAATCACTGACGTTGCCGACCAGGTCGATCACGACATCGACATCGGCGACAACGTCTTCAAATCGTGTCGTTTTGTAGTCGACGACGACGGACGCTCCGAGCTCGCGGAGCCACGAGGCGTTGTGGTCTGAACCGGTGACCGTGACGTGCGCGCCGAAATAGGCTGCGAATTGCACGGCGAAGTGGCCCACCCCTCCGCTGCCGGCGTGAATGAGTATGCGCTGACCTTCATGCGCGCGCGCGGTCTCAACGACAAGGCCCCACGCCGTCAGCGCCGCCAGGGGAACGCCAGCCGCTTCAACGTGCGACAGCGCTGCCGGTTTGCGTGCGACAGACAGCGTCGGCACGACAACATATTCGGCGTAGGTTCCGCCAGAGCGAGGAAAGTGCGTCATGCCGAACACCTCCGTGCCCGGGGGGAAGGGGTGCGATTCGTAGGGCGACGACACTACGGTGCCGCTGAAGTCGAAACCTATCGTTGAAGGAAACGAGTCGATCGCTGGGGCCACGCCGCGGCCAGCGCGAGTCTTGGCATCGATCGGGTTCACTCCCGCAGCATGAACTCGGACGAGCAGTTCGCTGATTACCGGGCTCGGCACAGGCACCGTAGCGATATGGAGAACGCTCGATTCGCCGGGGGTGTCGAAGACAGCGGCACGCATGGTTTCTGGCGTTTCACCGACTGGGGTGGTGTCGGGGCGTGGCGCTGAGGCGGTTCGCAGAGGTCGCGCTCTCATGATGGCTCCTTCCGCGTGTGCGGTCGGCGACGACCGCACGTGATTTGGTGATACGAGCAGTCAACCTTGTCAATGTCTCGCACGTGTTACGCGGGTGCTACCGTGTCGCGAACGTCGTGCCCGATCGCCGGGCGAGTTACGGGGTCTCGCCTGCGCTAAGTGCGTGCAACATGCGAGAGAGATTCTCGATGTCTGCGAGCGACCACGCGTCGAGCGCCTTGAGGAGTGCGCCTTCCTGGGGGGCGCGAGCGACGCTCAACCGTTCCAGCCCGAACGCGGTGGGCGAGATCAGACTGGAACGCCCATCCTCGGGGTCGGGCGTGCGGGTGACGAGCTGCAAGGCCTCGAGTTCACGCACCGCGCGGCTGATCTGCCCCTTGTCGGCCATCAAGCAGTCGGCCAAGTGAGAGAGGGTGACCTGTTCCTTGCGTGCGATCGTGGTGAGAACCTTGTATGCGCCGGGCAGCATGCCAGGGCTCACCCGGTTGGCATTCTCAGAAAGCACGCGCCGGAATCGAGAGATCAGCTCGCCGAATTCGGCCTCCAGGGCGCGCACGGCAGCCGTGCGCGCCCTGGGGTTGTCGATCGGGTCCATGACTGTCGACACTAGCCGTTGTCGTGCGCGGTGCGAGAGTCGTGTGAACGGGATTCACGATCGTCACCCGTCGCTCGCAGCACATCCATGCCTTGGGCCGTAGAGACTGTTGCCAGATCGGCCTCGTTCGCCACGACGCGTTCACTGGTAGTCATACGCGTGAGCGGGTGATTTGGCAACAGAGCGATCGCGATCAAGCTCAGAATGGCAAACGGCACCGCAATGAGGAACGACTGAGCGATGGACTGAGCATAGATATCCTCAATGATGATGCGGATGCCTTCGGGCAACGCCGAAACCTGCGGGAGCGTTCCAGACTGAAGCTGCTCCGCGATCACCGCACCTTGCTCGCCCAGCGCAGCAAGGGCGGCAGTGATGTCCGCTCTTGCTGCGGCGGTGAGCGTGGTGACTGACGAAGCCAGTGCCGCGCCCATCACCGAAACGCCGATCGTGCCGCCGAGGCTGCGAAAGAACGTGACGCCTGAACTGGCGACACCCATCTCTTCGGGCTTTGCCGTGTTCTGCACCACCAACACGAGGTTTTGCATCGTCATGCCGACACCGGAACCGAGCAAGAACATATAGAGCGACACCAGCGCGAAGTTTGTGTCGTAGTGAATTGTCGAGAGCAGCGACGACCCAGCGATGAGCAGCACGGCGCCAGCAATGAGGTAAGGCTTCCAATGCCCGTACTTCGTGACGATGCCACCGACCACCGTCGACGCGATGAGCAAGCCAGCCATCATCGGGATCGTCATCAGACCAGCCTCAGTGGGGGTCGCTCCTCGCGCCATCTGCATGTACTGGCTGAGGAACACCGCCGACCCGAACATCGCGATGCCAGTGGCGATCGACGCGAGTACCGACAGGGTGAAGGTGCGGTTGCGAAACAGCGTGAGTGGAATCAGCGGCTCACTCGCGCGCAGCTCCGTGATGACGAACGCGATCACCCCGAGGATCGCGCCGCCCACCATGAGGAGCGTTTCAGTGCCGAGCCAGTCGTAGGTCGATCCAGCATTGGTGATCCAGATCAGCAAGAGCGATACCGAGGTAGAGAGCAGCACTATGCCGAGGTAGTCGATGCGTGCCTTGACCTTGGGGCGCGGGGGCAGATGAAGGGTGCGTTGCTGAATGATCAGCGCGACGACGGCGATGGGCAACGCGACGAAGAAGTTCCAGCGCCAGCCCCAGGTGTCGGTGATTACGCCGCCGAGAAGCGGGCCGCCGACCGTCGCGAGCGCCATGACTGCCCCGAACAACCCCATGTATCGTCCGCGTTCGCGAGGGCTGATGATGTCGGCCAGGATCACCTGACTGAGAGCTGCGAGCCCGCCTGCTCCAATGCCCTGCACTGCGCGGAAGGCGATCAGCATCTCGGTGCTCTGAGAGAAACCTGCTGCCGCCGTAGCCAGCACGAAAATGACGATGGCGGTTTGGATGAGAATCTTGCGGTTGAAAAGGTCGGCGAGTTTGCCCCAGATGGGTGTCGAGATAGCCGTGGTCAGAAGAGTGGCTGTGATCACCCAGGTGAAGGCCGCCTGGTCGCCGTCGAGATCGTGAATGATCACCGGCAGCGAGGAAGAGACCACTGTCGATGCGAGCATCGAAACGAACATGCCGAGCAGCAGGCCGATAAGAGCCTGAAGAACGCGGCGCTTGTGAGCGGGGTCTGCAGGGGGAGCGGCGGCGGTTTGAGCTTTGCCGGTGGATGCTGACATGAAAATCCTTCGCGTGGCGCGCGGCGGCATTGACGCGACATGGTTGATCTAGGTCAATAGTTGAGAAGAGTCAACTATATGAAGATCTTTGACCAGTGTCAACTAAATGCGTATGCGGAGGAGTTGAAGGCGCCCGCCGGCGTCAGCTCAGGTCGACAAGTGCCAGCGAGCGGAAGGGTTGACGCGCGCCAACAGGCGCTGCGTTGGGGGCATCAGCTGCGGGCCGTCGGCCTGTGGTGCGGTGGTACAGCTCATCGATCAACGAGGTTGCGAGGCTGACCAGCTTTGCGATCTCACGCTCGTCGCGGTCGATCCAGACGCAACGGGGTTCGTCGCTCACCGGAACGAAGTCGTTGTGCTCTTCCCAGACCACGAGCGTGCGCTCTGCCCCGAGGACGTGCTGTTGCCACCAGACCTGACGGAGGTAGGTGCGTGGCACGCTGCGCCACGACTTGTTCGTCGTTTTGATCTCGGCGAGAGTGACACGACTTGCGGAGTCGATCATGATTCCGTCGGGAGTTGCGAGGTGCCGCTTTTCGACGACGGCGTGAAAAAGTGCCGATGAAGGCTGGATGCCGTGGGTCGCGGCAACCCATGCGGCGATCTCGGGCTCGCGCGCCTTGCCATGCGCGGTGAAAGCGTTGCCCGAGAAGCCCGAACCCATGAGCTTCGAGTCAGCGGCGCGCACGATTGACTTCTCGGAGGTGAGGGATGCCACATCTGTCGCGGTGATTCCACGCGATCGTGCTCGCATCCACGCCACTCGGTCGCGAGAATCAGCGACGATTCTGGCTGCGAGTTCGGGGGTCACCAATCGAGACTAACTCGGTGCGTAGACACCGTGCGCCTGCGACGCTCGAAACACAGCAGATGGTGCCGCGGGAAACTCACATCGACTGTTCATCAGTGCGACACACACGGGAAACGCTACGGGATGAACGCGGCCATAGCTTTTGGAGGTTCCGATCATTCGATCACACTCATCAGGAGACATATGTCCAGTTCTCGACGGCGCCCTTTGCTTGGTCGCCTCGCCGCCGGTATCACGGTGGCACTCGTTGGCACAGCGTTAGTGCCGCTATCGGCATTCGCCGCAGAGCCTGGCGACGCTGACGTCATTTTCAATGAGGCATACCTCAAGGGCGGAAGCGCAAACGCGCCGTACACGAACAAATTCGTTGAACTGTACAACGCTGGCGACGTTGCGCAAGACCTCTCGGACTGGTCTGTGCAATACCGCTCAGCCAGCGGTACGGCGGGGCCTTCGGTGAGCTACCCACTCGCAGGCACGATCGAGCCAGGCGGCTACTTCTTGGTTGCGTGGAACGGCAACGGCGCCAATGGGGCCGCGTTGCCGGTAACTCCCGACCTTGCGTTTGACGCCACCCTTGGCGCCTCAGGCACCTCAGGAACCCTTTACCTGGCGGAGACGACAGAGTCTGTCACTCTTGCCATCGGGTCGATCGTTGACAACCCCGAGGTCGCAGACCTTATCGGCTATGGAACGTCGAACACTTTTGAAGGCGCAGTCGTCGCCGTCAACGGGGGCAACAGTGAGCCCAACTCGCTCGCTCGCGCTGATTTCGTAGACACCGACAACAACTCCGTCGACTTTGCGAGTGTTGCAACGGTCACTCCGCAGTCATCCGCTTCAAGTGTGGAGCCGACGCCGACCCCCACGGCGACGGCAACTCCTACCGCGACGGCAACTCCCATTCCGACTCCCACCGCGGCACCGGTCGTGGTCGAGATCGCAGCCATTCAGGGAACCGGCGCAGCAAGCCCGATGGTAGGGCAAACGGTCACGACGCGAGGCGTCGTCACAGCCGAGTACCCCACTGGCGGCTACAACGGCTTCTACGTACAGGCACCGGGCACAGGAGGTGCCCTTGACGCGTCACACGCAGCATCCGAAGCCGTGTTCATCTACAATTCTGCCGCGACGGCGAAGGTCGCCATCGGCGACTATGTCGAAGTGACCGGGCTCGTGTCTGAGTACAACGGAGCGACTCAGCTCTCACCTAGCGCAGAGAACGTCACCGTGCTGTCTGACACCGTTGAGGCGGTTACCCCAGCAGCCGTGGCATGGCCCGCGACCGACGACGAGCGGGAGTTGCTCGAGGGCATGCTTGTTGCTCCTCAGGGTGAGTTCACCGTCACCGACACGTATGACACCAACTACTACGGATCAATCGGTCTGGCTTCAGGCGTCGAACCTCTGCTGACCCCGACTGAAGTTGCTCTTCCCGGCAGCGCCGAGTACGAGGCCGTCATCGCCGATAACGCGGCGCGCTTCGTCACGCTCGATGACGGTGCCTCGACGAACTTCAACTCGACCGCCAACAAAGGCATTCCGCTGCCGTACCTGTCGACCACCGATCCGGTCATCGTCGGTGCCTCGACGACGTTCACCCAAGCGGTGATCGTTGATTACCGCTACGGCCTGTGGAACTTCCAGCCCACCCAGCAGTTGACGGTAGAAAACGCCACCACTGTGCAGCCGGCAACGTTCGAAAACACTCGCACCGCGTCGCCTGCGGATGTGGGTGGCGACGTGCAGATCGCCAGCTTCAACGTGCTGAACTACTTCACCACCACCGGCGCAGATGCTGTAGCACTCGGCTCATCGTGCAGTTACTACACAGACCGCGCCGGCAACAACATCACGGTGAACTCGTGCTCCGGAACCGCAGCCGTGCGCGGAGCTGCAAACGACGAAAACCTTGCACGTCAGCAAGCCAAGATCGTCGCAGCGATCAACGGGCTGGGCGCTGAGGTCGTGTCGCTCGAAGAAATCGAGAACTCCACCATCGCTGGCGTCGACCGCGACGCTGCTGTGGCAGAACTCGTCGACGCGTTGAATGCTGATCTTGGCTCGGACGCATGGGATTACGCTCGTTCGCCCGAAACCGTGCCGACGGGCGAAGACGTCATTCGCACTGCCTTCATCTACAAGAAAGCAGATCTTGAAACCGTGGGCGACGCGGTCATCGATGATGACGCAGCGTTCAGCAACGCGCGCTACCCGCTTGCTCAAGCGTTCAAGCCCGCGGGTGGGAGTGACGCTGACACCTTCATCGCAATCGTGAACCACTTCAAGTCGAAAGGATCGGGCACGGGAGCTGACGCCGACCAGGGCGATGGTCAGGGAGCCTCGAACGCATCGCGCGTTGCGCAGGCGACCGCCCTCGTCGAGTTCTCAGATACGCTGCAGGCCGACGTCGGTACTGACGATGTCTTCCTCATCGGAGACTTCAACGCCTACACGCAGGAAGACCCGATGCAGGTGTTTTACAGCGCGGGTTACGTTGACCAGGGCTCCAAGACGGGAAAGTACACATACTCGTTCGACGGTGCCAGCGGATCGCTTGACCACATTCTCGCCTCCGCTTCGGCAGATGAGCTTGTGACCGGTGCAGACATCTGGAACATCAACTCGGGTGAATCGATCGCGCTGGAGTACAGCCGTTACAACTACAACGCGACGATCTTCTACGACGAGTCACCGTACCGTTCGAGCGACCACGATCCTGTCGTGGTGGGTGTTGACTTCGCCGAACAAGACGAATTTGTGGATCTCAACTTGTTGAACATCAACGATTTCCACGGACGCATCAACTCGAACACCGTGAAGTTCGCGGGAACCGTGGAGCAGCTGCGTGCACAGTACGGCGACGACAACACCCTGTTCCTTTCTGCAGGTGACAACATCGGTGCGTCAGAATTTGCGTCCTCAACGCAGGGTGATGAGCCCACTATCGATGTGTTGAATGCACTTGAACTGGCAACGTCGGCCGTGGGCAACCACGAGCTCGACAATGGAATCGATGACCTGACAGGCCGGGTGACTGACGCAGCAGACTTCTCGTACCTCAGCGCGAACATCTATGCCAAGGGCACTACCGACCCCGTTCTTCAGGAGTATGAGTTGTTCGAGGTCGATGGCCTCACCGTGGCCGTGATCGGCGCGGTGACGAAAGACACCGCAACGCTCGTCACCCCCGGTGGCATCGCTTCGGTTGACTTCGGAGACCCGGTCGAGGCCGTCAACCGAGTGGCAGCTGAACTTGAGGGCACGGCTGACGTCATCATTGCCGAATACCACGAGGGAGCTACTGACGGTGCGGCTGAGGGCGCGACTGTTGAAGAAGAGGTTGCTGCTGGCGGTTCATTCGCTGACATCGTCACGAAGACGTCGAGCGACGTCGACGCCATCTTCACCGGCCACACCCACAAGCTGTATGTGTGGGACGCACCGATCCCCGGCGAAGAGGGCACACGCCCAATTGTTCAGAGCGGTGACTACGGCTCGAACATCGGTCAGATCGTTCTCACGGTTGACGCTGAATCGGGTGACGTTGAGTCATACACGGCACGCACCGTTGCTCGCACAACGACCAGTGATGCTGACCTGATCGCCGCCTACCCGCGCGTTCAAGAAGTGTCGACGATCGTCGCCGACGCTCTTGCGCACGCAGCTGTGGTCGGCGGTGTTCAGGTGGGCTCGGTCACCGCCGACATCACCACCGCGTTCAGCGGCGGCGCGTTTGTCGACGGAATGTGGACCGGTGGGTCGCGAGACGACCGCACCTCGCAGTCGACACTGGGCAACCTGGTTGCAGACGCGATCGTCGAAAGCCTCTCAAACCCCGAGCTCGGGGCAGCCGAGATCGCCATGGTGAACCCCGGCGGGCTTCGAGCCGAGATGCTCTACGGCTCAGATAACGGAGTCATCACCTACGCCGAGGCAAACGCCGTGTTGCCGTTCCTCAACAACCTGTGGACGACAACGCTCACAGGTGCACAGCTCATATCGGCACTTGAAGAGCAATGGCAGCCCGAGGGCTCTAGCCGTGCCTTCTTGGCTCTTGGTCTGTCAGAGAACGTCAGCTACACGTTCGACGCGACCGCAGACCGCGGTGAGCACATCACAGGTGTCTGGATCGACGGTGAGCCGATCGACCGTGAAGCTGACTACCGCATCGGATCGTTCAGCTTCTTGCTTCAGGGCGGAGACAACTTCTCTACCTTGGCCCAGGGATCGAACACGCGGGACTCGGGCCTCATCGATCGTGACGCCTGGATCGCCTACCTTCAGTCGAATTCGCCGGTGAGCCCGAGTTTCGAGAGCCGTAGCGCTCAGGTCACCGGTGTTCCCTCGATGATCAACGCAGGTGAGACGCTTTCGATCGAGGTCTCAGGGCTTAACCTGACATCGCTCGGCAGCCCGGAGAACACCACGGTCGAGGCGACCATCGGCGATACGGCGTACGCCCCGTTCGCAGTGACGGCGGGCGCAGCATCCATCGAACTCGTTGTTCCTGAGTCGGCAGCAGGTGCGACCACGTTGACGCTCACAGCACCTGTCAGTGGCACGGTCGTGACTGTTCCGCTGACAGTAGTGGGAGTTCTCGATCCGACCGATCCGACCGATCCGACCGATCCGACCGATCCGACCGATCCGACCGATCCGACTGACCCGGGCACCGGGGGAGAACTGCCCACAACGGGCGGATCGGCGAAGCCGACCACCGATGCAATTCCGGTTGCAGATGGTGATCTCACCCCGCAGAACGCGAACGGCATTGCAGGGCTCGATGGCGACTTCGTGCCCGGCGGCACCGTCGTGATCAGTCTTGACCCGAAGTACGCGGGCCAGTGGGTGAGCGTGTGGCTGCACTCGACGCCACAGCAGCTGGGCGGTGGTTGGTTGCAGGTGGCCGCAGACGGAACTGTTTCGGTTCAGCTGCCCACCGATGTCACGGGAACACACCGTCTTGTCGTGCTCGATGCCTCCGGTGAGGTGATCGGCTGGCAGTCGATCACGATCGCCGATGGCGACGTCGCGACGAGCACAGACGATGCCGGCGACACCAGCGCCGGGGGCGCGCTGGCTGCGACCGGTGGCAACGCCGGTGAGCTCGGTGCGCTTCTCATCGCGCTCGCGATGATGCTGGGTCTCGGGGTGACACTGCGGGTTATCGCCGCACGTCGCGCGGTCTAGTCAACACGGAAGGCCCCGCTCATCGTTTGCATTCAAGCGGTGAGCGGGGCCTTCTTCGTGCACGCGAGCGTCGAGAGCAAGGGCAGTGCGCTGCACCTGCCAAGATGGGGTCATGTCGATTCAGCACACCGTTGTCTTCCGCCTCATGCACCCCGCGGGCTCCGCTGAAGAAAGTGAATTTCTGGATGCTGGCCCCGATATTCTTGCCGCTATTCCGGGCGTGCGGAATTTTGCTGTCGCGCGGCAAGTGAGTGCGAAAAGTGCACTGACCCACCAGTTCTCGATGAGCTTTGCAGATCAGAGTGCGTACGACGCCTACAACAACCACCCCGATCACGTCGCTTTCGTTGCGAATCGTTGGGTCACCGAAGTCGCCGAGTTTCAGGAGTATGACTTCGTCGACGGCCCTTGATTTGGCGGAGAGAGCTCGATCGTTTATTCTTGACGTTAGCCAAAGACCGTCGGTCATCATCGTGCGCGCAAGCGAACGAAGATTGAAGCACTGCATTGCAGGGGCCCGCGCAGGTGTACGAAATGAATCTCTTCGAGAATCCAGCTCCGTGCGCTTGCGCCGGAGCTTTTTTGATGTTCGTGAACAAATCAGCTGACCGGATGCCGAAGCTGACGCCCCGCTGCCGCGGAACGTCTCATACACACAAGGAGTGACCATGGCGCAGAAGGATGCATCGGTTGCCGAGCTTACGAAGAACTTCGAGAGCTCGAACGCCGTTCTGCTTACCGAGTACCGCGGTCTGACGGTTGCACAGCTCAAGGAGCTGCGCAACAGCATCCGTCAGGACGCGGAATACGCCGTGGTGAAGAACACGCTGACCAAGATCGCGGCGAACAACGCTGGCGTCTCTGGTCTGGACGACGACCTCAAGGGGCCGTCGGCTATCGCATTCGTGCACGGTGACTTCGTCGCCACCGCGAAGGCAATGCGTGACTTTGCCAAGGCCAACCCGCATCTCGTGATCAAGGGCGGTGTCTTCGAGGGAAACCTCCTGAGCGCCGACGAGATCAACAAGTACGCCTCGCTCGAGAGCCGCGAGGTTCTGCTTGCAAAGGCTGCGGGCATGATGAAGGCCACGATGGGCAAGGCTGCGGCCACCATCGATGCTCTTCGCGAGAAGCTCGAGACTGCCGACGCTGCGTAAGCGTCTGGCTTTTTCTCAACACAAACCCCCATTTATCTAGGAGATACATCATGGCGAAGCTCACCACTGAGGAACTGCTGTCGCAGTTCGCCGACCTGACCCTCGTTGAACTCAGCGAGTTCGTGAAGGCATTCGAAGAGAAGTTTGACGTCACCGCTGCTGCTCCCGTCGCCGTTGCTGGCGCCGGCGGCGCAGGCGCAGCTGAAGAGGTCGAGGAGAAGGACTCCTTCGACGTCGTCCTCGAGGCTGCCGGCGACAAGAAGATCCAGGTCATCAAGGCCGTGCGCGAGCTCACCTCGCTCGGCCTCGGCGAGGCCAAGGCTGTTGTCGACGGCGCTCCCAAGGCTGTGCTCGAGGGCGCAAGCAAGGAAGCCGCTGACAAGGCCAAGGAAGTTCTCGAGGCCGCAGGCGCGACCGTAACCCTCAAGTGAGCCGATGCGGGCGCTCGTTGAGCGTCCGCTGATCGCTCAGATCGGTTGATCCGATCGGGTTATTTCGAAGCCCCGGATGCTTAGGCATCCGGGGCTTCGTGCATTCTGTTCAATCCGCTAGAGCTGCGACGGATCCACGGAGGCTGTGGAGTTGCGCACGATCAACCGTGCAGGCATCGGCTCGATGAGGGTCGGATTGTCGGGGTGCTGCAGTGTCTCGAGCAGCACCCGCGCGGCGAGGGCCCCTTGTTCCTGCGGCTCTTGCCGCAGAGTGGTGAGTGCGAACATCTCAGCGAACTCGTGGTCATCGATGCCCACAACACTCAGCGATGCGGGCACGGCGATGCCTAGTCGCCGCGCGGCAATAATCGCGCCAATGGCTACTTCGTCGCACACCGCGAGTATCGCTGTCGGTCGTCGGTCGTCGCTGAGCAGATCAACCGCCGCTGCGTAGCCCCCGGGCAGTGTGACTGGCGACGGCACGTGCAGGATCGACGCGCTGAGGCCCGCGTCGCTCATCGCGGCGCGGTATCCCTCCAGTCGCAATCGGTCGACGTTGGCCCACACCTCAGCATCTCCGGCGCCTAAGAACGCGATCTTGCGATGCCCCAATCCCAGCAGGTGTTCGGTCGCGCGCCTTGACGCGCGCACGTCATCGATTCCTACGACGCCAGGCTGATCCTGCGCGCCGACCACGCTGACGATCGGCCGGCCCACCGCTTGCAGCTGACCGATCTCATCGTCGACCGGCTCAATGCCGACCGCGATGAGCCCGTCGAAGCGTTTGCGCGCGAAGAATTCGGTGAACACTCGCGCTCGTTCGGGTGACCCCGGTTTGGCATCGTAGAGCGTGAGGTCGTACCCCCGCGCGAGCAGAGTGGCTTGAATGCCCTCGAGCACTTCGGCGAAGAACCAACGGTTGACGCGAGGCATCACCACACCGATGTTGCGCGTGCGCCCAGTGGCAAGACTGACCGCGTTGGTCGATGGAACGTACCCCAACTCGCTGGCTGCCGCGAGAACTCGGGTGCGGGTGCGCTCGGACGTATGCCCTGCACCACTCAGGGCGCGGCTGGCAGTCGATTTAGACACGCCTGCACGAAGGGCCACATCGGCGATACCGCTCATCCGTCAGCTTTCGTCATCGAAGGTGGATGGGAATGCGTAAACCGTACCTGAGCACGCGTCTGTCAGCAACCGGTTCCATGATTGCATCGGCTCGCCGTGGGTCGGAATTCACCGAGTTACCGAGTTGTAACAATCGATTTTGTTGTGCGCAGGGTGTTGGCAATGTAGCTTTGCCTGGAAGCGGTTCCCGAGGATGCCGTCAAACACATGTCGATCGGGCTCTGTCGCCCACACACTCAACGAGGAGAGAAAAAACATGGTGAGATCACAGCGGAGTCGTGTGATGGTGCCTATCGCCCTGGCGGGGGTCGTGGGACTTGCGATAACGGGTTGCAGTGCGGACGGGGGCGATTCAGATGCCGCCGAGAGCGACAACACCGTCACGGTCTACGGCACTATCTCTGACACCGAAGCCGAGCTGCTCGAGGAATCTTGGGCTGACTTCGAGGAAGAGTCTGGAATCACGATCCAGTACGAAGCCTCGAAAGAGTTCGAGTCGCAGATCGGTATTCGCGCGCAGGGCGGCAACCCACCCGATATCGCCATCTTCCCGCAGCCGGGCCTTCTCGCTGACCTCGCCAGTCGCGACTACCTGGCGCCCGCTCCTGAAGAAGTTGTCGCGAACGTCGAGGACTACTGGACCGAAGACTGGGCTACTTATGGCACCGTCGACGGCACCCTCTATGGCGCGCCGTTGATGGCGAGCGTCAAGGGCTTCATCTGGTACCAGCCCGCGAAGTTCGAGGAATGGGGCGTGACCGTTCCCGAAACTCTTGACGAGATGATGGCGCTCACCAACACCATTCAAGAAGAGACGGGCACTTCACCGTGGTGTGTCGGCTTCGGGTCTGGCGATGCCACTGGTTGGCCGGGAACAGACTGGATTGAAGACTACGTACTGCGAGAGTCTGGCCCTGAGGTCTACGACCAGTGGGTCGCGAATGAGGTTACGTTCACCGACGCTCCCATCGTCGATGCCTTCAACTCAGCTGGCGAGATCCTGCTGAACGAAGACCTCGTGAACGCCGGCTTCGGTGATGTGCAGTCCATCAACTCAACTGAGTTCGGCGATCCCGCGGGCGCGCTTGTCTCGGGCGATTGCGCACTGCACCACCAGGCTTCCTTCTACTCGGGATTCATTGAGGATGCCGGTGGAACTGTCGCTGAAGACGGCGACGTCTGGGCATTCATCATGCCCGGTGTTGAGGCTGGTGCCGCGGCCGTCACAGGTGGTGGCGAGATCGTCGGTGCATTCAACTCCGACGCTGACACCGTGCAGGTGCTCGAGTTCCTGTCTAGCCCCGAGTGGGCAAACAACCGCGTTGCACTGGGCGGCGTGATTTCGGCGAACACCGGGCTTGACGCCTCGAGTGCGTCTTCGGGAATCCTGTCGCAAGCGATCGAGATTCTGCAGGACCCCAACACGACATTCCGCTTCGACGCTTCGGACCTGATGCCGGGTGCCGTTGGTGCAGGAACGTTCTGGAAGGGCATGGTCTCGTGGATCAGCGGTACGCCGGTCAACGAAGTCACTGAACAGATTGAGTCGGGCTGGCCTAGCTAGCGCCGCGCACGAGCTGCCCCGCATGTGTGGGGCGGCTCGTGTTGCGCACGCAGTGACTCTCTTGTTTCGGATTCATCCCTTGAGTCCGTCGTCGCACTCGAAAGGAGCGACATGACCGCTTTCTTTACCTGGGTGGGAGCCTTCCCCCCGGTAGTCCAGGCAATCCTGGTGGTGGTGGCGTTCCTCGCGGTGGTAGGCCTCATCCTCTTCTTCATCGACATCGCGCCACGCCCAGGAAAGATCTATAACTGGATTCGCCTCGCCATGTGCGTGCTGATTCCAGTCGTGCTTTTCGTCGCGTTCAACTCGGCATGGTGGGCGGCCGCAGCCGCTGCGGTAGTCGGCGCCATTCTGTTCCTGCTGGACTATCGCGCACGTCAGGGCAAGGGCTACCTGATTCAGCTCATCGCCTTTTTGACTCCGGCAGCGTTGCTGTTGCTGATCGGGCTCATCATCCCGTCCATTCAGACATTCGTCGCAGCGTTTATGAACTCCTCTGGCAAGGAGTTCATCGGATTCGACAACTTCGTGTGGGTGTTCACACAGCCCGACGGCATTCGCACTGTCGCGAACACCATCGTGTGGGTGCTGATCGCGCCCGCCGTTTCGACGGCGGTGGGTCTGGCATACGCCGTGTTCATCGACAAGACTCGCGGCGAGAAGATCTACAAGGTGCTCGTCTTCATGCCGATGGCGATCTCATTCGTCGGCGCCAGCATCATCTGGAAGTTCGTGTACGAGTATCGCGCGGCCGAATTCCAACAGATCGGTCTGCTGAATCAGATCGTCGTCTGGTTTGGCGGGGAGCCGCAGCAGTGGCTCTTGGTAGCGCCATGGAACACGCTGTTTCTGATTGTCGTGCTGATCTGGGTGCAAACCGGTTTCGCAATGGTCATCTTGTCGGCCGCGATCAAGGGCGTGCCCACTGAGCAGCTCGAGGCTGCTGAACTTGACGGTACGAACGCATGGCAGTCCTTCTGGAACGTGACGGTTCCCGCGATCCGTCCCGCGATCATTGTGGTGCTGACAACGATCTCGATTGCGTCGCTGAAGGTGTTCGACATCGTTCGAACCATGACGGGCGGAAACTTCGACACGTCGGTGATCGCGAACGAGATGTACACCCAGTTCACGAAGTTTGAGGCTGGCCGGTCAGCGGCGTTTGCCGTGATTCTGTTCGTGCTTGTCTTGCCGATCGTGATCTATAACGCACGACAGATTCGCCTGCAGAAGGAGATCCGATGAGCGGTGTAATGCCAATCGACCTTCCCGTCGATGACGAGACGAGAGAAGAGCTTACGCGCGGGGAGCGTCGTTCAGAGAGCATCTGGAGTCGCACCAAGAAGGCGCTCTCAAACCCATGGGCCTCGGCCGCGTCGATCGTTATCGCGCTGCTGTGGACCATACCGACCTTCGGCCTGCTGGTGTCATCGTTCCGCCCGGAAGCGCAGATCAAGACGACGGGATGGTGGACGTTCTTCGCCGACCCCGAGGTGACGATCGACAACTATGTGCAGGTGCTGCAGGCAGGCAACTCGCAGTTGACCATGGCTGGCGCATTCGTCAACTCGATCGCCATCACCATACCGGCGACGATCGTGCCGTTGGCGATCGCTTGTTTCGCGGCCTACGCGTTCTCGTGGATCGATTTCAAGGGTCGCGACTGGCTGTTCATCTTCGTGTTCGCACTTCAGATTGTGCCGATTCAGATGGCATTGATCCCGCTACTGAGCTCGTTCTCGCGCGGAATCAACATTCTGGGCGTGCAGATCACCGGGCCGCTGGGTGTCTCAGGCGGCTACGCGCAGGTGTGGATTGCGCACTCGATGTTCGCGCTGCCGCTGGCCATCTATCTGCTGCACAACTTCATGTCGCAGATTCCCGCCGACATCATCGAAGCAGCTCGGGTCGATGGTGCCACACGTGGTCAGATCTTCTATCGCATCGTACTGCCGCTCACCATGCCGGCGATCGCATCGTTCGCGATTTTCCAGTTCCTGTGGGTGTGGAATGACCTGCTGGTGGCACTGATCTTCGCCGACGGCCCGGTCGCGCCGATCACGAAACTGCTCGCCGAGATCACTGGTACGCGAGGCAACGAGTGGCAACTGCTCACAGCGGGTGCGTTCGTATCGATTGTCGTTCCGCTGATCGTCTTCTTCTCGCTGCAGCGATACTTCGTGCGCGGCCTTCTCGCGGGCTCTACCAAGGGGTGACATTCACTGAGGCAGCGTGGTGCGCGGGCGTGGGCGTGCCGCGCTGCTCTCGGTGAACTAGCTTGAGCAGCCGATCCGGGCCTGGATGGACTCCATGGCGTCAATCTCGGCACTTTGACCAGCGATGATCGCACCAGCGACTTCGAGCACGCGGGCGTCGGAACCAAGCTCCACCACCGCATCGGCCATGGGGATGGCGCCTTCGTGGTGTCGAATCATCAACTCGAGAAACAAGCAGTCAGCATCGTGACCGGTAGCGGCCGAGAGCGCGCTGAGCTCTGCGCTCGACGCCATACCCATCGCTGCCTCCGCCTCGGCGTCCGTGAGTGACTCGTCGGCGGGTACCCCATGGTCGTGGCCAGCTTCTGAGGTCGCCATCCACGCCATCATCGGCCCACCAGCCTGCGGCAACCCCCACTGCACCAACCAGTCGAACATCTCACCGCGTTGCCCGGCTTGGCCAGTTGCGATGTCGTAGGCGAGAATTCGCAGTTCATCGTCGTCAGTCTTGCGGTAGATCTCCATGGCCATCTCGATGGCTTGTGCGTGGTGCACCTGCATGTCGCGCGAGAAGCCTGCTTCAGCGGACGACGAGGTGGGGTACGCGCCAACACTACTTGCGCTGAAAGTAGAGAATCGGCCGATGGCGAAGGCCAGACTCATGACGCCGAGCACCGCGAGCGCGACCATCCACCATCGCCAGCGCGGCGCTGGCGGTGAGGTGTCGTGCACGTTCACCCGTAGCTCTCTAGCTTTCTTTGCCGGGTGCGTCGAGTGCGCCCGTGCACACCGCGGTGGGCTCGGGCACGTTCTGACTGCGCCAGTACTCCTCGAAGAACTCGCCGATGCGCTCGTCGTCGACCGAGTCGACCTTCAGCTGGTGGTTCCAGCTCGAGAGCGCAATCGGCGAATCGATGCCGGGGTATGGAGACAGAATGGCGTACGACGAGGGGAGCTCCGCCTTGAGAGTCTCGAGATCTTCACCCGAGATGGTGTCGGGATCGTAGGTCACCCAGACGGCTCCGTGCTCCATCGAGTGCACCGCGTTCTCATTGGGCACGGGCTCGCTGTACACGCCGCAGTTCAACCAGATCGCGTTGTGTTCCCCGCCGGCGGGTGGCGACTGATCGTACTCCACGGTGCCCTCCACATGCGTGGTGGTGTGGGCGAATTCCTCGACGCCCACGATCTCAACGCCCTCACTGCCCGCGTCGTAGCTCTTAGGGGGGTCAGGCGCGAACACGACGGATGCTGCCACGAGGGCGACGACAGCAATCGCGGCCGCTGCGCCGACAATCCACCAGACCAGCTTGCTTCGCTTGCGCTTGGCCATTTGGCGCTGATACTCCGCGAGCTTCTCTTGGCGTTTTGCCTCGCGTTGCTGCTTGACGGACAGATTGATGTCGGCCTGCTTTGCGGGGTTGCCGCTTTGACGTTTGTCAGGCGACGATGGGGACTTCGAACTCATGGGCGATCTCGGCTCGTTGGGCCCGTCGGGTCGTGCGGGCGGGGTCGGGACAGGGTCATCCTATGCGCCCCAAACATGGTGCCAGCTGGGAAGGGCGAAGTTGGTCGTCCGATACGATGGAGGTGTCGAATCGATTCGACCTCCATTTTTCCTCCTCTCCTTTTGAAACGTAGATTCTCTTTGCTCGACACCGCGTCTATTCCCACTCAAGCAGCACCCCTCGACGGTCGGCGAGCGCCCGCGATGCACACCGACGCGATCCGCGCCCTCGGGCACAACCCGGCTACTGCGCCAATCGTGCTGCATCCCGGAGACTCGATCTCGACTCGGCGCCGGGTTCTCTACATCATTCTGCTCGGCGCGCTCACAGCACTAGGCCCGTTCACAATCGATCTGTATCTGCCAGCGTTTCCCGTGCTGGAAGAGGATTTTCAGACCACCGCGGCCGCCATCCAGCTCACGCTGACAGGCACCATGATCGGCTTCGCGTTGGGTCAGCTGGTGGTCGGTCCTCTCAGCGACAAGGTCGGGCGCCGCATCCCACTGATCGCGGTGACCGCCCTTCACGTGGTGGCAAGTGTCGCCGCCGCCCTTGCCCCGACGCTTGAGCTGCTCACCGTCGCCCGAGTGCTTATGGGAGCCGGCGCTGCCGCGGGCGGTGTGGTCGCGGCGGCGGTGATTCGCGACCTTTTCGGGGGCAAACGTCTGGTCGTCATGCTCTCGCGTATGGCACTGGTAACGGGCGTGGCGCCGGTTCTTGCTCCGCTGCTGGGGTCGGCGCTGTTGCTTGTCATGCCGTGGCGGGGAATCTTTCTCGTGCTGGCTGTCTACAGCACCGTGATGTTGATCTCAGCCGCCCTGTTCATTCCCGAGACACTGCCGCGCGAGCGACGTCACGAGATGGGCTCAACCACGGTCTGGCAGCGCTATAGAAGCGTCTTCACCGATCGCGTGTTCATTGGCGTGCTCATCATCGGCGCGATGACATTCAGCGGCCTGTTCTCCTACCTCTCAGCCTCGCCATTCCTCTTCCAGCAGGAGTACGCGTTCGACGCGCAGCAGTATGGGGTGCTTTTCGCGATCAACTCCGTCGGTGTCGTGGTTGGTGTGCAGATCGGATCTCGCCTGGCCGCGCGCTTCGGCCCTCAGTGGGTGCTGGCGTTCTCGACCGCAGCCCTCGCGCTCACGGGCACCGCCATCATCCTGGCCGACTCCCTGGGCCTCGGCATCTGGGGCACCATGATTCCGCTGTTCTTCTTCATGACAAGCTGTGGCTTCACGTTCCCCTGCGCGCAGGTGCTCGCACTCGACCGCCATGGCAAAGCAGCGGGAACGGCGCAATCGATCGTCGGCGCAGCGAACTTCGGCGTGGCGGGCCTCGTCTCACCAATCGTGGGCTGGATTGCCGTTGGCTCGGGCATCACCGCCACGACCATGGCATCGGTCATGGTCGGCTGCGCAGTGATCGCCGTGCTCTCGCTGTGGTTTATCGTTCGACCGCGCACGGTGGAGCGCCTTGCGCCGTAGCGTGCGAAACCTGTGCACAATAGGGCGATGACCGACGAGACGTTCACAGAACCCGAAGCCAGACGGCAGCTAAACGCCACTCGACTCTGGCTGGTGCTGGCAGGACTGGTGCTCGTGGTCACCGCAGCGGCGCTGGGTGCGTGGGCGTTCTCTCTGGGTGATGAGCCGTTCGCTATCGACTTGTGGTGGAACACCCTGGTGGTGAGTTGGGAATCGTCGTTCATGCTCGGCTTCTCGCTGTTCATGAATTTCGTCGGTGGTGGCTGGTTCGGAGTGCTCGTCGTTCCCGTCGGTTCGGCACTTGCGTTGCTCGTCGCAGGGCACCGTTGGGCAGCGTTCTACCTGCTGGTGGCGCTCATCTTCTCAGCCGGCTTGGTGCAGATCCTCAAGCACCTGTTCGGTCGAATTCGGCCCGAAGAGATCATCGTGCTGTCGGACCACGGTTCGTTTCCCTCTGGACACGTCGCGAACGCCGCCACGATGTCGGTGGCCTTCTTGGTGATCTTTCCGCGTTTGTGGGTCTTCATCGTGGGAACGGCGTGGGTGGCATTGATGGCACTGAGCCGCACCTACGTTCATGCACATTGGCTCAGCGACACCCTCGGTGGCGCGTGCGTGGGCGGGGGTGCCGCACTGATCGTTGCGGCACTGTTCGTGGCAAGGCTCGCTGTTGAAGACCGGGCGCGCACCGCAACGGCGTTGACGGGCCGCGCATAGGCTGAGCGCATGAGCAGCGCCACTCCGGAATCTGAAGCAGCCCAAGCCGAACTAGCACTGTTGCGAGCCAACGCCGCAGCAGCAGAGGCCGAGCTGAAGGCCGCGCACGCGCGGGCAGCGCTCGCCGAGGCAGAAGCCGCCGCAGCGCGGGCGCGCGCCGCGGGCGCGCCGAACACGGCAGCCGAAACCGCAGTCGGTGAAAACGCAGGCGATGAAGCCGCAACCGCAGCGTCGGCAGCGCCCGCACCGACACCTGTCGTGGCTGTTTCGCCGCCGTCATCGTCAACGGCAGGGCCGCTCGACGACGCCGAGGTAGCAGCCATAGCCACCGGCTATACGTTCGACGCCGTCACGCTTGATCTCGGTGCACTGGTGAACGGGGAGGCGGTGGCCGAAGCGCAGGTGCGCATTCCGCTCAGCATGATGAACCGCCACGGCCTGATTGCTGGTGCGACGGGCACTGGCAAGACGCGCACCCTGCAAGGACTCGCAGAACAACTTGCCGCACGCGGCGTGCCTGTATTCGCAGCTGACATCAAGGGCGACCTTTCTGGCGTCGCAACACCGGGTGTGCCGAGCGAGAAACTTCTCGCCCGCACTGAAGCGATCGGCCAGCAATGGCAAGCGGAAGCATCTCACACCGAGTACTTTGCACTGGGCGGTGTGGGCACCGGCGTGCCGGTGCGCGCGACTGTTTCGGGGTTCGGGCCGTTGCTGTTGAGTAAGGTGCTCGGGCTCAACGACACTCAGGAGTCAAGTCTGGGACTGGTCTTTCACTATGCCGACGAGCACGGACTCGCGCTCGTCGACCTGTCGGATCTGCGCGCGGTGCTCACATACCTCACCGGCGACGAAGGAAAGGCCGAGTTGAAGAAGCTGGGCGGGCTCTCGTCTGCCACGGTCGGCGTCATCTTGCGTGAGCTGATCACATTTGCCGATGACGGAGCAGACGTCTTCTTCGGCGAGCCCGAGTTCGACGTGATGGATTTTCTGCGCACCGCGAGTGACGGTCGTGGAATCATCAGCCTGCTCGAAGTTCCCGGCATCATTGACAAACCTGCCCTGTTCTCGACGTTCTTGATGTACCTGCTCGCCGAGCTATTCGAGACGTTGCCCGAAGTCGGTGATGTCGAGAAGCCGAAGCTCGTCTTCTTCTTCGACGAAGCGCACTTGCTGTTCCGAGACGCATCCAAAGACTTCACCGCGGCGATCGTGCAGACCGTGCGATTGATTCGGTCGAAGGGCGTGGGGGTCTTTTTTGTCACGCAGACTCCCAAAGACGTCCCCCCGGATGTGCTTGGGCAGTTGGGCTCGCGGGTGCAGCACGCGCTGCGTGCGTTCACCCCAGACGATGCCAAGGCCTTGCGAGCCTCTGTGGGCACGTACCCGAAATCGGGCTACGACCTCGAGCGTGTGCTGCAAGAGTTGGGCACCGGCGAAGCGATCGTCACCGTGATGAGCGAGAAGGGTGCTCCCACTCCGGTTGCGTGGACAAGATTGCGGGCACCGCAGGGTCTGATGTCTCCTACGCCCGAGTCAGCGATAGTCGCCACTGTCGAGGCGTCTTCACTGCTGGCGAAGTACGGTACCGCTATCGACCGGGAGTCGGCGCGCGAGATCCTCAGTGCAAAAATGGCGGCGGCTGATGCTGCGGTCGCAGAAGCCGAGGCTGCCGCAGAGAAGGCAAAGGTAGACGCCGAGTTCGCCAAGCAACAAGCAGCCATCGATAAGGCTCAAGCAGCGGCTGACAAGAAAGCCCAGCGAGAGTACGAACGCCTGTTGAAGAGTACTTCGTCACGAACGGCGCGCAGTCCTCAGAAGTCGCCAATCGAGCAAGTACTGGGGTCGCAATCCACGCAGACGATCCTGAACGGAGTGATCCGCGGGATCTTCGGCACCGGGCGACGGTGAACCCTCTAGCCTTGGCATATGTCGACGAAACCGCCCACGAGTGACATCGACGAAACGAAGGTGCGCACTACCGCTGCCAAGAAGGTCGCAGTCGGTGTGCCGGCGGTGCTGCATGCCCTGAAGATCGCCAATGAGCAGATGGGTATGGGGCGCAGCATCCAGACCCTGCTCAAGGTGAACCAGAAGGACGGCTTCGATTGCCCGGGCTGCGCGTGGCCTGAAGAAGACAAGCGCCATCTTGCAGAGTTTTGTGAGAATGGCGTGAAGGCCGTCGCCGAGGAAGCCACTCTGCGGAGAGTCGATCCGGCATTCTTTGCCGAGCACTCGGTGGCAGAACTTGACTCTCACGATGACTGGTGGCTGGGCCAGCAGGGCCGAATCACCCATCCGATGGTGCTCGATGAAGGCTCGACTCACTATCGCCCCATCGCATGGGACGACGCGCTGCGTGAGATCGGCGATGCGCTGAGCGCTCTCAAAGACCCGAATGACGCGGTGTTCTACACCTCGGGGCGCACCTCGAACGAGGCAGCATTCCTCTACCAGCTTCTCGTTCGAGGTCTTGGCACGAACAATCTTCCCGACTGCTCGAACATGTGTCACGAATCGTCGGGCTCCGCACTGACCGAGACGATCGGCATTGGCAAGGGAACAGTATCGATCGACGACATTCACAATGCCGATCTGCTGATCGTTGCGGGGCAGAACCCCGGCACGAATCATCCGCGAATGCTCAGCGCCCTTGAAAAGGCGAAGCAGCGCGGAGCGACGATCATCGCGGTTAACCCGCTGCCTGAGGCGGGGCTCATGCGCTTCGAGAACCCGCAGACTGTTCGCGGCGTAGCGTTCGGAGGCACCGCGCTCGCCGACGGGTTCTTGCAGATTCGCCTCGGCGGCGATCAGGCCCTTTTTCAAGCGATCGGCAAGCATCTGCTTGAGTGCGAAGCAGAACAGGGCGGGGTTCTTGACCACGAGTTCATCAATGCTCACACCAGCGGTTTCGATGCCTACCGACGTTTGATGATGGATGCTGAGTGGAGCGAACTTGTCGCGGCGACGGGCCTGCAACAAGAGACGTTGCGCAGACTCGGCGACATCGTACGCACGTCAACGGCGACCATCGTGTGCTGGGCAATGGGCCTCACCCAGCACAAGCACTCCGTGCCCACCCTGCGTGATGTCGTGAACGTGCTGCTGCTGCAGGGAAACATCGGGCGATCAGGCGCCGGAGTGTGCCCCGTGCGGGGACACTCCAATGTGCAGGGTGATCGCACCATGGGCATCTACGAGAAGCCTTCAGAAGCGTTTCTCGACTCGCTCGATCGGGAGTTCGGATTTGAGGCTCCTCGCAAGCATGGCTTCGACACAGTCGAGGCCATCCGCGCGATGCGCGATGGCAAGGTGCGCTTTTTCATGGGTATGGGCGGCAACTTCGTCAGCGCAACGCCTGATACGGGTGTGACCGAGGCTGCGATGCGTTCCGTTGATCTGACCGTGCAGGTGTCAACCAAACTCAATCGCTCGCACGCAGTGGTCGGCAAGCGTGCGATTATTCTGCCCACCCTCGGTCGAACAGACCGAGACCAACGCGGCGGGCGCGATCAACGCGTGTCAGTGGAGGACTCGATGGGCGCGGTTCATTCGTCGCGCGGTCGACTGGCACCGCCGTCGGAGCAACTGCTGAGCGAGGTCGCCATCGTGGCGCGCATCTGCTCGCATGTGTTCGAAGATCAATCGACGGCGAACACTCGGCGGACCAATGCTCCGCGCGCCGACTGGGGGTCGCTCGAAGGCGACTATGCGCGGGTGCGGGAGCACATCGCCCGCGTCATTCCCGGCTTCGAAGACTATGAGACGCGAATCGACAAGGGGCGCACATTCTTCTTGCCGAATGCTCCGCGCGACGAGCGGCGCTTCGCAACAATCGACGGCAAGGCTCGTTTCACCGCGAATGCGCTGCAGTATCCGGTGATTCCACCCGGCCGTCTGCTGCTTCAGACTCTGCGCTCACATGATCAGTACAACACCACGATCTATGGCAAAGACGATCGCTATCGAGGCATCCACGGTGGGCGCAGAGTGGTGATGGTGAACATGCACGACATCGCGAAACTCGGTTTTTCGGACGGAGACATCGTCGATCTGGTGTCTGAGTGGACTGCGCCCGACGGCGCAGTGCAAGAGCGTCGCGCTGACGAGTTCCGCATCGTGGCCTACTCCACCCCTCGCGGCAACGCCGCCGCGTACTACCCCGAGACGAACGTGCTGGTGCCGCTTGACTCGATCGCCGACGTGAGTGGCACACCCACGTCGAAGTCGGTGCTGATCAGACTGGAGCGTCGAGGCTGAACGCACCAAGTCGTGCGCGCCAGGCTGCAGGGTAGCGCACTGTTCCCATTCGCATCATCCATGGCCTGCGGCCGCGAATCGGTGCTTAACATGAGGCATGAGTGAACTGACATCACCGACTGGCCGCGAAGAACCGCTGCGTGCCATGCCGCGCCACGACGGCGACGCGCCGAGAGCACTAGTACTCGGGGCTACCGGGTACATCGGCGGTCGGCTGGTTCCGCGGCTGCTCGCCGCCGGATACCGTGTTCGCGTACTCGCCCGCGACGCCAACCGCGCTGCCTCATTCTCGTGGGGCAACGAGGTGGAGATCGTCGAAGGATCAGCCGAAGAGACCGAGGCGATGCGCGAGGCGGCGAGTGATGTCGACGTGCTGTTCTATCTCGTGCATTCCATGGCAGCGGGTAGCGGCTTCGAAGATGCGGATCTGACTGCCGCGCGCACCGTTGCGCGGGCGGCCGCCGACGCATCCGTCTCTCGAATCGTCTATCTTGGCGGACTCCACCCCGCCGGGGTCGACCTGTCGCCGCACCTGCGTTCGCGAGTCGCTGTCGGCGAGGTCTTTCTCTCCAGTGGCGTGCCAACTCTGGTTTTGCAGGCGGGCGTCGTGATCGGCTCGGGATCAGCATCGTTCGAGATGGTGCGCCATCTCACCGATGTGCTGCCCTATATGCCGGCGCCGCGCTGGGTGCGCAACCACATTCAGCCGATCGCTGTGCGTGACGTGCTGCACTATCTGCTGGGCGCTGCGCGGGTGCCGACAGATGTGAATCGTGCCGTTGACGTCGGCGGCCCGGATGTCTTGCGCTACGGCCAGATGATGAACGGCTATGCCGTCGAGGCCGGGTTGAAACAGCGACCGATCGCGTCACTGCCGGTGTTCACACCCGGGCTTGCTTCTCACTGGGTGAACCTTGTCACACCGATTCCTCGATCGATCGCGCGGCCATTGGTCGCGTCGCTGCAGAACGAATGCGTGATGAAGGATCACGATGTAGACGACCTCATTCCGCGGCCGGCAGACGGGCTGACGCCCTATCGCCAAGCGGTAGGTCTTGCGCTGGGTCGTGTGAACGACGACACGGTTGAAACGAGCTGGCAAGACGGCGAAGTGCTGGGGGTGCCTAGCGACCCGCTGCCGAGCGATCCCGATTGGGCGGGGCGAGTCGTTTTCGTCGACGAGCAGCGGGTGACAACGTCGGCATCCTCCGAGGAGCTATGGCGCGTGATCGAGGGCATCGGCGGTGATAACGGGTGGTATTCCTCACCAGTGCTGTGGGCGGTGAGGGGCTGGATGGACCGCCTGGTCGGTGGGATCGGCCTGGCTCGCGGTCGGCGAAGCCGCGCCCGCCTCGCTGTGGGCGACGCGCTCGACTTCTGGCGCGTCGAGGCGATAGAACCGGGGGAGTTTCTGCGCTTGCGAGCCGAGATGAAGGTGCCAGGTTTGGCATGGCTCGAGTTGCGAGCAACTGCTTCGCCCGAAGGCTCTGCCTACCACCAGCGCGCGGTGTTCTTTCCCGACGGTCTCGCCGGCCGGCTCTACTGGCTCGCAGTGCTGCCGTTTCACGGGTTCATCTTCAAGGGAATGGCCAATCGCATCACCGCCGCAGCCGAGGCCTCGTCAGCCGAAAACGCGGAATGAGGCCGAGCCCTGTGGCAGAGACCTACTCTGGAGGAATGAGTTTGCGCGCGGCCGTGGTGACGGTCTCTGATCGGTCTTCACGAGGGGAGCGCGCCGACACCAGCGGTCCGGCGGCGGTTGCCGCATTGCGCGAGGGCGGATTTGACTGTGATGACGCTGTCGTGGTCCCTGACGGCGCCGACAGCGTTGAGCAGACGCTTCGATCCATCGTGGCGACAGGCGCCGCACTCATCGTGACCACCGGTGGCACTGGCTTGTCGCCGCGAGATCAGACTCCTGAAGGAACGGCGCGCGTCATCGAGCGTGAAGTTCCGGGCATTGCTGAAGAACTGCGTCGTCTTGGGGTGACCCAGAAGCCTGCGGCCATGTTGTCGCGCGGCCTCGCGGGTGCTGCGGGCGCCACCCTCATCGTCAACCTGCCAGGATCGAGTGCGGCAGTGCGCTCGGGCATGCCGGTGATCCTGTCGGTGGCAGCACACGTTGCCGACCAGCTGAGCGGGGGAGATCACTGATGGGCGTTCGGCTTGCATCCATCTCAGAATCGCCGCTTGACCTGCAGGTACACCTCGACGCCGTTGCAGACGTCAGCGCGGGCGCCGAGACCACTTTCGTGGGTCGAGTGAGAAATCATGATCCCGAGGCTGCCACCGCCGTGGTTGCGCTCGAATACAGCTCCCACCCCGATGCTGAAGCGACGCTGCGCCGTATCGCCGACGATGCGATCGCTCAGACGGGTGCGTTCGTCGCGGTCAGTCACCGAGTGGGTCGGCTGAGTGTCGGCGACGCCGCCGTGGTGATCGCCGTGGCGTCGTCGCACCGGGGCGAGGCCTTCGAGGTGTGCCGCAAGGTCATCGAGGCGATCAAAACAGATCTGCCAGTGTGGAAGCGCCAGGTCGAGAGCGACGGTACAACCGCTTGGAAGGGTCTGGGCGGCTGACGCGAGAGCAGGCTGTCAGCCGCCGGCGAAGGGCGGCAGCACGTCGACGAGGTCGTCGTCAGCGAGCGCGATCTCATCGTCGACTCGTGCACCGCCGACAAGAACGGCGCATCGGGGAAGGATGCTGCCCAGCCCCGGGCGCTCGGAGGCGAGAGCGGCGCGCAATGCGGCCAGGGTCGGCTCCGAGCGAGACTCTTCACTGACACCAGCAAGCTCTTCGGCAGCGGCGAAGTATCGAACGCGAGCCATCAGGCAGTCTCCTCCGTCTTCCAGGTGCGTGCCAAGGCGGTGATCGCGTCGGCTGCGGCTTGAACGTCAGCGGGGCTGCCGCCCTCGCGACCGGCGACGAGACCAGCGACGAACGCACTGAACGGTGCCGCCGGGCGTGCAACGCCGACGGCGACGTCTCTTGCGAGATCGAGAATCAGCGGGATCGGTACGTCTTCGGGCGCTAAGCCGAACTGCGTGCACAGCGCGGCGGCCCACTCGTTCAGCGCCTCGGGTGGGAGTGTGCGGGGCGGCTCGCTCATTGTGTCTCCTCACGCGGGTTGGTTGGATGGCCGACACGTTCACGCGCCTTTGCAAGATCTTCCCACGTATCCACGTCTTCGGTCAGGGCTGCGGGGGCGCGCAGTACGGTGATCGCAAGATCATCGATGAGGGAACGCACGGTTGCGTGCTGTCCTCGATCAGGAAGGGCAGATGCTGCGCGGCGCAACGAGCGTGTGCGGTAGATTCCGATCAGCCATTGCGGCCTTGACGTCTCGTCGGCAAGGCACGCACCGTCTGATTCGTCCGGCAGCAGTGGCAGCGCTTCGCTCAGTCGTGCGACGGCGGCCTGAACCTCGGGCAGGTCACACGCGAGCAGAAAGACCCAAGTGGGGGCTGTTTCATCAGACCACGACTCGACGGCTGCGACTGCGCCAGCTGCCGGTCCGCCGAACGGGGGATCCTCGCGAACCCACCGAACCTCGAGGGCGTCGTCTAGAACGTCGCCAGCGACAACGATCTGCCGCGCACCCGCTTCGAGAACCGCAGCACACGTTGCGCGCAAGAGCGTTTCACCGCCGACCTCGAACAGCGGCTTGCTGGCTCCATCCACGCGCGTTGCCCGGCCGCCCGCGAGCAAGATGGCTCCCAGCGCGGGTGCCGCCGTCATTCGCCTGGGCGAACCCAGTCGCCGCTCTTGCCGCCGGTCTTGTGTGTAATGCGAACATTCTCGATCGAGGTGGCCTTATCGAGCGCCTTCACCATGTCGACGATAGCCAGCCCGGCGACGGCTACCGCAGTGAGAGCTTCCATCTCGACGCCCGTCCGGTCGGCGGTGCGAACCGTGGCTTCCACAGACACCCCGTCGTCTTCGATAGTGACGTCCACAGTCGCGCCGTGAACCCCGATCACGTGCGCAAGTGGCAGCAGTTCGGGGGTGCGCTTTGCCGCTTGAATGCCGCTGATTCGGGCGACCGCGAGCACATCGCCTTTCGGAACGCTCCCGTCGCGCAACGCGGCGACCACCTCGGGGGCGCAACGCACGAAGCCACGTGCGGTCGCAGCACGAACGGTCGGCTGTTTTTCGGTGACATCGACCATGCGAGCGTGGCCCGCAGCATCCAGATGAGTAAAGGTCATGACAAAAGCATGACATCGACCAGGTCGCCCGCGTTCACTGCTGATACGTCGGCCGCAACGAACGCGTAGGCTTCGGCGCGCCCGAGTCCACCAGCGAGATGAGACCCGCCGCTCGTGGCGGGCACTGCTCTCCAGGCATTCGGATCTGAGCGATCGATCGTGACCGGCAAGAACTGTGCCCGCGCGGGCGGCGTTCGCCATGCCGATGCCGCCGGAAGCGTGATCACGTTGCGAGTGAGAGACAATCTGCCCATCATGGCTGAGATTGCCGGGCGCACGAACACTTCGAACGACACTGCGGCACTGACGGGATTGCCCGGCAACCCGAACAGCAGCGTTCCCTGCGGCGAGGTGCCGAACGCCTGCGGCTTGCCCGGTTGCATGCGCACCTTGCTGAACGTCATCTGCTCGCCAAGCGTGTTCTTGACCACTTCGTAGGCGCCCGCGCTTACCCCGCCGGTGAACACGACGACGTCGGCGCCGAGGGCTTCGCTTTGGGCAATGGCCTGCAGCGGACCGTCGCCCTCATCTGTCACCGTGGTGCGCAGCACGACTTCGCCGCCCGCTTCAACCACAAGCGCGGCGAGTAGGGCGCTGTTCGATTCGGGAATCTGCCCGTGCAGCAGCGGCTGCCCGGGCGGCACGAGCTCGCTGCCGGTTGACACGACAGCAACGCGAGGGCGTCGCGCAACGGTGACTGTCGCCACGCCCGCTGCTGCGGCAGCGCCCAGTTGAAGGGGGCCGAGCACGATGCCGGGAGTGAGAATTTCATCTCCCACTTCGGCGTCACCACCACGCCGCCGTGTATGTGCGCCCACCGCTTGCGGGCCGTGCAACACGGTGATCTGACCGAGCGAATCGTCGAGCCCGCCCAGAGTGTCTTCGAACGGCACGACCGCGGTTGCGTCGCTCGGCAGGGGGGAGCCAGTCATGATGCGCGCGGCCTCACCCGGTGCCAGCGGCGGATCAAGTGCGGTACCCGCCGGAAGGTCGGCGACGACGCTCAACGACACCGGAGAGTCAGTCGACGCGCTGGCCACGTCGTCATAGCGCACGGCGAAGCCGTCCATCGCAGAGTTGTCGAACACCGGAATGTCCACGGCCGCGAGAACTGGCGCTGCCAAGGTGCGGCCGCAGGCGTCGGCGACGTCAACGGACTCAGCTTCAACCACTCGCACGGCGTCGAGCACCGTTGCGAGGTGATCGGCAATCTCGATCAGATCGTCGTGAACGTCTCTCATGCGACAACGACCTCGCGTGCTGCGCCAGACCATGCATCCATGCCGCCGTCGAGCACACTCGCTGAGCGACCGGCGGCGATCAAGGCGCGAGCGGCTTGTTCTGCACGCATGCCGCCCTTGCAGACAACGACAATCGACTCTGTGCCTGCGAGCGAGGGGTTCTGCAATAGCTGCTGCAGCGGTATGAGGGCGGAGCCGGCGATGACCCCCGACGAGGTTTCGCTGGGCTCGCGCACGTCGATGATCGTGGCACCGGCCTGCTGAGCTGCAAGCGCCTCGACGGCTGTCAGGCGAATCACCGACGGGGGAGAGGCTGCAGGCCTGGCCGGTGCCGCGGTTGAGGGTCGCAGCGGCACTTCGTCGGTTCGACCGCGAAGAGCGTCGATGATGAGCACGCGACCCAGGAGCGGTTCGCCTGTGCCGGTGATCAGCTTGATCGCTTCAGTGGCAAGGAGCGCACCGACCTGCATGCAGAGCGACCCCAAGACGCCTACTTCGGAGCAGGTCGGCACGGTACCTACCGACTCTGGCGGGTAGAGGTCGCGCAACAGCACCGCGGGCGTTCCCGTTGGCGGTGATGACCAGAAGACCGTGGCCTGTGCGTAAAACTCCTGCACGACTCCCCAGACGAGAGGGGTGCCGAGCGATTCGCACGCGAAGGCGACGACCTCGCGCGTCTCGAAGGTGTCGGTGCCGTCGATCACCACGTGTGCGCCCGCAAGCATCGTCGAGGCATTCTCTGTGGTAAGCCGCTGTTTGACGGTGTGCACAATCGTCGGTGAGAGATCTTTCGCAACCCGCCTCGCGGAGTCGACCTTCGGATGCCCGATGTCGCTTCGACGATGCATGATCTGGCGTTGCAGATTCGATGCTTCGACGTCGTCGTCGTCGATGATGGTGAGCTCCCCAATGCCGGCCGCGGCAAGGGCGAGCACCACGGGCGATCCGATGCCCCCCGCGCCGACCACCGCGACGTGGGCGGCAGCGAGTCGGCGTTGTGCGACGTCACCGAATCCGGCGAGAATCGCGTGGCGAGCCGTGCGCGCAGCCTCATCGTCATCGAGCATGTTGACGGGAGAAACCAGAGGAGCAAGAGGCATGTCCCCAGGGTAAACCTCAGACGAAGTGACGGCGCCAACGAACGCAAGTGCGGAGAAAACGCCCGCCCCACTGCCGCATATGCGGTGATATTGTGCAGTGTGCCCGCCTATAAGATCGCCGAAGCCGCGCGCCTTCTCGGAGTGAGCGACGATACGCTGCGCCGATGGGTTGATGCCGGAACACTCGCGACGACGGGAGCATCGCCTGCTGAGATCGCGGGCGAGGACTTGGCCGCGCACGCGGTAGAGCTCGCGAAGGCGCCGAGCGATCCCACCGATGTGCTCTCGAGCGCGCGCAACCGATTCGTGGGCATCGTGACGCGCATTCAACGTGACGGCGTGATGGCTCAGGTCGACATTCAAGCGGGATCCCAGCGGATCGTCTCGCTGCTCTCAGCTGAAGCCGTTGATGACCTCGCGCTGGAAGTTGGCTCGCTATCGGTAGCGGTCGTCAAAGCGACCAACGTGATCATCGAATCGCCGCGGAGCTGACGGTGCCGAAGCGACTTCGTCGGCATTCAGCAGCGATCATTGCGGGGGCGATCGGGCTTGCGCTCGTTGGCTGCGCGAGCGGTGACGGAGCCTCGGCAGATTACTCGGGCACCGAGTTGCAAGGGCAACTCACCATCTTCGCTGCTGCGTCGCTGGGCGCTGCGTTCAACGACTTGGCGAGTGAGTTCGAACAGCAGCATCCCGCGGTCGATGTGCGCCCAATCTCGTATGACGGGTCAAGTGTGCTGGCCACGCAGCTGATTGAGGGTGCCCCGGCCGACGTGTTCGCCTCTGCCGATGAGCAGAATATGGCCAGGGTGATCGACGAATCGTTGGCTGATAGCGCTCAGCTCTTCGCCTCGAACACGCTGGTGATCGCCGTTCCATCGACGAACCCGGGCGAGGTGACGAGCATTGCAGATCTCGCGGATCCAGACCTGGCGGTGGTGCTCTGCGCACCTGAGGTGCCCTGCGGCTCGGCCGCGCAGACGCTGCTTGGCTATGGTGACGTGCACGTGGTGGCGGCCAGTCTGGAGCAGAACGTCACCGCTGTGCTCACCAAGGTCGCTGCGGGCGAAGCAGACGCGGGGCTTGTCTACGCGACTGATGTGTTGGGGCGTGATGACATCGAAGTGATTGTGCCAGAGGGCGCGGCTAGCGTCGTCAATCACTATCCGATTGCGACTCTCGTCGATGCTGCTGATCCCCAGATCGCTCAGGCATTCATCGACTTCGTGCTGAGCGACGATGGCCAGGCTGTGCTGCAATCGTGGGGGTTCGCAACACCATGAACCGCAACGGTTTCGTTCCCCGCATTCTTGCGGTTCCGGCGGTTGTCGGGCTCGCGCTTCTCGTGCTGCCGCTTGTCGCTCTCGTCGGACGCGTGGAGTGGTCGACGCTGTGGGGCGACATCAGCTCACCCGAGGCGCTGTCAGCACTCGGTCTCTCGCTCATCACCGGGCTGATCGCGACCGCACTGTGTGTGCTCTTCGGAGTGCCCCTGGCACTGGTGATCGCCAGGAGCGGCTCTCGCACCGCCGCGCTACTGCGCGCGCTCGTCACCGTTCCCCTCGTGCTGCCGCCGATGGTCGGCGGCGTGGCGCTGCTGTTCCTGTTTGGCCGAACAAGCTGGTTGGGTGGGCTTCTTGGCGATTGGGGAATCCAGATCCCGTTCACAACTGGGGCGGTCGTGATCGCCCAGGCGTTCGTCGCCTTGCCCTTTCTGGTTTTGGCACTTGAAGGCTCGCTGCGTGCGACCGGTGTGGGCTACGAGCAGGTCGCTGCGGCGCTCGGGGCAGGGCGCTGGACTATCCTCCGACGCATCACACTGCCGCTCGCCGCGCCAGGGCTCATTTCCGGCGTGGTGTTGTGCTTCGCGCGCGCGGTGGGTGAGTTCGGTGCGACCGCGCTGTTCGCGGGCAATGCTCCGGGCGTCACCCAGACGATGCCGCTCGCGATCTACACAGCCTTCAACGGGGCGGGTGTCACCCAAGGCACTGCTGTCGCGCTCTCGCTGTTGCTGCTCATCACCGCGATCACTGTGCTGTTGCTCGTGCGAGCCTGGCGACCGGAGGCGCAGCGATGACGGGCGAGGCGCTTTGTGCGCGGGTTGTAGTTCAGCGAGCTGGGTTCACGCTTGACGCGTCGCTGAGCGCAGTGGCGGGCGAGGTGGTGGCTCTGATGGGCCCGAGTGGCGCCGGAAAATCAACTCTGCTGAGCGCGCTCGCCGGACTCACTCGGCTGAGCGAAGGTGAGATCAAAGTCGGTGATCGGGTGTTGGATGCTGCGCCCCACCGCCGAACGCATGTTGCCCCTCCTGAGCGTCGCGTAGTGCTGCTCAGCCAGGAGCCGCGACTATTTCCCCACCTCAGCGCGCACATGAATATCGCCTTCGGGCTGCGGGTGCGCGGCGTGCCCGCTGCTACCGCCGACACCTCGGCTGACGAGTGGCTTTGGCGTGTCGGCCTGGCAGGGATGGGGGAGCGCCGCCCGGCGGCATTGTCGGGCGGGCAGCAGCAGCGGGTCGCGCTCGCGCGGGCGCTCGCCACTTCGCCCTCGGTGCTGCTGCTGGATGAGCCACTGACCTCGCTCGATACTGAGACGGCAGGGGATGTGCGGGCGCTCTTGCACGAACAGCTCACCGCAACCCGCGCCACCGCGATCGTCGCGACACACGACGCAGTCGACGCCGTATCGCTGGCCACCAGTCTCATCGTTCTCGAAGCGGGCAGGGTGACCCAACAGGGGCGGGTGCGCGAAGTGCTCGCCGAGCCCGCAACTCGTTTCACCGCTGCGGTAGCGGGACTCAACCGTGTGCCGGGAACGGTGAGCGATGGCGTGTGGAAGAGCGGCCCGTTGCGCATTGAACGAGGCAATGATCAGTCCCCACGTGCGAGCACCGCCATTTTCAGTCCCGCCAAGGTGCAGCTGGAGGCAATGGAAGCGACGACGTGGACCGGCGCCTTGCGCCTGCCCGATCGTGTGGAAGCAGATGATGGCGAATGGATCACACGAGTCACGCGGCTTGAGCAAACACCGGCGGGGGTGCGGGTGCGCACCGCGGAGCCTGAAGTGATCGTCGATCTGTCAGCTGACCGCGTTGCCGGACTCGGTATCGCACCCGGTTTGCCGGTTCGACTTCGCATCGATCCCGCCGACATTCGTTTCAGCACACCTCTAGACTCACCGGATGACACAGATTCGACCGTTTCGCCCGGGTGATGAACCGGCTCTCGCCGATATCTGTCTCAGGACCGCCGATGCTGGAGCCGACGCGACCGGCGTCTTCGACGACGACGAGATCTGGGCAGAAGTATTCGTGCTGCCATATGTCGCGCAGCACCCCGAACTGGCTATGGTCGTTGAGACCGACGACGGGCGAGTAGCGGGATATGTGGTGTGTGCGACGAACACGCGAAGCTTTGAAGATTGGTTCGCCACGTCATGGTGGCCGCAATTCAGCGGTCGGTGGCCTCGGCCGATGAAAGAGACCACCCGTCAGGACGGCACATTAATCTATGCCTACAGCCGTCGTGGCGGTGCCGAGCCGTACGGAGACGACTATCCGGCGCATTTGCACATCGATCTGCTGCCCGAACTGCAGGGGCAGGGGTGGGGCCGCAAGCTGGTTGAGGCGCTGTGTGCAGAGCTGCGCTCGCGCGAAGTATCAGGTTTGCACCTGGTAGCGTCGGCTGACAATCTTGGCGCGCTGGCGTTCTACGAGCGCCTCGGCTTTACCCCGCTCGCATCACACGCGGGCGTACAGGCGTTCGGAATGCACTTGCACTAGCCAGCAGACACGAGACGGCCCTGCTCAAGACGCACCACGCGGTCGACCAGACCAGATGGCACGCCCACATGCGAGATGAGCACCACGGCCTGGTCATCACCGACAGCCGTCAGCAGATCGGTGAGCAGTGCATCTGACGCATCAGCGTCGACTCCCGCGGTGGGCTCGTCGAGCACGAGGATCGGAAAGCCGCGCAACAACGCCCGAGCCAGCGCGATGCGTTGGGCTTGGCCGCCAGACACCAGCGAGCCGCGCTCGCCGACTCGCGCGTCAAGACCACCCCGCTCGCTGAGCCAAGTGCCAAGCCCGACGCGTTCCATCGTCGCGATGAGTTCTTTATCGGTCGCGCGCGGTCTGGCAAAAATCAGATTCTGGCGAATATCTTCGTCGAAGAGCATCGGACGCTGTTCGCAGAGGCCAACAGCGAGACGCACATCATCGCTTGCAAGATCAGCGACTGGCTTCGAACCGATGTCGTAGCTGCCTTCGGTCTCGAGAAAACGCACCAGAGTGTGCGCGAGGGTGGACTTTCCGGCGCCGCTCGACCCGACGACCAACAGCCGTTCGCCGGGGCGAACGTCCAGATCGATGCTGCGCAGTGACGGCTCGCTCGCCCCAGGCCACGAAACCGTGGCGCCGCGCAGGTGCACCCCGTCGCCGACCTCGGGCACGTCGCTCGTCGGCATGACATGGTCGTTCACCATCTCTCGTGGCAGCTCAGTCGGCACCGAGTCGGCAATCCGCTCCGCCGAGGCGCGAACCTGTCGCCATGCTGAGGCTGCCATGGGTACGGCGGTGAACACTTCGAACACTGCCATCGGTATCAACACTGCCACCGCCAGTGACGGGCCGGTGAGGCTCCCTGACGCGATGCCCGGAACCGCGACGAGCACAGCGGCAATCGACGCGGCACCCGCCATCAGCGAGACGATCGCTGTCGTGCCCGCCTGTGCCGCAGCGCGGCGCACCACGGCGCGACCTAGGGCACGATCTGCGTCAATGATGCGATCGCGGCTTCGCTCCTCGGCGCCGAATGCCATGAGCACGTCGAGGCTGCTGAGATGATCCGTCACGGCGTCAGCCAAGCGCGCGCGTAGCGGCGCAATCGATCGTTCGCTGCGCGCGCCTGATGCCCAGCCCCACAGCGCCGCCACGGACCCCGCCACGATGAGACATGCCAGCAACGTCAGCGCCGCCGGCCACCAGACGAAGGCGACGAGCACCACAGCGGCTGCAGCGACAGCGGCAGATGACACCAGCGGCTGCACGACACGCAGTGGAAGATTCTGCAGCTCATCGACGTCATCGACGAGGGCGCCCAACACCGAGCCGCGGCCCGATCGGGCAAGGCCGGCCGGCGCGAGCGGGATCAACCGGCGAACCAGCGAAGCGCGGGTCGTGGCGAGCTGACGCAAGGCCGCGTCGTGGCCGGTCAAACGTTCGAGATATCGGAAGCTCGCACGCGAAAGCGCGAAGAAGCGCACCCCAACCACTGCGGCCGACAGATACAGTACGGGCGGCTGTTCACTCGCCCGAACGATGAGCCACGCGCTGACGGCGAGCAGAGCCACCGCCGAAGCCTCTGAGGCGAACCCCGCAGCCAGCGACCACCAGAAACGGCGCGCCGGGGGCATCGCGCCGCGCAGCACGCCAGCAGCGGTGTGCCGGTCAGACCGGGGCGTGACCTGCGTCATGAGCGCACCTGCATTGGGGTGATGGAAGATGAAGCCAGGCTCACAGTCTGATCAGCAACCGTCCGCGCTGTCGAACGATGAGAGATCAGCAGCACGACTGCCCCGCGATCGGCGAGCGTTCGCACCGAGGTCCAGAGTCTGTTCTCGGTCTCGAAGTCAAGCGCAGCGCTGGGTTCGTCTAGGGCGATGACATCGGCGAACCCGCGCAGGTGTCGGTAGAACGCGCGAGCCACCGCAATTCGGTGCGCTTGGCCCCCCGACAGCCCCGCTCCCTGCACACCAAGCTCCACGTCAGGGTGAACCTCATCGGCACACGCGAGGGCAAGCGCACCTGTCACCATCGCTTCGTCGATGGCCGGGTCGCCGAGGGCGACGTTCTCGCGCACTGTGCCAGCAAGCAGACCCGCTTGTTGACCTGCCCACGCCAGCCATTCCGACGGTGACAGGGCGCCAATGTCGGTGTCGCCGAGATGCGCGCTTCCGCTGAAAGCCGCCACGCCGCGCAGCGCAGCGAAGATGCTTGACTTTCCCGCTCCGCTGGCGCCCTCGAAAAGAGTGACAGAGCCGGGTCTCGCGGTGAATGTCACCGGCGGCAGAACACGGTCGCCGTAGGAGACTTGCAGGCTCGCCACGCGCAGACTTGCGGTGGGCGCCGGCCGCACACGCGATCGCTCGCGTGATGGCTGAGCCTCGGACGATGGACGGCTGCGGGCAGCATCCAAGACTTCGAACACATCATCAGTGGCTGCGACGCCCTCGGCCGCGGCATGAAACTGCACGCCGACTTGCCGAAGCGGCAGGTAGGCCTCGGGAGCGAGAAGAAGCACGAAGAGCCCGACGGTGAGCAGCATTGCTCCGTCAATCAGGCGAAAGCCGATCGACACGGCGATAATCGCCACCGAGATGCTCGCCAAGAACTCGAGCGCGAACCCCGACAGAAACGACACGCGAAGAACGCGCATGGTTTCGCGACGGTAGTCATTGGTAACACGCTCGATTGAGGCCACCGCGCGATGCTGTCGACCGAAGATCTTGAGCGTTGCCAGGCCCTGCACGGTGTCAGCGAATCGCGAGGCAAGGTGCTGCAGCGTCTTCCACTGCTGTCGCTGCACCTTCTGAGTGGCAAGACCGATCAGCACCATGAAGATCGGGATGAGCGGAAGGGTCAGCACCACGGTCAAGCCCGAGATCCAATCCGACCACCACATCACGATGATGAGCACGGGAGTGGCGATGGCGGTTTGCACCAGCTGTGGCAGGTAGCGACCGAAGTAGGCCTCGAGTGCGTCGAGGCCCCGCCCCGCTGTCACCGCCAACTCGGTGGAGTTGCGCGGTCCCAGCCAACCGGGGCCCAGTTCTCCTACCGCCTTCACCAGCGCAGAGCGCAGCTGTGTTTGCACTCTGGATGCTGCGCGCGCCGCGATTGATTCACGTGCCCACAGCAACAGCGAGCGCGCCGCAACGACAGCCGCGAGCAGAGCGAGCGTCGGTGCCAGTGACTGCACCGGTTCGCCATCGATCGCGGTGACGATCGCCCGCGTGAGAAGCCACGCGAAGGCCACGATCAATGCTGTTTGCAGCAGCGCGATGATGGCGATCGCCGCGAAGAACGCTCGTGACGCACTCGCATAGCGCAACAGACGCGGATCGACGGGTGCGCCCCGTGTGCGCGGGGGCGCTTCAGCATCCGACTCTTGATTCACAACCCTCTGACTCTACCGCTGCGGCCCTCGTGTGCTTGTGAGCTCAATGGGTCACGGCTGCCGCTTTTTCGATGTGCGACCGGGTCACTCGCTTGCGGAAGATCCAATACGTCCAGCCCTGATAGAGAAGCACAAGCGGCAGGAAGATCACCGCCGCCCAAGTCATGATCGTGAGCGTGTAGTCGGTGCTCGAAGCGTTCTCGATCGTCAGGCTGAAGGCCGGGTCGGTCGAGGAAGGCATCACGTTCGGGAACAACGCGAACCAGAGGGTGAGCACGGCTGCGACGATGGTGAGCGCGCCGAAGCCGAACGCCCACCCTTCGCGATCTCGCATATTGAAGATGAGCGACATGATCAGCGCGACGGCGGCGATAGCGGCGCCCGCGATGACCAGAACCAAAAACGGAGCACCGTGTTCGGCGGCGATGAAGATCGTCCAGATCAAGAATGCGGCCGCGACCACGACGGTCAGCATGCCCGAACGGCGCGCGAGCACGCGTGCATCTGCATGCACCTGCCCATCGGTCTTCAGCGCCACGAAATACACGCCATGGGTGAAGAACAGCAACAGGGTCGTGAGGCCCCCCAGCAGGCCGTACGGGTTGAGCAGTGTCAGGAAAGACCCGGTGAACTCGTGGCTTGCGTCGATCGGAACACCCTGCACGATGTTGGCGAAAGCGACGCCCCACAGCAGTGCGGGAACGGCTGAGCCGACCACGATCATCGTGTCGAAGCGCTTACGCCACTTCACACTGTCGCGCTGGTGGCGGTACTCGAACGAGACGCCTCGCAAGATCAGCGCGAGCAGAATCAGCAGCAGCGCTAGGTAAAACCCGCTGAACAGGGTCGCGTACCACTCCGGGAACGCCGCGAACAGGCAAGCGCCGGCGACAATGACCCATGTTTCATTCAGATCCCAGACCGGACCGATCGTGTTGATGACCTGACGGCGTGAGACGTCGTTCTTGCCGAGGAAGGGCAACGACATTCCGACGCCGAAGTCGAAGCCATCGAGAACGAAGTAGCCGACGAAAAGGAATCCGACAATGAAGAACCAGATGTATGCGAGATCCATGGCGCTCTCCTAGTAGACCGTCGTGGGGGTGTCTTCGACCGACCGCTCACGCGGATCGGGGTCGTCGGGACCGGGCAGCGGTGCTGGCCCGGCGTGAGTGGTCTTCATGATGAGACCAACTTCGACGACTGCGAGGATGGCGTAGATCGCCGTAAACGAGATGAGCGAGATGAGTACGGTCCAGCCGGGCACGCTCGGCGACACTCCGTCTTCGGTGAGCATCAGACCGAACACGATCCACGGCTGTCGACCCATTTCGGTGAACACCCAACCGACGAGAATTGCTACGAGCGACGCCGGCCATGCCCAGATGGCCAGTCGCCATGCCCACGTAGGCACCTCGCGCTTTGCCTTCTTGCGAGTGAGCCACAATCCGACGACGGCAGTGAGAGCGGCGATAGCGCCGAGGCCGATCATCCAGCGAAACGACCAGTATGTGACCCACAGGATCGGGGCGAAGTTGCCGTCGACCTGGTCTGCGAACTGGGGGAACAGCTCGGTCGTGTACTGCATGTTCAAGTCGTTGATGCCCTCGACGCAGCCGTCGAGAGTGTGTGTGGAAAGGAACGACAGCAAGAACGGGATGCGAATCGAGAACAGTTCGCTCGTACCATCGGGCGTTCCCAGCGTGAAGATCGAGAACGACGCGTCGGCGCCACAGGCGGTGTCATAGAGGGCTTCAGCCGCAGCCATCTTCATCGGCTGCGTCGCCACCATCACCAGACCGAGCTGGTCGCCAGAGAGCGCGGTACCGCCGAACGCGATGATCATGCCCCACAGGCCGTAACGCAACGACGAACGCATCATCTCGATGTTCTGCCCGCGCACGAGGTGCCACGCAGAGATCGAGATGATGACCCCCATCGTCATCATGAAGGCGGCGAAAAGGGTGTGGGGCAGCGCGGCGAGCGCGACCGGATTGGTCAGCACGGCAAAGAAGTCGGTCATCTCGGCTCGGCCACCGTCTTGCGCCATCTGGTATCCCACAGGATTCTGCATGAAGGCGTTCGCGGCGAGGATGAAATACGCCGAGAACCACGCGCCGATAGTGGCAATCCAGATGCTAGCCAGGTGCAGGCCCTTGGGCAGCTTGTCCCACCCGAAGATCCACAGCCCGATGAAGGTCGCTTCAAAGAAGAAGGCCATCAGCCCTTCGAAGGCGAGCGGCGCCCCGAACACGTCGCCAACGAATCGGGAGTATGACGACCAGTTCATGCCGAACTGGAACTCCTGCACGATGCCGGTAACAACTCCCATTGCGAAGTTGATCAGGAAGATCTTGCCGAAGAACTGCGTCAAATGCAGCCATTTCACGTTCCCAGTGCGAAACCAGACGGTCTGAAAGATCGCAACTGTCAATGCCATCCCGAGCGTGAGCGGAACGAACAGAAAGTGATAGAGCGTCGTGAGCCCGAATTGCCAGCGGGCCAGTAACAGGGGATCCAGCAGGTCCACGGAGGCGCTCCGATCGCTCAAACGATGTGGTCTGACCACACCATATCAGGCTCTCGCAGTGGGACGGTAGTCCCGCAGAAGAAATCTCGCGAACCGGCTGGCAACCGCGCCCGGCCTCGCACCGGGAGCACATGGCCCCCACTGACTTTGCGGCGATTAGGCTCAAGGTATGGTCGGGGTCGTTGCAGCGGGGGTTCGCGCGTGAGCGCGGTGCCGGTGACGATCGGCATTCGTTCAGATCCCACCGAAGGCGACGCCTCGTCGGCTTCGCCTGGCGATCCGCTCGTTGACACCTTTGGCCGCGTGCATCGAGACCTGCGAATTTCGCTCACGGATCGGTGCTCGCTACGGTGCACCTACTGCATGCCAGAACAGGGCAATGAATGGCTGGCTCGCACGAGCATCTTGACCCTCGACGAGATCGTGCAGATCGCGACGATTGCTGCAGCGAACGGCATCACCACCTTTCGGCTGACGGGCGGAGAGCCCCTGCTTCGAACCGACATCGTCGAGGTCGTACGGCGACTCGGCGAGATTCGGGGGCCTGACGCAAGACCTGTCGAAATCGCTATGACGACCAACGGCATCGGCCTGCCCGAGAAGCTGCCTGGTCTGATCGATGCGGGCCTGAATCGCTTGAACATCTCGCTCGACACCATTCGCCCCGAGAGGTTCCACGAGCTCACCCGGCGTGACCGTCTCGATGACGTCCTCGCGGGAATTGAAGCTGCGGCAGCGTCTGCTCTTCGCCCGCTGAAGATCAATGCTGTCGCCATGCGCGATGTCAACGACGACGAACTGGTTCAACTCGTCGAGTTCGCGGTAGCCCACAACGCGCAGATGCGCTTCATCGAGCAAATGCCGCTCGATGCAGGCCACACGTGGGATCGCACGCGCATGGTCACGCGTGAAGAGATCTTGGAGACCCTCGCCAGTCGGTGGACGCTGACCCCGATTCCCGGGCGCGGTGGTGCGCCAGCCGAGCGGTGGACGCTCGATGACACCGACCACACGGTGGGCGTCATCGCCTCGGTCACGGCGCCGTTCTGTGGGGACTGTGACCGGTTGCGGCTGACTGCTGACGGGCAGCTGCGCAATTGTCTCTTTTCAGAGACGGAGTATGACCTGCTCCCGATCCTGCGGGCGACCGATCGCGAGTCGAGCCAGAGTCGTGAGGTCGCAGTCGATCGGATGCTTCGCGCCTGCGTGCGCGGCAAGCTTCCCGGCCATGCCATCAACGATCCCTCGTTCCTGCAGCCCGCTCGTGGCATGAACGCGATCGGCGGCTGAACAATGGGCCGCATCACCGCGCGCCGACCGGTCGTCAAGATCACCCTGGGGTCGGGATCGCGCAAGCGAGCCGACGACCTCGCCGTCGAGGAGCCACTTGAGGTTCGAGTGATGGGCAAACCGCTCGCGGTCACGATGCGCACGCCCGGCCACGACGTTGAGCTCGCCGGCGGATTTTTGGTGTCAGAGGGTGTGATCTCGCAGCGCGGCCAGTTTCGCAACGCCATCCATTGTGGTGGCGCTGGCACCCCCGGCGGCGCGCTCAGCGGCACCGAAGAGGGAAATACGTACAACGTGCTCGACGTAGCGCTCGCCCCTGACGTCACGCTTCCAGCCCCAGAGCTCGCGCGCAATTTCTACACCACGAGTTCATGCGGAGTGTGTGGCAAGGCCTCCATTGACGCGATCGAGACGGCATCGAAGTTCGACCCCTCGCTGGATCGTGTGACTGTTTCGGCCGACGCCCTTGCCGCGCTTCCCGATCGTCTGCGTGAAGACCAGGTCGCGTTTGCGCGCACCGGCGGCCTTCACGCCGCAGGGTTGTACGACGCGGTATCGGGCGAGCGGTACGTGGTGCGCGAAGACGTCGGCCGACACAACGCGGTCGACAAGGTCATCGGCTGGGCACTGTTGAATGACCGCTTGCCGCTTACAGGGGTCGTGTTGCAGGTATCGGGGCGAGCGAGTTTCGAGCTGGTGCAGAAGGCGGTGATGGCCGGCATTCCGATTCTCTCGGCCGTATCAGCGCCTTCAACCCTCGCCGCCGAGCTGGCGACAGCATCAGGTCTTACTCTGGCTGGCTTCGTGCGTGGCACGACGATGAACGTCTACTCGCACGCAGAACGGATCCTGGCGGACTGATCAGCCCGTCGACTAGCCAGTCTTTGGGGGATGCGTCTTAGAAGACGAAGAGCTGACCCATTACGAGCACTGTGATCACGAAGAGAGCGACGATCGCGCCCACGATGGCAAGCGTTTTTCCCGACATCTTGGCCACGGCGAAGCCGACCAAGAACGGCAGCGCCGCCAAGAAGATCGCGACAATCCACCAGAAAGCGACGTAGCCGCCCTGGGTCGCCTCGCTCAGCCGCCCCCCGAATAGCTGCTGAGTCTGAGGGTGCGTAGCGAACGAGAATGCTGCCGAGAGGGGAATCGCGATGAATGCAGCGATGATCAGACCGAACAGCGCCCCCCACAGTCCTGGGCTGCCGTTTCCGCTCAGCGCGCCGCCATGGTGTTCCTGCTGTTCTGAAGCCATACGCAGAACTTTAGTAGGTCACGCGGCACAACTCAGCCCACGAGCGTGATGCCGACCAATACGGCACGCACTAGCCTCGGATGGTGAGCCCCGCCGAAAGCCGCGAACCCGTGCAAATGCAGCGCACAGCGCAAGAGATCGCCGTTGCCGTGCGTACAGCGCAGCTGAGCGCGGTCGAGGTCATGCAGACCCATCTGTCTCGCATCGCTGCGATCAATGATTCGATCAACGCCGTCACCGCGACTTTTGCCGACCGTTCACTCGCGGCAGCGCGAGAGGTTGACGAAGCCGTATCGGCGGGCCTTGACCCGGGCCCACTCGCGGGGGTGCCATTCACGGTGAAAGAGAACATCGACCTGACCTGGTCGCCCACCACAAACGGCTGGCGCGGGGCGATGGAGAACATCCCACCCGAAGATGCGGTGATCGTTTCGCGCATGCGCGCCGCGGGCGCGGTTCCCGTAGGGCGCGGGAACATGTCCGACTTCGGAATGCGATGGGATACCGACAACGAACTCTTCGGCCGAACGCTCAACCCATGGAACCGGCACCGCACCGCGGGCGGCTCAAGCGGCGGCGACGCAGCGGCGGTCGCAACGGGAATGTCGAGCATCGGCCTCGGCAACGATTTCGGCGGTTCACTGCGCATTCCCGCCCATGCCGTAGGCGTCTGCGCCGTGCGGCCGTCTCACGGCAGAGTGCCTCGCTCGGCCGTTCGCGGCGAAGGTGTCGCCATGACGTTGCAACAGTTCTCAGTGAATGGGCCCATCGCTCGGAATGTTGCTGATCTTGAGTTGGCGTTCCAGGTGCTGCTCGGGTCGGATCCACGTGATGGCGTCTCGGTCGATGCGGTTGCGCTCGACCCCGATAGCGCGCCGCGTCGTGTCGGTGTCGTCAATGGAGCGGCAGGGTGGCCCGTCGAGCCGGGAGTGGCAGCATCCATCGACAAGGCCGTTGACGCATTGGGCGCCGCAGGGTGGGACGTCGTCGAGATCGACCTGCCGCGCCTGGAACAAGCAGCGACTTTGTGGCGACGGCTCGCCTGCACCGACATGCTCTTCACCCTCGATCCTGCCGATCTCGCAGTGCCGTTGGGAGAAGCGGCCACCGCGTTCATGCGCGACAGCACGGCCGCAGCACGGCCCTACGAGACAGCGCGCGAGTATGCCGACGCATGGGCGCAGCGGGTGGTAGTGGCGGCCGAGTGGCGCCAACTGCAGCAACACATCCCACTGATCCTGGGCCCGGTGCTCGCCTCGGGTATTCCTGCCGTGGATTTTGACCTGGGAGGTCAGCCACAGGCAATGGATGCCTGGCGGTCGCTGTGGCTCACTCTTGCCGCAAATTTTCTCGGGTTGCCAGCTGTCGCTGTACCCACTGGGCTGGATGCTGTGTCTCTTCCCACCGGTGTGCAGGTGATTGGCCCGATGAACGGTGACGAATTGGCATTGCGTGCGGCCCGAGACATCGAGATGGCGTGCGTCTGGCCCGGGACGGCCTGATGGGCGCACTCAGCCGCTGAGTTCGAGCACCACCTGGCGGTATCGCAGCAGGAACGCGGGCTCATCGAGCCGTTTGCGACGGAGCCACGCGGTGACTTCGTCGTTGGACTTGCTTGCATTGCACGACCGGCACGCGGGCACGACATTGTCGAGCGTGTAGCGGCCGCCGCGAGATATCGGCAACACGCAATCACGTTGAAACGGGCCGTCTGCTTTGCCGCAGTACGCGCACTGCGCCCAGGCCTCAGAGATCGCAGCCCACTGAGCATCGGTCAGATCGCTGCCTGAAGTCGCGACACGTTTCACGCGTCGCCGCTGCGCACGAGCGCGGCGCGAATTGGGGGCGGCCATGTGGCCAGCGTATCTTCGAGCACTCACCTCGAGCAGGTGACGCGCGGTCTGCCTGCACGGCGCTGCGAGAGCAGGAGCATGGTGTGCCCGTAGGATCATTGCAGGTCGCGAGTCGCGGCAGATCGAGAGGAACCAGTGAGCGAACACGATGAACGCATCACCTGGGTGCTGGTCGACGGCGAGAACATCGACGCCACACTGGGCTCATCGATTCTCGGTCGACGACCGCAACCTGACGAGCGCCCACGCTGGGACCGTTTGATCGCTTTCGCCCGACGAACCTGGCGCCAAGATGCGCAGGGACTGTTCTTTCTCAACGCGTCCAGCGGCATTCCGATGTCTTTCGTTCAAGCGCTCAAGGCGATGGACTATCGAGTAGTTCCGCTTTCGGGAGCTCCCGACGAGAAAGTTGTCGACATCGCGATTCAGCGCACTCTGCAGGCGCTGCGCCACCGGCATGAAGATGTCATTCTGGTCAGCCATGACGGCGACTTTCTCGAAGATATCGAGGCGCTGATCGACTCAGAGCGTCGCGTGGGCTTGCTCGCGTTCGCCGAGTTTCGCAACATCGGCTTCGGGGCGATCGCTGGCCTAGAGAAATTCGATCTTGAATTTGACGCCGAAGTCTTTGACGCCCCGCTTCCGCGGGTGCGGGTCATCCCGATTGAAGAGTACGACCCATACACCTTTTTGCGCTGAATTGCGCCGAGGTCTTCCACAGCCCAAACGAACGTAGGCTCGGAGCGACCCGATTGGAGTGTGAGATGTCTCGAGTTCTGTTAATTGGTGGGCACGGCAAGATTGCGCTGTTGCTCGAACCGCTGTTGACCGGGCGTGGTGACCACGTGACGGCGGTGATTCGCAACCCGGATCACGAGTCAGACGTCGCGGCTGCGGGAGCTACGCCGCTCGTAGCCGACGTCCAGATGCTTGACACTGATCAGTTGAGCAACGTGATCAGCGGAAATGAAGCGGTTGTGTGGTCGGCCGGCGCGGGTGGTGCCAGTGCCGAAACCACCTATGCCGTAGACCGCGACGCGGCAATACGCACGATCGACGCGGCAGTAGCCGCGGGCGTGTCGCGGTATGTGATGGTGTCGTACTTCGGCGCCGGAGCAGATCACGGTGTTCCGCGTGACAACTCGTTCTTCGCGTATGCAGAAGCGAAGGCTGCCGCAGATGAGCACCTGCGCGCGAGCGGGCTCGACTGGACTATCGTCGCACCGAGCACGCTGACGCTCGACGAGCCGACAGGTCAGATCGAGGTGGACGCTGATGCGCCATCGAAGGTGTCGCGCGGCGATGTGGCTTCAGTCATTGCGGCCGTGTTGGCGGACGATTCGACGATCAGACGAACGATCCGATTCAACGAGGGCGCTACAGCAATCAGTGAGGCCGTGGCTCGTTGATCTGAGTCGCCGCTCACAAGAGTGAGATGCGTTCAGAGGAGAGCACGCTAAAAATCTGGGCAGGAAAGCCCATTCGTTGGCCGGGGAGCTTAGGCAACCCCGGCCAACGGATGAAATCAGAGCGGGCGAATGTTAGCGGCCTGCATGCCCTTGGGGCCACGCTCCGCTTCGAATTCGACCTTCTGGTCTTCGCGGAGCTCCTTGTATCCGTCGCCCGTGATCGCGGTGAAGTGCGCGAACAGGTCGGCGCCGCCATCGTCAGGAGCGATGAAGCCGAAGCCTTTTTCGGAGTTGAACCATTTCACGGTGCCAGTGGCCATCGTGTCTTTCCTTTTACTTTGTGGGCCGCGTGAGCGACCGGGAGTGCCGCGCCGACGTGTGCGGAGCGGGCGTATGAGACGCGGAATATCCGCGAGGGGTGTTATCGGGGCTGCGGATGCCGCAACCACTGCATGGGCGAGTTCACTTGTGCCGTGTATACCGAGATCTTCGCCTTGCGCGCCATGCGCTTCGTATCCGAGCGGAGTAATGCCGACAAAGCCAGCGTACTCGCCTGCAGCGGTTGCGACGAAAACATCGTTATCAGCTTGTCGCCAATTGAGCGACGGCCGTGATGACGAGATGGTGGGAATTACGAGGGTCATGCAGCTTTCAGGTGATGCGCGGCGATACAGACGCTCGTGCGCGGAAGTCGAAGGTTTGAGGCGGATGTCATGGTGACGATCCGGGCGTCAGGCTGTCTGCTACTCCACAGTGAGGCATTGAGGAATGTGACGCGTACCCGAATGGGCGACCATCAGCATAGCACGAACGCCGAGTAGAGCGGTCATCGACCGCTGTCAAGCCCCTCGCGTGGTCATTGCGCTGGTGAAAACCTGGGTGAATGACAGAGACGCAAATGACTGAGCTTTCGGCAACTGACGCATCCGCACGAGTGAAAGAGCTCGTCGAAGACATCGACTTCACCATGCTTACCACCATCGACGTTGGGGGCACGCTGGTGAGTCGTCCAATGAGTACGCGTCAGATGGATGAGAACGGCGACATCTGGTTCTTCACCGCAGACGACAGCAAGAAGGCCGACGAAGTTGACGCAGACAGCGATGTTGGACTGTCGTACTGCGACGCGAAGGGCATGCGATTCGTGTCGATCGGCGGACGCGCTCGCATCGTGCACGACCGCACCAAGATGGAGGAGCTCTATACGCAGTCACTTGACATCTGGTTCGAGAATGGGCTCGACACCCCAGACATCGCGTTGCTTCGCGTGACGCCCGTCGAGACAGAGTTCTGGGAGCCAGCCCACGGCAAGGTCGTGATGGCAGCGGGCATGCTCAAGTCGCTCGTCACGAAGGAAGTACCTGACGACACGATGCGGCACGGCCGAATCAGCTGCTGATTCAGCGCCGAGTCGCTGAGCGGCGTAGCCTGAAAAGATGTCTGCCGGCCAGCGCGCGCTGAACGCCCGCGATGCGTTAATCGCTCTCGTCAACAACGCCGAGCACAGCTTCGACGCTTTTGAGGGGATGCCTGCGGCTGCCGCGTCACGCAAAGCCGCTGTTCTCATCTTGTTCGGTGTGCTCGATTCATTGCCGAGCAGACATGACGCGCAAGACGCTGCCGTCTCGCAAGATCTAGACGTGTTGTTGTTGGCGCGAGCGTCCACGCTGCGTTCACACGCCGGACAAGTTGCGTTCCCCGGAGGCCGAGTCGACCCGGAGGACGACTCGGTCGTGGCGGCGGCCCTTCGAGAAGCGAGGGAAGAGACCGGGCTAGACCCGGCAGGCGTCGAGGTGCTCGGCGAGTTGCCCGAGGTGCCGCTCGCTTTCTCGCGCCACATGGTGACGCCGGTGATCGGATGGTGGCGACACCCGACGGCGGTCGGTGTCGTCGATGAGGCCGAGTCTTCACACGTCTTTCGCGTGCCGGTGGCAGACCTGCTCAATCCCGCCAACCGAGGAACGACCGTCTTGCGGCGCGACGGTCACGAGTGGCGTGGGCCAGGCTTCATCACGAGACACGCCGGCGATGAGCACCTCGTGTGGGGCTTCACCGCCATGTTGCTCGACGCGGTCTTTGAGTCCCTCGGCTGGACTGAGCAGTGGGATGCTGCTCGCGTGCTTCCGTTTGAGCCGCCTGTGGGCTGACGGTCACCGCACCTTCAGCATTCGTCGCAATACACTTGTGTGTGCCTTCTTCGCCGACCGACCCTGCTGAGTCTCTGCCCGACGATCTGGAAGCGGGCATCAATCTCGGTGCCAGCACTGATCTCGGTGCAGGCATCGATGCCGACGATCTCGCGACGACACTTCGTGTGCTTGAGAACATGGCGCAGATGAACGAAGCGCATCCCGACTACATCACGGTGCGCCGCGCCACGGCCGCGATGTTCAAGGCGGTGAAGCGGGAACGGCGTCGAGAGCTTCGAGCCATGGTTGCTGACGCTGATCGTGCCGTTGTGGCTGCGACGGCTACGGGAGCACCCGACCGCATCGACGATGAGACTCGCGGCATCCCGATCAGCACCGCCACGACTGCGCCCACGGCGGGAACGCTGATCAAAGCGCGCGGCTGCTACATCTGCAAGAAGCCCTACACCGTGGTGGACGCTTTCTATCATCAGCTCTGCCCGGAGTGTGCGGCCCTCAGCCACCGCAAGCGCGACGCTCGTACCGATCTGACCGATCGGCGCGCTCTGCTCACCGGCGGACGCGCCAAGATCGGAATGTACATTGCGCTGCGCCTGTTGCGAGATGGCGCGCACACGACGATCACTACTCGCTTCCCACGCGACGCTGTGCGTCGCTTTTCGAGCCTTCCCGATTCGGCAGACTGGCTGCACCGTCTCAAGGTCGTAGGCATCGATCTGCGGGATCCAGCGCAGGTGATCGGTCTCGCCGAAGACGTTGCTGCGGCAGGGCCCCTCGACATTCTGATCAACAACGCTACGCAAACCGTGCGGCGCTCGCCCGGTGCGTATCAGCCCCTGGTCGATGCGGAACTCTCGCCACTGCCTGACGGCCCCCTTCCGGAGCTGGTGACCTTCGGGCACACCAACGACCAGCACCCGCAGGCTCTCGAGCGTTCGGTTGCTGCGCACCCGGTGCTCGCCGCGGCAGCGTCGCGAGCCGATGAGCTCACCGAGCAGGCGATGGCAGCCGGATCCAGCTCGCTTGAGCGCCTCAACGCAGGCACGGCAATCGACGCTGGCGGCCTCATTCCCGATCTGCACGGGATCAACTCGTGGACTCAGCGTGTCGAAGAAGTCGACCCGCTCGAGATGCTTGAGGTGCAGCTTGCCAATACGACCGCGCCGTTCTTGCTGATCTCCAAGCTTCGGCCTGCAATGGTCGCAAGCCCTGCGCGCCGCAAGTACATCGTGAATGTCAGTGCGATGGAGGGCGTCTTCAACCGGGGCTACAAAGGACCGGGGCATCCTCACACCAACATGGCGAAGGCCGCGGTCAACATGCTGACGCGCACGAGCGCGCGGGAGATGTTCGAAAGCGACCAAATTCTGATGACGAGCGTCGATACCGGATGGATCACCGACGAGCGACCCCACCCGACCAAGGTGCGCTTGGCTGAAGAAGGATTTCATGCTCCGCTCGACCTGGTCGACGGTGCGGCGCGGGTGTACGACCCCATCGTGCGTGGTGAAGACGGTGAAGATCTGTTCGGTGTCTTCCTGAAGGACTACGAACGCGGGCAGTGGTGACGCTGCCGTGAACCTGCCGTCACCCGGTGCTCGTGTCGTCGTGCGCTATATCTTGCCGACGGGGCAGGCCACCGATGCTCTGGGTGAGTTGCTGAGCGCAGACGAACAGACGCTCGTGGTCGACGGCAAGCACGGCATAGCGACGATTCCGCGCGGCGCAGTGATCGCTGCCAAAGAAGTTCCGCCCGCGCCACCACGTCGGCCATAGCAGGTTCGGCTCGTGTCCAGGCGTGCCCACTAGACTCGACGGTGGCCGAACTGAGCGCGAAATCGGCCTCGTTGTCGCCATCGTCGTCGTCAGCACCGGTTTGTCAGTCCGCTCCCGCGGGCTCGCCGCCTGATATGCGCCAAGGAGACACTTCATGACTATTGCCGATCTGGCCACGTACGTAGACCACACCTTGCTCGCTCCCGCCGCCACGACGGCAGATGTCGAAGCAGCAATCTCTCAAGCCGCAGAGCTGGGCGCTTACAGCGTTTGCCTGTCACCCTCGGTGCTTCCGGTTGAGCTACCCGAAGAGTTGAAGCTTGCCGTTGTGGTTGGTTTTCCCAGCGGAAAACACCACAGCGAGATCAAAGCGGCAGAGGCCCGGCTTGCGGCGCTCAACCACGCCGACGAGATCGACATGGTGATTGATCTTGGCGCGGCGATCGAAGGGCGCTACGACGCCGTCGAGGCCGACATCCGCGCGGTGCGCGAGGCTGCACCCAAGCCCGTGGTTCTCAAGGTGATCATCGAGTCGGCTGCGCTATCGGACGAAGCGATCGTTGCGAGCTGCCGCGCGGCCGAGGCAGCCGGGGCCGACTTCGTCAAGACGTCGACCGGATTTCACCCGGCGGGTGGCGCGTCGCTTCACGCCGTATCGCTGATGAAGCAGACGGTCGGCGACCGGCTCGAAGTGAAGGCGTCCGGCGGGATTCGCACGCGTTCTGACGCTGAGGCCATGATCGCGGCAGGTGCCACACGTTTGGGGCTGTCGAGCACTCGCGCCATTCTCGAAGACCGCGAAGCGGTCGGCACCTACTAGCCTGGCTTCACACCGACCGCTACCGCGGAGGGAGTGTTGATGGTTCAGGTGCGTGTGGCCGGTATTGCCCTCGATCCGGCAGGACAGCATGTCATATTGCTCAAGCCGATCGATGAGCTGCCGGGTGAAGGTCAGATTCTGCCCATTTGGATAGGGGCACAAGAGGCAACGTCGATTCTCGTCGCGGTGGAAGGCGCCGAAACCCCGCGGCCGTTTGCGCACGATCTGATGCGCTCAATGCTGGCCAGCCTCGATGCGATCGTGCAGCGAATCGAGATCACGCGTATCACCGAGGGCACGTACTACGCCGAGATCGTTCTCAACGCCGGTGGCGGCACCCATCGCATTGATGCGCGACCGTCTGATGCGATCGCGCTCGCCTCGCGCGTCGGCGCTGAGCTCTGGGTCGCAGACGAGGTGATTCTTCAGGCAGGCATCGTCGACGAGGTGACCGACGACGAAGAAGTTGCACACGGCGCAGTTGATCCCGAGGTCGTCGATCCTGTTGTCGCCGAAGAACGCGTCGATGAGTTCAAGCGCTTCTTGGAGAACGTCGATCCCGACGATTTTCGCGGCTGATTGTCCTCGGGGTCGGCCTCAGCGGACAGCGATCAGCTCAAGCGCACCCTCGATGCGCTTGAGCACCGTCAACGCTGAGCTCGCTGCCAGCCGGCGTCACATCACTGAGGCTTCCACCCCAGCGAAGGGGCGACGTGCTTGGCAAAAGACTCCACAATGCGAAGGTTGAACTCGACGCCCAGCTGGCTTGGGATCGTCAGCATGAGGGTATCGGCGCTCTGAATTGCGGCGTCGCCGAGCAGCTGCTCGACGAGCACATCGGGGGCTGCCGCGTATGTCTTGCCGAATGTTGAGCGCATGCCGTCGATTACGCCGACCTGGTCACCATCCTGTCGGCCGCCGAAGTACATGTCTTCTTCGGCAGTTGTGATGGGAAAGATCGAACGGCTGACCGAGACCCGGGGTGTTCCGGCATGTCCGGCGTCGCGCCACGCGTTGCGGAAGACGTCGATCTGTCTCGCCTGCAGCTCGTCGAACGGCACATCGCCAGACTCGGTGAGCAGCGTCGACGACATCAGGTTGACGCCGGTTCGCCCAGCCCACTCGGCGGTCTCGCTGTTGCCAGCACCCCACCAGATTCGGGAACGCAGACCGGGGGAATACGGTTCGATTCGCTGCGGTCCGGTTCCACCACCAAAGGGGGAGTGCGGGTCGCGCTCTGCCATGCCCTCGCCCTCGACCGCGCGGAGGAAGGTAGAGAAGTGCTCGCGAGCGATGTCAGCCCCGCGCGGGTCGTTCGCGCCGGTGTAGCCGAACGCTTCGTAGCCGCGTACGACCGACTCGGGTGAGCCGCGGCTGACACCGAGTGCGAGTCGTCCGTCGCTGATCAGATCCACCGCGGCGGCTTCTTCGGCGAGATAGAGCGGGTTCTCGTAGTGCATGTCGATTACGCCCGTGCCGATCTCGATGCGCTTCGTCGTAGCCGCGATCGCGGCGAGCAACGGCAAGGGGGCGGCCTGTTGGCGAGCGAAATGGTGAACCCGAAAGTAGACACCGTTCGCGCCAAGCTCGTCCATGCCCTGCGCCAGGTCGATGGCCTGTTTCATCGAGTCGCCAGCGGTCAGGATGCGGCCGCCGCCGAGAGGGCCGTAGTGTCCGAATGAGAGAGTGCCGAAGCTTTGCATAGTGGATGCAACGGTACGCCAGCGGCATCCATTCCCATGAATGCATTACGTATCGGTGCCCCCGATATCGTGGAACCGACCTGACAAGAAGGAGGCCGGCTCGATGATGCAGGTGCGCACATTGGATGCGGCTGATTGGCCTGCGGTAGAGATGATCTACGCCGCAGGGATCGATGACGGCCTCGCAACGTTCGAGACCTCGACCCCGAGCTGGGATTCGTTCGACGCGGGAAAGCTGTCTATTGCGCGATTCGTCGCTGTCGATGACGGCGGGACCATCGCTGGGTGGGTGGCAGGATCGCGGGTGTCGTCCAGGCCAGCGTATAGCGGAGTCGTCGAACACTCGGTCTATGTCAGTCCTGATGCTCGAGGCCGCGGAGTTGGCCGGTTGCTGCTGATGGCGTTCATCGCCGCGTGTGAAAGCGAAGGCATCTGGACAATCCAGGCGAGCGTTTTTGCTGACAACACCGCGAGCCAGCGGTTGCACGAATCACTCGGGTTCCGGGTCGTCGGTACGAGGGAACGGATCGCGCGAGCAGGTTCGGGACCGTTCGCTGGTACGTGGCGCGACACCGTGTTGGTCGAGCGCCGCAGCGCCCTCGCGGGCAGCGACTGAGATGCCTGCGGCTGTTGCCGCGCGAGTTGCCGTTCGCCCGCTGTTAACACTGATGCCGCAACCTGGATCCACTCGATGCCTGGGATCTAGGAGACGCTGATGGCTGTAACTGCACCCGTGACTCGCACTGTTTCGGAACACATTGACGAGACGGGGCAGGCCGGACTCACCGCGTTGCAACAGCGCACGTGGTTCTTGGCCGCTGCCGGCAAGTTCTTCGAAGGCATGATCGTCTTTCTCGTCGGTGTGGCAACGCCGCTGATCGCCGCGCAATATTCGTTGTCTACCGCGCAGATCGGACTGGTCACGGCCATGCCCCTGCTGGGCATTCTGATCGGTGCTTCTGCTCTGGGCGGGCTCGCTGACAAGGTGGGCCGGCGCCCGCTTTTCCTATGGGAGATGGGCCTGCTCACCGCGTGCCTCGTTGGCGTATCATTCAGCAATTCGTTGCCGATCTTCCTGCTATTTCTGCTCGGCACTGGCCTGGCTCTTGGCTCCGACTATCCGGTCGCGCACTTGATGATCTCTGAGACGCTTCCGACCAAGATTCGCGGCCGCAGAGTGCTCGCGGCGTTCGGCTTCCAAGCGGTCGGAGCGGTTGCCGGCACCGGTGTGGGAATGCTGGTGCTCAGCCAACGCGAAGAGCTCTCCGACTGGCGCATCATGTTCGCCCTTGTGATCATTCCCGCGTTCGTCGTCACGATCGCGCGCATCTTCACCGCCCAGAGCCCGCATTGGCTGGCGTCGAAGGGCCGCTACGACGAAGCCGAAGCGGTGCTTGCCGCACTCTGTTTCGGAGACCACAAGGCGGGCGACTTGCGCATTACGCGTGAGGCGCCGGTAGCTGACGCGGTGAAGGCTGACCAGAAAGCGTCTCAGTCGAGCATAAAGACGCTGTTCAAGCGTCCGTTGCGTCGCGCGACGATCCTGACCAGCGTGCCTTGGTTTCTGCAAGACCTCGGCACCTACGGCATCGGCATTTTCACCCCGATCGTTATCGCGACCACGCTCGGCACCGACACCACGGGTCTCGACGACACCGTATCTGGCGTGATCGCGAGCGACCTGCAGGGCGCCGAGGGCGCGTTCATCATCGACACCTTCTTGCTCGTCGGTCTTGCAGTGGCACTCTTTCTGGTCGACCGAGTCGGACGCATCCGGCTTCAAGTCGTTGGTTTCATCGGCTGCGGCATCGGCCTAGCGATCGCCGCGTCGTCGGTGTTCTTTGAGAACCCGACGTTTGCGATCTTCGCGGGCTTCATGATCTTCAACTTCTCGACCAACCTCGGCCCGAACACGATGACGTATGTGCTCGCCGGAGAAGTCTTCCCGACGCGTGTGCGGGGAAAAGGCGCAGGGTTCGCGGCATCCGCGGGAAAAGTGGGCGCCGTGCTGACTGCCTTTCTGTTTCCCACCCTGCTCGACGTGTGGGGCCAGGGCGTGCTGCTGACCGTGCTTGTCGCGACATCGCTGCTCGGGGCCGTGATCACATGGAAGTTCCGCATCAACACCGTCGGCATGAGCCTTGAACAAGTCGATACCGGCGCGGTCATCGAAGTGCTCCCGGCCGCTCCCGCCCCGCGCGCCGCATAGATAAAAGAAGCTGGCGATGGGGATGCTGCCGGGCGGCGCGAGGTGTGGGCAGGCCAACGAAGAAGACCCCGGCAGATGGCCCCAGAAATGACAGATGTCTCGCGACATATGAGACACATGTCGCGAGACATCACATGGCGGAGGATAGGGGATTCGAACCCCTGAGAGCTTTCACTCAACACGCTTTCCAAGCGTGCGCCATAGGCCACTAGGCGAATCCTCCAGCAGCCCGTGAGGGCCGCAGACAATCCTACCTTGTCTGCGCTGGCCGACTGTCACTCCTGACGAAGACCGGTTGCCCCCGCGTACACACTGCCCGGTCGCACAAGCAAAGAACGCGGCACGACGACGGCAAGAACACGCCTCGAGGCCGCAACGTGAGCGAACAATGAAGCGCTCGCTTCGACCGCCGCGGCAGCCGCAGCATCGGTCAAACCGTAGTTGCGGCCGATCGTTCCGGAATAGCTCGCATGCTCGATCGCGTAGACAAGAGTCTGCATCGCGTCGCTCGACGCTTCGTGGTCGCTCACCAGGCGGTTCGCGAACGCTCGGGGCGTTTCAGCACCGGGAACCGAGATGCCGAGATCGATCGCCGCGTTCTGCACGATCGCCCATGCGGCCAGTGCATCGCCATCATTGGCTGAACGAATGAGCGACCGTTGCCTCGCCGCGCGAATAATGGCGGGCGCCGTCAGCGCAGCGAGAATGAACACGACTGCGCCCAACACCGGATAGAAGTTCGTCTCCGCGTCGCGAATGACTCCGCTGGCGCCATCCAAAGGAACATTCAGATCCTGCAGATCTGCTCCCGGCGTCGACGTTGCGGTCGGCCGCTCTTCGGGCTGCGCGGTCAGCGAATTATCGGCAGCACCCGGGGTGAACGATTCCGGGGCGAAGGCGGTGGGCGTGCCGAGGCCGGCTGTCGGCTCGAAGCCGACCCATCCGACGCCTTCGAAATACACTTCGGGCCAGGAATGCAGGGTGTCACTCATCACCGAATACACCGGCTCGCCGTCTTCGACCTCGCCGGTGACGTTGCCCGGCAGGTAGCCCACGACAATACGTGTCGGCATATCGAGAGTGCGAGCCATCATCGTGAATGCGGCGGCGAAGTGAACGCAGTAGCCCTCACGAACCTCGAGAAACTCCGCCACGGCATCGGCGCCGCTTCCATCGAAGCCATCTTCGACGGGAGCTTCGAGGGAATACCGAAACTCACCGCCACGGAACCAGCGCTGCAGTGCGATGAGCGCGTCGTAGTCGTTGGTGGTGCCCTCGGTGACCTCAGCAGCGAGTTCTCCGATGATGGGCGGGAGGTCGTCGGGAAGAGCGACGGTGGCGTCATCGATACGCGGGCTTGGCGCAGCATCCATTGATCGAATCTGCTCGCGAGTCGGGCGCGCTGCGAGTGAAGAAACCTCATATTGCTGGCCTTGAGTAGTCGCCGACTGTGAGACCACCGTGCGATTCGCCGGCACCGCAGACCACGACCCCTCGAGCCCGGACACCGCTGTCGCCGCCCACGGGATCGGCAACCAGTACGAGGCGAGGTTCACCACAGACACTGAGGTCTCGGCGGGGGTGATGAGCACATCTTCATCAACGTTCAGTTCGACCAACCCCGATGAACTCTCCAGCGGCACCGTTCGCAACGGATCGGGTTCCCAGACGGCGCCGTCGAACTGTGACAGCGTCGTGGCTCTCAAGTACGGGGGCGATGAAGCATTCGATTGGTACCGAATGACTTCAATCGGATCTGGCTGGCGCAGATCATCGCCCAGTGACAGTGAAGCGTCGATGCCCGGGCCCGCACCGAATTGCGAGCCCACGCGCACAGTCGGTTCAGGAAGAAGGGGAGATGCCGCTACTGCGACGACCACGGCGATCGCGGCGATTCCCATCGCTGTCGCGGGCACGCCCGCCGTCCGCTCGGCCTGCTGTTCGGCGGGCTTCTCGCGTGATCGCGTCTCGGCGCGGAGCAGAAAGAGGATCGCCGCGGCCAGATAGATGAACGACATGACGTCGGCCTCATCGCTGACGACGATCGCGGGAATAAGCGAAACAGCGATCAAGCCGACAGACGCAAGCAACGGCATGCGTGCGGTGATCACAACGTGGTCGATGATGATCGCCAACAGCCCCATCGCGCCGACAATGAGAACGGACACCGCGATGGAGGGCTCCAGGGGCGCTGCTCCCTGGATGATCTCGTCTTGAGCTGCGGCCAATACCGTGGGCAACGCGTCGATCGTCGCGGGCGTCGGCACCACCCAGAACAGGGCAGTGCTGCCGAAAAAGGCGCCGGTCATGAACAATGCCCAAAGAACGATCTCAATCAGTGAGACCGCGATCGCGGGCAGGCGCGCGCGGCGGGCGAAGTATCCGGCCATCAAGATGACAGCGGCAAGCGCGAGCGCGCCGAACAGCCACCCGCTCGGTTCCACCACGTTCAATACGGGCAGCAGAGCGGCCGTGAGCGCCGCGTAGACCGCGATCGTGAGCGTGCGGGCGCCACGCCGAGACACTCGCATCTCGGCAACCTCTGGCGTCACGCTCGACGCGGCTGCGTTACGCCACGACATGGCTGGCTCCATGCCCTGTCGCCTCACGCCACGCATCGGCGAAATCGCCCTCAACGTCTATCCGCCCGACGTGCCAGCCGCTTTCGGATGCTGATGCCAGGGCTTGGGCATCGGGGGCGACAGCGAACAAGACGGGCAGGCTGGAGTGGTGCACGGCGGGAGCGAGAGCATCAGCATCCGCCGAGGACAACTGCCCGGTGATGACAACGACCGGACCCGTCGCCGACCCCGTGAACAGCCGGGCAAGGTCAGGCAGGTCATCGCCGCGACGAGCGGTCACGTCGGCGAACTGCGTGAGCATCTCGTCGAGCTCACTCACATCACCGCCGTCGATTCGCTCTATCAAGACGGTGCCGTCACTGTCGATCACCTCGGCGGTGTACCCGTCGCGCACGAGCCGAGCCACGACGGAAACGCATGCTGAGACGGCAGCTTCAAAGGCATCGTCGCCCCCTGGTGCGTAGCGGGCCTGGCGTCCCCACCGTTCGCCGCTTCGATCGAGCACGACAGTGGCCTCGGGCGTGGACTCCTGCTCTTCTTGGCGCACCATGAGGGTGTCGCGGTGCGCTGTTGCCCGCCAGTGGATTCGTCGCATGGAATCACCAGAGGCATACGGGCGCGCTACGAGGTTGTCGGCGCCCTGGCCGAGTTGGGTGGTTTCGCTGTGCACCAACCCGCCGGATTCTCCGGTGAAGTGATTGAGCGCAGACACATCGACCAAGGCGGGAGCGACCGTGACAGAAGTGCGAGTGTCGAAGCGCGTGCGACGCACGGCAAGCCCGAACGGGTCGCTTGTTCTGATGAAGAACGGGCCGATAGAACGGGTTCCCCGAACCTCACCAGTCACCTCATACGTAACTTCAACCGTGCGCTCGCCGTTGCGAAAGGCCGAACTAATCGCCGGGAGCACGCCGTCGGCGGTGCCGCTCAGACCCTTCGGCAGGGTGTCATGCCAGGTGCCAGGCGGCGTGGGTACGGCCGTGCGTACCCCCACACGAGTCGTGACAACGGTCGCTTCGCCCACCTGCGCGACTTCGGGACTAATCGTTCTGACCACAGTGTCGGTACGTCGAGTGAGAGACACCGCCGCGAGGCTCGCGAGCACCACAGCGAGCAACAGCACACCGAAGTAGAGCAGCTCAGTGACGCCGAGCTCGTGTGCGAGCGCAAAGCACACGCCCGAAAGTGCAAGCGCGCCCGTACCCCGCGCTGTCAGCGGCCACCAGCGAACCATGTGAGCGTCACTGCCTCGGCGCGATGGGCACTCGTGTGCTTGCCGCGATCCGTTCGAGGATCACAGTCACAGCATCGGTGCTGCCTCGGGCGCGTCCTGCGCCCGCAGCGCGGGTGGGTATGAGCCGGTGAGCGAAGACCGGAACGAGCAACGCCGCAATATCGTCTGGAATCACAAAGTGGCGACCGTCGAGCGCTGCCCATACTTTGGCCGCCCGCACGAGCTGGAGTGTTGCTCGAGGGCTTGCCCCCAGTCGTAGATCGGAATGATGCCGGGTGGCGTGGGCGAGCGATACGGCGTACTCCTCGACCGCGGGCGAGACATGCACCGAACGCGCCCAGGTGATGAGAGTGCTGACCTGCGCTGACGTCACCACGGGAGCGAGAGTGGTGAGCGGGTTCACCGCATCGCGCTGGCGCAGCATGAGCTGCTCCGATTTCTGATCGGGGTAGCCCATAGAAACGCGCATCATGAATCGGTCGCGCTGGGCCTCAGGCAGTGCGTAGGTGCCTTCCATCTCGAGGGGATTCTGAGTGGCGACGACCAAGAACGGCTTGGGCAGATTGTGGGTGTGTCCATCGACGGTGACCTGAACTTCTTCCATCGCCTCGAGCAACGCCGACTGGGTCTTGGGCGACGAGCGGTTGATCTCGTCAGCGATCACGATGTTGGCGAATATCGCGCCGCGTTTGAACTCGAATTCGCGTTCGACCGGATTGAACACGCTGACACCCGTTACATCGCCGGGCAGCAGATCGGGGGTGAACTGAATGCGCCGCACTGTTGCATCGACCGATGCCGCCAGTGCGCGGGCGAGCATCGTCTTGCCGACGCCTGGCACGTCTTCGACGAGTAAATGTCCTTCCGCCAGCAGACAGACCAATGCGCTTCGCACCGCGTCGGGCTTGCCGTCGATGACGGTGCTCACCGATGCGGCAATGGCGGCCGCAGCATCCGAAAACCGACTGGGGTTCATGTCGCCGGATAGATCCATTGCGGTGCTCGTCATCGTGGTGTCAACCACCGTGACCTCCCTTGTGCCGCCTCGGGTGACGGTCATTCGGGCCCCATCGCCCTTTATGCAATCGTAACAATCACCTCGAGCGCGCGGGCCGGGTGGGATTAACAGCGCTCTAACTTGCGCCGCGTGCTGACGGCGCCCGCACTCGGGTTAGACTTGTGGCAGCTCTCCGCGAGGCGGCATCCAGGCCAACTCCCCCAGGACGGAAACGTAGCAAGGGTAACCAGGCTCTGCCGGGTTCGCGGAGAGTCTTACTTTTTCTGCAGGCATATCCGCGATTTGCGTTGATCACAGCCTCTAGGCTGGTGCCCGTGGCGCAGAGCATCTTCATCACGTCAGCCGAAGGTCATTCGGGAAAGTCGACCGTTGCCTTGGGGGTTCTCGACGCGCTTAGCGCGGCGACGCCGAAGGTGGGGGTGTTTCGAGCGATTGCGCGTTCCACGCTCGAGCGCGACTATGTGCTCGAGATGCTGCTCGGTCACGACGGCGTCGACCTCGCGTACGAGGAGTGCGTCGGGGTCACCTACGACGATGTGCGCGCCGATCCCGAAGCGGCGCTCGCGACGATCGTGGAACGCTACAAAGCTGTGCAGGCGCAGTGCGATGCGGTAGTCATCGTGGGCAGCGACTACACCGACGTGGGAAGCCCCGCCGAGCTCGCCTTCAACGCCCGTATCGCGGCGAACCTGGGTGCTCCCGTCGTTCTTGTGCTCGGAGGGCGTGCCGCGCAGGGTCAGCCCGAGCAACTCGGTTCGAGCATTCCGCGCACGGCGGCGGAAATGGGCCAGATCGCCTCACTTGCGCTGGCAGAGCTCGCACATGGTCGCGCAGAGCTCTTCGCCGTTGTCGCCAATCGCGCAGACCCCGAGCAGATGGATGCCACGGTGTCGGCGATCAACCAGGCGATCGGGGCCTCAGCATTCGGGCGTTCGGAGGCCGTGCCGATTTGGACGATTCCCGAAGACCGCATTCTGGTGTCGCCGTCGATGCGGGGCGTGCAACGCGCGGTGGAAGGCGAGTTGCTCTCGGGCGACCCCACATTGCTGACGCGCGAGGCGCTCGGGGTCGTGGTCGCGGGCATGTCGATGGTGAACGTGTTGCCGCGCCTCTTTGACGGCGCTGTCGTCGTTATTCCCGCAGACCGCACCGAAGTGCTGCTCGCGGCGCTGCTCGCGAACGCTTCTGGAACTTTCCCTTCGCTCGCGGGCATCGTGCTCAACGGTGGATTCGAGGTGCCTGAGCCCGTAATGCAGCTTCTCGACGGGCTGGGCTCGAGCTTGCCGATCATCACGACCGACTACGGCACGTACGAAACGACCTTGCGCATCATGTCCACTCGTGGGCGCCTGGCCGCCGACTCGCGTAGCCGCTACGACACCGCGCTGGCGCTGTTCGAACAGAACGTTGACACTGAAGAACTGCGGCGCGCGTTCGGCCTCGCCGAAGCGACCGTCGTAACGCCGCTGATGTTCGAGTTTCAACTTATTGAGCGCGCGCGTTCGCAGCGTCGCAAGATCGTGCTGCCAGAAGGATCCGATGACCGCGTCTTGCGCGCGGCAGCGACCGTACTCAAGCGCGACATCGCCGACCTCGTGATTCTCGGTGAACCGATCGAAGTGCGCGCGCGGGCACTTGAGCTCGGGCTCGATCTGAAGGGCGCTGAGATACTCTCGCCGTTTGATGCCGTCTACGTGCACAAGTTCGCTGAGGAGTACGCGAAGCTTCGTGCGCACAAGGGCATGACGGTGGAGCGGGCCGCTGACACAGTCACTGACGTGTCGTACTTCGGAACTCTGATGGTTCACCTCGGTCTCGCCGACGGGATGGTGTCAGGCGCCGCACACACGACAGCCCACACAATCCGCCCCGCGTTCGAGATCATCAAGACGAAGCCGGGCGTATCGGTGGTGTCAAGCGTCTTCTTGATGGCGCTCGCCGACCGCGTGCTCGTGTACGGCGACTGCGCGGTGATTCCCGACCCCACGAGCGGCCAGCTCGCCGATATTGCGATCTCATCGGCTGCGACGGCGAGCCAGTTCGGAATCGATGTGCGAGTGGCGATGCTCTCGTACTCCACGGGGGAGTCAGGCACCGGCGCCGACGTTGAGAAGGTACGCGAAGCGACGGCGCTGGTGCGTGAACGCCAGCCCGAGCTGTTGGTGGAAGGACCGATTCAGTACGACGCTGCTGCCGATGCAGCCGTTGCCGCGGCCAAGATGCCCACGTCGCAGGTAGCCGGTCGTGCCACGGTCTTCATCTTTCCCGACCTCAACACCGGCAACAACACCTACAAAGCGGTGCAGCGTTCGGCGGGCGCCGTCGCGATGGGGCCGGTGCTGCAGGGTCTCAACAAACCGATCAACGATCTGTCGCGAGGAGCGCTTGTGTCTGACATCGTGAACACGATTGCGATCACCGCGATCCAGGCGCAAGAAGTGAGCCCCACGTGATTCCTGTGCTCGTGGTCAACAGCGGCTCGTCGTCGTTCAAGTACCAGCTCATCGACATGGAGACCGAGGCGACGCTCGCCTCGGGACTGGTGGAGCGCATCGGCGAAGACATCGGCAGGGCTAAACACACCGTCTATCCCGCCGCCGCGCTCGGCGAGAACGCTCCTGCGGTGCTCGACGCTTCCTACGTGCAAGAGATGCCAATCGCCGATCACACAGCCGGCTTCCAAGTGATGATCGACGCCTTCACAGCGAACGGGCCCGCTCTCGCAGACCACCCGCCGATTGCGGTTGGACATCGTGTCGTGCATGGGGGAGCGCGCTTTTTCGAACCGACGCTCATCACGCCCCTCGTAGAGATCAACATTTCTGAGCTGTCGGTGCTTGCTCCGTTGCACAACCCGGCAAACCTCGCCGGCATCGTCGCGGCCCGCGAAACGTTCGCCGACGTGCCTCATGTCGCGGTGTTCGATACCGCGTTCCACCAGACTCTGCCTCCGGCGGCGTACACCTACGCCATCGATCGCAAGCTCGCCGAGGCGCATCGCATCCGCCGCTACGGATTCCACGGCACGTCGCACAAATTCGTGAGCGAGGCGGCCGCCGCATTCCTCGGCCGCCCCAACAGCGAGTTGCGCCAGATCGTCTTTCACCTCGGCAACGGGGCCTCGGCAGCGGCGATCGACCGTGGACGCTCAGTGGAGACCTCGATGGGGCTGACCCCGTTGGAGGGGCTGGTGATGGGAACCCGCTCGGGTGATCTTGATCCAGCGGTGCTGCTTCATCTGGCTCGGCGCGAAGGCATGACAATTGACGAGCTCGATCAACTGCTGAACAAGCGCAGTGGGCTGATGGGCATGGCAGGCATGTCAGACCACCGCGATCTGAAAGCGGCGATCGAAGACGGTGACAAGCATGCGCTGCTCGCCTACGAGGTCTATGTTCACCGGCTGCGTGCCTACGCGGGGGCCTACCTCGCGCAGTTGGGCGGCGTCGATGTCATCTCGTTCACCGCGGGCGTGGGCGAGAACGCGCCGCTGGTCAGAGCGAGTGCGCTTGAGACTCTCGGCTTTGCAGGGATCGAGATCGATAGCGAACGCAATCTTTCGTCCGAGCGTGGCATCCGTGTGATCTCGACGGATGCTTCGCCCGTAACGGTTCTGGTGGTACCTACCGATGAAGAGCTGGAGATTGCTCGCCAGACGCTGAGCGTGGCGAGATCATGATTGACGCCGCGCGCCCGGGCCGCGCTACGCTGGCACGACGGCGCGAAGGCGAGCCGATGTCCGACATCCACACATCGCTGGAGGCTTCGTGACCGCGAATGCACTGCCCGACCTGACTGACTACGACGCCGTACTTTTCGACCTTGACGGGGTGCTCACTCCCACGGCCGAAGTGCACATGCACGCGTGGCAGACGATGTTCACACAACTCTTCACCGAGTGGGATGTCGACCCCGCCTACACCGAACGCGACTACTTCGACTATCTCGACGGCAAGAAGCGATATGACGGTGTCGCGAGCTTGCTGAGGTCGCGCGACATCGAAGTGCCATGGGGGCACCCCGATGACGAGCCAGCGGCTAATACTGTGTGCGGCATCGGGAATCGAAAGAACACATACTTCGAAGCGGTCTTGCGTGAGGAAGGGATCGCGCCGTATCCCGGATCGCTCGCGCTGATGGATTTGTTGGATGCTGCAGGGGTGCCCATCTCGGTGGTTTCGAGTTCGAAGAATGCCCAAGAAGTACTCACCGTCGCCGGAATTCGAGACCGTTTTCCCGTCGTGATGGACGGCGTCATTGCGGAACGTGACAATCTGTCGTCAAAGCCCGCTCCTGACGTGTTCGTCGAAGCCGCACGCATGATGGGCGTAGACCCGGCCCGAAGCGTCGCCGTCGAAGACGCGCTGAGCGGCGTCGAGTCCGCTGCTGCGGGCAAGTTCGGCCTGGTGGTGGCGGTTGATCGCGGCGCCGGCGCCGAAGCGCTGTTTGGCGCTGGAGCCGACATCGTCGTGAACGACCTTGGCGAGTTTGTGGAACCGAACGTGGCCGATGAGGAGCCGACTGCATGATCAACCGCGACCGCTTTCCGGTAGACCCGTGGCGACTCGTCGAGTCATCATTCGACCTCGACAGCTCGGGTGTCACCGAAACGCTGTTTGCCACGGGCAACGGCTACCTCGGACTTCGTGGAAACCATCCGGAAGGGCGCCACGGTCACGAGTACGGCACCTTCGTGAACGGATTTCACGAAACGTTCCCGATTCGGCATGCCGAGCAGGCATATGGTTTCGCCGAGGTCGGACAGACGATCATCAATGCCCCCGATGCAAAGGTGATGCGCGTCTACGTCGATGACGAGCCGCTCTCGCTCGACCTGGCCGACGTGCGGGAGTACGAACGTTCTCTCGACATGCGTGACGGGGTATTGCGCCGCAACATCCGCTGGACGACGCCATCAGGCAAGGATGTGCGCATCGACTTCGAGCGGATGGTGTCGTTCGAAGAGAAGCACCTGGTGATCATGTCGGTCGACGTGACCGTGCTCAACGCAGATGCCCCCGTCACGGTGAGCTGTCAGCTGCTCAATCGCCAAGACGGTGAAGACGTCTACGGTGGCACGCCCAAAGCTCCCAAGAAGGCTGGGTTCGACCCGCGCAAGGCCGAGCGCATCAGCGAACGGGTGCTGCAACCCCAGGAGTACTGGCAGGACGGTGAGCGTTCAGCATTGTCATATCGGGTCTCGGAATCTGGCATGACGATCGCGGTCGTCGCGGATCATGTCATCGAAACAGAGAACGAGTTCTCGGCGCGCCGGTTGATCGAATCCGACATCGCCAAGAATGTCTTCCGCGTGCGCGCGAAGGCTGGGGTGCCGGTGCGCGTCACCAAGATCGTGAGCTATCACACCTCCCGCGGCGTGCCCGCCCGCGAACTCGTTGATCGCTGTCGCCGCTCGGTTGATCGTGTGCTTTCCGAAGGGATCGAACCGCAATTCGCGCGGCAGCGCGCTTGGCTCGATGGCTTCTGGCACCGCTCTGACGTGCAGATCGGCGGAGATGATGAGTTGCAGCAGGCCACACGCTGGTGCCTGTTCCAGCTCGCGCAGGCGGCAGCGCGAGCTGACGGTCAAGGTGTGCCTGCGAAAGGGGTGACCGGTTCGGGCTATTCAGGGCACTATTTCTGGGATACCGAGATCTACGTGCTGCCCTTTCTCGCATACACAACCCCCGTGTGGGCACGCAACGCCCTGCGCATGCGCTATCTCATGCTTCCCGCGGCACGTCGCCGCGCATATCAGCTCAACGAAGCCGGCGCGCTCTTTCCCTGGCGCACCATCAGCGGCGAAGAAGCGTCCGCATACTACGCGGCCGGCACGGCGCAGTATCACATCAACGCCGACGTGAGCTTTGCGCTGGCGAAATACGTGCGCGCCACCGGCGATGAAGACTTCTTGCACCGCGAGGGTGTCGATATCGCCGTTGAAACAGCACGTCTGTGGGCGACCCTGGGTTTTTGGCGCTCGAGCACGGGCGAGAACCGACGCATCGGTGAGGCGCGCAGTGAGGGCGACACGTTCCATATTCACGGTGTCACCGGGCCAGACGAGTACACCACGGTCGTGAACGACAATCTGTTCACGAACGTGATGGCGCGGTTCAACCTTCGTTTCGCCGCACGCACGATTCGCGAGATGGCCGAGGTTGATGGCGAGGTCTATCGCCGAATGGTGGACCGACTCGACCTGGGCGAAGATGAGCCCGCGGCCTGGGATCGCGCCGCGGAGGCGATGCACATTCCCTTCAGCCCAAGCCTCGGCATCCATCCCCAAGATCAGGTGTTCCTCGAACGCGAGATCTGGGATCTTGAGAACACTCCCGCCGACAAACACCCGCTGCTGTTGCACTATCACCCGTTGGTCATCTACCGGTACCAAGTGCTGAAGCAAGCTGACGTTGTTCTCGCGCTGTTTCTGCAGGGCAATCACTTCACCCCCGAAGAGAAGCTCGCCGACTTCGAGTACTACGACGCACTAACCACGGGGGACTCGACGCTGTCGGCAGTCGTGCAGGCGATTCTGGCCGCAGAGGTCGGGTACCAAGACCTCGCTTTGGAGTACTTCCGCGAGTCGCTTTTTGTCGACCTCGCCGACCTTCACAACAACGCTTCCGACGGCGTGCACGTCGCATCCGCTGGCGGCGTGTGGACTGCACTGGTTTCTGGCTTCGGCGGCATGCGGGATCATTTCGGGGAACTGTCGTTTGATCCGCGTCTTCCTGAGGCGTGGCCGTCGCTCACCTTCCCTTTGCACTGGGGCGGCACCAGGCTCGAGGTGAGCATCACGCGCGATGAGATCGCTGTCGCCGCGGATGACGGCCCACCTGTCTCGTTCAGCGTCCGCGGCACGGGATACGTGGTGGGCGCCGGCGAGACCGTTCGCGTGGCGCTTGACGACCAGGGTCCGGTGATCGAGGGCAAGCCATCTTTGGGTGACTTCGCCAATCAACGTCGCGAAGACGGGTCGCTGCTTTCAGCTTCGGTGCCGACGGTAACCACCTCGATGCCGGTCATCGGAGCGCCCGCAGATATCGAGCGTGGCGCTGACGCGTGATCGATTGCGGCTACCAGAAAGCGGCGTAGCAGTCACCGTGTCGGTGCCACGCCGTAGGCTGGTGCCGTGACCACAGCTCTGTACCGCCGCTACCGCCCTGAAGCGTTTGGCGAGATGATCGGTCAGTCACAGGTGACCGACCCGTTGATGACCGCGCTGCGCGGCGATCGCGTGGGCCACGCCTACCTTTTTTCGGGGCCACGCGGTTGCGGCAAGACCACCTCGGCACGCATTCTTGCGCGCTGCTTGAACTGCGCGAAGGGCCCGACCGATACGCCGTGCGGAGAGTGCGACAGCTGCGCCGAACTCGGTCGCGGGGGTAGCGGTTCGCTCGACGTCGTAGAGATTGACGCAGCTTCGCACAACGGCGTCGATGACGCGCGTGACTTGCGCGAGCGAGCGGTGTTCGCCCCCGCGAGGGACCGTTTCAAGATCTTCATCCTCGACGAAGCGCATATGGTCACGCCCCAGGGCTTCAACGCACTGCTGAAGCTTGTCGAAGAGCCGCCCGACCACGTCAAGTTCATCTTCGCGACGACCGAGCCCGAGAAGGTCATCGGCACGATCCGCTCACGCACCCACCACTACCCGTTCCGCCTTGTGCCTCCGGCCGCGATGCTCGACTACGTCGAACAGATGTGCCAGACCGAGGCGGTTGGGGTCGAAGCGGGGGTATTGCCACTCGTCGTTCGCGCCGGCGGCGGCTCACCGCGAGACACGCTCTCATTGCTCGACCAGCTGATTGCAGGCTCCGATCCGTCTGAAGAATCAGGTTCGGTGACGGTCAGGTATGAGCGCGCCGTTGCATTGCTCGGATACACCCACGCGGAGCTGCTCGACGAAGTGGTCGACGCATTCGCCGCTCGTGACGCCGCAGCAGCATTCGCAGCAGTCGACCGAGTCGTGCAGACAGGTCAAGATCCACGCCGATTCGTCGACGACCTTCTCGAACGTCTGCGCGATCTGATTGTCGTAGCCGCGACAGGGCAAGGGGCAGCCGCGGTATTGCGCGGGATGTCAGCCGAGGATCTTGTTCGCATGCAACGGCAGGCCGACGCGTTTGGCGCAGCACGGCTGTCGCAGACAGCCGATCTGGTCATTGGCACTCTCGACGACATGACCGGCGCGACATCGCCGCGGTTGCAGCTCGAGCTGATGGTCGCACGGGTTCTCGCGCGGGCTGCTGCTGGAGCGCAGGCGCCCGCAGCGTCAGCTGGCGGCGCCGCCCAGAACGTGAGCGGCGCAGCCCAGAACACGCCGCCAGCAGCACCCGTTACCGCTGCGCCGACAGCGCCCGCCCCGGTAGGCCAGCCGGCACAGCCGGCAGCAGCAGAACCAGTCGCACCCTCGTCGCCGTCTCATCCTTCTGCACCCGCTTCGCGCCCGGCAGCGGAACCCGCCCTCAACGCGCCGTCACCCGCTGCGACCGCACCTGTGCCGGCTGGTCCGGTGAACCTCGAGCGTATGCGCGCGTCGTGGACGCAGATCATGGGTGTGCTCGAAGGCATCAGCCGCACCTCCTGGTTGCTCGTTGCGAATGCCAACGTCGCCGACCTCGCCGACGATGTGCTCACGCTCACCTTCAGCAGCCCGGGCGACATCGACAAGTTCCGAAAACTGAACGCCGGCAAGGGCCCCAGCGAAGACCTTCGTCAGGCGATTATCGGCGTCGTCGGTCTGCGCGTGAAGTACCTCGCGAAGCACGCACCCGACCAGCGCCCAGCGCCGGAGAAACCGAATCCGTCTGCCACGCCGTCTGGTCCGTCCGACGCCGCGCCCAGCGGGCAGGCTTCGAGACCTTCGCAACCCGCGTCATCGTCGCAGACAGCCGCATCTCGTCCCTCTTCTAGCTCGCAGCGCGCCTCGGCCGCCCCGCGTTCGGCGCCCAGCGCCGCCGCGCCGGTGACCGAGTGGGCGGTTGCTTCGATCCCCTCGGATGCAGACGCTCCGCCTCCCGACCCTGGCCCCGCTGCGTTCGCAGAGCCGCCAGCGCAGTTCGCAGTCGACGACGAACCCGAAGACGCCCCGACCGGTTCCGCATCGGCGCCCGTCACCACGATCGCTCCGCCCGAAGGCCGCGTGCTGCCTGCGCGCGATCTCGACGCTGCGCCACCGCGCGACGACGACGATGACCTTGACACCGACCACACCGCCGAGGTGCCGATTCCTCCCGTTGTCGCACCTCCGCTTGCACCCACGGTGACTTCACGCGTCGACGGGGTTCAGCGCTACGGCGAGGCCGTTGTAAGGCAGGTGCTCGGCGCGACGTTTGTCCGCGAAGAGCCATACGAGTCCCCGACGAGGTTCAACTAGCCCATGTACGAAGGCATCGTTCAAGACCTCATCGATGAGTTCGGCAGGCTTCCCGGGATCGGGCCGAAGTCAGCGCAGCGCATCACGTTTCACATTCTGCAGTCCCCGAACTTCGATGTGTCGCACCTGGCACTGCTGCTGAGCGAAGTGCGCGACAAAGTGCGCTTCTGCGACATCTGCGGCAATGTCTCTGAGCAAGATCACTGCTCCATCTGCCGCGACCCTCGGCGCAACAACACCCTGATCTGCGTGGTCGAAGACGCGAAAGACGTGTCGGCGATCGAACGCACCCGCGAGTTCCGAGGCCTGTACCACGTGCTCGGCGGAGCAATCAGCCCGATTGCTGGCATCGGCCCTGATGATCTGCGCGTCACGCAATTGATGCAGCGCCTCGCCGACGGCACTGTGCAAGAAGTGATTCTTGCGACGAATCCGAACCTCGAAGGCGAAGCGACGGCGACGTACCTCAGCCGCCTGCTGCACTCGCTCGAGATCAGTGTGACCCGCCTTGCTTCCGGCCTTCCTGTCGGCGGCGACCTGGAGTACGCCGATGAAGTGACGCTTGGCCGCGCTTTTGAGGGCCGTCGCTCGATGTGACGACGCTCTACCGGCGCGTTCGCGTGCGCGGGCGGGTGACGCTGGCGAGGGTGCCTCGTAGCGGCTGGCCAACATAGATACCCAGCGAAGCGCCAACGGCGAGTGCGATGCCCACCACCGCGGCTCCGACAAGAATGCCGAATCCGGTCAGAATCAGCTCTGGGGTCGCATTTGCTTCGACGATTGTCAGCAAACCGCGAAAAACCGCGGCACCGGGCACCAGCGGCAGGATGGCAGCGGTAGTGATGGCGACCGACGGCACGTGCAAGCGATAGGCCACCATGATGCCGACCACGCTGCCGGCGAATGCGCCAATCCCCGCGGCCGTCGCGGCGTCAAAGCCGATCGCACTTGACGCGAGATAGCCGAGCCATGCAATCAAGCTCAAGACTGCGCTGACCACGATGATTCGTGAGCGCGCGCCGTTGAACACCGCAACGGAAACTGCGATCACTGCGGCGCCGGCAAACTGTAGCGGGATCGGACCAAGGGGGAGTGCGTCATTGGGAGCATCCATGCCGAGCCCGATCACACGCGCTGTCTGCAAACCCACCAGAATTCCCAGCACCACACCCAAGGTCTGCGTCATGAGCTCAAGGATGCGTCCGGTTGCGGTGAGCGCGAACCCGTCAATGGCGTCCTGAGCCGCGCCAACGACGGTGAGGCCCGCGAGCATGAGCACGACGCCTGAGGCCACGATGATCGACGGGCGCACCATGTCAGCATCGGCCCAACCTGTGAGACGCAACAGCTGGGCGACAGCCGCCACCATGGTGAGCACGAACGCGCCGGCGATCTGACTGAAGAAGTGTGGCACACGCAGTCGGGCGAGCCCGAGCTGGGTGAGCGCGGCAGCCCCGGCCGCGATGAAAGCCAGCACCATGACGAGCCAGTTTCCACCGAACATGACGGCGACGCCCACGGCGAGAAGCGCCTGCGTGGCGACGACAATTGCCGGCCGGTAGAGAAACGGTGTGCGACGGATCTGGCGATAGCGTTCAATCGCCTGATCAAGGGTGAGGCCGGTGGTGATGTCGGCAAGCAGCGCCTGTAGACGCTGCAGCTTGTCGTGGTCGGTGACCGCGCCTTTGACGACCCGCATCAGGGTGATCGGTCGCGTCGCGCCCGACTGATGGTGGGCGACGGTGATCGAGTTGTAGGTGACGTCAACGTGCACCGGGTCTAGTCCGTAGACCGCCGACACCCGAATGATGGTCAGGGTCACCTCGCTCGCGGGTGCGCCCGAGACCAGCATCGTCTCGCCGATGCGGATGGCGAGATCGAGAATGCGAACGGCGAGCGTTTCATCGACAACGGGAAGAGCCTCGGTAAGCGACGTCGAGGCGACATTCGTATGCACGAGACCGCCGAGCGAGCTGAAAAGCTTGCGGCGCTGTGGAGGCATCGCTACCGCTCACTTTCGTTGTCTTGGAACTCGCCCTCGATCGTATCTGAGCGTCCTGCTCGCGCGCCCACAAATGTCACATGAACGAGTGTGCATGAGGGCCTGAATAGGATGGATGCTGAGACGCGGCATCCGATCGCTCTCCTCAATCCCCACCACGCGTGCCGATCGGCACCTCCAGGAGTTTCAACGTGGCCCTGATCGTCCAGAAATATGGCGGTTCCTCTGTCGCCGATGCTGTGAGCATCAAACGAGTTGCCAAGCGCATTGTCGATGCACGCAGGGCCGGACACGATGTGGTCGTTGCCGTCAGCGCGATGGGTGACACCACCGACGAGCTTCTCGATCTCGCGTCACAGGTTGCCCCCATGCCAGCGCCGCGTGAACTCGACATGCTGCTGTCGAGCGGCGAGCGCATCTCGATGGCGCTGTTGGCGATGGCTATTCACTCGATGGGTTTCGAGGCGCGCTCGTTCACCGGCAGTCAAGCCGGAATGATCACGGATGCCACGCACGGCGCAGCGCGCATCGTCGACGTCACGCCGGTTCGCCTGCGCGAAGCCCTTGACGAAGGAGCGATCGTCATCGTCGCCGGCTTTCAGGGGTTCAACCGCGATACTCGCGACATCACGACGCTCGGCCGGGGCGGATCCGACACCACCGCGGTGGCTCTTGCCGCGGCTCTCAATGCAGATGTCTGCGAGATCTACAGCGACGTCGACGGCATCTTCACTGCTGACCCGCGAGTGGTCGCGAAGGCGCGAAAGCTCGGCGTCGTTTCTGCAGAAGAAATGCTCGAACTCGCCGCGAACGGTGCGAAAGTTCTTTACATCAGGGCCGTTGAATACGCCCGTCGTCACGGCGTGCTCATTCACGCCCGTTCCACATTCAGTTCAAGCACCGGCACATACGTGCTCGGCGAGGGAATGTCGCTTCCCGATGGCGTAGAGGGAGAAAAGATGGAAGAGCCAGTTGTCGCGGGAGTTGCGACCGATATGAGTCAGGCCAAGATCACGGTCATCGGAGTTCCCGATGTGCCGGGCAAGGCCGCTGAGATCTTCAAGATCGTCGCCAAGTCTGGTGCGAACGTCGACATGATCGTCCAGAACGTGTCGGTGTCAACCAGCGGGCGCACCGACATCTCGTTCACCCTGCCGAAGTCCGACTCGGCGACAGCCATGAAGGCCCTCGCCGCCGAGCAAGATGAAGTCGGTTTCGCGAGTTTGGTGCACGACGACCAGATCGGAAAGTTGTCGGTTGTCGGTGCAGGAATGCGCACTCACTCCGGCGTGTCAGCAACGCTGTTCGAAGCGCTGAGCGTGTCGGGGATCAACATCGAGATGATCTCGACCTCGGAGATCCGCATTTCAGTCGTGTTGCGCGGTGACGACCTCGCCGAAGCGGCCCGGCTCGTGCACACGGCTTACGGACTCGACGGCGACGTCGACGTCGTCGTGCATGCCGGCACCGGCCGGTAGAATCAGCCTTTCGCACATCGATACTCGCAAGGGAACATCATGACCCGCATCTCTGAATCAGGAATCTCGGTCGCCATCGTCGGCGCCACCGGCCAGGTCGGGACGGTCATGCTCGAGATTCTGGCTGAGCGCAGCTTTCCCATTCGTGAGCTTCGGTTGTTCGCAACCTCCCGCTCTGCGGGTACAGCGGTTGAGTTTGCGGGCGAAACGATCATCATCGAAGACGTTGCGAGCGCCGACCCAGCGGGTATCGACGTTGCGCTTTTCAGCGCGGGGGCGACAGGCAGTCGTGCCCACGCTCCTCGTTTCGCTGCCGCAGGTGCAACGGTCATCGACAACTCCAGCGCATGGCGCATGGACCCCGACGTGCCGCTCGTGGTCAGCGAGGTCAACCCGCACGCAATTGTGAACCCGCCCAAGGGGATCATCGCGAACCCCAACTGCACCACCATGGCTGCGATGCCGGTGCTCAAGCCGCTGCACGTTGAAGCGGGTCTCACTCGTCTCATCGTCTCCACCTACCAGGCAGTGTCGGGGTCCGGCCTTGCCGGCGCTCAAGAGCTCCTCGGACAGGTAGAGGGCGTGCTCGCTCAGGGACACACGCTTGACCTCGTGCGCAACGGGTCGGCGGTCGACTTTCCTGAGCCAGAGAAGTACGTGGCACCCATCGCGTTCGACGTGATCCCGCTCGCCGGAAACCTCGTCGACGACGGGCTCAACGAGACAGACGAAGAGAAGAAACTGCGCAACGAGAGCCGCAAGATTCTTGAGCTTCCCGATCTGCTCGTCGCAGGAACGTGCGTACGCGTGCCTGTCTTCACCGGCCACTCGCTTTCGATTCATGCCGAGTTTGATCGAGACATCACGCCGGATCGCGCGCGCGAGGTGCTCGCACAAGCCCCGGGTGTTGTTCTTGATGAGGTGCCGACGCCATTGCAGGCAGCGGGCAAAGACCCGAGTTTCGTGGGTCGTGTTCGCGCAGACCAGTCCGCGCCCGAAGGCAAGGGCCTCGTAGTGTTCATCTCCAACGACAATCTGCGCAAGGGCGCCGCGTTGAACGCCGTGCAGATCGCCGAGCTCGTCGCGGCGAACTTGTCGGCTCCGGCTGCGGTCTGAAGTTCGGCTGTCGAATAAGAATCGACAACCTTTCGCCTTCTGAGCGCGTCTTGCGGTCAGCGGGTGTTCTGAGCGCGCCTAGAATTGTTCGGTGACCGAATCTCCTGTGAACAGCACCCACGGGCGTGACGAGACGGTGGATGTCGTTCTCATTGGTGGCGGAATCATGAGCGCCACCCTGGGAACACTCCTCGCTGAACTCCAGCCAGACTGGAAGATCGCCGTCTACGAACGTCTGCACGATGTCGCGCTCGAAAGTTCGAACGCCTGGAACAACGCGGGCACCGGTCACGCTGCCCTGTGCGAGCTCAACTACATGCCCGCAGGCAAAGACGGTTCCGTTGACGCGGCAAAGGCGATCTCGATCAACGAGCAGTTTCAGCTGAGTCGCCAGCTGTGGTCGACGCTCGTCGACGAAGGTGTGCTCGACGCGCCCACGACGTTCATCAACTCGACCCCTCACATGACGTTCGTTCGCGGTGAGAAAGATGTGGCCTACCTCAAGAAGCGCTACGAGGCGCTCAAGAAGGAGCCGCTGTTCGCCGGAATCGAATACTCCGAAGATTCACGCGTCATCAACCAGTGGGCACCCTTGCTGATGCAGAAGCGCCGCAAGACCGATGAGCCATTCGCCGCCACCCGCGTTCCGGCGGGAACCGACGTTGACTTCGGCGCACTCACCCGCCAACTCTTCACTCACCTTCAGGCGAAGGGGGCCGACGTTGTCACCAATCGCGAGGTGCGAAAGCTCAAGCGTCTGAAGGACGGCACCTGGGACATTCACTGGCGCAACTCGCTGGGCCGTACGCCCGGAAAAACGAATGCACGATTCGTGTTCGTCGGCGCCGGTGGCTGGGCGATCAAGCTGCTGCAGAGCTCGGGCATCCCTGAGATCTCAGGCTACGGAGTGTTCCCGATCGGTGGGCAGTGGCTCAAAACATCGAACCCTGAGATCGTCGCGCAACACCAAGCCAAGGTGTACTCGCAGGCATCAGTCGGCGCTCCGCCGATGTCGGTTCCTCACCTCGACACGCGCGTAGTTGACGGTGAGACTTCGTTGCTGTTCGGACCATTCGCCACGTTCAGCCCGAAGTTCTTGAAGAACGGTTCGATGTTCGACATCGTCACCCAGGTGCGCCCCGGCAACCTGTGGCCCATGCTGAAAGTCGCCATCGACAATCCGAGCCTGATCACCTATCTCATGAGCGAGCTCGTCAAAAACCACAAAGCCAAGGTCGATAGCCTCCGCACCTTCGTGCCCACGGCCAAGGATGACGACTGGGAGCTTCTTCAAGCGGGCCAGCGCGCGCAGGTCATGAAGAAGGACAAAGACAAGGGCGGCGTGCTGCAATTCGGTACCGAGGTCATCACCGGGGCCGATGGCTCTATCGCTGGTCTGCTCGGCGCGTCTCCGGGCGCGTCAACGGCGGTGTCGATCATGCTGAACCTGTTGAACACGTGCTTCCCCGACCGGATCGACGAGTGGGAGCCTCGCTTGCGTGAGCTCATTCCTAACTTTGGCGAGTCGCTCAACCCGCAGCCCGCTGTTGCCAAGAAGGTGCTTGGCGAGACCGCAGACACGCTTTCGCTCACCGCCTAGGTTTGGCAGATTGCCGCGGTCGCTGACACAAGCGCTCCGGCGGTTCCGTAGACTCTGCGGGTGGCCAAACTGTACTTCCGCTACGGAGCGATGAACTCCGGCAAGTCAACATCGCTTCTTCAGGCCGCGTACAACTATGAAGAGCGCGGCCAGCATGTGTTGCTGGCGAAGCCCGAGATCGACACTAAAGGCGCTGACCAGATCGACAGTCGACTGGGTGTGAAGCGCACGGTGGACTTTCTGATTCGCCCCGATGACGATTTGCGAGCGCTGTTCAATGAGCACCGAGCACGCGCTCGCCGTGCCGCTGCAGAAGCCCTGATTCCAGAAGAAGCCGATCAAGCCGCGCAAGCCGATGTCGCCTGCTTTCTCGTCGATGAAGCGCAGTTCCTGACGCGCGATCAGGTGGATGACCTGCTGCGGATCGTGGTTTTAGACGGCGTTCCGGTGCTGGCGTACGGTATTCGCACCGACTTTCAAACCCAAGCGTTCCCTGGTTCGCGACGACTGCTCGAACTGGCGCACAGCCTCGAAGAGCTGAAGACCATCTGTCGTTGCGGAAGCAAAGCGCTCTTCAATGCTCGGCTTGTCGGCGGGCGTTTCGTCTTCGACGGCGATCAGGTAGCGATCGACGAGTTGACGGCTGAGCGCGTGACGTACGAGTCGATGTGCGCGGACTGCTATCTGCGAGAATCCGGCGGGCGTCTCGGCTGACTAGGCTGGGAGCATGCGCGTTCTTCTTGCCGGCGGCGCCGGTTACATCGGCACTCACACGGCGATTTCTCTTCTGAGCAACGGCCACGAAGCGGTGCTGCTTGACGACCTCTCGGGCACCCATGCTGTGGCAGCCGAGCGCGTCGAAGCAATCAGCGGCAAGAACGTGCCGCTGATTGTCGGCGACGCCGCGGACGACGACGTCGTGGCGGCAGCGTTTGACGACTACGGCCCGTTTGACGCGATCATTCACCTTGCGGCGTTCAAAGCCGTGGGGGAGTCAACGCAGAAGCCGCTGGACTACTACTCGAACAACTTGGACACTACCTACGCGTTGCTGCGCGTCGGGCTCAGCCGAGGAATTCGGTCATTTGTCTTCTCGAGCACCGGCACCGTCTACTCAGACCCGGCAGACCTCCCTTTCACCGAGGAATCAACGACGAGTGTCGACCTGTCCAACCCCTACAGCAAGTCGAAGCGCATGAACGAGGTGGTCATCGAAGACGTGGCCAGAGTCAACCCTGATGTGAACTTCACGGTGCTGCGTTACTTCAACCCTGTCGGCGCTCACCCGAGCGGCTTGATCGGCGAAGACCCCGCCGGCATTCCGAACAACCTCATGCCCTTCGTCTCGCGAGTGGCGGTGGGCTCTCTTGAGCGCGTGGGAATCTTCGGCGATGACTATGACACCCCCGACGGCACCGGGCTTCGCGACTACATCCATGTCGTGGATCTGGCCGAGGGCCACGTCGTCGCGCTCGAGCAAGCCGCTGCCGGCTACTGCGTGTACAACCTCGGCACGGGCACGCCTGTGAGCGTGAAAGAGCTGGTGGCTGCGTTTGAGAAGGCTGTGGGGCGCGAACTTCCCCAGGTCATTCTCGATCGGCGCCCGGGTGATGTGGCGGCGACCTATTGCGACCCGGCGAAGGCGAAGAGCGATTTCGGCTGGGTGGCCAAACTCGGCATAGACGACGCGTGCCGTGACTATTGGAACTGGCAGTCGCAGAACCCGAACGGCTACGCCGGCGCATAGAACTTGAGTGTGGTCTGACCACCCGCTAGTGTGGTCAGACCATTACGAAGGAGTCTGTGTGCCCACCACTGTGCGCGCGTGGCAGGTCGTTCTCGAGAAGATCGAGTCGGATCTGCTCGAAGGCCGGCTCTCGCCGGGTGATCATCTGCCCCCTGAGCGCGAACTGTCGACCTCTCTCGGCATCGGACGTTCGAGCGTGCGTGAGGCGCTGCGCGTGCTCGAAGTCATGGGGCTCATACGCACCGGCACCGGCTCAGGCCCGTCTTCGGGCGCGATCATCATCGCCACTCCGCGGGGCGGCATGGCTGCGCTTCTCAGGCTGCAAGTAGCAGCACAGGGGTTTCCCCTCGACGACGTTGTGCAGACACGACTTGTGCTGGAATCTGCGGTTGCACGCGCTTTGGCCACGAGCGCAGAGGCTGATACTGCCCCCGTGCATGCCGTTGTCGCTGCGATGGACAGCGAGACGCTCACCGCTGCCGAGTTTCTCGTGCTCGACGCCCAGCTGCACCTCGCGCTCGCCGAAGCATCCGGAAACGTCGTCATCGCCGCCGTGATGGCGGGACTGCGCGAAGCGATCGAGTCATACGTTCAGGCGGGAGCAGCCGCGATCTCCGACTGGGATGCGACCGCGCGCCGCTTGCGCGAAGAACACCACGCCATTCTTGACGCCATCGACACCCACGACTCCGATCGTGCCGTCACTCTCATCCACGATCACATCACCGGCTACTACGCGCACGCGGGTCTAGCCCGCGACGTGCAGTGAATCCTCGCATCGAAAGGCACCACATGGTCACCCGGCAAGTCCCCAACCCCAAAGAGCTGCTCGAACTCATGCAGTTCAAAAAACCCGAACTCGATGGCCGCAAACGCCGGCTCGATTCGGCGTTGACGATCGCCGACCTTCGCAGCATCGCCAAGCGACGCACGCCCAAGGCAGCGTTCGACTACACCGATGGCGCCGCCGAAGGTGAGCTCTCGCTCGCTCGCGCTCGCCAGGCGTTCGAAGACATCGAGTTTCACCCCGGCATTCTTCGCCCTGCTCCCGATGTAGACACCTCAGTAGAAATCTTGGGGGGCCGCAGCGCTCTTCCGTTCGGAATTGCGCCGACGGGATTCACGCGGCTCATGCAGACCGAGGGCGAGATCGCTGGTGCCGGCGCTGCTGCCGCAGCAGGAATCCCGTTCACCCTCTCGACGCTCGGCACGACTTCGATCGAAGATGTGAAGGCAGCGAACCCAGACGGGCGCAACTGGTTTCAGCTCTACGTGATGCGTGACCGAGAGATCTCCTATGGCTTGGTGCGCCGTGCAGCTGAAGCAGGTTTCGACACACTGCAGTTCACCGTCGACACGCCGGTGGCTGGAGCGCGACTTCGTGACAAGCGCAACGGATTCTCGATTCCGCCGCAACTGACTTTGGGCACCATCATCAATGCGATTCCGCGTCCGTGGTGGTGGATTGACTTCCTCACCACGCCATCGCTCGAGTTCGCATCGCTCAGCACCACCGGCGGCACCGTCGGCGAGCTGCTTGACTCCGCGATGGATCCGACCATCAGCTATGACGACCTCGCGGTCATCCGTGACATGTGGCCCGGCAAGCTCGTCGTCAAGGGCGTGCAGAACGTCGAAGACTCCAAGCGACTCATCGACGCCGGCGTCGACGGAATCATTCTGTCGAACCACGGCGGGCGCCAGCTCGACCGCGCACCGATCCCGTTCCACTTGCTGCCCCAGGTCGTGCGAGAAGTCGGCAAGGACGCAACAGTCATGGTGGATACCGGCATCATGAACGGTGCCGACATCGTGGCATCCATCGCCCTTGGCGCGAAATTCACTCTGATCGGCCGCGCGTACCTCTATGGTCTGATGGCTGGTGGCCGCCAGGGCGTCGACCGCACCATCGGCATTCTGCGCAGCGAGATTGAGCGCACGATGCGTTTGCTCGGTGTGGCGTCACTCGACGAGCTTGAACCCAAGCACGTGACGCAGCTGCAGCGTCTCGCGCCGGTGAGCAAGCCCGCAGCGCGCCGCACGCCCCGCGCGACAGCCGCGGCGAAGAAGGTCTAACCGCTGCTGAACGCCATCGCGCCCTGCGCCGTCTCTCTTCGAGGCGGCACAGGGCGTGGTGGTCTCAGCGGGTGGGCAGCGTCGGAAGCAACTCGTCGAGGTATGTGGCGGTGTCTTCCCAACCTTCGACCGCGTGACAGGGAACGCCCATCGCGAGCACCGGGTAGTCGTTGCCGTCCGGATCGAGACGGTCGCCGATAAACAGCATCTCGTCGAGCGGAATGCCTGTTGCTTCAGACAGCTGGTTCATGCCGTAGGCCTTGTCGATTCCCCGATGCGTGATGTCGACAGAGGTTGAGCCGCCAGAGCGAACTTCGAGGTCAGGGATGGCGGCAGCGACGGCCGCGCGCAGAGTGTTCTTCTTCTCGCCGGTGGGATCCCACGCTGTCTTGGCTTCGAGCGGAGCTTTCTGTCCCAGCGCCGAGAAGGTGATCTGCGAGCCGCGGTCTTCAAGAATGGCGCCCCACGTCTCTTCTGCCCACAGCCCCAGTCGACGGGCTTCGCGTTCCACCGCGGCGAGGGCGCGCGACTTCTCATCGTCGGTCAGTGAGTGGGCGTAGACGGTGTGGATTCCGGACTCGTTCAGCAGGTAATACTGCGTGCCGCACGTGGGAAGCAGGTGGATGTGCGCGAGAACCGCCGGCGTTGTGTTCGGAAGCATGTCGACCACCTGGGCAGTGAACTGTGCGAGATGCCCACCCGAGATGATGGCGACCTCCACGCGTTCGGCGAGTGCGATCAGCTGAGCGCCGATGCGCGGGTCAATGGCGCTCTTGGATGGCGCAAGGGTGTCGTCCAGATCGAAGGCGACGAGGCGAGGGGTGGTGCCGGCGGTCATCAGAACTCCTGCGTGTCGGGGAAAATAAAGGGCCCCACCTCGCGGTAGGGCCCTGTAGTTGTGTCGGGGTGACAGGATTTGAACCTGCGGCCTCTTCGTCCCGAACGAAGCGCGCTACCAAGCTGCGCCACACCCCGTGGCAACCCTGCGAGTCTACCCGATCACGTGGCCTGCGCCGAACCGGCGGCAGGATCAGGTGCGCTCACCTGCGGCAAGAGCGTGATGAGGGATGCTTCTGGCCGGCAGGCGAATCGGACGGGCGCAAAGATCGAGTGGCCCAGTCCCGCGCTTACGTTGAGAGGGACCGCACGGCCGTCGTGAGACCAGGTGCTGAGGCCGCGTGCTTGATCGAGCGGGATGTCGCAGTTGGCGACGAGGGCGCCGTAGCCGGGCAGACGCACCTGCCCGCCATGCGTGTGGCCGGCGAACAGCGCATCCGCGCCGAGTTCGGTGAATGCGTCTAGCACCTTGCGGTACGGCGCGTGGGTGACGCCAAGGGTCACTGTCGCCGCCGAGTTTCTGCGCATCTCATCGATCGCGTCGGGAAGCAGGTCGAGGCGGTCCCAACCGCGGTGAGCGTCGCTGATACCGAAAGTATCGATGGCAGTGCCGTTGACCGTGATCGTGTGTGCGGCGTTGTTGAGCGGGAACCACCCGAGCTCATCGGTGAAGTAGGCGTCGAGCGCGCCGGTGTCGAGGGGTTCTTCGGCCACGGTCACTTTTGATGGTCCCGTGAAGTACTTGAACGGGTTGCGCGGTGACGGTGCGGCATGGTCGTTCGATCCGTGCACGTAGACGCCCGGAATTCCCCGCATCGTAGCGAAGGCGGTTCGGATGCCGCGCAGACCTTCGGAATGGCCCAGGTTGTCGCCCGTGTTGACGATCAGATCGGGCTTCAAATCAGCCAGACGAGAGATCCACTGCTGCTTGCGGTGTTGCCACGGTGCCATATGGGCGTCAGACAGATGCAGCACGCGGATCGGTGACTCGCCGTGCGGGAGCACCCGAATCTCGTGCTCGCGCACGGTGAACAGATACCGTTCGATACCGATGCCCCACACCGCGGCGCCTGCGCCGACCGCCCCCACTGCGCCAAGCGCGGTGAGGGCGGCACGGGTAGAGCTCACGGCTTAGCCATTGTCGTCGTCGTCATCATCGTCGTTGCCGCCACCGCCACCGCCATCGCAATCAGGCGAGACGTAGTTGATCGTGATGCTCGTGTTCTTCGTCACCGCTTCGCCAGCGGCGGGCGACGTGCCCGTTACCGACTCGCCGCTGGCATTCTCGTCTTCGGAACACGACGAGCTGATACGCCCGAAGCCGGCTGCGCGCAGCGCGGATTCTGCATTCGAGACGGATCCGCTGACATTCGGCACGGTGGCGCCCTGCCCGTTGCTCGGGCTGATGGTCACAACGGAACCACCGGCTACGCGACCAGCACCCGGACTCTGTTCTGCGACGAGGCCCTCGGCCTCAGAAGAGTCAACTTCTCCGCCGACGCGAACCGTGAAGCCGGCAGCTTTCAAGGTGCTCGTAGCTTCATCGATCGACATGCCGACCACACTGGGCAAAGTCGTGTACACGGTACGTGTCAGGTTGCTATCGGGTGCCGGGAAGGCAGAACCGGGGTAGAGACGATTCGCGACGCTGGCGACGTCCTTCGTTATCAGGTAGCGCGCTTGCGAGAGTTGGTAGCCGTCGTACCAGGCGTTGAACACATCCGCTTTTCCATCGGCGTTGCCCACCCAGACCGCCGTCGCAACTGCGGTCGACGAAGAGACCAGCCAGGTCTGCAGGTTCTCGTGGGTGCCTGTCTTGCCAAGCATCGCTGTGCCGTCAAACGGGTTGCCGCTAGCACCGGTTCCGCCGTATGCCATTACGCCTTCAAGCGCATAGGCGGCGGTTGCCGCGACCGCGGGGTCGAGTACCTGCTCACAGGTGCGCTCGGGGAGGGCGACATCGTTGCCGTTGGAATCGGTCACCTTGTCGATCGCGCGCGGTTCGCAGTAGATGCCGTTGTTCGCGACGGTGCCGTAGGCGCTTGCCATTGCGATCGGTGAAACGGCGTTCGAGCCGATGATCGAGAATTGAGTATCGACCTTCACTTCGTTGCCGTTGCCCAGCGTCACACCCATCTTGGTTGCGTCGTTCTTGATGTCGCAGAGGTCAAGCTGCTCTGCCATCGCGAAGAAACCTGAGTTGAGAGAATCCCGCGTGAAGCTCATCGGGGTGCCCACGTAGCCGGACTGCTTGTTGAAGTTCAAGATGGTGTCGCCACTGAAGTTGACCCAGTCGCCGCCGCACGAGTTCGTCAGACTGTCGATTTCGCGCACTTGTCCGTTCAGCACCTCGTTGACGGAACGGCCCTGCTCGAGCCAGTCGATGAGCGTGAAGATCTTGAACGTTGAACCGACGCTGAAGCCCGCCGAGCCACCGAATTCCGTGTCGCCAGCGTAGACGATAGACGAGTAGCTCGGGTCGTCGGTGATCGACTCGCTGAACTTGGTGTTCTGAGCGATGCTCAAAATGCGCCCGGTGCTCGGCTCAACGTTGGTTGCCACAGCGCCGAACTTGGTGTTGTCGAGCGACGTGGGAGTCCATGTTGAGACGCTCTGCTGCGCGGCGTTCTGAAGCTCCCAGTCGAGCGTCGTGTACACGTTGAGTCCACCGCGACGCAGCAGTTCGGTGCGTTCTTCGTCAGTCTCGCCGAAGGCGGGATCCGCTTCGATCACATAGCGCACGTACTGGCAGAAGTACTCGGCTCCCGTCGCGGCGGTGCAGCCGGTTTTGGGTGTGGTGATGTTGGGCACGATCGGTGCCTCGTAGGCCTCGTCGTGTTGCTCCTGGGTGATCTTGCCGTCTTCGAGCATGCGGTCGAGCACGTACTGCTGACGCTGCTTCGTCAGAGCGTAGCCGTCTTCTTCGGAGTTCAGCGCGACACCCTCAGAGTTGGTGATCGTGCCGCCCTTCATGTCGATGCGGTACGTGTTGGGGTTCTGCACCATACCGGCGAGGGTGGCCGCCTGTGCGTAATCGAGGTCGGCTGCCGAGACGCCGAAGTAGTACTTGGCGGCGGCATCGATGCCGTAGGTGGTGCCACCGAAGTTCGCGATGTTCAGGTATCCCAGAAGAATCTCGTTCTTCGAGTACTTCTGTTCCAAAGCGATGGCGTAGCGCATCTCCTGGAGCTTGCGCTCGATGCCGTCGCTGCCCGCGGCGGTGGTCGCCTCGCTCCAGCAGTTGATCTTGATCTCTTCGCTCTTGGCGATCAATTCGTCGCCCGTGGGTGCGACGACGTCCTCGCCGCTCTCTTCCGCCGCTGCTTCGGCCGCAGCGTTGAGCTCTGTGCGTGCCTGGTCGTTGGCGTCTGCCTCACACCGCTGCACGAGAATGTTCTTCACGTACTGCTGGCTGATCGTCGATCCACCCTGGGTCTCGCCGCCGCCCTGGATGTTGCTGAGCAGCGCGCGGCTGGTGCCGATGAGGTCGACGCCGCCGTGCTGGTAGTAGCGGGGGTCTTCACTCGAGAGCACTGCGTCATACATCGCGGGCGCCACCTCGTCGTACTCGACGGGGGAGCGGTTCTGGTCGTAGAACTGCGTGAGCACCTTGTCGTTGCCCTCGGAGTCCTTCGCATAGATCGTCGTCGGCAGCATCAGCTCGTCGATCTCCAGCACACTGGGGAGATTGTCGAAGAGGGTGATGGCGCTCGATGCGGCGTTGCCAGACAGCGCGATGGCAGGGGTCACTGTCGCGCTGATGAGAATTCCGGCTACGGCGCTCAGGCCGATGATTCCGGCAAGGCCCCCGAGCACGCCGCTAGCTGTCCGTTTGGTTCCAGGCATAGGCTTGATCGTAGGGGAGAACCCTGGGCGATCCCTTTACCGGCAAGCGCTCACGGGCTAATTCCCAGCGTTTACCGGCCTGATATTCAAAGTCTTCGACAGGAGTCGCAATGACGACGTGGGAATACCTCACAACACCCCTACTCATTCACAACACCGCCGCCATTCTCAATAACTGGGGAAAGCAAGGGTGGGAGCTGGTGCAGGTGGTGCCTGGTCCCGAAGGTGGGCTGGTGGCCTACTTCAAACGTCCGACCGGCGGCGGTGAGGCCAACGCTGGGCTTGGTGCGGCAGCAGAGGCTGCAAAGCAGTTCGGCGGGAGCTGATGTCGGTGAGCGTTTCTGAACGACTGGCTGAGCTCGGTATCGAGATCCCGAATGTCGTGCCTCCCGTAGCCGCGTACATCCCCGCCAAGGTCCACGATGATCTGGTGTTCACCTCGGGCCAGCTTCCAATGGTTGCGGGTGCGCTTCCTGCGACGGGGAAGGTTGGTGAGGGCGATGACCACGTGTCGCCGGCAGACGCGAAGAGCTACGCCCGCCAGTGTGCGCTGAACGCCATCGCGGCCGCGGCCGCCGTTGTGGGAGGCGTGAACGAGCTCTCGGGCGTGCTCAAGGTGGTGGGTTTCGTCTCATCGGATCCGGAGTTCACCGGCCAGCCGGGCGTCATAAACGGTGCGAGCGAGATTCTCGCTGAGATCTTCGGTGACGCCGGTGTGCACGCTCGGTCGGCTGTGGGTGTGCCGGTACTGCCGCTTGATTCGCCGGTTGAGGTTGAGGTCATCTTCACTCGCGTGTGATCGACGATAAGAGGGATGCTGCGACGCGTATCGCGCTGCAGCATCCCTCTTTCTTGTTTGTGGGCGGCTACTTCACCTGAGCCGAGATGACGCTCATGACCGCGGTGTCGGCGAGCGTGGTCGTGTCTCCGACCTCGCGTCCTTCGGCGACATCGCGCAACAGTCGTCGCATGATCTTTCCCGAACGCGTCTTCGGCAGCTCGTTCACGATGTACACGTCGCGAGGGCGAGCGATAGGCCCGATCTGCTCTCCCACCCAGCTGCGAATCGAATGGCCCAGTCCCTCGGGAGTATGCGCATCCAGGTATGACTGCTTGATGATGACGAACGCCACGACCGCCTGGCCGGTGGTCTCGTCGGAGGCTCCCACGACCGCGGCTTCTGCGGTCGCATCGTGCCCCACGATTGCCGACTCGATCTCGGTGGTCGAAAGCCGGTGGCCCGACACGTTCATGACATCGTCGACGCGCCCGAGAAACCACACATCGCCGTCGTCATCGAGGCGCGCGCCGTCACCAGCGAAATAGAAGCCCTGCGCGTGGAATTTCTCCCAGTACGTCTCAACGAAGCGTTCGGGGTCGCCCCAGATTCCGCGCAGCATTGCCGGCCACGGCTCGGTGACGACGAGCAAGCCGCCGTTGCCATTGCCGACGTGGCTGCCGTCTTCGTTCACCACGTCAATGCTGATGCCGGGCACGGGAACCTGAGCGCTACCCGGTTTCGTCTCGGTGACCCCCGGCAGCGCCGAGATCATGATGGCGCCGGTTTCTGTCTGCCACCATGTGTCGACGATCGGTGCCAGATTGTTGCCGATGATCTCCCGGTACCACATCCATGCTTCGGGGTTGATGGGTTCGCCGACCGAACCGAGCAGACGCAGCGACGACAGATCGAACTTGTTGGGAATGGCGCGACCGAGCTTCATGAACGAGCGGATTGCGGTCGGCGCGGTGTACAGAATGGTCACGCCGTACTTCTCGACCAGCTCCCACCAGCGACCGGGGTGCGGCGAGTCGGGAGTGCCTTCGAACAAGACCTGTGTGGCGCCGTTGGCCAGCGGGCCATAGGTCACGTAGCTGTGGCCGGTCACCCACCCGATATCGGCTGTGCACCAGTACACGTCGGTTTCGGGGTGCAGGTCATGAACGACCTTGTTGGTAAACGTCGCCTGGGTGAGGTAGCCGCCAGACGTATGCAGAATTCCCTTGGGCTTACCCGTGGTTCCCGAGGTGTAGAGGATGAACAGCGGGTTCTCCGCCGGAAATGCCTGAGCTTCGTGATCTTTGGATGCTGCGGGCACGACGTCGTGCCACCAGAGGTCGCGCCCTTCAGTCCAATCGACGTCGTTCTCGCCCCGTTTGACGACGAGAACGTGTTCGACGCTCTCTTGAGCGCCGGAACCGTTGCGGTCGGCGAGCGCCATATCGACAGCCGGCTTCAGCGCCGAGACTTTGCCCTTGCGATAGCCGCCGTCTGCGGTGATGACCAGTTTCGCTCCGGCATCGTCGATGCGCGAGCGCAGGCTGTCGGCAGAGAATCCGCCAAAGACGACCGAGTGAATCGCCCCGAGGCGAGCAACCGCCAGCATCGAGGCAACCGCCTCGGGAATCATCGGCAGGTAGATCGCCACCCGGTCACCCTGGCCGATACCGAGACCGGTGAGCACGTTCGCGAGGCGCTTCACCTCGTCGGTGAGTTCTGCATATGTGATGCGACGTTCATCGCCGGGCTCGCCCTCCCAGAGCAACGCGACACGGTCGCCGTTTCCGGCTTCTACGTGTCGGTCGAGGCAGTTGTAGGCGACATTGAGTTCTCCGTCGTCGAACCACTTTGCAAAAGGGGGGGTGGACCAGTCCAGAACCTCGGTGAACGGCTTGTGCCAGTGCAAGTCTCGGGCTTGCTGCGCCCAGAACGCCTCGCGGTCGGCGCGAGCGTGCTCATAGAGCCCGACCGTGCCGATGGCGTTGGCAGCGAAAGATTCCGAGGGCGCGAACTTGCGATTCTCATTCAGAAGGTGGTCAATCTGGCTACTCATGTGAGCGCGCTCCTTTGCGGGCTGTAAGTGAAGTACCGGAGTGCCGGTGAGCTTGTGTGAAATCTACATTCGGGTGGGCGTTGTGACTACCTCCGATAGTAGGGAGCGTATGAATCTGGAATTCAACCCGACATATCGCCACGCGACGCAAGCGATTTATTGGCCGCGAACCCTGTTGTCGCCTAGGCTCATCATCGCCCGAACTTTGATTCGTGCTTCGCAGCGTCCACCTCACCCCCGACTAGTGACGCTGCGCGCGGCGGCATCCCATTCCCCCCCATTGGGATGCCGCCCCCGTTTTCTCGCACGGTTCTCGGGCCCTTCCGCTGCGGTTCCTCCCCACCAACTGCTGGTGCAACGCAGCCCACCCTTCAGACGGCAGACCCCGACCGGCGCCCCTCTGAGTCATAGCGTCGCTGCATGCCTGAAGCGTTTGTCGTTCGTCCGCGAACGGCCATCCCTGGCGGCGAGTCGATCGTTTCGTCGCCCGTTGCCGCGCGCAAGCCGGCAGCCCTGCCGCCAGCAATGCAACCATTGGCCGAATTTCTCGACGACCCGAACACCACCGACGTCTTCATCAATCCAGACCAACGCCTGTTCGTCGACAAAGGCGCGGGACCGTGCGCGGTCGATGGCTGGCGTGCCACGGAACAAGAAGTTCGTGCCCTCGCGGTAGACCTGATCGCGTTGGGCGATCGTCATATAGACGATGCGCACCCCTGCGTTGACGTTCGGCTCGGCGATGGCATCCGCGTGCACGCGGTGCTGCCGCCGATCTGCGTCGGAGGTACGGCACTGTCGATACGTATTCCACGGCTAGACCGACCGAGCCTCGCAGACCTGCAGCAATCGGGAATGTTCTCGCAAGCGCTCCGAGGGCGCTTGGACCGGTTGGTCGATCGCCGCGAGAACGTGCTGATAACCGGGGCTGCGGGAGCAGGAAAAACGACCCTGCTGGGGGCGATGCTCTCCGCGGTGCCCGCGACAGAGCGCATCATCACCATTGAAGATGTTGCCGAATTGCGCCTCAGTCATCCGCACCATCTCCGACTGGAATCTCGGCAGGCGAACCTCGAGGGTGCGGGTGGGGTCGCGATGGCTCAACTGGTGCGAGAAGCCCTGCGCATGCGTCCAGACCGACTCGTGGTCGGAGAGTGCAGAGGGCCCGAGATTCGGGAGTTGCTTTCGGCCCTGAACACCGGCCATGACGGTGGGGCAGGCACGGTGCATGCCAACAGCCTTGACGACGTCAGCGCGCGGCTCGAAGCCCTCGGCGCTCTCGCGGGTCTCGACGACGTCTCGCTGGCCCGCCAGGTGACGAGTGCGATTGCTTGCGTGATTCACGTTCGTCGGGCCGACGACGGGCAGCGCCGCGTCGAAGGCATCGGACGCCCGGTGCTCGCCGCGTCGGGCCGTCTCGCAATTGAGAAGGTGCCATGGGCAGACGAGTGAACGGCGACGCCGCGGCCGACTCGGCTGAAGTCATCCTGCACCTGGCGGTGCTGCTCGAAGCAGGCTTGCCGCCGGTGCGGGCGTGGGAGTACCTGGCGTCTGTGGGCCAGCAGGAGGCGCTGAGAGTCGCGCACGCCTGCGAGCAGGGCGAGAAGCTCGTCGACGCAATCACGGGCATCGGCGCGAGCACCGGCCAGCAGTCGTGGCGTGAAGTGTCTGTCGCCTGGTCAATCGCAGCTACGGTGGGTGCGCCCCTTGCGCAGAGTCTGCGCAATATCGCGGTTGCGATGCGCGATACCCGTGATGTCGCTGATGAGGTGCGGGTGGTCCTCGCTGAGCCTGCGGGCACTGCCAGGCTCATGGGCTGGCTTCCCCTCGTCGCAATCGGACTCGGATTCGCACTCGGCGTTGACACCGTCGGTGTCTTGTTCACCAATCCCATCGGTGTTGCATGTCTGGTGGGAGGAATCGTTCTCGTGCTGGTGGCACGTCGGTGGACTTCGACTCTCGCGAGAGCGGCTGCCGCTGACGTTGCGCTGCCCGGGCTCGGCGCCGAACTGGTCGCTATCGCCCTGAGCGGGGGCGTAGCAATTGAACGCGCACGATCGCTTGTCAGCGAAGCGGGGTTTGCGATCGACGATGACACCGATTCGCTGCTTGCTCTCTCGCGCACCGCCGGCGTCCCTGCGCTCGAACTGCTTCGCGCGTCGGCGGTGCTTGCCCGTCATCGTGCTCGAACCGAGGGGCGCCTTCGTGCCGCGCGTCTATCGACGAGATTGCTTCTGCCCCTCGGTGTGTGCACTCTGCCAGCCTTTCTGCTTCTGGGCGTTGCGCCCATGCTGCTCGGCGTGCTGTCGAGCGTCAGCATCCAACTTTGAACGTGCCCACTCTCACCCCATCGATTGGAGAACACCCATGACAATCCCTACCCTCACCCGCCGCCGCGCTGAACGGCTCTTCGACGACCCGCTGGCAAACGACGCCGGCGCGGCGACCGCGGAGTACGCGATCGCGACAATGGCCGCCGTGGCGTTCGCCGGGCTTCTCGTGGTGATCATGCGAAGCGACGAGGTGCGCGGAATCTTGACCGATCTGGTGCGCCGTGCATTGAGCGTTCAGTGATCTCCCGCGGACTCGGCGGTCGCCGTTTCGCGGATCGCGGCGCGGTGACGGCTGAGTTCGCGGTCTCACTGCCAGCGATCGTCGTCGTCATCATGTTGGCCGCGGGAGCACTCAACGTCTGCGCGCGCCAGGTTCGACTGCAAGACGCCACTGCCGATGCCGCGCGATTGGCCGCGCGCGGCGAAAGCACACAACGCATAGACGCTGCACTGTCTGCCGCAGCAGCGACGGGCGGCGTCGATCATCGTGGTGATGGACTCGTCTGTGTGAACGCGACAGCACCGGCGCTGTTCATTGAGCTCACCGCTACCGGCTGTGCGCTTGAAGGCGGATGGTGATGGCTGGCGCAGTGGCGGCTGCGGGGGTCGTGGCATTGACCGCAACACTCTCAGTAGCGCTGGTGACAGCAGGGTCTGCTCACGTCGTTTCACAACGGCTCGCCGCCGCGGCTGACTCGGCAGCGCTCGCCGCCGCCGATGCTGCTTCGGGCGCGGCGACCGGTCTTCCGTGTGAGCGTGCAGCCCAAGTGGCGCAGGCGCTCGGGGTGCAAGTTTCACACTGTCAGCTCAGTGGACTGGTTGCCACGGTGACCGTGGCAACCACGTTTGCTGGCCTGCCCGCCGCAGCATCTGCGCGGGCTGGTCCGCCACGCTGAGCGTCGCGCACAAAGATCACGTCCGGTTCTGACGTGTATGGTTTGCGACGAAGGAAGGACGCCCCCGTTGGCAGAAGGCAAGAAGCTCGTCATCGTTGAGTCACCCACCAAGATGAAGTCGATCCAGGGTTATCTCGGCGACGGCTATGAAGTTCTCAGCTCGGTTGGACACATTCGAGATCTCGCGGACAAGAAGAGTATCCCTGCGGAAAAAAAGCAGGCCTATGGCAAATACTCGATCGACGTCGACAACGGATTCGATCCGTACTACGTCGAGAGCGACCGCGGCAAGAAGACCGTTACCGAGTTGAAGCGCGCGCTGAAAGGCGCCGACGAGCTCCTGCTCGCGACTGATGAAGACCGCGAGGGCGAAGCCATCGCATGGCACCTGCTTGAAACGCTGAAGCCCAAGGTGCCGGTCAAACGGATGGTGTTCCACGAGATCACCAAGGACGCAATTGAAGCAGCGGTGCAGAACACCCGCGAGCTTGATCTTGCTCTGGTGGATGCTCAAGAGACGCGCCGTATTCTTGACCGACTCTACGGCTGGGACGTCAGCCCCGTGCTGTGGTTCAAGGTTCAGCAGGGCACTTCTGCGGGCCGCGTGCAGTCAGCTGCGACTCGCATGGTTGTTGAGCGCGAACGCGAACGCATGGCTTTCGTATCAGCGTCGTATTGGGGCATCGATACCGTGGCCGCGAAAGCGGCTGACTCGTTTGGTGCACGGTTGGTGCGCGTCGATGGCGCGCCCTTGGCCCGCGGCACCGACTTCGACGACATGGGCGTGCTCAAGAAGGCCGTTCTGGTTCTCGACGAAGCAGCGGCTCGCGAACTCGCCGCCGCCATCGAGAGCACCGGTACGGCGACGGTCTCGGGCGTAGAAGCAAAGCCGGGCACGCGCAGTCCTCGAGCTCCGTTCACCACATCCACCCTTCAGCAAGAAGCCGGTCGCAAGCTCTCGATGAGCGCGAAGCACGCCATGAGCGTGGCACAGCGCTTGTATGAAAAAGGCTTCATCACCTATATGCGAACCGACTCAACCGCGCTGTCAAAGCAGGCGGTTGAAGCGGCACGAGAGCAGGCCGTCGCTCTTTACGGCGACAAGGCCGTACCGGCGACGCCGCGGGTCTACCGCAGCAAGTCAAAGAACGCGCAGGAGGCGCACGAAGCGATCCGCCCCTCTGGCGACACCTTCCGCACTCCGTCTTCGGTTTCGGGTGAGCTTGACCGCGATGAGCTGCGCGTCTACGACCTGATCTGGAAGCGCACCATGGCTAGCCAGATGTCTGATGCGAAGTATGAAACCACGACGATCACTCTCGAGGCTGAGGCAGCTGGCAAGCGCGCCGAGTTCACCGCATCGGGCACCGTGTACACCTTCAAAGGCTTTCTCGAAGCGTATGAAGAAGGCCGCGACGAAAAGCGCAGTGACGACGACAAGAACGAAGAACAGTCGTTGCCTGCTGTCGTCGCCGGCGATGTACTGCAGCTCAGCGATGTTGAGCCCAAGGGGCACTCAACCAGCCCGAAGCCTCGATACACCGAAGCGAGTCTCGTCAAGGCGCTCGAAGAAAAGGGCATCGGTCGCCCATCGACCTTCGCGAGCATTATCGACGTCATTCTGAACCGCGGCTACGTCACCAAACGGGGTCAGGCACTGATTCCGACGTGGCTCGCGTTCAGCGTGATTCGGCTGCTCGAGGAGCACTTCGCTGACCTCGTCGACTACGACTTCACCGCAGCGCTCGAAGACGATCTCGATGCGATCGCACGAGGCGAACAGCAACGTGTTGACTGGTTGAAGGACTTCTACTTCGGGTCGGAAGACCATGTCGGGTTGCGAAATATTGTCGAGAATCTCGGCGAGATTGACGCTCGAGCACTCAACTCGACACCGATTGGCGGTGTGGCGACTCTTCGGTTCGGCAAGTATGGCGCGTATCTGGAGATTCCCAACGCCGACGACCCAGAGGGTGAGCCGCGACGAATCAACATTCCGGAAGACCTCGCACCCGATGAGCTCACTCCGGCCAAGGCCCAAGAGCTCATCGATGCTCCCGTCGCAGGCGATCGAGTGCTGGGCGAGAACCCCGAGACCCAGAAGCTCGTTGTCGTAAAGGATGGCCGGTTCGGCCCCTACGTGCAAGAAGTAGACCCGGCTGCCGAAGAGTCTGTCGACGAGGCAACCGGCGAAGTCGTTGAGGCAGCTCCGGTTGAAAAGCCCAAGCGCGGTGCCAAAAAGCCTGCCGCTCCGAAGCCGCGCACGGCGTCGCTGTTCAAGTCGATGTCGGTGGACACCGTTGATCTTGAGACCGCACTTCGTTTGCTCGATCTGCCCCGCACGGTCGGCATCGATCCCGAGACCGAAACGCCGATCACAGCCCAGAACGGTCGCTACGGCCCTTATCTGAAGAAGGGCACTGATTCGCGCACCCTGCAGAATGAGCAACAGCTCTTCGACATCACCCTCGAAGAGGCGCTCGCGGTGTACGCGCAACCGAAATACGGTGCCCGCGCCGCAGCCAGTGCGCTGAAAGAGTTCGAAGCCGATCCCGTCAGCGAAAAGCCGATCAAGGTGAAAGACGGTCGTTTCGGGCCGTATGTCACTGACGGCGTGACCAACGTGACCATTCCTCGGGGCCAGACCCCCGACGACATCACCTACGAGATCGCCGTGCAAATGCTTGCCGACAAGCGCGCGAAGGGCCCCGCACCGAAGCGCGCAACAGCACGCAAGGCGCCAGCAAAGAAAGCGCCTGCGAAGAAGGCAACCACCACAAAAGCAGCCGCCACAAAGACAACTGCCGCGAAGAGTGCCGCATCGAAAACGACTGCTGCAAAAACGACTGCTGCAAAAACGACTGCCGCAAAAACGACTGCCGCAAAAACGACTGCCACAAAGACCGCTGCGGCTAAGTCTGCCGCCACAAAGACGCCGGCGAAGCGAGCGCCAGCAAAGAAGGCACCGGAGGCAAAGTGACCTCTCGCGCGTCCGAGGGATTGTGGATCACCATCGAAGGTGGCGACGGCGCGGGAAAGACCACGCAGTCGACCCTTCTCGAAGACTGGCTGCAGTCGCAAGGTCGAAACGTAGTGCGAACTCGTGAACCCGGTGGCACTGAAGTCGGCAACCTGATTCGCAACATCGTTCTGCACCACCGAGGTGACGTGGCACCCCGCGCGGAAGCGCTGCTGTACGCCGCCGACCGCGCACACCACATTGAAACCTTGGTGCGGCCTGCGCTTTCACGGGGCGACGTGGTGATCCAAGATCGCTATCTCGACTCATCCGTCGCCTATCAGGGAGCCGGGCGCGTGCTCGATTCGAACGAGGTGCGCGACCTCTCGCTCTGGGCCGCGGACGGCGCCCTCCCCGACGTCACTGTGCTTCTCGACCTTGACCCGGCGCACGCGCGCAAGCGGCTCGATGCAGATGACAAACCGTTCGACCGCCTCGAAGCTGAGGATCTCGACTTTCACACGCGTGTGCGGGCGGCATTCCTCGCGCTCGCCGAGGCCGAGCCTGAGCGGTTTCTGGTGTTGGATGCCGCCCTGCCAGCAAGCGAGCTGGCTGCCGTCGTTCGGCATCGAGTGAGCACGCTCATCGGTGACGTCAGCACCTCGCATTAGGCTGATCCGTATGGATGCGACGGCATCGGCCGAGGTCGACCTGAACGCGCTGCCCTGGGGCAACGTATGGGGTCAAGATGCCGCGGTGGCGGCGCTGCAAGCGGCAGCATCCGACCCCAACTCCATGACCCACGCGTGGCTCATCACCGGGCCGCCAGGATCTGGACGCTCCACGCTCGCCTACGCTTTCGCTGCGGCGTTGATCGCAGAGCCAGGCGACACACACGCAATGCGGCAGGTGCTCGCCGGCGCGCATCCCGATCTTGCGGCGCTGCGCACTGAGGGCGTGATCATCTCGATCAAAGATGCGAGAGCGCTCGTCGAGCGTTCCTACTTTTCTCCCTCGCTTGGCCGCTATCGCGTGATTGTCATGGAAGATGCTGATCGCATGGCAGAGCGCACCTCCAATGTGTTGTTGAAAGCACTCGAAGAACCGCCCGAGCGCACCGTCTGGGTGCTGTGTGCTCCGAGCGACGCCGACTTGCTTCCCACAATCCGCTCGCGGGTGCGCACCGTGCGCCTTCGCGAGCCCGATGTGGCCGATGTCGCCCAATTGATCACCGAGCGCTCCGGCATCGACTATGCGGTGGCAGAGCAGTCTGCTCGGCACGCCCAGCGTCACATCGGCATGGCGCAACGCTTGGCGACAGACGATGCGTCGCGAGCGAGACGTGACGAGACGCTGCGTGCGGTGTTGCGTGTGCGCAGCGTCGGTGACGCCGTTGAAGTCGCTGGTCGAATTGTGCAGGCGGCGACTGAAGACGCGAAGGCGCTGACGGCTGAACGCGACGAAGAAGAGCGCGCCGCTCTGCTGCGAACCCTCGGCATCGTCGAAGGGCAGGCAGTGCCGCCCGCGGTGCGGTCACAGGTCTCGGCGCTGCAAGATGATCAGAAGCGACGCGGCACGCGCAGCCTTCGCGATGGCATCGACCGCGTGCTCACCGATCTTGAGTCGATGTACCGCGACGTGCTGATGATTCAGTTCGGCAACGACGGCGAACTGATCAACCTTGAAATCGAGCCAGACCTGCGTGCGATAGCGGCAGCCTGGCATCCCGAGCGCACTCTGGTGATCGTCGACCGTATAGCCGAAACTCGGCGCAACATCGAGCAGAACGCCGCGCCGCTGCTGGCGCTCGAAAGCATGCTCGTCACCGTCTCGAACGGAAGGATCCCGTGACCGCGATGGTTGCTCGAACTTCGCGGCGAATCGCCGCCATTGTTGCCGGGGTGCTGGCCGCCTCGCTCGCCCTCTCGGGGTGCCTCTACGCGCAGATCCCGGCGGAGCAACCGCGGTCATCGGCGAGTCCAGCGCCTGAAAGCGACGGGATCGCTGACGAGCTGTTGCCGTTCTACGAGCAGACTCTCGAGTGGGAGTCCTGCGAATCGGCAATGGAGTGCGCGATCGTCACCGCGCCGCTCGACTGGCAGAATCCCGGTCTCGGTGAGATCGAGTTGGCGATCATTCGCAGTCGCGCGACCGGCGGCGACGCGATCGGGTCGCTGCTCACCAACCCGGGCGGCCCGGGCGCGAGTGGCCTTGGATTCATCCGCGATTCGATCAGCTACGCCGTGGGTGAAGACGTGCGAGAGAACTTTGACGTGATTGGTTTCGACCCGCGCGGAGTAGGAGCATCCACGGCGGTGACGTGCTTCACAGACCCCGCTGACATGGACTCCTACCTCTTTGACATTCCCGAGAACTCGCGCGGCTCCGACGCATGGAATGACGAGCTGCTCGCAAGCAGCGCAGAATTCGCCGCGGCATGCGAGGCGAACAGCGATGGCATCCTGCCCTACATCACAACCGACCAATCAGCCCGCGATATGGACCTGCTGCGTGGCGTTCTCGGCGACAGCGAGTTGTACTATCTCGGCTACTCGTACGGCACGTTCTTGGGTGCCACGTACGCCAAACTGTTCCCGGAACGCGTGGGGCGGCTCGTGCTCGATGCCGCTATTGACCCCTCAGTTTCGGGGCTTGAGGTAGGCACCACGCAGGGCGTCGGATTCGAGTCGGCCCTGCGCGCATACATGGCGGACTGCATCGACGGCAGCGACTGTCCGTTCCGCGGCACCGTCGACCAAGGCATGGCTGACCTCGGCACGCTGTTGGCGGGAGCCGATCGATTCCCCCAACAAGGCGCGGACGGGCGGATGCTGGGAGCCGACACCCTGCTGACAGCGATTATCGCGGCGCTGTATTCCGAAGACAGCTGGCCATACTTGACGGCTGCGCTGACCGACACCCTCGCCGGCGACCCTGAGCTGGCGTTCACTTTGGCTGATTTCTACTACAACCGCTCCGGCGGCGTGTATCTGGACAATCAGACCGAAGCGTTCAGCGCTTACAACTGCCTGGACTATCCCAACGACTCCACGCCCGAGGATGAGGCCGCTTCACAGGCGCTTCTCGAGGCTGAAGCGCCGACTGTTGCTCCCTATTGGAGCGGACCTGATGGATGCGACGAGTGGCCCTATCCGCCGTCAGGTGTGCGCGAACCCATCGCCGCTGAGGGTGCTGACCCCATCGTTGTGGTGGGAACAACTAACGACCCGGCAACCCCTTACGAGTGGTCGGTATCGCTCGCTGAACAGCTGTCGTCGGGAGTGCTGGTCACGCGTGTCGGCGAGGGGCACTCCGGCTATAACAAGGGCAACGCCTGCGTAGACGCAGCGGTCGAGACCTACCTCATCGATGGCACGCCGCCTGAAGACGGGCTCCGCTGCGAGTGAAGGCAATTGCCAGTTCGCGCAGCGTCACCGCAGCCTGTAGGATTGATGATCGTGCATCGCTTCGGTGATGTTCGCCGCCTTAGCTCAGATGGCAGAGCGATTCACTCGTAATGAATAGGTCGAGAGTTCGATTCTCTCAGGTGGCTCAGATGCCGAAGGCCCGCCTTGTGCGGGCCTTCCTTCATATCCGCAGAACGGTGGTATCGCAGTGCCGGATCGTGCTCTCGATGCTGTACTTGAGATATTCGGTTGGGCAGGGTTTGGGCTTGGCGCCGTGCTTGCCGTGATTACGCTGGGCCTGTATCTCGCTGATGGCACGTGGTTGCCGGTGCGCGCATTGATCGAAGACTCACCTGGTGGTCGAATCGCGCGATGGTTCGATGCTGACGGGGGAGTGGGCTCTGCGCAGCTGTCGCCCGATATCGATCATGCTCTGGCGGGAAAAGACGAAGCCGATGTGTTCTACCGACGCGGCACGACTGGGCAGATACGACTCACTCAGGGCTCGCCTATCGTGCGTGGGGTGCTGCTGCTGGCTCTAGGGCTGCTCGGCTTCGGGGTGGCGGCGCTCGTCGCTTCTGGGATTGTTCTCTTCGTGCGAGGGTGAGTCCCGTCCGCGCACTAGGCGAGCGCGAGCATGCCGCCGGCAGTCAGTGCGAGCGTGAGTCCAACCCACTGCACCGCCGCGACTCGCTCGCGCAGTACGACGGCAGCCAGCAGGATGGTTCCGGCGGGGTACAGCGCGGTAAGCGCCGAGACCACGGTGAGGTCACCCACGCGCAACCCCAGCAGAATGAGGGCGTTTGCGGTGGCGTCGAGCACTCCGCACCCCACGGCGAGCACGACCGCGTTGCGTCGTGTGATCCCAAGAGCAATCGGGCCGGTGGCGTGCTCCAGATCGACGTGTCCGCTAGGGGTGCCGCCGACAGCAAAGCCGCTGGCTTCCAATGCGCTAGACGCGCTCTTGCCCCGGCGCACCGCGATCACGACGAAGCTCGCGATGATGATGCCGGTGATGATTGTGTTGGTACCGCGTCCGACGATGAGCGGAATGAGCCCGCTCTCAGGACTCGTCTGATCGATGATGATCAAGAAACCGCCGATAGCAAGCCCAGAACCCACCGCCATCACGACTCCGCGAACTGACGGTCGCACGGTATTTTCGCCCGGAATGAAACCGACCAGCACGACAGCGACGAGGGCGACCACGAGCCCGAGATAGCCCAGCACAGATAGCGTTTCGCCTTTGGCGAAGAGGCCGAACAGCATCGGCGCAATGGCGGAGACCACCGCTGTCAGCGGCGACAGAATGCTCATCGGGCCGATAGCCAGGCATGCATATAACAGCATCAGTGCGACAACGCCGACGATTCCGGCCGCCACGCCCCATCCGACGTCGGCTGCGGTCCACACGCCATCGATGAAGATTTGCACGACCGCAAAAGCAGCGAGCCCGGATGCTGCGGCAATCGCCGTCACGACGATCGATCGAAGACGACGAGCGGCGAGCCCGCCCAGAAAATCGGCGGATCCGTAAAAAAGTGCGCCAAACAGGGCAAGAGCGGCAGAAAACATCGAGTCTCAGCATAGGTGTGGTCGCGCGCACGTAATTCGCTAGATAAGCTAGCGACTATGCAAACGCCACATCACGCGAGCAAGCAACCCACCCGATGGCTTCGAGTGGCAATTCCCGCACTTCTCGTGCTCGTGTGGTTGGTCGGTGGATCCGTGGGCGGCATGTACTTCGGCAAGGTCGATGAGGTGTCATCGAACGATCGATCCTCGTTCCTGCCCGAGAGTGCTGACGCGACTCAGGTCAACGAGCGGCTCCCGGATTTTCTCGGCGATGACAGCATTCCGGCGCTCGTGGTGGTCGCAAGCGATAGTGAACTCACCGACGAGCAACTGGCAGAGATGCAGACGCTCGCGGACGACATCGCTGATCTTGGCGGAGTGGTCGACGGGGTATCGCCGCCCATCGTCTCAGACGACGGTCAGGCCGTGCAGATATTCGTGCCGATCGACGCCGATGGCGACGTCGGCGACATCGTGGTAGAAATGCGCGAGTTGCTCGAACAAGAGCTGTCGACAGACCTGGAGGGCTGGGTAACCGGGCCTGCCGGCTTCACCGCTGACCTCAGTGCCGCATTCCTGGGCATTGACGGGCTGCTGCTGGGTGTCGCACTCCTCGCGGTCTTCGTCATTCTGATCATCGTCTACCGCTCGCCATTGCTGCCGATCCTGGTGCTGATGACTTCGTTGTTCGCGCTCTGCGTGGCGTTGCTCACGGTGTGGTGGCTGGCCTACGCCGGCGTGGTCGTGCTCAACGGTCAGGTGCAGGGAATTCTGTTCATTCTTGTGATTGGTGCGGCCACCGACTACGCCCTGCTCTACGTTGCTCGCTTCCGAGAGTCGATTGCTCGCGGTGAGCGACGCTGGGCGGCAACCACGCAGGCATGGCGTGGCTCGTTCGAACCCATCCTGGCCTCGGGCGGAACGGTTATCGCCGGACTGTTGTGCTTGTTGCTCTCCGACCTCGCGACCAACCGCGCGCTGGGTCCCATTGCCTCCATCGGAATCGCGTTCTCGATGCTCTCGGCGCTGACCTTCCTGCCCGCTCTCCTGGCGCTGTTCGGCCGGGTCGCCTTCTGGCCGTTCATTCCCAAGCACGGTGTCGCTGAGATCCCCGACGACCTCACGCAGCCCGTGAAGGGCCTGTGGCCGCGTCAGGCGCGGTTTGTCGCCCGCCACGCTCGCGCGGTGTGGATCGTCTGCACGATCGTGCTCGTGGGTGGCGCCCTCGGCGTTACACAGCTCCAGGCGGATGGCGTGCCATCTAGCGACCTCGTGCTCGGAGAAAGCCAGGCGCGTGACGGTCAAGACGCGCTCGCTGAGCACTTTCCAGCCGGATCAGGCAGCCCCGTCTATGTGGTGGTTCCCGAGAGCGACATCGTCGAGACCGTGCAGATCATGGAGGAGTCCGCTGGCGTCGAATCGGTCGCTCTGTCGAGCGAAGATTCGCCAACCGGTTCTGTTCAGGTGAGCGTCGAAGACGGCGAAGCAGTGTTCACTGCCGTCGGCCCTCCCGGAACGGACGCGCCCGCGCCGACTGTCGCTGACGGAGACGTGCTTGTCACTGGCACATTGACTGATGCTTCTGACTCGCTTGAAGCCGAAGACACCGTGCGCGAATTGCGCACTGACCTTGACGCGCAACTCGGCGCCAGCACGGCAGTTGTGGGCGGCGAAACAGCCACCGACATCGACAGCAACGACACCTCGATCCGTGACCGCACCCTCATCATCCCGGTCATTCTCGTCGTGATCTTGCTCATCCTCATGCTCTTGCTGCGCTCGATCCTCGCGCCGGTGATCTTGATCGGCACCGTCATCCTTTCGTTCGGCACCGCACTGGGCGTGAGTGCGCTGGTGTTCAACAACGTCTTCAACTTCCCTGGTGGCGACCCAGCCGTTCCGCTCTACGGCTTCGTGTTCCTTGTCGCGCTGGGTGTGGACTACAACATCTTCCTGATGTCTCGAGTGCGAGAAGAATCGCTGGTGCACGGCACCAGGCGCGGCATTCTGCGTGGTCTGGTCGCGACAGGAGGTGTCATCACCTCGGCCGGACTGGTGCTGGCAGCCACGTTCGCAGCGCTGGGAGTTATCCCCATCCTGTTCCTCGCCCAGTTGGCATTCATCGTCGCGTTCGGGGTGCTGCTCGACACCTTCGTGGTCCGCTCATTCCTCGTGCCGGCTCTGTCGTACGACATCGGACGCGCAATCTGGTGGCCCTCGAAGCTGTGGCGTCATGGCGTCGAAACGCAGGAGCCGCAGGCGACGGTGCCGGCATCTACCGACCCTGGTCTGATCGCGGCCGATGGTCACACCCTGACACGCGACGAGTATCGGCGTACCCTCGAATCATGAGTCGAGCACTGTTCATTGTCGATGTTCAAAACGACTTCACCGAGGGCGGTGCGCTGGCCGTCACCGGCGGCGACGCTGTCGCGCGACGGATCAGCACCTACCTCGAAGCGCACGCCGGGGAGTACGCGCTGGTCATCGCGTCGCGAGACTGGCATGACCCCGACAGCGACAACGGCGGTCACATCAGCGAGAGTCCTGACTTCGTTGACACGTGGCCATTGCACTGTGTAGCGGAGTCACTCGGGGCCGAGTACGACCCCGAGTTCGACCCCACATCGGTCACCCACCACGTCAAGAAGGGGCAGGGCGTTCCCGCGTACTCGCTGTTCGAAGGCACCACAGACGAGGGACTCTCGGTGACAGCGCTGCTTGATCAACACGGCGTGCTGTCGGTCGACGTCGCGGGTCTGGCCACTGATCACTGCGTGCGTGCCTCAGCGGCTGACGCGATTTCGCATGGGCGTCATGTGCGCATTTTCACGGACCTGATTGCAGGGGTCGCGCCCGAACCGAGCGAAGCCGCGCTTGCGGAGCTCGCCCACGCGGGCGCAGAGCTCGCTGAGTCGAGCAGGCACTAGCCAGGCAGGCTCACGCTGGCCCGTGTGCCGTGTGCCGTGTGCCGTGTGCCGTGTGCCGTGTGCCGTGTGCCGTGTGCCGTGTGCCCTGTGCGGCGTGCCAGTTCCTAACCCGTCACGGACAGCAAGGCCGCGCCGGGATCAGCGACGCTCATCGCGCTCACGGCAAGGTTCGGTTCAGCCATGAAGGTGCTCACCGACCGAAGACGATTCGCTGTCGCGACCGCCTCGACGCCAACGGTGTAGCCCATCGAGGCAATGTTCTCGCTCGCAAGCCTGTCGCTCGCATCAACCGTTGACACCACGAAGTTCACGACTTGCAGGTTCCTCGTCATCGTTCCGTGGAAGCACGGATTCGAAAAGAGCACCGGCACGAGCTCATCGATATCGACGGGCTCGCCGCAACGAAACACGCGGCTATCGGTCGCTTGGTCGATAGCCGACGCAACAGAGACGAGCTGATCGCCCATCGACAGCACGTTGATCCCGCTGGCGGCAGAGATAGCGGCTACGGGCAGAGAGGCAGCGATGCTTGAAGGCAGCAGACTGGTCAGATCAAGTTCCTGCTCGACCGCGACTGCTGTTACCTCGACATTCGATGGCCAGGGTGCGAGCTCCGCGAGTTCGCTTGAGTTCGTGCGCAGCGCTTTGCCCGCTTGGCCAAACATCCCGATCGCTGGTCGCAAGACATCTGACTGCCACCCGCAGGTGTCCCAGGAATCTATGTAGTTGGCATCGATGCAGGAGTCGATTGTCTTCACGCCCATCCAGAGCAAGACGTTGCTCGTGGGCTGGCGCAGCACATCCATGAACGTTTCCAGCGGAGTGGCCAAAGTGGCGGCCACGTCAGATCCGGTGTTCGGCGTACCGAGAGTGATGACCTGATCGATCATCGCTCCACGCTCGGTTTGCCCGTCCAGCGCAAAGCGCAACGCCAGCCCACCCATCGAATGAGCGACTACCGTGACCGATTGTTGAGACAGGGTGTAGAGGCAGTCGATCGCTCGCATCAGATCGATTCCGCTCTGCCCCGTGACCCACTGCGCAGATTGCTCGCTGTAGTCGAACGAGAACAGGCTCACCCCATCGAGCTGGCTCAACCGCTCGACGATTGACGCCTCCTCGGCGGCGCTTACGGCGGTTGTGAGATCTGTGCCGACCCATTCCACGTCTTGTTCGAAGACCGCTCCGCTGTCTGCCCAGCCGTGTACGAGCACGACGGGTTTGCCGAGGGGCACGTCCGTGCCGGCGCGCTGCTCGTCGAAGCCGATGCCGCCAACGAGGTCGAGCTCGTCGATATCGGTGAAGCAATCCGCTGACGTGGCGTGATGGGCGATGCTGACTGCACTCGCACTGTCGGTGACCGACGGGGCATCAGCGCCCGCGCCGCCCAAGAGCGCGGTGAGGGGCATTGACACAGCGAGCAGTGTTGACCACACGTGCCGGACTGCGCCACCGAGCTTCAACATTGTCGAATGATTTGGAGCGCGGTAGCGTGCGAGCGACCAGCGAGCTGCGGCCGTAGATGGTCAAAGAGAACGCGACACGCGGCAACAAGGCGCGCAGATACATCCAACGTGCTGTTGGTTGCGCTGTACATGTCCGCGATCTCCCCGTCAATTTGCGGGGTATGGCGCACAGCAACGTTCGCGTTGCGGACACAGCTAGGAGTGCGGTGCACTGTGCTCCCCCTATACATCATATCTGCGTCGCGAGCTTCAACAGAAATCTCGGCGTCTCGACCGCACGACTCGCGGCGCAGCGCGCGAGAATGCCTGATCAGACGTGTCCGACTATTGACAGCTAAGCGTGAAACACCGCGACACTCCACTGGAGTATCGCGGTTTTGGTGGGCCCCGTGGGGCTCGAACCCACGACCAACGGATTAAAAGTCCGATGCTCTACCGACTGAGCTAGAGGCCCTTGCAGTACAAGCCTACTTTGAGATGAGTAGTGCCCGTGCACATAGGGAGGGGCCGCCGTCTCCGCATTACACGGAGACGGCGGCCCCACCGCCCGAAATTGGGTGCCCTGAATTACGGGAGAAGCACCGTGTCAAGCAGGTAGACGGTTGCGTTCGCGGTCTGAACGCCACCGCAGATGACGGTTGCGCCGTTGACCATCAGGTCGTCGCCGCTGCCGGTGACCTCAACATCAGTTCCCTGCACGGTGGTGTGGGTTCCAGGAAGGTCTTCCGGAAGGATCTGACCGGGGATCACGTGGTAGGTCAGGATCGCGGTCAGCGTCTCGGAGTCGGTCTTCAGCGCCTCGATGGTGTCTGCGTCAATAGCCGCGAATGCCTCATCGACGGGTGCGAAGACGGTGAACTCGTCGCCGTTGAGCGTGTCAACCAGGTCGACGTCGGGGTTGAGGCCGCCGCTGACGGCTGCGGTGAGAGTGGTGAGGAGCGGGTTGTTGGATGCTGCGACCGCTACCGGGTCTTCAGCCATGCCGGCGACCGATCCATCGCCGTCCGGAACCGCAGCTGCATAGTCAGCACAGCCCGAGCCGACCAGGTACGCGGCGGGGTCCATGTCCATGGACTCTTCAGCCATGGGCTCTTCGGCTTCTTCGCTCATCGTGGTGTCGGGCTCATCCGACTCGGTTTCCGTGGATGCTCCTGAACATGCGCTCAGTGCGAACGATGCGGCAAGGGCGAGTGCGAGTCCTGCTGAGACGCGCTTCTTGGTGATGCGTGACATGAGTTCCTCCTCTGTGGGGTCCGAGTGGACCGTGATCTACAGGTGCCCGGTGGGGGCTTGCATCCGCTTGGGCGGTTACAAATAGGCATTCGGAGGAGCGGCGCAATCGGATTGGAAAAATGTCAAGTCGGTGTTTCGCACCTCTCAAAAACAGGGGATTCACGCGTCGTACGGCATGCTGGTACTCATGGTTATTGATGGTGTCGACGTGCCGGAGGACGGCGCCGATTCTGTCGACCACATAGGTGAGTTGCTGCAGCAGGTTGCAGCCGGAGACCAGACTGCGTTCGCGCGCGTGTACGACATGTTGTCTTCGCGCGTCTTCGGCCTCATCCTTCGTGTTCTCGTGGATCGCTCGCAGAGCGAAGAAGTGCTGCAAGAGGTTTTTCTCGAGGTGTGGCAATCCGCTTCCAAGTTCGTTCCGAATAAGGGTCAAGGAAGATCGTGGGTTCTCACGATCGCTCATAGAAGGGCCGTAGACCGGGTGCGCTCGTCGCAAGCGAGCAGTGACCGTGATGTGCGGGTCGGAGTGCGCGATCTTGACGTAGCTCACGACGGAGTATCTGAGCAGGTTGAACTGCGTATTGAGGGGGAGAAAGTGACGACCGCATTGGCGACACTTCCTGACCCACAACGCGAGGCGATCACACTCGCCTACTTCGGTGGCTACAGCCAGAGCGAGATTTCAGCGCTCGTCGGTGCGCCACTCGGCACGATCAAGACACGAATGCGCGATGGACTATCGCGACTACGAACTGAAATGGGGGTGACGGCATGAACGAGAACGAATTCGCTGAACTTGCAGCGGGCTACGCCTTAGGCGCGCTGTCGCCCGAAGATGCGCAGATCTTCAATGACGCCCGTGCGCAGCATCCTGAATGGGAAAAGCTGGTCAACGATGACGTTGAGACCGTCGCTGAGCTGGCAGGGGGCGCTGAAGCAACTCCGCCGGCAAGCATTCGAGCATCGCTGCTTGCACAGATCGCGGTCACACCGCAACACGATGTCGACGCTGGCGTGGCTCTGCAAGAGGGCATGCCGTCAGCCGCGACCGCGGAAGAGCAGTCGTCAGGAGAAGTGGATGCTGACGTCGACACCGTGTTCGTCGAACCCACGCCTACGACCACAACGATCCAGGCTATTGAACGTCGCAACTGGACGCGGGGATTGTTCGGGCTCGCTGCATCGCTGGTGTTCCTCGTCGCACTCGGACTGGGTGCGGCGACGATCGGCGAGATGATTGGACCGTCGCCAGCCGTGGTCGCTTTGGAGCAGATTGAAGATGCTCCCGACGCTCAGCAGGCCTCGGTCGATGTCGCCGATGGCGGCATGGCCACCGTGCACTGGTCGGAGTCGGTGGGTGAAGTCGTGCTCGTCTCTGACGGGCTGCCGTCGATTTCAGAAGACCAGGCGTTCGAGCTGTGGTTCATTCGCGGCGATGAGCCGCCGATTGCCGCCGGAACCTTCGACGCGAGCAGCGACAACTCGGCGACCGCGCAGTTTGAGGGCACAATGCAGCCGGGCGATGTCATTGCGGTCACCATCGAAGAAGAAGGCGGTTCGCCCACGGGCGAGCCCACCACTGATCCGATCATCGTCATCGCCACAGCCTGATTGGCGAGGCTGGCGCCCGACGCACCGCTGGGCGGTAATCTGTAGCGGATGACTGATGACTCCCGCGGCTTTCACAAACCGGTCAAACGCCCTGCCGAGACGTTCGATCGGCTGTTCGCCGCAGAGGACCCGGCAGAGGTATCGCGGGTTGCTCATTCAACCGCGCATGCCCTCGTGGCCAGAGTCAGGGCGGAACCTGACGATGCGGTTGTCGACCGGTTGATCGCCTTCACCGGTGAGCATGGAATCGATGACGTTGCAGAATTGTGGTCACGTTCTCCCGCGAAGTCACTGCCGGGAGCGCTGTGGCGGTTGTACCTGTTGCAGCTGATGATCCACGATGACCCGCAGTCCGCCGCGCTGCTTTACGAGCGAGGACGGCACGCGTTGGATTCTGTGGATTCGGTGGTAGCGGGTGCGCCGGCGCCCGCGGGACCGGCAGAACTCGTGGTGCTGATCAACACGATTCTGCGCGGGCTGTTCCAGGGAGATTTCGCCGTCGCCCTCGAGCGTGCCGCCGCATTCTGCAGGGTCGAGGCTGCCGGCTCCACCCATCTCGCCGACGACTACGAATCGACCGAGCCCGAGCGCTCCTCTGGGTTCACCACTCGCGCGTTGCGGCTGTCGACGTACGCGGGCGACCTCGCGGCATGTGCGGCGCTGTGGCGGCGTGAGTCGCTGAATTGAACCATCACCTGCGGCAGGCAAAGAAGTACCGGGCCGCAGAAACGCCTCTCGGCGCGAGGCCGCTCTAAGCGGCAAAATTTGGAGCCCGGGGTTACTGCGGCCCGGCTGAAACAGTGTAACAAGTGCGTCCATGAGTTTCATTCCCAGGCGCCCCTAACCGCTCTGCGACGCGTACTCGCGGCGTAGGCTCAGGGCATGACTTGGCACTTTGCGCTGGTGATTGAGCCCGCGGCATCCGACAGCTCTCAAACCGTTTTTGCTGACACCTTCACGGTCATCGACCCCGCGGCTCCAGCTCTGAGCGTCGGAGAGCTCAGCACGCAGCGCGGCGACGGCATCTTCGAATCGGTGGGCGTGGTCGACGGTCATCCGCAAGAGGTAGACGCGCATCTTGACCGGCTCGCGCACTCCGCGAAGATCTGCGACCTGCCGGCACCGCATCGTGAGCAATGGCGTCAAGCGGTCACCACGGCCGCTGAACACACGCCGCGCAGGGGAGAGGGAGTCATCAAGCTCATCCTGAGCCGCGGCGTTGAGCATGGCCCTGCGCCCACCGCGTGGGTTACCTCAGGCTCGGCACCGGACTTCGCCCTGGCGCGTGCGCACGGGGTTCGTGTCGTGACGCTGGACCGCGGCTATGGGCTCGATGTGCCGAGCCGCGCTCCCTGGCTGCTGCTCGGGGCGAAAACGCTCTCGTACGCGGTGAACATGGCAGCGCTGCGCGAAGCCAAGCGCCGCGGCGCTGACGACGCGATCTTCGTGACCTCGGATGGCTTCGTGCTCGAAGCGCCGACCGCATCGCTCGTGTTGCGTGTCGACGGACGCTTCGTGACGCCCGCGCCCAATGGCGGAATACTGCACGGCACTACTCAGCTGAGCCTGTTCGAGCACCTCGAAGCGCAGGGCTTGCACACTGGCTACGAGGTCGTTCCGGTATCGCTCATGGCCAGAGCGGATGCTGCCTGGCTGCTCTCGAGCGTTCGGCTTGCCGCGCCGATCACGTCGATCGACGGCAAAGATGTTCCGGTCGATCGGGAGCTCACAGCATCCATCAACGAATACCTGCTCAGCCCACGCGACTAGCGCGCGACCGTGCTGACACCGACCGTGCGTCGGGGAGCGGTGGCGGTCGCGTTGCTCGCCGCGGTGCGCCGAAACGTGTTGCTCGCGAAACGTGTTGCTCGCCGCGACGGGTTGCTCGCGAAACGGCCGGGGGATTGCCGTAAACGGCGATGTGGGATGCTGCGTAGCGGCGTGTCGGCGGAATGCCCGGCCGTTTGGTGCTGCGTGTCGCGTGGGTGGTGCCGCGGGCGCGAGCCGCGTGTCGTGTGCCTTGCGCCGCGGGCTGGTCCCGCGTGGGGTGGTGCCGCGTGGGTGGTGCCGCGGGGCCGAGCCCCGTGTCGTGTGCCTTGCGCCGCGCGCTGGTCCCGCGTGCCGCGTGCCGCGGGCGCCGCGGGAGTCGTGTTGCTCACGAAACGGCCGGGGGATTGCCGTAAACGGCGGTGCGGGATGCTGCGCAGCGGCGTGTCGGCGGAATGCCCGGCCGTTTGGTGCCGCTTGCCGCGCGCCGCGTGCCTTGCGCCGGGTGCCGTGTGCCGGGCGCCGGGCGCCGTGTGCCGGGCGCCGTGTGCCGTGTGCCGTGTGCCGGGCGCCGTGTGCCGGGCGCCGTGCGTCGTGTGCGTCGTGTTGCTCGCGAAACGGCCGGGGGATTGCCGTAATCGGCGGTGAGGGATGCTGCGTAGCGGCGTGTCGGCGGAATGCCCGGCCGTTTGGTGCTCCGTGCCGCGTGTGCGAGTTAGTCGAGGTGCCGCCCAGCACTTACCTGCGCGACTACTGCCGCTTCGACAGTGCCCCAGTCGTAGATCACCTGCGCGAAGTCGAACCTCAGCGTCACATAGTCTCGACTCGCGGCGGCGGCGTCGCGGACAAGATCTTTGTGGCGCAATGGTCCATCCCCGTGGTTCGCTTTTCCGTCGAGCTCGACAATCAAGCGGTCACCGATGACGAAGTCGACGATCCCCACGCCGCCGATGCGCACCTGTGGGGTGATCGGCAGTCCCAACGTGCGCAGCCGCCAGCGAAACAGCGACTCAATGCCGCTATCGGCATCCTTTCGAGCGAAAGCGATAGCCTCGCGCCCCGCAGCATTTGTGTGGATGCGAAGCCACTCAATCTCCGCAGCGCTGATGCGATGCTGCCGAAGAGCGGATTCGAGGCAGGCGAAAAATGACTCCACGCCCTGGCATCGCAGAATCTGCCGCAGCATCCGTGGTGTTGACGGCGGGTTGAAGGCTTCAGCGGCCACTTCGTCGAAGTGCACGACGCAGAGGCAGCCGCTGTGGTGAACCCGACCCCCACTTGGCAGCCATACGTGAGTTTCGGTCAGGTCAGGCAACACCCAGAGCCCGAGGTGCCGCGCCGCGGACACGCAGGCCAATGCGCCGCCGTGGTCGGCAGCTGTGCGCGTTGGTTCGCACACTCCCATCGACGCGTACAACCCGTGACGAAGACGGTGCCATTCGCCGTCGCGAATGAGCAGCGAAGCCCGCGCGCGGGTACCGGCAAATTCTCGCAACTGTGCAGACCTCAATATGGCAGGAGTCCGTTCGCAGATGAGAACACTCTGTGCTCTGGCCGCCGCGCGACGAACAGTCTCGCCGGGGTTGTCGAAAGCCAAACGCAGCAAGGCGTGGGGGAGGACAGGGGCGCAGGGTTGACGCGCGGGTCTCGCAGCCAAGACAACTCGCCACGGGGCTGTTCCTCGTGCAGCCGAGAACTGCAGACCCGTGGTCGAAACGGCCGGAAAAATGGTGAGAAAAGCGCTGTGGGATGCCGCGTGGCGGCGTGTCGTCGAAATGCCCGGCCGTTTCGCGTGGCCCCGTTGCCCCGTTGCCCCGTTGCCCCGCAGCCGCTGCCCCGCAGCCGCTGCCCCGCTGCCCCGCTGCCCGGTTGCTCGGTTGCCCTGCTGCCTCGTTGCCCCGCAGCTTCGCGTCCCCACCGGCCCCGCTTGCCCTGCTGCCTCGTTGCCCCGCAGCCCCACCGGCCTCGCAACCGCAGCCGCACCAGCCCCGCAGCCGCTGCCCCGCAGCCCCGCTACCCCGCAGCACCGCAGCACCACCGGCCCCGCAACCACCGCCTCGCGTGCCCGGCACGCCGGGCCGCCCCGCCGCCGACCACCCGGAAACGCCAAAACCGGCCGCTGCCCGAAGGCAACGACCGGTTGAAGCGGAAGCAGTCGGGATCAGCCGAAGCGACCCGAAACGTAGTCCTCGGTTGCTTGAACCTCTGGCGTCGTGAAGATCGACTTGGTGTCGTTGTACTCGATGAGCTTGCCGGGCTTTCCGGTGCCAGCGATGTTGAAGAAGGCGGTGCGGTCCGAGACACGCGACGCCTGCTGCATGTTGTGCGTCACGATCACGATCGTGTAGTCGTTCTTCAGCTCGCCGATCAGCTCTTCGATCGCGTAAGTCGAAATCGGGTCGAGCGCCGAGCACGGCTCGTCCATCAGCAGCACGTCGGGTGACACGGCGATCGCGCGTGCGATGCACAGACGCTGCTGCTGACCGCCGGAGAGGCCTGAGCCCGGACGGTCGAGGCGGTCCTTGACCTCGTTCCAGAGGTTGGCGCCGCGCAGCGACTCCTCTACCAGCGAGTCGGCGTTCGACTTCGACATGCGCTTGTTGTTGAGCTTCACCCCGGCCAAGACGTTGTCACGAATCGACATCGTCGGGAACGGGTTCGGGCGCTGGAATACCATACCGACGTCACGGCGCACGGCTACCGGGTCAACGCCAGGGCCATACAGGTCATCTCCGTCGAGAAGAACTTCCCCCTCGACGTAGGCGCCGGGGATGACTTCGTGCATGCGGTTAAGCGTGCGAAGGAAGGTGGACTTTCCGCAGCCGGAGGGGCCAATGAATGCGGTGACCGAGCGCGGCTCGATCGACAGCGACACTCCCTCTACGGCGAGGAAGTCACCGTAGTAGACGTTGAGGTCGTTGACTTCAATGCTCTTAGACACAAGGGCTCTTTCTATGGATTGCGCCAGCGCGGGCTAGCGGCGGCCGGTCTTGGGCGAGAAGATCTTCGCGATCATACGGGCCGCGAGGTTCAACACCATGACGATGAGGATGAGGGTGAGCGCGCCTGCCCAGGCTCGGGCGACGGCGTCGTCAGGGCTGGTGCCCTGGTTTGCGTACTGGTTGTACACGTACACCGGCAGAGTCATCATGTCGCCCTCAAACAGGTTGAGGTTGAGGCTCTGGGTGTATCCGGCGGTGACGAGCAGCGGGGCAGTTTCGCCGATGACGCGGGCGATAGCCAGCATCACGCCGGTGGTGATACCGGCGATCGATGTCGGAAGCACGACCTTGACGATGGTGAGCCACTTCGGCACACCGAGGGCGTACGCGGCTTCACGCAGCTCGTTGGGCACGAGTCGCAGCATTTCTTCGGATGAGCGCACGACGACTGGAATCATCAACACGCTGAGCGCGATAGCGCCCATGATTCCCATCGAGATGCCGGGGCCGAAGAACAGCGCGAATGCGGAGTAGGCGAATAGACCCGCAACGATCGAGGGAATGCCCGTCATCACATCGACGAAGAAGGTGATCGATCTGGCGAGCCGGCCGCCACGTGCGTACTCGACGAGGTAGATCGAGGTCATCAGACCGATAGGCACTGAAATCAGTGTGGTTGCCGCAGTGATGAGCAGCGTTCCGTAGATCGCGTGAACCGCGCCACCACCCGCACCCACAACGTTGCGCATGCTCATCGTGAAGAAGTCGATGTCGAAACGTGCGAGACCCTCAGAGACCACTGTGTAGAGCAGCGAGATCAGGGGGAGAAGCGCGACGATGAACGCTGCCGACACGACGGCGGTGACGACACGGTCGGCCGCTTTGCGTCCACCTTCAACCGTGCGAGAGACCAATCCGATCGTGATGACGAACAGCACGGCACCGAGAAACACCGCGGCGACGATGTTGAAGTTGCCGATCGGCTGACCGAGGTTCAGCACCGCGAACACGATGAACGTGATGACCATGGAGCCGGCCAGCATGAACCAAGGCGCGGAGCGGGGCAGCTTGCCGCTGGTGAGGGCGTTGACCCTCGCCGGGGGGGATGTGGTAGTCGACATCAGTTGGCTCCCGAGAATTCCGAACGGCGGCTGACAATCCAACGCGCCAGTGCGTTGACGGCGAAGGTGAGAACGAACAAGACCAAGCCGGTGGCGATGAGCACACTCACGCCGTCGCCATATGCCTCAGGGAACGAGAGCGCGATGTTCGCGGGAATCGTGGTGGGGTTCGTTGCGGTGAGCAACTCGAATGTGATCACGCCAGAAACCGACAGCACCATAGTGACCGCCATCGTCTCGCCGAGTGCACGGCCGAGCGCGAGCATCGCAGACGACACCATGCCGCCACGGGCGAACGGGAGCACGGCCATGCGGATCATCTCCCAGCGAGTGGCGCCGAGCGCGAGCGCTGCCTCTTCGTGCAGTTTTGGAGTCTGAAGGAAGACCTCACGGCAGATTGCCGTCATGATCGGCAGCACCATGATCGCCAACACCATGGCTGCGGTGAGGATCGTTCGTCCAGTGGCCGAAACCTGCCCGCTGAAGAGAGGGATCCACGAGAAGTACTCGTTGAGCCATGCGTAGAACGGCTGCACCATCCCGGCGAATGTGACGCCACCCCACAGGCCGAAGACCACCGAAGGCACCGCGGCGAGCAGGTCGATGATGTAGCCAAGGAACGAAGCGATCCGCGTTGGCGCGTAGTGCGAGATGAACAGCGCAATGCCGATAGCGAGGGGAGCGGCCATCAACAGCGCCAGCATCGATGCCCAGATCGTTCCGAACACGAGTGGGGCGACATAGGCCCAGAAAGACTCGCCCTTGAGGATCGGGTTCTCGGTGGGCTCACCGGTGAAAGCAGGGATGCTCTCAATAGCGAGGAAGATCGCCACCGCGGCCAAAACGACCAGGATCGTGATTCCGGCAGCCAGCGCGGTGCCGGAGAACGCGAGGTCACCCGGTCGCCGTGGCACTTTGCGTTTGCTTGCCACGGGCCTGACGGTGTCAGTCGTAGTCGCCATTCATGTGTCCTTTGTGTCGGGCGTGTAAGGCTCAGCAGAAGCTCGGGTATCAGGTGGTCCCGTTCCCCTGCTGAACCTTGCCCCGCTCGTGGTCTGGTGACTGCGAGCGGGGCAAGGTGTCAGAGAGTGAAGTCTCAGCCGATCAGCGCGATCGCCGCCTCAACCTCGGTGCGCAGCTCGTCAGAGATCGGAGCCGAGCCAGCGTTCGCTGCCGCGTCGTCCTGGCCCTCGGGGCTAGCGATGTAGCTGAAGTACGACGTCACGAGCTCTGCCGTGTTTGCATCTTCGTACTCGATGCAACCGATGAGGTAGCTCACGAGAGCGATCGGGTAGACACCAGCCTCTTCGGTGGAGTAGTCCACCTCGAGCGCGAGGTCTCCCTCGCCGCGGCCCTCGACCTGCGGTGCCGAGTCAACGATCATCGCGGCGGCCTCAGCCGAGTAAGGAACGAATTCGCCACCGACGCCGACCGATACGGTGCCGAGGTCTCCGACCTGCGATGCGTCTGCGTACGTGATGGTGCCGTTTCCACCGGTGGTAGCGGCCACAACACCGGAAGTGCCCTGAGCGGCTTCGCCCGAGTCAAGCGGCCACTCGCCGTCTGCTTCCCACTCCCAGACGCTCGGGGCAGCAGCCTCGAGGTATGAGGTGAAGGTCTCGGTGGTGCCCGAGTCATCCGAGCGGTGCACGGGCGAGATGGCGAGGTCGGGAAGTTCGACTCCGTCGTTCTCTGCCGCGATTGCGTCGTCGTTCCAGTTGGTGATCGTGCCAGCGAAGACGCCGGCAATGACGTCTGCCGACATGTTGAGGCTGTCGACGCCCTCGACGTTGAACGCTACTGCGACGGGCGAGATGTAAAGCGGCAGCTCGACGATGCCCGCGGCGCCGTCTTCTGCGCATGCGCCGAAGCCGCCTGCGGCGATCTCTTCGTCGTTGAATGCACGGTCAGAGCCGATGAAGTTGCTGGCGCCCGCGATGAAGTTCTCGCGGCCGGTGCCTGAACCGGTGGGCTCGTAGTTGACAGTCACGTCGGGGTTCGCGGTCTGGAAGGAGGCAACCCATGCTTCCTGGGCGGCGGTCTGCGACGAGGCTCCGGTAGCCGAAAGCGTGCCGGAGAGACCCATTGAGTCGTCGGTGCTGTCCGACGAGGTGTCTTCGTTAGCGGCGCAGCCAGCAAGGGTAAGAGCTGCAATGGCAGCTACAGCGCCCACCTGGGCGATGCGGGAGATCTTCACTGTGTGAATCCTTCACGTGTCAGGGATAAGATGCCCGAGAATTCGGGCTTCGGGAAATGCCCGGTGCGGGGCACGCACTGAAACGTAGGCGTGAACCCTTAAGAGAGTGGGGGTCGTTGGTAAACGGAAAGTGAACGGCGCACCGACATCTGCGCGGTTTTCGCGTCGAAGCGGGGCAGTGTTTTGCCTTCGAAAGCAACATCTACGCGTTCTGTTTACCTTCGGGCTGTATGGTCTGTGGCCATGGCGAAGACAACGAAGGCCGAGCGCAAGGCGCTCGAAGCGATCGATGAGGCTGCGGAAGCGGCCAAACAGGGCAAGAAGGTAGCGAAGCAGTTGCCGAAGAAGTCGGCCAAGCAATTGCGCGACCTCGTAGAAGATGCGCGCGAAGCCTCCGACGTATCGAAGAAAGCGGTTCGCAAGCACCCCGCCAAGGTCGCGAAGCGTGCCTCGCGTGCGACGGATGCGCTGGTCAAGGCGACTGCGCGCGCGCTGGAGAAGGCAGAGAAGAAGGTGCGTCTGCGCGCCAAGGCTGATCGCGCTGCCGAAGAGGCTCGGCAGGGTGCTGAGGCAGCAGCCGAACAAGCGCGCGAGGCGAAGACGTTGAAGAAGCAAGCGGCTAAGGCAGAGAAGGCCGCCGCTCGGGCCGAGAAAGAGTCTGCCGACGCTCAATCGAACTTGGATGCTGAACTGGGCACCACGCCCGACGAAGCACCGGCTCCGGCGGAGCCCGCGGCAACGGATGAGTCCTCCAGCGCAGATCAGGTCGAGTCGGCTGATGAGGCCGAATCGACTGACCTGAACGCTCTCACCGTTGTCGCTCTGCGCCAACGTGCGCGCGACGAGGGAAAGACTGGATACTCACGCCTGTCGAAGGCGCAGCTCGTTGAACTCCTTTCCTGAGGCGGTCAGCGAGGGAAACGCTCAGCGCGAGCTGGACGGTTCACCGCGCACCCCGCCGGAACGCACGCTCGTTGACATTCTTCGAGAGACGACCACGCTGCATCCCGAAGCATCTGCAATTGACGACGGTTCGGGAGCGCTGAGCTACCGTGAGCTGATGGCCCGCGTCGGTCAAACCGCAGCAGCACTGCACGAAGCGGGGGTGCGTCGCGGAGATCGGGTCGGCGTGCGTGTGGCGTCCGGCTCGAAGGAGCTCTACGTCTCGATTCTGGCCGTGCTCGCCGCCGGCGCCGCGTATGTGCCGGTCGACGTCGATGACCCCGACGAGCGTGCTCGCCTTGTCTTCGGTGAGGCAGACGTTGTCGGCATCATCAATGACCCGGGTGTCTACACGCCCTCGAAGGCTTCCGAGCCTGCCGCCGGGTCGTCACTGTTCGACGACGCTGCCGCTCATCCAAGCACCCACGCTATCGTCACGGTGCCGCCGCCCGAGCTCACTGACGATGCCTGGATCATCTTCACTTCCGGCTCGACCGGAGTGCCCAAGGGCGTCGCGGTCTCGCATCGTTCGGCTGCCGCTTTCGTCGACGCTGAAGCACAGCTGTTCTTGCACTCAGAACCTCTTGGCCCGCAGGATCGCGTGCTCGCGGGGCTCTCGGTTGCCTTCGACGCGTCGTGCGAAGAGATGTGGCTCGCATGGCGTCACGGCGCCTGCCTGGTGCCGGCGCCACGGTCGCTGGTTCGATCTGGCGCTGATCTTGCACCGTGGCTGATTCGCCAAGGCATCACGGTGGTATCGACGGTTCCCACGCTCGCAGCGATGTGGCCCGAAGACGCGATTGAGAACGTTCGCCTGTTGATCTTCGGCGGCGAAGCCTGCCCCCCAGAGCTTGCCGCGAGGCTTGCGGCTGACGGCCGCGAGGTGTGGAACACCTACGGACCGACCGAAGCGACGGTCGTGGCGTGTGCCGCACCGCTCGACGCTGGGCCCGTGCGCATTGGTCTGCCGCTCAACGGCTGGGTGTTGGCGGTGGTGGATGCTGAGGGGCGCCGGGTCGCAGAGGGCGAGACCGGTGAGCTCATCATCGGCGGCGTAGGACTGGCGCGTTACCTCGATCCCGCGAAGGACGCGGAAAAGTACGCGCCCATGCCAGCGTTGGGCTGGGATCGCGCCTACCGTTCGGGTGACCTTGTTCGCTACGAGGCCGAAGGACTGCTTTTCGTCGGCCGCGCCGATGACCAGGTGAAAGTCGGCGGCCGTCGCATCGAACTCGGTGAGGTCGAGAACGCCTTGCAGGATCTTCCCGGCGTCACCGCCGCGGCCGCAGCCGTGCGCACCACTGGCGCGGGTGTTCCCGTGCTGGTGGGCTACCTCGTCGCCAATGAGGTCGGCACCGCCTTCGACACTTCGCACGCGCGTGCCCTGCTCTCTGAGAAGCTGCCCGCGGCGATAGTGCCGCTGTTGGCAATCGTCGACGAGTTGCCGGTGCGCACCTCGGGCAAAGTAGACCGCGCCGCGCTTCCGTGGCCGTTGCCCGGCGTAGATTCGCCCATCGAAGGACTGTCGCCGACCGAGGCGTGGCTCGCGGAGCAATGGCAGACGGTGCTCGGGCTTGCCGTGCCCAGTCGCACGGCAGACTTCTTCGACCTCGGTGGCGGGTCACTCGCGGCGGCGCAGCTTGTGTCGCGCATTCGTGCGAGGGTTCCCGAGTTCTCAGTCGCCGACGTCTACGACGTGCCACGGTTGAGCACGATGGCCAAAGCGCTGGGCCCGCTGGCCGAAGAAGTTTCCGGCGAGTATCGCAAGCCGTTGCCGACGCCGCGCTCGACCCAGTGGGTGCAAACCCTCTTGGGCGTTCCCCTGTTTATCCTTTCCGGCGTGCGATGGCTGCTCTATTTGCTGACAGCCAGTGCGATACTGCACCTGTTCCCGGGCTTCGAGGCGTTGCCATCCGTGGATTGGTGGGCTCTGCTGCTCGGCTTGCTCGTATTCGCGACTCCCTTCGGACGAATGGGCATCGCAGCGCTGAGTGCTCGCATCCTTCTCGCGGGCGTTCGCCCCGGCGACTATCCGCGCGGCGGTTCGGTTCATCTTCGACTTTGGCTCGCCGAGCAGATTGCCGATCAGATTGACGCGGTCGGGCTGGCAGGAGCCCCTTGGGTGCTTTCTTACGCCCGTGCCCTCGGCGCGAAGATCGGCAAGGGCGTCGACATGCACACGCTGCCGCCGATCACCGGCATGCTCGAGATCGGTGATGGTGCCGCGGTGGAGCCGGAGGTGGATCTCACCGGCACGTGGATTGACGGCGACGTCGTGCGCATCGGACAGGTGCGCATCGGTGCGAATGCAACCATCGGAGCCCGCAGCACGCTCGCTCCAGGTACCCGCATCGGCCAGCGCGCCGAAGTGGCACCGGGATCCGCCGTCTTCGGGCGCGTGCGCGCCGACCAGTCGTGGGCCGGTTCACCGGCCGTTCGCGTCGGCGGGGTCAACTCCGAGTGGCCTACCGAGCGCGCGCCCGCTCCTCGGCGATGGTTGTGGGCCTATGCGGCATCATCGCTGGCCCTCGCGATGCTCCCGTTGTTCTCGTTCGCTGTGGGGGCCGTGGTGCTTGCACTGGGCATCCAGGGGTCCCCCGATCTGTCGTCAGCGCTCGGAGCGGCCTTCATCTGGCTCGTTCCCGCTGTACTGACCGTGGGCGTGGTGTTCGCCGGTGCAGTTGTGATCGCGGTCCGGTTGCTCTCGATTGGTCTTCACGCTGGCATGCATCCCGTGCGAAGCCGTGTCGGCTGGCAAGCGTGGACGATTGAACGCCTGCTCGATTCGGCGCGCGGCGTTCTCTTCCCGTTGTATTCGAGCCTGTTCACGCCGGTGTGGCTGCGAATGCTCGGCGCGCGTGTCGGGCGAAGCGTTGAAGCATCCACCGTTCTGCTCATACCCTCGATGACGCGCATCGACGATGGAGCGTTCCTCGCCGATGACACCATGGTCGGCTCGTACGAGCTGAGGGGCGGCTGGCTGCGCCTCGGCCCGGTTCGCATCGGCAAGCGCGCCTTCCTCGGCAACTCGGGTATGGCCGCGCCGGGGCACCGTGTGCCACGCGACGGTCTCGTTGCCGTGCTCTCGGCTGCGCCCGCCAAAGCCAAGCCGGGCTCATCGTGGCTTGGCTCACCGGCGGTGCGCTTGCGCAGGCTCAACGCCGAGGGCGACCAGAGCCGCACCTACCGTCCGACCGCAGGCTTGCGCATCGCGCGGGCGCTGTGGGAACTCGGGCGCATCGTGCCCGTCATCGTGACGTGCGCGCTAGGACTGCTCGTGATCTTCGCTCTCGCTGCCCTGTGGCAGAGCGTTGGCGCGGTGTGGACCATTCTGCTGTCGGGAATCGTGATGCTGATTGCCGGTGCGGTCGCGGCGGGCGTCTCGACGCTCGCCAAATGGCTGATTGTCGGCGTGATCCGCGCTGGTGAGCAGCCGCTGTGGTCGAGCTTTGTGTGGCGCACCGAGGTGTCAGACACGTTCACCGAGATGGTCGCGGCGCCGTGGTTTGCACGCGCGGCGTCGGGAACTCCCGCGCTCGCCGTCTGGTTGCGCACGCTGGGCTCGAAGATTGGGCGCGGCGTCTGGTGTGAAAGCTACTGGCTTCCGGAGCCTGACCTGGTCACGCTCGGCGACGGATCAACAGTGAACCGCGGCTGCGTTGTGCAGACACACCTTTTCCATGATCGAATCATGAGTATGGATTCTGTGGAACTTGAGCAAGGCGCAACCCTAGGGCCGCACAGCGTGGTTCTTCCGGGGGCAACGGTGGGTGCGAATGCGACAGTCGGCCCGGCGTCGCTCGTGATGCGCGGTGAGACTGTGCCGGTCGGTTCTCGATGGAGCGGAAACCCAATCGGACCGTGGCGCGCGGTCAAGGTGCGTTCGTACCAGTCGACATCGTGACTGACGCTGACACGTACACCCCGAGCAGCGGTGATCGCTCGTACGACGTGGAGTCCTACGAACTGGATGTCACCTACCGGGTACGAACGAATCGGCTCGACGCGCGGGCGATTATCAACGCCGTGGCTGCCACGGCCACGTCATCGATCTCTCTCGATCTGATCGGTTTACGCGCGACCAAGGTTCGTGCGGACGGCGACCGTCGAACGGCCTACAAGCAAGGTCCGCGAAAGTTGCGCGTCACGTTGCCTCGTCAGATGCAACCGGGGGAGCGGTTCTCTGTCGACATTACCTACGGCGGCTCACCGGCTCCTCGACGCACACGCTGGGGTGCGCTCGGGTTTGAAGAGCTTGAAGATGGCGCGCTGGTCGCCTCACAACCCGTCGGCGCGGGCACCTGGTTTCCCTGCAACGATCGGCCCGACGACCGCGCGCGATACACGATCACGGTCGCCACCGATGCGGGCTATACCGCGGTGGCTACCGGGGTTCCGGTAAGCACAGCGCGCCGCGGTCAGATGGTGGCTCACACTTTCACGTCGAAAGTGCCGACAGCCACCTACCTCACTGCCCTGCATTTCGGCCGCTATGAGACGCGCGCCATGCCCCGCGCAGCCACCGACACTCCGGCGAACGTCACCATAGTGAACCCGCCCGCGCTGCGCTTGGCTGTAGACAGCGCATTTTCTCCGGTTCCGCGCATGCTCTCGGTCTTCACCGAGATGTTCGGCGCCTACCCGCAGGACGCATGCACGCTGGTGGTGACGGCCGACGAACTGGAGATCCCTCTCGAGGCTCAGGGCATGGCCGTGTTCGGTTCAAATCACCTCGACAGTGTCAGTGAGCGTCTCGTCGCCCACGAACTTGCCCACCAATGGTTCGGCAACAGCGTCGGCGTCGAGCACTGGCGCGACATCTGGCTCAACGAGGGCTTCGCCTGCTACGCGGAGTGGCTGTGGTCCGAAGCCTCGGGCGGTCCGTCGGTGCGCTCGAAAGTTCGTCACTACTACGGAAAGCTCGCGGGCTCAGCGCAAGACATCGTGCTGGTGGATCCTGGTCCAGAGCTCATGTTTGACGATCGCGTCTATAAGCGAGGTGCGGTGACCTTGCACGCACTGCGGCTTGCTGTCGGCGACCAGGCTTTCTTCACGATGCTGCGTGCGTGGGTGGCCACCCGCGCCGAACAATCCGTGTCGACGGCAGACTTCAGGAGTCACGTGAGCGCCACGCTCGGGGAGTCGGCGAACGCGTTGCTCACACCGTGGCTGGAACAGCTGGCGCTTCCGGCATTGCCGCGCTGAAAGCGTAGGCCGCTGACAGCACCACCCCATCGGGGCCGTCGTCAACATCCCAGCCGCTGATCGGCGCGCCATCGGGCACGTGCGCACGCCACTGGTGCGGTGAGAGTGCTTCGACCAAGACTCTGGTCGGGTCTACTCGCAGGCCACGCCCATCCGCCTTGAGCGCTGCCTCGACCCGCACCCATTCGCGAATCGTTGCGGCGGCACCCCTGCGCAATACGCCCGCGAGTCCCGCGTCGTCACGCACCGCGCTCTCGCCCAATTCCGCGTCGATCGCGAAGCCGGCGAACGGGCCGGTCGCCACCGCGACAACGGCGTAGTCGCCGGCATATGACACGCTGGCGTGCATGCCGGGCGCGGACAGCTGAACGGCGCCATGAGGTCGGCCGCAGTGCGCGCACGGATTCGAGATCAGGATGCCGCCCCCGACGAGCTCGCGAATGAGCGACCATGCGACATCGCGGCGCGTCTTCGTCGGCGGTACGCGCTTCCAGCGGAGTTGCAATGCTCCGGGCGGCGGCATCCGAGCTACTTCTTCGGCGAGTGAGTTTCGATCGCGATAATGCCCGAGCCGGGATTGCGCGCCGAAATATGCACCACAGAGAAAGCTGCCGGATCCAGCGTGGCCGCGCTCGACAGATACGAGCCCGGAAGGGTTGCTGTCGCCAGCGCGATCTCGCTCAGAATCTCGGGCAGCACGGGGCGGTGGCTGCAGATCACTGCGGGCGTGCGAGCGCGTACCCGATCACCGATCACGGTTCTCACATCGGCCTTGCCGCGTCCCCGTGCATCTTGGCTGATGAGCTCAGTCTTCTCAGCCTTGCGATCGAGCGACTTCGCCAGTGGGGCGACGGTCTTCGCGCAGCGCACGGCGTTGCTGGTGACGATCTTGTCAGCGCCAAAGGCCAGCAACGGGCCGACGATCGTCTTTGCCTCGCTCTTGCCGCGCGCATCGAGAGGGCGATCAGAGTCCTCGCCATCCCAGTCGCTCCGCGACAATGCATGCCCGTGACGCAGCACGATGAGCGGAAACGTCTCGAGCACTCCGTCATCGACAAGGTGAAGGAAGTTCTCGAGGATCTCAACGTCGACGGGGTAGCTCAGGCGGCCGAGCGCTTTCTTCGAACTGACCCACTCAATCGCAGCGATCTCTCGGTTAGGCACGAACTCCGAGGCGCGCACCGCAGCTTCGGTGGCTTCGGTCGCCCAGTAGTGCACGATTTTGAGCCGTTTGCTGGGCAGGTGGTATCGCGACACGCCGATCGGAACGCCGAGCGCGACGCGAATGCCGGTCTCTTCGAATATTTCGCGCACGGCGGTCTCGGCGAGCATCTCACCGGGGTCGACCTTGCCCTTCGGCAGAGTGACGTCGCGGTACTTGGTGCGGTGAATGAGCAGCACATAAAGCTTGCCGTCGACAAGCCGCCATACCACCCCGCCCGCAGCGTATACCGCTGTGTCGGTCATCGCACCGCCCGTGCGCGGCGTCGCCGCTGCACGTTGGTCATGGTTCGATCCTGAATGTCGACGAGCGCCTTGCCTTCAGCATCCAAAGAGTGTCGCACCCATTCGCCGTCAGCACCAAGATGCCATGAACTGGTGCTGTCGCTCATCGCCAGATCGAAGAGGTCGTGGAGTTCTTTCAGATGTGGGGGAGCAACGACTTTGACGAGCGCCTCAACGCGACGGTCGAGGTTTCGGTGCATCATGTCGGCGCTGCCGATATAGGTAATCGGATCACCGTCGTTTTCGAACGAGAAGATGCGAGAGTGCTCGAGGTATCGACCCAAGATGCTGCGCACGATGATGTTCTCGCTCATGCCCGCAACGCCAGGCCGCAGCGAGCAGATGCCACGCACCCACACCTCCACCGAGACGCCGGCTTGGCTCGCGCGGTAGAGGGCATCGATGATCTGCTCATCGACCATGGAGTTGACCTTGATGCGCACGCGGGCTTTTTTGCCCTCGAGCGCGTTGAGGCGCTCTTTGTCGATGAGTCGCAGCAGGCCTTTGCGCAGGTGCAACGGCGCGACGAGAAGGCGCTTGAACTTCTTCTCGATGGCGTAGCCGCTCAGCTCGTTGAACAATCGCGTGAGGTCGCGACCGACCTGATCATCGGCGGTGAACAGCCCGAAATCTTCGTAGATGCGGCTGGTCTTGGGGTTGTAGTTGCCCGTGCCGATGTGGCTGTAGCTGCGAAGAACGCCGTTCTCTTCGCGAATGACGTGGGCGAGCTTGCAGTGGGTCTTGAGGCCCACGAGCCCGTACACGACGTGCACGCCAGCTTTCTCAAGCTTGCGTGCCCACACGATGTTCGCTGCTTCGTCGAACCTCGCCTTGATCTCGACGAGGGCGAGCACCTGTTTGCCCGCCTCAGCGGCGTTGATCAGAGCTTCAACGATCGGGCTGTCGCCCGAGGTGCGGTAGAGCGTCTGCTTGATAGCCAGCACGTGGGGGTCTTTGGCCGCGTGCTCCAGAAACGCCTGCACGCTCGTTGCGAATGACTCGTACGGGTGATGCACGAGCACATCATTCTTGCGAATAGCGGCGAAGATATCGGGCCGCTCATTGTTGTCGCCGGGCTGGAAGGCCATATGCGTCGTGGGCACATGAGGCTTGTAGCGCAGGTCGGGTCGGTCAATGCGCCCCAGGTCGAAAAGCCCCCGAAGGTCGAGAGGTCCGGTGAGGCGATAAACCTCTTGCGCCGTGATCTCAAGTTCCTTGAGCAGAAGATCCAGCGTGACGTCGTCCATGTCGTCGGTGATCTCAAGGCGGATCGGCGGACCGAACCGACGACGCAGCAGCTCGGCCTCGAGCGCCTGAATCAGGTTCTCAGACTCGTCTTCTTCGATGACGACGTCTTCGTTGCGGGTCAAGCGGAATGCGTGGTGATCGAGCACTTCCATTCCCGGGAACAAGTCGTCGAGATGGTTGGAGATGACGTCTTCCATCGACATGTAGCGCAGTCGGCCGTCGAGTGACGGCAACGGCACGAAGCGCGGAAGCATCGCGGGAACCTTGAGTCGTGCAAACTCCTGACGGCCGGTGCGCGCATTGCGAATACGGATGGCAAGGTTCAGTGACAGACCCGAGATGTACGGGAACGGGTGGGCGGGGTCCACAGCCAATGGCATCAAGACAGGGAAGACCTGGGCGTGAAAGTAGTCGTAGATCGTTGACTTGTCGTCGTCGCTGAGCGAGTCGTACTTCACCAGCTCGATTCCAGCTTCAGCGAGTGCGGGACGCACGTCGTTCATCCACGCCTCTGCGTGGCGCACCTGCAGCCGGTGCGCTTCGGTCGAGATGTCGGCCAGAGCGTCTGCGGGAGCGCGGCCGACGTTGGTCGGGACGGCCAAGCCGGTGAGAATGCGTCGCTTCAGGCCCGCGACCCGCACCATAAAGAACTCGTCGAGGTTGCTCGCGAAGATCGCGAGGAAGTTCGCGCGTTCGAGCGCAGGCACCGCGGGGTCTTCAGCCAGCTCGAGCACGCGCTGGTTGAATGCGAGCCAGCTGAGCTCACGGTCAAGGTAGCGCTGCTCGGGAAGTTGGGCGTCAAACTCCTCAGTTACGTCGAAGTCGTCGTCGTCGTCTCCGCCGCCGAGTCCAGCGTCGAGTGGCTCATTTTCGATCATCCACTCATCATTGCAGTCGCAGGTGACGTGCACGTGAACGAACCACGGGCCGAGAGTTGCAAAATCTAGGCTTCTGAGCGCTCGCGGGGCGTGGGAACCTGGTCGTCTTCGTAGACGTTGAAGCGGTATCCGACGTTTCTCACGGTTCCGATCAGCTGCTCGAGATCGCCGAGCTTGGCGCGCAGTCGACGCACATGCACATCAACGGTTCGGGTACCGCCGAAATAGTCGTAGCCCCACACTTCGCTGAGCAGTTGTTCGCGAGTGAATACCCGCGACGGATGGGTGGCGAAGAAGTGAAGCAGCTGAAACTCCTTGTACGTGAGATCCAACGGCTTGCCGTGAACCTTCGCAGAGTACGAAGATTCGTCGATCGTGATTCCCGAGGTCTGAATGCGCGTCGAGACCTGTTCAGCCGACTGCCGACCGATGGCGAGGCGAATTCGCGCGTCGACTTCAGCCGGTCCGGCGGTGACGAGAATAACGTCATCCACGCCCCAGTCAGGGGAAACAGCGGTGAGCCCGCCCTCGGTGACAACCAGCAGAAGAGGAGCATCCAGGCCTGTGGTGTTCAAAATCTTGCAGAGCGACTTTGCTCCGACGAGATCAACGCGGGCGTCAACGAAGATGATGTCTGAGCTCGGGGCGTTGACGAGCTGGGCTGGTTCAGCCGGGATTTGGCGCACACGATGGCTCAGCAACTCCAGCGACGGCAACACCGGACTGCCGCCGTGAGTAGAGCTCAAAACCAGGAGCTGTGCCAAAGGAATGCCTTTCCCGCGCGGTCTCGCGCCGTGCTCCAGTGTAGAGCGTGACGACGAGTGTTCGTGCGCAGCGCTACTCGGAGCGATTCGTGCACGCCCAGCGGTCGTGCGCCACAATAGAGATGTGTCCCAACCAGAACTCGCTCAGCGACAATCTCTCGGCTCCATCGCGGTCGTGTGGATCGCGGCAGCGATCGCGGGCGTTTTCATCGGCATCTTTGTAGGAGCGGATTGGCGCGCTGCGTGGCTCGCAGTGGCGCTCGGCGGGTGCCTGATGCTCTCGTTTGTCGTGCAGCTCATGATCGGCCGCGCTGACGGCTTCATTCTTCGAGTGGCAGCCAGCATGGTCGGATCGCTATTGGTTCTCGGAGTGATCAGCTTGGGATTCGCGCTCGCAGAAGTCGTTCCCAGATAGGGTGGTCACATGGATCTCGTTGCGCTCGAATTGTTCTTCGTCGGACTTCTCGGCCTCGCATCACTTGCGATCGCCTTCGTTTCGATCGTCGTGCTGAAGAACCTGTATCGCGGCCAGCGCTAGAGCGATGCTCGATCTTCCTACCGACCTTCCTGCCGAGCTGGCTCCGCTCTCGTGGCTGATCGGCGTCTGGGAAGGCACCGGTGTCATTGACTACGAGACTGAGAACCACCATTTCGCGGGCGAGTTCACTCACCGCGTGAGCTTCAGCCACGATGGCGGCGGTTTTCTGAACTACTCCGCGTCAGCCTGGCTGCACGGTGATGATGACGTGCGCACTTCGCTGGTCTCTGAAGTGGGTTATTGGCGCTTGGCGCTTGCTGCAGAAGTTTCTGACCCTGGTCCCGCGCTGCTGAGCCCGCAGGGGCCGCCGCTCGCGCGCACAGTCGACGATATCGAGAAGCTCCGCAACGATGCGGGAGCGTTCGATATCGAAGTCTCGCTGGTGCATTCCAATGGCGTGAGCGAGTTGTATCTCGGCCAGATCGCAGGCCCGCGTGTCGACATCGCAACCGACGCGATTGTGCGCCCGGTTGGTGCGAAACCATATGGTGCGGCAACGCGGATGTATGGCCTCGTAGACGCTCACCTGCTGTGGGCCTGGGATATCGCCGCTCTTGGAAAAGAGCTCAGCTCCCATGCCTCCGCGCGGCTTGCGCGGCTTGAGTGATGGATGCTGCATTCCGCACCCTCGCAGGCGCGGTGACCGACGACCGCGGACTTGTTCATCTGGGCAATCCACTCAGCGAGCAACGCTCACTCGCTCGCGGCACCTCGATTGCACCCCTCGCCGATCGCAGTGTGCTGGCGGTAACGGGCGAAGACCGACTGTCGTGGCTCGATTCGCTCACCTCGCAAGCGTTGAATGCGCTCGCGCCCGGCGCGAGCACCGAACTGCTCGTTCTTGACCCACACGGTCACATTGAGCACGCAGCATCGGTAATCGACGACGGTGCCACAGCGTGGCTCATTGTGGAGAAAGACGGTGCGCAGGCGCTGGCAACGTGGCTCACCCGCATGCGGTTCCGGCTGCGGGTCGAGGTTCGCGACGCGAGCGAAGAGTACTCAGTCTTTGGCGCCTCACGGTCGGGAGCGAAACTCGTCACCGCTGCCGAGCCTGCTGGCGTGCCGCTGGTCTGGGTTGACCCCTGGCCTGCCGTCTCAGTGGGTGGTTGGGCCTACGCGGTGGCTGAGCCGCATCCTGGATCCGCCCGAGACTGGGTCGAAGTGATCGCAACCCACGGCGAGGCGAAGCGAGTCGCCGCTGCTGCTGCAGCAGGCGACATTGCGATCTCGGGTCTTGCGGCGGTAGATGCCCTTCGCGTGGCTGCCTGGCGGCCGCGCTGGTCGAGAGAAACCGACGAACGCACCCTTCCGCACGAAGTGGACTGGTTGCGCACCGCGGTGCACTTGAGCAAAGGCTGCTACCGCGGGCAAGAGACTGTGGCGAAGGTTCACAACCTCGGCCACCCGCCTCGTCGCCTCGTCGCTCTGCAACTCGATGGCAGCGGCAGCACCTTGCCGGCCGTGGGCGCAGACGTGCTGAAGGGCGAAACCGTGGTGGGATCGATCACCTCGGTGGCGCTGCACTACGAAGACGGACCCATCGCTCTGGCCCTGGTCAAACGTACGACGCCGATCGAAGAAGTTCTTCTTGCGCAGACCGACGACGGTGTGATCGCTGCCGCGCAAGAGATCATTGTGCCGCCCGAGGCGGGAGCTACGGCGGGTGTGCCGCGCATGCCGCGCCTCTCGCGGCGTACTCGCGCCACGTGATCGAGATGGCTGCTCCGTCGCCGTCAGGCAGCATAGATGGCTGATCCGCAGACGACGGCAATTCCCATCCGCTGGTATTCACGCTTCGACCCGCGGCCGGGGTTGCGGCGCGTACGTGACTCGGCCATCGCAATCGTCCAGATCGTCGTCGCAGCTTCTTTTGCCTACTGGTTTGCTGCCGACATCCTCGGGCATCCCACTCCGCTGTTGGCGGCCACGGTGACCGTGTCGAGCCTCGGTTTGGTGCGCGATGCACGCCCGATTCGGGTGGTTGAGACGATTGTGGGAATGCTGGTGGGCATTCTCGTCGCGGAGCTGCTGTTGATTCTTGCCGGATCCGGAATCTGGCAGCTTGCGCTCTCGGTAGGGGTGGCGCTCATCGTGGCGCGCTTCATCTCGTCGAAGGCCAGCTTCGCGATCGCGGCTGCCATTCAGGCGATTATCGTCATGGCGTTGCCCGTCGGCGTGCCTTTCGTGCGTCTGCTAGACGGTGTGATCGGCGGAATCGCCGCGATCGTCGTGACCTCGCTCATTCCACGCAATCCGTTGCGCGCGACACTGCGCGACGGTGCAGCGGCATTCGCGGCAGTTCAGGATGCTGCAGCCACCCTCAGCCAGGCACTGCGACGGGGCGACCGTATGCGGGCTGCCCGCGCTCTGGAGAAAGCTCGCGCGCTGCAGCCTGTGATGCAGAACTGGGGAGAGTCGCTCGAATCGGGTCTGGCGATCTCGCGGATCTCACCGTTCACGCGGCGGCGCCGATTCGAACTTGAACGACAGGCTCGCATTCATACCTCGTTGGATCTCGTCGTGAGATCACTGCGGGTGGTGGCGCGCCGTGCGGTCTATCTGTCAGACGACGCTCTGGCTCGGCCGCTGGCCGCCGATCTGGTGAATGACATTTTTCGGGGCGCGGCTGTCGTCAGCGCTTCGCTGACCGATATCTCAGTTGAACCCACCGCACGCGCACAGCTGCTTGCCGTGGCTGCGCACCTTGACCCGCGCGAGCTCGCTCCCGACGCACCGCTGGGAGATCAGAACCTCATCGCGTCCCTTCGACCGATTGTGGTCGACCTGTTAGTCGCGGCCGGCGTAAGCCCGAGCGACGCGCGCGCGGCTGTGCCGCGGCTGTGACGCGATGTTTGTTCAGCGCAGATGCGGCTCGACGCTTCACAGAACTGCGGATGTAGCCCAAGCGCCGATATCATTGGGCGCATGACCGCCCCGCATACCCTGATCCTCCTCCGCCACGGCCAGAGCGAGTGGAACGAACTCAACCTCTTCACCGGTTGGGTCGACGTCCGTCTTACTGAGAAGGGCAAGGCTGAAGCCGCCCGCGGCGGCGAACTGCTTGCCGCAGCTGGAATTCTGCCTGACGTCCTGCACACCTCGCTGCTGAGTCGCGCGATTCAAACCGCCAACCTCGCACTCGATACCGCCGACCGACTGTGGATTCCAGTCAAGCGCTCCTGGCGTCTGAACGAGCGCCACTACGGTGCGCTCCAGGGCAAAGACAAAGCGCAAACACTTGAAGAGTTCGGCCAGGAGCAGTTCATGCTGTGGCGCCGCTCGTTTGACGTGCCACCGCCCGAGCTCGACGTCGAGTCAGAGTTCAGCCAGGTGAACGATCCTCGCTACACGGGTATCGACGGCGAGGTTCCGCACACGGAATCGCTCAAGCTCGTGATTGACAGACTGCTGCCTTACTGGTCGAGCGACATCGTCCCCGACCTCAAAGCGGGAAAGACCGTGATGGTGACTGCCCACGGCAACTCGCTGCGTGGCTTGGTGAAGCACCTTGATGGCATCAGCGACGACGACATTGCAGAGCTGAACATCCCGACCGGAATTCCGCTCGTCTACCGACTAGACGAAGACCTCAATCCGCTGGGGCCGGGCGAGTACCTCGACCCCGAGGCCGCTGCCGCGGGCGCTGCAGCCGTGGCCAACCAGGGCAAATAGGCCCCGTCACATAAACGAAGAGAGCGGATGCCCCGGGGCATCCGCTCTCTTCGTTTATGTAGCTGCTAGCGCTGGGTAGTTGTGTCGATGTCGGTGACCTCGACGACGTCGCCCACTTCGAGAACATCGGCCGAGTCTGCATCGGTCTCGGGCGTGCTGGACGCAACGACGATGCCGATCGTGTCGGTCGTGACGACCCAATCGCCGGTGGCGAGGTAGGCGACCTTTTTGGCTACCGAAACCGCGTGATCGGCGAAACGCTCGTGGTAGCGGCTCGCCAAGGTTGCGTCGACGGTCGCGGCGGCTTCGCCTCGCCAGCTGTCGCTCAACACCTTCTCGAACACCGACGCGTGCAATTCATCCAGCTTGTCGTCTGCATCGCGCAGCTTCTCGACGAGAGCCAAGTCCTGTGTGCGCAAGAGTTCGGTGAGCGCCCGGGCGACATCGACGTCATACTCGCCCATCTTGCGGAAGGTTCCCTTGAGGCCCTTCGGAATGGCGCGTTCGGGGAAGCGCATGCGCGTGAGCTGCGCAATGTGCTCGGCGATGTCACCCATACGCTCAAGCGATGCGCTTGTGCGCAACGCGCTCACCACGACGCGAAGGTCGCGTGCGACCGGCTGCTGACGCGCAAGAATCTCGATGGCGAGCTCGTCGAGCGCGATTGCCTTCTCGTCGATGATTGCGTCGGCTTCGATCACTTCTTCAGCGAGGGCGACGTCGCTGGTGCCGAAGGCCCGGGTCGCCTTGTCGATGGCAACCGTCACCATCTCTGAAATCTCGACGATCCGGTCTTGGACGTCTTCGAGTGACTGATGGAATACTTCGCGCATCTGATGCACCTCTCATGATCTTTGGCAGGCATCCGCCCGCGCGACATTGGTGATTGTCGCGAGCGAAGGTTAACGAATGGTGCTACCGCGGTGAATACTAGCCCGGTCACTTCGGTCCCGGGGCGTTTGCGCGTGCAGGCACCTCTGGGCACCATACGCTGTGAGAATGAACGTAACGCAACTGGCGTTGGTCGCGCTTCTTGCGGGAATCTTCATCGGCGGATCTGTGGCAGCCGTCATTGTCGCATCACTCCGCGCCCGAGACCGAGCTCACGCCGCTGTTTCAGTGGACGTTCCCGAAGGCGTGTCTGCCGTCTTGCACGCCATGGACGACGCGGCAGTAGTCGTCGATTCTTCAATGCGAATCGTGGCGGCGTCTCGGCCGGCCCTGCCGTTTGGGCTCGAAGAAGATGAGACTCTCGCGAACGATCAGTTGCGGCAAGTGGTTCGTGAGGTTCGCACTGTCGACGCGGCCACGACCGAGACGTTGCGAATTCGCAAAGGGGCATTGCCCGCCGAGCCCCGACTCGTCGTCGTTCGAGCCACGCGCATCTCGACCCGGCTGACTCTGCTGGTTATGCGAGACATCACTGAACACGAGCGCGTGGAGCAGATGCGGCGCGACTTCGTCGCAAACACCAGCCACGAGTTGAAAACCCCCGTTGGGGCGGTGAGCTTGCTCGCGGAAGCGATTGAGTCTGCCGCTGACGATCCGCCCCAGGTTCGAATCTTCGCTGAGCGACTGCTCGCCGAGGCCGGTCGGTTGTCAAACCTCACGGCGCGCATCATGAGTCTGTCTCGCCTGCAATCGGGCGACGTCATCAACGCTCAGCGTGACGTCTCCATCGACGAGGTTGTCGCGGGCGCCATCGAGGCTCACGCACTGCAGGCCGATGCTGCCAGCATCACAATCGCACGAGGCGGCGAGCGAGGGCTCTACGTGCGCGGCGACGCACAGATCCTCAGCGAGGCGGTCGGCAACCTGATTTCCAACGCGATCGTCTACTCAGCGCGCGACACCAACGTGGGTGTGGGCATTCGGGTGAACGAGAGCGTTGTCGAAATCGCAGTCACCGATCGTGGCATTGGTATCGCCGAGGGAGATCAAGCGCGGGTGTTCGAGCGCTTTTACCGCGCCGACCCTGCTCGCGCGCGACGAACGGGAGGCAGCGGTCTGGGCTTGGCGATTGTCAAGCACGCCATTCAGCTGCACGGCGGTGAGGTCACGCTTTGGTCTCGCCCAGGACGCGGCTCGACGTTCACGATTCGCCTGCCTCAGATCGCCGCGCCCGTTCACGAGGCTCCAGGCAAACAGCGTAAGAAAAAGAAGAAGCCAAAGAAACAAAAGCTTGGCGAGGCCACAGCTCGTTCCAAGGATGGAGACCCTAAATGACTCGCGTCTTAATCGTCGAGGACGAACCAGACCTCTCAGACCCGCTCGCCTACCTGCTGCGACGTGAGGGATATGAAGTCGAGATCGCGGAAGACGGCCCGGCGGCCCTGGCCGCGTACAGCGCAGACGGCGCAGACATCGTGCTGCTCGATCTGATGCTGCCCGGCATGCCCGGAACCGAGGTGTGCCGGCAGATCCGCACGACCTCGGCGGTGCCGATCATCATGCTTACCGCCAAAGACTCCGAGGTAGACATCGTGGTGGGTCTTGAGCTCGGTGCCGATGACTACATGACCAAGCCCTATTCGGCGCGCGAGCTGCTGGCGCGCATGCGCGCGGTTCTGCGTCGTCTTGCAGTGCCTGACTCCGACCTAGAAGACCGGGTGCTTGATGGCGGTCGTGTGGTGCTCGATATCGACCGGCACTCGGTGACGGTCGCGGGCGAAGAGATCAGCATGCCGCTGAAGGAATTCGAGCTCCTTGAGGTGCTGATGCGCAACTCGGGCCGTGTGCTCACGCGCGGTCAGCTGATTGACCGAGTGTGGGGCAGTGACTACTTCGGTGACACCAAGACGCTCGATGTGCACATCAAGCGCATTCGCTCACGAATTGAAGCAGACCCCGCGGTGCCGACCAAGCTCGTGACCGTTCGCGGTCTGGGCTACCGTTTCGAAGACTGAACGCAAAACGAATCGCGCCCCGTGATCATCACGGGGCGCGATTGTCGTTTGGGCTGTTCGCTACGGAACCAGAGGTGCGAGGTAGTCGAGCTCTCCGTCAAGAACGGGAATGTCGACGATTGGGCTTCCGGTGCCGTCTGATTCGAAGTACCCCAGAATGACGGTGCCAGGAACAGCGTCGAGATCGGTGAGCAGCAGCGGCTCCTCGTCGGCGCCGAGACTCAAGGTGGTGCGCGCCGGAACGCGCACGGTTTCGGTGATCTTCGATGAGCCTTCGCCCACCTGAATGCTCAGCGTGTGCGACAGATCGGTGTCGTTGATCAGCGCGGCGATGAAGTTTCCCTCAGAGCCGTCATCGGTCGCGACGATGAAGGCGTTTCGCACTTCGATCGGTCCTGAGTCCGGAACATTCACGCCCTCTGCGGCGGCGTATTGGATGGTGGTCGCCTGCGGAGCGATCATGCTGCAGCCCGTTGTGGTGACAACGAGGGCAGCGCCTAGGGCGAGCGACGCGATGAGGCGCGATTTCACGGATCCTCCAAGTGCAGGTGACAACGACTCTTGCATTCTATGGTCTCCGCGTATCGCCCGTGGTGTCGGCGTGGCATCTCGCGGCGCGCAACGGGGCGCCAGCGGATAGGCGGCGTACCTTAGCGTATGTTGCCTGTGTTATCCTGGAGGTTGCCGAAGGGACATAACTCCATGCTTTTTGAGGTTGGCGAGACGGTCGTTTACCCCCACCACGGTGCAGCAACGATCATCGAGGTCAAAGACCGGATCATCCGTGGTGAGACGAAGAAATATCTGAAGCTCAACGTCACCCAGGGTGACCTGATTATTGAAGTTCCTGCAGAGAATGTCGATTTGGTCGGCGTTCGCGATGTCATTGGCAAAGAAGGCCTTGACCAGGTTTTCGAAGTGCTGCGTGCGCCGTTCACTGAAGAACCGACCAACTGGTCGCGTCGGTACAAGGCAAACCTTGAAAAGCTCGCTTCGGGCGATGTCATCAAGGTCAGCGAGGTCGTACGCGACCTGTGGCGCCGCGATCAAGACCGCGGACTCTCCGCGGGTGAGAAGCGAATGCTCGCCAAGGCGAAGCAGATTCTCATCTCAGAGCTCGCTCTTGCAGAGAAGACTGACGAAGAAAAAGCCAGTGTTCTGCTCGACGAGGTTCTCGCAAGCTAGATTTCTCGGGTGAGCATTACACCCGTACCGCGCGTCGCTGTCATCGTCGTCGCTGCCGGTTCTGGCACGCGCTTGGGAGCTGGTGCTCCCAAAGCGTTTGTCGGCATCGACAGCCACAGTATTCTCTGGCACTGTCTTCATGGCGTCTTCGCCGTCCCAGATGCTCAGGTCGTGATTGTCGCGCCCGAATCGCGCTCTGGTGATGCTCTCACCGAAGCCTTGGCGGTTTCAGGCGACAAAGCCGACTTCGCATCCGTTGTGGTGGGCGGACCGACGAGACAGGCGTCTGTCGCGGCGGGCCTCGCGGCGCTGCGGGCTGATATCGAGATCGTGCTCGTGCACGATGCGGCCAGGGCGCTTACGCCCCCGGCTGTATTTGAACGTGTGATCGCCGAGATCGAGGCGGGAGCACCGGCAGCGATCCCGGTGTTGCCGGTCGTCGACACCATCAAGCGTGTCGACGGTTCCACGATCACCGCACACGTGGATCGTTCGCGATTGGCGGCCGCGCAGACACCGCAAGGGTTCCGCCGCGAGGTGCTTGATGCTGCCTACCGCTCGGCGACCGCCGAGTTCACCGATGACGCCGCACTCGTGGCCGAAGCTGGCCACCGCGTAGCCGTGGTCGACGGCGATGCGCGCTCGTTCAAGATCACCACACGGGACGATCTGGAACGCGCTCAGAGCCTCGTCACGCCGTCGGTCACTGAACAATCCGATCCGGCCGCAAACAGGGCGGCCGCCATGCCGCGAGTTGGTGTGGGCACAGACGTGCACGCCTTCGGCGGCGACGGCGACCTCTGGCTTGCTGGCCTGGAGTGGCCCGGCGAGCGAGCGCTCTCTGGTCACTCCGACGGCGACGCCGTTGCGCACGCGATCGTCGATGCGCTTCTCGCCGCAGCGGCACTCGGCGACATCGGCACGCATTTCGGCACCGACTACCCCGAATATGCCGGCGCCCATGCTGAAGCGTTTCTGAGCCGCACCCGCGCGCTGCTCGCTGAAGCGGGCTGGCGGATCGGCAACGTCTCGGTGCAGGTGCAAGCGAATCGCCCGCGGTTTTCGTCACGCCGGCTGGAGGCGCAAGCGGTGCTGTCGGCTGCGCTCGGCGGCGCACCTGTCTCCGTCACCGCAACCACCACTGATGGTCTCGGTTTCACAGGCCAGGGCGAAGGTGTTTCAGCGTTCGCCGTCGCACTCATCGTTCCGGCGTAAACAGGCTTCGCACCATGAACGCGGAGTAGGGGACTTCGAGTTTCAGTCCGCAGATACCCGCGAGGACGCACCAGAGCTCTGGTGTCGTCGGCGTCGAGGTCTGGGGCAAATCTGGAGGTTCATCGACGCTTACCCCTCGACGGCGAATGGAACCGGGTCTCGCTGCTTGCGAGAACCCCACGCCAGCAGCGCCAAGCCGGCGGTGAGAATCACGAGCCCCATGATCGCGAGCGGCGACAGCTGCTCTCCCAGCACAGTGATGCCGAGAACCGTTGCGGTGAGGGGCTCACCGAGCGTCAGCGTCGCGGCCGTGGCAGCGGTCAAGCCGCTCAGCCCCCACGTGAAGAGCACATAGGCGACAGAGATCGCGGCCAGCCCCACCCAGAGCGCCATGAACAGGCCGCTCGGCGTGCCCAACCACTCCAGATCAACGAACGGCACACACAGCGCCGACAGCGCCGCAGAGCTTGCTCCCATCGCCCCGACGACCGTGAAAGGGTCCCATCCCGAGTCAAGCAGCGTGCGCTGTGCGTTCGCGATCACGGCGAAGCAGGCGCCCGCGCCCACCGAGCTGGCGAGACCGATCGGGTCGGTGCTGACGTTGCCCGATTCGCCCCCGACGCCGAGCATCACCACACCGACAGTCGCGAGCAGGGTGGCCGAGACCCACGTGAACGACGGCATGCGCCTGGTGAGCGCCCACTCGAGCAATCCGGCAAGAATCGGTGCCGAGCCCAACGCAATCACGGTGCCGATAGCGACGCCATTGCGTTCGGTGCCCAGAAAGAACAGTGGTTGGTACAGCGCAAGACACACACCGGTCAGCAGCATCAGTGAGAGCGGCCGAGCGCCAAGCCGCGGGCGCGGCGCAGCATCCATTCGTCTCTTCGACATTCGTGCTGCGAGAGTGAACGCGATCAGTGCAAGGCCGGTTCCGCCGAACACCATGCGCATGACGCCCAGCGCGAGGGGGGTGGCGCTGTCAGGCCCGAGCGCTTGCGCTGTGCCGGTGGTGCCGAACAGCACAGCGGCGGCAAGAACGGCGAGAACGTAGGGCACCATACAGTTCTACCGGCTGGTCGCTCCGGGTGTTGACACAGGACCCGCGGGTAGGCTGGTGCGGTGACGGTACGGCTCTATGACACCAAGGCGCAGGCATTGCGCGATTTCGTACCCATCGACCCCGAAAACATCACGATCTATGCATGCGGGCCGACGGTGCAGTCGGGTCCCCACATCGGTCATCTGCGCGGCGCGCTGAGCTTCGACATCCTGCGTCGTTGGCTGGCCCATCGCTATGCGCGAGTAACGTTCGTGCGCAACGTAACCGACATCGATGACAAGGTGTTGGCCAACGCGACCGACAGCGAGCCGTGGTGGGCGCTGGCCTACCGCATGGAACGTGAGTTCACTCGCGCCTACGAGACGATCGGCATTCAAGCGCCGACCTACGAGCCGCGAGCCACGGGATCGATCGCTCAGATGCACGAGCTCATTCAGCGACTGATCGACGCCGGGCACGCTTATGCGGTGGCGGGTGACGTGTATTTCGACGTGCGTTCGTGGCCCGCCTACGGCGAACTCACGCGACAATCGCTCGACGCGATGGAGACGGCCAGCGATGCCGATGCGCGAGGCAAACGCAATCCGCAGGACTTCGCGCTGTGGAAGAGCAGCAAGCCCGAAGAGCCTGCATCGGCGGTCTGGAGCTCGCCCTGGGGCAGCGGCCGGCCCGGCTGGCATATTGAGTGCTCGGCGATGGCGCGACGCTACCTCGGTGACGAGTTCGACATTCACGGCGGCGGTCTTGACTTGCGCTTTCCGCACCACGAGAACGAGCTGGCTCAATCCACGGCGGCCGGCGATGCGTTCGCTCGCTATTGGGTTCACAACGGTCTTGTCACCGTCGACGGGCAGAAGATGTCGAAGTCGCTGTTCAACTTCGTGCTTGCGGGCGATCTGCTCGCATCCCACGATCCGCTCGTGGTGCGATACGCGCTTGCCGCTGCCCACTACCGTTCGAGCCTCGACATCTCAGACAAGACCTTTGAAGAAGCGGATGCTGCGCTCGAGCGACTGCGCACATTCCTCGAACGTGCGAGTCGAGTCGCGTCGCTCGATGACCGCGCCGCGCCAGCGCTACCCGAAGCTTTTGCGGTGGCGATGGACGACGACCTGAGCGTGCCACAGGCGCTCGCAGTCGTGCATGAGACCGTGCGCGCAGGCAACTCGGCTTTCGATTCAGGCGACGCTGACGCCGCTCACGTTGCGGCTGTGCAGGTGCGCGAGATGCTGCAGATTCTCGGCCTCGACCCGTTGAGTGCTGAGTGGGCCACGACGAACAGCACGGCCGAGGCGACGGCGCTTGACACCCTCGTGCAAACGATGATCACGCAACGCGCACAAGCGCGAGCGAACAAAGACTGGGCTGGGGCTGATCGCATCCGTGATGCGATCGCCGCGGCAGGAATCTCGCTGGAAGACAGCGCAAACGGAACACATTGGAGTCTCGATGGCTAAGCAAGGACGCCCCGGCGCAAGCAAGGGCAGCAAGAAGGGCCCCACCAAGGGCACGGGCGGGAAGAACAAGCGTTCGCTCGAAGGTCGCGGGCCGACGCCCAAGGCAGAAGACCGGGCATGGCACCCCGCTGGCAAGCGCAAGGCTGCTGCTGATCGCTACGTGGCGGCTGGCGGCAAGCCAAAGCCCTCCGGTCAGACGGGCTCGCGTCAGCGCTCGGCGAAGAAAGACGACGACACCGAAACGGTGACCGGTCGCAACTCAGTGCTCGAAGCTCTTCGCGCCAAGATTCCCGCGAGCGCGTTCTACATCGCGCAGCGCGTCGAGATGGATGACCGCGTCAAAGAGATGCTTTCGATTGCGACGAACCGCGGCATCCCGGTGCTCGAGGTGACCCGCCCCGAGCTTGACCGCATGGCCGGGTTCGACGGCGTACACCAGGGAGTCGCGCTCAAGGTGCCGCCCTACGAGTACGCGCATCCGCAAGATCTGCTCGAGCAGATCATCGATGAAGACCAGGTTCCCCTGCTCGTCGCTCTCGATGGCATCACAGACCCGCGAAACCTCGGTGCGATCATTCGCTCGACGGCTGCTTTCGGCGGGCACGGTGTGATTGTGCCGCAGCGCCGTTCGGCGAGCGTGAACTCTGCCGCATGGAAGACCAGTGCGGGTGCCGCCGCCCGCACGCCGGTTGCTCTCGCACCGAACCTGACGACGACGCTCAAAGAGTTCAAGAAGCAGGGCGTGTTCATTCTCGGCCTTGACGGCGGCGGCGATGTCTCGCTGCCCGTACTAGGGCTCGCCGATCGGCCCGTTGTGATCGTCGTTGGCTCGGAGGGCAAGGGTCTTTCGCGCCTGGTCACCGAAACCTGCGACCAGATCGTTTCGATTCCGATCTCGGGCGCCGAGTCGCTGAACGCCGGGATCGCCGCATCTGTTGCCCTGTACCAGGTGTCGACGATGCGTGCGGAGCTCGAGAAGTAGGGCACGGCATGGCACGTATCGCAGTTCTCGGAGGAACCGGCTACGCGGGCAGTCACATTGTGGCCGAAGCGGTGAGCCGAGGTCATACCGCGGTGTCGGTGGCGCGTTCGCTGCCGTCTGAGCGCGTGGCCGGCGCTACGTACATCGAGGGCACGCTGCTCGATGTGCCGTGGCTTGTCAGCGAACTCGAAGGCGTCGACGTGGTCATCTCTGCCGTAGCGGCCCGCGGAGCCATGCTCGGGCGGCTGCGGGTGAACCTCGCCGAGTTGGCCGCTGAGCTGCCCAGCGAGGTTCGTCTCGGAGTGATCGGCGGAGCGGGCGGCAGCCTCATCGCCGCTGGCGGTGAGCGCCTGGTTGACCAAGAGTCATTCAGCGACGAGTACAAGCCCGAGGCCCTTGAAGCCATCGGCGTGCTCGACGACTTGCAGGCAGGCCCCGCCAGTCGCGATTGGTTCTATGTGCACCCCGCCGGGGGATTCGGCCCGTGGAATCCCGGAGAGCGCACGGGAAGCTACCGCGACGGCGGCGATGTGATCGTGACGGATGCCGCCGGAGAGTCGTTCATCTCGGGCGCCGACCTTGCAGTTGCTGTGATCGACGAGGTCGAGCAGCCGAAGCACTCCCGCGAGCGCTTCTCTGTCGGATATTGAGACGCCTGGCGTAGTCAGCGGCGGCCGAGCTAGACCAGGTCGCGCCAGTCGACGCCATCGTCGTCTTCGTCGATGATGGCGTGCGTGTCGGTGATGATCGGCAGCGACAGTGTTTCGGTCAATGGCGACATCAGCGTGGCTTCGTCGCGGCGGTGACGCAGCACGTCGTCGATATAGCTCGAGAGCACTTCGGCGAGCGGCACCGATCGCCCGCTGCGCTGTGACACGTACCAGCGGTGTTCGAGCACCTGGTGGAACACCTCAGCGGGTTCGAGTTTGGAGCGCAGATCCCATGGGATCGACTTCACCACCGGCTCGAACACCCGAGTGATCCACTCGTGTGCGGCCATCTCTTCGTCTTCAGAGAAGCGCGAGCTGCGCGCGCGAAACTCGTCGAGGTCGTTCAGCAGTCTGCGTGCCTGGTTCTCTTCGACGTCGAGACCGGTGAGCCGGATGAGGCGACGCTGATGGTGCCCGGCATCGACCACCTTCGGCTGGATCGACACCTTCGTGCCGTCGGACTTGGTTTCGATCGACATCTCGCCGATGTCGAAGCCCAGATCGTTGAGACGGCGTACCCGCTCGGTGAGTCGCCATGACTCATCGGCACGGAACGTCTCTTTGTCGGTGAGCGCCGCCCAGAGCGCGTGATACGAAGACATGATGCCGTCGGCGATCGAGATCGCGTCGACGCCTCCTTCGAGTCGTCCACCGGCTTCGAGGTCCATGATCTCGCCGGCGATGTTCGTGCGCGCCACGTCGAGGTCATGGGCTCGCTGCCCGCGCGTCAAACCGCTCTCATGAAGTTCGCCGGTCTCAGCATCCACCAGATAGGCCGCGAACGCACCCGCGTCGCGGCGAAACAGGGTGTTCGACAGCGAGACATCGCCCCAGAAGAATCCGATGTTGTGCAGATGCACGAGCAGCGCTGCCAGGGCGTCGACGAGACGTGTCGCAGTGTCGGGACGCAAGATCTGCGTGAACAGGGCGCGGTAGGGGAGTGAGAACTTGAGGTGCTCGGTGACCAGCGCCGCAGGCAGCGGCTGTCCTGACGCGTCGGTGCGTCCAGCGATCACGGCAATGCGGTTCACGCAGGGAACGTCAAGGCGATCGAGGTTGCCGAGCATGTCGTACTCGCGGCGTGCCATCGCTTCGGTGGTCTCTTTGATTGCAACCACACGACCCGACAGATTTGCGAACCTCACCAGGTGCCGCGAAATCCCCTTGGGGAGAAAGACGATATGGCTGGATGGCCAATCGGCCAGTGGGGTCGACCAGGGCAACTCCAGCAGCGCAGGATCAACTCTGCTTGCCGTAATGCTCAATGCCTCAGACATTCACTCTCCCTGAAATGAGCAACGGCGCGGTGGGAGTGATCCCGCCGCGCCGTTGCTGATGGCGATACTTACGCCGAAGCGATTGCCTTGTCGTTGAGACGCTCGCCGGTCTCAGCGTCGAACGCGTGAACGTGACCTGCGGTCGCCGCGAGGGTAACCGTCTCGCCCGCGTTGGGGTGGTTGCGGCCGTCGACACGAGCGACGAGGTCGGTGCGTGTGCCACCGATATCAGCGTGACCGTAGAGGTAGCCGTCGGCACCAAGTTCTTCAACGAGGTCGACGGTCACCGAGAGACCCTTGCCGTCGGCGGGGCCCACGACGATGTCTTCGGGGCGAACACCGATGGTGACCTGGCTGCCGTGTGCGCGGCCGACAGTGTCGCGGTCGAGCGGAACGACCTCGGTGCCGAATTCAACGCCACCCTCAGCAAGGTTCGAGGTGAACAGGTTCATTGCGGGCGAGCCGATGAAGCCAGCGACGAACACGTTGTTGGGCTTCTCGTAGAGGTCGCGCGGCGATCCAACCTGCTGCAGCAGACCGTCCTTGAGCACCGCGATGCGGTCACCCATGGTCAGTGCCTCGGTCTGGTCGTGCGTGACGTAGACCGTGGTGACCCCGAGGCGACGCTGAAGCGAGGCGATCTGGGTACGGGTCTGCACACGGAGCTTGGCGTCAAGGTTCGACAGCGGCTCGTCCATGAGGAACACCTGCGGCTGGCGAACGATTGCGCGACCCATGGCAACACGCTGACGCTGACCACCCGAGAGTGCCTTCGGCTTGCGAGTGAGGTAGTCCTCAAGGTCGAGCAGCTTCGCGGCTTCGAGCACGCGAGCGGCACGCTCGTCTTTGTTGACGCCTGCGATCTTGAGCGCGAAGCCCATGTTCTCGGCAACCGTCATGTGCGGGTACAGCGCGTAGTTCTGGAAGACCATCGCGATGTCGCGGTCTTTCGGGGGAACGTCGGTCACGTCGCGATCGCCGATCATGATGCGGCCCGAGTTGACCTCTTCGAGGCCAGCGAGCATGCGCAAAGACGTGGACTTACCGCAACCCGAGGGGCCAACGAGCACGAGGAACTCGCCGTCTGCAACCTCAAGGTTCAGCTTGTCGACAGCGGCGCGGGTGCCGCCGGGGTAGACGCGCGAGGCGTTATCGAACGTGACTGTCGCCATGTTTTCTTCTCCTTCACCGGCAGGTACGTGCCGGACGATCCGTAGTGATGGATGTGGGAACTCCCACACGCCCATCATTGGGCGCTCACCTAGTATGCCATGGTGTTCGCAAAGCTCCCTGTGGCACGGCATAAGTGGAGCCTCTGTCTGGTCATTTCCCAGACTGCCTGGATAGCATCGTCAACGGTCTTCCCCCGGAGTCCACGCCATTTTCTGCCACGTCAGCACCGAGAGGTTCCATGTCGAGCGACGAGACACCGAACGCTTCCGCACCGAGCGAACGCCGCGACGCGGTGCGCGAAAAGGCGCAGCAGGTTCGTGCGCGCCAGTCCCGCTCGCGCTTGATTCGCGCGTCGTCGATTGCGGTCGCCGCGATCGCTGTCGTGGTGGCCGGGGCGATGGCGATCACGATGACGGTGTCTTCTGAAGCATCCAAGCCGACGCTCAAGCCCGCCAACGCGACGAACGACGGCTTTGCCGTTACCGGCGTGCAAGGCATTGGCCTCGCCTCTGCCGACGACGGTGTGGCTGACGACGCTGAGCCCGACGACGCTGAAACCGACGATGCTGACGCGACGGCTACGCCAGAGGCATCCGAAACCGCCGTGGATCTGCCGGCGATCGAGGTGCGGGTGTACGTCGACTACCTCGCATCGGGGGCTCGCGACTTTCAGCTTGCGAACGTTCAGCAACTCTCGAACTGGGTGACTGAAGAAGCCGCGACCGTGACGTACTACCCGGTCGCCATGCTGACGTCGAAGTCGAACGGCACCAAGTACTCTCAGCGTGCGGCTGGCGCAGCCGCTTGCGTGGGCACCTATGCTCCCGATTCGTTCTTTGCGTTTACGAACGCCCTGCTCGCGCAGCAGCCCGAGATGGATTCCGACGGAATGGTCGACGGCGATCTTGCAGCGCTCGCGATCGCAACCGGCGCAGAGAACCCCAAAGTTGTGCGCGCCTGCATCGAAGACCAGGACTATTCCGCCTGGGCGAAGGACGCCACCGAGCGTGCCCTTCAAGAGATTCCCGATACTGACGGTCTCGCGCTCACCGGAACGCCCATGGTGCTTGTCAACGGCGAGCCGTACATGGGAGAGCTCACCGACCCTAAAGAGTTCGCGCAATTCGTGCTGACGATCGCGAGTGACACCTACTACGAAGAGGCGCCGACTCCGACTCCAACGCCGACACCGAGCTCGTAATGCGCAGGACCATCCCCGCGAATCGGTAAGATGGTCTTTCTGCCGACTTGGCGCAATTGGTAGCGCACCATACTTGTAATATGGGGGTTACGGGTTCAAGTCCCGTAGTCGGCTCAATGAGGAAGAATCCGCGGATCTTGCCCGCTTGGGTGGCGATTTGCGGTGCAATCAGTGTGGGCGCTCTCACCGCGATGCAAGCGCGAGTGAACGGGCAACTCGGTGTCGCCTTAGACGACGGCTTTGTCGCCGCGTTCATTTCCTTCGGCTCGGGGTTTGTCATTCTGATCGTGCTGAGCGCACTGTTCCCCGCCGGGCGCGGGGGAGTGCGCCGTCTGGTTGACGGAGTGCGCGCAGCGACGATCCCCTGGTGGATGCTGCTGGGCGGCGCCGCGGGAGCATTCGCCGTGGCCACCCAGGGCCTGTCGGTGGGCATCATTGGGGTAGGCCTGTTCACCGTGGGAATGGTGGCCGGGCAAACCGTGAACGGTCTCGTCTTGGACCGCACCGGCTACGGACCTGGCGGGGTTGTCGCGGTGACAATGCCGCGCGTGATCGGAGCGGCAATCGCTCTGGTCGCCGTCGGGTCGGTGTTCGTCGGCGACACCGTGCAGGGCATTCCAGTGTGGATGCTGATTCTGCCGTTCTTTGCCGGTGCGGGCATTGCATGGCAGCAAGCCACCAACGGCCGCCTGCGTCAGCAGGTGGGCACCCCGCTGACGGCGACACTGGTCAACTTTGCCGGCGGCACAACGTTTCTTGCCGTCGCGGCAGTGATCGACGTCGCGATCGTCGGCATGCCCGAGGCGCTTCCTGCTGAAGCATGGATCTACGCCGGGGGCGCCCTCGGCGTCGTCTACATCTTCTTGTCTGCGGCGCTGGTGCAGCACACGGGTGTGCTGCTGCTCGGGCTCGGCTCGGTGGTCGGGCTGCTTGTCACCGCGGTCATCCTCGACGCCATCTGGCCGACAGCGTCCAGCCCGCCATTGCTCACTCAGATAGTGATCGTCGCGATAGCGCTGCTGTCGGTAGCCGTCGCAGCTGCGCCGTGGCGGCTGCGACGACCCTGAAGCCTCACGACTTCTTGGGCTTGGGCTTCGTCTTCGACTTCGGTTTCGGCAGACGCGAGAGATGCTTGCGGGCTTCAATCGGCTTGCGACGTCCGATGCGAGCGCGCGGTGGCTTGCCGCCGACGTACAGCCAGCCGAGAAGTTCTTCGTTCGCCTCGAGCCCGTGCAACTTGGCAACGGCCTTCGAGCGGGTGTAGTGACCGGTGCGCCACAGCACGCCCCAGCCAGCTTCGTCGAGCAACAGGCTCAGCATGTGGGCGACGCCCGAGGCGACGGCCTCTTGCTCCCACCGCGGAACCTTTTCGCTTTTGCGGTAGGTGGCCACGACAGCGATCAGCAGAGGCGCTCGCAACGGCTTGGTTGAGGCCCCTTTGCGTCCCTCGGCTTTGTTAATGGCTTTGCCGAGCCGATCGCGGTCGGCGCCGCGCAGCTCGATCAGTCGCCACGGTCGCATCGAGGAGTGGTCCGCGACGCGGCCCGCTGCGCTCACCAGGATCTCGAGCTCGGCGCGGGCGGGCGCTTGTTCGGTGACTTTCGACCACGAGCGACGAGCGCGAACCGCTTCGAGCGCCGGGGCCACCCGCTCGGGCTCGCTCACTAAGAGGCTTCCGGGGTGAAGTTCAGCGACAGCGAGTTCATGCAATAGCGGTCACCCGTCGGGGTGCCGAATCCGTCGGGAAACACGTGCCCGAGGTGTGAGCCGCAATTCGCACAACGCACTTCGGTGCGCTGCATGCCGTGGGCGTTGTCTTCGAGCAGTTCGACGGCCTCGGGGCGCACAGATTCGTAGAAGCTCGGCCACCCGCAGTGGGAGTCGAACTTGGTGCCGCTCTTGAACAGTTCAGCATCGCACGCAGCGCAAGTGTAGAAACCAGAGCGGCTTTCGTCGAGCAGCTCGCCCGTCCACGCGCGCTCTGTCCCCGCTTTGCGCAGCACCGCGTACTGCTCGTCGGTGAGTTCGGCGCGCCACTCGGCGTCGGTCTTGTTGACGGCGTAGTTCATGAGTCCTCCTTGGGTCTTCGTCCATTCAACCGCACGGTGTGCGCGTATGTTCCGTGAGTGCTGTGCATTCGCCACGAGAATGGGGGAGTGCATGAGTCTGCGGAACAAGTCGTCATGGCGCGGTACGGCCGCTTCGCCCGCGATGAGGCCCCCGGCCGCTCGGCGCTGTATGAAGAGTGGGCGATGGGGGTCGCGGCAGGTGGTGCGGCTGCTCGCACCATTGCACGCCTGCCGCCCACGCGCCGTCAGCCACCGCTGGTATTCGCCGTTTGCCGCATGCTCGGTGCACCAGAGACAACGTTCACCGAGTGGTCACGGTGGTTGCAAGAGCACGCCGAAGCGGTTGTCGCCGAGGCCTCTCAGCGCAGTCTGCAGACCAATGAGCCGTTGCGCTGTGCGGCGTTGATGCCCGCGCTGAGCCTTATTGCCGGGCCCATCGCGTTGCTTGAGATCGGTGCGAGCGCCGGGCTGTGTCTAGTGCCTGACCGCTATTCCTATCGCTACGGCGGCGGCACACAGCTTGATCCTCGCGCGGCCGCTTCAACGGTGGTGCTCGACTGCGAGCTCGTTGGCCGACCAGCGCTGCGAATGCCAGAGATCGTCTGGCGCCGCGGCATCGATCTGCAGCCGCTCGACGCCTCGTGCGCCGATGACCGCCGCTTTCTCTCAGCGCTCGTCTGGCCGGGAGAGATCGGTCGATCCGAGAGGGTCTCAGGCGCGCTCGATATCGCAGCACGAGAGGCACTCGTAATCGACGCGGGCGATGCGACAGACGCTGCCGTGCTGCGGGCGGCCGCAGCCTCGGCGCCGCAACATGCCATGCTCGTGGTGACGACGCCCGGAGTGCTGCCGCATATTGCCCACGCAGACCGCGAGCGGCTTGTCGAGACGATTCGTTCGATGGATGCTGAATGGATCAGCATCGACCCGCCCCGACTTCTCGCGCAGCTCGCCGGTGCCACCTTAGACGAGTCTTGGGACCGGTTCGTTCTCTCGCTCAATGGTGAAGCGATGGCAAATGTTGATCCCCTTGGCGGCTACGTGGAGTGGCGGGCAGGCGAGGTGGATGCTGCGCGTTAGCGTTATCGGGTGCCCCTGACCGACCGTGAACGCGCCATTCTCGAATTCGAGCGAGAGTGGCGTCGCCATGTCGGAGCGAAAGAAGAGGCGATTCGAGCGGAGCTTGCCCTCTCGCCCGCTCGCTACTATCAGTTGCTCGGACGACTCATCGATACCGTGCCCGCGCAGGAATTCGACCCGATGCTGGTGAAGCGACTGCGCAGACAGCGCGATAGTCGGCTTCATAACGTGGGCAGGTAACATTCTCTGGTGCCGAAAACGTCTGTGCCGAAGGATCGCTTCGACGACCTCCCTGAGTCAGGGCGTATTGGTGCGCACCGCGCCGAAAACCCGCATATGCGCGGGTGGGTCGTTCTGCTGTGGGCGGCGCTTGCCACCATCGTGCTGATCACCGTCGGCATCTTCGCCACACTGATTGCCTCTGGCCGGATCGAGCTGGGCGCCCCCGAGCCGGCAGCGACCGTTGAACCCACACCCGATGTGGAAGCGGTCGTCGATACGTCATTCGACGTGGTGATCTTGAACGCCACGCCCGAGAGCGGGCTTGCGACCCAGTTGAAAGATGTCGTCGTTGCCGCGGGTTGGGCCGATGAGATGGTCACCGCGAGTGAAGCAGGTTCAGAAGACTTCGCTGAGACGACGGTCTACTACCTGAACGACGAAGACGAAGCGGCGGCTTTGGGTCTGGCGAATGTCATCGGTGGTGCCGAGGTGGCGCAGACCGACGTATATCAACCCGCGACAGCAGACGAGCAGCAACTCACGATCGTGATCGGTGTGGACCGCGCCTCAGTCGGTACCGCAACGCCCACGCCCACGCCCTAGTCGGCGCACTCGAAGCGCGGCGACGCGTTTCGCCAGCAAATGCTGATGTGTTTCGCCCGCGTAAATACTTTGGTGCGCGCGTGTCAACAGATGCCGATCTGGCGTTCGTCGCTGCGCAACGCTCCATACGATGATTCTTGTCGCACCACACACAGGAGATCGCATGGCTCAGGGCACCGTCAAATGGTTCAACGCTGAAAAAGGATTCGGGTTCATCACCGTCTCCGACGGGCAGGACGTTTTCGTTCACTACTCGAATATCGATATGAGCGGCTTCCGCGTGCTCGAAGAGGGCCAAGCCGTGGAGTTCACCGTCGGTTCTGGCCAGAAGGGCCCCCAAGCTGAGACGGTTCGCGTCATCTGACGAGCGGCAATGACTTGAGAAACGCCGGTACCGAAAGGTATCGGCGTTTCTGTGTGTCACCACACCGCGTGCGTGGCTTGCACTCGATGGGGTCGAGTGCCAGAATGGCTTAGCACTCGCATTCGTAGAGTGCCAATAATGCAAGCCCAACGTCCGGGAGGGACGACACACACATGGCAAAGATCATCGCTTTCGACGAGGAGGCCCGCCGTGGCCTCGAGCGCGGCCTCAACATTCTGGCCGACGCCGTCAAGGTGACGCTCGGCCCGCGCGGTCGCAACGTCGTGCTTGAAAAGAAGTGGGGCGCCCCCACGATCACCAACGATGGCGTGTCCATCGCCAAGGAGATCGAACTGGACGACCCGTTCGAGAAGATTGGTGCCGAGCTCGTCAAGGAGGTCGCCAAGAAGACTGACGACGTCGCTGGCGACGGCACCACCACCGCTACCGTTCTGGCGCAGGCGCTCGTTCGCGAAGGTCTGCGCAACGTCGCAGCCGGCGCAGACCCGATCTCGCTCAAGAAGGGCATCGAGAAGGCCGTTCAGGCCATCACCGCTCAGCTTCTCGCCGACGCCAAGGAGGTTGAGACCAAGGAGGAGATCGCTGCCACCGCGTCCATCTCGGCCGGCGACGCTGAGATCGGCGCCCTGATCGCCGAGGCGATCGACAAGGTCGGCAAGGAAGGCGTGGTCACCGTTGAGGAGTCCAACACCTTCGGCACCGAGCTCGAGCTCACCGAGGGTATGCGCTTCGACAAGGGCTACCTGAACCCGTACTTCGTCACCGACCCGGAGCGTCAGGAAGCGGTCTTCGAAGACCCCTACATCCTGATCGCGAACCAGAAGATCTCGAACATCAAGGATCTTCTTCCGATCGTCGACAAGGTCATCCAGGATGGCAAGGAACTCTTGATCATCGCTGAGGACGTCGAGGGCGAAGCACTCGCGACTCTCGTGCTCAACAAGATCCGCGGCATCTTCAAGTCGGTTGCCGTCAAGGCTCCTGGCTTCGGCGACCGTCGCAAGGCGCAGCTGCAGGACATCGCCATCCTCACCGGTGGACAGGTCATCACCGAGGAGGTCGGACTCAAGCTTGAGAACGCCACCCTCGACCTGCTTGGTCGTGCCCGCAAGGTCATCATCACCAAGGACGAGACGACCATCATCGAAGGTTCGGGTGACGCGGAGCAGATCGAAGGCCGCGTTACACAGATCCGTCGTGAGATCGACAACACCGACAGCGACTACGACCGCGAGAAGCTCCAGGAGCGCCTCGCGAAGCTAGCTGGTGGCGTTGCAGTCATCAAGGCTGGTGCCGCAACCGAGGTCGAGCTCAAGGAGCGCAAGCACCGCATCGAAGATGCTGTGCGCAACGCGAAGGCAGCCGTCGAAGAGGGCATCATCGCCGGTGGTGGCGTTGCACTCATCCAGGCTGGCAAGACCGCATTCGAGGGCCTTCAGCTCGAGGGTGACGAGGCAACCGGCGCGAACATCGTGCGGGTCGCTATCGACGCTCCGCTCAAGCAGATCGCGCTGAACGCAGGCCTTGAGCCCGGTGTCGTCGCTGAGAAGGTTCGCAACCTGCCTTCGGGTCACGGCCTGAACGCTGCGACCGGCGAATACGTCGACATGCTCGCTGCTGGCATCAACGACCCGGTGAAGGTAACGCGCTCGGCGCTGCAGAACGCAGCATCGATCGCTGGTCTCTTCCTCACCACCGAGGCCGTTGTCGCCGACAAGCCCGAGAAGGTCGCTGCTCCGGCAGGCGACCCCACGGGTGGCATGGACTTCTAAGTCAACTACGAGAAAGGCCCCCGACACCTCAAAGGTGTCGGGGGCCTTTCTCTGTAAATCGGCGGATGATCGGGTGCCCCACCGACTCAGATCAACGAAACAGGCTGGTGGTTGCCATCTCAGCGTCGGCGTATTGCCTGCCTGCGGCGGCGAGCGACGCGTTGATGCTCGCGAGCGACTCTTCTACCTGCCGCTGAGTGGCCCGCCACTGTTCGACGACGCCGTGAAATGCCACCGAAGCGGAACCTGTCCACGTGGATTGCAACTGGGTGAGTTGGGCGAGCATCGCGTTTGACTCGGCGCTCAGCCGGTCAACGGTGCCCCGCACGGCGGCGGTGGTGGCGAGAACAGCGTCGCTGTCGACGGAGAATACGGCCATGGGTCCTCCTCTGAACCTTTCGGCCGGCGGGAGCGCCTGGCCTGCGTGCGAACCAAGCTATGGCGACGCGGGCACATCCGGCCTCAGCGGGGGAGCGAGTGTGCACAAGCGCTCCCAGGCGTTGCGTGTGGAGGAGTGCTCAGTCGTTCGTGGTTGAGGGTCGTTCGATGGGCTGCGTTTCAAGCAGCAGGTGCTCAGCGACATCGCGCTTTTGCACCAGGGGGAACTCCACGCGGAAGGTCGCGCCGCCGCCCTCCGTGTCAGAGACACCCACCGTGCCGTGAAGGGCATCCACGATCGACGAGACAATCGACAGCCCGAGCCCCGTGCCACCGGTCTCGCGAGCGCGCGAGGTGTCAGCGCGCCAGAAGCGCTGGAAGATCTTGTCTTTGATCTGGTCGGGAATGCCGTCACCGTGGTCGATGATCTCAACCCAGCCGGTGCGGGCGAGGGGGTTGACGCCAACGCGCAGCTCGATGGGAGAGTCTGTGGCTGAGAATCGACGCGCGTTGCCCAGCAGGTTCGTCACCACCTGGCGAATGCGGTTCTCATCTCCCTCAACAATGGGCTCGAGGCGGGAAGCAGACGCGGTGACGATCGGCTCGGTCATAGCGGCAGAAGGCGCGTGCGAATCGCTCTCGCTAGCTGCGGGCACCGCCGCAACCGGCTTCGGCTTGCGCCTGAGCAGCGAGAACGATGCTCCGCGTGCCGATGAACCGCCCGCGTTCTTCGACGAGCGGCTCGTGCCGGTACGAGTCGAACGCGTGGGAGTGGGGTCGGTTGTGGTGTGCACCACCGCAATGGCAGCGGTCTCAAGCGTGGTGTCGACCACCGTCACCGGGCGCTGCGGCGATGCGGCGCGCACATCGAGGGCAGCGTCACGTGCGATCGGGCGCAGGTCAACCGGCGCGATCACGACATCTCGTCGCTCGTCGAGACGGGCAAGCGCGAGCAGGTCTTCGACGAGCAGCCCCATGCGCACCGCTTCTTTCTCAATGCGGTCCATCGACTTGGCGACCTCTTCTTCGCCGTGCACCGCGCCCATGCGGTAGAGCTCGGCGTAGCCGCGCACGGTGACCAGAGGGGTGCGCAGCTCATGGCTCGCATCGCCGATGAAGCGGCGCATCTGCTGCACCGTCGAGTCGCGCTGCGAAATCGCAGCATCCACTCTTCCCAACATGGCGTTGATCGCGGTCTTGAGACGCCCGACTTCTGTGGTGGTCGATTCGACGTGCGTCATTCGCTGGCTGAAGTCACCGGCGGCAATGGCCTCGGCGGTGGATTCGACTTCGCCGAGGCTGCGGAACGTGAGGGTCACCAAGAATCGAGTGAGCAGAGCGCCGCCGATGATTATCATGAGCGCGAGCACACTGTAAATGCCCAAGAACGATGCGATCGTGCGGTTCACGGTTGCGAGAGGCACCGCCACCATCTGCGTGTAGTACAGCGAGCCGTTGCCGTAGGGCTGCAGCGTGACGGTCGCGCGGTACTCGGCCTCACCATCTTCTGAGAGCAGGCTGACGATGCGAAGCTCATTCGAGATCGCCCTGTCGAGCGGATAGGTGTCCGGAAAATCCGGCGGCGGCGCCCCGCGGCCGCCGGCGGTCGCTTCGAGCAGCCCGTCGTCGGGCTCATAGACGGCGACGAAGTAATCGGTGGCGGGTGCCTGAGCCTTCGTTGACGCCTGAAAGTTGCCGTTCGCGTCGACGTCGAAGTTCATCAGCGGTGTGCCCACGTCGGTGCGCGCGAGCGCGGCCACCTGCGTGTCGACGCTTGCGATCAGGGTGGTGCGAAGAAACGCCATGGTGCCGATGCCGGCGGCAAACAGCCCCACAGCCAGCAGCATGACGGTGACGCCGGTGACCTTCGCGCGCAGGCTGATGCCACGCCACCAGTGGGTGACCGCATCGGGTTTATTGCTCACAGCGGACACCGCTCAACTAATCCGCCGGATCAGGCGGGTTTGCCCGCTTTCAGCATGTAGCCGAAGCCACGCTTGGTCTGAATGAGGGCTTCGGACGAGTGCGGATCGATCTTGCGGCGCAGGTAAGAGATGTAGCTTTCGACGATTCCTGCGTCGCCGTTGAAGTCGTACTCCCACACGTGGTCAAGAATCTGAGCCTTCGACAGCACGCGGTTCGGGTTGAGCATCAGGTAGCGCAGCAGCTTGAACTCGGTGGGGCTGAGGTCGATTGACACCTCGCCGACACGCACGTCGTGGGTGTCTTGATCCATGGTGAGCTCGCCGGCGCGAATGATCGACTCTTCGTCGGCCTGCATGGTGCGGCGCAGAATCGCCTGAATGCGTGCCACGATCTCGTCGAGGCTGAACGGCTTGGTCACATAGTCGTCACCGCCCGCGTTGAGGCCGGCGATCTTGTCTTCGACTTCGTCCTTTGCCGTCAGAAACAGGATCGGCGCGGTGTATCCCGCACCGCGAAGGCGCTTGGTGACACTGAAGCCATTCATGTCGGGCAGCATGACGTCGAGCACGATGAGGTCGGGCTCTTCCTCCAAGACAGCCGAGATGGTCTGGGCGCCATTTGCGACGACCCTGACCTGGTAGCCCGCGAACTTGAGGCTCGTCATGAGCAGGTCGCGGATGTTCGGCTCGTCATCAACTACGAGGATTCGCGGTGCAGTCATGCCTTCATTATGGCGATGTTATTGATGGAGCGCCTGGATATCGTGCGGAAAGCCTTGAGAAGTTGATGGATGCTGCTAGGCAGCATCCACCCGATCGGCATCGAGAATCGTGTAGGCGTACCCCTGCTCGGCCAAGAAACGCTGGCGATTCTGAGCGAAATCCTGATCGACCGTGTCGCGTGCGATGAGCGTGTAGAAGCTTGCGGTCTTGCTCGTCTGCTTGGGTCGCAGCAGGCGGCCGAGCCGCTGAGCCTCTTCTTGACGCGAGCCGAAAGAGCCCGAGACTTGAATCGCCACGGATGCTTCTGGCAGGTCGATTGAGAAGTTCGCGACCTTCGAGACGACCAGCAGCGAGATCTCACCGACGCGGAAGGCCTGATACAGCTCTTCGCGTTCGTCGATCGGAGTGGCGCCGGTGATCTTCGGGGCGTTGAGCGCCTCGGCAAGAACCTCGATCTGGTCGAGATACTGGCCGATCACCAGTATGCGCTCATCTTTGTGACGCTCGACGAGGTTCTTCACGACATCGATTTTTGCGGGAGCGGTAGCCGCCAGCCGGTAGCGCTCGTCGTCGGCAGCGGCAGCGTATTCCAGCCGGTCATCTGCGGGCAGGTCGACGCGCACCTCGTAGCAGACGGCGGGCGAGATGAAGCCCTGCGCTTCGATCTCCTTCCACGGTGCGTCGAAGCGCTTGGGACCGATCAGGCTGAACACGTCGCCTTCGCGGCCGTCTTCGCGCACGAGCGTGGCGGTGAGTCCCAGGCGACGCCGTGCCTGCAGATCAGCGGTGAGCTTGAAGACGGGGGCGGGCAGCAGGTGCACTTCGTCGTAGACGATGAGTCCCCAATCGAGCGCATCGAGCAGTGCGAGGTGAGCGTACTGACCTTTTCGCTTGGCGGTGAGGATCTGGTAGGTCGCGATCGTGACCGGCTTCACCTCTTTGGACTGACCCGAGTACTCGCCGATCTCCTCGGCGGTGAGCGACGTGCGCTTGATCAGCTCATCGCGCCACTGGCGCGCGCTGACAGTGTTGGTGACGAGGATCAACGTGGTGGTCTTGGTCTCGGCCATCGCCGCGGCGCCCACGAGCGTCTTGCCGGCGCCGCAGGGGAGCACGACGACTCCAGAGCCGCCCTCGGCGAAGATGTCGACCGCGTGGCGCTGGTAGGGGCGCAGCGTCCAGCCGTCTTCGTCGAGTTCGATCGGGTGGGGCGTGCCGGGGGTGTAGCCGGCGAGGTCTTCTGCGGGCCAGCCGATCTTGAGCAGTTCCTGTTTGATCTGCCCGCGCGCCCACGCGTCGACGATGTAGGTGTCGGGGGTGGGGTGACCGATCAGCAGCGGCCCGATGCGCTTGTTGCGCGACACTTCTGCCAGCACAGCAGAGTCGGTGGACTTCAGCACGAGCTCGCCATCATCGTTTCGCTCGATGACGAGGCGCCCGTAGCGGCCCACGGTTTCGCGGATGTCAATCGACACCGAGGGTGGCACCGGAAACTTCGACCACTTCTCAAGCGTGGCCATCATGTCTTCGGCGTCGTGGCCTGCGGCACGCGCATTCCACAGTCCCAACCGGGTGACACGGTAGGTGTGGATGTGCTCGGGGGCGCGTTCGAGCTCAGCGAAGATCGCCAGCTCGTGGCGGGCGCTTTCAGCGTCGGCATGCGCGACTTCGAGCAGAACAGTGCGGTCGCTTTGAACGATCAGGGGGCCATCAGCCATAACGGGTCAGTCTACCGGTACTGAGTGGCATGCCGGTCGCCGAGGCCGACTGTCGAGGTTGTCAACGAGTCAGCGGAACGACGTTGGCGATGCTCGAAACCGGCAGGGTGCGCTCGATGTCTGCGGCGCGGTCGCGGCCACGCAGCCGGCCACCGCCGAGACCTGTGGCTTCGAGGGTGAGTGTGCGCTCCGATCCGTCGGGCATGCGCACCGTCACCTCGATTTCGCCGCGCAGTCGCACGGCCTGTTCGAGTTCTCGTTCCAGCCATCCGGCTTCGCCCTCGGTGCCGTGGCCGTTGCGCAGCGTTTCGATGAGGCGGGCATAGACGTCAAGGGGTGCGGTTGCGGGTTCAGCGGGAGCACCCACCGAGCGTCGGCGCACGGGTTCGGGGTTTCCCTCGCTGTTCACGGCGACGACGGGGTAGCGCGCGTCGGCCAGCGACCAATACACCGCATCGCGGGCGACCCGCGAGCTGAGTGCGTCAGCGTCTGGCAGCAAGCCCAGGGGGCGCAGCGCTTGATCGACGGCGATCGTCTCGAGTATTGCGCGGTCGGTGCTTTCGATCCTGGTGCGCTCGCTCGCGTTATCGTCGCGCACGCGCACCAGTCCGTGACGACCAGCCGTGCTCTCAATCAGATAGTCGAGGGGCTGCGGAATGCCGGTGAGCGACAGTTGCGTCAGAAACTGCCGAATCGATGCCGCCGTCTCGCCTTCGGTCATCCCCGCACCGAGCGAGTCGACGGTGAAGCGGTAGGTCGAGGCCTGAGCACGCGATTCGCGTTCGGCGATCGAGCGCAGTCGAAGATCAAGGGCAGGATGCAGCGGGCCGGGCGCAATCGCGGTGAGATCTGCCTGCAGATACACCTGGTCGATCTCAGCCACCAGGTGCTGTGCCAACTCATCGGGGTCGAGCGGCCGGCCTTCGCGCAGTGCGGTCGTCCACGTGGGAACGGCGCCAGAGGCATCCACAAATCCCCACCGCTCAGCGATACGCCGGTACTGTGCGGCGCGCGCGGGCCAATCAGTATCGAGCGGATGCAGCGCCGGCCAGTCTGCGAAGTCGGCGAACCCGCCGCCCGCGGTGCGCAGGCCCGCGGGCAGAGATGCGCGAATGCCCACGGCAATGTCAGACCAGCGGCTAATGGTGGTGGCTTCAAGCCACTCTTCGCCGCGGGTTGTCACCGTCCACACGCGATCGTGAGCGTGGGCGAGCCCACCGGCCGCGGCGGCGATCAGGATGTCGTCGAGGTCTTCCTGTGAGCGGATTGCTCCGGAATCGAGCAGTCGCTTTCGGTCGGCAGCGCTGACGCTGCCCGCACCCGTGCGAGTGATGGGGGAGTGCAGGCATGCCAGCAGCACGTCAGCCAGCGAGCCTGTCGCCTCAAAGGCGCGCTCGGCTGCTGCGGCCGTCTGCTGTGCGTCGGTGGGGGTGAACGAATCTGCCGGCGTGATGTGGCGAAACGCGTCGGGCTGCGTGGCCGCCAGCGCTTCTACACGGGCGGTCACTGCGGCGTATGGGGTGCCGGTGTCATCGACGAGCGCGAGCAGCTCAAGATGCGGCGTTGAGTCGGGGTCATCGCCATGGGCAAGGTGAGACAGCGCGTTTCGGTGCAGGCTCGTCAGCGCACGATCAACCGCCGCGGCATCGAGCAACGCCTCTGCGGCGTCGAAAAAGTTATCCCACGAGGCGTGCGCGGCAACTTCGCGGGCGGCGAGTGTCTGGGCGAGCTGAGCGTCGTCGCGGGCGGCTAGCCACGTCGCGAGACCTCGCTCGTCAGAAACCATCTAGTCGCCTCGGTTCGCCCGAGCCCTCCGCACGAAGCTCGAGATGAGCACCGTCAGCAACAGCACGAACGCAATGATGGGCGCGACGATCACGACGATGCCGACGGCATTCCACAGCGGCGTCGACATGTTCGCGCCCGCGGAACTTCCGATGATCACCGCGAGAAACGACAGGATCGACAACACGATGAGGCCCAGCGACATGAATGCCAGGATCCGATCTACCTTTCGGATCGGAACATCGTTCTCAGGGGTGCGCTCGCTCATCCGCAATAGCCTACCGCGCGCCGTGCGTGCCTTAGTCTTGTAGGGGGATCCGTTGATCCCGCAATCCGTCATGCCCGCTACTCGTGGGCAACAGCTACAGCGAGGTTTCCATGCCCACCGGCAAGGTTAGGTTCTACGACGAGGAGAAGGGGTTCGGCTTCATCGCCACCGATGATGGCCAGGACGTCTTCCTGCACGCCACCGCCCTTCCCGCAGGTGCCGCGGCGCCTAAGCCCGGCACGCGACTTGAGTTCGGCGTCGCCGATGGCAAGCGCGGTTTGCAGGCACTTTCGGTTCGCGTGATCGAGGCTCCGGTGAGCATGTCGAAGCGATCACGCAAGCCCGCTGACGACATGGCGGTCATCGTTGAAGACCTGGTGAAGCTGCTCGACAAGATCGGCGGCGACCTGCGCCACGGCCGCTACCCCAGCGGCAGCCACGCCAAAACCGTCGTAGCAGTGCTGCGCAAGGTCGCGGATGAACTTGACGCCTGAGTCTGAGCCCACGCCAGCAGAGCCCATCGAACCTGATCAGGCGCTGCTGACCGCTCACGATCTCGCGATCGCTGCACTCAGCGAGATCACCGCGGCGTCTACCATCGGCGAGCCCGCCGACTACCGCGTCGAAGCAGACGGTGTTGTTTCCCTGCGCTTCCACAACCGCATGCCCGGGTACCCGGGCTGGTTGTGGACGGTCAGTCTTGCGCGCGTCGAAGGCGCCGAGCCGACCGTGCTCGAGGTGGAACTTCTGCCGAGCGACGGCGCGCTGGTGGCGCCCGAGTGGGTGCCGTGGGCAGTGCGTCTGGCGGAATACCACGCCGCTCAAGAAGCGCTCGCCGAAGAAGCGCCCACCGGCGATGACGCCGATGGCCTCGACGAGTCCGAAGATTCGGACCTCGATGATGACCTCGACGATTTGGATGCTGCCGACTTCGACAACGACGGTTCGCCGATTCTTCACGCGGGCGATCTTGACGGTGTCGACATCGACGAACTCGACGAAGACGCCGTCGACGCTGAAGACGAAGACTCCGACGACGAGTCTGCTGACGACGAGTCGGACGAAGACGACTCGGACGAAGACGACTCCGAGTCTGATGACGACGAAGACGACGAGTCCGATGACGACGACTCCGACGACGAAGACTCCGACGACGAAGACGATGAGTCTGATGACGACGATTCGGACGACGACTCCGAGTCCGACGAAGACGAAGACGAAGACGAGTCCGACGAAGACGAAGACGAAGACGAAGACGAGTCCGAGTCCGACTCCGAAGACGACTCAGCGTCAGACGACAACGAAGAAGTCGCCTCAGCTTCTGACGAAGACTGAGGCGACTGCCGTTCGCGCTGGCTAGAAGCGCTCGATGATGTAGTCGATGCTGCTGATCAGCTTGCGCACGTCTTCTGGCTCGATCGACACGAAGGTGGCGACGCGCAGCTGGTTGCGTCCGAGCTTGCGGTAGGGCTCGGTGTCGACGATGCCGTTGGCGCGCAGCGTCTTGGCGATCGCCGCAGCATCCACTGACTCATCGAAATCTATCGTGACCACGACGGGCGAGCGATCAGCCGGGTTCGCCACGAACGGCGTTGCGACGCTCGACTGCTCCGCCCAGGTGTAGAGCGCCTGCGACGACTCTGCGGTGCGCGCAGCGGCCCACGAGAGGCCGCCGTTGTCGAGAATCCAGCGCACCTGCTCATCGAGCAGGAAGAGCGTTGACACGGCAGGGGTGTTCAGCGTCTGGTTGAGGCGCGAGTTGTCGACCGCGTTCTTGAGGCTCAAAAACTCGGGAATGTATCGACCCGATGCGGCGATCTGCTCGATGCGCTCAAGGGCGGCGGGCGACACGGCTGCGTACCAGAGGCCACCGTCTGAGCCCAGGTTCTTCTGCGGGGCGAAGTAGTAGACGTCAGCTTCGCTGACGTCGAAGTCGATGCCGCCCGCGGCGCTTGTGGCGTCGATGACGGTCAGCGCGCCCTCATCGCCGTTCACGCGGGTGACCGGAGAAGCGACGCCGGTGGAGGTTTCGTTGTGCGGCCATGCGTATACGTCTACGCCCGCGACGACCTCGGCCGAAGCGCGGCTGCCGGGCTCGGCTTTGCGCACATCGGGCGCCTCGAGCCACGGGGCGCCGGCTGCCGCGGCGAACTTTGCACCGAACTCTCCCGAAACGAGGTTCTGCGCGCGGGAGTTGATCAGGCCGAAGGCAGCAGCATCCCAGAACGCCGTCGAACCACCATTGCCGAGGATGATCTCGTATCCCTCGGGAATTCGAAACAGCTCGGCAAGGCCTTCACGCGTCGAGCCGACGAGGTTCTTGATGGGCGCCTGGCGATGCGAGGTGCCGAACAGCGTCGCGCCGCGGATCGCGAGCGCTTCGAGCTGCGCGGCGCGCACTTTCGAAGGGCCGCAACCGAATCGTCCATCGGTGGGCAGCAGTTCACGGGGCAACTCAACCTGGGGCATGGGCTAAGTCTAGGCAAGAGGGGAGTGCCGTTGCTGTTCGTGTGGCGAGTGTGACGCCTAAGTGGCAGGCAATCCCATGTCGGTGGGATTCGATAGTCTTGGGGTGCCCCTTTCGACAGGCGAGGACCCCGCAACATGACAGATCTCATCGACACCACCGAGATGTACTTGCGCACGATTCTCGAGCTTGAAGAAGAGAACATCACCCCGCTGCGCGCACGCATCTCAGAGCGCCTCGGTCACTCGGGCCCCACTGTTTCGCAGACCGTTGGTCGCATGGAACGTGATGGGCTCGTCGTCGTCTCAGATGACCGCAGTCTGCAGCTCACTGACGCGGGCCGGCAGAAAGCCGTTGATGTGATGCGCAAGCACCGGCTGGCCGAACGGCTGCTCTCTGACGTCATCGGCTTGGACTGGGCGTACGTGCACGACGAGGCGTGCCGCTGGGAGCACGTGATGAGCGAGCAGGTCGAGCGCCGTCTCGTCGAGCTGCTGGGCCACCCGACCGAATCGCCCTACGGCAACCCGATTCCCGGCCTCGACCAGCTGGGCGATGTGCCCTCGGCCACCTTTGAGCAGGGCGTTGTGGGTCTGGTGCGCCAGATGAACGCGGTGGGCGGCCCGATCACCGGTACCGTGCGTCGTCTCGCCGAACCAGCCCAGGTTGATCCCGAGCTTCTGCAGCAGCTCAAATCGGCCGGCGTGATGCCCGGGGCGCACGGCAGCTTCCGCTACAACGAGGGCTATGTGCTGGTCGAGATGGACGGCAACGCCGAGGGTCTTGAGCTTCCGATCGAGCTTGCCTCACACGTCTTTTTGGTCGCTGAATAGCACAATTGCTGGGAACGCGACGCGAGAAATCAGCTGAGCGTGACATATTCGTTACCTTCGGGTAGCCTCTTAGAGTCCACCAGGTGAGAAGCCCGCCATAGGACCCCGCACGAATTGCCTCCCTGGCTCGTCGTTCGTACGGTGCAACCGCAGATCGTGCCCCGACACGGATTGCCGACGAGTCAGCGCTCCGGCGTAGAGGCGCCGGAGGATAATTTGGCTGACCAGAACGAATCGCCTGCGGGCGAGCAAGAGCAGGATGCATCGCTGACCCGACGAAGCACGCGCTCCCGTCGCAGTATTGCTGTGCGCTCGCAGGCAGTAATCCCCGCTAAACCACGCACTCGTCCCTCCGCTGCCGCGAGCGGACGCATCGCGAAGCCGCTTCGCAGTCTCGTCGTTCTGTCGATGGTCGGTGGCCTCGTCGCGACGGTCGCACTGCCCGCATTTGCCGCTGTGCGCCCCGATGCAGAGGCCGTCACCGTGCAGCAGATGGCTGTCGAAGACGCGCAGTCGCTCGTCGTCGCCTCTGATGTGTCTGGCAACGACCTGGCTCGCGACAGCTACTCAGCGACCACTGAAGAAGAGATCGCCGAGAAGAAGGCGGAAGAAGAAGCCGCCGCAGCCAAGGCCGCAGCCGAGGCCGCTGCAGCCGCACGTGCCCGTGTAGCGGCAACAACGACCAGCGTTTCGACCGAGACGCCTGCTGTCGACGTCACGATGGTTTCGCCGGGCAGCGGCGAAGTGCGCTGGCCCATCATCAACTTCACCCAGGGCCGCGGCCTGTGGGACTCCGGCTACCACCAGGGCGTTGACCTGCTGGCCAATGCGGGTGAGCCGCTCTACGCCGCCGCAGATGGCGTCGTGCGTGTCTCGCAAGAAAGCTTCGGTGGCTACGGCGTCGCTGTCACCATCGACCACGTGATCAACGGCCAGACCGTGTCGACCCTCTACGGTCACATGACGTATGGCAGCCGTCAGGTCTCGTCAGGTCAGACCGTCTCTGCCGGTCAGCTCATCGGCCTCGTGGGAAGCACCGGAAGCTCGACCGCGAACCACCTGCACTTCGAGGTGCACATCGGTGGTTCGGTTGTCGACCCGTGGGCGTGGTTGCAGGCAAACGCCAGCTAGTTCTTTTCACGAAAGGCGTGTCACAGCATCTGCTGCGACACGCCTTTCGCATTCCTTAGGGTCGCATTCGCCTGCTGTTCGCACACGTGGGTTACCCTGAACCCGACGCTCAATACACGCGAAGGGAAGCCGATGAGCACGACACCACGCATCCGAACCATGGATGCGCTCGGCCGTCTTGTTCTTCGGCATCGTACGATCGACTGCCACGGGTTGACCGTGGATCACTGGCGCTGTCTATAAGACAGCGCCTTTTTTGTACCCCTGCGCATGAGGAGAACGTCTGCATGTCGAAAGAGCCGAGAAGCCGTCTCGGCCGTTCGAGAGGAAGATGAATGCGCACTCTGGTGCTGAACGCGGGCTATGAGCCCCTTGCTGTTGTGTCGTTCAAACGGGCCATTGTGCTCGTGATGAACGAGAAGGCTGCTGTTATCGAGCACGTCGATGACAATCCGATCAAGGGGACGCAGCAGGCGTATGACCGCCCCGCGGTGATCATTCTGACCAGATATGTGCGCGTGCCCGGGGCACGAAACATCCCGGTGACCAGACGTGGTGTGCTGCGCCGCGACAGTCAGCGCTGTGCGTACTGCAGCAAGTCGGCCTCGACCATCGACCACGTGCTGCCGCGCTCACGCGGGGGAGCAGACACCTGGGAGAACCTGGTCGCGTGCTGCCTGCGCTGCAACAACGTCAAGGGCGATCGCACACCGCAAGAGATGAACTGGTCGCTGCGCATCATTCCTCGCCCGCCGCGGGGCACGCAGTGGACGGTGCGCGGCACTGACCGCACCGACCCCAGCTGGGAGCCCTACTTGGAGCTCGCGGCCTAGTTGCCACTCACGCGTCGATGTGACGCCATTCGCGCACGAACTGCTCTACCGTCAGGCGCGAGAGATCGTCGCGCACATTGGCGAGCACGTGGGTGGCTTCTTCGAACTGTCCTACCGCAATACGCAGCACTTCGGCGCCCGTGTCGAGTCTGATGACAATGAGTTCGAAACCGGGAAGCGCGCTTTCGCCGCCGAAGCCGAAGGCAGAGAGTGCGAACGCGGCGACGTAGCGCGCAGCGCGCACGAGGGGATTGAACCGGCGCGCGACGAGATCGGCAGACAGATACTCTGCGGCGTTGCCCGAGAACGGCGTTTCAGAACTGCGGGCATCAGGCATCTTCCTGCCATTTTAGTCGGCGTCGGTATCGGCGTCGGCGCTGCGTGGTGTGATGGATACATGACCCGAGCACTCATCGTGATTGACATGCAGCGCGCTTTTGACGACCTGTCGTTCTGGGGCACGACGACGAACCCTTCGTGCGAGGCGAACGTCGAGGCGCTCGTGAAGGCGTGGCAGAGCTCGGGTGAAGAGATCGTGGTGGTCCGCCACGATTCCCGCTCGGCAGAGTCGCCGCTGCATCCCGAATCGCCCGGCAATGCGCTGGTGTCGGGTGTGGCCGCTGTCGATCCTGCGCTCTTCGTCACGAAGAACGTGAACTCGGCGTTTTATGGCGACCCCGATCTGCACGAGTGGTTGAGCGCGCGCGGCATCAGCGAGCTGGTGGTGTGTGGCATCCAAACCAATATGTGTGTGGAGACGACCGCGCGCATGGCGGGCAATCTCGGCTATGACGTGACGGCGGTGTTGGATGCGACGCGCACCTTCGATCTCAGTGAGAACATTCCTGGGCTGGGCGTTGTCACCCGCACGGCGGATGAGCTGATGGCGTCGACCGCGGTAACTCTGCAGGGTGGCGGGTTTGCGCGCATCGCGACCACTGCCGATGTGCTCGCGAGGTCAGCGTAACCTAGAACATAGCTTCTTTTTCTTCGGCTTTTGATGTCGGAGGGTGGCTTTAGCGTTGTCATGAACGTGGATAGTTTAGAACATCTGTTCTATCATCACTGAATGGCGGCGATCATGCGCGAACGTGCAGAGAAGGCAGATCTTGCGTCTCTGCGCGCCCAGCTTGAGCGTGTGCAGGGTCGAAAACTGGATGCTCCGGTGTTGCCGGTGCATCCGGTGCTGTCAGAGCTTCTTCCCGGCGGCGGGCTGATGCCCGGTGGCGTCTATTCGCTGAGTGGTGCCACATCGCTGCTGTTCGGGCTGCTTGCGCGGCCGTCTCAAGACGGTTCGTGGTGCGGGATCATCGGCATGCCCGAGGTGGGCATCGAGGCGGCAGAGCGGCTAGGCGTCGAGCTGGAGCGGCTGGTGCTGGTGCCTGAGCCCGGCAAACGGTGGATTGCGGTTGCGGCGACACTGGCTGAGGTGCTGCCCGTGGTGGCGGTGCGTCCGCTCTCGAGGGCAGGGAACGCCGAGATCTCACGATTGAGCGCGAGACTGCGCGATCGCGGGGGAGTCATGCTCGTGCAGGGGCCCTGGCCGCAGGCAGAGGCAACGCTGGCGGTGAGCGAGGCGCGGTGGGAAGGCCTGGGCAAGGGCCACGGCTATCTCGCAACGCGCACGCTGACGGTCACGTCATCGAGCAAACGGTGGCCGGTGCCTCGGCGGCGCACCATGCTGCTGCCGAACCTCGATGGCACGATCGTGTCGGCACCTGAAGCCGCGACCGTCTCGTCGTGGCATGACCGAGCGCGCGATATGGCGCCCGCGCCGATTCGGGCGGTGGGTTGAGGTGGCTGCGGTGCGCACCCTGGTGCTGTGGTTTCCGGATTGGCCGGTGACGGCTCTAGCCCTCGATGGACCAGAGCCGATGAACCTCGAACGCCCGATCGCGGTCGTCGAGAACAACCTCGTGGTCGCGTGCTCCGCGGCGGCGCGGGCTGACGGTGTGAAGCGTGGGCAGCGCAGGCGCGATGCGCAAGCACGGTGCCCGCGGCTTGTGGTGGTCGCCAGCGATGCGGCGCGCGATCAGCGAGCGTTCTCGCCGGTGGTGTCGAGCATCGAAGAGCAGGCGCCAGGGGTGCAGATCATTCGCCCCGGCATGTGCGCGCTGCGCGTGCGGGGGCCCGCGCGCTATTACGGCGGTGAGGCAGAGGCGGCGAAGGTGCTGCAAGAAGCGCTGCGCGAGCGCGGGCTCGTGGGCGTGCGTGCCGGCATCGCCGATGGACCCTTCACCGCAGAGCAGGCGGCACGGCTCACCCGGCCGGCAGAGCCCACCTGCACCGTGTTGACGGGCGAGTCTGCGCAGTTCTTGGCGCCGTTGCCGGTGCGGGTGCTCGGTGGCATGTCTGAGCTGAGTGCGGCGCCGCGTGCCACGCGGGGTGCGACGGCGACGGGCACCGACCTGGTCGGGCTGCTCGATCGGCTGGGCGTGCACACGCTGGGGCAGTTCGCGGCGATGAGCGAGGAACGAGTGCGCGAGCGGTTCGGCGACCGTGGTCTTCGGCTGCACGCGCTGGCAGGGGGAAGCGACTCACGCGCCATCGAACCCCGCACACCTCCGCCCGAGCTGCACCGCGAAGTAGCTTTCGAACCACCGCTTGAGATCGCCGAACAGGTGGCGTTCGGCATGCGCATCGCAGCAGAAGAGTTCATCGCGGGCATCGGTGCAGCAGATCTGGTGTGCACTGAGCTGCGAGTGGAGCTTCTGGGTGACCGGGGTGAGCGCAGCGAACGGGTGTGGCTGCACCCGGCATCGTTTGACGCGGCCGCCGTCGTTGACCGGGTGCGCTGGCAACTGGGTGAAGACGAGGGCAGGCTGCGCAGTGGGGTGGCGCTCGTGCGCATCTCTCCTGAAGCAGTGGATGCTGCCTCGCACCATCGCCCCGCCATCTTCGGCACCGGCCCAGAAGAACGCGTGCATCATGCCCTGTCGCGCGTGCAGGCGATGCTGGGTCACCGCGGGGTGCTGACCCCCGCGGTCGGCGGCGGGCGTTGGCTGGCAGAGCGTCAGGTGCTGGTGCCCTGGGGCGATCGCGCGGTGGTGACCAAAGAGCGCGCCAGACCGTGGCCGGGCAGCCTGCCCGATCCGCTGCCGGCGACGGTGTTTCCTGAGTCGCGCGCGGTCGAGGTGACATCGCTGGGCGGCTACCTTGTTGAGGTTGATGAGCGCGGCAACATGTCGGCGGTGCCCGGACTGTTTGTCGAGGCCGGGCGCAAGCGTGCGATCGCCGAGTGGGCAGGGCCGTGGCCGGTGGTGGAGCGAGGGTGGGATGCCGCACGCACCCGCCGCGCGCATCGCTTTCAGGTGGTGGATGCTGACGGCACCGGTTGGCTGCTCGTGTGCGACCGCGGTTCGTGGACGGCCGAGGCTCGCTATGACTGACGTTCTAGGTGGGTGGCGCTGATGGGCTTCAACAACCCCGCGGTTTCGTGGTCAGAGATGGAGCGGCTGCTCAGCGATCGGCAGCGGCCAGGGGGCGCACCCGCGGGCGCCGATGGCGGAGACAGTCCGGCGTGGTCGCGCAAGCGCGGGCCCTACGTGCCGCCGACGATTGAGCGCCCAGAAGACACGGTGCCCTACGCCGAGTTGCACGCGCACTCGTCGTTCTCGTTTCTCGACGGGGCATCGTCACCCGAAGACCTCGCCGAAGAAGCGGAACGGCTCGGGCTGCACGCATTGGCGATCACCGATCACGACGGGTTCTATGGCATTGTGCGGTTCGCCGAGGCAGCCGAATCACTGCAGTTGAACACCGTGTTCGGCGCCGAACTGTCGTTGGGGCTTCCGGCACCGCAGAAGGGCGAAGCCGACCCGGTGGGCTCGCATCTGCTGGTGCTGGCACGCGGCGAAGAGGGCTATCACCGGCTTGCCAAGGCCATCACGCACGGGCAGCTGCAGGGTGAAGAGAAGGGCAGGCCGCTCTACAATCTCGATGAGCTGTCGTCGCAGGGGCGTGATCACTGGGCGGTGCTCACCGGATGCCGCAAGGGCGCGGTGCGGCGCGCGCTCGCCGATGAGGGCATCGATGCCGCTGCGCGCGAGCTCGATGAGCTGGTGGCGTTGTTCGGGCCTGAGGGGGTCTACGTCGAGCTCATCGACCACGGCAGTCCGCTCGACACCCGACACAACGACATGCTGGTCTCGCTCGCGCGAGCGCGCGGTCTGCCCACGGTGGCCACCAACAACGTGCACTACGCCGTTCCCGAGCGGCAGCTGCTTGCGGCTGCGGTGGCCGCGGTGCGCGCCAACCGTGGGCTCGACGAACTCGATGGCTGGTTGCCCGCACACGCGAGCGCACATTTGCGGTCTGGTGCCGAAATGGCCGAGCGGTTTGTGCGGCATCCCGATGCCGTGGTGCGCACTGTCGCGCTCGCCGATGAGCTGGCGTTTCCGCTTCGGCGCGCCAAACCTGCGCTGCCGAAACTCGATGTGCCCGCCGGGCACACGCCGATGAGCTGGCTACGACATTTGGTGTGGGAGGCAGTGCCACGCAAATACCCCGACCTCACCGAAGACAACCGAGCCCGCATCGACAAAGAGCTCGGTGTGATCGAGATGAAGGACTTTCCCGGGTACTTCTTGATCGTGCACGGCATCGTGCAAGAGGCCAGGCGGCGCGGCATCCTCTGCCAGGGGCGTGGCTCTGCCGCCAACAGTGCCATCTGCTATCTACTCGACATCACCGCCGTCGATGCCATCGCTTACGAGTTGCCGTTCGAGCGGTTTCTGTCGTCGTTGCGTGAAGAAGAGCCCGATATCGATGTTGACTTCGACTCTGATCGCCGCGAAGAGATCATCCAGTGGGTGTACCAGACGTACGGGCGCAAACGCGCGGCGCAGGTGTCGAACGTGATTCAGTACCGGCCCAAGAATGCGGTGCGCGATATGGCGAAAGCGCTCGGCCATTCGCCGGGCCAGCAAGATGCCTGGTCGAAGCAGATCGAAGGATGGGGGGCGGCTCTTGAGCCCTCGCCCTCGCACAACATCCCCGCCCAGGTGATCGAGTTCGCGAGTGAGCTGCTGAAGGCACCGCGACACCTCGGCATCCACTCGGGAGGCATGGTGCTCACCGATCGTCCCGTGGGCGAGGTGGTGCCGATCGAGCACGCCCGCATGGACAACCGCACGGTCATTCAGTGGGACAAAGACGATGCCGCCTGGATGGGTCTGGTGAAGTTCGACCTGTTGGGGCTCGGCATGCTGGCTGCACTGCAGTACTGCTTCGACATGATCCACGCCGCCACGGGGGAGCGGTGGGAGCTGTCGACCCTGCCGAAAGAAGAAGCCGCTGTGTACGACATGCTCTGCCGTGCCGATTCGATCGGGGTGTTTCAGGTCGAGTCGCGCGCGCAGATGGGGTTGTTGCCCCGGCTGCAGCCGCGTCGCTTCTACGACCTGGTAATCGAGATCGCGCTGATTCGCCCCGGGCCCATTCAGGGCGGGGCAGTGCATCCGTTTGTGAAGCGCAAGCTGGGTCTTGAAGAGGTGACCTATGCGCACCCGAAGCTGAAGCCAGTGCTCGAGCGCACCCTGGGCATTCCGGTGTTTCAAGAGCAACTCATGCAGATGGGCATGGCGATTGGTGGGCTGACGGGTGAGGATGCTGATCTGTTGCGCCGCGCAATGGGCTCGAAGCGTGGGGTAGAGCGCATCGACTCGTTGAAGATCAAGCTGTATGAGGGCATGGCGGGTCACGGTTTGGTAGGTGAGGCAGCCGACGCGATCTACGCCAAGATTCAGGCGTTCGCGAACTTCGGTTTCGCCGAGTCGCACTCGCTGTCGTTCGCGCTGCTGGTCTATGCCTCGTCGTGGATCAAGCTGCACTACCCGGGAGCGTTTCTCGCCGGGCTGCTGCGCGCCCAGCCCATGGGTTTCTATTCGCCCGCGTCGCTCGTGGCCGACGCTCGCCGTCACGGCGTGGAGGTGCGTCGGCCCGATCTGCTGCGCTCGGGGGTGGAGCCGGTGCTCGAGGGGCTGGACGACAATGCGCTCGCGGTGCAAGAGCCCACGGGCTTGGATGCGTGTGCGCAGCGACTGCAACCCCCGGTCGGTCTGTTCGACATCAATGCGCCAGATGAATATGTCGCGCATCGCCGCGACGGCAACTTCGCGGTGCGACTGGGGCTCGCCGCGGTGAAGGGGATCGGCGCGAAGGTTGCCGAACGCATCGTCGCGTCGCGCGAGGCAGAGGGCGACTTCGTCGACCTGCGCGATCTGGTGCGGCGCACCGATGTGACCGAGGCGCAGATCGAAGCGCTCGCCACCGCGGGAGCGTTCGAGTGTCTGGGGCTCACTCGTCGTGAGGCGATCTGGTTGGCGGGTGCCGCCGCGCAGGATCGCGCGCAGTTTCTGCCTGATTCGCTGGTGTCGGTGCAACCGCCGCTGTTTGCCGATCAGACCAGTTATGAGCAGCTGTCGGCGGATCTGTGGGCGACCGGCATCTCGACGGATGATCACCCGCTCACGCACTACCGCTCGGGGCTCGATGCGCGCGGTGTGATCACCTCGCAAGGATTGCGTTCACATGAGACGGGGCGGCGCGTCGAGGTGGCGGGTCTCGTCACGCACCGGCAGCGGCCAGCGACAGCCGCGGGTGTCACGTTCTTGAATCTCGAAGACGAGCACGGCCTAGTCAACGTGATCTGTTCGACCGGGGTGTGGAATCGCTATCGGCGGGTGGTGCGCGATTCGCCGGCGCTGATCGTGAGGGGAATTCTCGAGCGGTCGGTCGAGGGCGTCACAAATCTGCTGGCTGACCGGTTCGAAGACCTGCGGGTGGGTGTGAAGCACCAGTCGCGGGACTTCCGCTGAACGCGGCAGCGCCCCGAAGCCGTGATCGGCCTCGGGGCGCTACGCAAAACTTTCGTCGCGGTGTTGCTCAGCGTTGCTGAGCGAGCGCGAAGCCCACGCCGCCGTTCTCGTCGACGCGTGCGTCGAGCACGCGGTCATCGAGCTGAACGTTCGCGACGGTGTCGACGAACACACGGGCGCCCGAGTCTTCGACGACGGTATCGCCTGCTTCGGGGGCGTCCGCCAGGTTCAGGGCGAAGCCTTCGTCGGGTGTGGTGGCCTCGCTGATGCGCAGTCCAGCCGTGTCGACCGGGATCTGAGCGAGGAGGTTCTTTACGGCGGTGGTGGCGTTCTCGGTGAGTGTGAGCATTGGTGCTCTCCTTCCGTGGATCGGGAACAGGCAACGATGCCGAGAATCTGCGGCGATCGCACACTCTGACACGCCATTGGCCGCCACTCACACGTAACGCGGAGGTTCAGGCAGTGGTTTCGGCGGCGGTGGAGCACGCCTCGGGGCCGTGCGAGGCGGCGCTAGGGAGCGAGAAATCCGGCGTTCGTAGGGTGTGAACAAATCTCGGGGCGTGTGGTCAGACCACATTGGGGATTCGCACGGACTTTTCGCAGGTTTCTTTCAGTTAGGAGGAAACTGGGGTTATCCGAAGGCGACAGCCACACCGGATCCGACGCAACCTAAGAAGAAAGGTCGACATCATGTCCGCCCCTACTGCCGCCCCCGTCCTGCCCGGTGCAACTGCTACTGACGCTCCGGTCGCGAGCCGCACTGGCCTCGCGATCGCCATCGCGGTCGCCCGCATTCTGATGGGGTTCTACTTCTTCTGGGCCTTCATTGACAAGGCATTCGGGCTGGGCTTCGCAACGCCCGCCGAGCGCGCATGGATCAACGGAGGAAACCCCACGTTGGGCTACCTGTCCGGCGCAACTGAGAGCCCCCTTGCGAGCGTCTTCGCCGCTATCGCTGGCAACCCGGTTGTCAACGTGATCTTCATGGCTGGCCTGCTCGGCGTCGGCGTCGCGCTCATGCTCGGAATCGGCGTTCGCATCGGCACGATCGCTGGTGCCGCGATGTTGTTCTTCATGTACCTCGCCGAGTTCCCGCTGACTCTTACCGGGGCCACCAACCCGATCATGGACAGCCACATCACCGACATCACCGTCATGGCAATCGTGTTCTTCGGTGTTTACGGTCAGCTCTTCAGCCTCGCTCCGAAGTGGCGCGAGATCGTCGGAGACAAGACCTGGCTCTGGTGACCTGCTGAGTATTTCCGTCCCCCGCGTGTTCTACGCGGGGGACGGTTTTGTGTGCGTGGGTCTTTCGAGGCTGAGGTTGACGCGCTCGCCCGTGGCTAGCAGTCTGGCTGTGGCACAGAGGAGACAACATGGATCTCGGCAAGTTCTCGGTCAGCCTGGCCGTGCAAGACATCGCAGCATCACGAGCGTTCTACGAGAAGCTCGGGTTCGAGCAAGTCGGTGGCGATCAGTCGCAGAACTGGCTGGTGCTGCACAACGGCAACGCGACGATCGGGCTGTTTCAAGGCATGTTTCCCAAGAACATTCTGACTTTCAATCCTGGGTGGGATGCTGCCGGCAACGAGGTCGATTCGTTCACCGACATCCGCGAGCTACAGAAGACGCTCGCCGAGCGTGATGTTGCGTTCGAGAGCACGATTGACGCCCCCGATTCGGGTCCGGCGAGTTTCGTGATCGTTGACCCGGATGGCAATCAGATTCTCGTAGACCAGCACCGCTAGTGCTCGCCGGTCGCGTGTAGCCCGCCGGGGAGGTGCGGATAGACTGGGTGCCGCCAGCCTCTGTAGCTCAATGGAAGAGCAGTTCCGTCCTAAGGAAACGGTTGGGGGTTCGAGTCCCTCCAGGGGCACCGTCGTTTTTTACCTCTGGCCAGGAATTTCTTCTCTTGCTGCGCTTAGCGGACGCTCGCGTTCGAGCACTGCGACGCGTCCGGTCATTGGGGTTGCTGATGATCGGAGCAAGCAGCCAAATGATCCAAAACCCATGCTGAAGTGCCGTCAAAGGCCTGGGTGCTGATGCTTTGTTTTGAGCTTCGAACTGACGGAAATTTCGGCGAGATTCGCAGTTCGTCCGAGCTCAGTAAGCTGCCAGGGCGCGCGGCGGTCGCCATCTACAGCCCTCATGTAGCCGTTGTTTCGAAGGTACTGGGCTGCCCAACGCACGTCGTACTGCCAGGTGTAGAACAGGTCACCCGACGCGCGGAGGTCGTGTTCGTGTACTTGCCACACCCGCTTCGTCACCTCGAGCACGGAGCCCGATCCGCCGAGCGATCGCAGCGCCTCGACCACAAAGTATCTGAACTCATCTCGTGTCACCACATCAGCAGCCTATAGACCGGAGCGGCTCGATGCCTGACTCACAAAGCTACATTTTGTTCGACGCCTAGAGAACGCTCGCAAGCTGCCGCCCGATCGCAGCGCCGAGGGGGATTGGGACGGCATTCCCGATCTGGCGTGCAATCGCGGTCCTTGAACCCACGAACAGGTGGTCTGCCGGAAACCCCTGCAGTACCGCGGCCTCGTAGTGTGTGATCGCACGGTTCTTGCTCGGATGCAGGTAGCGTCCTTTCTCCGGCTTGAAGAACTCGGTGCGGATCGTCACAGAAGGACGGTCGGCGTGTAGACGTCCCATTACGTCTGCGGAACCGGTCTTGTGCTTTCGCCAGCAGGGAGCAAGATCCGCTTCTCTTATATCGAACCGATTCCCGCCCTCCGGAATCGCCTCCATGCGCCTAATCGAGAGTTCGGTGTAGTTGCGGCTCCAATGGAGCTCTCGTGTCGAGAAAGGTCCTGCGAATTTTCTGTCCGAGAACTGGATCGACTTCGTGCCGAGAAGGTGATCGCGGTCAGGATCACCTGGAATTCCGAGAAAGGCATCCTGTACCCACGCGTAGCGCTCGTGGTCGCCAGATGCCTGTCGTGCGTGGGTCGGCCTGGGGAACCCAGGGAAGGGTAGCGTGCGGAGATGCCCGATCAGCACCGCACGCTTGCGTGCCTGGGGGGCGCCGAAGTCGGCCGCATTCAACACGCGGTGTTGGAAGGCATAGTTCTCGAGAAAACCGCCCGGCGCCGTGGCTTCGATGAACTGCCCGAATTGCTTCGACTTCTCAAAGGCCGCGACATTCTCAACGACGAAGTAACTCGGCTTCACTCGCGTAAGTGTCTCGGCGTATTGACGCCAGAGTCCGTTGCGAAGATCTTCCTCATCCTGCTTCCCTAGGGTTGAGAAACCCTGGCAAGGAGGCCCTCCCACGACAACGTCGATCTTCTCGGGCATGGGCTGTGAGCCGAGCCATTCCTCGATCCGTCCGGCGAAGACGATCCCCGAGCCGAACGTCGCCTCGTATGACGCGGCTGCAGCAAGGTCCATTTCGACTGCAGCAATACTCTCGAATCGACTCGAGCCTTCACGGAATCCTGCGGTTAATCCGCCAGCGCCAGCGAAGAGGTCCAGGACACGGATTTTACGAGGCACGGCACCCTATCCTAGCCGGCCGCGCAGCTTTCGCGGTTATGTACTCGCTGCGATGGGGAATCACTTTCACGCCTATTCTGCGCACAGGTAAGGGCGCAGCGAGTTTGAACGGTCCGGATGCCTGAGCTTCTCCATGACATCGCGCTCTATCTGTCGAATACGTTCGCGGGTGACGCCGTACTTGTCTCCGATGGCGTCGAGGGTCATAGGTGCCACGACACCTATCCCGAAACGCATCCGTATGACACCTGACTCCCGCTCCGACAGACTGTCGAGTAGTGAATCCATCTGTCGATGGAACATCTTGCGCGTCACGACATCGTGCGGGGTCATCTCTTCGATGTCGATCACTTCGTTGAACAGGGGAAGCCACTCCACACGGTTCTCGACAGTTACGGCCTGGCGCGCACTCTCAAGAGAGATCGGCGCACGAAGGTTGTTTATGATTGCTCGAATCGCCAGCACAGATTCGCCAAGCAGCCCGGCGACAGCGATTATTCGATCTGTCGTCGGGCCTGTCGTTGCTTCCCACGCTTTCGTCAGGGCAGGGAGCTTCTCAACAATGTGGGCTGGGAATCGAATCGTTCGGCTCTGATCGGCGAGCGCACGTGTGATGCCCTGGCGAACCCACCAAGTGGCGTACGTCGAAAACTTCGTGCCGTGAAAGCGATCGAACTTGCGCACGGCGTGAATGATTCCTGCCACGCCTTCCTGTATCAAATCGGCGAGCTCGAGTCCTCGGTGTTGATATCCACGTGCGATGTGCAACACCAGGCGCAGATTCGACCCCACCATTCGATCCATGGCGCGGTCGCCATCGCGAGCGAGCCCCTCTAGATCAAGTCCAAGCTGGGAATTGCGTTCTTCGCGCGATAGTCGGGCGATGCGGTCGCGCGCAAGTACGCCTGCCTCGATCTTCCGGGCAAGTTCGACCTCTTCGTGCGCGGAGAGAAGGGGATAGTCGCGAATGCGCCGGAGAAAGTCCTTTAGAACATCGTCATCGATGTGGACAAGGGCGAGTGCAGGATCTGCGAGCGCTTGATAGGGATCTCGCCCGCGGAGTAATACTGACTCGGCCAGCACAAACTCTTCGTCATCCTCATTGCCTCGGTCAGGCTCGCTGTCGGCAGGCTCAGGCGCCGCAGCTTCCGCTCGATGGGGCGATGTGTCGCCCCTCACAGTTGTCTTGTGACCCCGAAGCGCCACCGATGCAAGCGCAGCGTGCACCACATCCAGTCGCTCCCTTGTATGGCTTGCAAGACGCTCCTTGCCAGCGTGCGGCTCCAGCAGCAGGAAGATGCTCGTCTTGAGGAGCTCCAGCCGTGGCAGATCCGACTCGAGCTCTGCCCGATATTCACTGTTGAGCCACACGAGCCCCGCTACAGGTTCGAACTGGTACAGCTGTCGCGGAGCGAGATCGACCCAACCGAACGAAATCGCGACGGCGTCGTCGCGGATGCCGAGCGTTGTCTGCACGAGGGATTCCAACCCACTCGGCGCGCCTTCGCCCACGGCCGCGAACGGCTGCGCACGAAGCTCCCGCTGCTGCCCCCGTCGCCAGACTTCCCGGGCATCGTCGAAGTAGGCCTTCAGCGAGAAGCCGTCGGTGCGCGCACGCTCGAGCGCCTGCATAGCGGACGGGCGGAGCACGACACCGCGCTTCTCAGCGTTCATCGCCACGGCGTCCAAGACGTCTGGTGAGAGCTCGAGGACTGCCCTAGCAAGTTGTGTTTCGACGCTGGCATCGGGATGGAGTTGAAGCCACCCGCCGCTCTGTAGGAGGCGATCGTTTCGGTAGACATAGAGCCCCTGCCACGTTCCGCGAGGCCGGCCCAGCATCTTGACATTGGGCCCATCCACGCCGGGCGGCAGCATGTAGCAACTCAACGTGAGTCGGCCGCCTCCGGCCACCTCGGCATCGAGAGTCTTCGGGTAGTCCGTTGCACCCCATTGCTCGAACGCGAATGGGTCGATCGGCTTCACTAGCCGGGGCGCTCCGGACTCGTTGCTGCCCTCGTCAAGTTCGTCGAGCTCGATCCGGATCCGTCCGTCTGCGATCATCCGATGGAAGGTCAATCCGAGCTCATCGCGGAGGTGCACGATCATCGCCTCGAACCAACTCCGACGAGCATGATAGGTCGAGGCCTCTGAGATGCTTTCAAGGTCCGACCATTCCACGACGGTCCCGGAGTCGGCGTCGAGCCCACGCTTCTGGAGAACGGATGCTGCAGCGCCAGCGTCGATCACTTGCGCACGGATCTGCGGACCGGACTGTGCGCGATCGAGCCTCATTCCGGCCGCGGGCGAGAACCCTGTGGTCGAGAAGACGGTCAAGATGCGGGCCTGGCTGAGCGACGCCGCCTTCAGACCGACACGGAAGTACCCCTGATCCGAGCCGGAATGCTCGCTTCCACCTCCCAGAGTCATGGCGCGCTCGAGCTGCGAGATCGTCATTCCGCAGCCGTCGTCGCGGATGCGCACCGCACGGACGGCAGCGTTTTTGGTCACGAAGCGAACGCTGACGCGTGTAGCCCCGGCGTCGATGCTGTTGTCGATCAGATCAGCCAACGCGGAGGTGAGAGTATGTCCTCGCCCTATGGCGCCAAGAATCGACGCGTCAGGTTCGAGAATGACAGTGTCTTCCCCCAGGTCGGCCCCATCGACTTCGATGTGGTCTGTCATACCCGGGAGCCTAGGGGAACAGTCCGACATCGTGCGCGCGGACTACGTCGGGCGAGGGGTGCGCGGTCTACCGGTTCAGTGGGGTAGAAAGGAAGGACCCGCACCGGAGAATGCCAGACGACGATGACGCGGCCGAAGCACATGGGGAGTGTCGTGGCTAAGAAGAAGCTAATTGAGGTGGCGCTGCCGCTCGAAGCGATCAACGCGCAGTCCGCGCGCGAGAAGTCGATCCGGCACGGCCATCCCTCCACGCTGCACCTGTGGTGGGCCCGTCGCCCGCTCGCCACGGCTCGAGCGGTGCTCTTCGCGCAGCTCGTCGACGACCCGTCCGAGCGCGCTGGCGAGTTCCGCACGGAAGCCGTGGGTGCCGGGCTCAGCGACGTTGATGCACACGTTGCTGCGCGGGTGGATGCCGAACGTCAGCGCCTCTTCGACCTGATCACGCGCATGGTCGACTGGGACAACCTCGGCGACGAGGATCTCTTCGACCAGGTGCGGGCCGAGATCCAGAGGTCCACCGACGGGAACCCCCCGGCGATTCTCGATCCGTTTGCCGGGGGCGGCACCATCCCACTCGAGGCGCAGAGGCTCGGGCTAGAGGCGCACGCCAGCGACCTCAACCCCGTGGCGGTGCTCATCAACAAGGCGCTGATCGAGATCCCGCCGAAGTTCGCAGGCAGCGCCCCGGTCTTTCCCGGAGCGGAGGGCACGCGCAACTCGTGGCCGAAGGCGACCGGGCTCGCAGAGGACGTTCGCCGCTATGGCGAATGGATGCGTGATGAGGCAGAGCGCCGCATCGGACATCTCTATCCGAAGGCGACACTTCTGGACGGCACCGAGGCGAACGTCATCGCCTGGATCTGGGCGCGCACGGTCATTTGCCCCAACCCGGCGTGCGGCATCGAGATGCCCCTCGTGCGCTCGTGGTGGCTTGGTAAGAAGAAGGGCAAGGAAGCGTACGTCGTTCCGTCCGTCGTGAACGGGCGGGTGGAGTTCAGTATTGGGCACGACCTGAAATCTGCGCCGACGAAGGACACGGATGGCACAGTTGGGCGTCTTGGCGCGCGATGCGTCGCCTGCACGAACGCCGTGCCGCTCGAATACGTGCGGTCGCAGAGCCGTGATCTGGGGCTCGGCGCCCAACTCATGGCTGTTGTTGCCGAAGGAGTGCGGTCCCGTACGTATCTTCCGCCCGATGCTGCTCAGAACCGAGCAGCGGCCAGCGCCGCACCCAACGATGTCCCGGCTGGCGAGCTCTTCGACTGGCCGGGGCGTATCAACGTGGTCCGATACGGACTCACGACGTTCGCGTCGCTGTTCACAAATCGGCAGTTGACGGCGCTCACGACGTTCAGCGACCTGGTGGGCGAGGCGCGGGAGCGCGTGCTTCACGACGCGCTCGCCAGCGGCATGCCCGAGGGCGACCGTCTCGAATCAGGAGGGACGGATGCCGCAGCCTACGCCGACGCCGTCGCCACCTACCTCGGCATCGTCGTCAGTAAGATGACCGACCGGAACTCGACCCTCGTGAACTGGTACGTGTCGCGCGAGTCGACGAGTTCTACCTATGCGCGGCAGGCGCTCCCGATGTGTTGGGACTACTGCGAGGTCGAGCCACTCGGCGAGAACACCGGATCATTCCTCAATTCCCTGACGTGGACGGCCGAGACGATCGAGCCCCTAGGTAGTGGGCCCGTGGCTTCCGTGTCACAGGCGGACGCGAGCACGCGGAACTACTCGGGCCTCGTTCTCAGTACCGATCCGCCCTATTACGACAACATCGGTTACTCGGATCTCTCAGACTACTTCTATGTTTGGCTCCGGCGATCGCTGCGTGAGTCCATGTCAACCACGTTCTCGACCATGCTTGTTCCCAAGGCCGAAGAGCTTGTCGCAAACCCCTACCGGCACGGCGGAAGGAACGGCGCGCGCGAGTTCTTCGAAACCGGCTTCGAGCACGTTTTCGAACGCGCGCGGGGAGCAGCGAGTGTCGATTACCCGATCACCGTGTACTACGCGTTCAAGCAGGCTGAGACCGACGTGGGCGGTACAGCATCCACAGGGTGGGAGACAATCCTGGGAAGCATGGTCCGTGCTGGGTGGACGGTCACGGCCACCTGGCCCGTCAGGTCCGAGCTAGGGAATCGCATGATCGCCTCCGGTACGAACGCCCTCGCATCCTCGATCGTGCTCGCGCTTCGGCCACGGCCCGAGGACGCGCCGGTCACCGATCGTCGCGGGTTCCTTGCGGAGCTGAAGTCGTCGCTCCCGGAGGCGCTCCGAAACCTTCAGCAGGGGAGCATTGCGCCCGTTGACATGGCACAGGCGGCGATTGGGCCGGGAATGGCAACCTTCTCGAAGTACGCGCGGGTGGTCGAGCCGTCGGGCGAGCCGATGAGTGTGCGTGATGCCCTTCGCGCGATCAACGGTGTGCTCGACGAGGTGCTCTCGCAGCAGGAGGGCGACTTCGACGATGATACGCGCTGGTGCGTCGCGTGGTTCGAGAGCCACGGGTTCGACGTGTCGCAGTACGGCGCCGCCGAGACCCTCGCCAGCGCGAAGAACGCGTCCGTCGCGGGGCTCGCGCGCTCCGGGGCGATCTCGAGCGGCGGCGGCAAAGTCAAGCTCTTCGCCCCGGACGAACTCCCCGCCGCATACGACCCACGCGCCGACGATCGCATCTCGCTTTGGGAGGTAGTGCTCCACCTTGCCCGCGCTCTCTCTGAGTCGGGACTCGACGCCGCAGGACGCATCCTCACCGGTGCCGAGGAACGCGGCATCGACATGACCGCAGCGCACGAACTGGCATACCTGCTGTACGCGATCGCCGAGAAGCGCGGCTTGACCCAGGCGGGGATCCTCTTCAACACGCTCGGGTCTTCATGGCCCGAAGTCCGTGCGGCTGCAGCATCCGCGGCCGACCGCCCCCTCGCCACGCCCGCGGCCACTCTCGACTTCGACGATCTGGAGGCATGACGATGGTTTCGAACATCGATCGAGTTGGGAAGGCTCTCGACATCCTTGCGGCCGCGCTCGAGCCGTTCATCGCACGCGTGCTTGCGCCTCGGCTCCCAGAAGGAGTCACCGACTGGACTCTGCTGCTCGCGATGAAGGACGGAGTTGCTGGCAAGGAGTACTTGCCCAGCGACCCTCAGGTGCAGCTTCGGATGATCACCGAACCGCTCGGTGCGCTCCGATACGCGTTCAACGACGAGCTCTCGCGCGCCGAGCAGAATTTGGCAAGCGAACTCCGGGGTGTCCGCGACGCGTGGGCTCACCGCAAACCGTTTAGCCCTGACGACGCGTACCGGGCGCTCGACACCATCGAGCGCCTCCTGAAGGCGATCGGCGCAGTAGCACAGGCCGAGAGCATCCGTCGTTCCCGCGTCGACGTGCAGCGGTCGGCGTACGCCGACGAGACCCGCCGCGACACGAAGGTCGGCGCGGGAATGCCAGCGCTGGCATCGATCGACATGACACCATGGCGCGAGGTGCTGGAGCCGCATCCCGACATCGCAGCCAATGACTTCGCCCGTGCCGAATTCGCGGCAGACCTGCACCAGGTCGCGACCGGACTCGAGGCGTCGGTCGACTACAACGACCCGATCGAGTTCTTCCAGCGTACTTACCTCACCGAGGGACTCAAGAGTCTGCTGGGGATCGCCGTCCGCCGGCTCTCGGGCGACATGAACGCGGCGCCCGTCGTGAACCTGCAGACGGCGTTCGGCGGTGGCAAGACGCACTCGATGCTCGCGGTGTGGCATCTGTTCAGCGGGCGTTCGCTCACGGACTTCCCTCAGAGCGCTCAGGACGCCATCCGCGAGCTCGATGCAGATCCGATCGTCGTCGAACGCGCCGTAAAGAGGGTGGCCGTGGTCGGCAACGAGCTTTCGCCCGGGCAATCGTGGACCAAGCCCGACGGCACCGAGATCCGCACGATCTGGGGCGAGATTGCCTGGCAGCTCGGCGGCGCGACCGCATACGCCCAGGTTGCCGAATCTGATCGGACCGGCACCAATCCCGGAGCGGCCATCAGAACTGTCATCGCCGCGCATGCACCTGCAGTGATCCTCATCGACGAGTGGGTCGCCTACGCGCGCGGGCTCTACGGCCAGGACTCCCTCGTCGGCGGCACCTTCGAGACGCAGTTCTCGTTCGCGCAGCAGTTGACGGAAGCCGTGAAGTCGGTAGCGGGTGCCCTGCTTCTCGTGTCGATTCCGGCGTCCGACATCCGTCGCGACGACGACGCGCCGGTCGCTTCCGATCTGGAAGTCGGCGGCGCTCACGGCCGCGCGGCACTCGAGCGTCTGCAGAACGTGGTCACTCGCATCGCTCAGCCGTGGACACCCGCGAGCAGCACCGAGTCGTTCGAAATCGTGCGCCGTCGGCTGTTCCGTGAACCCGACGCCGCGGCCCGGCGTCGCATCGACGCGACGGCCAAGACCTTCGTCGAGTACTACCGCAGGAGCGTGGGCGAGCTTCCCGCTGAGACACGCGAGCAATCGTACGAGTCGCGCATCCGCGACGCATACCCGATCCATCCCGAATTGTTCGACCGGCTCTATGGCGACTGGTCGACCCTGGAAAAGTTCCAGCGCACCCGAGGCGTTCTCCGTCTGATGAGCGCCGTCGTGCACGCGCTGCACGTGACGCGTGACGACTCGCCGCTCATTATGCCGGGGTCGATCCCTCTCGACTCGGCCGCGGTCCGCGATGAGCTGACCGGGTATCTCGACGACGGCGATCGCTGGAAGTCGGTGGTCGAGAGCGACATCGACGGGGTCAACGGCACGGCGATCCTCATCGACAAGGAGAAGCCGCTGTTCGGCAACAGGGCGCTGACCCGTCGTATCGCTCGCGCGACCTTCATCGGTTCGGCCGCCACACTGCGCTCGAGCCACAAAGGGATTGAGCGCAAGCGCATGTTCCTCGGCGTGGCAATGCCCGGCGACACCATCGGCAACTTCGGAAGCGCACTGCAGCTGCTGAGCGAGCGGGCGACCTACCTCTACGCGGAGGGCGAGCGGCACTGGTTCGACTTGCAGGTATCGCTTAACCGAACCGTCGTCGAGCGTGCGCAGTCATACTCTGCCGCAGACATCGACAAGTTCATCGTCGACAGGCTCAGACGGCAGACGAAGAACCCGTCGGTGTTCGCCGACGTGGTATTCGCACCGGGCGACTCGAGCGAGCTGGTCGAAGCCGACAAGGTACGGCTGGTGATCGCAGGCCCCGCTCACACGCACGACGGCAAGAGCTATGAGTCCAAAGCACATGCATTCGCACGCGACCTGGCAGCCACACGCGGCAATGCGCCGCGGCACGGAGTGAACACCGTTGTGGTGCTCGCGCCAGATCAAGCCCGGTGGGGCGACTTGGAGCAGGCGTCACGCCAATACCTCGCCTGGGAGGCGATCCATAGCGAGCGCAAGGTGCTCGATCTGACGCAAGGACAGGTCGAGACCGCGTCCCGGAGGATCACGGCACTCAACACGACCGTCGACCAGCGCATTCGCGAAACGTGGATCTGGGGAATCCATCCGCACCAGCCCGACCCGGTGGCGCCGTGGGCGACGTCACAGATCAAGGCGGACGGTGCTACCGACTCGGTCATCGTGACCGCCGGTGATCGCTTCGACAGGACCGACACGGTGATCACCCGCTTCTCGATGCAGTCGATCGGTGTCGAGCTTCAGAACAATCTGCGCAGCCGGTGGAACGCCGGCTCGATCCGTGTGGATGAGCTCTGGGACTACCACGTGCGATATCCCTACCTCGCTCGCCTCCGCGACAAGAAGGTGCTACTCGACGCGATCGCCGGTGCCATGACCGATCCGGCCTGGGAGCAGCTCGGTTTCGCACTCGCCGACGGCTATGACGAGGCGACCGGTGACTTCGTGGGGCTGCGCGTGCCGATCGAAGACTCGGCGCCAGCGGCGATCTCGGGCTCGATGCTGCTGGTGAGTCCGCGAATCGCGGTGGCCCAGCGTGCGCGAGAGGTCGCGGAAGCCAGCCGGGATGTCGCGCAGCCCACCGAGGGTGGAAGCTATGGTGTTGGTGCCTCGGGATCCGGGAGTGCGGGTGGCGTGTCGAGCACTCCCGCACCGCTGGTCATCAGGAACGCCCGCTATCGCGGTTCGATCGAGCTCAAGCCAGGCAGCGACCTACGCGCACAGGCCATCCAGCTGGCGGAAGAGCTTCTCGAGCACCTGCGGCGCGCTGAGCCTGACACTCTCGAGATTCGTGTAGATATCGACGCAGGCAAGTCGGAAGGGTTTTCCGATTCGGTCGTGCGGACCGTCAAGGAGAACGGGACGCAGCTCGGGTTGTATCCGAACGCGTTCGAGGACATCTGATGGGTGAAGCCGCGCACATCACCCGGGTTCGGCAAACGGCGCCGGATCCGTCGATCGCAAGAGCGGTCGGACGCCATCACACATTCGAGACAGCGATCGCGGACCTCGTTGACAATAGCCTTGACGCCGGTGCCTCACGGGTCCTCATCCGATTTCTGGAGACGAGCGGCGGCGTCACTGGGCTGCAGGTGATCGATGACGGTCGCGGAATGGATAGCGACCAGATTGATTCCGCCATGGAGTACGCCCGCAAGCGAGCGTACGGCGAAAGCGATCAGGGACACTTCGGGCTAGGGCTCAAAGCCGCATCGCTGAGCCAAGCCGACACGCTGAACGTGTATTCGCGCAAGTATGGTGCGCTTGCCGCTGGCCGCACGATCGGCGCTACCGACCCGACCTTAATCGGCGACCTGGACCGCGACCACGTCGCGGGCTTTCTGCAGGGGATTCGCGTCGACTTTCCGCTGTCGAACGGCACCGTGATCGAGTGGGTAGGGCCGCGAACGTTCTTGAGCAGCCACGACCAGCGCGATCGTTCGCAGTGGCTCGATCAACGCGTGGCAGCACTTCGCACGCACCTCGGTACGGTGTTTCACCGTCACATAGGATCTGGTCGGATCACAATAAGCATCGATGTCTTCGACGAGTATTTCGGAGAGTCGGGACCCCCACGAGTGGTGAGCGCACTCGACCCGTTCGCATATCTCAGGCTGCCAAATGACAGGTTCCCCGCAGCGCTCACCTTCTCGATCGACGGAGTAGCAGGATCGGCTGAGGCCCATGTGTGGCCCGCGTCACAAGCAGGACTGCCGGAGTTCCGGCTCGGCGGACGCCCCGGTGGTCTCGCGCAGGGGCTCTACTTCTACCGCAACGACCGACTGCTGCAGGTCGGCGGATGGAACACTCTCACGGTCGACCGTCCAGAGCTCGAGTACGTTCGCATTGCAATCGACCTTGATGGGCCGCTTGAACGGCACGTGACAATCAACCCCGAGAAGGCTGGCCTCGAGCTCGATGCCGACGCGAAGGCTGCGCTGCTCGACGCTCGACTGATGCCGGACGGAGCATCGCTTCGTGCATTCCTCACCGCGGCAGAGGACCGCCGCAGGGAGAGCCGAAAGTACGAGAAACGTCCGGTGGAGCTGGTGCGACCCGGTCGCGGCATGAGTGCTGCGATGCGTACTGCGTTTGATGAGTCGGTCGAAGGCGTTGACGTCGCACCCATCGACATCCGATGGCGGATTGACCCGACCGAATCTCCGGTCCACGTCGACCTCGAGAATCGCACGATATGGCTCAACAGCACATACCGGGCACTCATCACAGGCGTCGACGGTGTCGACAACGAGGACGCCCCGCTACTCAAAACGATGCTCACCATGCTGTACTCGCGGTACTTCGAGGGCTCGTATCTCGGCTCACGCGAAAAGGCCGAGCTGCAAGCCTGGGACCAATTGCTGACTGCGGCGGTTCGCGAAGAGTCCGCGCGCCAGGAGAAGGAGCTGAGAGATGACGACGAACGCGGATGAGAATCCGAGCCACCTCGACCCGAAAACGGTCGAAGACTACTTCCGGCTGGGTGCGAAGTCGGCCTTCACGCTGCACACTGCCCCACCAGTGGTGATGGAGATCGATCCCGGCCGTGACGAGATCGAGCTCCGCACCCCGGCTGCTGGATCGCAACCGGAAGTCACCGCGTTTGAGCGGCTGTCGCTCATGCGTGTCCAGCGCGACAGCTCCGAGTGGTTCCGACTCGTCGTCGATGCCCGTGAGATGCACTACGAGGCCTACGTGCTTCTGGAATCGATTGTGGATCAGCTCAAATCCGGTGCGTCATTCCGGCATGCGGTGTCAGAAGCCGTTTCTTCCCTTAAGGATCTGCTCGCCGGACGATCACGGCTCACCGAGGAGAAGGTCCTCGGGCTGCTCGGCGAACTTTTGGTACTGACGCATGCGGTTGACTCACTTGGCGAGGAAGCCGCCATCGCGGCATGGCTTGGCCCACTCGCCGAGGAGCATGATTTTGCGTTCGCACAATTTGACGTCGAGGTAAAGACGACGAAGTCTGAGTCGCGACTCCACGTCATCGGTTCTGAGACCCAACTTGAGCCAGAGCCGGGTCGCCCGCTCTATCTCGTCTCGATCCAGCTCACTCGGGCCGGCCTGGCCGAGCAGGGCTTCACATTGCCATCCGCCATCGCCGACACACGCACCCGGCTCGATCAGACCCGCCGGACCTTCGACGCAGCGATCGAGGGGCTTGGCTGGCGCGACACGGATGCTGACCTCTATAAAGTGCGGTATCAACCACGCTCCACACCGCGGGCGTACCTTGTCGATGAAAACTTCCCCGCCATCACCTCCGGACGCCTGGACCAGGTCGTCCCCCAACGGCCGCATGTCGCCAGCGTGACTTACCGTGTCAACGTCACCGATCTCAACTACACAGGGATCGGCGCTCCACTTCAAGACTTCTGCGAGGACCCCGAATGACCGCCTCTGTCCACCCGACCGTCACCGCCGCCGTCCAGAAGGTTTTGAATCAGGTGCGCGACACAGGGCCTGAGGAGCTGCTCTGGCGGGTGCAGGGCGAGTTGCGCAAAACCGAGGTCAGCGTCACCGAGAGCGACATTAGCGCGGCTGTTACGGTCGCCAACCTCAACGATCCGGCTCGCAGGGCAATGCACATGGCCCTGGCGATGTGGGATGCGCTCGCTGCCGCGGACTGGATTCAGGAGACCAGGCCCGGAACTCCAAATCGGCGTGAGCGAATCTACGAGATGCTCGAAATATCGGATGAGTTGCGCGAGGTGCTCGACAAAGAGTTCCCCAGTGCGTCACAGATGGATGCGATGATCGTCGACCCCAAGAACTGGACGCCTTGGTACGACGAGGAGCGACGCGCCGCACACGACTTCTATTGGCGTGCGTACCGCGGCGTTCTAGAGGGCAAGGGCTGGGACGTCGACGCCCTCGCGACGCTCGACCGGTCCACGACTGAGATCGTGCAACGCCTCGCCGACCCGAGCGCGTCGAAGGGGTATCAGACGAAGGGCCTCGTAGTCGGACACGTCCAAAGTGGAAAGACTGCGAACTTTACCGGCATCGTCGCGAAGGCCATAGATGCTGGGTACAGGCTGATCATCGTGCTCACGGGCACAATCGAGCTCCTGAGAGGCCAGACTCAGCGCCGTCTTGACATGGAGCTCGTGGGGGAGGAGAACATTCTCGATGGCGCGGACAGGGACGATGCGTCGTCTATCCGAGACATCGACTACATCGGCACCCAAGATGCCGACTGGTACTCGGGCAAGTTTCTTCAGCATGGGCAGGACATACATTCGCTTCCTGAAGTGCCAGCGATCAAGCGACTGACTACCGTCGACCGGGACTATCGGAAGCTGCGGCTCGGCCGGGATGCCCTCGACTTTCGGCGTACCGGGGAGCTTCAGGACACGGGCAAACCGGTTTACGCGCCGGAGAACATTTACTCGGTCGACGCCCGCATTGCGATCATGAAGAAGAACACGGCATCGCTGAAGAATCTCCTGCACGATCTCAAGAACATCCGAGCAGATGGCAAAGAGATTCCAGCGCTAATCATCGATGATGAGGCGGACCAGGCATCCGTCAACACGGTCAACCCGCGTTCGAAGCAGGAAGTCGCCGCCGAATCCAAGAAGCGCTCGGCCATCAACAAACTCATCGCTGAACTACTGATCGAGCTGCCGCGTGCACAGTACGTCGGATATACAGCAACACCCTTCGCGAATGTGTTCATCTCGCCCGACGACTCGGTCGATCTGTTCCCGAAAGACTTCCTCGTCAGCCTTCAGCCCTCGTCGCAGTACATGGGCGGCCGCGACTTCCACGACCTGTGGGGACTCGACGAAGTGGACAAGGGCGACCCGGCTCGATCGAACGAAGCTGCTTTTGTTCGCGACCTGTACGCCGACGGCGACGAGGACCCTGCGGCAGAGGAAGCCGAGATCCTCGGCGCACTTGACGCGTTCGTTCTGACGGGTGCGATAAAGAAATGGCGCGAGTCGATCAGCGCAGGGGCCACATTCCGCCACCACACGATGTTGGTTCACGAGTCAGTACGGACGTCAGATCAGTCTGAGCTCGCCGACCGCTTCCGTGGCGTGTGGCGGGCCGGGGCGTACACGAACCCGTCGGCGTTTTCACGATTGCGCGATCTCTACGAGTCAGACTTCCGCGCAGTCAACGAGGCAAGGAACTGGTCCGACCATCCCCTGCCGACAAGTTTTGACGACCTCAAGCCCTTCGTCGGGGCGGCAGTCGACGCGATCACTGCTGACAGCGATCCTGTCGTGGTCGTCAACGGGACGAAGGACAGCGACTACAACGCGATGGACTTTCAGACCCGCCCGTACTGGCGAATTATGGTGGGCGGTGCAAAACTCAGCCGCGGGTTCACTGTCGAGGGACTGACGATCTCGTACTACCGCCGACGTGCCGCCGCAGCAGACACGCTGATGCAAATGGGCCGTTGGTTCGGTTACCGTCCGGGTTACGGAGACCTTGTTCGTCTATATATTGCCCGAAACGTCGTCGACGGGCGCGGAAAGTCGTACGACTTGTACGACGCGTTCACCTCGATTATCGAGGACGAGGAGGAGTTTCGCGACCAGCTTCACCGATTCGCTGAGATCGAGGAGGACGGTCGTCCTGTCGTGCGTCCAATCCACGTGCCCCCGCTGGTCTTTCAGCAGCTGCCATGGCTGAAGCCCACAGGCGCGAACAAGATGTACAACGCCGTTCTCAAGTACGAGGGTGACGGTGGTGTCGTCAAGGACTTCAATCAGCACGACCATCGAGAGAATGGCAGCCGCAATGCCAAGCACTTCGCGGCCGTGAAGCCGCTGCTAGCAGGTCTGTCCGAGCCGCAGAAGTTCCGCGGGATCGCTGGTACAGCTTTCGAAGGCCGATACGCCATTGCTTCGAACGAAGCGGTCATTGCTGCGCTTGGCGAGTTCCGGCTCTTTTCCCCGGACCAGCTCAAACCCACCATAAGCATGATCCAGAAGGCGGCGAACGAAGGCGCGGTGAAGGATTGGGCGGTGATCGTGCCGGAATTGGACTCGAGCTATCAGCGAGAGATCGATGGAGTCACCGTTTCCATCGCCGAGCGCCGACGCCGGAAGGACCGCGCCGGGTTCGCTGGAAGTGAGCGGCGTCATCGCGCAACTCTCGAGGTGATCGCCCAGAAGCCCGACAGAGATGTCGAAGCCGGTCCTGTCGCGGCATCCCTCTCGGCAGTGACACGCGGAGCCCTGCTTCTAACATTCGCCTACGATCCGGAGGTAAGTAGCGACGAAGCCCGTGACGAAGGTCGCGCGAGCGCCGTGCGCATTAAGAGAAGTGCTTGGCCGACGCCTGTGCCGAGCGAGAGCGTAGCGACACTGTTGTCTCTCGCGATGCCGTACGCCTCGGCTCCCAGAGGTCGCATCGGCTTCACGGTCCGTCGGGAGGATAGCGCCGACAGCGCGATCGTTGACCGCGACTGATCAACCCGAGTCAGGACGCTACGGCGAGGACCGCAGCGTCCCGATTATCGACTCGGCGACGGCGTCGGGGGCCTATGTCGTTTGTCAAGCCGCGACCGCTGGTGTCGCGCCTCGTGATTCGTAGAGGGTGCCGTCTCTGAGCATTGTGTAGAGGACATCGCAGCGGCGTCGAGCTAGGGCGATGAGGGCTTGGTTGTGTCGTTTACCTTGAGCGAGCTTGCGGTCGTAGTAGGCGCGTGAGACGGGGTCTCGGAGTGCAGCGAATGCGGAGAGGAACAGGGCTCGTTTGAGGATTTTGTTCCCGCGGCGTGAGGGATGTTCGCCGCGGATCGAGGTTCCAGATCGTCTTGTGACCGGAGCAAGGCCGCAGTAGGCCGCGAGGTGACCGGCGGTGGCGAAGTCCTCGCCGGCGATCTCGGTGAGGAGTCGTGCTGCAGTCCTGGCGCCGACTCCAGGCATGCTCGTCAGGACGGGTTGAAGAGGGTGAGCATCGACCAGTCATTCGAACTCGATGGCGATCTCGGCCCGCTGTCGACGGAGCGCCGCTAGCTGTTCCGCGAGGCGCGGAAGCACCATAGACGCAGCGTTCGTGCCGACTACGACGACGGTCTGCTCGCTTAGGGCTTAGAGAATTTCAGTGCCTAGGCGGCGGCCGATTCGTGGTGCGAGTTTGCTCGGCCGGTTGCCGAGACGGGTCGTGTCGGCCGTTTTCATCGCTGCTGGCGACGAGTAGCGCTGGAGCAGGTCCAGCACGGCCGGGTGGTCGAGGTGGGGTCCGAGAGTGCGCTCCAACGCGGGGTGGATCTGGGTGAGGAGCCCGCGGATCCGGTTGTTGGTGGCGGTGACCTGTCCGACGAGGTCATCATCAAAGCCGCAGAGCATGGAGAGGTCGGCGACCTGCTCATCAGCGAGTTGGATCCCTCGCAGTGCGTGGGGAAGGGTGCGGGCGGCTTGCGCGATGATCGCGGCGTCTCTAGCATCGGTCTTCGCTTCGCCCGCGTGCAGGTCCGCGATTCGGCGCATCGCGAGCCCGGGGAGGTAACCGACGAGGGCGCCTTCTTGAGCATTTCATCGACATCGTCTCGATTGCTGACAGCGGTGAGCTGCGGCGTGTACCCGCACAGTACGCACTAGAGAACTTGCAGCTGGCCTAGGCCTCGACGGTGCACGCGATCCAGGGAGAAACGGCCGACGCATCGGTGGTCGGTCCCGATGTGGGTGCTGCCGGGCTGGACGTCGGATTGACACGCTGGCGGATCCATAATCTCGCGATCACCGTCGCGCGCACGGACGATGCGGCGCGGGTGAACGTCGCAGAGTCGATGCTGCGGGGAACGCCAGAACACACCATGCAGGATGATGCTGTGCAAGCGGCGGAGGCAGAGTTGCGGCGGGCGGCAAGAGAGGGGCAATGGCGCACACGGTCGCGGCGGCGATGGTGGGACATGGGATCGGGATCTGAGTTTCGCCACGATCAATGAGGCGACGGTTCTCGGTCTCGGTGGGTCTGTTGTGACCTTCTGCGAGTGGGAAACGAGAGGTAGAAGCACGAGCAAGTAACGTCACACGCATGCCTACTCACGCAAAATTCGCGATGCCCAAGCCTGTGCGCATCACCGGTCGCAGCTCGAGCATCACGAACTCATTTGTGAACGGCATCATTCCGGTCATTTGGCCGACTGAGGCCCAAATTGAAGAAGCGCTACTGGTTCTCGGGATGGATACGGTCGTGTGCGCCTACTGCGGCGATGGCGCGACGGAGTGGGACCACTTCCGTCCGCTCGTGGTCGCGCAAAAGCCCACTGGCTATATCTCGGAGATTCACAATCTCGTCCCTGCCTGCGGGAAATGCAACCAGAGCAAAGGCAATAGACACTGGCGAGACTGGATGCTCAGTTCCGCGCGACTTTCACCGACGACAAGAGGTGTGGTTGACATTGAAGTGAGAATGGCCAGGCTTAGCGACTTTGAAAGCTGGGGCACACCCACGAAGGTCGACTTCGAAGCGCTTGTCGGTGCCGAACTCTGGGAAATGCACTGGCGGAACCATCAGGCAATACTCGATCTCATGCGCACGGCTGAGATGACGGCGGAGACAATGCGTCAGCGCGTCGCCGAATCTCGCTCCGTCGTGGAGCCACCTGTCCCGGTCTCGCTTTCATAGCGGCATGGGCGGTCCGCTCAGCTTCTAGGCAGCACGCGCCGGTTCCCACGTTGCAAGCCCAGATTGCCGGCGTGTGCGGAGCTGATCTCACGCGACTCGCCGATGCCGGCAAAGATCACCGGTGTCCGAGTAGTCATGCTCGTGGCGACGGCATTGTTCGGCGAACGCACGCGCCTTCTCTCGATCAGCGGCGTAGGTGCGCGTACTTTTGGTCACTCAGGGCATACTGCTCCGCATAGTGCGCGGCACTGCCCCAGGAAGTATCAGTCGACTCTGTCAGAGAGGGAGCCCAACAGCGTCATCGCTTGAACGTACCGCGTACGCACTCGGACCGACGAAGGCGGGCATGGATCGACCCCCGCTCAATCGTGTTCCAGACTGCGGCGACGTTGTGATTCCGAGCAGTCTGTGGGTCGACCCCCGCGAGCGGGTATGTCCGCGGGCCACACTTGGATCACGCTCATGACCGACGAGGATCGCTTTTACTGCCCGTACTGCAGTGCATTCAGCCGCCATGCCGGGCTGCGATCGAGGTGGAGTCGATCAATGGATTCGTGTTCGTGTTCGATGGTCCTGAAGCCTTCGCAGTAAGCGGTGATCGCTTTCGAGTGAAGACTGGCGCAATGGCACCAGGGGCGCCCGCGGCGAGATGGCGGGTCTCGGCGCAATGGACGGCGACCCTCTGCGCATCTTGCCAGCGCTGCGCAGTGTGGCGCGACGGCGATCTGCTCCACCCCACGTTGCTCTTGATGTCCCGGACGCGCACCTGGACATGCCCCAGAAGGCCGCGAAGCTTTACGGGGGAGGCTGCGGATGTGCTGCCGCTATCGAGGCGCGCGCCGCAGGGCTTGCACGCGCAGCGATGGAGTCATTGCTCAAGGAAGTAAGCGGAACTGGGCGGACAAATCTCCAGGATCGGATCGGCGCACTGAAGGGGTCGCATCAATGACGCCCTCTGGCCCGTTGGCACCGCTCTTCGAGTGGTCGGCAATGATTCCCTCCACGATGATGAGGACGATCTCGTTGTGCTCTACCTAGAAGGAGACGCCGTGGAGATCGTGGAGCCGTTCTTTGGCGCGATTAACGCACTGGTGGAAGAGCTCGTAACCCAGCCCCGTAGGGCGGCTGAGCTATATGCGCTCATCCCTGAGAGTACGCGAGAGGCCGCGGAGCGTTCGGCCGATCGACTTGCCCGACCCGATCAGCAACCCACTCCTAGTCGGGGCGGGCGTGCGCGAGGTGTACACCTGTCGCCGCAGTCCCCTGCCCGCCATGTGCGTCAATAGGCGAGCGACCTGTGGGAACTGAAGCGGGTACCGCTGACAAGCACTAGTGGAGCGATGATTGGCTCCTTGCTTCGACAGTCAGGCTCTAGTTACGACATCTGCCGGCTTGGACTCGGTCATTTCCACATGCTGTCGGCATGACCGCAGCCTCCGAAACTAGGGCGACTACCCATCAGTAGTTCCCGCGTAGATGTGTTCGTTGATCAATCTCGAATCACTCGCGTGGGGTTGATCGAGGATGGCGCTTACGTTAGGTCAGCGCAAAGCGATCACGAAGGGGCTGTTGGCAAAGTGGCCGAAAGCGATGCGGTCGGAGAAAGCAGTCATTTGGACGCGGCGTGTCAGGTGACGGGGTGGCATCGTGATCACGCTCGCAGCAGGAACAGGGGTGAAGGACCAACCCGCATCGAAGCGGACGACGGGCGCAAGATATTGAGGGGGCTGAGTGTGTCACACGGAGTAACCATTCTGACGCGCCGACAAAGGACGGCCGGGTCAGTTGATTACGTTTCGCGCAACGGGCACAGGCCGATTATGTCGCGCAGCCCTCCCAGACAAGGGCTCCTCTACTCAGTCAAATCTCACTCACTAGGGTCCGGGATCGTTCCTTATGCGAGCTCGAATCAAGCTAAGCAGAGCGCTCAACAAACTGCCGCGGAATCGCTACGCGATTCCTTTGCCCTCGACGCGCATGGAAGCTCCCGAGTTATGTTGCAGATTCAAGTGAAGCGCGCGCTACGCGCGCTTCACGCTCCTCAAGCAATTGCTCCCTGCGATCCTTCGAGGAGTCCCACCAGCGCAGAACGGCATCGATCCCGCGCTCGAACGGACGAATGAGATCGTCGGAGTCTCCCAGGTCCAAGATCTCTCCCGCCATTCGCGCAGCTGTTCCCAGCCACTGCTCCAACTCTTCGCGAGTCCACGTGATTTCCGCGTACTCCCGCGCCTCCCACCCAGCGGCTGCCGCCGCAGCGTCACTGGTCTCGTAGTCACCAACCTTGTCGAATGCAACCGCCAACGCCAGCGCATGATGAAAGCTCGCGTACTCCTTTCCGAATGGAAGATTCAGGCGACTGAGTTCGGACACAACTGACTCCAGAAGTGAGTCGCGGACGACACCCTGACTAACGACGGTCGCGATGAGCACGTTCCGCCGATGATCCAGAATGCGAGCCTGAAGAGTCATAACGAGCGCACCGAGCACAGCGATCGCGCCAATCGAAAATCCCAGCAGTCCGCCTACGAGTAGGCCAGCGGTGGATCCAGCAAAGGCGAGCGGCAGGGCCACGCCTACCCTGAATGCCGCCTCGGCCTTGAGCCGGTCATATTCCTGATACTGGGAAGGAGCAACGTGCCAGAGCTGAAGCGAAGTCAGATCCAGACGGTCAATTACTGCCTCGGCGGGATACTGGAGGGCCGCGTCCACCGGCAATTCGCCTCGTCGATATGCTTCGGCAATCGCGTCCATCACGGGCTCGCGAACCTCGCTTGCATCGACGCGCCGCCGAAGCCGTCCTGCCCAGCGGCGGAACTTTCCCCCTTCGAGCGGCACATTCGATTCGAGCACGAGTTTCTGTGCCGCGTTTGCGACAAGCTCCGAGAGCGGCGTTGCTGCTATGCCAACCAGGTAAGAGGCGAATGCCAACCCTCCGAGCAGGTAGACGGCAGGAATCGCGGTCGCAGCCGCTGCCCAGTTGCCAACGATGGGGTATGCGCCTGCGAGTTCGGTGCGGTTGGCGTCCGCGATCAGGTAAAGGGCGAAGATCCAGACCGCACCGGTCGCGAGCGGAGTGCGCACTTCTCGGATTCCGGGCATCACCGCCGACAGCAAGTTCAAGTCTCTGGCCAACTTTCCTAGCTCGAAAAAACGGGTGCGCTTTGGATGGTATCGGAGGGTGCACTAGCAACTTGCCACGTCGCCGGTATGCGTATGGTCAGTGGTTCGAGCGCACTCCGCTTGCGGGAAGTTCTAGCCAGCACTCAGAACAGACGTCGACGGCCTTGCGGGTGGAGGCGTTGCGAGAGAAACCACTGCGCCCGAGCTGGTTTGTTGGGAGCGGGATGAGTTCGCCGGTTCCGTCGATATTGCGGAAGTAGATCGATCCGCTGTTGATGTAGTGAACCAGGCTGCCATCGAAGGGAACCATTGCGATGTAGCTTCCGCTGCGGGGGATGTACGCTTCTCGAAATTCGAATCGCGCGAGATGCTCACGCACCGCAGAAAGGTTCTCGAACGGGATCGTAAACTCGTGCAGCGCTGCATCAAAAGTGGCGAAGGTTCGGCGCCCTCGTTCGACATCGAGCCCCTCTACGACGAATCCAAGTTCCTGCAGGCGTCGTGCGGCGCCGGACTTACCTCCGCTGATCTCGCTGCTCGAGACCGCGACGCCGTACTGCACCTCGTAGGCAGCGGCGAAGATCGCCTTTGAGTCGTACCGACCGTCATCGGTCACAAGGAAGTACTCCCGTGCTTCACCGAAACCGTACTTGTCGAGGAAGGCCCACCGCCCAAGGCGATCGAACTCTCCGAGCGCTGCTTCGATGGCGTTCGGATCGGAAAGGTCTGCGTAGGACACCATGACTGGACGATAGCGGTGAGCACCGTCATTCGCATCCTGTCGTTCCCGCGAGTGTTGTGAGACCAATCGCAACCATCACCGCGCGAGTCGGGGCTGCGGCATTCAGCATTCCTGCGCTGCTCGTCGACCACGGCTACCGGTGGGGTGCGGATCAGGTTGGTGCGATGGTGTGGACACACCTGCCCGTGGGAGAAGTCGACCGTAGCACCGGTACCGCATATTGTGTGGCCCGACGCAGTACGTGTTGCGGTCTCGCGATCGAGCAGGGGGTCGGGCTCGCGTTCGTTGGGAACCCGCATCAGGCGTTGCCCATCCGGCATGCTGGCGCGATGGGTTCCGCGATTCGGCACGCGAATGCCGCCGTTGAGCTCGATACGGTGCATCGGTTCCGCGATCCCGAGTATGCGGCGCTCACGCTGCGTCCGCGCGTGGCTCATGATCGCGAGCATGCGCTGGCGGTTGCCGGTGAGCTTGCGGAACGCGGTCACGTCGAGCGGGTCGATCATCACGATGCCGCGCGTGAGCGGATGATCGACGCACACTTTGAGTGGCATGCGCGTGGGCAGCGGGTCGCGCTGGTGTCGGGCACCAACGCTGAGGCGGATGCCATCAACGACGCGATCCAGCAGCGGCGAGTCGATCACGGTGAGCTGGATGCCGGTGTGGTCGCGTGGGGGATGGGGGAGCAGCGCATCTTCGTCGGCGACACGGTGCAGACGCGCCGCAACGACCGGCTCACGGGCGTCGAGAATCGCGCGCAGTGGATCGTGCGCGGGATCCGCGAGGAGTTCGTCGATCTGGTGTCCGTGAGCGACGCGAAGAGCTGCGGCGAGTGTCTGCCGAGTACGCGCGCGAGCACCTGCAGCTCGCCTATGCGTCGGCCGTGCGTAGAGTGCAGTGCGACACCGCCGATGCGTCGGTGGTCGGGCCGGATGTGGATGCGGCTGGGTTGTACGTGGGTCTCACCCGCGGGCGGGTGCAGAACGTTGCGATCGTGGTGGCGCCGACGGATGATGCTGCCCGCGAGGGGCTCGCCGAGTCGATGCAGCGCGGCACTCCGGAGCTGACGATGCAGGATGCCGTGCGCGCGGCGCGAGCGGAGATGCGGCGGGCGGCGCGGGTGCGGGGCTTGGGACGGGCATGTAGGGGCGTTCGGTTGGCGGGCACTCAGCGGGCAGGAGCTCGGTCGGGCTTTTCGGGCGTGGCATGAGCCTGGCGTCGCGCTCTCTCGCTGGACTCCTCGCCGGGCCCGTTGAACGACCGGCATTCGGTCGTGAGTCGGTTGGCGCCAGTACGCTGTAGCGCAATGATCCTTCAACCCCACACAACGATCGCCTCGCTGCTCGGGGTCGCGACCGCGGGTGTGGGGACGCTTTACATTTCCCTGATCACGACGTTCGACCACTCGCACGAGCAAGAGGCTGTGCGACAGAACATCTTCGTGGTTCTTCTCCCCACATGGCCGATCATCGGCGTTGCACTCCTCGCGGTGATGCTGTTTGTTGCAACCGTCGTGTTCTCCGTCCGTGCGCTTCCATCTCCTCGTTCCGAATGGAAAAGACAATCGAGTCGTCCCGCTGCGCCGGATGCCTCCGTCGCAACCGCTGTGCAGAGTTCCCCGGTGCCCGGTCCAGAGGTGGCTCGCGTCATCCGCTCGCCCTTCTGGACCGATTTCGACGGGCTACGCGCTCACCGGCAGATTCCGGACACGCGACGAAAAGTCACGTGGATTTCGAACGGTATTCACGCGGGGTGGTTGCTTGGAACGCCCAGGGGAACTTGGGACGTTGTTGACCACGAGGACGTGTCGGTAGGTGTGGCCACCACAGTTGAAGAGGGACTAGGGATGCTGAAGCAGCACCTTTTCTTGAACTAACGCCACCGGCAAGTACGCCAATTGGTTCGCCGCACTCGGTGCCGGCCACCCGGAGCCGATTTGCGGACGTTGGTGCCCCACGATTCCGAGGCGTGGATCTAGAGTTTCCGTATGTCGCTTTCATCTGACATCGACGATCTCTTCAACCAAGCTCAGCGCAACAGGTGATGCCTCGGGAGGACGGACCAGACCTTCGTTTCGTAACCATCAATGAAAACTTCGCTGCGTTCCGAGAAGCATTGCGACTGATAGCGGAGAGGATCGCGATGGCGCTTGACACGTGTGCGCACTACTTCCACTATGGGCCCCGGGACGGGACAGTCGATTCGACCTCCTTCGCGCCTGACCTGGTCGAGAACCCCGAGTCGTTTCCCGGCGGTGCGTACGTACTTCGGGCTAAACCTGAGCGCTCCACCAAGAGGCGCCTCGGTGCACATCCAATTTTCGATGCGCAATACGACTGGAAGTGAGACCTGAGACGACCGGCTTGCGGACGGTCGCGCATTGCATGGACCGAACGTTTGAGACGATGCTCCAATTGCCTGGTCAAATCGGACCTTCCGAGAATCGGCAAACGACGGCAGCGCCAATCGCGGGAGTAAAACACTCGACCGCTCGCAGAAGGGACTCCGACTAGTGGCCGCTCAGCGCTCCCGCTCAACTCAAGAACTCGATCCTCTGCTCTCCGAACAAATTGAATGGTTGGAGTCATCCGCCAAGCTCTTCGACACGGGCAAGAAGTACGAAGCCGAGCGACTCGCAGTCACCATTCGTGTCCTGCCCGACGACACGTTGATGTCGTGATGCTTGCTCAGCCAGCTCGACCTGCCGGATCGTCAGTTCGCGTTGAGCGCCGATTGACGTAGCCGTGTACTTCAGGGACTGGCCGCGCGCGGTTCTCCCGCGCCCGTTCTGCAAGAAGAATCCCAATCCTCCTCCCTGCTCAGTGGGCTTGCATCTTGCACTGTCGTCACCCTTCCTGAGTTCCAGTTCGACGTCGCCCTTCGGAGCGCCGCCTAACGGTTTATAGACGCCGGTCTGCCAACCGTCAGACCCTCTGACCCGGCGTCCACGGGCCCGTCCAGGGAAACGAGAAGCACCAGGACAATCGACAAGCAGGCGCTGGTCGCCGCAGTCGCGAAGTACCGCGCTGACACTGCGAAGGCAGTGCATTTTCACGACCCGGAGCGCACCAATTCGGCCAACATGTGCCGCTGACGCTGTGGCGGTCCAGGCGCGCGAACTGAGTATCGTGCAGAAGCTGCTCGAATCGGGCCGCCTGCTGGCGGAGGTCATACGCGGCGCAAGCGCGGAGCGCCTCGCCTCTATCGCCGCGAACGCCGAGGTTCTGCCCGAGGCTCTCCGGTCGGACGACCCCGCATCGGTGGTCAAGGGCGTCGATGAGCGGGTGTTCGAGGCACTGGTCGAGGTCGGCCACTCCAATTCGGTCATCGCTCGGGATGCTCAGGCGCAGTTCGACGAGCAGGCCGCATGGCGCGAGGTCATCAAGGACACGATCAAGGGCCGGGAGACTGGCGTGGGTCTCATTGCGCTGTTCAACGCAGACGGCGAGGGCTTCGATGCGCTCATGACGTCGAACTGACCGGTGGCGAACGCGGACACTGGCGAGGCGGTGCGGAAGCTCGACCGCGTGTTCAACGTCTGTGCTCCGCAGACAGTCTGATCGACACGCCGGAGCAACCTCGCGGTCCCCGGTACAAAGCGACGAGCCCTCGGATACCTTCACAGGTCCGAGGGCTTCATCGTGGCCAGTGCGCTCCGCGCGCCTTCCGCGACCTCGTGGCGCAAAGGTGCCCTCAAATGCCGCCCCGGCTCTCCCGAGGTTAGGGATGACCCCACGGCAGGCCAGGAAGAGGGATCCTTGCCCGATAGGGTCTCCCTTGTGAAGGTATTCATCAGTTGGTCAGGTCCTCGAAGCAAGCTTCTCGCGGAAGCTCTTCGGGAGTGGATTCACGATGTCATTCAGAGCGTCGACTGCTTCTGCTCGACCGAGGACATCCGCGCTGGGCAGCGCTGGAACAACGAGGTCAACTCTTGGCTCGCCGACACCGATTTCGGAGTGCTCTGCGTGACACCCGAGAACATGAAAGCGCCGTGGCTCAACTTCGAAGCAGGAGCGCTAGCCAAGCGGATCAATGATGACGCTCGGGTTGTGCCAGTAACCCTTGGATTCGCGCCGTCTGCGTTGGAGGAGCCGCTAAAACAGTTCAACGGTGTTGTCGCGGACAAGGCCGGGATCGTCGGGCTGATGAAGTCCATCGCGGACGTGGCCAACCCGAGCATGGATCTCGAACGAGCCGTCGAGAGGTGGTGGTCAGACCTGGAAGCGAAGCTTGCAGAGATACCGGCTAGCGACGAAGAGGTCTCTACGCCTGAACCTCCGGACGTGTCGGAGATGTTCACGGACATCATGTCCTCAATCCGAGGCTTGGCGGGTGACGTTCGTCACGCTTACCCGACTACCGAGCGCAACTCCTCTGTTGAGTTCCGAGCGGCCGCTCGACAGCTCGCTCACAACGACCGGCTTCGTGAGGACGTGGCTGCCGGGAACCCGGGTGCGATTCGTCACCTCCGCGAACGAGCACGCGAGGAGGCAGCCGACTCCCGACGGGCGGCCACCATGGCACGCGAGAATCGCCAACGTAAAGCACTCCTCATGGAGGATTGGGAGGCGGACGCCGCCGCTGATGAAGCCGCCGCCGCAGCGGCGGAAGCGCGCGCGGAGAACGTCGATGGCTAGGAGGCGGTTTCCAGTGGGAACGCACTCCCGGCATTGGCTGCCGTGTCGCGATGCGCGGACGCATGATGAGAATTCGCTAATGTACGGAGTATGACCCGAATCGAAGGGGAGTCGGCTCAGGCCAAGGGCGCTGACGGTGCCCAGCGCGCCAAGCGATGGCTGGAGTCCACCACGCGCGTCAACGCGCAGTGGGTGAATCCCAACCCTCCCGCCGCGCCAAGCTGACCTTCGCCTGGCCGCACGGCGGACAGAACTTCTCGTTTGACCTTGGTGGCACACTTAAATACGGCGAGTACGACGGCCACGAGTTCTTTGCCGAGTCGAAGAACTACGCCGAACCGAGCGACCTGCCGAAGCACTACTCGAAATTCCTCGCACAGTGCTACGTGGCATACGACAAGATGCCTTCTCGCGCGGACCACTTCATGTGGATCGCATGGAGCCCCCACTCCATCACGGACTGGCCGAAGCTGACCACCTCGGACTACGTTCGAACTCACGTCCTCAAGCACCGTGAGCGGGTGTTCGGGACCGACGACGAGGCCAAAGCAGCCGCCCTGGTGAACGAGGACGTGGTGTCGGCAGTGGCGAGCAGACTGTGGCTGGTCGTGCTCTCGACCAAGCAGGAGACACTCGTCATCTCGAAGGAGCACCGGAGCGTCATCGAGGCATACGAGACCAAGAAGGGGGAGTGATGGCCGACGTGTCCGCTTACGCCGCCCTCATCCACGACGGCTTGTTCGACCCGTCGCCCAGCGAGTCCATCCTCCGCGTCAAGGACGCAGTGGCCAAGGAACTGACGGCGCTCGACTCGACCGCTCGCGTGAAGCGAACCGATTACTTCAACCATACGTTCGCGCCCGACTTCGTCATGACCTGGCCGGACGCGAGGAGCCGCCGGGTGTATCTCCGGATGGCCTACGACCTCGAAGCACTCGTGGAAGACGTGGCTCTCATCGACTCGACAGACCCGTTAATCTTCGGTCTCACGGAGGCGGAATCCATCGAGGCAAAGCCTCACGTGGAGCAAGCGATCGCAGGCAGCGACGCGATGTTCACCGAGGCCGCTGCGCTGGAGAAGCTGATCGACCGCAAGAAGGCCGATTCGACCGCCAACATGCTGAGCAACGCGCTCGCGCAGGGTGGTCGAGGCTCGTTCGTCGGCGATGAGGCAGTCGAATTGGCTGATGTAGTCCAGCGTGGGTTCACATCGGCTGCACTGGTTGATACCGACGGCACCGCCGAGGCAGTCGAGACTATCAGCGACCGACTCCAGGGACAGCAGGCGTGGCGCATGAACCGGGTGCTACAGGCGGTGTGGGAAGGGAGCGAGGGGTCTCTCACGACCTTCCCCGGGAAGGCGGACGTCTCCGGTCGGCTGAATACCGAGTCGCTGAGCTACCTCGTCAAGTACATGCGGACCGATGACCGCGACTTCTGGCGACGAGTCGGTCGCGGGCTCACCATAGCGGACTTGGAGAGCCTCGACTTTGCAGATGCCGAGGCCAACATCGAGAGCCTGATTCAAGCGAACCTCGATGTCATTTCCGCTCGAGCCACCATCGTCAAGCCGGACCCGCTCGGGCTCGACGAGGCCGTAACCGGTGCGCGCTTCCGCTGGAGCAAGCGAGGTCGTCACATCACGTTCGAAGCCCCGAAGCTGTTCGCGGTGATCGGGAGCGCGAAGACGAACCTCAGCGGCGTAGACGAGGAAGCGGCGGCGGTTTCCGTGGACGCGTTCATCGACCGCGCGAAGGATACGGACTTGGTGGAAGTCAGTATCCACTCCGGTCCTGACCACATCAGTGTCAAGAACGACGAGGGCGCGATCAGCACGGAGCGGCTACGCGGGGTGTCGGAAACGTTCGGCGGCTCCACCGAGGTGGCGCAGGTGATCGTGGGGTCCCGCACCGGGCGCGTGACGGTTGATCTGCCCGAGCGGTCGGGAACCGGCAAGACACAGAGCAAAGTGCGTATGGCCGACCTGCTTGTGACGACCATCCCGCTCGTGGTCGACGTGCCTGACGACGTTCGCGAAGGCATTGCGGAGTTCCTGAGGTACGAGGACGACAACGGTCGAACCCGGCTCGAGACGCTCGCTCTGGATGAGCTACCCGAGGTAGACCCTACGATTCCGCTTCTCGCAGTGGAGGCTCTCGTGGAGAACGGCACGTTGGTCGACCCGGAGTCCTCCACCCCCGAGTAGGTGCCAGCAGCGACGGGAATCCCGACTGCAAGCCTCCCGACGAATCAAATACATCTGCGTTCGCCGAAGCGCTGCATCGCAAGAATGCACGCTCACCACGCGCATTGCGCGCAAAGCGATCCTCGGGGATCCCCAGTGAAGAGTCGGTCGAGCGGACTGTCGGGAGCAGCGATCAGTTTTTGAACTTCCAGGGCAGTCGGTTCCGGTAGTCTCCGAGGTCTGGGCAACAAACTGGGGAGATTAGATGCGCGACTGGTGGAAGGCCGTTCTGATACTTGTCGCTCTTTCCATTGCTTTGGCACTTGTAGCGGTCGTCGTGATCGAGCTGGTCAAAGACCCCTTCGAAGCCGCGGTGCGGCGCGTCGGCATCCTTGGCGAATCCTGGCCATTCCCGTACTTGCCGCGATCCGTCGTGTGGTGGTGTTGCATCGCGATTGTTTGCGCCCTCGGCTTCGCGTATGGAATCGCGAGACTTGTGGAAGCCAAACGAGAATCGTCGAACCGACTTTTCGTTCCAGCGGCACCCGGTACGTCACCGAAAGACGCCTGGTCGTCCCTACGTGACGCCGAGCTGCTTCAGAGAGCGGTGATTGAGCCTGAAGCAAGATTTGCGCGGATCACAGAGAGCGTCGAGGCATATACGCGTTCGCTAAAGATTCGGACGACATTCCTCATCAGCCCCCGTGGCTTGCCCAGGGGACGGAGCGTGCCGATCCCGATGGTTCTCAGTGCAAAGGGCCGTTTGGAAAGTGGCTTAGCGTTCATCGATTCCGCAGGAGTTCGGGTCTCGTCGATGAATAGAGCGGAGACTCTCAAGCATCTCGCGGGCTGCATCAAACGTCTGTATATGGCCGCGAATCCGCTCGGAGCGTTGGCGTACGGATCGCCAGATGACGTCGAAAGCCTCGCGGCTCGCGTCTGGCGGCTTATAGCCAACGATCATGGCCCCGCCGATGACCCTGCAATGACTGCCCGGATGAATGAGGAAGCAGAGTTGCTCTACTTCCTCCTTCTCGATTCGCGCGGCGCCAACCAGCAGCGAATGTTTGAACTCTGCAGTCTGATCGGCGAACTCGTGTGGAACTATCCGATCTGCGTTCGACTGGAACGACATTCAAGTGGTAAGTCCAAGTCCGTCCGGCTGACTGTCGAGAGGCGCGTAGTCCCGGAGCTCTTCGGTTCGGGGTCTGTTGCGTTGGAGACGGATGGCGCGTTGTCCGAGAGCGGAGACACCAGCGGTGGGAAAATAACTAATGCCGCGAGCCTCGTCACGCTCGGTCTCCGCTTGCTCGATGCCATACGTCGATTTGCGGGAGTGCCGGCGAGTGTGATCACACACGACCTCACAAACGCGTCCCGCGCCGCGAGCTATCATCTGCAGATCGCTGGCCCTCCAGGGTACTACGCGGCGCGGCTTCGGCTTCTCGACGTTCTCGGGCGTCGAATTGAGCCCGCCGCGATCGACGCTGTCGAGTCCGATTCCGCGATTCTCCGCGGGCAGCGGCATGCACACCTCTATCTGAGAGGCGCGTCTGGCGCTCGCGATGCCAAACTTGAGGCTGGCTACTATGAGCGCACACCTGGCTCTATGGCGGTTGCGACCGCGGCCGCGCTGGCCACACTCGTCGTTACTGGGATCATCGCTGCAGCTCAGGTGAGCGCGGCACTCGCGGCCTGTGACAGCTTGGTAGGGAGCGCCGCCGACCAGTGTCTGCGCCTCTCGCCCGCGAATACGGGAGCTAGTGAAGGACTCCTTCAGATCTTGCTCACCTTCCCCATTGCTCTGGTGGCGATGTCCGCGCGACGCAACGATGCGGTTTGGGGTGGGGTGCTGGTCGCTCGGGTGACCAATGCCGCGGTGGTCTTCTTGACCCTGTGCGCGCTCGCCCTTTCGGTATTCGCGGGCGCTCTAACGCCCGCAGGCCTCTCGGTCGCCTGGATAGTTGTCACGGGTCTCATGACGGTCGTACTGGGAAGCGCCGGGACCTCATGGATATTGCGCAGCCTGATCCATATCCGATATGTGAGAAACGCAGGGCCTAAGCGCGCTATCAGCCCAGCGGGAGTAGAGTGACGGCCATGAGTGGCACAGATCTGGAGGCACGCGCTTTGCCTACCCCAGTTGTCAAGGGCGTGAGCCCCTCCACTGGCACGCAATCTCGTGCTGACAAGAGGGTGCGTAAATCCCCCTCGAAGTTGAAGTGGCGCGGGAAAACGACCTGGATGGTTCGGGGGACTCAAGAATCGTATGTGCCCGGTCTCCCTGATGGTGTGCGGATAGCCGACCTCGAGCCTGGAGAAATTCGGGCCGCACTCGACCTGCGGCTCCTTAGCCGCCCCCTCCTCACCGACGGGCAATGGCGCGCAGCAACTACCGTCGACCCAAGAGCGGCGGCAGCGAGCGCCATCGTCCTCCTTAAGCGAATTGAGACGCATAAACGTCTTCAGCGCGCCAAAACTCGCGAAACCGACTGATTGCAGCTCGCCTTGGCTCAACTCCGAGCCACGCATAGCCCGCGACGGGCTGGGAGGAGTATAGATTCCTCGCGCACAGAGCGGCCTTCATCACCGGGTTCGATATCGCGGAAGTTTGCCAGTCGCTCGCCCGCCACCAGAGCTCACGCATATTCGGAGCGCTCACGGCTGCCTCGCGCGAGCGTGGCCACTGACCTCACCGCGAAGAAAAGCACGCCTGCTCTGCTCACCAGCTCATCGTCGCTGGCCCCTAGACCAGCGATCGCCTCGGCGGCCGGAGCTGGACCGATCGCCTTCTGCAGCGCAGACAGCACCCCAGCGGGCCCGCGTCCCACCGGGCCCGGTTGAGGATCCTGACCGGGCTGTTCATGGCAAGCGGCGCTAGCCGGTGGCAGTGTTCCGCGATGCCCACTCGATCGTCCGAGATATGAAATCACACCCTGCAACTCGCAGTTCTGTGTTCTCCGCGCCCAGCACGTCGCGAAACGGCTGCCCGAGCTCGCCGGCTAGTAGAGCTCTGTTGGTGACCGATCCCGGCATGTCGCCGTATCCATAGGCATGCAACAAGATGCTGACAACCTCCGCAATCTCCCAGCCGGTTGCCGCAGGCGGGGCAGCCGGAGACTGCGAGCGAAACGGGTCCGGAACGGTGAGTGCGCGGAGTGCGAGCAGCGCGCGGGTTGTGGCTGCGTCCGTATTGCCGCTGTCCGTCATGAGCTCGTAGGCCGCAGCCAAGCCATCGAGCAGTCGTTCTCGTTGAGACCGGAGGTTGTGGAGCGCCCGTGCATGCCAGGCGAGAACGGCCGCGATGAAGGCGAATCCGATCGTGACCGTCACTTCAAAGACCCAGCTGTCTTGGCCGCGATACAGAGCGAGCGACATCGCGCTGAGCGTCGCCGCGAGTAGTGACGCGGTCCAGGTCAGCTGGCTCCAGTGCGCTTGATACGGTCGCGGTTTGGGAGAGGCAGACAGCAATGGCGGCACGGATGCCGAGCTCGCGGCGCTGAGCAACATACCCACGAAGCCGAGCATGAAAGCCGTCAGTTTGGTCGACACGAGGGATTCAACCGAGGAAAATGACGCCTCAGATGTCACGGTGATGATTGCGGCCACGCCCGCTGACAGGACCACCGCCCACGCAAGCGAAGTAAACACCCACCACGCGGGGGTGGCGCCTCGCCTCATTCGGGATGTCAACCGCCTGTAGGTTCCCGCGCGCAACTGCGCAGTCCCGGCAGCGGCGGCAATCGCGCCGCCGAGTGCGGCTAGAACGGTGAGGGCTGAACTCGCGACGGGGTGCTGGAGGAGTGCGGCAAAAACGCCCGCCGCGGAGGCGACAACCGTCGCGCCTCCGAACCACCACCAGTTTCGCCGCCGTCGAAGGCGCACGAGCCGCCGCGCAGCACGCGAGCCGAGGTCGTCCCCGGTCGGGGTGATCGTGAGCTCAGAAGCCACTCGCCATAGGTCGGGCTTCGGTGCAGTCGTAATAATACGCATCAATCGCGAGCGTAAGCCATGGGGGCGACATGCGCGCCTACGCCCGGCATGACAGCGCGCGCTGCGGAGCCAAGCACGTCTCTCGTCCCTTGCGCCGGCAGATCGGCACCGCACGTAGACGGGCATCTGGCAAGCGACGCCCGGATAGCGATCCTCGTGCAAGTCACCGCGCCCGGCAGCGCCGCGATGCGCACGGCGAGCTCGCGTGCGCGGAGGGCCATCTGGTCAACGAGCTCAGCAACTCCTCGCCGGCCGAGGGAGCGCAGCACAGCCCAGACGGGCACGCCTCGCGCGCGGCGTGACATCTCGGGCACGAAGTCGAAAGGCTGGCCGAGACCGTCGTTGAAGTCGTCGATGTGCGGCCCGTGCATGGCCATCGCTGCGCGGTGCGCCCGCTCGTCCCGCACGATGATCAGGCCGCAGTCGTAGGGCGCGTTGAGTGTCTTGTGGGCGTCGGTCGTCCACGAGTCGGCAAGTTCTACCCCGGCTACGAGATGCCGTAGTGAGGGTGACGCCGCCTGCCAGAGTCCGATTGCTCCATCAACGTGCACCCACGCGCCGTAGCGGTGCGCGATCGGGATGAGCTCGGCAAACGGGTCGCTGTCGCCGGAATGGATGTCGCCAGCCTGCAGCAGCACGAGCGTCGGCCGCGTCGGGTCAGCGGCGAGCGCCGCTTCTAGGGCGGCCGGGATCATGCGGCTCTGAGCATCGGCCGCGACGAGCTCGGGCTGCGGCAGTCCCGCGTAGCGCAGTGCGGCTCCGGGCGACAGATGCACCTCTTCGCCCGCGATCACCCAGCAAACCCTCTGTCCATGTCTCATCCGAGCCGCCCCAGCAGTTCGCCACGTGCGGCGGGGAACCCGACGAAGTTCGCCATCGTCGCGCCGCTCGCGAATCCTCCGGAAGAGCCAGCCGGCAGGCCGAGCAGGTCGAGGAGCCATCGGCCGGCGGTCCGCTCAGCGGCGGCCGTGGCCGGGGTGACGGCGCCCATGGCCGCATTCTGATCCCATGCCGAGACCAGCCAGTCCGCAGCCAGCGCGGCGGGATGCACCCCACCGATGATGAAGCCGAAGAACCGCCCCGAACCCATTCCTGTCAGCCCGGGCTCCATCCGCTCCGCGAGCAGGTCGATCGTCGTCGAGACGTCTTCCGGCTCGCCCGGAATCTCGCCGAGCGACGCCGCAATCGCCGTCTCGTCGAGGCGCGGAGGCAGCGGTCGAGTATGCAGTGAGCCAAGCCACTCCAACGCGTGGGTGTGCGCGGCGGCAAGAGCGCTCTGATAGTGGAAATCGCTCATGACCTCAGTTTCGGACGCCCGAACCCGAACCTCATGCGGAAAGGCCCGTTGGGGCCGTGTTTGCACAGCGCGCACGGTTTGGGGAGAGGGGTATGTGCCGTGGTCGCTGACACTCGCGTCGACGCGCAACGCGTCCGCCACAGGGGCCACAGCGGCCACAGGTGGGGTGGGGCTCGAGCGGTTGCAGGACTCCAAAGATGCCCTGGAGCCGTACCCTCTGGCGTGACAACAGCCTGCGGCCGTTGCCTCCTCGATGAGGTCGCCCCGGTGCGGTGGAAGTATGGGTAGGCCGCTCCATCACGGGTGGTGATTGTCTGGCAATGGTTGGCCATTGGCACGCGTCAGCGCTGCGCGCTGGGGCGCAGCATCCACCCTTCTCCACACTCGCCTTGCCGACATTCGAACAAATGTCCGAGGCCCCTGTCATCATTGAGGTATGTCCCGCACCGCTACTGCTCCCGCTGAGATAGCGTCCGAGCGCCTTGCTTCGGTGGTGCGTGACGTGGTCGATATTCGACGCCAGATTGCGGGGTTGCAGGCACGTGAGGCTCGTGCGCTCGCAGAGGCGGCGGCGATTGCAAAAGAGTGGGCGGATGCTGAAGCCTCCCAATCTGACGCAGACTTCGCGCACCGCAGTGTGGCGGCAGAACTGGCTGCCGCATTACGCGTATCTGACCGCACCGTGCAACGGCAACTCGGTGAATCAGCGCGCATGGTCGAGGTGTTTCCCGAGACGACCAGCGCGCTCGCCGCGGGGCGCATCTCGCTGGCCCACGCGAAGGCGATCGTTGAAGCAGGCGACCGCATCACCGAACCCGAGCTGATCGCGGAGTACGAGTCGAGCATTCTGCCCTACGCCGAAGCCGAGACCGTGACCCGACTGCGACCGGTCGCGAAGCGGCGTGCGCAGTGGTTTCTGAACGAGACGATCCGCGAACGACATGTTGCGGCCGCGACTTCTCGGGCCGTGCAGGTGCGTGATCTTGACGACGGCATGGCCGAGTTGCACGTGACTGCCCCCGCGGTCATCATCCACGGCATCCATGATCGTCTCACCCAGATGGCACGCGAGGTGTCGGATGCCGACGCGCAGGCGATAAACGACGCACGTGAAGCGGCGCGCGCTGCGAAGCGCGAAGGCCCTGCGGAAGATGCGCAACGCGCAGCTACTGACGAAGCGCAACGCGCAACCGCCCACGTGGCTGAGCTCCTCAACGCTCGTCGCAGCCTCGACGCGATTCGCGCCGACCTCCTGGCCGATCTGCTCCTCGCCTCCGACCCTGTTGCACACATCGGCACCCGCGACACGGGGCTCGCCAGCATTCGAGCCACCGTGCAAGTCACGGTTCCGGTGCTCACCCTGTTGGATTCACCCGTCGATGACCCGTTCGACTCGATCGCACTTGCCGGTCACGGGCCAATCGACCCAGACACCGCGCGCGAACTCGCGAGACACGCACCCGGATGGGACCGAATACTCACCCATCCGATCTCCGCCGCGGTTCTCGCCGTTGACCGATACCAACCAACGAAGAAAATGCGCAGACTCCTGGCGGTTCGTGACCAACACTGTCGATTCCCCGGATGTCGACAATCCACCGCGCGCAGCGATATCGACCACACCATCGACTGGGCGCACGGCGGAAAAACCGCTGTCTCGAACCTTGCGCATTTGTGCCGGCGTCACCACACCTTGAAACACCACACCCCGTGGACTGTCGTGCAAAAGCCGGGCGGAGTCATGGAATGGACCAGTCCCACTGGCCGTACCTATCCCGACCATTCCTCCAGCGGCGTGCACTTCGCCACCGATGCCGAATTCGACCCCGCACCTTTCTGACGGTGATTACCAGGCTCCACTCGGACGAAAATCCTTCCGAACACCAGCGTGCGGACAAGTTTGTGCGTCGATCAGGTTACAAAAGGGCCGGTCACGACCAATCGGTGATAGACATGCCCTAGGCGCATACGCTGTTGAAAAACGTTGACCTTGGATGCCCCTCCTATTAGGAAGGGATCGACCTTGTTCAAGGCATCCTCAAAAGTCCGTTTCTCCGCCGCCATTATTACCGCAGTATTCGCAGTGGCTCTCGTCCCGAGCACTGCCGCTTACGCCGAAGCCACAGAGCTCGACCTCGGCACCGCCTCACCATTCGGTGTTCTTGGCGCCTCAACTGTCACCAATACCGGTGACTCAGTCATCAACGGCAACCTCGGCGTGAGCCCAGGCACGTCGATCACCGGCTTTCCGCCAGGCATCATCAACGGTGATACCGAAGCAACCACCGCTGTGGCAACGCAGGCCCAATCCGACGCCCTCGTCGCATACAACAACGCAGCAAGTCAGACCCCCACACCGCTTGGCCTTGACGAACTCAGCGGCAAATCACTCGAACCGGGCGTCTACTCCGGCGGCGCTATCTCCCTGAACGGATCCCTCGTTCTTGAAGGCACCGCCGAATCGGTCTGGATCTTTCAAGCGGCATCAACCTTGCTCGCAGCATCCAATTCAGAGATCACCGTCACCGGCGGAGCGAGCGTCTGCAATGTGTTCTGGCAGGTGGGCAGCTCAGCAACAATCGGCACTAGCGCCACATTCGTCGGCACCGTACTTGCCTACACCTCGATCACCGCCAACACCGGCGCAACCATCGACGGACGCCTACTCGCGCTCACCGGTGCTGTCACTCTCGACGACAACCTGATCAGCGTCGACGAAACCTGCGACACCACCACTCCGGTCGAGACCGCGAGCCCCGCGATCACCTCTAGCGCACCCGCCGCGGGCGAAACCGGCACACCGTACTCGCACACGGTCACTGCCACGGGCACCCCTGCACCGACCTACAGCTCCAGCGGAACCCTTCCGACCGGCACCACTCTGGACTCGGCCACCGGCGTCATCTCGGGAACCCCCACGACCCCGGGAACCTTCGTGTTCACGATCACCGCCAGCAACGGGGCCACCCCAGACGCCATCGCGGAATACTCGGTCGCGATCTCGGCCGCTGCAACGCCGACCCCTACTGACGATGGCTCAGACGAGGGCACCGCATCGGAAGGCAACGGTACAACCGACGAGACCGCCACCGAGTCAACTGCGGCTGAGTCGACTGCGGTTACGTCAAGTGCGGCCTCCACGTCGGCGGCTTTGCTTGCCGAGTCTGGCCTCGATCCGAAGCCCAGCCTGCTCGCTGCCGGCGCATTGCTTCTTCTTGGCGCTGCGATGACGATCTCCGCGACGCGACGCAAGACCGCCCAGTAGATCTGCACCGCGAGGCTGGCCGGGCGCCCGTCACCACGTGAGCGGTAGCGGCAACGCCGGGATCAGCCCGCGACGGCTGGCTCTTCGGATTTAGACCCCGTCACCACGTGAGTCGCGACGGCAACGCCGGGGTCAGCCCTCGTCGTCGACTGGTTCCTCGGGATTTACGTCGTCGGCGGGCTCCTCGGGATCCACGAGCGGCGCACCCACAACCCCGATCCCGACTGCCTGGTGGCTGGGCTCGGGCTGGCTGGGAGTGTCAGCCTTGGGCTCCTCGCCGGGCTCCTTCGCAGTGCTGGGCTCTTGCAGGTCTTCGTCGGCCGGCATTTCGTCGGCGGCGGTCTTGTTGTCGCTGGACTCGGTAGACATGCGTTCTCCTCTGCTTGGGGCGGATCTGCGTGGCGCGAAATCTGCTTGGGGGCTAGCTCTGCTTGTGGGTAGACACCAGCATCCACTTGTTCTGATCGTTCAACAACAGGCTTGACCGCGCGGCCAAACCGGCCTAGGCGCACACCTCGGGCGAGAACATCCCTGTTCGCCGAACATTTCGTAGAGTTCCGTCGGCCAGAGCGATACGATCACGATCGATGCGGTATTGCTCTGCATTTCAGTCACCGCGCAGGTGGGAACCTGATCCATCGGAGGAGATCGACATGGCAGACAACACCGCAGCCGACATCGTCAAAGGCGTCGGCGGCTCGAGCAATATCGAGAGCCTCACCCACTGCGCGACACGGCTCAGATTTCAGCTCGTCGATGCAGGAAAAGTCGACCAGAACGCGATCGAAGCGGTTCCCGGGGTGATGGGGGCGGTGCCGCAGGCGGGCAACCGTTTTCAAGTCGTCATCGGTGGCGCCGTGCAGTCCGTCTACAACGACATCAAAGCGCTGCCCGACATCGACGGGGGAGCAGCACCATCCGGCGGCGGCGAAGACGACATCGCATCGATCAAAGAACGCGAACGCTCGAAGGGCGTGCGAGGCAAAGTCGCCTGGATCGACTCGTTCTTCGAGTTTCTCTCAGACTCGTTCCGCCCGGTGCTCGGCGCGCTGCTCGGCGCCTCGTTCTTCATCACCTTCATGGCCCTTATGGCCACGCTCGACGTCATTCCCGACTGGAACGCCCCCGGCGTGACCCTCGACCCGTCGTGGGCCTTCATCAACCTCATGTGGCAGTGTGTGTTCATCTTCTTGCCCCTGATGGTGGCCTACAACGCCTCGAAGAAGATCGGCGCAGACCCCTGGGTCGGCTTCGCCATCATGGCCGTGCTGATGCTTCCCGGCTTTCTCGCCCTCGGCGAAGGCGTCGAGCCGACAGTCGTATTCGGCGTCGACGTGACGATCGTCCCCATCTTCGGATTTCCGCTGACCGTCTTCGACTACAGCTCGCAGGTGTTCCCACCGTTGCTCATGGCTGCGGTGCTCGGCCTCGTTTACAAGGGCCTGCGCAAGATCATCACCCCCAACCTGCAGCTCATCTTCGTGCCGTTCCTGGCGATGTTGGTCATGATCCCGATGACCGCGTTCATCATCGGCCCGATCGGCGTCTACGCCGGTGCCGCGCTCGCCAACCTGCTCGCCGCGATCAACAGCTTCTCGCCGTTCATCTTCGCGATCGTCATTCCGCTCGCGTACCCGTTCATGGTGCCGCTCGGTCTGCACTGGCCGATCAACGCGGTCATGCTGCTCAACATCCAGACCCTCGGCTACGACTTCATCCAGGGGCCCATGGGCGCATGGAACTTCGCCTGCTTCGGGGCCACCGCCGGCGTGCTGGTGCTCGCCATTCGTCACCGCGACCACCAGATGAGGCAGACCTCCACCGGCGCCCTCGCAGCCGGTTTGCTCGGCGGAATCTCCGAACCGTCGCTGTACGGAATCCATCTGCGATTCAAGCGCATCTATCCACGCCTTCTTGTCGGATGCTTCGTGGGCGGTTTGATCATCGGTGTCGGCAGCCTCGTGCTCGGCCTCGAAAACGGCATCACCACGCAGGCATTCGTGTTCACCTCGCTGCTCACGATCCCAGCGTTCAACCCGATCGGCCTCTACGCGATCGCGATCTTCGGTGCGTTCTTCACATCGATGTTCCTGGTGATCGGCTCGAATTTCCGCACCCCCGAGCAGCAGGCCGAGTTCGAAGCAGCACGCGACGCTGCCGAGGCAGAAGCCGCGGCCGAGAAGGTATCGCCCGCATCGGTTGAGGCGGCTGAGCCCCGAGTGATCGACGCGTCGGATGCTGCACCAGCCGCCGCCGCAGCCACAGTCGCTCCGGCAACCGCGACGGCAACCGCGGTGGCTGAGCGCGTGGCCCTCGACATCGCCGCCCCGCTGGCGGGTCGTGTCGTGCCGCTCACCGAGGTTCCTGACCCCGTCTTCGCCGGTGGCGTGATGGGCCCGGGCGCTGCGATTGAGCCATCCGGCGACACCGTCTACTCGCCCGGAGCAGGAACCGTGGCTGCCGCCCAGCCCACCGGTCACGCGTTCGGCCTCGTGCTTGACGGTGGGCTCGAAGTGCTCATTCACGTGGGCATCGACACCGTCAACCTCAATGGCGAAGGGTTCGACGTCAAGGTGAAGAACGGCGACCGCATCGAACTGGGCACCCCGCTGGTGACCTTCGATCGATCGGTCATCGAGAAGGCCGGCTACTCGATGGTCACCCCCGTCATCGTGCTCAACGCCGACGACTTCGGCGAGGTCACCCCGGTCACCGAAGGCACCGTCGAGCCCGAAGCGTCGCTGATCACCGTTGATCCCAAGTAACACGCAAGAGATGCGGGCGGATGCTGGCACGTGCCGCAGCCGCCCGTAGTCTTGCCGCCCCGCCTGTCGGCGAGAATGACCATGTGAGCGATTCGAAGAAGACCGAGATCATCGACGGCTACACGATCAAATACCACGCCAACGGTGTGACGCGCTGGTCGAAGGGCAAGACAGAGAACGGCCAGCCCGCCGGCTATTGGGAGTGGTACCGCCTCGATGGCACGATCAAGCGATCAGGCCACTTCGAGGCCGGCGAGCCGGTCGGAGAGTGGACGACCTACGACCAGCAGGGCGAGGTCTACAAAGTCACGCAGCGCACCGGCTGAGATCGCACGCGAGAGCACTTTCACCCCAACAATGTGAGGAGCTGAAGCGTCGTCGCCGCTACGGTGAAACCATGAGCACCTCAGCAGACGTTCCTGCCGGCTACAACACCCCGATCCCGAGCAAGATCATGACGCCCGACCGCGTCGAAACCCGCATCGGCACTCTCGAGTTCACCGACGGTTTTCCCAGTGAAGAGACCGCCGCAAAGGTCTTCGATCAGCTCGACTTCGCGCGCGCCGTCGAAGTGTTCTTGCAGAGCATTCCGGCAGCATCCCTCGAGGGGCTTCGGGCAGGCCTCACTGATTTCGGGCTCGACGCTGCGAACAAGGTCGGTATCGCCGATCAGCTGCTCGATTCCACCCCGCTCTTTCTGACGGGCAACACCGACACGGTGTATGCGCTCGCGATGCTCGACCTGCACCGTGACGGCCCCACCGTCGTCGAGATCCCGCCGGGCTGCGGCCCTGGCACGGTCAACGACGCATGGTTCCGGTTCGTGACCGACATGGGCAAGCCCGGTCCTGACCGCGGCGCTGGCGGAAACTACCTGATCGTTCCTCCCGGCTACGAGGGCGAGATTCCCGACGGCTACCACGTGTCGCACTCGCGGAGCTACACCAACCTGCTGGCACTGCGCGGCTTTCTCGTCGACGGCAAGACCGACGCGGCGAAGGCGATGTTCGAAGATGGCGTCAAGATCTACCCGCTCAACGCGGAGGGTGCGCGCCCCGAGATGCAGTTCCTATCGATCTCGGGCAAGGCGTTCAACACCATCCACGCCAACGATCGCTCGTTCTACGAAGAAGTCGCTGACGTCATCACGCGCGAGCCGATCGAACTGATCGACCCCGAAACCCGCGGCCTGCTCGCCGCCATCGGCATCCACAAAGACCATCCCTTCGCACCCGATGAGCGCATGCTCGGTCTGCTCAGCGAGGCCGCCGCGGTCGGAAACGCGACCGCCCGTGCGATCTGTTTCAAGACCCGCGACCCGCGTGCCTACTACTACGAAGATCGCAAGTGGAAGACCGGCTTCGTCGGCGGCGACTACCGCTGGCTCGACAAAGACGGCCGCGGCGGGCGCAACATGGACGCCCGCACGCTGTTCTTCTACCAGGCCACGCTCAACACGCCCGCGATGGCCCTCGAGATGGTCGGCGTCGGCTCACAGTACGCGCTGTCGGAGCACGACTCCGCGGGCAACTATCTGCAGGGAGACAAGACATACCGACTCACCCTGCCCGCCGGCATTCCCGCACAGGACTTCTGGTCGGTCATCGCCTACGACCCGCAGACGCGTTCAGAACTGCAGACAGGCCAGGCGCTGCCCAGCCGCAGCAGCGAGAAAGACCGCGATGAGCTCGTCTACAACGAAGACGGCTCGATCGACCTGTACTTCGGCCCTGAGCAGCCCAGCGAGCACGGCGGAAACTGGATTCAGACGATTCCTTCGAAGAGCTGGTACGGCATTCTTCGTCTCTACGGCCCGCTCGAATCATGGTTCGACAAGAGCTGGATTCCGAACGACATCGAACAGATCTGATGCGCTGATTGCCTAGAGTGTTGGTCACACGAAACGACGGGTGACCAATGCTCAGGCACAAGGTTTTTCAAGCGAGTCTGTTGAGCGCATTGCTCGACGGCGTCTACGACGGCGATCTCACCGTGGGCGAGCTGCTCGAACACGGCGATTTCGGGCTCGGCACCTTCAACGGTCTCGATGGCGAAATGCTTGTGCTCGACGGCATCTGCTATCGACTTCGGGCCGATGGCACCGTGGGTGAAGTGGATGCTGCCGAGCTCACCCCGTTCGCAGTGATCACCCGGTTCGCGCCCGAGGTCACCCTGTCGATCGATCACACGATGACCAGGGACGAAGTCGTTGCGATGATCGAGTCGGCGGTGGGAACCGCGAACTACCTGTTCGCCGTGCGCGTGCGCGGGCGATTCGCCATGGTGCAAACCCGCACGGTGGTCAAGCAGACCAAGCCCTACGTCGGAATGCGCGAAGCCGTGCGTGATGTTCCCGCCCTGACGTTCGCCGACACCACCGGCACGGTGGCCGGTTTTCGCACTCCGCTGTATGAGCGCGGCATCAGCGTGCCCGGCGGGCACGTGCACTACGTCGACGATGCGCACACGCACGGTGGGCACGTGATCGATTTCACCATCGAGAACGGCACCGTCGAGATCTGTCGCGGCACCGATCTCGAGCTGCGTCTGCCGCTCACGGATGCTTTCAAGAACGCTCAGCTGAGCCCTGACGACCTTGACGAGCAGACGCGGGTCACCGAGAGCCCCGGCTGACGCCGATCACGCCGTGCGCGCGGTGTCTTCGGGTGCGGTGTCTTCGGGCCGGGTGTTGTCGGGCCCGGTGTCTTCGGACGATGCGTTCTTGGGCTGAACTTTGGTGCGTGGCCGCCCGCCCTTGCGGCTTCGCGCCTCGACGACGGGGGCGATCGCCTCGATCTCCGAGGCCATCCACACCACACCGCGCGCCAGGGGAGCGGGCAACACCGACGGCACTCCGCCCGTGGCGCCAGCGTCGCGGTGGGTGAGCCAGACGCGCACGGTCGACTCTGAGACGCCGAATCGAACAGCCACGTCGGCGACGGTCATGAGGTCAGGATGCTCGGCGGTCATGATCGGATGCTACCCGAGCGCATGCGTCAGCCGCCGCCTGGTGTCTGACGATTGATATAGCCCGCTCGAATCATCTGGCGCAGCAGCGCTTCTTCGAAGTCGTCGGCTTCATCCCAGAACTCTTCGTCGATGGAGACGCGGATGGGCCTGTCAGGTTCATCGGGAGCAAGACTCCCCGCAGAGCGCCTCATCGCGCCACGAGCGGTGGCAGGTGCGGGATCGGTGCGGGCTTGTTCGGCCCGCTGCTGCCCGATGCATTCAGTAGCGCATTCGCCGCACGCAGCACATCGTTGACCGAGTCATAGGTCTCGCGGTGCCGGGAGAACGCCACCCAGGTGATTTCGTACGGCCCTTCGCGCAATTGCTCGACGTATGCGATCAAGCATCCTGGATCATTCGGTGAAAGTGAGTGATCGCAGAGCCGCCAACTGCCCTCACCCAGCGGTTCGAGTCGAAGTTGGTGCACCGAGTGAGTTTTCATACGGACATAGTGCAGGTCATGTCACATATCCGTATGGGGGTTGACAGCAGTCAAACGGCAAGTTACACGTCAGTTTCCGACACGGTGCCCAGGCCATTCCACGCTTCTGTTTCGCCCTCTGGCTCGTGGTCGGGAACGGGAATCAACGCGAGGGGCACACCCGGGCTGATCGAGAGGTAAGCACTGTGGAACTCACCTTCGCCGTCGTTTACGACCAGCCAGTGATGACCCGTCGCCAGACCCGAGCGGATCTCTTGCTTCAGCGTCTCGATATCTCGGTTGCCGATGCTGAAACGTTCGCCGCCATAGACGATGTCGATCCTTTTCATGATTCCGCCCCCGTCGTCTCATCGCCGTTGGGTTCAGGCAGGAGGTAAAGGCCCGTCGGCGAGTTGGCGGTGAACGCGAGAGCGTCAACCCACCGCGCGTTCAGTGTCGGGCGCCGACTGCCGTAGTACTTGTAGACCAGAGAAGATTGCGCATGCATCCATACCGAGGTTCGGCCGTTTCCGAGACTGGTGTCGTCTTTCCATGTGAAGTGAAACGCCTCGCCTCTGCGCAGCTTGGTGCCGATCACCATCTGCAGGTGCGCCAGCGTGCGGTCGTCGAAGTCGACTTTCAGGTTTCCTTCATAGATGAACTTGCCCATGCGTTCCAGCGTCGCAGTCCTCGTAGACGCATCACACCCACTTGACAGAGATAGCGTGCGGGGTTATCGGCGCGCGAAAAAGGGCCCCGCGAACGGGCGCGAAAGAGGGGCCCCGCGAACGGGACCCCTCCTTCTGAAGAACTGCGGGTGCTACGCGGCAGAGAGCGCGAAACGCACCGAACCGTCGCCGGCAAGTTCAGCATCGAGCACTCGATCATCCAAGGCAACAGCGGCCTTCGAGTCGAGAAAAACGCGGGCGCCGTCGGTGACGACGACGGTGTCTTCGGTTTCAGGCGTAGGCGTGACGCTCAGTTCAAAACCGGATTCGCCGCCCGTGTCACGAATGCGAACGCCGCCATCATCGATCTGGGGAACACGCGACACGATGTTCTTTACGGCCTCGGCCGCCGTCGGGGTAAGGGTGAGCATGGCTTTCTCCTTCTGTTGCGGACTGCGGACCCGCCACGATTCCGAGAAAAGCCGAAGGATGCAACCCTGCGGTGGTTATATGCGCGTTCTCACACGCGATACTGAGGTTCTGAGGTTCTGAGGTTCTGAGGTTCTGAGGTTCTGAGGTTCTGGGGTTCTGAGGTTCTGCGGTTCAAGTTCGCCCGAGAGCCTCAGGGCAGAATGCCCGCGATGCGTGCGTTCGCCACCGCCGCGTGGCGCGTTGTGGCATCCAACTTCGACATTGCTGTCTGCAAGTACGACTTCACCGTGGCCTCTTTCAGCCCCAAGCTGGTGCCGATTTCAGCATTGGTGGCACCCACTGCAACGCACGAGAGCACATCGATTTCGCGCGGCGACAGTCGTACCGTCGAGGCCGTTGAGGCGATCGGGCCCTCCGCAGAGAGCGCAGCCAGGCGGGACTCGAGCTGAGCGAGTTGCGCGCGCACACCACTGTCGGCCACCGAAGCGCCGATGCGTCGCAGCTCGGCGTAGCTGTGCCGCAGCTCTTCTCGCACTGACGCCGACATCTCGACGCCGGGGGAGTGAGCCGCGCTGGCGGTAGGAACGCCGCCGAGGCGGCGTTGCACTTCGTCGCCGATGCGCAACTCGGTTGCCAGCTCGTGAGCGACGTCGAGCGCGGGCGTGGCGACGATGTCTCCGACCGATGACTGCCCCCACGACCCGCAGTACAGCACTCCGCGCGCACGTCCCTGCACCATCACAGGCACGGCGAAGAGCGTGCCGATGCCTTCGCCGAGCACGTTCGTGTCGTAGTCGTGGGTGATCGAACGTGCGGAGCGGTAGTCCATAGCAAGGCGGGGACGGTGCTCAGCGAACGCTTTGCCCCCCAAGCCGCGTTCAGCGCGAACCACAAGACCTTCGAGGCTGTTGGTGCGCGCCCCGTGCACCGCAGTGACGTGAATAGCGCCCGCCGTTTCGAGACCGCCGAACGCCACCGGAAAGCGAGTGCGGCGTGCCAACTCACTTACCGCGCGGGCGACGAGATGAGGGGTGGTATCGATCGAAGACAGCGTGATCCACCTGCTCTCGGGGTGACGGCAACGGTGCCGGTTTCGTAGCGTCGACCATACCATCGGGGTCAACGGGAGACCGAGCACGGGTGCGGTGCGGGGTGCGTGGGTGCGTGGGTGCGTGGCGCGACGGTGAGCGGTGCGTGGGTGCGTGGGTGCGTGGGTGCGCGGGTGCGCGGGTGCGGGGCGCGACGGTGAGCGGGTGCAGGGAGCGAGATACCGGCGCGACGGTGAGCGGATGCACGGGAACGGGTGTGGGTGCGGGTGTGTCGCCCACCGCACCACGGCGGGGGCGACGGTGCGGGTGAAGCACACCACCCGCACCGCTGCAGTCTCCAGCGGCCCGCCAGCGGCCTACTCGCTCGTGCGCCGCTCGAGATCTATCAGGTGCTTCTTGATTTCAGGGTGGCCGCCGTACTCGCCCAGCGAACCGTCGGCGCGCACCACCCGATGCACCGGAACCACTATCGAAAACGGCGTGTGTGCGCACGCAGTGCCCACCGCTCGAGCGGCCCGAGGGCTGCCCGCGGCGATCGCCACCTCGCCATAGCCAGCCGTTTCGCCATAGGGAATCTCACACACCGCCTCAAGGGCATCTCGGGTGAAGCCCCGCACCGTGCTCCAATCAAGCGGCAGCTCAAACGCCTCGCGCTCGCCAGCAAAGTACTGCTCGAGTTGGGTGATCGTCTCGCTGATCACATCATTCTCACGCTCGGGATGCTGCTGCTCTACCGCCGCCCGCAGCCACATCGACAGCCGCGCCACCTCTGCGTAGACGGGGCCGTCGAAGGGATGAACGGTCATGAGGCTGCCCTCGCGCTCCACGATCATGATGTCGCCGATGGGGGAGGGGTGAACGCGGTAGCGGGGCGTTTCGGGCGATGTCATGTGTTCATCTTGCTGGGTGCCGCGCTGTCTGGCTGATCCGCGGCAGCAATGGTGGCGACGCGGCGAATAGTGACGTTGGGGAGGATTGGATGCCCGTGGGGCACCAATACCGCGAAACTCGCCCTCACTGCAAGTAGGTTCGGCGCGGCGCGCCTAGTCTGGCTCGTGTGTGGCGAGCAGAAGAGAGCGTCGTGACCGGCGCAAAAAGCGCGGGTCTCGGGCATTTGGTGACCCCAAGCGACCTCGGCGTTGCCGACCCCGACGCCACCGTTGTGCATATCGCGGCGTCTGAGCGTGACCGGTTGCGCAATGAGTCCGCCGAGCTCGGTGGGCGTTCGACCCTGCTGCACTTCTCTGACACGCAAGATTCCGCAATTGAGATCACCAAGGCTCACCCCGGCAGCCTTCCGCAGTTCATCACCGGGCGATCCACACTGCTTTCTGGGCTGTTCCGCGACGAAGTAGCTCTGCGCAACGCACGCCTCGCCGCGGAGCGCATCACGGCGAAGAACGTCGAGCTGCGCACCACCCGCGGCCTGGAATCTGTGCGGCTGGGTGTGGGGCTCGCTTCGTGGAACATCGGCGGCATGAAGTGCACGGCGCCGGTGCTGCTGCGCCCGCTCGCCATTCGGCGCCACTTGTCAGACTTCGAGCTCACCCTGCAGGGAAAGTTCTTCGTCAACCCCGAACTCGTGCGCGCCATGCGCGTGCACTTCGGCATCGACGTCGATGGCGGCGCGCTCGCCGCGCTCGCGTATGACGACGGAGTCTTCAAGCCGCAGCCGGTCATCGACCACATTCGAGCGCTTACCCGCTCGATCCACAGCTTCGTCGTAGCGCCGCGCCTGCTCGTCTCGTGCTTCGTCGACGTCGCCGCAGCGATGTCACGTGATGCGGGCGACCTCGACCACCCGATTCTCAACGCGCTCGCCGGTCACCCTGACGACCGCGAGATGCTCACGACGGTGCGCGACGTGCCCGACGTCGCTCCGCTCGATGAACGACCGCCCGCAGCCGACACCCTGCTGCTTGACGCCGATTCAGAGCAAGAGCGCGTTCTGGGTCGCATCATCGCCGGCCAGTCGATGGCTGTGCACACGCTGCCGGGCACCGGCGGCACGCAGACGGTCATCAACGCCGTGGGCGCCTTGGTGCGCGACGGCAAGCGCGTGCTGGTCGTCAGCGCGCGACGCTCTACCCTCGAGGGAGTCAGGCACCGGCTTTCTGGCATCGGTCTGCCCGGGCTGGCGGTCTCGCCCGCGCATCTGCAGCGCGATCTGATCCGAGCGATCGGTCGCAACGAGAAGGCGCAGGCGCCAAAGGTTGCCGACATCGATGACGCGCTCGTGCGGCTGCGCGGAGTGCTGCGTGACTATCGCGGCTCGGTGACGGCGCAGCATCCGAGCCTCGGCGTGTCTGTTCTCGACATTCTGCGGGCGCTCGCTCAGCTCGCCCAGCGCCCGACTGCGCCGTCGACTCCCGCTCGCTTCGAGATCGACACGCTGGAAAGGCTCGCAAACGCTCGCGCTGCTGCGGCAGAGACGTTGGCGGCGACCGCTCGACTGGGTGAGTTCCGCTTCGGACCCAACGACTCGCCCTGGTACGGCGTCACGTTCGAAACCACCGAGCAAGCACGGGCCGCGCACGCGCTGGCAGGAAAGCTGCACCGCAGTGAAGTGCCCTCGCTGCTTGAACGCGGCTACGCCCTGATCGCCCGCACCCACATGCGGCCGTTCGACACGGTTGCAGACATGGGTGCCTACCTGACGTTGCTGCAGGGCATTCGTGACTCGCTCGATCGGTTCAGCCTCACGGTATTCGAGCGCCCTCTCGGTGAACTGATTCAGGCCCACGGACCGCGACGCGATGCTCCCACGATGAGCAGCACGAATCGTCGCCGCCTTCGTCGCCTGTCACGCGAGTACATTCGCCCCGGAGTGCACGTGCCCGACATGCACGAAGCGCTCGTGCGCATTCAGCATCAGCGCAATGAATGGCAGCGCTATGTGGATGCTGGTGTGGTGCCCGAGGTGCCCATCGGTCTGGCCGACACCCAGGTTGCCTGGCAGCGCGTAGGCGCCGATCTGGCTGAGCTCGACGCGATCGTTGGCCGCAGCGGCTCAGACCGTTTGGCGGCACTGCCGGTCGCCGAACTGGTGCGAACGCTCGCCGCGCTCGCCGCCGAATCAGACGTTTTCGACAACCTCGTCGAGCGCGCCACCCTGCGCAGTGATCTTGCCGCGCTAGGTCTTGGCCCGCTGCTGCAAGAACTGTCGGTGCGGCACGTTCCCGAAGATCGCGTTGCCGATGAGCTCGAGTTCGCGTGGTGGCAGTCCGCTCTGGAGCACCTGCTGCGAACCGACCGTGCTCTGCTCGGCGCCAACACCGCAGTCGTCGACAGACTCGAACGCGACTTCCGCCTCGTTGACGAAGCGCACGCGGCAGCATCGGGCCACATGCTCGCCAGCCAACTCGCTACCCAGTGGCGCATCGGCATTGTCGATCAGGCACACGAAGCATCCGCGTTGAAATCCGCGCTGAAGGCGGGCAACGCCACACCGTCGGTTCTTCACGACGTGGCGCCCACACTCTTGCGCACGCTTGCACCGGTTTGGCTGGCCTCGCCCTACGAAGTGCCTGCGCTGCCGGCCACCGAGAAGTTCGACGTCGTGCTCATCGCTGATGCCACCTCGCTGTGTCTGGCCGAAGCGACCCCCGCGCTCAAGCGTGCCGGGCAGATCGTCGTCTTCGGTGACCCCGTCACGCAGAAGCCCACGCCGTTCCGCGTTGCCGCGGGAGCCGCTCAAGACGACCTCGAACCGGCAACCCCGTTCGACTCGGTGAGCGTGTTCGAACGGCTCGCTGAGCTGCTTCCGGTTGAGACGCTGACGCGCAGCTACCGCGCGGGCGGCGAAGACCTGGCCGAATTGGTCAACGATGCCTTCTATGGTGGCGAGCTGGTCTCGTACCCGTGGGCGGGGTCATACCTCGGCCGTGGCAGCCTCACCGTCGACTACGTCGAGGGCGGCACGGGTGCCCCCGACCCCGTCAGCGGTGCAGTCGAAAGCCCCAACGCCGAAGTAGCGCGAGTCGTCACGCTTGTGGTCGAGCACGCGATCAACCGCGGCAACGAGTCGCTGATGGTCGTCACCGCCAGCAGGCGCCACGCCGAGCGGGTGCGGGCCGCCGTCGAAAAGGCATTCGCCGGGCGCAGCGACGTCGCCAACTTCGTATCGCGCGAGACCGCCGAACCGCTTGCCGTTCTCACCCTCGAAGAGTCTGTCGCAGAGAGCCGCGACCGTGTCATCTTCTCGCTCGGCTTCGGGCTGACCAAACACGGTCGAGTGCTGAGCGACTTCGGCGACCTGTCGACACCCGACGGCGAACGTCTGCTCACTGTGGGCATGACGCGCGCCCGCCGCTCGATGGTGATCGTCTCGTCGATCAGGCCTTCTGCGTTCGATGACGGACGCCTCGAGCACGGCGCAGCGACGCTCATGTCGATTCTCGGCAATATCGCTGCGCGATCGCGGCACGCCCGCCTTGAAGACCTCGCCGACCCGCTCACGCTGGCGCTCGCGCGAGAACTTCGTCGTCTCGGCCTCGCGGTTGACGTCGACTACCGCGGGCTGCTGCCGCTCGTCGCCCAGCATGCAGGCAAAGCCGTGGTTGTCGAGAGCGACCCCGAGACGGTGGGGGAGTCGCTGCGTGAATCGCTGCGCCTGCGCCCGCAGATTCTGCGCCGCCTCGGCTGGCACTACGTGCGCGTGCACTCCTTTGACCTGTACACCGACCCGGCGAGCGTGGCGTCGCGCATCGCTGCGCTGCTCGGCGTCGCACCAGAAACGGCACGGGCAGACAATGACACCCAGCCCTTCGATGCCTTCGAGTGACCGGCAGCACATCACCCGCGTGCCGGGCTCTCGTCGCGCGAAGCTGAGCCCCGCGCCTGGCACCACGTCAGAGCCGGTGCCCGCCGACGAGAGCGCAAGCGACGCGCCCGGTGACCGGGCAGCATCCAGCGGCCCGTCGGGGGCCAACGACGATCAGTTGCGCCGCGACGTTCCGCCGCACTACTGAATCAGGGCTTAGCTGATGTGTCATCCTTCGCGAGCAGATCGCGAATCTGAATGAGCAGCTCTTGCTCGGTCGGAACGTCAGCCGCCTCTTCTTCAGCAACCCCGGCCTTGGCAGCGGCACGCTCTTTGAACTTGTTCATCGGCATCACGAAGACGAAATAGACCACGACGGCGACGGCGAGAAAGCTGATCGCGGCGTTGATGAGGTCGCCGACGGGAAAGGTGACCTCTCCGCCGTACAGGTCGGGCACCTGGATGCCCGCAACACCTTCTTCGTCGGGCTGCCAGAAGATCTCGATGAGCGGAGTCACAATACTCGCGACGATCGCGTTGACCACCGCGGTGAATGCTGCGCCGATAACGACGGCAACGGCGAGGTCAATCACGTTTCCGCGAGTGATGAACTCTTTGAATCCTTTGATCATGCGTGAAGTCTCGCTTCTTTAATCGGCTGTGTCGAGTGTCACTTCGCGGCGCTTGCCGGTGCAGACGCAGTGGTGCTGGGCGTTGCGGTGCTGGGCTTCGAGTCAGACTTCGCCGGCGTGGCCGCGGGCTTGGCAGCAGCATCGGTTGCACTCTTCGTGCCCGCGCGCGAGTCGGTGCGGTAAAAGCCGGAGCCGTTGAAGGTCACACCGATCGAACCGTACTGCTTGCGCAGTGCGCCGCCGCACTCAGGGCACTCGGTAAGCGTGGCGTCGGCAAAAGACTGCACCGCGTCGAACTTGTGGCCGCATTCTTTGCAGGCGTAGGCGTATGTAGGCATGGCTTCTTTCGGGCGGTTAGCGCGCTGTGGGCGCGAGGGTAAGGGTGCGGGTCGGTGTCACGACTCCGGTCACCGGCTGATCGTGGAGGTCTTGAGGCACTTCGTCGAGCACTTCCGTGTCGAATACGACGGCATACACCGGAGGGCATCCCTCCATCGAGCCGAGCGTCTTGTCGAAGTAGCCACGGCCCCAGCCCAGGCGCATACCCGATGCGTCGACCGCGGCCGCGGGAATCACCAGCAGGTCGACGTCGTTCACCGCAATCGGCCCGAGCAGCTCGCCGGTCGGTTCAGAAAGACCGAACAGCCCCTCAGCGACCTCACCCTCGTCGGTGGCGACAGCCCAGTCGAGCAAGCCGTCGGCGCGCGTGACGGGCAACAGCACACGGATGCCGCGGCGCACCGCCTCGACAACGAACTCGCGCGTGTCGGGTTCGGTCTGAATCGACAGGTAACACGACATCGAGCGCACATCGAGCTGCTCGACAAGAGCATCCAGCTGTTCGCGCACTCCCGATCCGGCGGTTTCTAGTGCGGCTTCGGAAAGCAGATTGCGCCGCTCGCGCAGCTCGGCGCGCAGTGCGCGCTTAGCATCGGCGATGGCATCAGACATGCCCTCGAGTCTAAACGCTGCAGCGAAGCGGCCGATCAGGTGCCGAAGTGTTGCAGAAGAAACATGAATGTCTTCTGAAATCGTTAGAGTGTTCTTCATGACTTCACCGCGCTTCAAGGCCGTTATTCCGGCAGCTGGCCTCGGAACTCGTTTCTTGCCCGCCACCAAGGCGATGCCCAAAGAAATGCTTCCCGTTGTTGACAAGCCCGCCATTCAATACGTGGTGGAAGAGGCAACGCAGGCCGGCATCGATGACATTCTCATCATCATCGGTCGCAACAAGAACAACCTCTCCAACCACTTCGACTCGGTTCCCGAGCTTGAGCGCACCCTTGAGAAGAAGGGCGACCACGCCAAGCTGCAGAAGGTTCAGCACTCGAGCGATCTGGCTGACATTCACTTCGTCCGCCAGGGTGAGCCCAAGGGGCTCGGCCATGCGGTGCTGCGTGCCAAGGCGCACGTTGGCGACGCGCCGTTCGCGGTGCTTCTGGGCGACGACCTCATCGATGAGCGTGACGTGCTTCTCACCACCATGCTCGAGCAGCAGGCGCGCACCGGTGCAGCCATCGTCGCGCTGATGGAGGTCGACCCCGACGCGATTCACCTCTACGGTGCCGCCGACGTTGACGCGACCGACACCGAAGGCTTCGTCAAGGTCAAGGGTCTCGTCGAGAAGCCCGCAAAAGAAGATGCGCCCTCGAACCTCGCGATCATCGGCCGTTACGTATTGCCGGCATCGATCTTCGACATTCTCGAGCACACCGAACCGGGCAAGGGCGGCGAGATTCAGCTCACCGATGCTCTCGAAGAGATGGCAGCAGACCCCGACGGCCCCGGAGTGTACGGAGTCGTGTTCGGCGGTCGTCGCTATGACACCGGCGATAGAGTTGACTACATCAAAGCCATCGTGCAGCTAGCGTCAGATCGTGAAGATCTCGGACCCGAGCTGCGACCCTGGTTCAAGGAGTTCGCGGCCACGCTCTAGCGCCGCGCTGTCGAAGGGGTCGTTGTGGATCTGACAGCACCCCGCGCTCACGGACCGGTCTCACTTCGACTGGTCCGCTCACGCGATGCCCGTGTGCTGCAGCAGGAGTTGCTGTCGAACCGGCAGTGGCTGCGCCCGTGGGAGGCAACCAATCCCGACGGGGCAGTGTCGTTCGACATGCGTCTTGGCGTCAAGCGCCTGCTGCAGCAGTATCGCGACGGTTCCGGCATTCCCTTCGTCATGGAGTATGACGGCGAGATCGCGGGGCAGTTGAACGTCTGGGGCATCGCTCGCGGTTCGCTCAGCTCAGCCACGATCGGCTATTGGGTGAGCGAGCGATTCGCGGGTAGGGGCATCACGCCAGCCGCTGTCGCGATGGCGACCGACATCTGCTTCAACGAGATGCGCTTGCACCGCATGGAGATCTGCATCCGTCCGGAAAACGTGGCCAGTCTGCGCGTGGTCGCCAAGCTCGGCTTCCGCTACGAGGGGCTGCGGCGGCGCTTCATTCATATCAACGGTGACTGGCGCGACCACTACTGTTTTGCGCTGGTGCGCGAAGATGTGCCGAAGGGCGTGCTCAATCGATGGGTTTCTGGTGAGGTGCCGCACAACGTGGCATCCATTCCGCCCTCCGACCTGGTCCAGCCTTAAAACGACACGCGCCAGGTTGCCGCGACTACGCCGTGCAGTCGCTTACGGTTTAGATCATGGACGGGCAGGTATTAGGCGGCGGAGTGATCGTTCTCGTCGCCGTGCTCTTGTGGCTCGTTTACCTGGTGCCGTCTTGGTACGGTCGCCGTCAGTACGACGCGGCCGAGCGCAATGCTGTTCGGCTGAACCAGGCGCTGCGCATTCTCGCCGAGACCAGCGAAACTCCCGAAGAAGTGCGCCTCGAACTCAACACGCGCACCGCGGCGGCTCAGCAGCGATTGGCCAAGCGGGCATCGGCGCAGCGCGAGCAATCGGCGCTGGAGCAAGCCAGGATCGATCTTGAAGAGGCTCGACTTCAGCGTATTGCCGCATCGCAAACTCCCCGCGCACGACAAGCGCGTGCGCGTCGACGGTTTCGCCTCGCTTTGACATCGATCAGCCTCGCGGCGACCGGCGTTGCCGTCTGGGGAGCGGTTCAGGTCGTCATGACCGGGTCGCAATTGCTGCTGTGGGCGGGTATCGCAATTGCGGGCACGGCAGCGCTCTTGCTGCAACGCATGTCTCGCGTGGGCGCTCGCCAAGTGACGCGAACGATGGATGCTGCCGCCCGCCCCGCCGTCGCATTGCAAGATGTAGCGCTCGAGACCGCTCCGCAGCGCCAGTGGGCACCGCGCACCATGCCCAAGCCGCTGACCGCTTCAGCGGGTTCGCAGGCGGCATCGTTGCTCGATGCCGCGGCTGCGCGCACCGCGTTGAAGCAGGCCGCGCTTGAAGAAGATCTTCGTCAGCGAGCTGAGGCTCAGCGCCCGCCGTCGATTGCCGTCGCCCGTGCCGCTCACGCCGCTCAGCCACCTCAGGCGCCGAGCGAGTACTCGCGCATGGGCTACGTCGATGACGCCGAGATCGAGGCTCACGTGCGTAATCTGCTGACGAAGCGCGCGGCCGGTCAATAGCGTCTGAACGGACTCGGGGCCTCACGCGAGCGTGATAATCTTCTTGAGGTTCAGGGCCTGTGGCGCAGCTGGTAGCGCACCTCGTTCGCATCGAGGGGGTCAGGGGTTCGAGTCCCCTCAGGTCCACCAAACGAATAGCGCCTCCCATCGTGGAGGCGCTATTCGTTTCAGTGGCGCTCTGCGCTGGTCAGGCTGTGGCGCTGGCGGCGGCGCGTGCGGCGGCCGGAAGCGCATCGATGATCTGGCTTATCGCGGTGTCGTCGTGAGCGGCTGAGACGAACCACGCCTCGAAGACCGACGGCGGCAGCGAAACGCCCTGTTCCAGCATTGCGCGGAAGAACGGCGGGTAGCGGAACGCGTCTTGTGCCTTCACCGTCTCATAGTCAGTTGGTGCGGTGTCGGTGAACTGAACCGAGAACAGGTTGCCTGAGCGCTGCACGACGTGGGCGACGCCTTCGGCCGCGAGGGCGGATGCTGCCGCATCGGCGATCGCGTGAGATGCCGCGTCGATTCGTTCGTACGCGGCCGCGTCGAGGTGATGCAACGTCGCAAGTCCCGCCGCCACGGCGAGCGGATTGCCGCTGAGCGTGCCCGCTTGGTACACCGGGCCGAGCGGAGCGAGCAGATCCATGATCGCGGCCGACCCACCCAGAGCTGCCAGGGGCAGCCCGCCGCCGATCACCTTGCCGAAGGTGATGAGGTCTGGGGTGAATGACACCGGATCAATGCCGTACCAGCCGGCAGGGCCGACACGGAAGCCCGTGAGCACCTCGTCGAGAATGAGCAGCGACCCGTTCTCGTGCGCGAGGTCGGCGATCGCCGCGTTGAAACCGAGCGCGGGCGGCACAATGCCCATGTTCGCCGGCGCTGCCTCGACGATGATCGCGGCGATGTCGTCGCCGCGGGCCGCGAACACCTCACGCAGCGCGTCAAGGTCGTTGTAAGGCACGACGAGTGTCTGAGCGGCGATAGGTGCGGGTACGCCCGCAGAGCCTGGCATCGCGAGTGTTGCCACTCCCGACCCTGCCTCGGCCAGCAGGCCGTCGGAGTGACCGTGGTAGTGGCCGGCGAACTTGACGATCAGGTCGCGTCCTGTGGCGCCGCGCGCCAGACGAATCGCGGTCATCGTCGCCTCGGTGCCGGTCGACACCAGGCGAAGCTTTTCGATCGGGCGCATGCAGTCACGTGCAATGCGCGCCTCGACGATCTCAGCGAGCTCGGTCTCACCGGGTGTCGATGCCCCGAAACCGAGGCCACGGGTCGCAGCATCTTGAACTGCCTCCACCACAGCCGGGTGCGCGTGCCCGAGAATCGCCGGACCCCACGAGCCCACCAGGTCGACATAGTCGCGACCTTCAACATCGGTGACGCGAGGCCCCGAAGCCGAGACGAAGAAACGCGGCGTTGTTCCCACCGAGCCGAACGCTCGTACGGGGGAGTTCACCCCGCCCGGCATCGCCGCGCGAGCGCGATCGAATTCTGTCGCGTTGGTGCTCATCGGATCCATCCCGCCAGTTCAACTGCCCAATAGGTCAACACTGCGTCGGCACCCGCGCGGCGGATGCTCACCACCGACTCTTCAATCGCGCGGCGGCGATCAATCCAGCCGTTCGCAGCGGCGGCCTCGATCATCGCGTACTCGCCAGAGACCTGATAGGCCCACACCGGCACCGGGCTGGATGCTGCCGCGTCGGCTAACACGTCGAGATAGCTCATCGCGGGCTTGACCATCACGATGTCAGCACCTTCGGCCACGTCGAGATCGATCTCACGCAGACCCTCGCGGCGATTCGCGGGGTCAAGCTGGTAACTGCGGCGGTCGCCCTCAAGCGACGACTGCACGGCCTCACGGAAGGGGCCATAGAAGGCCGAGGCGTATTTGGCGGCGTAGCCGAGCAGGGCGAGATTCGCGTAGCCCGCAGCATCCAATTCATCGCGAACCTCAGCGACTTGGCCGTCCATCATTCCGCTCAGACCGAGCAGCTGCGAACCGGCCTCAGCCTGCGCGACTGCCATCTCGCGGTAGCGCTGATTGGTGGCATCGTTGTCGACATAGCCACTCGCATCGAGCACACCGCAGTGACCGTGATCGGTGAACTCGTCGAGGCAAAGATCGGTCTGCACGACAAGCGCATCACCGGCTTCGGCGACCGCAATTCTCGTGGCGACGTTCAAAATGCCGTTCGGATCGGTCGCGCCAGAGCCGGTGGCATCCTTGTGCTCGGGAACACCGAACAGCATGATTCCGCCCACGCCAGCGGCGGCGGCTTCGGCGATTGCCGGGCGCAGCGACTCGGTGGTGTGCTGCACGACCCCGGGCATCGACGAGATCGCGACGGGCTCGCTGACACCCTCGCGCACGAACATCGGCAGCACGAGGTCTGCCGGGTGCAAACGGGTTTCGCTCACCAGCCGCCGCATCGCGGGGCTGGAGCGCAGACGGCGAGGACGTTCGATCATGACGATGCTCCCGTCAGCTCGGCTGCGCCCGCGGCAAGAAGTTCGCGGGCGACGCCATCGGCAACATCAATGGATGCTGATTCATCGGGCCACACGGCGCCGTGCGATGAGGTGAGCACGGTGGTGCCGTCGAGGCTGTACACACTGACCGAGAGCAGCAGCAATCCCGCGTCGACGACGGCGCGCGCACCCACGGGCGCCGAGCAGCCAGCTTCGAGGGCCGCGAGCACGTGTCGCTCGGCTTCGACAGCAGCGCGCGTCTCGGCGTGGTCAAGAGCCGTCACGAGGTGCTCTTCGCCGTTTCGCACCTCAACTGCCAGCGCACCCTGACCGGGAGCGGTCGGCCACGCGTCGGCATCGAGGTATTCGGTGATGAGGTCTTTGCGACCGAGACGCTCCAGCCCCGCCGCGGCGAGCACGACGGCGTCGAGATCGCCTTCGGTGACGCGTCCGAGGCGGGTATCGACGTTTCCGCGAATGTCGATCACTTCGAGGTCGGGGCGCCTTGCTCTGAGCTGCGCCATCCGGCGTGGTGAGCCGGTGCCGACGCGCGCACCCTGGGGCAGCGTGTCGAGCGTGAGACCGTCGCGCGCGCACAGTGCATCGCGGGGATCAACGCGCGAGGTGATCGCGGCGATCGTCAACTGATCGTGCGGGGCGGTAGGCAGATCTTTCAGCGAGTGCACGATCAGGTCGCACTCGCCTGCAAGCAGAGCATCGCGCAAGGCGCCGGTGAACAGCCCGACACCGCCCGCGCGAGACAGCGGCTCTTTCGATCGGTCGCCCGCGGTAGTGATGGTCACCAGTTCGGTTTTCACACCGGTTGCGGTGCTGAGGTCGTCGGCGACCATGCCGGTCTGCGTCAGCGCGAGCGCGCTGCCGCGAGTGCCGATGCGCAATGGGGCGGTACTCAAGAGAGCACCTCATTGATCTCAGGGATGCTGATGCGACGGCCCGTGAAGAACGGCACCTCTTCGCGCACGTGGCGTCGCGCTTCGGTCTGGCGCAGGTGGCGCATCAGGTCAACCAGATCGACGAGTTCGGGTGCCTCGAGGGCGAGAATCCACTCGTAGTCGCCGAGCGCAAAGGATGCCACCGTGTTGGCGAGCACCTGGCGGTACTCCGAGCCTTTGCGACCGTGGTCGGCGAGCATGGCCCGGCGCTCGTCGTCGGGCAGGATGTACCAGTCGTACGAGCGCACGAACGGGTACACGGTGACCCACGCCTCGGGGTCTTTGCCGCGCATGAACGCGGGCAGATGGCTGGCGGTGAATTCGGCATCACGGTGCACGCCCATGGCGTTCCACACCGGAAGCAGTGACGAGAGGGGCTCTGCCCGTCGCAGAATGCGAAGCGCGGACTGCAAGACCTCGGGCTCTGCGCCGTGCAGCCACACCATCAGGTCGGCGTCGGCACGAAGGCCAGACACGTCGTACCAGCCGCGCACGGTGATGCCCATTGCTTCGACCTCGGCGACGGCCGCAGCGAGGTGATTCTCGAGTGCTGCTTGCGCACCATCTCGGGCAAACACTGCCCAGAGGGTGTAGCCGATGGTTTCGGTGGCTGCGGGGGCGACAGCCGAGTCAGACGCGTAGCTCATGCATCTATCCTCGCCGCTATTTGAGCATCTGGCTAACCGCGGGCGGGAATGATCTCGGTCGCAGTGCGCTCCGCATGCGCGATGATTCCGGCAAGCCCAGAACCCGCGACGGTTTCGCCCACCACGGGCGTGCCAGCGAGTGCTGACGCCGGTGCGGGGCGGGTCCAGGTGACAACCGCAGAGTCGATGATCTCGGGAAGCGCAATGCCCAGCAGCGACTCCGCATCTCGGCGCGCGGTGTCGGCTCCGTCGACGGGCGGAGTGTCGAACGAGAGCCGCAGCACGTGGCGCCCGGCCGCAGCTTCGCGCAACCACTCCCATTTCGCTGTCGCGTGCGTGAGTGCTCTCGCTGATACGGCAGCACCGTCGGCGACGAGCAGGCCGCTGCCCCGCGGTGCGGCATCGAGTTCGGGCTGATCGACGACGAGTGTGATCAGCGTGATCTCTCGACCCGCCGCACCTGTCGTTGCAACGCCGGCGGCCGAGAAGCCCGGCGCAGCGACGATCACTCTGCCGGGCAGCGCCGAGATGTCGGTCACCGGATGGTTGAGCATGATCTGCACGCCGCGCGCGGTGAGGTCGTCGGTGAGCGACGAGACCAGACGAGTGATGCCACCGCGGATTCCCGCGACCGCTGACCCGGGCGGGGCGGCGGCGCGCAGCTGAGTGACTGCCGCGGCCAGTGAATTGGTCTCGGCGAGCGCTGCGCGCAGTCGTGGGTGTGCGCGATCGATGGGGAGGTCATCGGGGTGGATCGAGTGCACGCCCCTCACGACCGGTGCCACCAGACCCGCCAGCACATCATCGCCCATCCGCTCGCGGACGAGCCGACCGAGCGTCATATCAGTGGCAACCGCGGGTGTAGGCGTGCCATCGAGCGCGGCGGCGCGGGTGGCAGCATCCATCCCGATGATCGAGACCACATCGGCGGCGAGCACGTCGCCGGGAACGCCCAGCAGGCTCGTCGCGGGAAGCGGAACGGCGGTGTCATTCGCGCGTTGCAGCCATGCCGGGCCCGGGCGGGGCGACACGATGTCGTCGGCGAGTCCGAGCTCGTGAGCGAGTGCGCTGACCGCGCCCCCTCGCACCGCAAAGCTCTCCGCGCCTGCGTCGAGCCGAATGCCGCCCACGTTGTGCGCGGCCACGGTGCCGCCGAGTCGAGCCGATGCTTCGAACAGCGTGACGCTCGCGCCCGACGCTGCCAGTCGGCGGGCGGTGACCAGACCCGCAATGCCACCGCCGACGACCGAGAACTCACTCATACGAGTGAACGAACTCCACAATGCGCGTCAGTACGGTCGGGTCGGTGTCGGGCGGCACGCCGTGGCCGAGGTTCACGACATGTGCGGGGGCGGCGCGGCCGCGATCGAGCACATCGCGCACGTGAGGCTCAAGCACCGACCATGGTGCGGTGAGCAGGGCCGGATCGATGTTTCCCTGCAGCGGCACCTCGCCGCCCAGGCGCCGCGAGGCGTCGTCGAGAGGAACGCGCCAGTCGACTCCCATCACGTCGACGCCGACGGCGTGCATCGCGGGCAGCAATGGGCCGGTGCCGACGCCGAAGTGCACGAGAGGCACGTCGAGGGCGCGCACCGGTTCGAGTGCGAGTGACGAATACGGGGCGACGCGCTCGGTGTAGTCTGCGACGCTCAGCGAACCTGCCCACGAGTCGAAGAGCTGCCCCGCCGAAGCGCCCGCTTCAATCTGAGCGGCCAGGAAAGCCCCCGTGATCTCAGCACACCAGGTCAGCAGCGCCGCCCAGGAGTCGGGATCGGAGTGCATCATCGAGCGCGTGATGAGCTGTTCTTTCGAGGGGCCGCCCTCGACGAGGTACGACGCGAGAGTGTACGGCGCGCCAGCGAAGCCGATCAGCGGAGTGTCACCCAGCTGGGCCACCGTGAGTGCTACCGCCTCGCGAATCGGATCCAGAGCGGCGGGATCAAGCGGAGGAAGATTCGCAACGTCGGCTGCGCTGCGAACAGCGTGCTCGAGTACGGGTCCGCGGCCAGGAACGATCTGCACTCCCACGCCGGCCAAGCGCACCGGAATGACGATGTCGCTGAAGAAGATGCCGGCGTCTACCCCGTGACGGCGCACCGGCTGCAGGGTGATCTCGCTCGCAAGCTCGGGCGTCAGACAGGCATCGAGCATGTCGGTGCCGACACGCAGCTCCCGATACTCCGGAAGAGATCGGCCAGCTTGGCGCATGAACCACACCGGAGTCACCTCGGGGCGTTCACCCCGGAACGCTCGAATCAACGGCGGGGGAGTATTGCGACGAACTACGGCGGGATGGGAAGAATGAAGAGACACGGGGTTAACATTATGCTTGTGCTCCTTTGTCTTACCGCGAATCATCGCAACGCGAGCCTAGACATTTTGGAACGTCTCTCAATCGGGGCGCCCCAAGCTACTCGCGCGCTCGTCGACGACGAGCTTTTTGTCGCGGGCGCGGTCGTGCTCGCCACGTGCAACCGGTTCGAGGCGTACCTCGACATTGAAGAACCTCTCACCGGCGCCGACGTCGTCGCGGTCGAGTCGGTTGTTGACGCGATGGCGACCGCTAGCGACATTCCGGTTGACCACCTTCGTGCCTCGCTTGAGGTTCACCACGGCTCAGATGCCGTCGCACACCTGTTCGCCGTGACCAGCGGGCTCGAATCCATCGTCGTCGGCGAAGACGAGATCTCTGGCCAGGTGCGCCGCGCGCTCGACGCCGCGCGCGAAGAGGGCACCACGAGCGGCGAACTCGAAAGCCTGTTCCAGAAAGCCACGCACACCAGCCGCGGGGTGAGAAACCGCATCGGCTTGCGCGGCAAGCACCGCTCGTTGGTGCGTCTTGCGCTCGAAATGGCCTCGACGCGAGTCGCGGACTGGTCGCAGGCGAACGTGCTGGTCGTCGGCACCGGAAAATACGCGGCGGTGACGGTCGACGCCGTGCGCGCACGCGGTGCGATCAACATCGGTGTGTTCTCGCCGAGCGGACGAGCGTCTGCCTTCGCCGCACGCTATGCGCTCGCCCCGCGTGAAGACTTCGCCGAGGCGGCGGCGCTCGCCGACATCGTGATCACGTGCACGACAGACGCCGTGGTGCACGCAAACGCGTTCGTGCCCGGCAGGCGCGTGCTGGTCATCGACCTCGGTCTGCCTCGCAACGTCGACCCCGAAGTCGGTCAGGTCGACGGTGTTGACCTGCTCGACCTTGAGACCATTCGCCTGCACGCCCCGCTCGAGCAGTTCCGCGCTCACGACGACGCCCGCGCCATCGTCGGAGATGCCGCCAACGAGTTCACCGCTGACCGACTGGCGGGGCCCGCCATCACGGCGCTGCGCCAAGAGGTTCTGGGCGTGTTAGACACCGAAATCGCTCGCGCTCGCAAACGTGGCGCAAGCGAAGAGGTCGAATCAGCGCTGCGTCACTTCGCCGGGGTGCTGCTGCACTCGCCATCGGTGCGCATTCGCGAACTCGCCGTCGAAGGACGCCTCGAAGAGGTGCGCATGGCGCTTCAGGTGCTCCACGGGCGCACCGTCGAAGAGCCTGACGTCGACGACGCCGTCTGGCATCACGCGGGCTGACCCCGAACGCCCCGAGCGAGTCGCCCGCCACTTGGCTCAGCCGGTCGTTTGGCTCAGTCGGTTGCTTGGCTCAGCCGGCCACTCGTGGCTAGGTGGCGATGTTGCGTGCTCGAAGGGGGCTCTAGACTCCGAGAATGCGATTCGGAATCTGCATCCTCCCGCAGGAGGACTGGCCAGCCGCGGCGGCGCTGTGGCGCAGTGCTGAAGAATACGGCTTCGACCACGCCTGGACGTACGACCACCTCTCATGGCGCGGGCTTGCCAGCGAGCGCTGGCACGCGACTATTCCCACGTTGACGGCGGCAGCCATGGTGACCGAGCGCATCAAGCTGGGCACATTCGTCGCATCGCCGAACTATCGGCATCCGGTGCCGTTTGCCAAAGACATTGCCACCGTCGACCAGATCGCCGGTGGACGCGTTCTGCTCGGCCTGGGCTCGGGAGGCACGGGATTTGACGCTCGGGTGTTGGGCGGCGCGGAGTTGACGCCGCGCGATCGGCTCGCGCGTTTCATCGAGTTCACCGAACTGCTCGACCAGTTGCTGCGATTTGAGCAGAGCGAATCACCGGCTTCGGGCATCTCGCGCGAGGGCACCTGGTACTCCGCGGTCGATGCGCGCATGGTGGGCGCGCCCGCACAGCTGCCCCGCATGCCCCTGCACCTCGCCGCAGAAGGACCGAGGGCGCTGGCGTTCGCCGCGCGCGCCGGTGACGGCTGGGTCACGACCGCGGGCACGATCGAAGACGATGACGCGTGGTGGACACACGTGGGCGACCTGTCGCGTCGCCTTGACGACGCGTGTCTCGCTGCGGATAGAGACCCGCAGAGCATTCAGCGCACGCTGCTGCTCGATTCCGACCCCCGCTACAGCCTCTCGAGCGTCGCCGCCTTCGAAGATGCCGTGGGTCGAGCCGCTGAGCGCGGGTTCACCGACGTCGTCGCGCATTGGCCCCGTGCGCACGGTCTCTACGCGGGCGATCGAGCAGTGCTCGATGAGGTGGCATCTCGACTGCCCGCAATGCGCTGAACTGCAGCGCTCACTGAGAATCCACAAGCTGCTGCGAGAAGCGGCATAGGGCCGATGCGTATCCATGAAGCATGGATACTTCAACCGATGCCGTTCACAGCACACGGCGCCCGCGCCGCGCGCCGCGACGCACGCGGTTGCGCAACGCACTCATCGCTGGCGGCCTGGTCGTTGTGCTCAGCGTGGGCGGCACCGTCGCATGGGCAGCCGATCGTTTTCTCATCGAACACGTTGAGATCGCAGATGTCTCGGAATACGAAGCCGAGAACTCGACGGTAGACACCGAAGCGATCGCCGATCTCAGCGACAGCGAAACCGCGGTGCTCACCGACACCTCATACACCGACGGCGACTCTGAGATCACGGTCTCGACGGTCGTGACCGGTTCGGGCGATGACACTCTGACCTACTACGTCGCCGACGTGGTCGTATCTGATGCCACACAGCTGCGCTCCGCCTTCGCTAAAGACCAGTTCGGTGAGAACATCATCGAAACCACCAGCGAGATCGCCGCTGACCACGACGCCGTGCTGGCGATCAACGGCGACTACTACGGCTTTCGTGACACCGGAATCGTGGTGCGCAACGGCGTTGCATACCGTGATGAGGGCGCGCGTGACGGGTTGGCGTTCTATACCGACGGACGCGTCGAGGTGTATGACGAAACGACTACGACCGCGCAGGAGCTGCTCGACGCGGGCGTCTGGAACACACTGTCGTTCGGGCCCGCAATCGTCGAAGACGGCGAGGTCGTGGACGGCATCGAGAACGTTGAGATCGACACCAATGTCGGTAACCACTCGATTCAGGGAGAGCAGCCGCGCACTGCCGTGGGCGTGATTGACGACAACCACTATGTGTTCGTCGTCGTCGACGGACGCGACCCCGGTTACAGCCGCGGCGCAACCCTCACAGAGCTCGCCGAGATCATGACTGAACTCGGCGCAGAAACCGCCTACAACCTCGACGGTGGCGGGTCTTCAACCATGTACTTCAACTCCGAAGTGATCAATCAGCCCTCAAACGACGGCGAACGAGCGACCAGCGACATTCTCTATGTCGCGTACTGAGAAAGTGACGGCACGACAATGATCGTTCTCATTCCCGCGTTCGAGCCCGGTGCTCACCTCGCGCCACTCACCCGGCGATTGCGCGAAAGCGACGTCACGCTCGACGTGCTCGTCGTCGATGACGGCAGCGGCGCGGCGTTCGCCGCAGTGTTCGACGAAGTGCGCCGCGCCGGTGCTCACGTGGTGCAGTACTCGCACAATCGGGGCAAGGGCGCGGCCATGAAGACGGGCATTCGAGATGTGCTCGAACAGTGGCCCGGCCACGATGTGATCACCGCCGACGCTGACGGCCAGCACACGGTTGCCGACATCCTGCGCGTCGCAGACGAGCTGCGTGCCGACCGAGCCGCAGGCAAGAGCGTCCTGCTGCTCGGCTGCCGTGACTTTGTCGGCGACGTGCCGCTGCGCAGCCGCGTGGGCAACGACGTATCGCGCGGACTGTTCCGGGTGGCGGCGGGCTGGTCAGCATCCGACACGCAGACCGGCCTTCGCGGCTTGCCCAGCGACATGCTGCCGTGGCTTCTCGAAGTGCCCGGCGACCGGTTCGAATATGAGACCGAGATGCTGCTGCGCCTCCGCGGGGCGGGCTACCGCGCCCGCGAGATCGCCATCGAGACGGTGTACCTCGAGCAGAACGAGTCGAGCCATTTTCGGCCGATTGCCGATTCGCTGCGCGTCACTCTGCCGATGCTGTTGTTTGCTGGCTCGTCGCTGATCGCATTCGCGCTTGATACCGTCGCGCTGCTGATCTTTGCCGCAGTGCTGTCGCCGTGGCTTGGCAGCTGGCTCGCGGTATCGATCGTCGGGGCGCGAGTGCTCAGTGCGAGCGCGAACTTCTGGGTGAACCGCCGCTTCGTCTTCGCGCAGCGCGGGCGCCGTCAGGCGGGAAGACACGCGGTGCGCTACGCGATTCTGGCGATCGCGTTGCTCGCGTCGAACATCGTGTGGATGAGCGCACTCACCGACCTGGGCATGAGTCTGATCGCGGCGAAGATCATGACCGAGACGGTGCTGTTCATCACCAGCTATCACGTGCAGCGCCGTTTCGTCTTCGGCGGCAAAATGAGCGTGCGCCCATCGGATGCCCGACCCACGAGCCAGGACCGACAGACCGCTCAACCATCGACAGTTCCCGAACAACTCGCTGCGCCGTCATTGCAGAATGTGCGCTGACACCGAGAGCAGCGGGCCTTAGCGACGTGCCGTCAACGCAGTGGGTGCTCTATCGCTGTGGGCAGGCTCGTCCAGCCCGCTGGTCGGACCGCTGAGCGCGCGCAGCGCATAGAGAATGGTGGCCAGATCGACGAGCTCTTGCACCAGGGCGCCGACGACAGCGGGAATGACACCGGTCGTCGCGACGAGCATGAGCGCGATGCTGATGGCGATGCCAATCCAGATTGCAGTGAACGCAACGCGCAGCGTGTGCGATCCGATCGCGACGGCATCGGCGACTTTCACCAGCGAGTCTTTGAGGATCACCGCGTCTGCTGCATCCCCCGCAGCGGTCGCTCCCTTCGCACCCATCGCAATGCCGACATCTGCGGCGGCGAGCACGGGAGCGTCGTTCACCCCGTCGCCCACCATCAGCACTGGCCGCGGTTGCATCTGAGTTGCCAACCGCACCTTCTCGCCTGGCAGCAGGTCGGCGCGCACCTCGGTGATGCCGACTTCACGCGCCACCGCATCGGCGGTCGATCGAGCGTCGCCGGTGAGCATCGCGACGCGTTCGATCCCGTGCCCACGCAGCCAGCTGATCACCGCGCGCGATTCGGGCCTCGGGTCGTCGGCAAGAACGAGCGCACCGGCGAAGCGGCCATCGACTGCGACATAGGCTGCCGCCTGGCCGGGGGCAAGATCAACCGTGTGCGTGTCGGGCGCCAGTGATGTGATGTACGCCAGTTTGCCGACGACCACGGTGCGTGAGCCAATCAGCGCAGACACCCCGTTCGTCGCGACCTCGTTGGCGCTCGCAGCTGTCGACAGCGCGAGTCCTCGTGCGCTCGCGGCGTTGCGGATGCCTTCTGCGAGCACGTGACTCGAGTACTGCTCGGCAGACGCAGCCAGTTGCAGCACATGATCGTCGTCGAACTCGTCGGTCGTGTGCACCGCGACGAGTGCCGGCCGCCCCTGGGTCAACGTGCCGGTTTTGTCGAACGCGGCCGAGCGCACTCCCGCGAGCTGTTCGATCACCGCGCCGCTTTTGATGATGATGCCGGCTTTGGCAGCCCGAGAGAGTCCTCCCAAGAAGGCAACCGGGGCAGCGATGAGCAAGGGGCACGGAGTGGCGAGAACCAAGACCTCCGCGAAGCGTGACGCGTCGCCCGAGATCGCCCATGCGGCGCCCGCGATGATCAGAGACACCGCGGTGAACGGTATAGCGAAGCGGTCGGCAAGACGCACGACCGGGGCACGAGATTCTTGCGCTTCCTGCACGAGCGCGACGATCTGCTGATACTGGCTATCTGCGCTGCGGCGGATGGCGCGAACACGCACAGCCTGCGATCCATTGAGGGCTCCCGAGAGCACTTCTTCTCCGGCGATGTGCGTCACCGGCATGCTTTCACCGGTCAAAGATGATTCGTCGAAAGATGCTGAATCGGTCACCAGCACGGCGTCGGCTGGCACCACTTCTGACGGCCGCACCAGCAGCACATCGCCCACCTGCACGTCGTCAGCGGCGACATCGGTGATTGCATCGGAACCAACGGCGCCTCCACTGTCGACGATATGCGCGATCTGAGGTGCCCGATCAAGCAGCGAGGTCAGCTCTTTCTTCGCACGGCGCGCGGCGTAGTCTTCGAGCGCTTCACCGCCCGACAGCATCAGCACGATGATCAGCGATGCCACGTATTCGCCGACGGCCAATGTGGCGATCATCGCGATCACGGCCAACACGTCGAGGCCGAAGTGGCCGCGCAGCACGTCGCGAACCATGCCCACGAGCGTCCATACGATGATCAGCGAAACGTAGATCGTGGCGAACCAGCGACTCGTCTCTGCCAGTCCGGCGATGCCGAGAGCGAGCACGACGACCGCGACGATGGCCGTCATCGTGATGACGGGATAGCGGGTGAGAGCGCGCATGAGCTGTCGCACCCCCTCAGCTTCGCGCACTGCGGCAGTGCACGCCAGCAAGGAGAGGCTGTGCTGAGTCACCCTCGTTCACCAGCGCCAATAGGCTGGATGCCATGACCGCCGAGCTTCCCGCACGCAGCAAAATCGTGGCCGATCGACTCACCGACGCGGGTATCACCGGTCAGATTGTGATGCTTCCCGACGCCGCGGCGACGGCCGCAGCCGCGGCGGCAGCACTCAACATCGACGTGGGCGCCATCGCCAACAGCCTCGTCTTCTTCTCAGACGGCGAGCCGTTGCTGGTGATGACCAGCGGTGCGCACCGCGTCGACACCGTCGCGCTCGCTGAGAGGCTGGGGCGCACGTCGATCGAGCGGGCAAGCGCCGCGCAGGTGAGGGATGCCACGGGGCAAGCAATCGGCGGCGTCGCGCCGACCGGGCATCCCACGCAGCTGACGACGATCGTCGATGAAGATCTCGCTCACCACGCGCAGATCTGGGCGGCAGGTGGCACGCCGCACACACTGTTTCCCCTGACGTTCGACGAGCTTGTCGCTCTCACCGGTGGAACCGTCGCCACCGTCGCCTGAGCCTCACCGAATGCGCCGACTCAGCTCGTCGGCCGAGGCGCCGATGATGCTCGCCAGCTCGGTGGTGTCTTTCGTGGTGTCGTCTGGGTAGGTGACGGCGATCGCCGCGATCGGCCACGCGGTGTGGTCGGACACAGCGACCCCCATTGAACGTAGCCCGAGGGTGACTTCGCCGTCTTCGGTGGCGTAGCCCTGTCGACGCGTTGCGCGCAGCAGTTCCCGAAGCTCGCGGGGTGTTCGCGGCCCCCGCCCGGTGCGATCGGCGAACGATGCGGTGTCGGGATACAGTGCCCGCACTTGCTCGCGCGGCAACGCTGCCAGCATGGCACGACCGGTGGCCGTCAGATGGGCGGGCAGGCGCACTCCGACATCGGTGATGAGCGCTGGCCTTCGGGGGGCGCGTTCTTCGACGATGTAGAGCACATCCCGTCCCGTCATCACCGCGAGGTGAGCGCTCTCGCCCGTGCGGTCAGCGAGGGCAGCGACGAGCGTTCTGCCGAGCCGAGCCAGTGGCTGTTGGCGTGTGTAGCCACCGGCGAGCTCGAACGCTGCCGTGCCGAGACCCCATCGCCGCTCGGAGGCAATATGAACCACGAACCCGTGCTCCTCTAGCGTGGCGAGCAGGTGATAGACGCTGGAGCGCGCAATCTCGAGCTGCGTGGCGATCATGCTGGCAGCGACCGGACCGCGTTGCCTCGCGAGCATGCCGAGTATCCGCAGCGTCTGGTCTGCGGCGGGTACTTGCACGTGAGCGGTGTTGTCTGGCATCCCAGACACAGAATGCCACGAGGCACCGAAAAACACGACCCCGCCGGTGTGGAATCGAGCTATGACCGCCAACACCGATCTCGTTCTTGTAGGCGCGTCGCCGCTGCGCGCCGAAGATGTGGTCGCGGTGGCCCGCCACGGTGCGAAGGTCGACCTTGACGCTGCCGCAATGGCTCGGGTGTCGAGCAGTCGCACGCTCGTCGAGCAACTGGCCGATGACCCCGCGCCGCATTACGGCATCTCTACGGGCTTCGGCGCACTGGCTACCACCTTCATCGCGCCCGAGCGCCGGCATCAGCTGCAGGCCAGTCTGATTCGCTCGCATGCCGCTGGCACCGGTGAGGAGGTAGAGCGAGAGGTCGTGCGGGCACTCCAGCTGCTCCGCCTGCAAACTCTCGCTACCGGCCACACCGGAGTGCGCCCCGTGGTCGTTGAGACCTACGCCGCCATGCTCAACGCTGGCGTCACACCGATCGTGCGCGAGTACGGTTCGCTTGGCTGCTCGGGCGACCTCGCGCCGCTGTCACATGTCGCTCTTGCCGCACTCGGTGAGGGGCCGGTGCGCGACGCGAGCGGCGCGCAAGTATCAGCATCCATTGCCCTTGCCGCGGCGGGAATCGCCCCGCTGGTGCTCCGCGAAAAAGAGGGACTCGCGCTGATCAACGGCACCGATGGAATGCTCGGGATGCTGCTGCTCGCCCTGCACGACCTGCGCGTGCTGCTCGATACAGCTGATGTCGCTGCCGCGATGTCTGTCGAGAGCCAGCTGGGCACCGACGCGGTGTTCGCGGCAGACCTGCAGGCGCTTCGCCCGCAGTACGGCCAATCGGTGTCGGCTTCTCACCTGCGAGACCTGCTGGCAGACTCGGGCATTGTGGCGTCGCACCGCGACCCTGGCACGTGCACCAGGGTGCAAGACGCCTACTCGCTGCGGTGTTCGCCGCAGGTGCACGGTGCCGCCCGCGACACCGCCGATCACGCTGAGATGGTTGCGTCGCGTGAACTCGCCTCGGCGGTTGACAACCCCGTGATCACCGCGGACGGCCGCGTTGAGTCGAACGGAAACTTCCACGGCGCGCCGGTCGCATACGTGCTCGACTTTCTTGCGATTGCGGTGGCCGATGTTGCCTCGATCTCAGAGCGGCGCACCGATCGCGCGCTCGATCCCACCCGCAGCCACGGTCTGCCGCCGTTTCTCGCGCACGAGGTCGGAGTCGACTCGGGCCTCATGATCGCGCAATATGCCGCGGCCGGAATCGTCTCGGAGCTCAAGCGCCTCGCGGCTCCCGCCTCGGTGGACTCGATCCCGTCATCAGCGATGCAAGAAGACCACGTATCGATGGGATGGGCCGCCGCGCGCAAGCTTCGCCGTGGCATCGACGGGCTGTCACGCGTGCTCGCGGTCGAGGTGCTCACCGCAGCGCGAGCGATCGACCTGCGCTCGCCACTGCAGCCCAGCCCGGCGACCGGCGCCGTGCGTGATCTCGTGCGCACCGTCGCCGCGGGCCCAGGCCCCGACCGCTTTCTGAGTCCAGAGATGGAAGCCGTTGCCGGGCTTGTTCTCTCGGGCGCTGTCGCTGATGTCGCCTACGGCGCGCTTTCCGCTCACTCCAAGGAGAACCGATGAACACCGACTCCCGCACGATCCGCGCCGCCCGTGGCTCGGAGCGCACCGCCAAGAGCTGGGGCGCCGAGGCGGCCAAGCGCATGCTGATGAACAACCTCGATCCCGAGGTCGCCGAGCACCCAGAAGAGCTCGTCGTCTACGGCGGCACTGGCAAGGCAGCCCGAAGCTGGCAGGCGTACGACGCGATCGTGCGCACCCTCGATGAGTTGGAGCCCGACGAGACGCTGCTCGTGCAGTCGGGCAAGCCCGTGGGGGTCTTTCGCACGCACGAGTGGGCCCCGCGAGTGCTCATCGCCAACTCGAACCTCGTGGGCGATTGGGCAACCTGGCCCGAATTTCGCAAGCTCGAAGAGCTTGGCCTCACGATGTATGGCCAGATGACCGCCGGGTCGTGGATCTACATCGGCACGCAAGGCATTCTGCAGGGAACCTACGAGACCTTTGCCGCCGTCGCTCGCGCGCTCGGACGCGAAGACCTCACCTCGACGCTCACCCTCACCGCGGGCTGTGGCGGCATGGGCGGCGCGCAGCCACTCGCCGTCACGCTCAACGGCGGCGCGGTGCTGATCGTCGACGTCGACGAGTCACGACTGAAGCGACGCGTCGACCACGGTTACCTTGACCGCTACACCGCCGACCTCGATGAGGCGGTCACCCTCGTCCTCGCCGCCAAAGATGCCGGCGAGGCGCTCTCTGTCGGAGTCGTCGGCAACGCTGCCGAGGTCTTCCCCGAGTTGCTGAGTCGTCGCGTGCCGATCGACGTCGTCACCGACCAGACCAGTGCTCACGACCCACTCGCGTACCTGCCTGCGGGCATCAGTCGCGAACAGTGGCACGCCGAGGCCGAGCGTGACCCCGAGGGGTTCACTCGTCACGCTCGTGAGTCGATGGCCGCTCACGTCGCGGCGATGGTGGGGTTTCAAGACGCGGGCGCCGAGGTATTCGACTACGGCAACTCGATTCGTGCCGAAGCGCAGCTGGGCGGCTTCGACCGTGCGTTCGCATTTCCTGGCTTCGTGCCCGCCTACATTCGGCCGCAGTTCGCTGAGGGGCGGGGGCCCTTCCGCTGGGTAGCCCTGTCAGGCGACCCCGAAGACATCCGCAAGACCGACGAAGCGGTCAAAGCGCTGTTCCCCGACAACGCGGGACTCGTGCGGTGGCTTGAAAAAGCAGCCGACACCGTTCACTTCGAAGGTCTGCCCGCACGCATCTGCTGGCTCGGCTACAAAGAGCGTCACCTCGCGGGGCTGAAGTTCAACGAGATGGTCGCTTCGGGCGAACTGACTGGGCCTATTGTGATCGGTCGTGATCACCTGGATGCTGGATCCGTGGCGAGCCCCTACCGCGAGACCGAGGCGATGGCCGACGGCTCAGACGCCATCGCCGACTGGCCGTTGCTCAACGCGTTGCTCAACACCTCCAGCGGTGCGAGTTGGGTGTCAATTCACCACGGCGGGGGAGTCGGCATCGGCCGCTCGATTCACGCGGGGCAGGTCACGGTCGCTGATGGTACAGCGCTCGCCGCCGAGAAGATCGAGCGGGTGCTGACGAACGACCCCGGCACCGGAGTCATGCGGCACGTTGACGCCGGCTACGAGCGTGCGTGCGAAGTCGCGCGCGAACGCGGGCTGAACGTGCCGATGCTCTGATGACCACCACGCTGATCACCAATATCGGTGAGCTGACAACCAACGTCGCGACGCCGAGTGATGCCTGTGGCACCCTGAGCGACGCTGCCGTGCTCATCGACGACGCTGACATCGCGTGGATCGGTGCTGCCGCTGAAGCTCCCGAAGCTGAAGACGTGGTGGATGCTGCCGGGCGTGCGGTCATCCCCGGATTCGTCGACAGCCACACCCACCTCGTGTTCGGCGGCGATCGCGCCGACGAGTTTGAAGCACGCATGACCGGCACGCCGTATGCCGCGGGCGGAATCCGTCGCACGGTCGGGGCTACGCGAGCGGCCAGCGATGACGAACTGCGCGCCCGGCTGGCGACCCTGGTGGCGGAATTGCATGCACAGGGCACGACGACGTTCGAGATCAAGACCGGCTACGGCCTCACGGTTGCCGACGAAGAGCGCATGGCACGAATCGCCGCCGAGGTCACACCCGAGGTGACATTTCTCGGCGCACACGTCGTGCCAGCGGAGTACGCCGACCGACGCGAACAGTATGTTGATCTGGTCACCGGCGAGATGTTGCGCGCGTGTGCCCCGCATTCGCGCTGGGTTGATGTGTTCTGCGAGCGCGGCGCGTTCAGTCTCGATGAGTCTCGGCGCATCCTCGAGGCAGGCATCGCCGAAGGTCTGCTTGCGCGCGTTCATGGCAATCAGCTGGGGCACGGCGACGGCGTCTCACTGGCGGTATCGGTCGCGGCAGCATCCGTCGATCACTGCACCTATCTCTCTGACGCCGATGTCGCCGCTCTCGCCGGCAGCGACACGGTGGCCACCTTGCTTCCCGGTGTGGAATTCTCCACGCGACAGCCTTACCCCGATGCGCGACGACTGATCGACGCGGGCGTCACAGTGGCCCTGGCGAGCGACTGCAACCCGGGTTCGAGTTTCACAAGTTCGATGCCGCTCATGATCGCGCTCGCCGTGCGCGAGATGGGCATGACGCCGGCGGAAGCGGTATGGGCCGCGACCGCGGGCGGTGCCCGAGCACTGCGGCGCGACGACGTGGGGCACCTCTCGCCGGGCGCGCGGGCAGACATCGTCCTTCTGGCCGCGCCCACCCGAGTGCACCTGGCTTATCGCCCTGGCGTACCGCTGGTGTCGCGAGTGTGGCGAGGTGGCATCGCGCTCTAGCCGCGGTGCGGTGCGGTGCGGTGCGCCGGCAGGGTGCGGCGGCAGGGTGCGGCGGCAGGGTGCGGTGCGGTGCGCCGGCAGGGTGCGGCGGCGCGGCGGTGCAGCGCGAGCGTTATGGCGGGGTGCAGCGCGAGCGTTAGCGCTGAGTGTTGCGCGAGTGCTATCGCGGCGTGTTGAACGACCAATGCGCGGGCTCGAGGGCGTCGACCGCGCTCCAGTCGTCTTCATTCCACGCGAACGTGGCGACCGCGCAGGTGGGCATGGCTTGAATGCGCTCTCCCGACAGCTGGCCGGCGAGCTCGCTCATTCCCGGATCATGTGCGACGACCATCACGGAGCGGTGGCCGCTGTCTGCAGCGGCCGAGAGCAGCAGCGCGGCAGGTGCGCCGTAGAGCTGCTCTTGCAGCTCAACGCTCATGCCCAGCTCCTCGGCGAAGAAACCGGCAGTCGTCCGCGCTCGAAGTGCCGTGCTCGACAGGATCACATCGGGCGTGAAGCGCTCCCGCGCGAAATTTGACGCCATGCGAGGAGCATCAGTGCGGCCACGATCGTTGAGCGGACGGTCGTGGTCATCGAGTTCTGGGCTGCCCCAGTCCGATTTGGCATGGCGTACGAGCGCGAGCTGGATCATTTTTGAGCTGCCTTTCCTGCGAGCAATTCGAGCACACATAGCGCGGCGAGCCGCACCGTGCGCGCGTCTGGGGTGTCTGCCGTCGCATCCACTTCGACGATGTCGGCGCTGACGACGCGCGCATCGCTTGCGATCGCGCGCACAGCCGTGCGCAGTTCCCACGCGGCAAGCCCGCCGGGCACCGATGCTGGGCACCCCGGCGCAACAGAGCGGTCGCACACATCCACGTCGATATCGAGATGGATGCTGCCACGGCCGCCTGCGACCTCCAGCGCCTTCGCCACCGCAGCGTCGATGCCTTCTCGACGCACTTCGTCGAGGGTGATGACTGTGATGCCGAGGTCGGCCGCGCGGCGCGCGTAGGCGGCAGAGTTGGCGAAGTCGGCAATGCCGATCTGCGCGATGCGGTGCGGGTCGAGGCCGTCTTCGACGAGCCGCCGCACGGGGGAACCGTTCGACACGCCGTCGCGCAGATCGAAGTGAGCATCAAGGGTGATCAGCCCTTGCGCCTGTGCGCCCTGGGCCACCGCGTAGGTGATCGAGTTGTCGCCGCCGAGCGCGATGATCAGTTCCGCGCTGCGTCGAAGCTCTCGCACCCGGTCGCGAAGCGAAGCTTCGCCGTCGGGACCGTCGGGCGAGCTCACATCACCGGCATCGGTGATCCGCAGCACGTCGTTCAGATCAACCGGCCGGTTGCCCATGAGAGTCGCACTGTAGCGCCGCAGTGCGTCACGCACCGCCGCCGGCGTGGCGTGTGCACCCGTCGGCGAAAGCGACGTTCGAAACGCGGGAGCGCCCAACAGCGCGGCGTCCCACGGGCCGGGGGCGTCATCGAAGCGATCCCACTTACCCGCCCGCGGCCAGAGTTCATCGTGCGAAAGAGTCACGCTGTCGACGCTGCCGTTCCGGTGTGTGGTGCTGTGCTCTGCTGTCACGACGCGACGTAGGCCCACGCCTCGCGACCGCTCGCCAGCCGCACCTGAATGCGGCGAAACAGCGCGACTTCGTATTCGTCGCAGGCATCCACCTCGTCTTCGGTGAGTCGCAGTGCTTTGCCGACGACCTTGTCGAGAGTGTTGCCCGTCGGCCGCACCACCGCGTGAATCGAGTGACCTGAAAGGTCGACAAGTCGATGGTCGTCGATTCGCGCGTAGTCCATCGTGTAGCCCGGTAGGGCGTCAGGCTCACCCCTGAGCAGACGGCCGAAAGTGTCAAGCTGAATCTCGGGATGCGAGAGCGTCCCGTAGCTGAAGAGAAGATGGTCGGCGGCCACGCGCCCAGGCTACTCGCCATTCACACCGAGTGCACGGGTGATTTTCTTATGTGTCAGCGGAAAAAGGCGTGAGCGATCGTGTAGATGGCGAGTCCCGCAAGCGCGCCCACGATCGTGCCGTTCAGGCGGATGTATTGCAGGTCGCGCCCAACCATCAGCTCGATCTTCTCGGTGGTCTCTTCTGCGTCCCACCGCTCCACGGTGTCGGTGATGATCGAGGCGATGTCATGGCGATAGCGATCCACCAAAAAGACAGCCGCGTCGATCACCCACACATCGACCCGACGCTGCAGCGCAGCATCTGTCGTCAATCGTTCGCCGATCTCGCTCAGCGCCGCTGCCGCACGCTGACGAAGGGCGCTCTTGGGGTCTGCCAGCGAGGCGAGCAGGCCCGTCTTAGCGGTGTTCCAGGCTTCGCCAGCAAGCTGGCGCACGCGCGGGCTGTCGAAGACTGAAACCTTGGCATCTTCGAGCCGACCGATCGTCGCCGGGTCGTGCTGCAGATTGTCGGCGAGTCGCGCGAGATAGCCATCGATGGCAACCCGAGCCGGGTGGTGCGGATCAGCTTGCACGGCCGCGACGAATTTGATCGCCTCGTTGTAGACGGCATCGTCGACGAATCGGTGGGCAAGTGAGGGCACCCAGCCCGGAAGGCGACGCGAGAACAGGCCCGTAAACGAGGTGTGGTTGGCCTCCAGCCACGTCGCGATGGTGTCGAAGCCAAGATCGACGGCGCTTCGGTGGGCATCTGCCGTGACAATTCTGCTCAGCCAATCGCCCAGCGGCGGTCCCCATTCCGGATCGATGAGGTGCTCGCGCGCGAGGTCTTCGATGATGCCCTGCACATCGTCGTCGCTCAGGGCCTGCAACACACTGGAGGCCATCACAGACCCCTCGGCGGCGATGCGCCCGGCATGATCGGGAACGGCGAGCCATTCGCCCAGTCGGGCCGCGATCGCACTTTTTTCGAGCTTCTCTCGCACCACATCGCCGCGCAGAAACTCTGTTTCGACGAAGTCGCCGAGCGTCTGGCCGATCTCATCTTTTCGATTGGGGATGATCGCGGTGTGAGGAATCGGGATGCCGAGCGGATGCCGAAACAGTGCCGTGACCGCGAACCAGTCGGCGAGTGCGCCCACCATTCCGCCCTCGGCTGCCGCTCGAACGTAGGCCAGCGCTGGCACATCTTGCTCGAACGCGAACGAGAACACGAACACGAGCGCCATGAACAGCAGTGCACCCAGCGCGACAGCCTTCATGCGCGAAAGGGAGCGCCGACGCTGCTGGTCGGCAGGGCTCAAGAGTTCTGTTGGTGTCCGTGCCATTGCGTCATCTTCGCACGCGCAGCGGTCGCGTTCGCCGGGCTAGGCTCGAAAGATGGATGAGTTCGACGAGATGGCGCACCAACTCGAGAAGCTGGTGCGCGATCCGCTGGCCGACGCAGTGAAGGGCAGCGTGCTGGTCGTCTCGGTGTCAGAGCCGGTCGGGCGCGCGCGCTACCAAGCCTGCGAGTTAGACGTGGTTGCCTCGGCCGAGGGTGTTCCCGCGACTCGCGTCACAACCGAGGTAGTCACCTCGCGACACTTCTGGCCCAAAGTGGGGGCGGTTCTGCCCGCGCGGGTGTCTGTGTCTGATCCGCAATGCATCGAAATCGACTGGGACGCACTCGCTAAGAAGTGATTCGGGGCTACTGTTCCAGCGGGCCGAGCCACGCGGCGGCCACTGTCGAATGTGCAGACTCAGGATCTGACGGGTGAAAGAGCCCAGCGAGCACATCTCGATAAAGGCGGCTCAGCTCCGCTGTTGCAAAATACGATGAGCCGCCGGCCACGAGCACCGCATCGTCGACGATTGCCTTCGCCGCGGTGACCGCGCGGTGCTTCACCCCGCTCAGCATCGAGAACCACTTCGGGCCATGATCTGCCGCCGCGTCGACGTCATTGCAGAGAGCGTCGATCTGCGGTGGCAATGCGTCGTAGGTGAGCGCCATTTCGGCGATGCGCCACCGAATGTCGGGGTCTTGGCTGTATGACTTGCCGGTCTTTTTCGATTGACGCTGCCCCGCGGTGGTCACGGCGACATCGATCGCCCGCCGGGCGATGCCGGTGTAGACCGATGCCAAGAACAGCTCGAACACGCTGAAGATCCCGAACACGATCGCGTCGGGGTTGGGTCCGGGGGCGATTCGGCGCACCACCCGATCGGCGGGCGCAACGGCGCCGTGAAGCTCTGTGGTGCGCGACTGCGTGCCGCGCATGCCGAGGGTGTTCCAATCGTCGCGCACAACCAAGCGTCCTGCGGCTTCTTCAGCGCGGGGGAGGAACGCGTAGACCATCTGTGGCCCGTCGGGCGAAGAGGTATCGAGCCCATGCACGCCTAGCTGCGTCCACACCGGAGACAGCGAGGTGAAGATCTTGGTGCCCGAGAAAGAATACGAACCGTCTGCGTGCGGGGCGGCGTCGGTATTGCTGCCGAACAGAACCAGATCGTTTCCTGCCTCGCTGATTCCGAAGCCGAACACCTCGCCGGCCACGGCGCCTTCGTGCACGAACTGCAGGGTGTTGATGCCGCGATCTGCCAGCACTTTCGCCACGCCCGTCCACACCAGGTGCATATTGATTGCGAGCGCGGTCGCCGGCGCGGCGCCCGCGAGTCGTTGCTGAAGTCGCGAGACCTGGGCAAGGCTCAGCCCGGCGCCACCGAGTGCGGTGGGGCAGAGCAGGGAAAGATACCCGGCGGCTTTGAGCTCAGCGAGGTCATCTTCGGGAAAGGTGTTCTCGCGATCGTGGATGACCGCCCGTTGACGCATGCGCTCGAGCAGCTCATCTGGCAGGTATACGGACAGATCGAAAGATTCGGAGCTCACCCTTCTCATTGTGCCCTCCCGGGGCTCGGGCGGCGCGGAAACTTGCGCGAACGCAGACGCCGTCGCGCGTGTCAGCGCTCGCCAAGTGCCAGGTGCAGGGCCGCGATTGTGGCTTCCGGGTTGTCGCGATGCGGCGAATGGCCGGCGTTGGGCACGACCGACATGCCGATACGCGGATTCGCGGCGAGCACTTCGGCGGCGAGATCGCCGGTGAAAATCGAGTAGACCTTGGGGTCTGAGCCGATCACGTGAGTGGGAGTTGTCAGCTGCGCGGCAGCATCCCGAACATCCCACGGCGAATTCTGCACGCTGGTCTGCTCCACCGCCCACCGACTCACTTGCTGCGCCGACTGCGCCTTCAACTCGACATCATGCTCGTGCCAGTGCGGGTGCTCAGCACGCACGGCCTCGCGTGAGGGGTCAGCGAATGAGCGCTCTTGACTGTTGCGCACGGTCTGTCTGTCTTCGGGCGAGAGGTGAATAGCCGGGTCGATGAGCACAAGCTGTTTCGTCCACGACGGGTCGGATGCTGCGACCACCGTGGCTGCAGATCCGCCGAGCGAATGGCCGATTACCAGATCCCAGGAGTCCTCGCGCTCAGGCCAAGTTTCGGCAAGATCCGCGGCGTAGGCAGCGATGGAGTAGTCCAACGCTCTCGGCGCGCTGCCATGACCTCGAAGGTCGACCGCTTGGGCGTGCCACCCCGCTTCGGCCAGTGCGGTGCCAAAGCGCCACATCAGGGCGCCAGTTGAGCCGAGACCGTGAATCAGCAGCGCGTGGCGGGGGCTGCGCGCAGCCCCCCATGACAGGCGAGGAAGAACGATGGGAGCGGGCACGAATCCAGCATAGAAGCCATGCTCGCGGGGGATCACTCTCAGGTGATCGTCTGCACCGGTTCGGTGTCGGGTATTGGGGTGGAATCGCGCCCGCGCAGGTCGGGAAAGCCACGTACGAACACGATGGCGACGATCGTGCCGAGGGCGGCGAAGCCGGCAGCCGCTGCGATGGCGCCCTCTGGGCCCACGCCGTCGATGAGAAAACCTGCAACAGCAGAGCCCGCTGCGGCGCCGATCAGCTGGCCGGTGCCGATCCAGCCGTACGCCTCGGCGGTCTCGCTGAACTTGACGCTCACCGAGGTCATGGCAAAGAGCACGGCAAACGCGGGGGCGATTCCGGCGCCGGCGATGATCAGCGTGCCGCTCATCCACCACACATCGAGCGAGAACATCGCCAGGGTCATTCCGATCGTGACGATTGCGAATCGTCGCGCCATCGCCCAGGGACCGATCGGAAGGTGCCCAAAGCTCAGCCCGCCCGCCAGACTGCCGACGGCGAACAGAGCCAGCACGATGCCAGCTTCGATGCCGTCGTGGCCGAACGTGGCCACCACGCCCGCTTCCACTGCGGCGCACGCACCGATCAGCAGAAAACCCACCACCGTGGCGAGCATGACGGGCGGTTTCATGAGCACTCTGCCGAGTCGACGGCGACTTCGGGGTATGCGCACGCGCCCAACTTCTGGCGAGAGGATGAACCACGCGCACCCGCCGATCAAGATGGCGACGACGAGGAGGAGCGCTTGCACAGTGCCGACCTGCGTGGCCACGACGGTGATGACCACCGGCGCAAGCACCCAGATCAGCTCTTGCAGCGAAGCATCCAAAGAGAAGAGCGGAGTCAGCTGCTTCGAGGTCACCATCTTGGGGTAGATGGTGCGCACGGCCGACTGCACCGGGGGAGTGGAGAGCCCAGCGATCAAGCCGACCACCATGTAGCCGGCGACCACCATGGGCAGCAGCGCGATGGCAGCGATCGCGGCGGCGCAGATGACGGTCGTCACCGTCAGCACCCGTCTCATGCCCCAGACGCCCATCCAGCGGCTCGTTACTGGTCCGGCAACTGCCTGACCCACCGACGTCGCCGCCAGTACGAGCCCCGCTGCACCGTACGAGCCGGTCACTTGCTCGATATGCAGCAGGACCGCGAGGCTGGTCATGCCGTTGGGAAACCGAGCCGTCAGTTGGGCGGCCATGATGCGGCCTACGCCAGGCGTTTTCAGCAGTTCCCCGTAGCGCGACACCCGTCTACGTTAGCGCCACGGCGGCACAGTGAGCGTGCTGCGCCACGAGCCGATCTGACGACGCGCCGCGACACGCCCAAAACGTTCTCCACAGGCAGATTGCCTGTCTGAGGATCGCCAACTCTTCGGCCCTGTGGACAGATCGATTCGTCTTGCCCAACTGTGGCGTGATTCTGGGTTTTTTCACACACCAGACTCCCAGCGCGCCTGTGGATGAATCGGTGGAAAACCTGTGTTGTACATGGGGAGAGCGGTGGAAAATGACACTGATGTAACTACTAGCCCTTGTGGTGCTATCGAATGTCGGTACCCATATGTAGTATTGGACTCCCGGTGAGGGTCTGCCGGAACAAACACGAGATTTGAGGGGAGAACGGAGTCACGATGGCGATTACCGTTTACACAAAGCCTGCATGCGTGCAGTGCAACGCGACATACCGTGCGCTGGATTCAAAGGGAATCGAGTACAACATTCTCGACCTGTCAGAAGATGCGGAAGCACTCGAGCAGGTTAAGGCTCTGGGGTACCTCCAGGCACCTGTCGTCATCACCGATGAAGACCACTGGTCGGGCTTCCGTCCCGACAAAATCGACGAGCTGGCTTCGCGCCTCGTCTGACGCTCATGGCAACCGTGATCGCGGAGCGTCACGCGGTTGCCAGCCGGGCAGCCGCGGCGCCGCTAGTCGTCTTCTTCTCCAGCCTGTCGGGCAACACGGCACGCTTCGTAGAGAAGCTCGGCGCACGAGCGGTTCGGATCCCGTTGCATTCAACCGATCCGGCTCTCGTTGTCGATGAACCGTACATCCTGATCACCCCCACATACGGCGGAGGTCAGGGGCGGGGAGTTGAGAAGGGCGCCGTTCCCAAACAAGTCATTCGATTCCTCAATGACGAGCGCAATCGAGACATGATCCGAGGCGTTATCTCGGCGGGAAATACCAACTTTGGCGAGCATTTCGCGCTCGCTGGCACGATCATCAGCCGCAAGTGCAATGTGCCGCACTTGTATCGGCTTGAAGTATTTGGCACGCCTGAAGACGTAGAACGTGTGAGCGAGGGACTAGAACGATGGCAGACACAGCGGTGACCGTATCGACATTCAAGACTGAGGCGCGATTCGAGGGCATGGACTATCACGCGCTCAACGCGATGCTCAATCTTTACGACGCGGATGGCAAAATCCAGTTCGAAGCAGACAAGCGTGCCGCACGGGAGTACTTCCTGCAGCACGTGAATCAGAACACGGTGTTCTTCCACTCGCTCAAAGAGCGTCTGGACTACCTCGTAGAGAAGGAATACTACGAGCCCACCATCATCGAGAAGTACTCGCTCGACTTCATCCAAGAACTCAATGACTTCGCCTACTCGAAGAAGTTCCGCTTCGAGACCTTCCTCGGCGCCTTCAAGTACTACACCAGCTACACGCTCAAGACGTTCGACGGCAAGCGTTACCTCGAGCGCTTTGAAGACCGGGTCGTCATGACCGCCCTCGGCCTCGCAGACGGCAACGAGAAGCTCGCGCACGATCTGGTCGAAGAGATCATCTCGGGACGTTTTCAGCCGGCAACGCCCACCTTCCTGAACTCGGGCAAGGCGCAGCGCGGCGAACTCGTGTCGTGCTTCTTGCTGCGTATCGAAGACAACATGGAGTCGATTGCACGCGGAATCAACTCCGCGCTGCAGCTGTCCAAGCGCGGTGGCGGCGTGGCACTGCTGCTGTCGAACATCCGCGAGTCGGGCGCACCGATCAAGCAGATCGAGAACCAGTCATCGGGCATCATCCCCGTGATGAAGCTCCTCGAAGACAGCTTCAGCTACGCCAATCAGCTCGGCGCCCGTCAGGGTGCAGGTGCGGTGTACCTCAACGCGCACCACCCTGACATCTTCCGCTTCCTCGACACCAAGCGCGAGAACGCTGACGAGAAGATCCGCATCAAGACGCTCTCGCTCGGTGTCGTCATCCCAGACATCACGTTCGAGCTCGCCAAGAACGGCGAAGACATGTACCTGTTCTCGCCCTACGACGTCGAGAAGGTCTACGGCATTCCGTTCGGCGACATCTCGGTCACCGAGAAGTACCGCGAGATGGTCGATGACCCGCGCATCAAGAAGACCAAGATCAACGCGCGCGAGTTCTTCCAGACCCTCGCTGAGATTCAGTTCGAGTCGGGCTACCCATACATCATGTTCGAAGACACGGTGAACAAGGCCAACCCGATCAAGGGCCGCATCAACATGTCGAACCTCTGCAGTGAGATTCTGCAGGTGAACACGCCGACCACGTACAACGAAGACCTCTCTTATAAAGAGATCGGCAAAGACATCTCGTGCAACCTCGGTTCGATGAACATCGCTTTGTCGATGGATGCTGATGACCTCGGTCAGACGGTCGAAACCGCGATCCGTGCGTTGAGCGCGGTCAGCGAGCAGAGCCACATCGCTTCGGTGCGCTCGATCGAAGACGGCAACGACCGTTCGCACGCCATCGGCTTGGGACAGATGAACCTGCACGGCTACCTCGCTCGCGAGCACGTGTTCTACGGTTCAGAAGAAGGCATCGACTTCACGAACATCTACTTCTACACGGTGCTGTTCCACGCACTTCGGGCGTCGAACAACCTCGCGATCGAGAAGGGCCACGCATTCGACGGATTCGAAGACTCGACCTACGCGAGTGGCGAATTCTTCGACAAGTACATCGATCGCGCTTGGGTTCCCGAGACCGACAAGGTCACCGAGCTGTTCTCTGGCAAACACATCCCCACCCAAGAAGACTGGGTGGCGCTGAAGGCATCGATCCAGCAGCACGGTATCTACAACCAGAACCTGCAGGCAGTACCTCCGACAGGGTCGATCTCCTACATCAACAACTCGACGAGCTCGATCCACCCGATCGCGTCGAAGATCGAGATCCGCAAGGAGGGCAAGCTCGGTCGTGTGTACTACCCGGCAGCGTTCATGACGAACGACAACCTCGAGTACTACCAAGACGCCTACGAAATCGGCTACGAGAAGGTCATCGACACCTATGCCGCGGCCACTCAGCACGTCGACCAGGGGCTCTCGCTGACGCTGTTCTTCAAAGACACCGCCACCACGCGTGACATCAACAAGGCTCAGATCTACGCATGGCGCAAGGGCATCAAGACGATCTATTACATCCGTCTGCGACAGCTGGCCCTTGAGGGCACCGACATGACCGAGTGCGTCAGCTGCATGCTGTGATTCAGCGCTCACTTAACCACAAGCCTGCAAGAGAGAACTGACATGACCGAAAAGCTTCAGCTGCTGAAGCACGTCCAGGCCATCAACTGGAACCGCATCGAAGACGACAAAGACGTTGAGGTCTGGAACCGCCTCGTCAACAACTTCTGGTTGCCTGAGAAGATTCCGCTGTCCAACGACATCCAATCGTGGAACACCCTCACGCCCGACGAGCAGTTGCTCACCATGCGAGTGTTCACCGGTTTGACTCTGCTTGACACTATTCAGGGCACCGTGGGCGCTGTCTCGCTCATCCCTGACGCGATCACCCAGCACGAAGAAGCGGTGTACACCAACATCGCATTCATGGAGTCGGTGCACGCGAAGAGCTACTCGTCGATCTTCTCGACGCTGTGCTCGACGAAAGAGATCGACGAGGCGTTCCGCTGGTCGGTCGAGAACCCGAACCTTCAGAAGAAGGCTCAGATCGTCATGGACTACTACCAGGGCGACAACCCCCTCAAGCGCAAGGTCGCGTCGACCCTGCTTGAGAGCTTTCTGTTCTACTCGGGTTTCTACTTGCCGATGCACTGGTCATCACGCGCCAAGCTCACCAACACCGCCGACCTGATTCGCCTCATCATCCGCGATGAGGCCGTGCACGGGTATTACATCGGCTACAAGTTCCAAAAGGGACTCGAGAAGGTGTCGCAGGCTGAGCGCGACGAGATCAAGGACTACACCTTCTCGTTGCTCTACGAGCTCTACGACAACGAGGTGCAGTACACGCAAGACCTCTACGACGGCGTCGGTCTCACCGAAGACGTCAAGAAGTTCTTGCACTACAACGCCAACAAAGCCCTCATGAACCTGGGCTACGAAGCGATGTTCCCCGCCGCTACGACAGACGTCAATCCGGCGATCCTGTCGGCGCTGTCGCCAAACTCCGACGAGAACCACGACTTCTTCAGCGGTTCAGGTTCGTCGTACGTCATCGGCAAGGCCGAAGCGACCGAAGACGACGACTGGGACTTCTAGCAGCTCATGAAGAACCCCCGTGGGCTTGTCGCCCTCGGGGGTTTTTCGTTGCTCGGTCGAGCATGCCGCCAGCGTTCTCGGACGGACATGCTTGCCTTTCGACTAACCGCCGTCTGATGTGATGGCGGGCGGATTGTCCACTAGCGTATGAGGCCGATTGCCCCGACCAGCTCACTTTTGTGGTTCGCTTTTGTTATGAGGACAATCGCACGATGGACGCTGGCCGCAGCGATGGTGTTCGCTGGACTGAGCCACATGTTTTGGGCCCGCAAAGAGTTTCAAGCCCAAGTGCCCGACTGGACAACAGAGGCGACTCCGCTCGACAAAGACGCTGTCGTGGTGGCTTCTGGCGTCGTCGAGGTGATGTTGGGCGCGTCGCTTGTGGTGCTACCAGCATCGCGCAGCAGACTGGGCGTGATCCTCGCCGCATTCTTTGTCGCGGTGTTTCCCGGCAATGTCGAGCAGTACACCAAGAAGCGTGATGGATTCAGCTTGGATTCAGACCGCAAACGGCTCGTGAGGTTGTTCTTCCAACCGGTGCTCGTCGCGTGGGCCTACTGGTCGACGCGGACTCCTCGCTGAGCGAGCGCCACTAACGCCTCTTAGAGACGGTCACCGTGAACTTGGCGTTTCGGGCAAGCTGACGGGTGGGGCCGACGAGCCGCTCCAGCGACGCGCGGTATTTCAGCACAGAGTTCCACACGGTGTACAGCTCGCCGCCCGGTTGCAACACTCGCGCCGCGTCAGCGAACATTCGTGGCGCTATCTCTTCAGAGATGGCCGCACCCACGTGGAACGGGGGATTGAGGGCAATAAGGGATGCTGCCGCGTCCGGTTGGCTCGCCAGCATGTCGTCCTGCACGACGGTCACTGCGTTGGCAAGCCCATTCGCCTCGGCAGTCGCGCGCGCAGACGAAACCGCGATGGCGGACTGATCGCACGCGATCACGCTTCGGGGTGGGGTTCGCTTCGCGAGTGTTGCGGCCACGACGCCGGTGCCGCAAGCAAGATCGATCACAGCACCGTCGTGGGGGAGCGTGGCTGGCAGCTGCTCGAGCAGCAGCCTGGTGCCGATGTCGATGGAGGTGCCCGCGAATGCTCCACCGAAGGCGCAGACCACGAGCCCGTCGTGGGTTGCTTGTTGCGGAAGCGGTGCGCGTCCAGAGTGCGGGCCACGCGCGATGAGCACCCGCGACTTCTGGCGCGCGTGGGTCACGTCGACCGTGGTGAAGTGCTCACGAAGCACATCGTTCATGGCGACAGTCATGTATTTGATGCGACCGCCGGCGAAGACGGTGACGTCGGGCGCAGCATCCATTGCGATCAAACCCGCGATATCGCGCAGTGCATCCAGCGAACGGGGCAAGCGCAAGAGAACGAGTTTCGCGCCACGCACGAGGTCGGGGCCGAGCGGCTCGGAAGTGAAGGTCGCAGCGAGGCCCAGGCGTGCCGCATTCGCGGCCAGCGCGCGCTCGCCCGTGAGCGCATCTTGGTGAACGCGGATCAGCTGCCCGGCGGTGGGCAAGGCCTCGCTCGCGCTGCGAAGGGTAAGCGCGCCATAGTTGTCGCCGATAACGACGATGTCGGCCGCGCTCGAGGCTCGACGGGCATCTTTCGATTCGTCAAGGAGCAACCGGTCGGCGGCGTCGGACGCTTGCAGGTCTGGCCCCTCAAGATCGGGCCAGCGGCGAAGATCGTCCAGCAGAAAGGTCACGACTCAACGGTAGCCCGGCCCGGCCCGGCTCGCTGTTCGCATACGCCTTGAGTGCGACGAATCTTCGCGGTTGGGGCACGGTTCCGTCAGAGACGGCAGACTAGAGAGCAACGCGGCGCCGTAATTCGCGGTGTCGCACCGACGATTCAGGAGGCACGAGCCATGGCCACTACCGAAATCACCGCAAACGACCTCGCAAGCGTCGTCGCCGACAACGAGATTGTCTTTCTGGACTTCTGGGCGGAGTGGTGCGGTCCGTGCCGGCAGTTCGCCCCCGTCTTCGAAGCCGCATCGGAAGCGAACCCCGACATCGCTTTCGGAAAGATCGACACTGAAGCAGAGCGGGAGCTCGCTTCGGCGTTCCAGATCACGTCGATCCCGACACTGATGGTGTTCCGCGGCGGAATTGTGGTCTTTTCCCAGCCCGGCGCTCTTCCTGCGCCTCAGCTCGACGAGCTGATTGCTGGAGTGCGCGGACTCGATATGGATGAGGTGCGCGCCCAGGTGCAGCAGCAGCAAGAGGCGGCGCAGCAACAAGCGGCAGCGGAGGCCGAACAGCAGTAACAACTAGCAAGCGGCGCCGCGTAGTGCGGCGTCGCTTGTCGGCTCGAATAATCCCCCTACCCAAGGAGAGACGTGTTCCGCACGCCCCTGGCCCTTTTTCGTACACTCGCGATCGCCGAAGCGATCTCATGGACCTTGCTCATCGCGGGGTTGATCTTGCGAGCAACTGCAGACTGGGCGTGGGCAGTATCGATCGGCGGCGGCATCCACGGCTTCGTCTTTCTTGCCTACGGAGCGACAGCTATCCTCGTCGCCAAGAATCAGCGGTGGAAGGCCGGCGCGACGGCGATCGCAATCGTCAGCACGATCATCCCTTATGCGACGATTCCCGCCGAGCTATGGCTTCATCGCACCGGCCGTCTGGAAGGTGCCTGGCGTAGGGAAGAGACTGATGACCCGCGGGATGCCGCCTGGCACGATCGCCTGATGCGGTGGTTCTTGCGCAAACCATGGATTCTCGGGCTGCTGCTTGTCGTCGGCGTTGTTACGGTCTTCGCAGTTCTGCTGATTCTGGGCCCTCCGGGTGGCCGAGACTGAGGAAGGGTGTACCCCTTTTTCGCCGCGATCAGCACTTCGTATCACGGACGATGAGGGCCGCGCACTACCAAGGTCAGCACGACACGCCCGGGGGGCAGTTCAGATTTGCCGGATGTTCATCTGGCGCGTAAGTTATTACTTGTTCGCCCCACAGGGATGCGGAAGAGCCGGAAGGCTTTACCCCCCTCAAGCGGAGAACAGCCCCCTTCTAAACACCAACTCAGGTTGTGTTTTGATGTTGCAGCCCTCGGGTTGCGTGGGGTCAGCCACTCCGAATGGAGCTGGTGCGAGCTTCTGCTTGCCCCGGCGAAATTGCGGCCCGGTCGATTTGACTTGGGTGAGAGGGTGTGGCTACGATA
>NZ_JBBDGL010000010.1:0-1055 GCF_037204165.1 Microbacterium marmarense
ATGCGTAAGTTGCTCGTTACCGGCGGTGCCGGGTTCATTGGTTCGAACTTTGTGCATCATTTGGTTGAGCACACGGATGACCAGGTCACGGTGCTGGATAAGTTGACGTATGCGGGCAATGTGCTGTCTCTGGCTGGGTTGCCTGAGGACCGGGTGCGGTTCGTGGAGGGCGATATCACGGATGCCGGGTTGGTAGACGGGTTGTTTGCTGAGGTGGATGCGGTGGTGCATTACGCTGCGGAGTCGCATAACGACAATTCTTTGGATAACCCGCGTCCGTTTTTGGATACGAACATCATCGGCACCTACACGTTGCTTGAGGCTGCGCGTAAGCATGACCGGCGTTTTCATCACATCTCGACCGATGAGGTGTATGGGGATTTGGAGTTGGACGATCCGGAGCGTTTCACCGAGTCGACGCCGTATAACCCGTCGTCACCGTATTCGTCGACGAAGGCGGGTTCGGATTTGTTGGTGCGGGCGTGGGTGCGTTCGTTTGGTGTGAAGGCGACGATCTCGAACTGTTCGAACAACTATGGTCCGTATCAGCATGTGGAGAAGTTCATTCCGCGTCAGATCACGAACGTGATCCGCGGGATTCGTCCGAAACTGTATGGTGCGGGTGAGAACGTGCGTGATTGGATTCACGCGGATGATCATTCCAGTGCGGTGTTGACGATTTTGGATCGCGGTGTGATGGGTGAGACGTATCTGATCGGTGCGGATGGTGAGAAGAACAACAAGGATGTTGTTGAGCTGATCTTGTCGACGATGGGTCAACCTGCCGACGCGTACGATCACGTCACGGACCGTCCCGGTCATGACATGCGTTACGCGATCGATTCAGCACGGTTGCGTGATGAGTTGGGGTGGATGCCGCAGTACAGCGACTTTGAGTCAGGGATCGCCGCGACCATCCAGTGGTATCGCGATAACGAGGCGTGGTGGGCTCCCGCGAAAGATGCCACCGAAGCGTTCTACGCATCGAAGGGTCAGTGACCGTGACCGACGAGTCCGCGATCGTGTTCAGCAAGCCGCTCGCGGCGACCACGACG
>NZ_JBBDGL010000011.1:0-1043 GCF_037204165.1 Microbacterium marmarense
TGGGTCGAAGAACCACCGATCTTGATGGGCTCGTGGCGCAAGCCGGCTGCCGTCATCGATAGCATTGAGCCGGAGGTATGCGGGACCAGACCAGCATCTTGCCTACGTCGACCTCGGACCGGTTGGGCATCGCCGCAGCGTTCACCCACGCACGACACTTGATAGAGGAGAATCTTGAAGGGCATCATTCTTGCGGGCGGTTCTGGCACGAGGCTTCACCCAATCACTCTGGGCGTATCGAAACAGTTGATTCCGGTCTACGACAAGCCGATGATCTACTACCCGCTCTCCACGTTGATGCTTGCGGGTATCCGCGACATTCTGATCATCACCACTCCGCACGACGCCCCGTCATTCGAGCGCCTACTAGGCGACGGATCGCAGTTCGGGGTGAACCTTTCGTTCGCGCAGCAGCCTTCGCCCGACGGACTGGCGCAAGCGTTCACAATCGGTGCCGACTTCATCGGCGATGACAAAGTTGCATTAGTTCTTGGAGACAACCTTCTCTACGGCCCCGGTCTCGGCTCTCAACTGAAGCGCTACGAGAACGTCGAGGGTGGCGCGATATTCGCCTACTGGGTCGCCGAACCCACTGCGTACGGGGTCGTCGAGTTCGACAGTGCCGGACGAGCGGTGTCGCTGGAGGAAAAGCCCACCGCCCCGAAGAGTAACTACGCGGTTCCCGGGCTTTACTTCTACGACAATGACGTCGTCGAGACCGCTCGCGGGCTCGCCCCCAGCGCGCGCGGTGAGTACGAGATCACCGACATTAACTCGGCGTACCTCGAAAGAGGTGCGCTGCAGGTCGAGGTGCTTCCGCGCGGAACCGCGTGGCTTGACACAGGCACATTCGACCAGATGACTGACGCAGGCGAATACGTGCGCACCATCGAGCGGCGCACTGGTTTGAAGATCGGCAGTCCTGAAGAGATCGCTTGGCGCCAGGGATTCCTCACCGATGACGAACTGCGAGAGCGTGGAGAGAAGCTGGTTAAGAGCGGCTACGGCGCGTACCTTCTCGAGATCCTGGAGCGTGGACTCTG